>JBNKUI010000001.1:0-56558 GCA_050298535.1 Saprospiraceae bacterium
TTTTTCTGAAGTCAGTACGGAGTTATTAGAAGAGATCCAAGAAGATCTAGAAAAAGGGAATTATGGAGAGCTGAAGGAGTTGCTCTCTGATTTAGAGAATAATCTCAGCAAAATCCATCATCATGGTGAAAGAGCCAGTGGCATCGTCAAAGGTATGCTGGACCATTCCAGGGCTACATCCGACGAGAAAGCACCTACCGATATTAATCAGCTATGTGATGAGTACCTGCGATTAGCCTACCATGGCTTGCGTGCAAAAAATAAATCTTTTCAGGCCAATTTTCGATTGGAGGCTGATCCCAATTTGCCGGAAATCATGGCAGTGCCGCAAGATATCGGCCGGGTTCTACTCAATCTAATAAACAATGGATTCCAGGCGACCCTAGAGAAGTCAGAGAAACAAGACAAAGACTACAAGCCTGAGCTCATGGTGAAAACTGTCAAGCGAAAGCAGTCAATCGAGATTCGGATTATTGACAATGGGCCGGGGATACCCAAAGAGATAAAGGACAAAATATTTCAACCATTTTTCACGACAAAACCTACCGGAGAAGGTACAGGTCTGGGACTAAGCCTAGCATATGATATTGTGAAGGCTCATGGGGGTGAAATAACCTTAAATTCAAAAAAAGAGAATGGCACTGAATTTTATGTAACATTACCCATAAATGGATTATAGTAATTATGAGTAAAACATGAAAGTAATTTTCCAGATCATCGTATTCATAGCCGCAAGTACATCTCTTTTTGCACAAGGCTTGAAGATCGAAGGCATATCGGTTCCCTTTAACTCTTTTATCGCTGATATGGTACAAGATAACATGGGCAATATTTGGATTGCCACTAATAATCAGGGGCTCCATAGATATAATGGAAATGAGTTTAAGCCATACAATCATCACAGTGAAGATGCCAATTCACTCTTATCCGATCGGCTAGAGTGTCTTTACAAGGATAGTGAAGGTCTTATTTGGATTGGAACATTTGCGAATGGACTATCAAGGCTCAATCCACAAGATGATACATTTTCAAACTTTGTCTCTGATCCCAATGACACAACGAGTCTTCGATCAGATGGTATAAGAAACCTCACAGAGGATAAATCTGGAAGGCTATGGATAGCCACTTTGAATGGATTGGACTACTGGGACCCGAAAACCAAGGCATTCAAACGGGATTATAAAGAAAGTGAAGATGCCAGGATTTTGAGTCAGGAACATGTAAGGGTTTTGTATACCGACGAATCTGGAATAATCTGGGCCGGATCCTCCAGTCCATTTTTTGGAGAACAATCAAAAGGCGGTCTATTTAGAATTGATCCGGCGACAAAAACGGTAGAAAGGTTTACCACATCAGATCAAAGTAACAGCCTCAATAATAATATTGTTACGGCTATTTTTGAAGACAGTAGAGGTGTCTTTTGGATTGGCACTGCAGGGGACGGCTTGCATACAATGGACCGAGAATTGGGAACTTTTCAGAGACATCTACATGTGGATGGTGAATCAGAAAAACTCAGTCGACCACCCGTTAGAGGGTATGCCTACTGTATGGATCACATTCGCTTTATCACTGAAGATGCGTTTGGAAATATTTGGATTGGCACAATGAACAATGGAATCAATGTATTTGATCCAATCACTGATGAAATTATCCATTTAACGTCTGAAAGAGATGATGAGTACTCTCTTCCAATCAGTGACTTGTGGTGTTCTTTAAAATCCGAGGATGGTCTACTGTGGTTTGGATCATGGAATCCCGATGGAATTGGCACCAAACTTTTTAGGATCAATCAAACACCTTCTAGATTGAATCATCAAGACATAGGTGGTCCTATCTTCTCATTTGCAGAGGCACCAGATGATGAAATATATGTAGGGTCAAATAACTTTATTGCAAAGGTAGGTGAAAGTGTGAATGATATGACCCATATACACTACTTCGATAATGAGGATTTTTCGAGCATACATCATTTGTCCAAAGATCCGGATGGCAATTTATGGGGATCGACTGACAAAGGATTGATTTTCTATAACCCCTCTGCCGATCAACATGAATTTTATCCTTTATATGATGAACAAGTAACCCCAAGAGAACTATTAAGACTTAGTAATACCGCTTTAATATCAAGCGATAGTATTCTGGTAGCAACATCAAATGGTTTATTTCTATTTCTACATCGGCAAAAAAAATTTATGAAAATAGATTTCAAGCCAAAAGATGTAGAAAAACAAACTTCCCTTCTTGTAAATAAGGTATATATCGACTCACAGGATCATATTTGGGTAGGATTTGACCTTCATGGGTTACACCTATTAGACGCTGGTCTGAGGACATTTAAAGACTACCAATTTTTACACCATATCCAGGATGGTCCGAGGATAATAAAGGAAGATAACAAGCAAAATCTATATGTTGGAAGTGATCGTAGTGGCCTTAAGAAGTACCTATCTGACCGTGATACATTCACTCAGATTCTTGATAAGAATGGATTATTAAACCATGATAGCCACATCTCTGACATTTCCTTTGCCTCAGACAGCACACTGCTGGTAGCTACACGGACAGGTGTTATAGAATTTAATACTATAGACAGTAGTTCCAGGCGGCTTGATATCAGTCAGCTAGCAGAGTTTGAGATCATGAGTAAGCCGTTTTTCACTGCTCAAAATACCGGATATTCCTACCTAGGAACCTCCTATGGATTCATAAAATACAAACTAGATCAATTCAAATCGGGAAATCAAAATACGGCTACGCCAAGGATATCTAAGGTCTACTCTGCTGAAATGAATGTAACGAACCTTGCCCACGAGGATAGTGTCACCATGCAATTGAAACACCATCAGAATGACCTGTCTTTCACATTACAATACATAGACTTTCTAAGTCGGAAACCCGATAGAGATCTGCTATATATGCTCGAGGGATATGATCAAAGATGGAGGAAAGGAGCAAACGAGGAGGAAGTATATTACTATAAACTCGATCCTGGATTGTATTCATTTATCGTGAAAAAAATGGGATCAGATGGTATCTGGAGAGAAGATCAGGTGGATTTCAAAATACTACCTCCCTGGTGGAAGACATGGTGGGCCTATCTTCTATATGGGTCACTACTCACTGTTTCAGTATGGCTGACACATAAAAACCAACGTGAGAAAACTATCCGTAAAGAGAGGGAAAAAATTAAAGATCAAGAATTGGCACATGCCAAGGAAATCGAAAAAGCATATGCAGATCTAAAGGAGACCCAGACCCAGCTCATCCAATCTGAAAAAATGGCTAGTCTGGGAGAGCTCACTGCCGGCATCGCCCATGAAATTCAAAACCCCCTGAATTTTGTGAATAATTTTTCTGAAGTCAGTACGGAGTTATTAGAAGAGATCCAAGAAGATCTAGAAAAAGGGAATTATGGAGAGCTGAAGGAGTTGTTCTCTGATTTAGAGAATAATCTACAAAAAATCCATCATCATGGTGAAAGGGCCAGTGGTATCGTCAGAGGTATGCTAGATCATTCCAGGGCTACCTCCGACGAGAAAGCACTGACCGATATAAATCGTCTTTGTGATGAGTATCTGCGACTAGCCTATCATGGGTTACGTGCAAAGAACAAATCCTTTCAGGCCAATTTTAGGCTGGAGGCTGATCCCAATTTGCCGGAAATCATGGCAGTGCCGCAAGATATCGGCCGGGTTCTACTCAATCTAATAAATAATGGATTCCAGGCGATCCTAGAGAAGTCAGAAACATCGGACAAAGACTACAAGCCTGAGCTCGTGGTGAAAACTTTCAAGCGAGAGCAGTCAATCGAAGTTTGGATCATTGACAATGGACCGGGCATACCTGAAGAAATAAAAGATAAAATATTTCAACCCTTTTTTACGACAAAGCCCACAGGGAAAGGAACGGGGTTGGGTCTAAGTCTGGCCTATGATATCGTAAAGGCACATGGTGGGGAATTGAGTTTAAAAAGTGAAGAGGTCGGACGTACCCACTTTGTCATTAAATTACCAATCATATGAGGTTATATTTCGATAAGAAAGAAGTTTTAACCTTCATGAAATCATGGTTTGTCATTTTAATGATATTATTTTCAATAAGCTATGTTCGATCACAATCCATTACTTACTTCGATTACCTTGATAGTTTGAAATACGTGTTACAAACTACACAAGATCTACCAACTCGCATCCAAGCGGCCAATGAGATAGGAGTCCGATACATTTACGCTAATCCCGATTCGACCATCAAGTATTGTGAAATGGCTTTGTTGTTATTGGAGAATGCTCAAGATCTCAACACTGAGTTGTATGCTCTGGGAATTTTGGCTGAATCATATATTTACAAAGGTAATTTTCCAAAGACTTTGGAAATTTGTTTTCGTGCCCTCGATACGAATGGAGATACTCCATTTGAAACCTCTTACATTGGACCTACTTATTATAATCTCTCAGAATTGTATTTCCAGATTGGAGATTATGACAAAGCCATGTATTATGCCCAGGAGATGATTAGAATTGGCAGGCATCACCAAGATGTTGATAAGCTGGCAGAAGCGTATGGTTATTATCTCACTGCTCAGGTTTTAGAAAAACAAGGCATTCCAGATTCAGCATTATCTAATATAGAATTGTCTTTCCCCATTTTCCGGCAGTATGGAGACTCGTTTTTTAAGAAGGTGTATGGTGATGACGTATGGCCGGGAGTCTACAATCTCCGAGCAAAGGCATACTTGCAAAAAGGAAATAAGGATTTAGCCAGAAGAGATCTCATTAAAGTTAGTCAAATGACGGGTGGCAATAATGAATATTACCACATATCCAACACCCACATTGACTTTGCTCTTTATTTTCAAAATAACAATGAACCAGACTCAAGCATCTATTTTGCGGAAAAAGGATTAAAAGCGGCTCAAACTATTAACTATAATCAAGGTATATATAGAGCAAGTCAATTATTGGCTGAAGAGTATGAAGCAAGAAACCCTCAAAAAGCACTTGACTACTTGAAGCTTTCAAACACGACTCAAAGTAAGCTATATGGATCCGGAAATATCCAGGCCATACGAGATATTGTCACCAAAGAAGAACAACGTAGAGAAGAATTGGAGCAGGCAGAAAAGGAATATCGAAATAGATTAGCGTCAACTCTACTTCTGATCGGAATGGGCTTCCTTTTTATTATTTCATTTATATTATACCAGGCCCGGCGAAGAAGTGAAGCATCAAGAATAGCCCTCGCAAAGGCTCTTGAAAATTTAAAATCAACTCAATCTCAACTTGTTCATTCCGAAAAAATGGCTTCTCTGGGAGAATTAACCGCAGGAATTGCGCACGAAATACAAAATCCACTAAACTTTGTCAATAACTTTTCAGAAGTCAGTAAAGAGATAATAGAAGAGATAGAGGAAGATTTAGAAATAAGTAACCCTCAAGACATAAAAGAAACCATATCTCATTTGAAGAATAATCTGATCAAAATCCATCACCACGGTGAAAGGGCCAGTGACATCGTCAGAAGTATGCTGGACCATTCCAGGACCAAATCTGACGAGAAAACACCTACCGATATTAATCAGTTGTGTGATGAATACCTGCGACTAGCCTATCATGGGTTACGCGCAAAAAACAAATCCTTTCAGGCTAATTTCCGATTGGAAGCTGATCCTGATCTACCGAAAGTCATGGTGGTATCTCAAGACATGGGTCGGGTCCTCCTCAATCTAATAAATAATGGATTCCAAGCCACCCTGGAAAAATCAAAGCACGACAGCACGGACTACAAACCCGAACTATTGGTGAAAACCGTAAATTTGGGAGAGTCTGTCCAGATTCAGGTCATTGACAACGGACCTGGCGTACCAAAAGAAATGCATGATAAAATATTTCAACCTTTTTTCACCACTAAGGCAACTGGGGAAGGTACGGGCCTGGGATTAAGTCTGGCTTATGATATCGTAAAGGCACATGGTGGTGACATCAGAGTTCATTCAGTCCCTGGAGAGAAAACTACGTTCACAATCAACCTGCCAACATAGTAGTTTGGCAGCGAATGACAAAAAAACTTGTGGAGATTCCAAATGATTATTTGACTAGGTGATAGTATGACACATAATTTTCATCAAACCTCCAAAATAACTACCTTAAGGCAATCACGGATAGGTAATATATGACTAAAATCACCTCTTCAGATATTGACCAACTTAATGAGCAGGCGTGGAATATTCGAATAAGTGACTCGACCCAATCTCTGGCCATCAGCACCCAGGCTTTGGAGAAAGCCAAAATCCTGTCCTATAGAAAGGGCAAAGCTGCGGCACTTCGAACACTCGGCTTCTGTAATTTGAGAATGTCGAATTATAAAGAAGCTCAAAGATTGCTGATCAAGGCACTTGAGTACTTTGAAATGCTTGAGGATGCTAAAGGTCAGTCTACGGTGTATGAATACCTGGGAATCGTACAACGCAACTTTGGTGATCTAGCTTTATCCCTAGAATCTATCCAGAAGGCTCTTGAATTAAGCAGAAAAACCAACTTTATCGAGAATGAGATAACCAACCTGTATCAACTCGGTGTGACATACAGAAACTTTGGACTCTATGAAAAAGCCCTTGAAGATCTATATGAAAGCCTTCAGCTCGCTAGAGATCATGGCTTTCCAATCATGATTGGGTATAATCTAAACGTGATTGGCTCTATCCATTTTGAATCGGAGGATTTTCAGAGTGCTCTAGAAAACTTTGAAGAGGGACTTTCATTTCGTCTAGAAGCAGGAGACCAATTTGGAGAAGCAGGAAGTCTTGACAATATAGGTGCTGCATATCTAAAACTGGGACATCATGAAAAAGCCACTCATTATTTTCATAGAAGTTTTCAACTAAGCCGTCAAATTGGAAATAAAAAAAGTCAATCAAACAGTTTAATCCACTTGGCGGAGATTCAGAGGAGTACTAACGCTGAAGCATCCATTGCGCTCCTAAATGAAGCACTCAGTATAGTCAAAGAGACTGGAGATGCACGCTCTGAAATCAAGATCCAACTCTTAATTGCAGAAATAAAACAAGAAAAAGCTACCGGAACGGAATTAGATCTTCTTTTACAGGAACTTGATAAGACACTTGATCTGGCACGAAGAACGGAAGCCTCGGATCTAATTTCTGAAACACTCTATCGCATGTATCAATTGAATAAGATCCTCAGAAAGTCCGATACTGCTCTACTCTGCCTGGAGAAACATCTTGAAAGTGTACTAAAAATGCACCATCAAAATGTAAAGCAGAAGATTCAGAATATAGAAATAGCTTACCAAGCCGAGCAGTCAAGAAAGGAGGCAGAACTTTTATCTATAAAAAACAGAGAGCTGAAAAGACTAAACAAGAAAACCAACGAACAGAAACAAAAAATTGAAGAAACCCTTAAGAAACTGGAAGAGACTCAGACCCAACTAATTCACTCTGAAAAAATGGCCTCCCTAGGTCAGTTAACTGCCGGTATAGCCCATGAAATAAGAAACCCACTAAATTTTGTAAATAATTTTGCAGAACTTAATCAAGAAATAGCAGACGATCTCATCAATAGCTTAGGCGAAAACAACATCAAAGTCATTTCTGATCTTGCTCATGATTTGAAAAGCAACTCTGAACGAATTCATCATCACGGAAACAGAGCAGATTTGATCATGAGATCTATGCTACAACACTCCAGATCTGAATCTGGGAAAAAGGAGCTTACCGACATCAATGCTTTGTGTAAAGAGTACATGAGCTTAGCTTATCATGGCATCGGAAGCTCACCCCGACCCAGTATAGAAGGTCGACTAAATTTAAGTCCTGACTTACCATCCATTCAAGTTGTCCCGCAGGATATTGGAAGGGTCCTGTTGAACATCATAAGCAATGCATATCAAGCTGTGCTATCGAATGAAGATACCCAGCAGAAATGTGTGGAAATATCCACTTCAGAGGATCTAGAGGGTAACATAATCATTGAAATAAAGGACAATGGACCAGGAGTACCTGAAGAGATCCAACAAAAGATATTTGATCCCTTTTTCACAACAAAACCACCCAATGAAGGCACTGGGTTAGGACTTTCATTGAGCTATGACATTGTGAGATCTCATGGAGGTACTATTGATGTTCAATCGGAATCGAGTAATGGCACCTCATTCATTATTAAATTGCCCAAATAAATCTTAAATTAAATCATGAAGATTCTAGTAGTTGATGACGAAACTGACGTGAAGTTCTTATTTCAGCAGAAGTTTCGTAAAGAAATAAGGAAAGAAGAGATCGAATTTGTCTTCGCGCATTCTGGTGAGGAGGCCGTTAAGTACCTTGACGATCACAAGCATGAAGCCGTATTGATTTTATCCGACATAAATATGCCAGGAATGAGCGGATTAGAATTACTGAAATTTATCAAGCAGAAGTTCAAGAAACCACCACCTGTGGTCATGATGATAACCGCTTATGGCGATCAGGAAAATCATGATACTGCGATGCAACTCGGTGCAGATGATTTCCTAACTAAGCCCTTAAACTTCAACACACTCAAGGAAAAACTAGCTTCAGTATGAGCCCCTCAAAAATCCTGGTAGTTGATGATGAAGCGGATCTGGAACTATTGATCAAACAGAAGTTTAGAAAGAAGATCCGCAATCAGCAGTATGAGTTCATCTTTGCCATGAACGGGGTACAGGCATTGAATCAGCTCGACGTCCATCATGATGTGGATGTGGTACTCAGTGATATTAATATGCCAGAGATGGACGGGCTCACTTTACTTTCGAGATTAGGTCAAAAAAATGCACTACTAAAATCCGTGATTGTCAGTGCCTATGGAGACATGGACAATATTCGTACGGCTATGAATCTGGGTGCCTTTGATTTTATTACCAAACCCATCAATTTCTCTGACCTCGAAGTCACCATTGAAAAAACGCTTAAGCATGTCGACGAGCTGCGAATGACGGTAAAAGCACTGAAAGAAAATGACATTCTGAAAATGTATGTCGACGAGACCGTTCTGAACTTTATGGGTACACGTGAGTCCGAATCTGCACTGACTGCAAATGAAAACATTGAAGGGACGGTAGTTTTTATTGATATCTGTGGGTTTACTAAACTTAGCGAAAATGAATCGCCCGATCATGTTGTGCACTTACTCAACAAGTATTTTGACCTGATTGTCAATGAAATCATTCAGCATCAAGGCCTGGTTGATAAGTTCATGGGAGACTGTGTGATGGCAATTTTTCGAGGTGAGTATCATCTCGACCGTGCTATTGAAGCCGCCCTGGAAATTCGAAAACAAATCGCAGCATTACCCCAGGTCAGTGAACATATTTCTTACACCCCTGCTGTCTCCATAGGTATCAATAGTGGCGAGATGATATCCGGTAATATTGGTTCTGCAAAATTGAGACGGCTGGATTTCACGGTCATAGGTGATGTGGTCAATACAGCACAAAGACTGCAATCGGCCGCATCAGATGGACAAATCATTATTAATGAATCCTGCTATCTAAAGATCAAAGAGTCATTTAATTGTGTCCAGGTCGGAGAAGTGAGCTTAAAAAATAAAGCAAATAAGCTGATGATATATGAAGTATTGGAATAAAGCGATTGTACTTGCTATCGACCCTGAAATGTCATCTTATATTATCTGACGGATACATGCCAGGCATCTAAAGCCATCGTTTTTTCTTGAAAAAGAGAAGCATTCCCAACACAATACAAATCATGACAGCCAACAGGACAAAATACCCATTGCGATAACTGAGCTCTGGCATGTGCTGAAAATTCATGCCGTATAGTCCTGCCAGAAAAGATATGGGTACAAACACCGCGGTAATCACCGTCAGAAATTGCATAATGCGATTCATTTTCATACTCATCTCCGACAAGTACAAATCCTGCAATCCTGTGATCACATCGCGGAGTGTATCAATGGTATCCAGTACCTGATAGGTATGGTCATAGAGATCCCTGACATAAACTAATGTCTCTGGGTCCACAAGTGGGGAAGAGGTTCTGGTGAATTGTCCTACTGCTTCCCGTAGAGGCGCAATAGATTTTCGAAGTCTTAATAGTTGTTTTTTTAAGGTATATACTTCTGACTTATCGATATCTTCAGGACTCGTGTAGATTCCTTCTTCCATATTCTCAATGGCTGTTTCGAGATGGTCTAACACATGAAAATATCGGTCTACTACATAGTCCATCAGGGCATATGCCAGGTAGTCACCTCCTTTTTTTCTGATGCGTCCCTGAGCTGCTACCAGACGATCTCGAACTGGCTTAAAATAGTCGCTCTCATCTTCTTGAAAAGAAAGGACGAAGCCCTGGCCATAGTAGATCGCCATAGACTGAGGTTTTACCTTCCTTCGTGTCTCATCATAATCGAATGCTTTCAAAGCCATAAATAGCCCTGTCGTGTATTCGGTAAACTCGGGTCTTTTATACACGTCTACGATGTCTTCGACTACCAATGGATGCATGCCAAATCGTTCGGCTATGGTATGCATCAGTTTGGCATCATGAAGGCCACGAACGTCGTACCACTGGATGATATCGGGTCGGGACTCATGGATGGGGATGCGGGTAGTTTGCTCATGTGTTTCCTGCTTTAATACCTCATCATTATATTCCAGGTAGGTGATGCGGACGGACAGCAAATGCTTCTGGCCTGTATACATGATGGTGCCCGGAGGTAAGCCTGTCTGACGCTTCTTTTTTACACCTTGCTGTTTTGTCATATCCTGTCCGTTCGATTAGGTATTCATTACATCATTGAGTAGCGAAATGATACAAAAAATTGCTAGCTTATGTGTACGGAGCAAAAAAGTTTGAGTCCAGTACCAAAAGGTAATTAAAATAAATACATCCAACTTTTCAAGTTAACCAGATACTACAACATGAAGTCTCTACAAGGTCAGATAGCCATCGTCACTGGGGGTGGACGTGGTATTGGCAAAGCGACAGCCACATTATTTCAAGAAGAAGGTGCACAGGTCATAGTTTGGGATGTACACCCATCCTCGGAAAGTCTGGCCACACATTTGCGGGACCAGGAAATTAGCTATCAGGAGGTTGATGTGCGAGATGCAGGGAAAATTGCAAGATCCACCGCAGAGGTAATTGAGAGATTTGGTAAAATCGACATACTGATTAATAATGCCGGCATCACACAAGACCGTACTTTTCTAAAAATGTCAGAGGAGACCTGGAAAAAAGTCATAGATGTAAATCTGCATGGCATTTTCAATGTGACCCAAGCCATACTACCCGTCATGAAGTCGGCAGGATATGGTCGGATCATATCAGCTTCCTCTATCAATGGATTTTTGGGTGCTTTTGGGCAAACCAATTATGCAGCATCGAAGGCAGCTCTCGTTGGTTTTAGCAAATCGCTGGCAAAAGAAGTGGGTAAGTATGGTATTACCGTCAATGTGGTAGCTCCTGGATTTGTAGCTACCGATATGACAGACCAAATGCCGAAACACGTTCTGGATCAAGCAATCGCTCAAATACCAGTAGGGCGGGTAGGCACCACATACGATATTGCCCATGCCTATTTATACCTGGCTTCAAAAAATGCTGGATTTGTAAATGGTTCGGTCTTACATGTCAATGGTGGTGTATTTTAACCTGGTGGACTGTAACATTCGATTTTAACATTTCATCTATATGGAATTTTGTGATCCACTTCTTCTTTAGAGTGAATTCAATGCCTGTCCTAGGATAATTATTACTTAAAAAGGATCACTTTAAAAAAACCGCGATTTATGAAACAATACTATGTATTAATAGCATTCCTATGCCTCATGGGAAATGTAAAAGCTCAGATTGAAATCTTTTGCCCCGAACCCCAGAATCTTGGATGTAATCCCGTCTTCGAAGAAGATCGCCCTTCGGCAGATCCGTCCACGATCCGATATGAGACTAGGTGTGAGGGAAGAATAGACTACCAACACAAGGATGATCTCTCCGTAAAAGATCATTTTAACTACCTAACCCGAACCTGGATACTGACGGATCAGTGTGGATCTAACGCCACTTGCCAACAGACTTTTGTCTGGAAAAATGACACGAAACCACCCGTCTTCCACAACTGCATTGACGACCTCGTACATGAGATACAATATCCTTGCAGTCCAGATCTCGATGACTACATCCCTATGCCTGATCCTACTAAGTTGGATGTCACAGACAATGGTGGCGATGTAAGTGTCTATCACAAAAAGGATGAAATGTTGTCAAAACCTGATGATTGTCTTCAGGTATTGCAAAGGACCTATGAAGCAAAGGATGCATGTGGCAATACATCTCAATGTCATGAATATTACCGTTGGTATCATCCACAGTTTACACCCTTTCTCTGCCCGGCAGATAAATTTCTGGGGTGTAATCCGGATCTAAAACTGTCATTTGCACAACTGGATGAAGCCTTTGAAAAAAGTGTAAAGAGCAATTGTAAGTACACGATCGATATTCAAAATAGCTCGATCAATGTAGTTGGATGTGAATACAGTCTGACTCGAAAATACACGGTGTACAATCCGTGTAACGAGGAAGAAATCGTTTGCTATCAGCAGGTAAGCTGGATCGAAGATGAGGATGCTCCCAGCGTCGTCTCAGGTCCTGAGGACTGGGATCTAGGATGCAATCCATCACATATTCCTGCACCAGATACTTCCCTGTTTCAGGTCGACGACTGTTCATCCGTTTTCATCAGTCACTATAAAGACCAAAGTATCACCTCTAAATGCCAACAATACATCACACGCTATTACAAGATTAGTGATGTATGTGGCAATGAAGTGCTGTATTCACATCTTATTTCCTGGAAAATAGATACAGAGGCTCCGCAAGTGGTTTGCCCTGATCCTCTGGATCTAGGATGTAATCCCGATAGTATTCCCGTGCCTGACACATCTATAATCAAAGCTTCGGATGCGTGTGGCATTGCCAGTGTACAGATGATAGCCAGCAGTATTCTATATGATCCAGTATATTGCTCATATTCATTACATCGTACTTATGAGGTCACCGACTATTGTGGGAATAGTACCTCCTGTGATCATAATATCACATGGAAGGAAAACACACAAGTGCCAGATATCATCGCTTGTCCCGCAGATACATTTTTAGGCGTAGATGAAAACCCACTCGAATGGATTACTACTCCGAAGCCTGAGCCATTCTACGTGCAGGCTTATTGCAGCACGCCCACGACCTGGACAGAATTGGGAGAAGTGCAGCAGAATGGATGTTTATACTCCCTCACCAAAACTTACTTTGTCAGTGATGACTGTGGTAATGTAAATAGTTGCGATCAGGTCTTTTACTGGGTAGACACTTCAGAAACGGACCTGGAAATTCCAGGTAATATTTCGCTGGAGTGCTATCAAGATCTAAACGACTTCTTCCCAAGCTATACGCCAGGAGATACGATTGATAGCATCCCCTGTGCTGGCATCTATCTCATTTTTACCGAATCAGGTATTGATCCGATTTTGGACATCGGAAACTGCATAGGTTGGATTGAATTACTATATGAGATTGTCGGTCCTGGCTTTTCGGTGCCCTACGTTCAACATATAGAATGGGATTTAAACTTACCCTATGCCGGATGTCACTGCATTGACGATATTACCTTAGGTGGCCGAACTCAATCCTTGACACTAGATAATATGTCATCTCAAGAATGGAAAATATATCCAAACCCAGCCAAGGACTTTATTTTCCTGGAACGAAACACCAACGTTGAAACAGCTACAACGGTGAATATATTAAATATTACAGGCCAGGAAATACATAAAGAAATACTACAGAGAAATAGCGGAATTAAGACGCAAATAGACCTATCTCATTTTGATCCCGGCATTTATTTTATAAAAATTGGCAATGAGGAGCCTTTAAAATTTGTCAAACAATAATCACAGAAGCCAGGTAGGCTTCTACCTGGCTTCAATTTTTATTCTAAGCATCATAAGTACTTCTTTTTAATTCATCATGCGATCCAATTTACAGGATGATATCTGCTCTATTAGGCAGTATTGTAATTCCTCGTTCATCGAATCAGAGAAATACATCATTTGTAGGGTAAACAGTTTCCAGGTTTGTTGATCTTCGTCAAATCGCGCGATAATATATTCTTGGACAGACGCGGTGATTTTCTCGTTTTCATCATCAAGGACCACATTAACCTCACTGTGAGTTAACTGTAAATTTTCGACGACCATTTCGGTGAATTTAGCCATAAAGGACATTTCGATTGTGTATGCAATTGACAGGATCATATTTATTCCCTTCAGAATCTATCACATTGCCACTTTCGATAAAGAATCCATTGCTAAATTCCATATACATTGTATCATCTCCCAGCATTACCGCCATGCCAGTAGATCATAGTCGTCTGTTTCGATAGCAACCAGATAGCTTTCCACAGCGGATTGAATGGAATTTGTCTGTGCCTGGCCAGAGATGGTGACAAACCAAATAATAAGGCAATGAAATAAGTGTTTAATAATACAGGATTTTAAGTTCTAATAAATGATTTAATGCGTTACAATCCTGTATAGATGAGCCTGCCAAAAGGTCATTAAGTTTTTCTTACAAGAGAAATGAAACTTGATATGTCCGAAAACAGACAAGTATCAGAAGGCTGATCCGGAATATTACGGATCGAGATCTATGTCTTACTTTTAAGCTTAATCACGATAACCCCATTAGCACCTCGCACACCGTACATGCTGGTCTCAGATGGAGTCTTTAAAACCGAAATACGGGCAATGTCTGCTACTGGCACCATGCTGGAGACCGCAGAGAGGCCTCCATCAATTGGCTGACCATTTACGACAAAGAGAGGCTCATTGCTTCCGTACATCGAAGAAACACCATGTACCCGGACCTGCGCATTTCTTCCACTACCTTGAACCGACAAACCAGATACCTGCATCAGATGATCTGCGAGCGTCATCGATTCATTATAACCTTCTTTTTCTTCGACGGCTATTGCCTTATCGTCTGCAAGGACTGAAGATCCGCCGGTAGTAGCACATCCGACCATCAAGGCGGCTAGTGACATAAGAGCAACTTGAATTAATTGTTTCATAGTTTATATTTACTTCAGAAGTTATGACTTTTATCCCAAAACCTGCAAAGAATCTGTATGGATCATTGCCAAACAAGTGTATCGTTGTAAGAAAGATGGTAGCTTTTCAGGGTAGCTCTAAACTCTTCTTCAAAGGTAATGTGCTTATGGTACTTATGCTGATTTCTAATAAAATCTCTGATTGATTCAATTTGAGTCTCGCCCACAGAAAAGATCCCATAACTAACCTGCCAGGCAAACTTCTTGTAGTTGGAACCCTGTTTCCTGATCCACTCCGTGCTTTCACTCTTGATAGACTGTACCATGATCTCTTGACTTACATAGGGATGAAGTCTGCATAGTACATGAATATGGTCCTTATATCCACCCACTTCGACTGCTTTACATTTCAGCTTTTTGCAAATCTTCCTAATTTTTGTGTGTAATTTCTGCTCAATCCCCTGATCAATCATCGGTTTACATTGTCGGGTACTGAATGTGAGATGAACGTAGACCTTAGATCTTACTTGTGCCATGTATTGAGTGTTTTCTTCATTTTATCCTATTTGTACCCAATTGATGCATTAGGCAATCTGTCACGAGCGCAAATCCCTGCAGAATCAATCACTTCACTTGCTTTGCTTTGTCAGTAAACCTTCCTGGTTTAATTCGTCACCAAAACACTTATTTTATTGGGCTTTGCGCCCTCACCATGAAGTTCTAAGATACAAATTGGGCTATACTTAACTATCTAAACTCTATAATTGCATGGTTGTTCGTCACAATCGGTCATCTCTTAAGATATGGAAGTAGAATCAAAAAATCTGGAACGTTATGCTGATTGGTTGGATACCAAGTTCAGGATACCTGGCACGAACATCACGTTTGGATTGGATTTCCTTATTGGCTTATTTCCCATCATAGGGGATATTTTTACACTTGGATTATCCGGTATCTTGCTGATCATCATGATCCGAAAGGGAGCTAGTGGAAAAGCTCTAAGCCTTATGATCCTCAATACATCCCTGGATGCAACCCTTGGCACTATACCCATTATCGGGGACATTTTCGACCTCTTTTTTAAGGCGAATAAGCGAAATCTCAATATATATCAAGACCATTTTGAGGGCGACAAACACAAGGGAAGTGCATGGCCTGTAGTTATTACTTTGATTATGATCATTTTAGCCATCATGGCGGGTCTGATCTATCTGATCTACCAGATATTTGCCTGGTCAATTGACCTGATCAACAGCTAACAACGCTCTCATGGATGGGGATATTCGTCTTCTTGTTTCTGCATTAATATATCGTTGATGATCTAGTTGCTGAGGTTGATCACCTCTGCAGAAATAGCTGTGAATCGCCCGACGCGGTGTTGCAGTCTTGTTAGTAGTACCCCCATGCCATGTGTGTGAGTTGAAGATAACTACAGTTCCCGCAGGTTCCTCTAATATTATTTCCTGGGGATGTGCATCCTCAGGATTTTCCATCAGATCTGCAGGTACTTTACCCCACAAATGTGATCCCGGGACAAGCCTTGTGGCACCATTGGCTGGCGAAAAGTCGTCTAACAACCAAATGGAATTACAAACCTTATAGTCTCCCTTGGATACGGGTTCTTTCCAATCTACATGCAATTTTTGTAAGCCAAAGCCGGGCAAGGCAGCCCGGTAGTTTAATGAAGATAGCTTCACATCTCCTCCTAACACCCGACGCACGGCTGCCAATACTTTGGGATGCGTGTAGAATATGTCAAATACTTCACCCTTGTTAGCCAGATTAGCCAGGCGGTCAGATCCCAATTCCTTGGGATGCTTAATATGTGGTGAGTCAAATAGTTCAAATCCAGCATTCTCACCCTCCTCTGAAAGAAGCTCATCCACTCGGGTCACAATTGCCTGTCGTTGCTGAGTGTCCAACAAGATTCCCAGCGACAAGTATCCATTCTCATCGAGAAACTTTTGCTCTTGCTCAGAGAGCGTATTATCAGTCACCCCTAGGTCCTTCCAAATCGATTTAGTAAGCATAGTATCTGTACACTTGATTCCAGATTTGAATTTAAAGATTCTTCAATAAAAAATCACGGTCTTCTATCTTCATGGGTGGGCCCACATGAACTTGCACGCCAATCAGCCCTTCAAAGGATCGGTTCTCTGTATCATCATCGATCACTACGCTCATCAGCTGACCATTGATAAGATGCGTCATCACATTTCCCCGTACGATCAGATGGTATGTATTCCAGTCTTCAGCGTTAAGTACTTTCGTCAGCACTTCGGGATCTCCAATCTCTCCCACGACTTGCGGCATCTCTCCAGTCTTCACTTGTGTGACCTGACCTCGCAGTGCAAGAAAGGTGCGTCGCTTTTCTTCATAATTCTGTCCCGTCCATTGATATTTTCCATCGATATCAGCTTGATAGCCTCGCAGCGCATATGGATTACCGGGTATGCGTTCGCTCCGATAGTTAATACCACTATTGCCTTCGCCAGAAACTCGGTATGTCACTTTTAGCTCAAAGTCCTTTACGGTTCCTCCCTCCCAAATGATAAAAGAATTGGCATCCAGGATCGTTTCTGGTGTAACCGTCCCCGTCATCAATCCATCCTCCACCGTCCAATAGGTCGAATCAAAAGACCAACCATCAAGATTCTCACCTGTAAAAATCGAAACGAAGCCTGTTACATCTTCCGGATCATATGCCTCCGGGTAACTACGCTGTGAAAAGAGCGACACCGTGCATGAAATAAACACGAATACAAACTGAAATGGAAGATACTTCATACTACAAGTTTTATTGAAGAACTATACCAGGGTCTGCCTAAATGATATGCCCTGAGACGAAATTTTTTCCTATCATAAAACAAGCATGATGAAAAAAATACTATTTCTATCCATGATATTCTGTTCTGGCCTTTCGTCCCATGCGCAGAAGATATCAAAAAAGGCTCAAGGACTATGATACCTACATCAAGATGTATCAGGATGAAAGATACAATATGGTAAGGAGTCATATGGATTTTGTGGCCTATCTAAACAGCAACTAACGTCCAAATTTGAAAGAGAAGTACTGAGAGACTTTCTCAAGGACCTTAGGTTTTCTAAGGAGGGTCACATGGGATTCAGCGTACCTAAGGGAATCAAAATGGCAGACCCGGATGGATTTCTTCATGAGGTCTCGAGCATATTCAGCATCGTCCTGCCATGGTGAAAGACACAAAAGGCGCCTATTGCAAACTTCCCTGTACATCGGATCCAGTATCTATTTTCATCACCAAAAATTGTAAACAGGGAAGCACACTAAAGAGTGGCGACTCCGAACCTAACAACAAAATTAAATATTACAAATAGCACTCATTAGGTCTTCCCATACTTTACTTTCTGAGAGTAGAAATCCAGGATGTATCAAACGACTTAGGATGGATCTCTCAGAAAAAATCCGGATCTTAGTTTTACAACTAAGTTCTCATGTTACGTCCTCGAAACAACTTAAGGGTAGGGTCGCAGTATTGGTATGCAGGCGCTCTGGTACTTCTGCTTTTCAACGTGAGTGTACTTTCTGCACAAGACATACTATCCGGGAAAGAGGCATATCCTGTCATCCAGCAGGCTGACCAGGCTTATGATGACAAGAATTTTAAGGAAGCGCACCAGCTTTATATACAGGCGATAAATCACCCAGCTATTCTATCAAATTGTGATATCTACATAGATGCACTTTGTCAAATCATTCGTATCGCTGGAAAGGAAGAGCTGGGGTCTTCCTTTCCCAGGGACTCCTTAGATCCCTGGATTGAAAGGGGGTTTAAATGTATCAGTGAGTATACTCACCTTTATGCTGATCTGTATCAAACTCTGTATGCCACTTTTAAAAAACCAGAAGACCTCGAAAGATTAGATGCAGTTACAGAGGTGAACTATCAGGATACAATACAGCATATTATTCAATTAAAGGAATTAGCACATTTCTATTCAGGATTAGAGCAGGACCATAAGGTGATTTCTCCTATCCAGCAAGCCATTTCACTTCATCAATCCTCTCACGGACCAGATTCACTGCTTGGCGAACTCTATTTTGACCTGGGATCTTCCATGCGAAATCTGGGACATACTGGAAAAGCTCAGAACTATCTCTTGGAGGCCAAAAACTTATTCGAAAGATCTAATACCAAGCAACACCGAAACAAAGTAAACCTTCTGAACAATTTGGGAAATACATACTTTGACCTTCAGGAATATGCAACTGCAAAATTTCAATATCAAGATGCTATTAGTTTATGGAAAGAATATGAATTTGAAAAAGAATATAGTTTCCTTCAATTTCATCTAAACCTGGCATCGACTTATCAATACCTGGGAAAAATTGATTCTGCAAAAATACTTTTTGATATCTCCAAAGATATTGCAGATGAATTAAACAGTATTCCATTTTCTTATTATTCACAGTATGGTGCATTCCTTCTAGAATTAAATGATCACCGTCGTGCCCAGGAACTGTTTTCACTCGTTGTTTCAGAAAATGAAATTGATAACAGTTACACTTCTTATACCGCCTTACATCTTCTCGCAAAATCACAACTAGGTCTCGGCAAATACCATGAGGCTTTCCAGTCAATAAACAGAGCTATATTTCTGGTAGACTCCCTAGTGAATGTAGATGACCCACTACGTATCGATTGGAAACCCAATTACAGACATCACAATATTCTGGACATGATGCAAACCCGGATTGACATCATGATAAAACTGCAGGAAAAACAAGAAGATGCAGAATTTCTTTCGCAGATATTTGACAATTATAGATCTCTATTTAAAGGATTAGAAACAGTAAGAACCGGCCCCTACATCGATATGACAAAACTTCTACTGGCACGTCATGTCAAATCCAGTATGTCGAAGGCCATTGATTTTACAAGAAAACTATACGGAACCATAGCAGATGAAGCAATCCATAATTTTATATTCCATGCTATGGAAAAATCAAGAAATGCTGAGCTTTTCGAAAGGATACAGCAAACGCAATCACTGACTGAAAAATTGATCCCCGACAGCCTACATCTGGAAGAAGCCTCTCTTAAATACAAAATCCAAAGTATCTATTATGCCCAGTCCGTTGCTAATTCAGAAAAAGAACGAATAGATTTACACTCGGATGTTTTGGATTTACTTGAAGCATATGATGAATTTAAAGAAAGAGTAAACCGAGAATATCCCGCTTATTATCAGGGACTGTATAGCAGTGAATCTTCATTAAAAGATATACAGTCCAATCTCAAAAACACTGAACAGATCCTTGAATATTTTTGGACAGATACGCTCGTCACTATATTATCAATCGAAAAAAATCAGTCCGAAGTAATTTACTGTAGTCTATCCGACAAACTGAAAGAGGACATCAAATGGACCAGTGAAAATCTAAGCGCATTCTCCAATACTAACAATTATCAGGAATATGCAGGTCATACTTTTTCCATCTATTCACAGCTGATCAAACCAGTTCTTAATCCGGAAACCTCACTGCTTACTGTATCACCTGAAGGGCCGATTTCCTATATCCCCCTCCAGGCATTAGTATCGGATACGACCCTAGCTAATTTTAGAACAGCGCCCTATTTATTATACGATGTAGATGTACGATACACCTATAATATTATTCCAAGAAATACACAACAGAATGAAGAAATAGAATCAGATCCAAGGATACTTGCCCTGGCATTTTCGAAATCGGAAAAAACACAAAGTAGCCATCGGGGTATTATTTCTGAATTGCCAAATACAGAAGAAGAGGTTCGTGCTATTGCCAATATTTTTCCCCGCAAAAATGTGACATTCTTAATAGATGATGAGGCATCCAAGCAAACCCTCCTGGATGAAGTACATAAGTTCAACATGCTCCATCTGGCGGTGCACGGAATTGCTGACACTTCTAACACGCTATCCTCTAGACTTCTGTTTAAAAACCCTTCCGTGCCAGATAGTCTGGATCAACTGCATGCCTTTGAAATGTATGGTTTGGACTTAAACAATATTGAATTGGCCGTCCTCAGTGCCTGCCAGAGTGGCATTGGAAAAGAAATAAAGGGAGAAGGAATCTTCAGTGTAGGCAGAGCTTTTTCCTATGCAGGAGCCAAAAGAATAATCATGAGTCTTTGGAATGTAGATGACGGTAGTACTGCTGATATCATGCAATCGTTCTACCGAGAAATAGCCGAGACATCAGGCACCGTTGAAGCCCTGCGAAAAAGTAAAATATCCTACATCAACAACACGGTCGACCGGTTTGAAGCACATCCCTATTACTGGGCTGCGCTCACCCTGACAGGTGATTCAAAAGCAGTTTTCAAATCACCTGTCAGAAAATCAAACAATATAATATGGTGGGTTCTGCTGGCAATACTAGCAGGGTTATTCACTTTTTATTTCTTAAAGAAGAGGACTAATCCAACTGCTTGAGATCGTGCAGATTACCCAACAAGCCACCTACAAAATCAGGGCCCAACATGTCACCATCACAAAGCTTATCGATATCATCACCTTTATGCATATTACTATGCTTCTCTTCATGATCGTGGTCGTGATGATGGTCTTTCTTTGTCTTTAAATTATGTCGGAGACAAAGTAAGTCTCCCTCTTTGTACATTCTACCAAGAACAGGATGCAATGGATTCTCCAAATAAACCCGTGTTGCCATCGCTGCTTTGTCGCAATCCTCATACTGACCCTTGATAATTTTTTCTAGTCTGCCTTTAATTACTTCCGGGTAAATATCCACCACCACAAATTCATTTTCACTTATTTCTTCTTCTTGTTTTCCGGTTTCTGGATCATATTCCGCACTGATCTTTGAAACGCTTAACGCTCCATCTCCGGTGTTATGAACTATTCCTACATGCATAATTTAGGTTGGTTTTGAATTTTAAAAAATAGCAATAGAATGCTCCCGCACCCTATCATTCCTCAAAGTTTAGTGCTTTTCTGAGTGGAAATGTCACCCTCCAAAACGGAATAATTTTAAAATAAAACCAATGTCTATTGTGGAATCAGTATGGTCTCTGTATCATTCGGTTGTCTGATACCGGGTGTACTTCGACCCTCTTCGATCTGCCTTGTAATCAAGTTGGTCATTTCTTCTACCAGATCACTATGGTCATCCACAATGTTATATTGCTCCCCCGGATCTGATGTCAGATCAAAGAGCTGAAGAGGAGGCAACTGAGATGCCACTGCTTCTTGCGGAGTGGGGCTACTCCATCCTCCGGAACCAGGACAAAAGGCTAATTTCCAGGAGTCTTTTCTTATGGCAAACGATCCATTGATCGAATGATGGATTATATCTGGTCGCTTTAAGGTATTTGACAACTCTCCCAGCAAGGAGCTCAACATGCTGTAGCTATCCTCGCCCTCATTAGCTTCCAGAGAATCACCCACCAGCTCAGCGGCGGTAGCCATAAGATCTACCAGGCCCGACAGCTGATTGGAGGTACTATTTGGGGCTACCTTAATGGGCCACTGGGCCACGAAAGGCACCCTGTGTCCTGCTTCATAAATATCCGCTTTACCACCTCGGAACGGGCCACCGGGAAAATGTCCAAATGAAGCCAGTTCTTCAAAATTTGCCATTGGCGAGCAGCCATTGTCACTGGTAAAAATGAGTAATGTGTTGTCCATCACTCCATTCCTCCGGAGTGCAGAGACGATCTGTCCCACTACATCATCAACCATGAGCACAAAGTCTCCATATTCGTTCGTACCACTCTTTCCTGCAAACTCTTCAGTAGGTAGTATTGGCGTATGTGGTGCTGGAAGTGGAAAATAGAGAAAGAACGGATCAGCTTCCTTAGCTCTTTGATCAATGTACTCGACGGCTTTGCTGGTCAGTACAGGCAGTACTTCGATATGTTTGAAATCGTGTCCTATGGGTCCCTTTCTCCAAAACTCCTTTCCAGACCGACCCTCAATGCTATCGATATCCCTAGAGGTAGATCGGTCATTTTCGATATAGATATAAGGAGGTATATCCAGAGAGGCCGTGATACCATAGAAGTAATCAAAGCCAAGATCCATTGGCGATGGAGATAGGGGTGCCGTGATGTCAACACTATCACCTCCTGCCTGCCATCCTAGCCCCAGATGCCACTTCCCGATAGCAGCCGTGTGATAGCCATGATCTCCAAGCAAGTCGGCCACAGTACTTCGATCTCTATCAATCAGGGGAAGATCATAACTCCAGGTAACTCCTTGTTTTAATCGTGTTCTCCATGAATATCGTCCGGTTAGAATGGTATATCGTGTAGGCGTACAGACAGAATTAGAATGTGCATCCGTGAAGCGCACACCTCTTATAGCCACACTGTCGATATGTGGAGTCCTGAAGATGGGTTCTTCGATATAGCAACTGACATCACCATACCCCAGGTCGTCCGCCAAAATGTACACAATATTGGGATAGTCATTCCGAATGTCTCTTGAGGACTCATCACCACATCCAGGAGCCAGCCATAGGAGGAGTGCCAGATAAAAATAAAACCGCACCATTAGATACCTTCCACAGAAGCCTTCATCTTTGCCAATCCGGTTTTTGCCACTTCTAATGCATCCTGAGCCCAGTAACTCTGGTTAAATAACTCAAGGGAAAGGACGGTCGTCTCTCTCTCGTTTTTGAGATCAGTCAGGATTTGCTTCATGGGAGCCACACCATCACCCGGATATACACGGTAACTGTCGTTGATCTCCTTACGTGGAGGATCAGCGGGGTAGTCATTCACATGGAATATTTCAACAATATCGGGATTGAGCAATTTGAGTGAGTGAAAATCGCTTCCTCCTTTGTAGAGATGATATACATCTGGCAAAATGCGTGCTGCTGGGTGACCACTTTCTGCTGCCACATAGACCACCTGGCTCAGCTTGTGCAGGTTGGCAGAGAAACCCCATAGCTCCAGCTGTGGGATCACACCAAATTCAACACCTAGATCTAAAATAGCACGGTATCGCTCGCCAGCTGCATCCAGATTTAGACCGGCTTCATTTGTTGCTCCAGCAGGAGGTGCAGCGATACGGGCACATCCAATCTGTGCCAGCATGTCCATTTCAACCTTTAATTGCTCTATCGCTTTGCTGCGGACATCTTCATCATCCACGATCCACTGTGCAAATCCAATGGCATCCTCGATCTTCAGCCCCAGATCATCTATCCGCATTTTCAATTCCTTCAATGTACCACCTTGTTCCAAATAGGCCTGAATGCCGTTAATCCACACTTCCATGCCATCAAATCCAGCCTTCGAAGCAACTTCCAGCTCGCCCACAATACCAAGCTTCTGACCTCGCAACGTGCTGGCATTCAAACAAAAAGAAAAAGGTTTTCCACTATTTTGAGACACCTTCTTCTTAATCTGCGAAGTATGTTGTCGGCCTGTAATGAACCCCCCCAATCCAAGCGATGCCGTTGTCATTGCTGACCTTCTTGAAATCTTTCTAGTAGACATTTTTTGTTTTTAAATCGATCAATTCTTTAAAACTACATTTTTTTAAAAGACCAAAGTATTGACTGGAGCAGCATTATACATGATGTTGAAATTTATGTTTCCTGACGGCCAGATCACCGGCACAGAAAATTGGATGCTCTATGCAAATGAGCTAATTTTAATGGCCTATGAAATGCTTCCCCCGTTTATTGACCCTGCTGGGCCTACTGTGCCTTGTGCAAAACTCGTACGGTCAATTGTTTGACCTAGCCGTAAGTCCAGAAGAACTTGAGCCTATCATTCTTTACGACCAAATGGATACCAACAGAACCCACCGGCAAATTGTAGATCTAAACTTTCTGGAGGAAGAGTTTCCCAACGTGTCACAGATTCAGATCGAAACATTCTTTCAAAAAGACACCGATAGCCAGATCCTAAGACTAGGAAAAGGAATCCTTCCCCAGGGTAATCTCATGGCATTTACTGAAGGTATCGGTAGAACTACCTTCCTTATATCCGATAGCGTTTGTGCCATCTTGGTGACTTATGAGACGACCAGCAATCTTAGAACAAAACAGTTGGACCCATTTGCCAGATCCTGCCAATACTAGTCGACTGTAACACTTATAGTAGTAGTTTAAATTGGAGTTATACTTATCAGGTCAAAGAGGCAATACCGCACATCCGGCAGTTCTGCGGGACGTAGGCTATCCCGCATTTTGTGCAGGAATGAAGAGCTGGTGCAAAAGAAACCAACTGCTGCACTCGATTTAAATGTTACAGTCCACTAATGATATTGTTGAAAATATGTAAGATATTAGAGACAACACCAACTATTGAAATATCATTAGACCATGAGGCAATTTCAAAATTTCATTCTTTTCCTAATGTCTCTTTACTGCCTGAGCTGTGCTGATACACGTCAATCTACCGTACAGACGGAAGAAAAGGGAGATCAAAATGAATCAAAAATGATGATTGCCAGACTGGGTACTGGAGATGAGGGACTTGCTGAAATCCGAAATCTCTTCCAGGAGAACAACCCGGGATATGATCTTACTTTTGAGAGACAAATAGAAGGACTATCTGCAGAAAATTTTCACCGCACCCTATTCATCCAAAAAGGAGGAGGTACTGCCAGGCTATCTGACAATACAAGGTCAAAAGTGGCCGTGGGTGATATCATACTTCTTAAACCAGAAGTATCCATGCAAGTCGATAGCCTCCTTGATATCCTGGTTTTTAAGGTCCCGGAAGCTCCTCCAGATAGTATCCCTGTGGTCATTCGTCCGGACTGGGACCCGAACATTACGGACATTCCGGGAGGCTGCGCCACGGAAACAGGAGCGTATCGAAGAATTCTCCTAACATGGATGGGCCACGTAGGTCACTATCTCTATCGTGCCATCAATGCGCACCGGGTACGTATCACAGACTCGTTCACGCACTATCACCCTCGAAAAAATGGATTCGATGAGTTTTATCTAGTACAAATGGTACAACCGGATGCCAGTATCATCACAGGAGACCATGTCGAGCTGGTCGAAAACCCTGACGAGTTGGAAAGGAGTCAGGTCGGTGGTCTACTGGACAAAACAAAGCTAGCCGTCGGTGATCTAGTCTACCTTCCCAGAGGGATTATTCACCGTGGCATTGGTGGAGTGCTGACCCAGGTGATCACTGTCCCAGGCTTTATCCCCGGAGCTGAAATAGGAGTGGACCACCACATCAAATCAATAAATGAGCGGTTTGACCTTCCTCCTAATGAGGCCTTACCCTACAACAAAGAAGCATCTTCGGAGGCAATCGTGAAATAATTGTAACATTTTCGGACAGGAATTCGTCAATCATTTGACAGCATTACTCATGTCTAAAAACCAAAAGTTATGATGAATCGAATTTTAGCCTTACTTACGATAGTTATCTTTTCAGTTTCGCTTCTTTCAGCCCAAACACACGATAATCGAGATGTGGAGAAAATCGACAAAGAAATCCAAAAAGCACTGGAGGAGGCGCAGAAGGCATTGGATGAAGTGGACTTTGACCAAATCAATGACGAGGTTAATCGTGCCATGCGAGAGGTGAAAATTGCTCTTAACGATATTGACGTAGAAGAAATCAGCCGAAATGTGGAAGAAGGTCTTAGGGAAGCAAAAGAGGCCATCAATGAAATTGATATGGATGAGGTCAGAAAGTCACTTCCCACTAAAGAGGAGATGGAATCCTACAAGAAAGAGATCAGAGACGCCATGAAGGAACTCGAAGATCTGGACCTAAGCCCATTGGAAGAGTTCTTTAAGGAGCTTAGCGAAATCTTTGATGACAATAAGTAATAAGGTCAAAGGTATTGGCTCAGTGCGGTCACATACTGATCCACAAATTCTAACTTTCTTTTGAGTCGATATTGCATAACCCATCGTGGATGAGGTAGGGGCTGCACCTCCTGAAAATATTTATACTTATCGTTCAGCTTCTTCAGGAATTTGAAGTTCTTACCCTGCCCCATACTGAAGACCACACGATCAGATATACCCATCTCCAGGTGCTTCTCGATGTTTAGTAAAATCAAGGGCATGACGGCTTCAGTAAGTTCTTTACTATCGTAGTAGTTATAGTTCTTACCGTCCTTGACAAATCCCAGCGGGCAGATGGAACTAATATAGAAATTGCTGTAAAAAGAGGCAGGACCACCCATAGCATTCACTACATCATAGACAAATACTGATGACAGTTCCTGACGCTTGATAAAATCATTTTCTAACCCACATTCTTCCTCCATCCGGATAGGATCTGTAAAGGGTAAACCCGTAATCCCCGCGCCAAATCTTCCAGGATTGATACCCCACAATGCGATGCGGGGCATTTCGTCAGAGAAAAACTTGTGAAAGAACCGACCCATGGCATCCCGAACGGTCGTTTCTTCGTAAGGATACAGCCACTCCACCCCATCAGGTAGTGTCATGTCAGGATTTAGTGACCAATGGTATTCCAGGATTTGGTCTGATAGTGTCCGGTTCATGATGACAAAGCTAGGACATCAAATCGGGAAAATAAGAGTCCTTCTCAAATACTACGGCCCAAATGACTGCAAGGGTTTGGCTTCCGGAACAAATACTCCAAAATCAAAGGCGTGAATTCTGTCTACCAGATCGTCTTTCAATTTGGAAAGATTGCGATATCGGAGTGGACGAAAATCCACAAGATAATAGCCTCCTGTCAGTGCTTTTTGATCCAAGGCCTCAGCAAGATGTGGATCCATCTCAGTCGTATTGTCAAATTCCTGCACGCCGGTCATCGGGTTAGAGGTGGCTCCCTTCAATCCCATAAAGCCAAATGATACCGTATGATGACCGTTGATGCTGGCCAATTCATGGGTGAGATTGCCCAGATCGAGCATTTGCACTGGGCTAAATCCCCGATACATGTGATATGCACCAAACTTGAGTACCACCTTTGGAAGCAATCCATCCATCTCTCGAGCCTTCTCATAATAGGATATAAAATGCTCCTTCATCAAATCGATCCTAAGCTTATTATTGCCGTAGTAATTCTTATCAAAATATGCCTGATAAACATCACGAGATTTCTCTATTTCATATAAGATTTCAAGTGCCTCATCATGACCTGCAAAGGTCTCTCGGAAAACAGTCAACAATGAATCCGTCATCTGAAAAAGTAGAAGATCAGTCATCTGCATGCTTTGCATAGCTGACTTGGCTCCTTCCTCTCCCATCTTTCTGTATTTCTCCGCTATTGACTTCTGATGATCCGATGTGGCAATTTCGACCAATCGACTCATCAGGATTCGAGACTCTGCGATGAATACCTGATCCAATCCCCAAATCTTTCCATTTTCAACGCCACTACTAAGCATTGAAAAATCTTGTCCGTTATCGTAAAACGCAACTCCAAAGGGATATTGAAGTGAAAATTGCTTCCAGGCATCCAGCCCTTCTGGTACCCGCCTGAGCATTTCTTCTGCCATCATGGGGCTGACTTCCAATGCCAGATATTTGTAATCCAGCTTTTGACATTCCTCAAAAATCACGTGCGTAAAATGACCTACTTCTTCGATACCATGCTGCTCTCCTATGAGTACAAACTGGCTACCTTCTAAAGCTTGCTGAATGATTTCAGCTCCATCTCCCTGCAGTTTTTCTCCGCTTACATCAATTTCATGCGTATGAGTGAGAATAAATTGCACAAGAGAGGAGTCGGTTTGGGCATGTATCTGTGTGGTAGCAAGAAGTATTAGGAGGATTATTCTATGCATAATGTACAAGCGATTTTGAATATTTGGACGGGAAGAATAATATCTCGGTTACAGTTGATATTTCAGGTCAAGACTTTATTTCAGAAGTTTCGAAAAAGTCTGCATTTTTACCGGACGGAGCCTTTTACAAACAACTGTATTAATTCAATCAAATCAAAAAGTTAGATGTACGCGATAGGATATGATATTGGAAGTTCTTCCATCAAGGCTGCTATTGTGGATTTAGATACCGGAAAGCAGGTGGCCGTCATCCAGCAGCCACAACAGGAGATGGTGATTCACGCTCCGCATAATGGATGGGCTGAGCAAGACCCAGAGGTTTGGTGGGAACATGTATGTACAGCCACCCGGCAGTTGCTATCAGAGACAAGCATTGATCCAAAAGAGATTAAAGGTATCGGCATAGCCTATCAAATGCATGGCCTTGTGATGGTAGACAATGAGGGCCAGGTGATTCGTCCCTCCATAATCTGGTGTGATAGTAGGGCTGTGGAAGTAGGCGACCGTGCTTTTGAGTCGATCGGTAGTGAGCAATGTCTAAGTCACCTGCTTAATTCACCTGGAAATTTTACTGCTTCCAAACTTCGATGGGTTAAGGAAAATGAACCTTCACTTTATGAGCGGTGCCACAAGATCATGCTGCCTGGAGACTATATTGCTTATCGACTGAGTGGTGAAATCAGTACTACCATCAGTGGCTTGTCTGAAGGTATATTTTGGGACTTCAAATCCAATGATCTGGCAACCCTGGTCCTGGATGAATATGGAATCGACCGGGCACTTATTCCTACCATACGTCCGACCTTTGCCGTCCAGGGTGAGGTGTCATCCACCGCTGCGAATGCAACAGGTCTTGCACCAGGTACTCCTATCACATATCGGGCGGGTGATCAACCCAACAATGCACTCTCACTAAACGTGCTCCACCCCGGTGAGGTAGCAGCCACAGGTGGGACATCCGGGGTTGTCTATGGCGTGGTGGATGAGCCACAATATGATCCCTGGTCTCGTGTCAACGGATTCGCACATGTGAACCATCAGGTCGATGATCCCAGGATCGGCATCTTACTCTGCATTAATGGAGCGGGCATCCAGTATGGATGGGTACGAAATCAGCTGACTCCGGCAGGTACAACTTATCCAGCGTTAGAAGCCATGGCAAAACAAGTGCCTGTAGGTGCAGATGGACTTAGTATCATTCCTTTCGGAAATGGAGCAGAACGTATGCTTAAAAACCAGGATGTTGGAGCTCACTTCATCAATCTTCAGCTAAATCGTCATAGAAAGGAGCATGTCTACCGTGCTGCACTGGAGGGAATTGCTCACTCATTTGTGTATGGAATGAACATTCTCAAAGAAATGGGCATGGTGCCTCAGGTGATACGTGTGGGAAATGACAATCTCTTTCAGAGTAAGATTTTTTCTTCTACGATTGCCAATTTGACGGGAGCGCAGATTGAGGTGGCAAAGACCACCGGAGCCATTGGTGCGGCACAGGCATCTGCCGTAGGGGCTGGCATTCGTGCCTCCATAGAAGATAGTATGTCAATGCTTGAAGTCGTCGATAGAATTGACCCTGAACACGAAACCGATCAAAATCTCGAAGCTTATACCATCTGGCATGACCATCTGCTTTCAATTTTAAATCGATAAAAACTGGAACGAAATGAAATGTAAAGTTTTGAATCTCATGAACGTATGGTCTTTATCTTTGGCCTTAGTCTTCATGGCATCATGTAGCCCAAAAATGGCATCAAAAGCTGCAGATGTAGCTCCTCCCGATCCTTACGTAGGGACTTGGAATTATCAGGTGCAGGACACTCCTGATGGCACGCTGAATGGCACGCTGAAAATCGACAAAGACGGCGACAACTACGTAGCCATGATGAAGTCGAGTGCTAATGAGATTATTCTCGAAAATGTAGCCATCACAGGCTCAACGCTCACGGGAAATTTTGACTATCAGGGGTTCACAATAAATCTCAAGGGAGATTTTAACGGTACGTCTTTGACCGGCAATATGTTGGCGGAAGGAATGAGTTTTCCCCTGCAGGCCAGCAAAGTTGAGATGGAAGCCAAATAAGAACTATTAGAATCCGAGAAACTTCCTGGATTCTGAAATTCAGCAACCTAGGAAGCCAGGCTCATAGAAACCTTTTTCTCCAATTCCTGTACTGTATCCTTAAAGACTACATCGGTATCCATAAGGTCCTGCACTGCATTGCAAGAGTATATGACAGTACTATGATCCCGGCCACCGAACTTAGCTCCAATCGCCTTAAGTGATTGATTAGTCAGCTTTTTTGCCAGAAACATGGACAATTGACGAGCGATCACGATGGATCGCTTTCTTGTCTTACTTTGCAACTTTTCAACTGGCATATTGAAATGATCCGCTACCAGATCTTTGATACTATCTACTGTGACCTGCTTTGAGATCTGTGTAACGAACTTTTGAATCACTTCCCTTGCCAGATCGATATCGACCTCACGGCGATTGAGGGATGCCTGTGCAATGATCGAGATGAGGACACCCTCGAGCTCTCTGATGTTATTTTGAATGTTATAGCAAATAAACTCTACCACATCGGTAGGAATGTCCAAACCTTCATCGCTCATCTTAGACTCCAGGATGGCAATCCGAGTCTCGAGATCAGGGGCTGACAGATCAGCAGTAAGCCCCCACTTAAGTCGGCTTATCAGGCGCTCCTGCATACCATCCAGGTCCTTGGGGGGGCGATCGGAGGTTAGGATCAATTGCTTACCACTATCCCGAAGTTGATTGAAGATATGGAAGAAGATCTCCTGTGTCTTGACCTTATTGGCCAGAAATTGGATATCATCAACTACTAATACATCTACCAGCTGATAGAAATTTACCAGGTCATTGATAGCATTATTGCGGATTGCTTCAATGATTTGATTGGTAAATTTTTCAGAGGAAACATACAACACGGATTTCTGATCAAAATCCGATATAATTTGATTGCCAATGGCATGAGCTAGGTGTGTCTTACCCAGACCCACATCACCATAAATTACCAAAGGATTGAAGGCAGTACCCCCGGGCTTTTTGGCCACTGCAATACCAGCTGACCTTGCCAGGCGATTACAGTCGCCCTCGATATAAGTATCAAATGTATATTTTTCATTCAGCTGAGGATCGATCTTTACTTTCTTGATTCCCGGAATGACAAATGGGTTTTTTATTTCACGCTCTGTTTCCTCTGTTCCATTCCCGTTGATGGGCTTGTTGGCAGATTTATACCGGGCCTCATCTGTTCTCAACAGAATCTGATATTCAAGACGGCCATCTTCTCCCAGCTGACTTCTGACTGATTTTTTCAGGAGACTCACATAGTGCTCCTCCAGCCACTCATAAAAGAATTTATTGGGTACTTGGATGGTTAACGCCTGGCCATCAAGGCCAACGGGCTTAATAGGTTCGAACCAGGTTTTAAAGCTTTGGGCATTTACGTTTTCACGAATTGTCTGAAGACACTTATCCCATACGATATGACAGTCTTTCACCATTCTTACTACGTCTGTTTATAGCAGTTACACTATTAAAAAAAATATCACCGTAAATCGGAAAAACGCGGAGATTTTATAAAGGGATCTTACCAAATCCCGTACTACAGTCTCTTAAGTTGAAACAAATTTGTGAAAAAAAAAGCGCAAACTGAATACATCAAAATGATTTATTCCAAAAAATTTTAAATTATAGTAAATCAACATCTATAATGTACTATTTATCATTCAATTACACAAGCGCATCCTGTGAATTTCTTGAGAAAAACACATTATGATTAAATGAAATATATACTTCTCAGAAGATCAGTAAAAACTACTTTATCCACCGATTTTCACAGGTGAGACAGCGGTCCTTTCGGTTACGCTCGAAGAAGACATCAATACGACCCAGCAGTATGCCTGCCCAGCCTACCTGATTGATAGTGACCGGCTGGTTATCCAGGTTGGCCAGCACTTCAGGTGCTGGCATAAACGTATGGGTATGTCCCCCTAAAATCAAGTCAATATGACGACTGGATTTAGCCAACTTTCGATCATCGATCTCATCATCTTCATATCGATAGCCAAGATGAGATAGGCAAATCACATAATCGCATTTTTCCACTTTCTTTAGATAAGCGGCCGATTCATTAGCATGTGCCACCGGATCCTGATATACAGTATTCCCATACCATGCATCCGGTACAAGACCGTCCAATTCAATCCCCACTCCCAGAACACCGATCCTGACCGGTCCTTTGGTGAAGACCTTGTGTGGTAGGATTTGATCATGCAGCGGTGTATTACTAAAATCATAGTTGCAATTGATCAGTGGAAAGTTAGTATGAGGCAATTGCTTCTTCAGTCCTTCCACGCCGGCATCGAAGTCATGGTTTCCAATGGTAGCAGCATCATACCCCATGGCACTCATAAGTTTCATCTCAAGTTCGCCACCAAACATGTTAAAATAGGGTGTGCCCTGAAAAATATCACCACTATCCAGGAGCAGCACATGATCAACCTCACTTCTGATTTCGTTGATGACCTTAGCCCTTCTTTCTGCGCCTCCCAGGCCCTCGTTTCTGCTTCCATCCATCGGAAAGGGATCTATTCGGCTATGCACATCATTGGTATGCAGGATGGTGATGCGGGTAGTCTCAGGCAATGCCATCAAATCATACGGCAATGCTGACAAGCCTAGCAGAGCGGCAGTCTTACCCGTTTGTCGTAGAAATTTACGCCTATTCATGAGCCATTACTTTTACACGACCTTCAATCTTTGGTGCCATCTTCAGTCCCTTTTGAGTAGTCAGCTGCGCTTCCCCTATCATAGCATCACGATAGTATACATTTAATGCTTTGTGAGGAAGTCCCTCGAGAAAACCACATCCACTGCCGCCATTCGCTACGTAGTCACTCATCACTACGGTATAGGTGCCACCTGGATCCAGAGGTTGATTTTTAATCTTTACATCTACGGCCTTTCCATTATCAATGGTGTAGGTCACTGTATTACTAATGGGCCAACCACCACTTTCGGCCATATGATCGAATAGCTTTTTAGTCGTAGAGCCATCCAGTTCTATCAACACTAAGAAGTTATCAAACGGCATGATTTCAAACATATATCGCCGTGTGATTTCACCTTCGGCCACACGATCTACCCGCATTCCACTATAATTACAGATGCTAAAATCTACTGATCCATCTATGAGAAGCTCAGCCTGGTGCATCGTTGCATCAGCCACCCAGTTGCCCATCGTACCTTCGGGTTTCTCCTTTATTAGAGGTACCGTGGAAACTGCTAACACTTCATTCATCTCCGCATCTACCGAGTCCCGGTAAGGTGCTATCAGAGAAGGCACATTGGTCTCTCCGCCCATGCGGTCTATTCGGCTGGTCATTCGTACCGTATCAGCTCCCTCTGCCGCCACATGCATTACCGAAGTACAGGCACTCGCAAGCGTCATCACTGCGACTGCAACACATAAGGATTTCAATCCCTTAGTTTTCATAGATGAAGTTTTGCTTCTTGTTTTATGGCAAACAGCGCTTTTCTGCATATTTCACCCCCTTTACCGGTAAAATGCTCGATCAATGCATTGGAATATGTATCCACATCTTCCGTAAAGGCAACATCAATCATTTTTTGCTGCAATTGATTAAAGAGCTCCTGTTTGGAAAGTCGAATAATTTCCCAAAGGCTATCCGAAACATACATCTGCTGCGTTACATTATGTTCAAATTCTTGTTGAATAGAGATCATCAATGCCGACTGCAGATCTCCTGAAGACATACGCTTGGTCCGCAATTTGGCAATGAGATTGGGTATCTGAATTCTTTCAAACAAAAGAATCAAACGCTCATACGCTTGCAATCTCAATGGTAGTGTGGTGGCTGAGGACTCCTTTTGAATGGCTATCAATTGCATCTGCTCCCTGTTTCTTAAAAACTGCTTGACCAGTACATAGCACACGATGAAAATGGTAATTGATGGTAACAAGACCAGCAATAGAAAAAACCATACGGAAACACCCTCTGTCATAACCTAATTGTGTTTGAACATTTTCCCGCTTACCAGCGTTATGAGACAAAGGTACAAGCCTTTTATGTACCTTTGCACAGGAATTTAGAAATCCCAAATTTGAATTTGAAATGAGTGTAGTAAAAGAAAATACCACACTGGCTCCGGTGAAATTGACTGAAGGTGCCGTTAAGGAGTTGAAAAATATCAGAGATGATCAGAAAGTACCTGAGCACTATGGCCTTCGCATTGGTGTCAAAGGAGGTGGATGTTCGGGATTCTCTTATATCCTGGGTTTTGATGAAAAGAAGGAGCAGGATCAGGAGTTTGAAATTTCAGGCATGAGAGTACTTATGTCAAAAGCTCATGGCATATACTTGCTGGGTATGGAAATCGATTATGTAGATGGTCTGAACAATCGGGGATTTACATTCAACAATCCAAATGCCAAAGACACTTGTGGTTGTGGAACCAGCTTCTCTGCGTAATCCTATCCCAATTTCATTTCCATATACCGAAGTTTCTTCGTAATTTTCCAGCTCGACCCTATCGATAGTGGCTTTCGCCACTTTTAGTTCCATTGTATTATTATGGTTATGACTAATACCTGGTATTTGTTATAAAGTCATAAAAAAAATATGAAAGTGCTTCACCCAGGCACTCTTATATAACGGAACACTTAAAACCCGACCCATGAGACACCTAGTGTTATCCCTGTCTCTGCTTCTCATTGGAGCAGGAGACCTCCTGGCATGTTCATGCTCAGAGGTATTATCCTTTTGTCAATCATTTCACTCATCGATGCAAATAGATTCCTCACGTACCATTGTGGTACGGGGTGAGGTGATAGGTATGCGTCACGTAAATGAGAGCGAAGTCAGAATGCTTTTTGCGGTAACTGAATCCTTTCACAATAATCGGAATCTGGACACGCTGGAAATCATTGATGGTAATGGTGCTAACTGTCGCCAGCCCATACGTCACTATGCTACCGGACAACAGCTGATCGTCCATGCCATGCTTCAGCAAGATAGTCTTTCCCGTATTGGTTGGATGAGTATCTGCAATGCATCTCCTTTAATGGTGCAGGGTGAATGGGTATCTGGAGCCATCAACGATGATGTCAGCTCCACATCCCTCACCGAATTTCGCACCATGCTAAATTGTCATTTTACATCCTTAGGTCTTCGTACCTATCCTAATCCAGCCAGAGAGTATCTATGGATTGAAATGCCATCAGGGTATCCGATGCAGCAGCTTACGATTTGTGATAACTTAGGGAAACAAGTATTCGAAACCCAGGAAACGCCCAGATGGGGCAGCAGACTGACTGTCAATATCAGCAGCTGGCACGCAGGTATCTATTATATTCATTGCCAATCAGCAAATGGAAATGAAGTATATCCGCTGGTCGTATCAGATTGAAAACTGCGATAGCGTCTACACTCACTAGAATAGAAAGAGGCGCTCTGACAATGGTCGGAACGCCTCTCTTTGTATCAATATGTGACTTGATTACATATTGTCTATTATCTCAGTACCATATTCAGAACATTTCAGCAGCGTTGCACCGTCCATCAAACGTTCGAAGTCATAGGTAACACGCTTCTTGGAAATAGCACCCTCAATTCCTTTGATGATAAGATCTCCCGCTTTTTTCCAACCCATATATTCCAGCATCATTACACCAGAAAGAATTACAGAACTTGGATTCACCTTATCTAATCCAGCATATTTTGGAGCCGTACCATGGGTCGCCTCAAAAATGGCCTTTCCAGTTGTATAGTTGATGTTGGCTCCTGGAGCGATACCGATACCTCCCACGATGGCTGCCAATGCATCCGAAACATAGTCACCATTCAGGTTTAAGGTAGCAATCACATCGTATTCTGCCGGACGTAACAAGATCTGCTGAAGGAATGCATCGGCAATTACATCTTTTACCAGTAATGCACCTCCATCGAGGGCCTTCTTCTGTGCCTCATTGGCTGCCTGAGATCCCTGATCTGCGGCAATACGATCATATTGAGCCCAAGTGAAGACTTTATCTCCAAACTCACGTTCAGCAAGCGCATAGCCCCATTCTTTAAACTTACCCTCGGTAAATTTCATGATATTACCCTTGTGAACCAGCGTCACCGATTTACGGCCCTGATCAAGCGCATATTCAATAGCAGATTTGACCAACCGCTCAGTTCCCTCTACGGATACAGGTTTTATACCCAAAGACACCGTGTCCGGGAATCGAATCTGAGTCACACCCATTTCGTCGATCAAAAAGTTTTTCAACTTCTCGAGCTCAGGAGTACCGTTATTATACTCAATACCCGCATAGATATCTTCGGTATTTTCTCTGAAAATGACCATGTCCACCAATTCTGGCTTCTTTACGGGACTTGGAACTCCCTGAAACCAACGAACTGGACGTACACAGGCAAAGAGGTCCAGTTTCTGTCGAAGTGCAACATTCAAGGATCGGATACCACCTCCAACAGGAGTAGTAAGGGGTCCTTTAATGGCCACCAGGTAATCATCCACAGCTTTCAAGGTAGCATCTGGCAACCACTCTCCTGTTTGATCAAAAGCTTTCTGACCTGCAAGTACTTCTTTCCACGTTATCTTCTTTTCTCCTCCAAATGCTTTCTCGACGGCAGCATCGAATACACGTACTGATGCAGCCCAAATATCGGGGCCTATGCCATCGCCCTCGATGAAGGGTATTACAGGATTGTCTGGTACCTGTAGTTTTCCGTTTTCTATTTTGATTTTTGAACCTTCCATTAAAAAGTTGTTTCTGAAATTAGGCAAAATTCGGGCCTGGCACTCGCAAAACTTTGTATCCCTTGATATCGGTCAATGGCCTGTGAATTCAGGAGTTTGGCCCTTTGATAAAAAGCAGTGCAAAAGTAAGAATTTATTTATTTTACCAAACACATAAAAAGATATTGTAATGCGTTTTGCACTGATTTTACTATTACTTTACAGTATACCCTCTTGTAAGGTTACAAAAGACCTCGTTCAGTGTCGTACAAAAGCCATGGTAGTGGACTTAAGCGACCTGGATGGATGTGGTCTGGTACTCCAATTAGAGGATGAATCAAGGCTGCTGGCTACCAACATATCCAACTATGACCTCACCGCAGGCCAGAGTGTGTTTATAGATTACAGGTCTTCAGATGCTATGGGTATCTGCATGGCAGCGTCTTCTACCGTGGAGCTCACTTGTGTGCTTCCCAGGCCTAAGCTTGTATGTCCAGCTCTTACATCTATACCTGAGAAAAGCTGGATTCAACGTCGTATCGATCAACTACAGCCAAAGATCGTGTCTCAGTACAAACTCAAAAGTGTATACATCTACCGATTTGAAAACGGTGAAGAGTATCGATGGTATGACTGCTATGGAAATATTATCTGTACAGGTGAAGATGCTACAGATTGTAGTTTTGCCATGGAGCAATTATCAAATAAAACAGATCTTTGGATCGCACACAGATAGCATTTAAATGGGAAATCCAAACTTAGATCCTACTGATTCTTTTCAGACTCCTGAGGAACGACAGGTGGAAAAAGCGTTGCGTCCCACAGAATTGGAGGATTTTTCGGGCCAACCCAAAATCGTGGAAAATCTGCGGATCTTCATTGAAGCGGCAAAGCTACGTGGAGAGGCCCTGGATCACGTGTTGCTGCACGGACCGCCGGGATTGGGGAAAACGACCCTGTCACATATTATCTCTAATGAGTTAAATACTTCATTAAAGATGAGTTCCGGGCCTGTACTGGAAAAGCCAGGAGATCTTGCCGGATTACTGACAAATCTAGAGGAAAACGATGTACTATTCATCGATGAGATTCACAGATTGAACAATGTAGTCGAGGAGTATCTCTACTCTGCCATGGAGGATTACACCATTGATATCATGATCGACAGTGGCCCCAATGCCCGCTCTATACAGCTATCATTGCATCCGTTCACCTTGATTGGAGCCACCACTCGCATGGGATTGTTGACTCCTCCCATGCGTGCTCGATTTGGTATCAACTGCCATCTCGACTACTATGATATGGCCACTTTGGCTAAGATCATTAAACGATCAGCCTCCATCCTCCAAATACCTATCAGTGATGACGGAGCAAATGAAATCGCCCGAAGAAGTCGGGGTACACCACGGATAGCAAACGCCTTACTTCGAAGAATCCGGGATTTTGCTCAAATCAAAGGAGATGGTACGATCAATCTTGATATCGCCAAGTATGGATTGGATGCACTTAATGTTGATGAAGGGGGACTTGATGAAATGGATAATCGGATCCTGGGTACCATTATCCATAAGTTTAAAGGCGGTCCGGTAGGTCTGAGCACGATCGCTACAGCAGTTGGTGAAGATAGCGGCACTATCGAGGAAGTGCATGAGCCATTTTTGATAATGGAGGGGTATATCCATCGTACACCCCGAGGTCGTCAGGCTACAGACCGGGCCTACAAACATCTCAATGTAGTACCCCCCCGTGATGGGCGACCTACCTTGTTCGACTAATAGACATACTCTTCGGTTTTCGATTTATTTTCTATCAGATCGAAGATGCAATACCGTATATCGCGCTGTTCTGCGGAGCGTAAGGCTATCCCGCATTTTGTACGGGAACGAAGTGCAGGTGCAAAAGCAACCAATTGAAGTGCTCGATTTAATTGTACGGTCCACTAGTTCTGGATGCTATCACCTGATAAAATCGTGTTGCTTTTGTCAGTCAGGTGATCATTTTTGATGAAATCATACAACGTAAGATTACGTATCTCATAGTGCGATGTCCAGAGTGACCATAGTGCGTTGGACTGCCCACGTCGAGCCTGATCACTTTCATTAAGAGCAATATTGAGCTCTGTGACCCCAATCTTTCCAATTTCATATCGATTTTTTGCAATCTCAACACGCTTAAGCGCCACTTCAAAAGCTCGGGTTGCCAACTCGAGTTGAAGTCGCTTGAGCTCCATTTGTTGTACCCTCAGTAAAATTTGGCGTTCGAAGGCAATATTTTCCTGCTCAATACTTCGCTCAGTGAGTTCCAGATTTGATTTAGCAATTTCTCGCTCCGCCCTGCGTTTTCCCCAATCAGCAATGGGAATCCCCAGGCCCAGCGTGACTCGTTCCTGATCAATGGGATTTCGAAATGCACTATTGAGTTCATCTGCCGTCTGAGTCAACCCAAAAAACCCATTGAGTCGTAGATTGACGCCTCCTCCCTTCTGCGCCTCTTCCAGATTCATCTGAGCCTCCATCAGCCGGGCCGAAAATTCAGTGGTCAGACTCCGGTTTCTTCGGGCATGCTCCAAAGCTTCTTGCGCATTGATATCATATTCAGGCAAAGCACCGGGTGCCACTAATTGAAACTGAATGTTTTCACCAAACCCCAGAAAGTTTCGCAGACTCTCATTGGCCGCCTGAAAATTAAGCATCTCATTAGCAACATTGGTTTCCGCATTTTTTGACCTCAATTCGATCTGTAGCAGATCCGTCTCAGCTATGCGCCCTACCTCAAAACGACCCTTTGAGGTCTCGTAAAGGGAGTCGGCGTAGATCTGCTGTCGCCTTGCATCGTTTAGGTTCAGCTGCGAGATATAGAGGGAAAAAAATAAATCAACCGCGTCAAAAGCGATCTGTTCTCTTTCTTCAACATACAGCTTCTTGGCTGACTGGTACTCCAGGCCAGAAAGCCTCCGGAGCCATTTATCACTGTTAAACTGAAAAATTGGCTGATCAAACCCAAAAATCAGAGGCGTGGCCAGATACGACTTATTCACCGATCCATCACGAAACAAATCAATACGTCGTAGGCCGGTACGGGCATAGAAAAACCCTCCCGTTTGAGGCACCCGTTGACTCATCTCAATTCCAAGATTACTGTTGGTTTGCGATCGATTGATAAAAATATCCCTACCATCATCCAGCGTAACGACATCGATAGTCCTATCCAATGTAATGCCTGAGTTGAAGCTGAGCTGAGGTTTGTAATCACCTAGAAATGACTGATACCTCCAATAGTTGTTACTAAGTCGAGTCCTTGCGATGAGAGCTACAGGTGCTTCACCCTGAGCGATTTGAATCACTTCCGGGAGTGTTATTGTGATGGTTTCCATCTGGGCGCTGAGCACAGTATGAAAAGACAGTAAAAGGGCAATAATCTTCCATTTCATCCTAGGATAATTTTTTTAATCGCTTCGTAAGGCAGTGATCGGATCCAGCTCAGAGGCTCGTTTGGCAGGGAGCAACCCAAAAATCAATCCTATGCCGGCTGCTACCACGAAGGATATGGCTACAGACCACCAGGTGATATGTGTAGGGATATCTGCAGAAGAAGCTATCACTCTGGCAGCTACAATGCCCAGTATGACACCTAGTATTCCTCCAATCAGACTAATCGCCACTGCTTCGAACAAGAATTGTAGTACTACATCCCGCTGACGGGCACCCAGCGAGCGACGGATACCAATCTCCTTAATGCGCTCGAGTACACTGGCCAGCATAATATTCATGATACCTATACCTCCGACCAGCAGTGAAATACCGGCAATGACAGCCAGTACAAAATTTAAGGTTTCCTGCGTTTGTTGTTGTTGCTTGATTAGCAGCTCTGGTACTTCGATTTCGAAATCGATCTTATCATTGTGTCTTCTTCTCAGGACTCTGGAGATGAGTTCGGCGCTGGGTTCTACATATCCGGGTTCCGTGATCCGTATCACGGCTCTGTCTATTTGATGATAATTCTCCAATTGATCATTACCATCTTGCCGACCGCGGATCACATCTGATTCATCGATTCTTTTTCGATTATTTATCCGTAATAGAAAGGATTGGATGGGAATATAGACATCATCATTGTAATCTCTGATGCTAAGTTCCTCTATCTTGGATTTCTGAATTCTTCGGGGCTTTAGCAGACCAATGACCTTAAACCAGGTATTGCCGCATTTCACCTGCTGCCCCAAGGGATTTTCTCCCTTAAAGAGCTTAGTGGCCAGGGCATATCCCAGGATACAGACGTTAGATCCAATCTCAAAGTGTTTGTTATGAAATTGCTGACCTACCTCTACGTCCAGATTATTGATAGCAAAAAAGTCATTGGTGATGCCGACACATCGCGCCCTTTGACTACTTTGATCATGGATGACTACCATTTCTTCTACAATCTCTGGGCTGATCTTATCCGTAGTGGGCATTATCTGCCTTAGAGCATTCATATCATCGAGTGAGAGCCCGGGCGTATATCCTTTCAGTGCATCCTGATCCAGGTCTACACCCTCAGATTCAGATTCCTGTCCCATGGACTGCTGCGTGGGCACCTTAGCATTCACTACGATACTATTGGCACCGATAAGACTTAATTGCTCCAGGATTGATTGCTTGGCACCACTACCGATACCCAGCATTGCGATTACTGCGGCCACACCAAAAATGATACCCAGAGCGGTTAGGAAGGAACGAAGTTTATTTTGGAATATACCTTCTATTGCCAACCTGAAGTTGAGTAAAACCGAATCCATGTCAGGTCAATTGATATAGATAATACCGGAAGACCCGAAGTTGTCGCGTTGCCGAACGTCATCTTTTACCTTGGCAGCCAGGTCCCTTTCTCGCTTTTGACGTTCAACTGCCGCAATTTTCAATTTCTCCCGGGTTTCTCTCTTGACTACCTCGTCTAGCATCTCAATGGATAACTCGGGAAGATTGGGAGGAAAGGTAAGACAGACAATATCTTCGGCGGAGAGTCCTGCCGCAATAATAATTTCATCATCATTTGCAACGTGTGCAATGACTTCTTGCCTCACGTAGTTTTTACCCACCTTCTTCACTATATATTCCAGACTGTCACTCTTCTGATAAGCCTCCAGCGGTATCGATAATACGTCATCATATGCGTACACTAATACCTCATTGCTTGTAGTCATAGCGGGTCGTAATACACTATCCATTTCATTGAGCTGGACAGTCACCTCGAATACTTTAGCATCCTGGTTTCTTAATTGCTGACCTATGTTTGCCACATCACTTACATAGCCCTTAAAACCTTTCTCAGGAAATGCATCTACCTTAATGTCTACCGTCTGTCCCTTCTTCACTTTACTGATGTCTACCTCGTTCACATAGATGACTGATATAAAATCAGATAAATCCGGGAGCTCGGCCACAACCGGATCCCATGCACTAATCTGCGATCCGGGGCCTTTTTTACCATTCCAGGTGCGCTCATATATGAGCATACCATCCTCAGGAGCCATGACCGTAAAGTCCATAGCGATACTCTCGTACTGCTGCATCTTATTTGTCTGTTGCCTGAGATTAGCGTCAATCTCTCCCATCTTGGCCTCAGACTGAATCTTTTTGAGTTTTAACTTATCGATAAGCTGGGCATAATCCCGCTCAGATTTCTCCAATTTGAGCTTAGACTGCTCAATGATCATATCGGGTTCAAACCGATTCTTCTCGATCTCCAGCTCTTCCTGTTGCATGGAAAATTCAAGATTGGCAATTTCGTCCCTTATTTCTTTTAGCTCAATGGTAGTGTCAATCTTGGTCTGTTCATATTGAGTCTGAATTTTCTCAATCTCCGTCTGCACTTCCTGCATCTTATTAGCAAGTTCTGTCTTATCAAGGCTGGCTACAAAATCTCCAGCTTTGACCATTGTACCTTCCGGGATCAGCTCGGTGATATTGGTTTGATAAATACCGACAGAACGCATACCCTGTGGTCCCTGGACCTTCACGGATCGCTTGGCCTTGAGCTCACCGGTAGCATTAACGTAGATCTTAAAAGGACCCTGCGTTACATCCGTTGTTATGATTTGACTCGTATTAGAAATAGTGTCACTTCGGAGAAAATACCATGCAGCGAGAGCTGCTAAGAGGAGTCCAATAGCAATAAAAGTAGTGTTCTTCATTCGTCTGGGGATAAAGCCTGCAAATACAACTTATCCTTACATGGATAAGTAATTAGTTGATACTAAACACTTAACAGATAGTAGCCCATTATATTGTTACAAGCCATTTCTTTAAGTTTTAGTGACCCATACCTAGTAGGATGCATGCAGTGGGAAAATGGTTGCACAATTCCGATCCTATTCCCAAATTATCTGAGAAAATCCTAGACTAGAGTAGCTTCAGACGGTTTCGTGGCTCCGGGATATACTGTCAATGCATGCTCCAGACAATCCATAGCTTCTGAGAGCCGGTCCGTGTTCAGTATATAAGCGATCCGAACTTCATTTTTACCCATATCTGGTGTTGCATAGAATCCCGTCCCTGGTGAAAGCATGACCGTCTTGCCTTGATGATCAAAGTCAGTCAATAGCCAGGCACAGAAGCGATCCGAATCATCGATCGGTAGTCGCACAAATAGATAGAAAGCCCCTTCAGGAGCATGATATAATGCATCTGGTATGTCATTGAGTCGGTCCAGAACCAGCGCCCTCCTTTTCGCAAACTCCTCACGTACCCCATCATGATAGTCCCCAGGGAGCTGCAAGGCATGCAGTGCAAAAGCCTGACCTAGCATGGGTGGACAAAGCCGCAATCGTGCATATCTGGCAATTTCCTGCAGTAAGTCTGTATTGCGTGAAGCAAGAGCGCCCACGCGTGTACCACAGGCATTAAACCGCTTAGATATGGAGTCTATTACCACGATATGTTTCTCTGCACCTTCAATACAAAGTGCAGAGAAAAATCGACGGCCCTCGTATACGAATTCACTATATGCTTCATCCACAAGCAGGAAGATATCATGCTTTACAGCCAAAGCGGCCAGAGATCTCAGGGTACCTTCATCATAAATTTTACCTGATGGATTATTCGGATTACTTATGAGGATTCCCTTAGTCCTGGAAGTAATGGCTGCTTCAAAAGTGGCAGCATCCGGGATCGGAAATCCATCCTCAATCGAGGAAGGTAAAGGTACGATCGTTACTCCCGCCATCTCACTAAAGCCATTATAATTGGCATAGAAAGGCTCAGGAACAATTATTTCATCACCGGTATCTGCAATACCCATCAGGGTAAAGTAGATACCTTCCGATGCCCCGGAGGTCACGATCAACTCACTATAATCTAAATGGATATTAAATCGCTCATAATAGCGGCACCAGGCCTGTCTTAAGGGAGTTTGCCCCTCCGCAATGCCATATGGAATGAATGCATCAGTCGATGCCTTGATGCCATCCATCGCACCCTCAGGCATACTAAAATCAGGCTGACCAATATTCAGGTGAATAACTTGAATACCTCGATCTTTGGCTTGCTGTGCTAAAGGGAGAAATTTGCGAAATGGAGATTGGAATGTACACTGGACCCTATCAGATAGATGCGGCATGATGCATGCTTATTAAGTTCTTAATATGGTGTATTCTCGATTTAGGCTTGCGCGGGTGGTGTATTAAAGTTCATGTTTGGATATGCTGGCATGTCACGCTCCGAGATAGCTCCAAACTGCTTTTCAAACTTTTTTACGTTTTCACTTAGTGCCCTCAACAGTCGCTTAGCATGCTGGGGAGTTAACACCACTCTTGACTTGACCTTTGCCTTGGGCACATTAGGCATCATTCGGACAAAATCCACCACAAACTCTGAGTGCGAGTGAGAAATGATCGCCAAATTAGAATATACCCCTTCGGCTACCTCTTCAGGCAATTCTATATTGATCTGATTCTGCATTTTCTTGTCTTCCGCCATGATATTCTAATTCAGCTGTGGTAATATAAGGTGTAAAAATAAATAAACTATTTCAGAACATGCGCAGAGAGCAAAAGTTTATAGCTGATCCTCTTTGCGCCCATTATACGATGAAATTAATACAAATCCAACATACATATTAAAATAATTTTTAATATATTTGGTCAAGAAAACGAAGATATTCTATTAAATCCTATGGAATATTAGAACTCACTCAGCGTATGAAAGAACAAGTACTGCTTATGGCCATTGCGTCCGTAGGATTCAGTGGTTTGTTTACCATTTACAACGATGTCAAGTCATATGAGAAGGCGACCTGCCCCAGATATCGACTGGCAAATCAAGAGGTGATCCTACGACATAAACCCGATCCGGAGACATTCGTGCCGATGCATATCACGCCGATTGCATCCCACAATGGAGTTCAGATCGACATTAAGGGATTCACTGACGATGATCTCTATAGCATCGATTTTGGGAATGGATTTCATTCAATCCTGGAGAAATCGGAATGTACGTTCCACTATGATCAACCGGGAACTTATGAAGTGCAGTTGTATAAGAATGATGAGCTTATCCATGTACGTCAACTCAAAATAGAGGCTCCAAACATCCCCGATATGGCTATACATCTTTAGCCTACACTAATTTTTAGCAGTGGGAAAGTAACTTTTAGATCAGATTTGCTGACAAATCAAATTGGATCATTGTATCTTTACCTTGTACAGTAAAGCTTGTATCAGATATGCTTCTCCAGACTTTAAAAGACAGTGTTGAGCGTTCAGCCTTTGGAGTTTGTGCTTACCTGGGAGACAGATTTGGCATCAACTCAGCAAAAATCAGACTATACTTTATTTATACGTCATTTGTAGCGATGGGCTCTCCCATTATCATATATCTGATTCTGGCATTCTGGTTAAATATCAAAAAATACATTCGACAGACGTATAGTTTGATCGCCCAATAACCAGATAGAGATCCCTAACTGCCAAATGCGTACTGAATAATATTAGCACCCATTTGGAGCGCTCTTTCCCTTACATTAGGAGGATCGTTATGTACATCCTGATCCTCCCAACCATCTCCAAGGTCGCTTTCGAAAGTGTAAAAGCAGATGAGTCTACCCTCCCAGAGTAACCCAAATCCCTGGGCTGGGTTTCTATCGTGTTCATGCACTTTGGGCAAGCCTTTATCGAACTCAAATGTCTGATGATAGATTTCATGTTCGAATGGTAACTCAATCCATTCCAACTCCGGAAAAATTTCCTTCATTGCAGTACGGATATAGGGATCCATACCATAATTGTCATCGATATGGAGAAAGCCCCCTCCCAGTAAATACTTTCGAAGGTTTTGTGCTTCCTGGCTGCTGAAAATCACATTACCATGGCCCGTCATGTGGACAAAAGGATAGTTGAACAAGTCCAGGCTTCCCACTTCCACAGTTGCATAGTCCGGATCGAGCTTCATATCCAATTTGACATTGCAGTATTTTGAAAGATTGGGTAAGGCAGTAGGGTTTGCATACCAGTCACCACCTCCATTATATTTCAGCAATGCCAGTTTCAGATCACGGGCATCTGCCGGTTTAAAAGCAATCGCAGAAATTCCGATCGCCAATATGACTAATAAAGCAACTATATTTCTTCTCACTTCTATCTAATTTTTAAGACTGTACAAAGCACTAACGACAATTCCTGCCGTCTCCGTTCGCAATCTACGCTTCCCAAGAGAAATTTCTTCACAACCAGTACGTTTTGCCAATTCAACCTCATCCATTGTAAAATCGCCTTCAGGACCTATCAATACCAAATGATGCCCATTGTGCTGCATGCGATCTTTGAGCAATGGTAGACCGGCAGTATTACAGTGAGCAATAAACTTTTGGTCAAAATTGTTCTCCATCTTCATCAGATCTTCGAATGACTGCGGTCCACTAATGTCCGGGAGAAATGGATTTCCAGATTGCTTAATGGCACTGACAGCAATGCGATGTAAACGCTCCTTCTTAATTTTGGATTTTTCTGATCGCCTGGAAACAAGGGGTATGATTCCATCTACCCCCAACTCCGTCGCCTTCTCCACAAAAGTTTCAAATCGACTGACGTTCTTGGTTGGGGCAATAGCAATCGTCAGTAAGGAATGAACCTTTTCATGCCGTTGGGAGGATTGTACGAGGGCCTGGACACTTCGTTTTGACACGTCGCTCGCCACGCAGGTGTAGGTATTGCCCTTTCCATCCAGCACGTGTAATATGTCTCCTTCACGGACTCGCATACTCTTTAGCAAGTGCTGACATTCTTCTGCACTGAAGTGCACTTTTGAATCTATAATATCATCTGAATAGAAGAATCGCATGGGAATGAAGGTAAGATGAGGACAAGATAATCGATTGTTTTGTACCGGAAGAAAGTGAAGAGAGTACCTGATAAGTAGATGGTTAAATGTACATTTGCAGTCATTTATAAAACTTTACAGTTCCTGACAACGTTCTCGAATAGTAATTAACACTTCCTATGGGATATTTGATCATGATAGCTCAATTCGTATTGAGCCTCTCTATATTAATTATTCTGCATGAGTTGGGCCATTTCTTACCGGCAAAATGGTTTAAGACTCGAGTAGAGAAATTCTATCTTTTCTTTGACCCGTGGTTCTCCATCTTTAAGAAAAAGGTAGGAGAAACAGAATATGGCATCGGCTGGCTTCCTTTGGGTGGATACGTGAAAATCTCTGGAATGATTGACGAGAGTATGGATCGTGAGCAAATGGCAGGACCACCACAACCCTGGGAGTTCAGATCGAAACCCGCCTGGCAACGGTTGATTATCATGCTAGGAGGAGTCACGGTTAATTTCATTCTAGGCTTTCTTCTATTTGGTATGAGCCTCTTCATCTGGGGGTCAGAATTTCTACCCACTTCCAATGTTGAATATGGATACCAGGTGGATTCTTTGGCCCGGGATATGGGTATGCAAAATGGTGATGATATACTCAAAGTAGGTGAGGCCGACTTCGACCGATACGATATCGCTGCCTTTAAGAAAGAAATAGTCATCAATGATGCTCGAGACCTGACCATCCGCAGAGATGGCAATGTGATGACACTGCCTCTCGATGAGAAATACATAGGTATGCTCTCCAGCTATGCCTATAAAGATGCCATGTTATTCATACCCAGAGTACCTACCGTCATTTCCGAAATCCCGGAAGGTACTCCCGCAGACCGCGCAGGCCTGCGAGTCGATGATCAAATCATTGCAGTCAACGATCAGTCCACTCCTTTCTACGATCAGTTTTCGGAGGTTGTTGAATCTAACAAAGGTCAATTGCTCGTACTTCGGATATTGAGAGATGGCGAAGAGCAGGAAGTCAGACTGACATCCAATGAGGAGGGAAAGATAGGGTTCTATGCCAAAAGCTTTCTGTCATTTTTTGACACAGAGATTCAAGAGTATTCCGCACTGGAGGCCCTGCCGGCCGGATTTGTAAAAGGCTACGACTTCCTGGCTTCTCAGGTAAAAGCTTTTGGAAAAATGTTCAGCGGCAAGATCAAGGCTACAGAGAGCCTGGGCGGATTCGGAACTATTTCAGGGCTGTTTCCCAAATATTGGAGTTGGGAAGCATTCTGGCATGTCACGGCGGTCCTTTCTCTGATATTAGGATTCATGAATCTACTACCCATTCCAGCACTGGATGGAGGTCATGTTATGTTTCTAATCTATGAAGTGGTCACAGGTCGCAAGGTAAGTGACAAGTTCATGGAATACGCTACGATCGTCGGATTTGCCATCGTCCTGGGTCTGGTTCTCTTTGCCAATGGGCTGGATGTGTTCCGCTGGTTAAACAGGTGATCTGATCCCTCCGGATAATAACAAAAGATCTAATATGGACAGCAATTATTTTGAATGGTTCGGACTGAACCCCAGTCTTAGTATTGATGAAGGGCACTTGAAACGTTCCTTCTATCAAAAAAGTAGATCCGTACATCCCGACTTTCATACGCTGGCAGATAGTGATGCACAAGAGGCTGTGCTCCAACAGGCCTCCTATAATAACCTGGCCTACAAAACCCTCAAGGACTTTGACCCCAGGCTGCGATATGTACTTGATCTGTATGGATTTCTTCCCGAAGAAGGTAAGGCCACGGTCCCTCAGGAATTTCTGATGGAAATGATGGACTTTAATGAATCCATCATGGAGTTAGAAATGGACTATGACTCAGACCAGGCCCGCGAGATTTTGGATAAACTTGAAGACCTGGATCAGACTTTGAAGAGTGATATCAAAGAGATATTAGACCTGAATGATGTATCAAAATTGGAAACATCCCAATGGGAAGCACTGAGAGATTACTATCTAAAAAAGAGATATCTCTGGCGATTGGGCGAAAATATAGACAAATTGAAGTAGGCTCAGAAACTGCCCAGAGCGAAAATTCACTATTCAACACCCTTTTTCTACGGTTCAATTTTAATGGCTTGACCTTTCGTCCTATAGCATACATCTTTGTACAGTAATAAAAAGAAACCTTCATGAAACTGTACCCTCAAAAGCTTGTCATTACCGTTTTGTTCTCCTTTCTAATTCTTCTCTTCTGGCAAGCCAGCACGGCTCAGAGCTCCCTGAAAGGTCTGGTTTATGACCAACAAAGTGAAATACCACTGATTGGTGCCAATGTTGTAATCACGACACTACCAGATGCATCCGGTACTGTCACTGATGTAGAGGGACGATTTCAGCTGGAGAATGTACCAGCAGGCCGGCATATCGTTCAGATTTCCTATCTGGGTTATGGATCTATGACAGTGCCCAACATTTTAGTCACTGCCGGTAAAGATGTGGAACTCGAAGTCGGCCTTGAAGAATCTACTGTAGAAATGAACGAGGTGGTAGTGACCGGTGAGGTGGAAAAGGATAAATCTAATAACGAGCTGGCAACTGTGAGCTCCAGGATGTTCACTTTGGAAGAAGTGACCCGGTACTCCGGAGGACGCAATGACGCATCCAGAATGGCAGCCAATTTTGCCGGGGTGAATATTGCCAATGACTCTCGCAATGATATCGTGATTCGTGGAAATTCACCCACCGGCGTTCTATGGCGTCTGGAAGGTATTCCTATCCCAAATCCCAATCACTTTGCCACCCTCGGCACGACTGGTGGACCCGTATCCGCCTTAAATACCAACCTGCTCAAGAATTCAGATTTCATGACCAGTGCTTTCCCCTCGGAATATGGCAATGCAAATGCAGGTGTCTTCGATATTCAATTTAGAAGCGGAAACAAAGACAAGTTTGAATTTACAGGACAGCTCGCTGCGTTTAGTGGTCTCGAATTTATGGCTGAAGGACCACTCTCCAAGGAGGGAAAGGGCTCTTTTCTGGTCAGTTACCGACACTCTTTTGTCGAGCTGGCTCAGGCCGCGGGCATCAATGTAGGAACTACCGCCACCCCGGCCTACAAGGATCTTACTTTCAAACTGGATCTGGGCAAAACAAAGTCAGGATACTGGACCTTCTTTGGTATCGGTGCCCTTAGCGATATAGATTTTCTGGCAGAAGATGTGGAAGAGGATGACTTCTTCGCTAATCAAAATGAGGATAGTTACGCCACCAGTCAATTGGGAGTTTTCGGTGTAAATCACAGACTAATTCTAAATGATAAAACTTATGTAAAGACGACGCTTGGATTTTCGAATGCAAACAACACCTTCGACCTGGATGAAGTACATGAAAATGCCAGTCGTGAGCGTGTATTCGAAATCGATGATAAAAACTCGCGACTGACATTTTCTTCCTATCTAAATAGCAAGGTAAGTTCTTCTTTGACCCTCCGAAGTGGTGTACTATTAGAGCGATATTTTCTCAATGCCTATAGCAGAGATAAGGATTACGGTGAATGGACTTTATTGCGTGATTTCGACGGTAGTTTGGGATTGTACCAGGCATATACGCAAGCCCAATACCGGCTCACCGAACAACTCACACTTAATGGTGGATTACACCTCCAATACCTCGGTTTAAATCGAGATCTGGCACTCGAACCACGGGCAGCACTCAACTGGCATATAGATGAAAAACAAACTTTCAACCTGGGATTTGGAGTTCACAACCAAATGTTACCTCTACCTATATATCTGTTCGGCACGCGTCTGGCAGATGGCTCTTTTTCATTGAAAAATCAGGATATTTCTTTTCTAAAGAGTATACATTACGTGATGGGATATGATCGAAAAATCGGAGTTGACTGGCGCATTAAGACCGAGGCCTACTATCAGGACCAGGTGAATGTACCGGTGGAGCAGGAAGTCAACAGTTTTTCTGTTCTGAATGTGGGAGCAGATTTTGGATTTCCGGAAGTAGGCATACTACAAAATACAGGCAGTGGAGAGAATTATGGTATAGAACTCACGATTGAGAAATTCTTTTCGCAAAATTATTATGCGTTGCTGACCGGGTCATTATTTGAGTCAAAATACGCAGGTAGTGACGGTATAAAAAGAAATACGGCCTTCAATAATAATTACACGCTAAACATTTTGGGAGGGAAAGAAATCCTGATAGGAAAAGAAAAACATAATGCAATCACGTTCGACTTCAAGTTTACGATCGCCGGAGGTAGATACTATACCCCCATAGATCTGGATGCATCAATCCTGGAAGGTCGAGAAATACGCATGAAGGATCAAGCATTCAGTCAGCAGTATGACCCATATCAGCGCCTAGACATCAAAATTGGCTATCGCCTGAATAACCGAAATAAGCGAGTATCCCAGCAATTTTATCTTGACTTTCAAAATATTCTCAATCATCAAAATGTATTTATTCGCCGATATAATGACACTACAAAACGAATAGACACCTTGTACCAGATCGGTTTTTTCCCGGATGTCTTGTATCGCATTCAGTTTTAGATAGAATCATCATGGGTACACAATGGATTTAATGTTTAATTCGTAATTTTCAAATATGCGAGCAAGAGAGGAATTAGGTTTTAACGACCGCTGGCTAATGATCATCGGTATTCCATTTGTAGCACTGGTGATCAATAGTATCATCTTTTCATCTACCGAGATGGACATTTCCACTACGTTTCTCACCTGCTATCCGATATCCATAATTTTCACTAGTGTTTTCTGGATTACATTTCGACAATGTATCATTGCATTACGTAAGCGAAAGAGATTTCAGGAAAATACATTTCTTCGATTGGGTGCCGAAGTCATTCTCATTATCGGCATTTATTTTCTGATCGAACCTGTCCTTGAGTTTCTGGTCATAGAAGTGTTAGAGCTCCAGAAAAGTTGGAGCGAACCGACCGCAGCCATTAAAATCTTTTCGGGACTGATGTTTAGTTTATTTGTAACCGCTATATATGAGATCATATATATCCAAAGTAAGCTGGATCGATCAAACCTGGAGCGTGAGCAGCTTTCACGTGCGCACATTCAATCGCAACTCGACGGACTGAAAAGTCAAATTCAACCCCATTTCCTGTTCAATAGTTTAAACACACTGGCAGGATTGATTCCACAAGATGAAAACCGGGCCGTGCGCTATGTTCAGAAGTTGTCACGGGTATTTAGATATGTACTTGAAATCAGAGATGAAGCACTCATCACGCTGCAAGAAGAGATCGAATTTCTAAATGCCTATATATATTTATTGAAGGAACGATTTGGAAATAACCTGCAGGTCGAACTCGACATACCGGACTTCTATCGTCAACGTATGGTGGTTCCCTTATCGTTACAGATTTTATTTGAGAATGCCATAAAGCACAACAAGATCACCCGGGAGGAACCCTTAAAAGTGCGCGTGTATATCAGTGACGAAGGTAAGCTCACGGTCGAAAATAATCTTCAACTCAGAGATCAAAGTCCAAATGGGACCAAAATGGGACTGGAAAACATTCGTAAACGATATCGTTTTGTAATAGATGACCCTGTCGATATTGTCAGCTCCATTGAATCCTTCATGGTATCATTACCCTTAATTAAAACCCCTTCTACACGCTAGATCATCATGCGAGTATTGATCGTTGAAGATGAAGTGGGAGCAGCCAATCGGCTCCAAAAAATGTTGCAAAGAGTCAGGCCTGACTACACAGTCCTTGCACAGTTGGAATCCATCGCAGAGACGGTGCGCTATTTGGAGAGTCATTCAGCACCTGATCTTGTCTTTTTGGACATCCATTTGGGTGATGGCTTGAGCTTCAACATTTTTAAGAAGATCCGATTGGAAAGCCCCATCATTTTTACAACAGCTTTTGATAAATATACACTGGAGGCCTTCAAGGTCAATAGCGTAGATTACTTACTCAAGCCTCTGGAGGAAGACGCCTTACTGCAAGCGATTGAAAAATTTGAATCACTCTATCCTCGTGTCAATATCTTTTCGCCTGACCTCGCTACCCAATTGATCAAGTCACTGGATAAGAAACAATATAAACAGCGATTTCTGGCCAAGTCGGGTAAAGCTTTATTATACCTGGAAACGGATAATGTATGCTACTTCTATAGCGAAGATGGGGTTGTCTTTGTAAAGAATTTGCAAGGGCAGCGGTACATCGTCGATGGAACGCTGGACCAAATGGAAGGAAAGCTGGATCCCGATCAATTTTTTCGCATCAATCGAAAAATTATTGTTCACATCAAAGCGATTGAAGAAATAAGACCATACCTCAACAGTCGACTTCATCTCCAATGTACCGACAACAATGAACTCGACCTCATTGTATCCCGGGATCGAGTCCCCAGCTTCAAAAAGTGGCTTGATGGTTGATAGGAATTCACAAATTGTAGTAAATTTGCTGCCCTTCTTGAGGTAAGCTCAGAAGAGATTTTTAAGCCGAAGTGGCCCCGCAATGCTGCGGGGCAGGCGGAATTGGTAGATCCCGCAAGGTTTTGCGGGACACGGCGCGCTTCTCTCCAGCGCGATTCGGTTCTTTGATGAAGGAACTGAGTAAATGGAAGAGATTTTTAAGCCGAAGTGGCGGAATTGGTAGACGCGCTGGATTCAAAATCCAGTTCTCGCAAGGGAGTGTGGGTTCGATTCCCACCTTCGGTACAACCGAACCTAATCTGAATCCCCGTGAGTCACAGCTCATGGGGATCTTTTTTTGTACTACTCTCCCGATTCCACCCGCAATATGACAGGAACAATTTTCCCATTTGTCCGTGTTGAAACCTCAAATCCCATGGTGGACACATCATAGTCGATGTCAGAAAACGGTACCATATATTTCTTGAGTAGTTTGGGTAATTTTTCTTGCACAAGTTCCTCATGGGTGGCCAATTCCTGCCCCAGATAGTCGATATATTTGGGTTTAATCTTGCTTTCTGAAAAAAGAACTACCAGATGGTCATTGCCAACCTGCGAGATTTTTAAAGCAGATGTAATTGATGGAATAGTCAAAATTGAACCTCGATTCATGAGAAGGGCAGACTCATTCTGATCACTAAATTTCTTGTTGTAGTCAGCAGATTTTGGAAAATGCACTTCCGTTTTCCCCTGAGGATCCACACTAAATACATAGATATATCCATTGTCAAAATCAGTTTGCACATTCAATTGAAACTGCTCTCCTACTTTACGATCCTTTAGGACATAGTAATTATCTTCCAGATCTACGGCCTCCTCCTGAAAGACTGGCCGACCGGCAAACCATTCACCTGTATATGATTTAAAAGCAAACGATCCTTTTAATCTTCGGATATCTTTTCCCTCGTCGACGTACTCGGGGGCCTCAGCCTCTGGAGTCATATCCGCATCAAAATCGATGGCTGGGCCATTTTCCAACATCAAGGCATACGCGTGACGACAATACTTTGCAAAATGCGCATATCTAACCCAGATATATCCACGTTCTCCCCAGGATTTCCCCCAGCTGTTCATGAGTTTGAAGGCACCTTTCATTTCATCGGAGACGTTGTCTATCCCCTGATAAAACTTATCATCATCGTATCCTACAACGACCATGGCATGACCTCCGGCATATGTCAGATCACCAACGGTAGGCAACCAACTTTGATCGCCCGGCTTAATATTATAGAAATTGTTGAGCACCTTCATACCTACGATGACCGGCTTCTGCTGTGATAGCACCAATTTTACATTCTTGATTTTTTCACGGTCCAGATCATTAGGATCAAAAAGACGTAGGTACTCCTGGATCCGAAAATTTCCAGCTTTCTCCACCAGGTGTTCCGGCACTTCACGATCGCAGTCATTGACATCTATGTCAAATTCCCGGGCCAGGCAATTTCCTTTTTCTTGAAGAAGTTTAAGGGCGGTTGGCATCTTTATGCCTTCACATTGGCCCTTACTGACTTGATTATATACAAAAAGAGCAGAATTAGCATTTTCGGTGATTTTTCGCTTATCAGTCCATCCATTCAAAACTGCTCGTTCGATCGTCATAGCTGCATATCCTGCTGACCAACCTACGCACGACATAAGTTCTCCCTGATTTCTTACTTCAGGACAATAGGGTGACAAGTCTAGTCTGCGAGGAACCGATTTCTGACCGGATGCCATCTGAATATTTTCAGAGGCATAAGGAATGGCATTGTACTCCTCATCATCTAATACCAATCCCATCCTGTATGAGGGTTGGGCAAGGGCCTCAGCATCAGATAAAATAAAGAGAGTAAGTATTAAAATCAGAATTCTCATGACTATTGTTTTATCAAAAATTCTAGATGAGGCTAATAAACGTGATTAATTTAATGGGTTTCAGTCTCTTTTGAAAAAAACCTCCCGAATTTATATCCGGGAGGTTTGGGTTTCAAATGCTTCGCACAATGATTATTGGATCAGATTTTATTGCACTTTGAAGTGTGTGTATTCTTTGTACCACTGTCCACACTTGGTCTTGATGCGGCACTCCAGCTTGTAACTTCCTGGCTTCATTTTTCTCAGGTAGTGATCGCTGTTACCGTTTCCTTTACACCATTCGTA
>JBNKUI010000002.1:0-65999 GCA_050298535.1 Saprospiraceae bacterium
GAGCATGGCTGGGATCTTAAGCGTCTCATAAAGCAAATGGTCACTAGCAGTACGTACCGCCAGTCATCTATCATCAGGAAGGATCTTCAAGAAATTGATCCGGATAATAAATTACTGGCAAGAGGACCCCGCTATCGAAGATCTGCTGAAATGATCCGGGATAACGTCCTAGCCGTAAGTGATCTTCTCAGCAACGATATGGGAGGCCCCAGCAGTTTCCCCTATCAACCTCCCGGACTCTGGAAAGAGGTAATGACCCATCCATTCTTTCCCGAATATGAAGTGAATTATGAAAAGGGATTACACCGCAGGAGTATTTACACATTTTGGAAAAGAAATATGCCTCCACCTAGTATGCTGATTTTTGATGCCAGTAGTCGCGCAGAGTGTGAAGTTCGTCGTAAAAGGAGCAGTACACCCCTGCAGGCTCTTGTATTGCTTAATGATCCACAGATTTTGGAAGCCTGTCGGGTCCTCTCAGAAAATGTCTGGAAAAAACATATTGATGATGAGTCTGCCATGCAGCGAGATATATTCAGGTCATTAACAAGTAGGGTTCCCAACGATAAAGAGTTGGATTTAATACAGCAGCAATACCTGGAAGAACTCAACTATTTCGAAGAAAATCCTGACCGCGCTATTGCTTTTCTCAATATTGGAAAATATCAAATTGACAAGGATAGTCCAGTATCCAAGATTGCAGCCCTTTCAAGAGTCGCAAATACCATTTTGAACACAACCGAGAGTTATTACAAAAATTAATAATGAAAAATCCAGAACTCAGTAAAGCAACATATAGAAAAACTCGTCGGGAGTTTTTACGAACTACTACAAAAGGTCTGGGGGCTCTGGCTATGGGCTCGCTAATTGCTCCAAATTTATTTGCCGAAAAAACCTCGATCATAAAGGACCCTGCTATGTCAGCCGCTGACAGAGGAATATTAAATGCGCTGCACCATGCTCCGAAGGCAAAACGTGTAATATATTTGTTCCAGAGTGGAGGTCCCAGTCAAATTGAATTGTTTGACTATAAGCCTGAGTTAACGAAGCGTTGGGGTGAGGAAATACCGGATAGTGTCAGGGGAGGACAAAGACTTACGGGAATGTTGGCAGCTCAGTCGAGTTTTCCATTAGTAGGTTCTAATTTTGAATTTATTCAACATCAAAAGACGGGCGGTTATTTCAGTAATTTAATACCTCACATTTCAAATATTGCCGAAGACATTTGTGTGGTGAATTCCATGTACACGGAAGCCATCAATCATGAACCTGCCATTATATTCCTGCAAACAGGATCTCAACAGGTGGGACGCCCGTCGATGGGTTCATGGATGAGTTATGGACTGGGAAGTCCCAATAAAAACTTACCGGCATTTATTGTCCTTCTTTCTAAGGGTAAGGATGATACACAAAACCTAAATATGCAGGCCTGGAATAATGGCTTCCTTCCTTCACATCACCAGGGAGTGCGTTTCCGATCCGGCGTCGATCCTGTCCTGTATCTATCGAATCCCGATGGCATAGATAGATCCAGTCGTCGTCGAGAATTGGATTATCTGGAACAGCTCGAGCGAGAGCAACAACAAGTGTGGGGAGATCCGGAGATTGACAGCAAAATTAATCAATACGAGTTGGCGTATCGCATGCAAACCAGTGTGCCTGAAGTAACGGACCTTTCAGATGAACCCGATCATATCTTTGATCTATATGGTGCGGATGCTCGTGTTCCCGGTACTTATGCGGCTAATTGTCTCCTGGCTCGGCGTCTGGCAGAGCGGGATGTACCTTTTATCCAATTATATCATCTGGGTTGGGACCAGCATGGTAATTTGCCGCGTGATATACGACGTATGGCTCGTTCCAGTGATCAGGCATCTGCCGCCTTAGTAACGGATCTAAAACAACGAGGACTGCTGGATGATACATTAGTGGTATGGGGTGGTGAATTTGGTCGTACGAGCTTCTCTCAAGGTCGTTTATCACAAACTAATTACGGACGGGATCATCATCCAAGGTGCTTTACAATGTGGATGGCCGGAGGTGGAATTAAACCAGGAATCAATTATGGATCGACTGATGACTTCAGCTACAATATTGCTAACAATGGCGTGCATGTTCACGATTTTCAGGCTACTGTACTTCATTTGTTGGGCGTAGATCATGAACGGCTCACCTTTAAGCATCAGGGGCGTAGATATCGGCTTACGGATGTGCATGGACATGTGGTGAAGGGGTTGATGGCGTAGGTTAGGTTTTTGGGTTTTTGGGTTTTTGGGTTTTGGGTTGTTGGGTTCTTGGGTTTTGGGTTGTTGGGTTGTTGGGTTTTGGGTTGTTGGGTTTTTGGGTTTTGGGTTGTTGGGTTGTTGGGTTGTTGGGTTGTTGGATTTTGGGTTTGGTTGGAAATCATCTATTAATAATTATAAATAATTCACCTCATGAGAAACTTTAGAGAACTGGAGATCTGGCAGAGATCGATGCAACTTGTTAAGAAAACGTATGAAGTCACGAAGGACTTTCCTGACTACGAAAAGTTTGGATTGAAATCACAGATGCAGAGAGCGGCGGTGTCAATACCTTCCAACATTGCCGAAGGTTGTAGTCGCAATGGTCAGAGAGATTTTAAACGCTTTTTGGAAATAGCGATTGGGTCTGCTTTTGAGCTGGAAACACAAATGCTTCTTGCCGCGGATTTGAATTATGTACAGAAGGATGTAAACAGAAAGCTGGTAGAGGAGATAAATTCTTTACAGAAACAGATGAACACTTTTATCTCTTATTTGAAGAAAATTAGTCCGAAAAAGAAGGTGGGATTTGTAAATAGAAGGAACTCTTAGATCATTGTTGATTCATGGATTTATTTTGATAAACCGAAACTAAAATTTGGTTGACAACTACGGACGTTGAATTCAAAGTGCATTTATCTTTGGCAAGGGTACACCAGATACTGACTGATCTCACTATCTATGGTAAATTGCATCCCTTGATATTTAAGGTGGTACGGCAAGGTGAAAACAGATATAGATTCTTCGAGAAACCATTTGACCCCTTGCCTTTTCCAATTTCGTACTTAGTGCAGATAGATTATACTTTGAATACGGTATTCTATTCAATTACAGGCATCCCCTTGACTAAATTGTATTTCAACTATTTTCTAAAATCAGAGTCGTCGGATACAACAATAATTCGTTTGAAATTGAGAGCCGAGTCTGTACCTATGATTGAAAAGATCCTGCTCGCTAAGATAGTGAAGGCTCAGGAGGCGTTGTGGGGGTAGTTTTGGGTGGGTTGTTGGGTTTTCGGTTGTTGGGTTGTTGGGTAGTTGGGTTGATGGGTGATTGGGTTGTTGGGTAGTTGGGTTTTGGGTTTTGGGTTGTTGGGTTTGTGCGGGATGGCTCTCCGGGTTTCGGAGTGGAGCGAGAAAGCAGGGGCTGGGGGTTGAGTTGAGCTATTGGGTGATTGGGTTGTTGGGTTTTGGGTGATTGGGTTGTTGGTTGCAATTTGGGCTGTTAATTTTTTGGGTTTATTTTCCACGGCGCCACAGTTGATTGATGGCTGCTTTTACCAAGTCAATATTGTTGTCAATCCTTATCCATTTTCCATTTTTGAGCTTAATCCATAGTCCAGACTTACCCCGGGTTTTCTTTTTCAAATCACTACTCAACTTAGGATCAATTTTGGATCTTAGTGACTTAGAATCTGTCTTGTGAAAGCCGAGAGAACGAGGTGTTGCTGGCAGTAGTTTTTCCTTCATTATCTCATAGATGAACTCGTTACATGAATTTGGATCTGAGTCACAATTAAGTGCCGCTGATTGATTACTTAAACCGGGGCTTACGGAAATCGTCACTGGGCTACCCTCAAATAATACATTTATTCCACCTACCCCTATAAAGTGAGTTTTACCACTGTTAATGCCACTAACTATTCCCTTTGATGTACCTGGTTCGTCTCCCGAAGTGGATTGGTTTTGCTGACCTCCTTCTTTTATATCAACCTTTTTGTTGGAATCTTCCGTTTCAATATCGGGAAAAGGTACTGGATCTTGTGCTATTAAAAATTGAGCTCCGATCATCAAAAGTATTATGATAACATATTTCCTCATAAGGATTTCTTTGGTCCAAATGTAGGGCTATATTCTATCTGGGAAATCACTCTTTTAGGTGATTTTGGGCAAAAAAGTTTTTGAACTTAGTTTCGTATAAAGAGAGATGGTGCAGTTTTTTACAAGCTAAAGCAGTAATACGCATTGCCTGGCTTTGTGCCCGGAATACCGCCTCCACCCGCTGCGATAATGACATACTGCTTGCCATTGATTTCGTAGGTCGCTGGGGTGGCATATCCTCCGGCATCCATTTGAAACTCCCAAAGCATCTGACCGGTCTCGCGATCGAAAGCTCGAAAACGTTCATCCATAGTGGCCGCAATAAATACTATTCCTCCAGCGGTGACCATGGGGCCGCCCATATTGAAGGTACCCGTGGGCTCATACCCTTGGGCTTCAAGTGTGGGATAGGTCCCCAGTGCCACCTGCCAGTCAATTATGCCAGCATCCATATCGATAGCGGAAAGGGTGCCCCAGGGACGCTTGTTAATGGGATATCCATCATGGTCTTTGATAGGATGGTGACCGGTAGACAGCCAGGGAATATCACTTGAAAAATTAAGGCTTACTTCGGCCAGGTCAATTTTATCCTGCTTTCCCTTGTCTTGCAGATAGGCGACCAGGGCTTCCTTTTCGATATCAGTCAACCAGCTGAATACCGGCATCAATCCCTTCCCATTTTCTAATACCTCCAGTGTTTGACTCGTAGGTCGGCCGTTGACAATGGATTTTAGTCCACTGAAGCCATGGGCTCCGGCACTGGGGCGGCTATTATCTGAACCATGGCAAAAAGTGCACTGTGTCTGATATATTTTTGATCCTAATTCAAATTGTGAAATTGTCTCTGCTCTGGGTGCTTCAAACATGGAGATCCATTCGGCCTCATTGCTTGCATTGACATAAAGTTTTCTATGGATCGGGTCGTATGCTGCGCCCCCCCAGTCAGTTCCTCCGTTAAATTGCGGCATGATCAGTGCGCTGTCCCGGCCAGGTGGACGAAAAAGCGCTCCCATTTCCATGTTTTTGATTAGATCTGTCACATAGGCAGTAGCCTCCGGGGTTAAATCCGTAATCTCATCCTCCGTAAATCCCTGGCGAGCATATCGTAGGCCGGGCTGGGGTAAGGGCTGGGTGGGCCAACTTTGTTCTCCGGGGATGTCGCTTTGAGGTACAGGTACTTCTTCCACAGGAAAAATGGGCTCACCCGTATCGCGATCCAATATGAATAAGTGGCCCATCTTGGTTGGTTGTGCCACGGCATCAATGAGTTGTCCGTCTTTTTCTACCTGGACGAGATTAGGAGCACAGGGAATATCATAATCCCAGATATCATGGTGCACCACTTGATAATGCCATACTTTCTTACCACTAGCCGCATCCAATGCTAGCAAACAATTCGCATAAAGGTTCTCTCCAATGCGGTCACCGCCCCAATGATCATACGCTGCGGACCCTGTGCCGCAATAGATCACTCCTCGTTCCTCGTCCATTGTTATACCACCCCATGAGTTCGCTCCCCCCGAATTTTTCCAAGACTCCGGTGACCAGGTTTCATAGCCCGGTTCTTCGGGCAAAGGTATCGTGTGAAAGGTCCAAACTATTTCACCAGTGCGAACATCGAATGCACGAATATATCCCGGTGCAGCGGGACCCGGTCCTTCGCCGACAGTAGATCCCAATATGTAGAGATCACCAAATATGACACCGGGTGTCGTAGATTTATTTCGATTGTCGGCATCCCGATTTAGACCCTCTTTAAGATTTATTTTTCCAAGATTTCCGAAGTCATAGAATAGATCAGCGGTATTTGCATCCAGGCAATAGAGATAGTTTCCCTTAGAAAAAAATAAACGTGCGGTGTCTGCATTTGACCAATAGGCAAAGCCCCGATTATGACCCCGTGTTTTATTTATGGGGTCGATATCATAACGCCATAGTTCGGTCCCATTTTCTGGATTAACGGCGATCACTGCAGCACTAGGAGAGGTCAGATACATCACGTCATCAATTACCAGGGGATTAAATTGCATGACCGACCAGGCTGATCCACTCAACTCTTCCGTTTCAAATCGCCAGGCTAGCTTTAGGTCGGAAACATTGTCTTTATTTATTTCATCTAGCGATGAATACTTGGTTCCCATTAGATCACCATTGTAATGGGACCATGAACGAAAGCCTTCGTCTCTATTGGAGTCTGTCTGGCAGCTATAGACAAATGGGAGTATTAGCAAAACCCAGGAAAATCGTGTACGTCGCATTGCAGGTAAGTTAAGCAGTTGAAGAGTTTCTAATATAGCAAATGTCAATATGATTGGATGAGAGATAGTAGGGTGTCAGTAAATGGGGGTTCCCTCGATTCAAATTTTGTAACCACCATACTTACATATATAGAACTATTGTAATATATTAGCGATGTAAAATGTGAATTCCTATCCGGGGATTTCAATACCTGCACACCATGACTGAACACACTAAGTTTTTCCCTCTTCTTTTAATTTGCTGGTTTCCACTTGTCTTGCAAGCTCAATTTACACTGATTCCCGACAGTAATTTTGAGCAGCGTTTGATCGATTTGGGCATAGATACTTCGGCAGCTCCCGATGGTCAAATTTCAACTTTTGCCGCGAATGCTGTCACTGGGACTTTGGATGTATCCGATCTGGATATTCAAGAATTGAAAGGGATTGAGGCGTTTACAAGTATTACTACCCTTGATTGCTCTAGAAATGAAATTGATTCTCTTGATGTGAGTCTGTTGTCGAATCTTCTTATACTTCGTTGCCAAGAGAATCATGTTTTAGAGTATTTAAACATGGGGAATGCAAATAATTTAGACGAGCTTCAATGCGGATATTCTCGTTTGAAAGAGCTTGATCTTACTGGACAGTCGGAACTATGGTATCTCGATTGCAAAGGTTCTGACCTGGAATACCTTGATATCTCTGCTTGTGAAAATATCTATTGGTTAGATCTACTGGGTAGTCTTCAATTGAGGGCGCTTGACGTCACTCATTTAGGAAATTTACAATTTCTAATGATGTCAAGTTATCGGATAAATTATCTGGATCTAACCCAAAACATCGATCTGAGGTATTTGCAGTTAGATGTTAGTGAGATGTATAGTGTTGATTTGAGAAATGATCATTATGATTTGCAACTGTTTCAAGTCTCAGGTAGTGACAGCTCTTGTGTTCTAGTGGATGATGTAGAATGGTTTGAAGAAAATTTTTCTGAGACTGCACATGGTGTTGTTTTTTCTGAACAGTGTAATTCCTGCGATCTGGTAAATGTATGGAAGGGAGGAAGTGGAAACTGGACAGATCCGGCGAAATGGAGTTCTAACCAATCTCCGTCAGGGTGCCAAGATGTGAATATTACAATTCCTGGATCCGAGGTAGTCATTCCCTATAATAGCACCGTTTCTGTGGCTACTCTAGCAATGCATCAAGAAGTTAGCCTGCACATTAGGAGTGGCGTTAATTTTACAATTGATGGATCTCCTTCAGAATTTAAAAGATCGGGAATTTATCTTTGGGAAGGAGCTGAATTGACTAATCAAGGACAAATTACCGTGTCATCAGCCAATCAATATGGCATCCATGTCAATGAGTCTACTTTCTTAAATGAAGGTGATATTGAAATAGATACTTATGGCATCACAACAATCGAGCCCTCCGGTCTGCACATCAACGGTGGGAGCACTGCCACAAACAATGGTCAAATCACGATTACAGGGAGTGTAATAAAGCCCGACAACAATGGTCTTCGGATTGCTAATAATGCATCACTGCATAACACTTCTTCGGGTACTATTTCCATACATGATATCTCAGGGATGAAAGCGGATGGAGTGGATAATCTGGGAGTCCTGGTGAACGACGGTACCATTGCAGTGGATAGTGTAGCGGATGGATATGGACTCCTAAATGCGATGAATGGTACGGGATATTACACAGGTACAGGAGATATTGATGTCGATCGATGCCTTCCTTTGATGGGAGTTGTAAACGATACTACAGCGATTTGGCGTGGTTCAAATGAAATCCAAACCGCTCAAGCCTTTATAAATCACGGCAGCCTTACCCCCGGAAGCTCTCCTGGAGTCGTTTCTGTATTGGGAGATTATACAAAAGGATCGACCAGTATAGATTCATTTGAAATCTTTGGACGAGGAGGAGCCGGTCAATCAACAGGACATGATCAAATCCAGGTGAGCGGTGATCTTTCGCTGGCCGGTATATTAAAGGTGAAAACGGACTCATCCTTTACAGCAGGAGACCAGGAGTCTATCATTCTCTATACGTATACGGGTTCGCTGACAGGTACCTTTGATAGTATAAAATTTGATGGTCTGGTTCCCTGGGAGATTGACTATTCGGTACAAGGTATAGTGAGACTCATAGCTCCACCCTGCGGACACCCTGATTTTGAGGCACTCATGCTTTTTTACGACAGTTTGGATGGGGAGCATTGGATAGAGAACAGCGGATGGTCTGCGGGTGCCAATAGCAGTAGTTGTGATCCATGTGAAGACAACTGGTACGGGCTGATTTGTGATAATGGCAGGGTAGTCTCTATCGATCTTTCGACCAATAATCTTGTTGGAAAACTTCCCTCGCTACGGGACCTGGATAGCCTTACAAGCCTGAAGCTTTCGACCAATGAAGTGTCGGGAGGAATCAATAGTATTTTGCCATTGATCGGGCTTGTGGATATAAAACTTGCGGGAAATAACTTTTCGGGTACGGTGCCTGCTGAGATTTTTAGTCTGCCTAGGATAGAGCAAATAGATCTCTCCAGTAATGAGTTTGATTCGTTAGCATTAGAATTGCAACCATCAGTCACCCTGCACACTATTAAGTTGAATAATAATGTAAATCTGCATTCTAAATTACCACTGGCTTTTCCTTCCATGATTAATCTGGACACACTACATGTACAGGGGTGTAGTTTTTATGATTGTTTTCCCCCTAAGTATTATCGGATTTGCGGCGTGGAAGTAGATTTTACTAATAATTTACTTCCGGATTTTATTTCTTTTTGTGAATCTGAAGGGGAGGGTAGTTGTAGTACATGCGAGGAGGGTCCAATAGCTGTCGATGATACACCGATCGCCCCGAATACCTTTTTGAAGGTCTCGGGAGTAATATCATCGTCGGGTACCATTGTCGAGTCAAAAGTGATTTTTCATAGCGATGAGTATCTTGAATTTTATCCCGGATTTAGCGTAGATAGTAGCTCGGTATTTATTTCGGAGATTGTACCTTGTGGTCATGACTGAATTAAAACATAACACCTAGTTATAAATCTGACAATCATGGGAAATTCAATTTGAATGAGCAGAAGATTAAGTGAGATGTTTAGAGATTCACCAATGTTGATAACAGGAAGTGTTGTAATTCTCATGCTCTTTTGTAGTTGCGACAAAAGGAATGTTGATCCAAAAACCGTAATAATAGAGAATGATCATCATTATCTTTGTGTGGAGGCTACAGACGAAGATATCTTATTTTTCATAGAATTTTTTGATAGTTCCATCTACAGCTTATCCATCGATACTGTATCTTTCATTAATCTGTACATAGATGTAAATCAGAATAATGAGGTGGATGGATACCAAGACGTATGTTACCATGTTAGTAGGGGAGATGACTTTTGTACTGCTTTCTTGGTAGATAGTGCGAGAACGACGTTTTGTGATCAATTTTATTCAAGAGCCAAAGCATTTTATACCTTTAATAATTCAACGGTTTTGGAAGAGGCACACCCTATATATAGCATCCGCATCCCAAAAAATGAGATAGAATTCATGAGGGCAGTTGAGTTCAATGTGTCCTTCGGTAATAGTAAGAAGTCCAGTATAACATCATATCCTCAACCCCTGGGACATATGTTCTCCTTTTCACCCCATATGAAATTCAGATATCAATATTAGACCATCATGCGTATTTTGCTTACCCTACTTTTTCTGGTACAATTAGTTCATGCTTATAGTCAATTTAGTAGCTCTAGAATGTTCCCGAATGATTTTCATTTAATGAAGTTTGTCGATAATGATTTAGTAGGGAAGGAGCCATCAAAACGAAGGAGGAAACCCAAGAAAAACACCTATTTTATTCCCTCGCTTGGATTAAGATCCATTGATTTAGGAGGTAATTTTCATGTTGCATGGTCAGCAGCATTGGCATTTAGAATGACAAAGGATCTTAAATTTCAAGAAATTAAAATAGCTGGTCATGTAAATGAGTATATGAAGACCTTTCTTTTTGGCAATCAAATTCTAAGAGGCACCGAATTTGAATACTTAGGATTTGATGTTGGCTATTCATACGGTTACACTTTATTCAATAATTCTACATTTCAATTGAATGGTGCCGGAATCTTTCGAATAGGGTATCGAGATATAAATGAGAATCCCGCGACTTCACGATCATACCCCATTGACCTCAACAGATATGTGATGGGTTTGGGAATGCAGATTGAATTTATCGTGCATCTTTCAAAATTTGTAGATGTAGGATTGTCAGGTGATATCCCTCTGCTTGACCTTTATCGAGAGCAGAGGACAGAGAACAACCCCTTCCTCTTGGATAGAGATAGGATCAGCATGATTAATGCAAGTTCTATATTTAGCAGAGAGCTGGCTCTCAGGTTGAGCATTCTTTTTCAGATGGTATAGGCATCCTGGTAGGACTGCACATAGATGTTGGGTGTCTTTGAAACCACTTTGTAGGCGAGCTATCTACGCAGACATTCTTATATTACTGGGGAATAAAAAGATCTAGTTCTAAATGTTTCGATTTCTAGCATTCCTATTCTTCCTTGGCCCTTCTATTGCTACCGCTCAAAACGAAACGCCCCCGAACATCATTCTCATCATGGCCGATGATTTAGGATATGAAACAATCTCTGCCAATGGAGGAAAGTCTTATGAAACTCCCTACATCGATCAGATGGCTGCCGATGGCATGCGATTCAATCATTGCTATGCGCAGCCACTTTGTACTCCGACAAGAATTCAGCTGATGACCGGGATTTATAACGTGCGAAACTATGTGCGTTTTGGATATTTGGATACCATGGAGACTACCTTTGGTCATCTTTTTAAGGATGCTGGATATGCGACGGGTATTATCGGAAAGTGGCAATTAGGAAAGGAACCAGATTCGCCACAGAAGGCTGGTTTCGAGGAGTCGTGCCTATGGCAAGTGCAGGAAGGGAGAGTGGATGAAGAGGGTAGAGATACCCGATTCTCAGCGCCGGTATTGGAGACAAATGGAGTCATTAAGGAATACAAAGCGGAGGAATATGGTCCCGATATCGTATGCGATTTTGGGTTAGAATTCATGGAGAAAAATCATAATTCCTCCAAGCCGTTTTTTCTCTACTATCCCATGATTTTGACCCATTGTCCATTTAGTCCTACCTCCGATTCTGATACGTGGAAGGAAGATCAGGAAGCGGTGATGACCTACAAAGGGAATCCCGAGTACTTCGGAGATATGGTGAACAAAATGGATCAGTTAGTAGGTCGTATCCGAGATAAGGTACAACAACTGGGGATCGCAGAAAATACCCTGATCATTTTTACAGGCGATAATGGCACCGACGTTCCGATCATCTCGCAACTAAATGACCGTGAAGTAGCAGGGGCAAAAGGAGCTTCTACGGATGCAGGTACAAGGGTTCCTCTGGTCGCTGCATGGCCAGGTAAAGTAAAAGCGGGATCTATTTCTGAGGTCCTCATAGATTTTACGGATTTTCTACCTACTATCTGCGATGCGGCTTCCATCGATGTGCCTGGTGCATTAGATCTCGACGGAAAAAGCTTTTTAAATGAACTCATTAGAAAGCCCTTCCACCCCAGATCCTGGATATACAGCTGGTATTCACGTTCGGGTGAAAAATCAAAGGCCAAAGTCTTTGCAAGGACCAGAGAATATAAATTGTACGACTCGGGAGCGTTTCATCGGATTGATCATGATTATTTGGAGCAGGATCCTCTTGATTATAATGACCTGAATGGTGATCAACGAGTGACATATGTTGAATTGCAGTCGGTTTTAGATTATTATGGAGCCATGAGAGAGTGAAAGAAAGCAGTATAACATCTTAGTCATTCCTAAGCGCAGTCACAGGCTTGGATAGGGATACCCTCAGGGTATTTATTACAATTGTAATTGTAGTCAGAAGGATAACCGTCACTGCGGGTATCAACAAAAGCCATCCCGAAATCCTAACTCTATAGTGATAATTTTGTAGCCAGTGATTCATCAATATCCATCCAGTGGGTAAAGAGATTAAAAGTGATATGATTAGGAGAACACTATGTCGGTGAAGAAATGAAGCCATTATTTGACTTGATGATGCTCCCATGACTTTTCGGATGCTAATTTCCTTGTGTCTTTTCTGCGTAGCAAATAGGGTGACACCAAATAAACCCAGGCAAGAGATAAATAGTGAAATACTGGTAAAAATACTGAACAGTGTTTTGAATCGGGCATCACTTTGATACGCTTGATTGAAGGCATCATTCAGAAAATGGAACTCAAATGTCTGATCAGAATACACATCTTGCCATCGGTCCTTTATCAATGATATTGCACTGTTAATATCCGAATAATTGTGATATACATTGGAGTCGATTCTTACCGAAATATGGCCTCTGAAAGGATTGAATTGAAACACCAAAGGTTCAATTTTTTCCTTGAGGGAATTTTGGTGGAAATCATTGACAACTCCGATTATTTGATACCTCGACTCGTCATTCTGTATTCGACATTCCTGGTTTATTATTTCATCTGGTGAAGAGTAACCCAGGTTTTTCAAGGTAGTCGAATTGATAATGAGTCCTTGTCTGTTCCAGCTGAAGCGACCCTCCTCAAAATTTTGACCCGATATGAAATCGATCTTGTAGGTATCCATAAATGCAGCATCAATTCCAACCAGGTGTGCATGGATATGTTCCTGCATTTCGCCCGCTTTGAGATTTATGTCCTGGCCATTGCCACCGCCTGGAGTTACGGTAGAAGAACATAAACTACGCACTATTGACAAGTTTCCAATCTGATTTTTAATGGCACGGAATCTATCCAATTTACCATCCCAGCCATCCTTGGCAGATCGGATGACCATAGTCTGATTTAAATCTATGCCCAGATCTTGTGATCTCATATGTTGCAATTGGGCAGAAATTACAGAGACACTAATGATCAGGATGATAGAAATACTAAATTGCAGGATTAGTAATAGACTTCGCATCCTTTCTCCGGAGAAACCGTTAGCCATAGAGTTCTTCAGCGTGGTGGTGGGGCGGAGTCCGGAAAGTAGAAGGGCCGGATAAAGCGCAGAGAGAAAGGCACCGATCAAGAATATCGCGACAAAAATAAAATTAAGCGAAGTGGATGTTTCCCAAAATTGTAAGATTCTACCAGCAGTAAATTCTTCCAAATATGGATAAGTGGTCCAAAGAAGCAGGATAGCCACTATGAGTGCCAATACGTTTATTAACAATCCTTCATAGATGATTTGACCGAAGATTCTCCTTTTGCCCGCACCGACTATTTGTCGTACTCCAATTTCATTGGTGCGACTTAATACTTTTGCGCTGGTTAAATTGATATAATTGATCCACGTGATCAGAAGAATGCAAAGTGCGGTGAGGCTCATAATAATATCTGAGGTCGAAAATTCGCTACTTGCTATTGAAGAAAGTGTAACCGAAAAATCCAGATCTCTCCCGACAACTTCCTCAAGCTCCTTTATTTCCTGTGTAAATTTTGATTCAAGAGTTTTCGATTGCAAATTGTGGTCAAGAAGTAGGTATGTGGAATAACCGGCAAGATCCCATTCATCGTCAGGAATTGTACCCGAAGACGATTTCAAGAAGTCGAATTGTATACTCGACCAGATCGGTACATCCTCCACCACCCCGGTAATCTGAAGTGTTTCTTTTTCACCCCACGGCAGACCAGTGATAAGCGTGTTTCCCAGTACATTTACTTTACCAAAATACTTTATAGCTGAGGACTCTGTCAATACAATGGAATGGGGCTCTCTCAAAGCAGTGCGGGCCGATCCATGAAGAAAAGGGAAAGAGAACATCTGTGTAAAAGAAGAGTCCACCGTGAGTATACCGTGTTCATTATAGTGCGTTTTGTGCGCACTACCTCCTGTGGATGTCACCTGTGTCTCGACATTTTGGTTGACATGTGTCATCCTGAGTACTTCGGGAAACTTTTCTAATAGAATGAGACCAAGTTTCCAGTAAGTGAGCTTGCTATGAGTGATTTTTCCACTTTCCTCCTTTTGGGATTGTTGGACCAACATGATTCGATCTTTATTCAAATGGAACTGGTCATACATTAAATTGAATCCAACATATTTGGCAAGCATCAATGAAGCCACCATACCTATCACTAACCCGGAGATATTAATGACCGAAAAGGTTTTGTGCTTGAGAAGACCCCTATAGATGATTCTGTTATAATGTGATAAGATGGAGATGGTCTGATTTATATTTAAGGCTGTGAATGATTTAATAATCTCCGGCCTGACTAGCTTGAGAACATCGATGTATAGGAGGCAGATGGCTCTGTTCCGGCTAGACTTCTGCAGTCGTTGATGAAATATTTCCAGGAGATCACCTTCAATATCCTCCAGGAGGTCTGGAGGACAAAACCATCGCAGGATTCTAAGAGGAAAATTCGGAATTTTGTCCACAAGCCATTGTTTCAGAAGTTAAAATCAAGATCTAAATCAGTGATCTCATTCCAGAGTGTCACACGGGTTTCCATTACTTCACGTAAAATATGCTTGCCAGCCCGGGTAAGTGTAAAGTATCTTTTTCGCTTCCCGCCCCGCACTTTGGTAGATTCTCCCAGGGTTGATGTTAAATACCCCTTCTTTTCCAGCCGACTCAGAGCTGATCGCATGGCACCAACACTGACATTTTTCTTAAGTCTGGACTCCATATTCTCCTTAATTGCAATCCCGTAGGCTGCATCTTCTAATACAGCCACCGTGAGCATCACTATTTCTTCAAATGCACCGAGAGTTGATTTTCTCATTAGTTTTTGCTTTGCCTGTTCACTCTGCTCGTCTTCATATAAGTCCTAAATGTATTTAAAATCAATCAAATGCGGGAACCGATTTAGTCTTAGCCCTTTAAATGATGCTAAATCCCATCAAAGAATTGCAAGAATATCTTTTGAGAGCCTCCCATACGATTAAAGAATATAGAATATGCTAACTTCCGATACAGCCAATTTAAGATCATGAAAAGACGTACTTTCCTCCATAGGTTACCTGTTTGTACTACAGCAATCATGCTGCCGGATATGGCGAGATTACTGAGTTCTTCAGAGATTCCCATAAGACCTCTTACGAGAGGCCCAAAGTACCATTGGTTTGGATACTATGATAAAATGCAGTTCAATCATAGTAATACCAAGGTTTTGGGAATGCAGGTGGATTTTGAAATGCGATCACCGACGCAGGATGATGTTATTAAGATGGGAGTCATTGATTTGGAAGATGGGGATCGATGGACAGAAATAGGAGAAAGTCGCTCATGGGGATGGCAGCAAGGGTGTATGCTGCAGTGGGTACCTGGTTCAGATAGTAAGGTGATCTGGAATGACCGAAGAGGATCTGACTTTGTGAGTACCATTAAAGATATTGAGACAGGAGATGAACGTGTCATTTCAAAGGCCATTTACACCTTAAGTCCAGATGGAAACACCGCTGTTGGAACTGATTTTGCCAGAATTCAAAACTACAGAAAGGGCTATGGATATCCGGGTGGTGTAGATCCTTATCGGGATCAAAATGCACCTCGTAATTCCGGTATTTATAAAATAAATCTGGAGACCGGCAAGTCAGAATTGATTATCTCCTATTATGATATCTCACAGATAGCCAATGGCGGAGAAAGTGTGGCTGATAAATGGCACTATTTTAACCATCTTCTGATAAGTCCGGATGGTAAGCGATTTATTTTTCTGAATAGATATCGGGAATCACCGATCGCCGAGGAAGTCTTGAATAATCCTGAAGCCTATAATAAAATTAGAGGAAGGTACACCACGCGTATGTTTACGGCTAATATCGATGGGAGGGATCTTTACTTACTGGATCCATCCGGTAAGACTTCACATTTTATTTGGAAGGATCCGTTCCGTATCACGGCATGGACAACACCTGAGGGCAGAGAATCAGGGTTTTATGAGTTTGAAGACAAAACAGGAAACATAAGAAGGGTAGGGAAAGGCGTGATGAAAGTGAATGGTCACAACACCTATTTGCCGGGCACTGATCAGGAGTGGATTTTAAATGATACCTATCCACAGGGTGATGCTCGAGAGCAGATACCTTATCTGTTTAATGAAGCATCACACCGAAAAATTGAATTGGGCCGGTTTCATGCCCCCCCTACATACCATGGAGAGTGGAGATGTGATACCCATCCCAGATCCAGCAATGATGGTAAGTGGGTATGTATAGACTCCACGCATGGTGGAAATGGGAGACAGATGTACCTCATCGATTTGCGTGGTCTTAATTTGTAATAATCCTATTTGATGAATAACCTTGTAATCACATTGAATAAGTGAGTAGAAAGTTGTTGCTTTGTATTGCAAAGTACTTTTAATTCTTTATTTCTTAAGTTTAGATAATGACAATATCAACTCTAAAGATCCATAGCAAGAGGTTTAGCTACATATTAATCCTCGTGGCTGCACTATTATCGATTCCTTTTATTGTAATGCAATTTACAAATGAGGTGTCCTGGAAAGCAGGTGACTTCGTTATGATGGGAATACTTCTGACTGGAGGGCTATTAATTTGTGACTTTGCCATGCAAAAGGTGAAAAAGAGTCAACACAGATTGTTAATCTGTGTCGCAGTGACTCTATTGTTCCTCTTGATTTGGGTAGAACTTGCTGTGGGAATCTTAGGGACTCCGTTTGCGGGTAGTTAGTTACAATTAATGGAGTTTTCAAGATTACATGGAGTAAACCCCTCATTATTGTATTTTGATATAAAATATTTCTATCATTCAAATGAAGGGTCTGACAATTATTCCACTTTTTTTAGTTGTAATTACAACGTCTGGTTTTGCACAAGATTCTCCTTTTCCACAGAGTGCAGTTATTAAGGGTATTGAGTTCAATTGGTCATCGCACATCAGACTGGCCTCAGGAAGTGATAATTGGCCAATTACATGGGCTGATGATGATCATCAGTACACGGTTTGGGGTGATGGAGGAGGTTTTTTTGGTACAAATAGTATCGGTAGGTCCAGTATGGGTGTGGCGAGAATAGAGGGTAACTGGCACGATTTCCATCCGTCAAATGTATGGGGTGGATATAATGCTGAAATTCCTCACGAAGTAAAGGGAAAAAGTTATGGAGTGCTTTGTGTTGATGGCATATTATATATGTGGTCTGGATTGTTTGATACAAAGAATGACCCCTTCAAGGAAGTTAAAATTGCTTCTTCAACCGATCACGGAAAGACCTGGAAGTTTGAAGAATGGACTTTTGAGAGAACGGAGGGTGTCATGATGCCCACGTTCTGCAACTATGGTAGGAACTATGCGGGAGCGAAGGATGAATATGTGTATTCCTATTTAATCCGATTTCAATCAATGGAGGGTCCTGACAATTATGAAGATAAGGTCGCTTGGTTGAACTGCCAAAAGCCTGGTTTAATTGATTTAGCCCGGGTTCATCGGGATTCTATTCTTTATCGGAGCACCTATACATTTTATAATGGTATGTTGGATGGCCAACCTTTATGGACCCATAATATAACGGAGCGAAAACCTGTCTTCGAAAATGAAATGGGCGTTGGGTGGTGTATTAATGTAAGTTTTAATCAAGGATTGGGTAGATATATCCTCACAACTGAGCATTCAGAAACCCATCGCGGAAATCTTAGTATTTTTGACGCGCCCAATCCCTGGGGACCCTGGACGACAGTTTATTATGAAAAAGAGTGGGGAAGTGGACATATACCTCTAAACACATTTTACTGGAATTTTTCAAATAAGTGGATGAGTGAGGACGGAAGGAACTTTTCATTGATTTTCACAGGTAGGAAGGAAAATGATTCTTTTAATGTGATCCGGGGCAAATTTTTAACAGAGGGCAATTAAAATTATTTAACCAGTGACAGTTTGTAGTACCTGAATTCGCTACCATTTGATTATCTTAAGATAAATCATGATAGGATGTCGACACGTCGTGAATTTATGTCAAGCACAGCATTCACTATAGGTGGTCTGGTTGCTGGAGCTGGTAGATATACAGATCTGCAAATACCTGTATCGGATCTTACCGATAAAGGTCCAACCATCACCAAATTCTCCATTTTTCCGGCCAGTGGTTCTTTTTATCGATTTATAGGACCCAATGCATACGATGACAAACCGAAAGGCGTCACCGGGAATCCCCGCAAGATATTGGTCATAGAATTGTCGGATGGTACCAAGGGTATCGGAACCATCGGATATCGGCCGTTGACAGATGAGGTACTGGGAAATGTCAAAGCACTGGTGTCACGTGATGTGCTATCATTGTATCAATGGAGCGATGGAAGGATCCTGGGTCCCGGTTCTGATTATTCCAAATTCGCTTATGATGCATATTATTCCTGGACAGAAAGTGCCATTTTGGACGCGATCGGTCATGTGATGCATAAGCCGGTGTGGCAGCTCTTTGGCCAAAGTGCACGTGATGCCATTGATCCTTATGATGGGACACTTTATTTTGCAGACATCGCACATAATACCGATGCCACAATTATTGGAGACATAGGAAAACGAATTAAACAAGATGGTTATCGGGCTATTAAAATAAAATTAGGCCGCCCCGATAAGTGGATGCCTGGAGAGGCTGGACTTGAGCGCGATATTGAAGCATTTATTGCATTGCGGGAAGCGGTGGGTAATAATTTTAATTTGATGGCAGATGCCAATAATGGATATCGTGATAAGTTAGATTGGGCTGTTAAATTATTGAAAGCATGTGCTCCCTATGAAATGTATTTTATGGAGGAATTAATTCCTGATAATATTGAGCAATATAGAGAGTTAGCAGAGAATCTCGCAATGGATAACCTGTATATTCCCTTCGCAGAAGGGGAAAGTATCTGGCAATCTGATATGTTAGAGACCTTCGACGACTATTGTCAGTCAGGAGTGTTTCACTACCTACAACCCGATATGCCCACCTGTGGATTCAGTACTATTTTAAGAGTGGCTAGAATGATGGGAAAATATGCACATGTAAAGCTCATTCCACATGTTTGGCAAAGTGAAATGGGCTTAATAATGAGTGCTCATATTTCAAAGATTCAACACAATATTCCATTTGTAGAAGACTCACGATATCAGGAACATGCGATCCAGAACCGAGGTTCTCATTTTGATCAGGGCCAGTGGATCCTGTCCGATGAACCGGGCTGGGGTGTATCTTTAGTACCTGGATACGAGGAGTACATCGATGGTGATCAGGTCGTAATTAGATAACTAATTGGCAATCAATTGGTTTTCAGTATTTCTTCTATATTTAACTAACTCAATTTGTCCAATCATTTATGAAATCTGACCATGAGTACCTCATGATGCTGAGAAATAGTATTTTAACCTTATTAGATCAAAACAAGCTTTCGATCGGGGCTCTTTGTCAGATATTGCAAACTAGCCGGTCTCAATTACATCGAAAAATAAAGGAATTAACTGGTCTTTCGACTTCCCTGTATATAAGGAGCATGAAATTGGAAAGGGCTTCAAAGCTCTTGGAGCATAGGGACTTAAGTGTCTCAGAAGTTGCTTATCAGGCAGGATTTAATAATCCGCAGGAGCTCAGTAAGTATTTCAAGCATGCGCATGGTTTGTCTCCCACGCAATACCGCAAGGATAAACTAACGATCGAAGATACAACCCGATCGAGGGATGAATATCCAGTGGATGATGGAAGAAAATCAATCGTAATTCTTCCCTTCGAAAACAGAAGTCCGGATGCTGGTGATGATTATCTGTCAGATGGTATTACCGAGGAGATTTTGTTTGGGCTCTCTACAGTGCAAGCACTAAAGGTAATGGGAAGGGCGTCTTCATTTTACTTCAGAAACTCGACCATTGATATCCGGGAAATAGCCAATAAATTAAAAGTTGATTTTTTACTGGTCGGAAGTGTCCAGAGAATCGCGGTGGAATTAAAAATAATAGTGCAACTGATAAATGGCAGAGATGGATATCAAATATGGACGGAAAAGTTCCAGCGGAAAATAGATGATTTATTCACAGTGCAGGAAGAAATTGCCTTTCAGGTAGTAAATAAATTGAAGGTTACTATTTCTGCCCAGGACCAATGGAATAAATCCTTTCGAAAAACGGACAGTATAGATGCGTATCAGCTATATCTACAGGGTCGGCGTGAATTTGAACAGAGAAAGGATCTTAGGCTGGCATTACATTATTTTGAGCAAGCGAAGGATGTAGATCCCAATTTTGCCTATGCACATATTGGTGTAGCCTTCACCTACATTTACTACTGTATTTTTATTTCTTATCCTCCCTTGCTGGCCCTTCCCCGTATAAAATCAGCCTATGAGTCCGCGCTGCAATTAGATCCGGAGATTCCCGAAGCATTTATTATTGAGGGCTGGATTCATTTCTATTACAATCATAAACCGGACAAGGCGATTGCATCGATTAATAAAGCGCTGGCGATACAACCTGATTCGATGGATGCCCTCCGCATTAAGGCCTATTTTTACAGCTTTACCGGGCAGAATGAACAAGCTTTGACCTATGGTAAAATGGCATATGCGTTGGATCCGATGGGTTTCAACGCATGGTTCAGTTATGGCGATATGTTTCGCAGAGCTCGTAACTACAAGAAGGCATTGGAACTTTTACTTCCCCTTAAAGAGCAATTTGGTTCTAATGTAATGGTGGATGAAATCATTGGGATATGTTATTACTATTTGGGTCAGCTTGATGAGGTGGCAGATCTTTATAAGCCATTTGACCAGCACCCTCAGCAGATTGGTTATTATACCGTCGGTCGGTATATCTATCACTACTATCATGGTGACAAGAGTCTGCTCCCATCGCTGTTGAAGTATCTTGAAGCGCAACTTGATAAGGTTTGGATTCAACCCACCATACTTGCCATGATTTATTTCCATTTGGGAGATGAAGAAAGAGGTGAAGCTGCTTTGGATCAAGCAATGAGAGAATCTGATTTTGGCCTCATGCATATTAAGTCCAATCAATATTGGTACCGATTTATGGATCACCCTGCGGTTGTCGAGGTACTCCGAAAGACCAATACATTGTAGGTCGTCAGGCAACTTCCTTTCATCTTTCTCCACTCCCTATCATCCTTTTCATGCAGGTACATCGTAATGAAATGACCATGTCGTGCAACAATGTGATAAGCCTGGGACAATATGACAAGTAATGGGTGGGATAGTACAAGAGAGGATCATTTTGCTTCCATTTATTTGCCAAGTCGAGTATTTGATAGTTATCAAATGCCACTTACCAATAAATTGGGTACACTCAGGACTTCCGTAAGATCATTCACCAAGTTAGTTTCTTGAGAAGGTTCATTATAGATAGATTGAGTGTAGATCTGTAATTGAATAAAACCGAACGCTCAATGGAAACTAAGATTTTATCTCCCAGAGAAAGACAGGTGCTTCACTTGATTGCCTATGAGAACACCAATGTTGAGATCGCTGAAATGCTATATATAAGTGATCAGACCGTAAAGTCCCATCGTAAAAATTTATTACAAAAACTATCAGTCAAAAATAGCGCAGGTCTGGTCAGGAAAGGTTTTGAACTGGGGCTGCTATCACTTTAGCCTTACCCATGAAGAATCCCTACTTCAGATGTTTCATCATCTTTATATATAAGACATAACATGAAAAAACTCAACCATATAAATACGAAATATCAAAGAGTATTTAATCTTGTACTGTTATTCGTAACATTTTTCAGCATCAATAGCTATACTCAAGGCAACGCCTCGGCATTCGAAAGTGGGACATCGGTGACCTATGATCACTGTACGGGTGAAGCCTTCGTTCAATTTCCAGTAAGAGATGGGGACGGGAGTAATTTTGGAGATGTACTTCGGTACATACAAATTCGCTCTCTGTTACCGGGTGAGTCTCCAACCATAGAGGGAGAACTTGTCTTTAGTATGACAACGAATTATGTGACAGGTACTACTTGTAGTTCCGGGCCCACAATTACACCATTAGCTGGTTTAGATCGAAGGACTTACTATGTTTGTGAACGTACTGTTAGCAACGATTATGAGCTTGTGGACGGAGATGGCTTACAGAAAGACATCAAGGTAACCATTAAAGATCTCAGAAATGGATTTTTTGGTAGTGCCGTGAAATTTCAGATCGTAGGGGTTTATGATTTGGAGTGTTGCTATGGTGGCACTGAACCGATTCCACCTTCATCCGTTGCATATACTTTTGATTTTACAAAGACAGCAAGTAATAGTCCGGCAGCCACTGTACAGGCACCCACTATTTCCACTATTCAAGATGGTCCATGCCAGTCTCTGGTTTTGGATTGGAACGATATAACTCCCCCAAACAATTGTCCGGGCACAATTTCCTACGATGTATATAAAAATGGAGGATATCATACTACAGTCAACACCTCCGAATACAGCGATATGAATCTTGTGGCTGGAAGCTCCCATACTTATTATGTGCGTGCAAAATGGTCTTTACAGAATAGTTCAAGAGTGGCAACATCATTACCCTCAAACGATGTAATGAAAATGGTGTCATTTCCAAATGGTAAGATAAACGTCACTGTGAAGACTCCGGCTGGATTACCCATACCCAATGCCGTCATTACGGCAACTCTGGTTAGTAAAGATGCCACACCTCTATGTACGGTTCCCATTTTGTCGACCTTTACCGGAAAAAGCACTGATTCAAATGGACAGACCGATTACAGTAATATATTCTACGGACATCCCGATGATGAAGCTACATCTTATAATGTTCAGGGTTCCATTAGCGGCAATGTTACCAATACTATATTGGTCAGTCTTGATGATGGGACACCAACAGTGACCGCTGATCTGATTGATAATTCCAGTTATGTTGTCACCGGCTTGGTTCGCCACTTGACCAGTGGGTGCGGACTCGAGAATGCCGTCGTTTCAGCGAAAGGCTTGAGCCCTACAAACGTTTCGCCGATCACTCCTGATACGACGGACGGTACAGGAGGGTTCACACTGGCACTTCCCGGTCCTGATGACTATCGCTTCTACTCAACGTATACCATCCCAGGAGGGATCGTTAAAGATAGTACTGATGTTACTATATCTTCATCGACTTCGCCCCCAGTTATTATAAATTACTCAAAGCAAATTACACTCTCTGGGTTTGTGGGTGGTGACTGTCAATCAATTTTTGGATCTGCAACTGTGGTCGCTCGTTCACCTTCGGGTTGTTTTATAGCCAGTGCCACCAGCAATGCAAGTACGGGGCAGTATCAAATGTCCCTGCCATCGATGCCCATGACTGTAAGTGTTGAAGACTATAATCCTACTACAGGCCCATTGGTGGGTTCAGGACCACTTAGTCTTACTCTTGATATCGTGCCCGATGGGGCTACGACCCTTGATTTTATATTCCGGACACCGATTTCTGTACAGGTGAATGGTTTCCCTGCTCAAGTATGTTCGGATATTCCCTATCCAATCATGGAGCAATTCGCTGCCTTTCCATTGACCTATATGGTTATGGAATCCACAGGCTGTCCGGTAGATACGGGATATGTCATTGTACTTGACGAGATAGGTGGTGTCGAAGGATCAGAAGTGCTAAGAGATACTATTCCGATTTCCAATGGAGTGGCTTATGATACGATTATTCCCCGCCTACCCAATATTCTGGCTGATTACTCTAAATCGCTCGAATTATTAGCATTTGCTGGTCCTGATCTTTCCACGGCAATAAGTGCTCCTCCATTGATCAAACGAGCAATAGTGACAGGCTCTGCACCTCGCGGTCAGCAATTCACCACCGTTTCCCCGGAAATACCCAGACTGATCATACGTGACCCTCCGGGGGACGCGAGCAGTAGCTTTATAGAGGCGGGACAAACTTTTTCGACAACTTCGTCTTTATACACGCAGGATGCACAAGGGGGAAATGTTTGGGTGAAAGCTAAAGCGGGTGTTGAGATTGCCCTTATCAGCCTAGAAGCCGGTGTAGAAATCGGTGCTAAGTTTTCAGGCGAGGCTGTTCAGCTCAATTCGGAGGAAACCCTCTATGAGTTCACTACTACTAGCAGATATTCAACTTCTGATGATAACAATGTATCCGGAAAAGAGGGAGATGTATATGTGGGGGCCGCCATGAATTTGACGTATGCCAATTCAGATATTATTGCGCTGGATTTAGCAGGATGTCGTATTGACAAACGAGTCGAGCTGGTACTCAATCCCAATAAATTCGAAACGGAATTTGTCTACGCCGAGTCGGATATTACGAACACAATTATTCCTGATCTTCAGGATATAGCGGATGATGCCATGCAAACAGATTCTGCAAGGCACCTGGCCAGGGAAAGTATCAAAGTATGGAATCAGGTCATAGCCATGAATGCTGAGCTTAAAGAGGAAGCTCTCAATGGCCCACTATCGCCTCTACAAACGGATCCTCAAAATACCTCTTATGGGGGGTCAGCTGGACCTTTTGAACAGACCTTTACTGAAACAACAACTCGTACCCGTACCATTGAATGGAAGCAATTAATTGAAGAACAGTTATCTCTGGAGGCTGGATTTTCGCTGGCTGGAAGTGGTGTGAAAGGAGGTTTTGAAATTAATATTAAGCAAGAAATGGGTGGTTCTCAGACCACTGGAGTCACCACTACTACCACCACCGGATTTGTATTTGATGATGGCGATAATGGCGATTTATTTACAGTAGATTATGCCATTGATCCGGTTTATGGTACACCTGTTTTCCGCGCAGCTCAAAATGCGGGAAAATCCAGTTGCCCCTATGAAATTGGAGCAAAAAGAGACAAGGCTTATTTTTCTGTTGTGGAAAAAACAAAGGTAGGAGGTCCTGGAGAGAATACTTTAAATTTTCAATTTCTGCTGGCCAATCAAAGTGAAACCGAAGAAGTACGAGATTATAAGATACAACTGGTAAATAATCCTGATGGAGCCCAGGTCGAAATGTTTGGTGTAGTCGCTCAGGAATGGAATTACATAAATCAACCTTATAGATCTCAACCGGAAGTAGTAGAGGTTTTCGTCAGCAAGAATCCGGCTAATAATAATTTTCATTTCGAAAATTTAGAGTTTAGAATGTTTCCCACCTGCGATGCAGGTGATAGTGATGATGTTCCTGCAGAATCCGTCTATCAAAGGATCTCTGCATTTTTTGACAGTCCCTGCAGTGATATCGCTATGAGTATACCTAGCGTAAATACTGGATTTCTCATTAATTCAGCATCAAATGATATGCTTGATATTGGGATCAGTGGTTATGACTATAATTCAACGATTAATAGTGTGGTAATGCAGTATTCGCCAGCCGACAGTAATATTTGGAATAATAGCAACATTGTTTTGACTAAAGCAGGTCTCCTCAATAACAATCCACCCATGACCACTAAAAGTTGGGTGACTTCAAATATCCCGGATGGTAATTATGATATTCGTTTGAAGTTAACTTGTCCTTCCGGTGGGAATACAACTTCCACTTACTCACCAAGAGTGAGGGGTGTTATAGACAGAACACCACCATTGGTGGCTGGTATTCCTGAACCGATTGATGACGACTATGCAGATGGCGATGAAATCTCTGTCATCTTTAATGAGTTGATAAATTGCAATAGTGCCTCTGTAGCATTAACGATGCAACCTGGTAATGTTCCTATCAATTCGACTTTTTCTTGTGTTAATGAAAAGCTCGTCGTGACACCAGGTATAGATTTATCCACTATGCTACGTAAATCATTCAGAGTAGAGGTGACTGGACTTCAAGATACTCATGGAAATACCATGGAATCCTACTCATGGGACTTTACTGTCGGCGAAATAGATTCAGATGGTGATGGATATATTGATAATGCAATCGCATGCCTGGGCAGCGCCCTGGATTTTGATGGAGTCAATGATCACCTCCAAATTCCCCATCAGAGCAACCTTAATATCGTGGATGCAGACGGGTTTACTCTGGAAACTTGGATAAATCCGAATACCAGTTCAAACCGTACAATCATTTCAAAGCATCTGGATTATATAGTGGAGTTGACCGCAGTTTCTAACACGGTTGCACTCTATTTGTCAGGTGAATGGCAGTACAGTACAGGAAGTGTGCCGCTCAATGAATGGTCTCATATTGCAATTTCCTTTGATGGTGCAACCAAAGTCGCTTCATTTTATATTAATGGATCCTTAAGTGGACAAAAAACATTTACTTCCTCTCCGTTCAGTAATGCGGATAGCCAGCCTTTAATTATTGGTTATCAGGCAGCAACGGGTCTCTATGTTAATACTTATTCTGGTAGATTGGATGATCTAGCTTTTTGGGACCGACCATTGACTCAAACGGAGGTGAAGGCCACGATGTCTGCACCATTGGCCGGAACCGAATCAAATCTAATTGCCTATTATGATTTTAATGATGCGCCATTCTGTACTGATAATACAGCTGTGAGTGCATTAGCTGATATGGCAAGTAACAATAATGCCTCACTGTTTAACTTTGGACTGACTGGATGCTTTTCTAATTTTGGATCACAAAGAAATCTTGACTCTGATTTTGATGGGATACCAGACGGATGTGATGTGCTTGAGGAATGTTTTGGAATGCCTGGGTCTGCAGACAGTGACGGTGATGGATTTCTACAATGTGCAGATCTTTGTCCTGCTTCCTCAGATGTGTCGCTACACTTCGATGGACTTAATGACCAAATAGTAGTACCACACGATAATAGCCAAAATGTCGTGGATGGAGATTTTACATTTTCTGCCTGGATAAATCGGGAAGAAGGCACGAACCAAACGATTCTATCAAAAGGAAATGGTGGCGGTGGCACTAATTATATTTTTCAAATCATTAATGATAAGATGGGTCTCTATCTTTCAGACAACGTGGGCAGTACATGGTATTATAGTACAATCAACATTCCTGTAAATAAATGGAGCCATGTAGCTGTTTCTTACAGCGAGGCAAGTGATTCTGTCTCCTTCTTTTTGGATGGAACTTTGTTTACTCGAGTGCAGGATGGTCTTGGTGTGCACCTCAATGAGGTAACCACTCCACTTTATATTGGAAGGCAAGGTCACACGTGCGATTGTAATTTCTTTGAAGGTCGACTGGATGACGTTATGATTTGGAATCGTAATTTATCTGCATTCGAGGTGAATGCCATAATGGCTGCTAAGCCTACCGGTAATGAGCAGGGACTGGTAGCATACTATGACTTTAATGAGGCACCGGCTTGTGGAATTGGCAATAGCCCATTGCCTATTATAGATCAGAGTTCCAGTAGTAATGATGGGACACTCACAAACTTCAATTTTTCGAGTTGTCTTTCGAATTGGGTAGAAGGTCGAAATCGTGACAGTGATAATGATGGCACTGGAGATGCCTGTCAGGTGCTATCCCTTTGTCCACCCAATTTTGCCAATGCAAACATACTGACAGGCAATCAATCTATAACACAGTTTTTTGGAACAGATGGAATACTTCAATCACAACAAATTATTCTTTCTCCAGCGCAGGTTACATATAGTTCATTGATTTCCACTGAATTGTTTCCCGGATTTGAAGTGCAGAATGGGGCATTATTAGAGATAGATTTAAGTGGTTGCGATCAATAAGTAATTAAAAATCCCCGCAACGGGAATTTTGAATAATTCGACAGATTATTTCTTTATGGTAAAGATCTAGAGAAGAAATTATAGTCCGAAAAAAAGTGAAGGGGCAAGATACTTCAGGTATTGAGCCTCTTCTGGTTTTAGCATCCGGGCAGCATTTTGTTATTAACGGTGGATTACAAGCAATGTTATTCCACAATTAACTAGTGGAAGTTGATGGTGGACATTTATTGGCTCTGGTTCTGAATCTTATTACCTACAAAGTATCAAATAAATCATCCAAATACTTCTTGTAGGTTCGGCTAACAGGAACTTTATGTCCCTCTACATAGACCTGTACATCGGTAATCTTGTCGATCTTGTACATGTTGACGATGTGTGATCGATGCACTCGGACGAGGAAGGGAGCATCTATTTTTTCTGCCACCTTGCTCATGGTTTGTGAGAGCACATACTTTTGCCGAGAGGTAATGACATTGGTATATGATCCATTCGCTTCGATAATTTGAATGTCATCATACATTACTTTTTCCAGATGGTTCTGATGACGGATGAAAATGCGATCCGACAGGTATTTGCTGGTATCGGTATTTTCCTTCACAGGTTTGACATCCAGTGCCAGTGCCAGTGTATGCAGCACATCTGAAATACGAAATGGCTTGGAGAGAAAAGCATGGGGAAACGTCAATTTTGCTCGCTTGAAAGTTGCCTGATCCGTATTGGCCGTCAGAAATACAATGGGAATATCATGAGACTTATTGATCTCATGTGCCGCTTCCACACCATCCATATCACCGTAGAGTTGAATGTCCATAAGGATGACATCTGGGATATCAATGTCCAGAAAACGGAGGATCTCTTCTCCCGATTCGGATACATTGATCACATCCATTCCAGCTTTCTTTAGTTGCAGACTTAAGTCTGCAGCCACCAGAGTTTCGTCTTCCACTATAGCAACCTTTATCTTCATACGATATTTATTCGATTACTTTTGGGGGAATTCTTTCGGTACATCACAAGATTTGACGTGCTTCTGAAAAAACTCCGATTGTGAATAGTCCTTCCCCGCTCGGTGGAAAAGACCTTAATCGTACAGGTTTTTCAACAAGGGTCTTGCGTCAAGAATGGGCAATATATAAAAAGCCGATCAATACAAATACAAAGTAATCCAGTCAGTCTGCAAAGAATATATGTGTTTTCAACAAGTGTGGCTCGCTTTGGTTGTAGGTATAAGATAGTTTTACCAGATGAGTTCTGATACCCTTGTCGCAGTCATCGAGGATGACCCCATCATTGCGCATCATCTTGCCAAGATCCTACGAAGCATGAATTTCAGTAATATTCAATATTTCGATGCATGGCTAGATGTTGAGGACTGGCTAAGTGATGTCAAAGAGAACATACCGGTGCGACTGATTATCTCAAATTTGAAGTTGATGGATGGATGGATCGATGACTACTCCATCACACTGTTTGAAAGTATCGCGGATCGAGTCATCATCTTTTCAGGGCTGAATGAAAAATTTGCCCAGAGGACTATTGCACAACTATCCCCGGGAGCTGTGCTCTTTAAACCCTTTAGTTCAAAGCAACTAAGGGATGTCATACGTGAAATGAAACTTAAAGCAGAGTAGATATGTACTTCTGTCAACTATCATCGGCTCCATATTCTAAAATATGTACCTAACCCATATAGCAATAAAAAAAGGCCTCTCTCAAGAGAAGCCTTCCTAGTTTGGGGTATCAGCCCATTTTACTGATTTCTCGGTGGAGATTTTCGGGTACTACTTTTGACTGTCTTCTTTGTGGGTGCTGGACTTCTTTTTCATATTGAGCTCATACCCCATGTCTGGCAAAGCGAAATGGGCTCAATTATGATTGCTAGCAGTATGCCAGTACCAACTTCCACTTAGTACCAAACTCCCAGTTCTTCCTCAAGACCGGGTTCAGCCATGAAGCCAGATCCTCCACTATACGAGACAGTAGATCCACCTGAATCGACATGGGTGTGTAGCACTCCACCGGAAGAGGTCTCCACATTGACTTGATCACCTGTAAGATATCCAATGCCCACAGCTATGCCTGCTGCCACGTCACGCACTTTATCAGCAAGCCAATTGAAAAAGCCCTGACTGCTGGGCACATTGTCCTGTCTGGAATCATTAAACTTCGGAACACCAATCTTAATTCCTTGGACAGTGGTTGATATTATAGCTCTTCTTGGATCTATAGATACACTAGCCTTATTATCGGAGGCAAGTTTGAAAGAGATGGAGGTATCTTTTGCTTGCGAGGACTTTGATGGTCTAGGGATAATGAAATGTCCAATTTTTCTGCTGTTGGGTATTCTGAAGGTGCCAATTGCATACTCTCCATTAACAATTGTGAATTTGATGCCGATGGTCTTACCCCTGTAACTGACTGGAACTGAAATGCTGGAGCCGAGAACGGCTTTTAAAGACAACAATAAATTAGTGGGTAAGCATGCTGCTCCAAAGAAGATCGAACTTGTTCTAAAGAACCTCCTTCTGCTTGGATTAATATCTTTAATGTTCATTTTTAGCTTTTTTTATACTTATAGGAATAAAATTACTTTGGCAGTAATTATTGTCATTTTGGAAGTTGACAGCCTTAGTACCATACCCCAGGACTCTCTTCCAGTCCAGGCTCTGCTTTAAATCCAGATCCATTTTGGCTGTATTTTATGCCGGGTCCGACTTCTATCGTGGATCCATCCGATAGAAACCAGAGTCCCGTTCCGTCATATATAAAGGTGAGGCCGGCCGAAACTGCACGACCTATGTCGGCTACCTTATCTTTCAACCAATTGAAAAAACCCTCACTGCTGGGGATGTCGTCATTGGTAGAGTTATTGAATTTTACTCGTCCAATGGTAGCGCCTTTTAGCGTAGTGGTGAAACTGGCACTTTTACTGTGTGCTGTGACAGTTCCAGCAATATCTCTCCCTAATTTGATTTTCACATCCTTGTATGATGTAGATTTACCCAATTTGGATGGGCCGTCGATGTAGAAATGAACTAATTTTCTACTTTTTGGTATTCGAATCGTACCTATAAGATATTCTCCATTGACTATCGTGACTTTAACACCCAGACTCTTACCATTATAGGAGATGGGAATCGAAATGCTTGAACCTAAAATTGCTTTTTTTTCTAAGAAATGAAAGGGGATAAGCACTGATCCAAGTAGAATAGATCCCGATCGGAAGAATTTTCTTCTTCCTTGTTCCGTTTTTATGTTTTTCATCATTATTGGTATTTAATTGGTCCGTAAATATCTTTTTGAATCTGGATATTTTTATCCCCCTATGAGGCGATTTTTGTTCAGACTTAGGGATTAATAATGCACCAATGGATTTCCGTATCCTGACGTTTACCCTCCCTGGAAATTAGTTGCGAATGTTCCTATAAACTGTGTTATTATATATTTCCCCTTTTGAGGGGGTGGATAGTCTGATGAGTATTTTGAACTTAGTGCCATGATAAGGAACTGATGTGAATTTGTTTTGTGATTAAAAATTATTTAGAATATGCAAGAAAAATCAGGTTTATTAGGCAGGCGTGAATTCATGAATACAGGGATCCGGGCTTCAATGATCTGCCTGCTTCCCTTAGTAAGAAATGATTTTCATAACGGGGAAACTTGGGCTCGATTAAAAATGACCATGGGCAAACGAAGCCTGGGCCTAAAAATTAGCAGTGATTCTGAGGGGAATATTTATGTCTCAATTAGAGAACTAAATAAGAGAAAATTAGTAGTAATACCACTCGGTAAACCACGGGGGCGAGCGAGTACTAGAGCCATAAAAGAGCAATTTAAGCTTCGTGATGGTGCAGAAATCACAGTCAATATGAGTCAGTTTGGAGTTATCTCTTCTAACTTGAAGGAGGTGATGTTTGGAAAAGTAGAGACGGAGACTCCAGCACCTTCCGGTGAGGGCCTGTTTGCATGGTTGAAGGATCGGGCCAATGATGCTGTGGCGGCTATTGGTGCTGGTTTAACTTATCTCACTGGACAATGGGGGCTATTTAGACTGTCTGGTGGAGGCGAAATCTATGTAGAAGGTGGCAATGGAACAATTACATATCAGGCAGGAGCTGGTGGCTTTAAGTTGGAACCAGGAATGGAAGAAAAGCCCAATGTATGGTATTAGCGAGCAAAAAAAACTAACAGAAATGAAAAAAATGTCAAGGAATAGAAGGGGCTTTCTTAGCTTGTGCGCTAAGGCTCTAGTTGTTCCATTAGTTTCAAGAAATGTGTTCGCATTCAAGAATTTGAGATCTACTTCTTGGAAACTGCAAGTGAAGGATAAACAATTAGGTCTCAAAGTCACACAAGTATCTACCGGTTTGATTGTTATTTCATTCCGGGATTTAAAAGGAAAAAAGTTGGCATTGATACCATTGGGAATGCCTGGAGGAAGGTCCGCTCGAGGATCTGTATCGTGGAATTTTAAACCCGAAAATAGAACCGGATTTTCAATTGAGATTAGTGGAGATGGTGTGATCTCTTCTGACCTACGATCGATAATCTTTGGTGAGCCTGATCATTCACCAGGAAGCACTTCTCAGGGTTTCTTTGGATGGGTTAAGGATGTGGTTCATGATGTAGGAGTTTCTATCGCTGCGGGCGCTGCTTATTTGACTGGGGGATTTGGAGAATTTTCGTTAAAGACTGGCGGTCATATCAGTGTAGGTGATGGAGGCATTGGATATAGTGGAGGTGGTGGCTTTAAATTGGACCCTGGAATGGAAGAGGATCCTAATATTTGGTATTGATTCAGAGATTTCTAATCCCATCATTAGTAGGTACTGGCTCCAGATAATTTTAGAGTTTTCTTGCTGGCTAAAATTTCACATGTTCTTTCAATGTCCAGGGTATTAATACTTAAAGATGTTTAAAACTTAAAGTGTAATATACATTTTTACACCTTAGGTTTCTATTTAACAATAGCCTCTTAAAATTTTAGGTAATGCTGCTACTTCTATTAGGCCAAGAATGTTGAATCCAGTATGAATTATTATAGCAATGAGAAAAGGCCTCTCTCAGAGAAGCCTTCTTATTTGCAGTATCATCACATTTACTGATTTCTTCGCGGAGATTTTCGAGTAGTAGTTGTATTTGACTTCTTTGCAGGTGCCGTACTTCTTTTGACAGCAGATGAACTGCGTGTCGCTGTGGATCGCTTAACGGTCGTATGAGTCTTGCTAACTGAAGACCGTGTCGTTCTTGGTGAAGATCGCTCGACAGATTTCCTGGGTGCACTACTTCGCACACTGCTTGAAGTTGACTTCCTAGGCGCACTACCTCGTACCGAGCTGGAGCTTGATTTTCTCGGAGCTGAATACGTCTGTTTTTTAGTTATAGTTTCCGACCTTCTAGGAATCACTTTCCGTGTTTCAGTGGTTCGCTTTTGCGCAGAGCTACCAGACTTCCTGGGAGAAGTGTATACTCGCCGGTCGCTACTTTCTTTCTTCTGTGTCGTGGCAGGTCTCCTGACCTCAGTCTTTTGTTGAGGTGCATTTCTGACTGCTCCGGTATTGTCGCGTCGGGTCGTCTGACGAGATACCCGAGTATCCGGCCTTCTTACCACGTTGTCTTTTCTGTCATATGCCTGCGTCCTACTGCCAAACTTCCTTGGAGTAGAATTCCCACGATGAATTTCCTTTTCCGTACGTTCCAGCCTCACTTTTCTGGTACGGTTGACTATATTCTGACTGTAGGACCGATGCGGATGATAAAATTTATGTACACGTGGTACTCGGATGACGTTCACTACCCGACAAGTGTTGTAATAGACTCTCGTTCTGGGTCTATACACATTCCAGGCATAGGGACGCCATGGACTCCACCAGGTAGGGTAGTAGTTCCATCGGTATGGTGAGGCATACACTCGGTAATCCCGTCCAAATATATGCTGAACCAGTGGCCAGTAGTACACATTTACGTAGTCCTCATATCCGTATGAACTATTCCTTCCATAGTTGTCACCGGAATAAGAAAGGGCTTCCACTGGCTCTACTATGATTTCTTCGCCATACATGTCACGATCGCCTATCACCTGAAGTACTGCCTCCCTATGACCCGTCTTTTCGATCTCGAATACAGCAATATCCTGAAATTCACGCCGACCCAGGGGTACCTGCAAAATGATCGCATGGTAATTTCCTTTGCGTCGATGCTCTACTCGTACGTAATCGGTACGGCCATCAAAATCCAAATCCAGGTTATTGACCCAATTGTCCTTAGAGTTGATTCTTCTTTCGAATTGGTTCAGTGTTCTGGAGTCTTTAAATAGTTCGATAGCTCCTTCCAGACTAAAATAATCCCCTTCGTATCCTGTCCGTTCCGTCCCATATTGGGCGCTGGCTGTGCCTATGATCGCGAGGGATAACAGCCAACTGATAAATAACCTTGTCATACTATTCCATTTTAAAACTTGATAATGAACCTGGTAACTTCTTACTACAGTCCTTTATACTCAAGACCTTTTAGGCATGCATTAGTTACAGAGCCTCACTACTTTAGGTATTGCTTAACTAGAAAGGTTAAGAAAGTGTGATAGATACTGTATCCAGGCAGTTTTTTTTGATTTTCAGTTTTGAATCGACCTGGAAATAGGGGTTACAGAGTATAGGTTACATCCAGAATAAATGATGTGAAAACGTAATTAATCTTGTATTTTATCGATCACCATAAAGGTGATGACTCTACATTGGTTTACTGAAAAATCAAGATGTTTATATGGTACTTTCGAGACGATGCCTGGTTCAGTTGTTTTTTCTTTTTATCCTAATTGCGATAGGATGTAAAGTCACTGAGACGGAAGAGAAACAGGCTCCCAACATCATATACATACTTGCCGATGATTTGGGGATTGGAGACATATCTGCATACAACGAAAAGTCCAAAATTGCTACACCACATATTGATGTGTTAGCAAGGCAGGGAATGATGTTTACAGATGCTCATTCTCCTTCGGCAGTTTGCACGCCAACGCGCTATGGACTCTTGACCGGGCGATATTGTTGGAGAAGTAGGTTGCCTCAGGGAGTATTGCGTGGCTATGGTAAGGCATTGATAAATGAGGATCAATTGACCATTGCTTCTTTTCTGAAGGAGAATGGATATACTACGGGTGTAGTTGGGAAATGGCATCTGGGTCTCGATTGGGTCTTAAAAGAAGAATTCACAGATTCCGTCCCTTCCGATCAAGGTGCGGTGAATGAATATGGGATGGTCACACAATTAAATGGAGATTGGGTTGATTTTGAAAAAAAGCCAACCGATGGTCCATTGAATCATGGTTTTGATTATAGCTATATTTTGCCAGCTTCTTTGGATATGGAACCTTACTGCTATCTGGAGAATGATGAACTCACAGATCTGCCAACTGAACACACTCCAGGAAATGATTTAAATACGGGTTCGTACGCAACCGGTGCATTTTGGCGTCCGGGCAAAATTACAAGAGAATTCGATTTTTATGAGGTCCTTCCAAATTTTATTGATAAAGGACTCGAATTCATTAATAAAAATTCAAGGGATAATTCACCTTTCTTTTTATATCTGCCGTTAGCAGCACCGCATTCTCCCTGGGTGCCAACCTCTGATTTTGTGGATGGCTCTGGTGCCGGGCAATACGGGGATTTTGTACAAATGGTTGATGCAGAAGTGGGACGCTTTTTAAAGGGCTTGGATGGAATGCAAAATTCCGAAAACACAATGGTCATTTTTGCGAGTGATAACGGACCGTTTTGGAAACCTGATTTTAAGGAACGATTTCAACATGATGCTGCCCATATCTACAGGGGTATGAAAGCCGATATACATGAGGGAGGGCATAGGATACCATTTGTCGTACGCTGGCCAGGGAAAATAAAGGCGGGCAGTACTTCAGATCATTTGACTTCACTCCCTAATCTGATGGCTACCTGTGCAGATGTACTGGATGTTACTTTACCAAATGGGCAGGGTGAAGACAGTTATAGTATTTATCCAGTATTAGTGGGTGATACTCAAGGGATCGTGGAGCCCCCACCAGCGGTCCACCATTCGTCTCAAGGTATGTTTGCCATCCGAAAAGGTGACTGGAAACTCATCGAAGGTCGAGGCTCCGGTGGTTTTACAGAGCCTGTATTTATCGAGCCCAAAGAGGGAGAACCCATAGGTCAACTCTACAATCTAAAACAGGATCCATCTGAAACAAATAACCTCTATCTGGAAAATCCGAACATTGTTTCAGATTTATTGCAGGCCCTTAATAAGATTAGAGAAAAATAGTTGCGATCAGGCATTGTGAAACCAGAGACCCGTCCACTTGACTCTGGAAAAAGACACCCCTGTATATGATGATCGTCATTGAGATTCTCCTGATACTTATGAAAATTAATGGGTCTCAATACAATGGTAATGGATTCAAATGACACATTAAATATCCAGGAAGGTCGGGATGCTCGCAAAGTCTTTTGGGAGAAGGGAGCCTGTTCGACTACGTTTTTTCATTTATTAAACCGGGCTTTTGGAAATGTCCAGGAAGAAGCAGAAAGAGCGGCCATGCCTCTTGCGGGTGGGATCATGCAGAAAGGCCATCAATGTGGGATGTTGTGGGGAGCGGCTATGGCAATCGGTGCCGAAGTGTACCGCCAAGATCCAAAAGGCGATGTAGTTGGGAAAGCCATGAATGCTACCCAGCAAGTGATGCGTTCTTTTGAGTCTCATACGGGTACCATTAGTTGTCGTGAATTTACCCATTGCAACTTTGACAGTAAATGGAGCATGGCTAAGTACATGCTTACCGGGAAGTTTCTGGATTGTTTTCGATTGGCGGAGGAATGGGCACCTCAAGCGATAGCTGAAGCCAGGAAGGGAATTGCGATGCGAGAAAAATCCAGTCCCGATTCCTGTATTAGCTGTGCAAGTGAAGTTGTCCGGAAAATGGGAGGCACTGATGAACAAATGGCTATTGTAGCGGGTCTTGCAGGCGGTCTAGGATTGAGTGGCCACGGTTGTGGAGCATTAGCTGCTGCCATCTGGATGCATTCACTGCGATATAATGCAGAAAATGCCTCCAATAAGATGGCGTTGGCAAATCCGCCGGCTGAAAAGTGTCTCGAAAGATTTCTGGAAAAGACCCATGGTATGGTCCACTGTCAGATAGTAAGTGGTAAAACGTTTGAAACCATTGAGGATCACACCGAATTCATCAAAAAAGGAGGATGTGCTGAGATTATTGAGGTGCTTGTTGAAACTTGATGATTGCGCTATTGAACCATATTAAATTGAGCTCAAATTGAATAAAGGGGTATAAAAAATTATTTATGTGTATATTTCGGGTGCTTGGCAGAGTTAAATCGGTCCCCTAATAGAAAATATGTACACACCTCAATCGTCTATTAATAGTCTTGTTTCTTTTTACGGAGTTTTCTTCGTACTGCTCAGTTTTGTTTCAGATTTATCCGGTACTAATCAGCTTTTTGTTGAAAATAGTTGTGAAAATCCATTGCTCTTAGAATGCAATGAGATCACATCATATGACTTTGATGGAATTGGTTTTACCCAGAATAATTGTAACTACCATCTTAATGCAAGTAGAAATTTATTCTATCTGTTAGACTTATCCGATGTTAGTAGTTTACAGTCTTTTGAGTTACAAGGGCTGGCACCAGAGCTTACTTATATCATATATGTCAGAGGGTGTCAAGGATCTTGTTTACAGCCTAAATATCAAAGTATTCTTGAACCGGGAGTGCAATATATATTAGAATTACTAGCGCCATATAATACTTCAGGAACTTTTACTTTTACCTGTTCAGACACGTCTCTGATCAATGTATGTGAAGATGCATCTTTGATCCAATGCAATCAAGAATATCGTAACCTGGATTTTTCTGGGGAGATTGTGCATTATAATTTGGACTGTACATTCTCCTCCATTGGAGATACACCAAGCCGCTGGTTTAAGATAAGTGGTACTGGAGCTAATACCTTTTTCTATGTTGAAAGTGATTATCCAGGGTATTTTGATAATCGTATAGCTCTTTACAGAGGGGATTGCTCCAGACTTGAATGTGTCGAAGATGGTACTCATAGTCTGAATGCTTTTCTTGAAAATGATGTTTTATACTATTTGTACTTATCTCCTAGAGATGACGAAGTTAGTGTACATTTAAAGATAGAGTGTTATGCATTGGAAGTAAACGATGTCTGTGAGAATGCCATCTTGGTGGAAGGTGGAGATACATTAATGGGTAGTAGTGTTACGTACAGTGATGAGCCGATAAGCTGTGATGATTATTCCACGCAAAAGCAGGCATACTATAGGGTGTACGGAACCGGAAAGTGGTATCAATTCAGAAATAGCAGAGATGGGGGCATACAGGTAAGTTCCGGAGGTTGTGAAAATCCACACTGCTTGAAGTCATCTTCATTCTATTTTCTGGAAGAAGGTATTGAATATACTTTGCAGGTAAGCTGGAATAATACGCATGCTCGATCCTACGAAATTCCTGTTGTCAGTTATCCCGTGAAACCTGTATCCATTTGTGAAGATGCTAGGCCGCTGACATGTGGATTGGAGGTGGGGGGAAGTACTAGATTTAGAGAGAAGACCTTGGTACCTGATGATTGCGGATATTCTACAATGGTCAGAGGGGAATGGTATTCTATGCTGGGTGATGGGCGGGTTTTAGATATCGATGCAGATGTACGGGTGAATGTATTTACCGGTTCTTGTGATTCACTAGTCTGCGAGAGGCTATCCTATCAGGGACTTAATATGATTCTCCAGCAGGGACAGCAGTATTATTTTCTTATTTACTCAAGTAATATTCTGGGAGAGGACTACAGTTTTACACCCATATGCCATGAAATTGCTTCCAATGCAGATTGTAAGAATGCCGTTTTGATTGAGAATGATACTACTATAAATGGTGATTTCGGTGCCTCATTTCCGCAGTTTCAATCCTGTAATATTGGGATGAGACCCTTATTATTCTATAAAGTGAAGGGAAATAGCAATTACATGGAGATCCGGAGTGATGCAAGTTTTGACGTGATTCAGGGAGATTGTTCAGAGGGAGTATGTATCGAGCGGGATCTCTACCATTATTATTTAGAGAAGGACATCCTGTATACGATAGTATTTTATGGAAATAGTTTAGATCAGTTTGAAGCATCTTTCATCTTTCATGATGGTGTTGAGAAAGGGTCACTTGAGAATCCTCATGAATTGCAATGTGGTGAAGAGAGTTCGTACAGTACCCGATTTGTAAAACCTACAAAATTGATCGTTAGTTGTCTTGAAAGAAAATGGTATCCAGGAATTTGGTTCTCATTCTATGGACACCAGATGATTGGGGAGTTGCATCTAAATTCTATGCATAATGAACATAGATGGTCTTTTTTCACGGAAGATGAGGGAGTTCTTCATTGCATGGGTATTGATCGACGAAATTTGAATCGGGAATATTATAAAGAAGTCTTTAATGACTCAAGGAAATATTATTTATTTGTTTATGCTTTGGATGAGACTGCTGAGGAAGAATTCAGGATCACCTATGATTGTGCCGAGCCCCTCATCAATAACATGTGCTATGATGCAGTTGAGATAGATTGTGGCGATTCAATGGTGGCAAGTTACTACGAACTAACTTCTTCCCCGCCGACGAGCAGTAGTTCTGAAAATGCATTCTTTAAGATGGAAGGAAAGAATATATTCTTCACAATGGAGGATGCTAATTTCGAAGTTTTTGAAGGTACTTGTGATGCACCTTTAGCATTGAATAGATTTTATGGAGACTATTATTTTCTGGAATACGATCATTCTTATTACATCTCGGCTCTAAGCTCATCTACCGACTCATCAATGCAGGCTGCTTGCTTTGACATGAAAGTATCAAATGACTTTGCATCTGCTTACCCGATATCTTGTGGTATTGCAACTTATGGTTCTACCAAGTTCGTCCAATCGATGTATATAGAGAGTGAATATCATGGAAATCAGGAAATAAGGGCCGTTTTCTATTCAATCACAGGTAATGATAGTCTATGGCAAGTTGTTTCTGATGACAATGTCAAATTTATGTTATTTGAGGAAGTGGATGATAGTGATTCCGGCTTGCAGTCTGTATTTGGTTTCTCAAGAAGTTATGATGAGGCTCAATTAATTAAAGATCGGAAGTATTATGTCGTTGTTTATTCTCCAGTTCATGACATTGGTTCTGATTTTGAAATAATTCTTAACTGTCGTGGCGCAGCAGCTAATAACCAATGTGAAAGTGCTATTCCTGTTATTTGTGGAGACACCATCCGGGCTAATTACGATAGAGTGACATCATCTGACCCACAGTGTAGTACGTTTTCGAGGAAGAAGAATTTGTTCTACAGTATAGTAGGTGACGATAACTTCATTAATGTGTCTCGAGTAGAAGGGGGGGCACTAGGAAATATATCAGTCTTTTCGGGGTGCCATCAAGATAGTTGCGTCCAGGGGATCCCACAATCAGATTCAAATCCCAATAACGATAGTCAGACTTATTTTCTTGAATCTGGAGTAGAGTATTTGTTAGCTATCTCTCCAGCTAGTATCCATCATCAGTCGGAAGTGTCTCTTGTAATAGACTGCTTTGAAGGAAAAATTAGTAGTCCCTGTGATGATCTCCAATCCATTGCATGTAATGAAACCAAATATTTTGATAATTATTTTAATGTAAAACAGGATGTTGGCTTATTGTGTGGAGGACAGTTATCTTCTCACGGGAGTTGGATAAAGTTGATTGGAAATGATGAAATAGCTCTAATTGTACTTAATCAAAACCTCGGGGCTAAAAATTATTTGTTCAAAGGAGATTGCAACAATCTTGTTTGTTTAGGTGAATATGGAAGCTCGATAGAGTATCTATTAGAATCAAATGAGAATTATTATTTACTTATTGGAGATGAAGGAAGATTTAGAAATACTGAGGTGAGATTTAATTGTAGAGAGATACTAAATAATAATTATTGTGAGCAGGCTCAACCGGTGACCTATGGAGAAGTGGACCTTGATTTTACTAAGGCAACCAGGACAAGTCCTTACTGTGGAAACCTAAATGCAAAGAATCTATATTTTCAAATAATAGGCGAAGATAATTTTCTTGAGCTCGATCGAGGATCAGGAGGTGATAGGATAAGAATTCAGGTTCTGGAAGGGGACTGTGAAAGTTTTGTTTGCCTGCCTTCTGAAAGAGGATTCTTTTTTCTGAAAAGTGGTGTGTCCTATATTTTAAACTTCTTCACAAGTAGGCCAAGTTACGATCGAAAGTATACAGTTAGATTAATTTCACATGAGAAGAGGAGTAATTTATCATGTGAAAGTGCGACTCCTATTACCTTTGGAGATACAGTAAAAGGGAGTTCGTTTTTCGTTGTTCCTAACCATACTGATAGCTGCGATTTGTTTTCACGATTGCATAGTGGATCATTTTATAAGGTTCAAGGTACAGGAGAGCATGTTAAAGTAGCACCTTTGGGTTCTGGTTTTCGTGTTTTGGAAGGTCAATGCAATGCTTTGAATTGCATCGGGGATTTTTATGGTTTTGGTAATGAGGTGCTTTTTCTTGAATCCGGAAAGGAATATTACTTCGTTCTGGGGTACAATTGGCAGGAATACAGACTTCTTTTGACGACCATCGACGAGGCTCCAAATAACAATTGTGTCTTGGAGGAGCTGCCTGAAGTGAGATGTGGTGATCTAGTGCAAGGGTCTTTTGTCAATGCGTGGTACTCAGGAGTTGGCAATTGCGGCCCCCTAGATTATGAAAATTTATTTTATAGGTATGAAGGATTGGGGTCTTTCATTAGTTTCAATAAAGTCAATTGTAGAATTTGGATCTTAGAAAACTGTCTTGGAGATGGCTGTAGGGAGGTGGGATTTAATCAATTATTTTACTTCGAAGAAGGACAGCAATATGTTTTTATGGTAGAGAAGGATTACTTTTCAACTTCTGACATTTTTTCTTTCGAGATAACTTGTATCAATTCAGAACCACCAAATAATTGCACCACTGCTGTTCCCCTGGCTTGCGGCATGGAGGTTGAATTCGATACCAAGTTGATACATCCTGCCCCGCTGGTACTGGAAGGACTAACAGATGACTACTTTCGAGGGCGCTGGTTCCATTTGAAAGGTCTCGGTCAGTCAATCCTGATTGATGGTAACGCAAGTGATGGAAGCAATGGTTTTCTGAGGATTTTTACAGGTGATTGCGGTCATCTTTCGCAAGTTGACAGCAGCCATTTGTTCTCTCCGATATCTTTTTATTTTGAGGACGATGTAGATTATTATATTTTAATAGAATTGCCTGATTTTGCATCTGTTGGTACTTATTCATTAGGGGTTGAGTGTATAGATGAGAAGAAGAACACATTGTGTGAAAATGCGATTAGTTTTGTGTGTGGAAATAGTTCCATACCAATTTATTTTCGTGGTCATAGGTCTGAACCATATTTTGATCAGGAAATGAATCAGCCAAATATGTTCTACAAGACGGTCGGCCAGGGTGATACCGTACAATTTTTAGGAGGGTTTGATGCAGTTGAAGTATTTGAGGGTTCTTGTGAATCATCTCTATATATTGAGCCATTGGCACCTAGAACATTCTTTCTTAAGGAAGGAAGACAATATTTAGTGGGGTTTTATGGGGACTTATTAAGTCAGGCGGGATTCTCAGTGAGATGTTATCCAATTAATCCGTTCATAGACTATTGCTTCTTAAAGGGACAACCCTGTAATGATTACAATGCTGCTACAACGAACGACTATTACAATGAGGATTGCGAATGCGTTGGTTATGGTATCGGTATAGATGACTGTAATAGGGATAGCATTGTGCTATACCAGCCCGTTTCAACGGATTTAGAAGAGGGTGTGAGGCTAAAGATTAGATCTCGATCCGATTTGCAGGCAGGTTATACGATCTATAATGCTGGACAAGAGATAATTCTAGCACGTGGTTTTGAGGTTTTTACGGGTAGCGAATTTCAAGCCGTTATCAGAGATTGTTTTGAAAATGAATAGAAAGATAGTTACTCATTTTATTTCCATAACTGATTGCCTGCCTTCTGGGTGTGGGTACAGAGCCATTATTACTTGAGGGAGCAATAAGATGGTTTTGACAAATCCGCCGGCCGAAAAGTGTCTCGAAAGATTTCTGGAAAAGACCAATGGTATGGTCCACTGTCAGACAGTAAGTGGTAAAACGTTTGAAACCATTGAAGATCACTCCGAATTCATCAAAGAAGGAGGATGTGCTGAAATTATTGAGGTGCTTGTTGAGTGATTAAATCCCAGGCTAAAAGCTGATCTAAGAACCATCACAGGATTGTTCTGTGTGCCCAGATCATAATCACCTGAAATTCATGATTTAATGGGGAGAGTCTAATTTCGCAACCAAATTAAATGCTAATAGTCGTAACACCTTACCAGGAATTCCGGTGTTTGTATATTGGCTTATTTAGTTTTAGGAGGCACTGGGATCTCTTCACAATCTCCGATATCTGCAATGATTGCACTCCCTAACCCTACTTCAAATCCTGAATTTAATTGTAGATTTTCACCGGCCACAAGGGTGATATTAGAATTGCCACTGATGTGTGAAGAGGATTCTATCTGAATATTTGCCCGATACTCTTCGGAGAGACTCACAAGGGGATCTATTAGTGAAATGATATTTTGACAGTTCGTTACTTTTGTGGGTGTTGCTAATGTGACATCAAAGGAAGTAAATTCATTTCCCTGAACTTTGACTGTATTGGGGATCGCAACTGCAATACTGGTCAATGTAATATCATCGACATACCACCCTACACCTCCTTCTGCTGGATCACAATGCATCCAAAAGCGGATGGATACGGATTGTCCTTTAAAAGAGCTTAAGTCAATAATACTTTCGATATAACCTCCACTGCTACCACTAAAGGCAGGTATGTTGGGATTATTATCAATATAATCGTTGTATCCATTTTGCGTAAAGAAACCTCCCAGGTCTTGCCATGTCTGTTTATTATCGGCTGAATATTGCACAAGTCCTCCGTCCCAATTGACTTCTGTATCAAAGCTATGCCAGAAGCTAAGAGTTGTGGTACTGCCAGGTAGGATGGGATCTGCGATGGTGAGATATTGTTCATTAGGCATATCGACATCAGGGGCAAACCAAACCGCTGTTCCGGCATGCGGGTTAGTTGTGGTGATGTCCCAGTTACTTAAGCCCATATTGGTGGATGTAGGAATCCAAGCCATGGTGGTAGTTTCAGCATCTTCCACTGTCGAGTAAGGAGTACCATCAATTCCCGGATCGATTACTACTTTGAAAGTGTAAGTCTTCATTTCATCTACCGCGAATGTTGTAGCGGGAAAGACAACAGCTTCTCCATCGAATACGCCACTGTTGCTTGCAGAGCCTGGTACATAGCTTGTATTGGCTGGTAATGTGTCGGTCACAATGACGTTGGTTTTCTCAGATACCGTGGTATTGTGCATCGAAATACTATAGGTCAGAGTGTCACCAGCGGTAGCCACCGATTTATCCACAGTTTTTTCAGTCGTTAGAATACAACTCTGAGGTATGTCAAAGGCCTCTATGCCATCTTCAACTGTACCCGATGATCCTTGGTCTGCACTAAACCCTAGCCCTCTTTTAGCAAAGGCTTTCCAAATCAGACATTGATTTGCACCACCGTATAGGAGTTCATCGGCAGCCAGGATGGCATCCCGGCCATCTACAAAGCCCGGGCTACAAGGCTGCAATTTGAGACCTTGCATTACTAATTCCATGGCCATGTTGTTTCCACCTGTACCATCGTACAATTCAGCGTCAAATCCATATTCGTCAATGAGTAGCCAGGTCATTTCCCACAACATGGCACACCAGACAGAACCCACACCATGCGGTATGCTGACGCTACTGATGTCACTGTAGGTATGTGGATTGATCCCCATATCGGTGCTGTATGGAAAGGGTCTGATTCCACTGCCAGTTGGGGTCTGCCCTTGTACATAAGTACCAATTCCTCGACCCATTGTGCCTACATCACTGCTATTCATAGTAACCATGAGTCCAAACCAGTCACTCCAACCTTCTCCCATTTGCTCCTGGTTTCCCAGGCATCCGGAAAGGGCTGGACCACCGGTCAGACGGGTCGAAATACCATGCCCATATTCATGGGCAATGATGCCGTTATCCAGGTCACTGTCATATTGATTCTGTACTCCTTCCAGCGTTACATTAACCGTGCTGCCCAGCTCATCTTTCAACGTCTGGCAGTCGGACAGGCTAATCATGACCGAGGGTATCGTGACACTATTTCCAACAGCTCCTGCACCCATTGTAGAAGGAGCCCCTGCCACATTATTACAAACTATTACCCCAATAGCTCCTGCGTTCTCCGCATTCAAGACCTTTACACCAAACTCACATCCTCCGCGATCGATTACTGCGATTTTACCAGTATAGGGTGTGCCTACGTAGGCGCTGCATCCTTGTGTAGGCGAGCCGCTACCATCATTGACAAGAACCAGATCACCCGTGACATTGAACACAGAGGGACCGAAGTTTGCTCTTGCTACTCCGTCACTTAAGGAAATTCCCATGGGTGAGTTTATGGTCAAAGTGGGCGATCCACTATTCCAGAAATACATTTGCATTCTACTGTTAGATCCATCGGGAGGCGTAGCAAAATTTGCATTATTTGTGCCACTACCATCTTGAGCCTCGGCAAAAACATAATCATTACCCAAACCCCCATTTCCATAATTGTTAGACTGAAAATTGCCACTTGACTCGTCAAAGCCATATTGGTACCAAATGTCATGCATGATGTTGTTCCAATAAAAAAGGTTCGTGATGATAGCCGATTCACTATTAACGAGAGGCAGGTTGAAATCGATGGGAAAGTCAAACTCCAGCGATACTCCACCATCCGGACTAAATCCTGGAGTATTGAGGTTGCTTCGATCTTCATAAGCATGTACGTTGTTACCTCTTGTTATGGTGAATTCCGGACCAGCAGTACCATCGGTATCGTGCCAACCAAATGGTGAAGCGGTAGCATCTGCTGGATCAACCACTATGGATCGACTTCCGTGACTAGGACTTTCGATCCCAAGCGGATACACGTTGTAGGAGTCGGGACTTTGCATAAGTAGTTTACCCGATGCAAACGTACTCTTATCTTCTTTGTGTTGAATATGATTACAAATATCGGAAGATGTATTTTCAAATCCTCCATGGTCCCAGTTGCAGCTGACCGTCCAATTGGTCTTGTCAATAACTTCTCCCGTAGAAGCATCGATCCTGATATCCCACCAATTGTCTGAGTTTATTTCTTTGATGACCAGATCCCAACATAAAACAAGGTTTCCATCAGTGTCTTTTTGGTAAATTAAGTGGTAGGGTATATCATTTTCCGATATGCCGGCTCCATTCATCATTCCGGGCTGTTTCATCTGAATATCAGAGGGAGGGGATAGATTTAAGTGCAGCGCCGCATCCTGCAAGGCTTGTGAAGGAGTTCGAGAAGATTTATTGGATTTGATGTGCTCTGATACATTGACTATAAATCGCGATGTACTGTGGATAAGCCTTCCTTCGCTACTGATGTGAAGCGTAAGGATAGCGTTATAGATCTTGATGTTATTGAAAGCTTGTTGAAGATATACGTGTCTTACTCCGGATTTCTTATCCACATAGTTGTCTGAAATCGAATAGCCTTCTATATCTGCCTCTCCTAGTCCATATTTTTTTGCCGCTTGTTGAAGATAATTCTCAGAAAAAGAATTTGTATCCTGACTAAAAAGTGAACTTGAACTGATCACAAGAATCAGCAGTAGTAGAGTTTTTTGCATAGGTATTTTTTCAATTCGTTGATATCTTTTTCTTGACTAAGATGACGGCTAGCTATCCAGTCTCAACATATGAGGAGCAGTGCAAAAGTACGAAAGTAGACGCTACGGAGACCAAATCTTAAAGAAATTTCTCTGTCGAGTGGCTAGGTTTTCCCCATGGTTAATTACTTATGATCCACCACAGATTGTATCCCGTCAGCTAGATCATAAAGCACCTTTATTTCATTCGCATTAAGGGCTTTATCGAAAATGGCCATCTCATCCATGAGTCCAACAAAATTAAGCCCCAGGAAGATTCGGTTTTCCATGGGGTCAATAGTAAAGGGTTCTGATATTTCACGAGTTCCCTGTATTTTACCATTGATGTAAAAAGAAGCACTTCCGGCACCTGAGTTCAGGCCTGAAAATGCAATCGCTACATGGGTCCATTTGTCATTGGCAAAAGGTAGCTCTTCAGCGGGAACTAAACGGTTATTAAAGTCAGGGTTTTCATTCGGACCGATGTTTTGGGGATTCCATACTTCCAGATCTCCAAACACTCCCATGCGAAACGATCGAGGATTCTTGTCTGAAAAATCTGCCCAAATCGCAGCATCGTTGTAATTCATGTCGGTGATCTGTATGGGGTCTGTGTAACCGGGAGCCAGGTCTGTATTTGGATCTACTTTTAGCCAGAAACTCACAGTCCCATTCCAATGCTGCTTATCATAGTGGACATTATCCTGAGCCTTATAAAATATGACGTCACTCACTTTTCGCTTAAATTCAAGTGCATTGCCAAATAGTCCGTATTCACTGAGTCTGATAGCTGTCGGTATGTCACCCTTGACAGCCAGCTTCCTGGATTCGTAATCTTTCGCTCCAAAAATACTGGCCTCACCCCTTGCAAAGTCCGCCTCATAACCCTGGTCAAAAGTGGTGCAGAAGGTAAGATGCTGAGCCAATGCGGCAGCTTGATTTTCTCGCATTTCTCTTAGGTGCTTTGCAACAGTCCCTACGGGTGCGATCCAAATATCGTCTGCATGCTCTTTTACATATTGTGCCAGGGCTCTCAGCATATCAACTCGCGTGGTTTGCTGTCCATCAGTATTTACTTCATGTCCGGCAAGGAGTAGCCAGCTGCCGTTTTCGTAGGCCTCTTCAATCAACGGCTTGATGTCTATCTCAAAATCTTTCTCATCCATCTCGACACCCTGGAGCATGGCCAGATCAGTAAAATTTGGATCGTTCGGTGCTTCATTGAGCCAGCCCCGACCACTCTCAAACATTTCGTCTACCAAAGGCACATAACTTAAACGTTCTGAGCCACGACCTACAAAGGTATTCCCACAGGTATAGGCAAAAGAAACAGGCTCTACTCCCAGCATTTCCTTGATTTGTGCATTTGCATTAAGTAGCTCCTGTCGCATGGTGGACAATGAGTATTGTTCAAGAGCTTTATCACGCGACCAGGCAAAATTACCTGTGCAGGGATGATGGATGGTATGATTTCCGATTTCATGTCCGTCGGCTACCACTTCCTTCCATCCCTCGAGATTTTCCTCCATACCGGACGGCACCACATAAAAGGTGACATCAAGATCCAACTCACGAAAGAGATCCTTTGCAATGGTGGGATGCGACTGACGTGCATCGTCAAAGCTTAGAGAAATCGCTAATTTCTTCCCATTAGGCCATTCGAAAGCAGGCACTTGCGCTTTAGGGGTGAGAAATGAAATGCTGAAGATCAAGGAGATCAATACTCTGGACATAGTAGCTTTACTTTGTGCAAAAGATAGTGAAATTGTTCATTTTGGCTGGCTGGGACAGGTTGTTGAGTTGTCACAATCTTTGCAAGATAGCTGTACAACACAATTGTAACTACACAAATTTTTCTTCGTCTATCAATAGGAACAAATAAACTGTTGACTATGAAAACTTTACAAGATCTATTTGATCCGGAACTATACCTCCATTTTCATCAGGATGTACTGGATGATGATCGAACTCAGCGGGAATGCGATTTCATCATTAATTGCACGGGAGCAGGTGATACCTATAAAATCCTTGATCTGGCTTGTGGTCATGGCAGGCATAGTAAATATTTAGCAGAGATGGGGCATCAAGTTGTAGGCATTGATATAAATGAGTCTTTTATTAAAATAGCTCAGGAGAAATATTGGCACTCGAATGTAGAATACCATATGGGAGATATTTTAGACATTAACTATACCAGAGAGTTCGATCTGGTTATCCTCCTTTTTAACACATTTGGTTTCTTCACTAAGTCTCAGGCAAAAAGAATGCTGGAAGCAGTAGATGGCGCATTGAAGCCCGGAGGACAGTTTATACTTGACACACGCAATCGTGATAGACTCATGTTGGATATACAGCCTTGTTCTGTTATGGAGAAAGGAAAGGATTTAATGATCGATCGAATATCGATTAATGCCCAAGAAGGCACGACATTAAATAGGAGAATTTACATCAAAGACGGCATTCGATATGATACACCGTTTACCATTTACCATTATAATTATTCTGATATATTAGAATTAATCGAAGATTCATCGCTGGAAGTGAAGTCTTGTTTTGGTAGTTGGAACGGAGAAGAATTTGGGGTGGATTCGAAGCGTATTATTTTATTCCTGGCGAAACATTGATGCGATCCATTTATAAATCTTTCCAGAGAATCGAATAATTAAATGATTTATCAACACGCTATCCTTAAACCTTAATTTAAATCCAGCAATTTCGAAATGTTGATTAATAGTTGGTTGGAGAGCTTGTCCCGTTCCAGAATTCCGATAAAATAATTTTCATTGAGCACCGGTAATACAGCTCTGTCACTGGCTTCAAATTTTTCCAGGGCTTCTATTCTTGAATTATCAGTAGTCAATACGTTATCTATGCCGATGTATCCGGGTAAACTCATGATCAACTCCTTGTCAGTTGATCCAAGTGCATTTTTTAATGCTTCCCATGAAAAATCTCCATTGTTCACCAGGTCCTTTAAAATTTGAGTCTCAATCATGCCGTGAAAAGTGCCATCGGGATTGTTTACAATGACATATTGTAGCGTTACAATTTCATCAAAGTATCTTGCCAGAATCCTGTCCACATATCCCTGGTGGCCCAGGGTTAGACTGAGCACCCTGGTGTCTTTTTTAATTAGATTGGGTATCTCGCTCGAGGGGCCCTTGCCCTCTGAATCTATACGCTCGACTAGATCGGATACCGAGTTTTCGATGGATGCCGAGAGGGAGGTAAGATCCGTGCTAATATCTTCACTATAGGCTTCTTTGAATGCTTTTTCGATGGTAAGGTCACCGATCTTCATACTGGCTATGTCCCCCCTGAGAAAAAGGATTAGAAAAATGGGAACGAGTGCCACCACAATGTCATTTACCTTAATTTCAAATTTATTGCCCGTTCGTACTCTCAGGAGCATGTTAGCAACCAGAACCAGTAGGAATGTTAGAAGAATACCGAAAGTAAGTAGTGTCATGGAAAGTACATTTATTTCAATCCTTGGGTACTTCTTCTAAGGTAAGTAAGTATTACTGAGCAATCAATAAAAAAGGGGACCCTCAAAGAATCCCCTTTAAATTCTGGTTTACAGATAAACTATAGTCTAAAAGTGACACCGGTCTGAGCCATGATGGCTGCCAGTGTTCCGTTCCAGGGGCCCCAAGTGATTTCAGGTGCCAGCGTAATGTGCCAGCCTATTTTCTCGGATATTCTGCTTTTGAATCCTAAATCCAATCCTACTGCAAATGCGCCTTCATGATAAACGTCTTCACCTTTTGGTTCTTTCAAATGATGATAGGCAACGGATGGCCCAATAAAGAGTCCGGTTCTATCCTTCTTAAAGTAATAAAGTAATGAAGGTTTCCACGAAAGCCAGGTTCCTATTTCATCGGGTGCAATATTAGCATCGAATACCATACTAAAGTGCCTGCCGAATCCACTTTCAAATCCGATGCTTGCTCCCAAATATGGATGAGCCGTTCCTCCTACAGCAAGTAAGCTGCCAGATAGTCGTATCTCCTGTGCGTCACTTTCTTGGGTGATGAAGAGTAAAGTCAGACTGGCAAGAATCAAATACTTAAGAGATTTTGAAATACTACAGTCACGGTTTAATTGAAGCTTTGATAAATACATAATTATAGAGTTTGTCATTTTGGTAATATGGTAGAAGAGATTTTTATCGCGGTTATTCCCTTCAACTATTCTACAGAGGACGGTGGGACGTAGATTCCATAATGACACTTCAATTTTTTTTGAGAAAATCTGATGTCGATGTTTTTTATCGACATAAGAAAGTAGTCACATGTGGGTAACCAATGGGGTGGTCCGGCAATAGATAAGCAAATACAAATCTGTAAGCATGAAGGTTATGATGAAAGTAGGTGTTCTACGGATAGTATACTCGCTCTTTACCGAGTATGCATCGGCTCAAATGGGTGATATGGAAGTAGCGGGTACGGTGAAAATTGGCAGTAATACGGCTACTGAGCCCGAAGAAGGGACGATCCGCTACAATAGTGAAACGGCTGATTTTGAGGGGTTTAATGGAGAATACTGGATTTCCTTCACAAGTGGAAAAAAATTCAGTACGGTGAAGGATACAAGTGGTAACGTGTATAGGACTGTGATCATCGGTAGTCAGGAATGGATGGCGGAAAACCTGAGAACGACTCAATACAGCAATGGCGATGACATTCTCAATATCACTAACCCAACCGATTGGTCTATATTGAGCAATGGGGCATGGGTGTCCTACATGGACAAAGATTCTTTTGATATTCCATACGGTAAATTATATAACTGGTTTACGGTATCCGATGGGAGAGGTATTTGTCCAGAGGGATGGAGGGTGCCAACCACGGCAGATTATGATCTTTTGGTTGAGTCAGCGGGGGGGAGTGATGTCGCGGGTGCAAACCTAAAGCAAATAGGGACTGATCATTGGTCAGCAACTAATACCGGTGCCACTAATTCAACTGGCTTTTCCGCGGTTTCTAATGGACTCCGATTATCGACGGGATCCTTTCTTGCTTTTACAAAAAATAGTGCCTCGCTATGGATGGATGAGGAATTTAATGAAGATATAGCTTGCCCGTTTGTGTTGTCAGCTTCTTCTGATGAGGTTCTGCTTGCGGTCTGCGACGATAAAAAAACAGGTTATGCAATTCGCTGCGTCAAAGAATGAAAATCACAAAATCTATTGAGTCCGATTCTTGTGTGTCAGAATATTTCTGTTTTTTCACCGAAACAGATGAAATATTATGAAACGAATCGCATTTACTTTCTCTCTATGTTCACTTCTATTGATATTATCATGTTCGGACAATCCACGGTCTGAGACAGAAGTCGTCACTGCACAGGTCAGTTCTGGAACTCCTGAAGCCAGGCTCGAAGCGATGGGCATCACACTTCCTGAAGTCTCACCACCACAGGCAAATTATGCAAACGCAGTTCGTACGGGAAATTTAGTTTTTGTCGCTGGCAAAGGTCCGAGAAAATCAGATGGGTCATCGGTTCAGGGTAAACTGGGTACGGATCTAACAATAGAAGAGGGATATGAAGCTGCAAAGCTTACTGCCATTCAATCCCTAGCAGCATTGAAGGCGGAGCTTGGAGACCTAGGTAAAGTGAAAAGACTAGTGAAGGTGCATGGAATGGTGAATAGTGCTCCAGATTTTGGAGATCAGTCCAAAGTCATGAACGGTTACTCAGATTTCATGGTAGAAGTATTCGGTGAGAAGGGCAAACATGCACGTGCTGCTGTGGGTATGGCTGCGCTGCCCAACAACATTGCCGTGGAAGTGGAGCTAATTGCTGAGGTGGAGTAGGAGTAGGCTGGTTTGGCAGTATTTTCAAATGCTGGCCTGAATTCGACAGGGTTGGAGTGTTTTGCTGTTACAATGATCGGTTTTGATCTCAGGCGAGTTTAGAAGTATTGTATTCAAGTAAGTAGGCATGTTTTTACCTGGATGTATTAAAAATGGCATAGTATCTGTTTTTCTTGAATAAACTCCGATACTATGTTTTTAACCACCAGCCATCCAAGACTGACCTTAGTTGCAGTCCTAACTTTGTTTTCCTCCATTTATACTCATGCTCAAGATGACTTTAGGCCAGGTTATCTGGTGACTGCTGTGCATGATACGATTCATGGATACATTGATTATGGAAACCCCAAACAGAATGCTAAATACTGTCTCTTTCGTCAAAACGATGAAGCTAGGATCCAAAGGTATAACCCCATGGATTTACTTTTCTACCAATATGAAGGGTCAAAGAAATATGTATCGAAATCAGTAGTAATCGATGGACAGGTACAGGTCTTCTTTTTTGAATATCTTCTAGATGGGATTATTGAACTCTACTTTCTTGCCCATATTCATGATGACTATTTTTATCTGGAAAAGAATGGAGTCTTGTACGAATTATCTGATAGAACGGAAGTTGTTGAAACCGATCAGGGCCTCAGAAAGCGCTATGTGAATCATTATTCGGGAACCCTTAAGTCCATCATGAAAGATGCCCCCTCGCTGATGGAAAATATTGATGATATGGAATTGTCATACAATTCTTTGATTAGTCTATCGCGATCCTACCATGACTTGATCTGTACGGACGGTACACCGTGCATAGTTTATAGCAAGAGAGAGGAGAAGTTACATGATATTTCATGGAAGTTCCGTTTAGGAGTTGCCTTCACTGTCACCAAGGCAAAGATGAGTATCCGTTCAAGATTACGGCAAAGGAGAGGTTATTCATTTGGGGAAGATATTGGGGATGTTGCCATTCGTTATATGGAATCTAATTTCTTCAATTCTTTTAGTGAGCAACAATATCTTGTAAGTTATGAGTCGTATCCCAGTTTACTTTTAAATGTATCCAATCGATGGAACACCTCACTACAACTTGAGGCGCAATATGAGAAAATATCGATTGAGCGAGGTCAAGCTTCATTCCGTTCAGATTTTTGGAAAGGAGTTATTGCGGTGCATAAAGAGTTCTTTTTTTATAATAAGTTGAGACCTTTCGCAGAAGTAGGTGTCACGGTAAATTACTATACAAATCATTCACTGAATGACCTGGACTTCACCTATGGTATACCCTATGTCGAGAGAGGCGAAGTGAAGTTTGAGCCCACCAATTCGCACATTGAATCAAAAGAGACATCCTATAATCCGGCTAGTTGGGGAGTGATGCTTTCTGCAGGCCTGCTCCAAGAGCTTAAGAATGGGCAAAAAATATTCCTGGAGGTAGGATATGAGACCCATGCTAAACTTTCCAACGCAACGATAGATCCAGAATTTAGAGCGTCCTTTCATTCCCGATTGGATGCTGCCAATTTCACCATTGGATTTATGCTTTAATTATAGTTAGATATATCCCATTCACTTTTTTTAGCATTTCAAGGTGATATTTCCCAACTTGAAGGAACTTACTATAAAAGCACCTATTGTATGCAGTTTGTCGAATGTAGTCTGAAAGAGGAACCTGGAGTGGCAATATCAGCTGAAACACAGCGGATTTATGAGCAGGCATTGCCGGAGGCGATTAAAGCGATCCAATATTTGGGTGGCTCCTTCGAAAGTGGAAAGGATGTGTTTCATGATGCCATGGTGTTGTTCATGGAGAAAGATGTAGAATCACGCTTAGAGATCAGAGATCCCATAGGTTTTTTAGTCGCTGTTTCTAAGAGGATTTATCAGAAGAAATTTCTTAGAGAAAAGAAAGTCCAAATGACTTCCGATTGGCCAGATCAGGTTAATGTATCGGATGAAGACTTATATCCCTCCTGGTCTGCACGCCGCCTTCTGAGGTTTCTTGAGAAGGCTGGAGATAAATGTCTGAATTTATTAAATACCATTTATTTCTCCGAGATACCAATGGATGAAGTGGCAGATCGGATGGGTTATAAAAATGCACACAGCGTGAGCGTCCAGAAGCATAAATGTCTTAGGCAACTCAGGGCAATTGTGAAACGAAATAAAATTGAGTACGATGCATTCCAAAACTGAATGGCAATTAATAGAAGATTTTCACCTACAGAAGCTGGCTCGATCTGAAATGGAGGAGGTACAGAATCGCTTAATACATAAAAAACGATTTGCTATCCGATTTAATACATTTAGTAATCTTTTCCAGGTCATTAAACTATACCGCAGAAAACAAGTGAAAGGGCAATTGGATAATCTCTTTGAGACGATGTTGAAAGATGCTACCAAGTGTGATTTTCAATCTAAGATTCGTCATTTACAAAAGGTACTACCATGATACGTGCCTCACTAGTGCCTATGGTGATTGACAACTCAGATATGAGTGAGCGGGCATTTGATATTTACAGTTTATTGCTCAAAGAACGCATAGTTTTTCTGGGGAGCGCACTAAATGATCAGGTGGCAAATTTACTGGTGGCACAGCTGCTCTATTTAAATAGTTCGAACAGCACAGCGCCAGTGCATTTATACATTCAAAGTCCGGGAGGCAGTGTATACGCAGGGATGGCCATATATGATACCATGAAAATGATGGATTGCCCTGTCTATACGTATTCAGTGGGATTTACGGGTAGCATGAGCACGTTCCTACTTTCTGGCGGAGAAAAGGGGCATCGCTATGCATTACCCCATAGCACGATACATATGCATCCCACAGGTGGTGGAACCAAGGGCTACACAGAAGATGTGCGGATTGCTACACGTGAACAAGAGCGTATTCAGGCGCAGATATTCCATATCATGGGAGAAAATACCGGTCATAGCTGGCGGGAAATTGAATCATACTTTCTACGGGATAAATTTCTCAATGCATTTCAAGCGAAAGACTTTGGCTTGGTAGACGAAATACTAGGTGATCCCAAAGACATCATTGAAGTAGAAGACAGTCCCCTGCAAATTCATCCCATAGAAATGAATGGAACAGAGTCAGAGGATGTATTGAATGCTTGATGAATTTGCAGTATATTTCAGGCAAAACATTCTGATTTGAAAGTAGCCCTCTATTTTAGTTTGATTTTTTTTTTATTCATCCGTTGTAAATCGCTTTCAGATTATGAAAATGGATTTGTATTAGATGGTCACACAAATGGTGTGAAGGATAGTACGCTTCTATTCCTTTCCAGGAATAATGTAAATATTGATTCGACTTTTATCATCGATAACCAATTTAAATTTGAGGGAAAATTAAAGGGTCTCGCTGAGTCATTTCTGCTCATAAGAAAGGATACACCAGATTTTAAGTCTGTTTGGTTGGAGAAAGGATCCATGGTGCTGGATGCCAGTCATACCAGTCTGCGAGAAAGTGCTTTGTATGGCTCTGAGACACAACTTTTGGCAGATTCTCTAAAGAATCTTCTTGATCAGGCAGGTCGTGGGCTGAGAAGAATACGATTAGAGCAGAAATTTGTGTTTGATCATCCTGAAAATGTCATTAGTGCTCATAAACTAGCAGTGTATGCAACCTCCTGGGGAAAAGAGACTGTACAGGAATTATATGCTCGATTTTCTGATGATTTGAGAGCCAGTGAAAATGGGCAAAAAGTCAAAAAGTATTTAGACTTGGTGAAGGCACCTCAGATTGGAGACAGGTATGCTGATTTTTCAATGACTGATACAACCGGTAGTTTACTTAAATTATCCAACCATCTGAGTGATTTAACCCTGCTGGAATTTTGGGCTTCCTGGTGTGGACCCTGTCGTGCTGAAAATCCTCGGTTGGTGAAAACCTACCAAAAATATGCGCAGCAGGGATTTAATGTATTCGCGGTCTCTTTGGATGATGATGAAAAATCATGGAAGAAAGCAATCATCTCGGATAATCTTCCCTGGCTGCAGGTATCTGATCTAAATGGGGAGTATAATGAGGCAGCACTTATTTATGGAATAGGAGGTATTCCGGCTAGCTACCTGATTGATCGCGAAGGCACCATCATAGATCGAAATCTAAACGGAGATGATCTTGAGCAAAGAATTGAAAGTTACCTCGCAGAGAAAGCAAACTAGTCTATGATTATTCGTATTTCGTAATATTTACCGTGGCCTTAAGGTCGTGGAGAATATTGTAAAGCCCAAAATATGTCCTATTGATATAAATACCGTGCTTCGAGCCTCTCGGCTTCTCTGCATTTCTCAGCAATGGATCCTTTGAAAGTTTATCTCCCATCGAAAAAATCTGCTCAAAATAAGCCTCATCACTAAAGTCAAATGTTTCACCATGGAATGGCTTTCCTAATAATTGAGCCATATCATAGAAAATCTTATAGTAAGAACGTGCCTTATCGGGTGCATCGGTTTCGTAAATAAAATTTAGTGCATAAAACAGTGAAAGTAACTCGTCCTTATTTGTCAGCACAGAAGGGTTTAAAAACTGAAAGTAGTCCCTATGAAAGTCATCAGGGATGATCTTTACACAGCCAAAATCAATGACTGCCAGTTTGTTGTCAGGTGTTATAATGAAGTTTCCGGGATGCGGATCGGCATGTACTTTTTTAAGGACGTGCATCTGGAATTGATAGAAATCCCACATGGCCTGTCCGATAGCATTTTTTGTCTCCTGATTGGGATTGGTCTTTAACCATTCACGTATATGCAGACCGTCGATCCAATCCATAGTGATAATCCGATCTGAGGATAGCTCAGGATAATAGTTTGGAAAAACCAACATTTCGTGATCGGCAAAAGCCAGGGATATCTCTTGCGACTGCTGTAATTCTAATCGATAGTCTGCCTCTTCCAGGAGTTTATCTTCGACCTCTTGCATGTAGTGGTCCAGATCTCGAACCTTCAGATTCATAATGCGGGCTGCTAGAGGCTTGACCATCTTAAGATCATTCTGTACACTATTGGCTACACCAGGATATTGCACTTTTACCGCGAGATCTTTACCGTCGAGTTTAGCCCGATGCACCTGACCGATTGACGCAGCATTGGCAGCCTTTGGAGAAAATGCATCGAATAAGTCTGAAGGTGATTGTCCAAAATACTTGTTAAAGGTTCGAATTACCAGAGGGTAGGATAGGGGCGGTGCACTATATTGTGCCATTTGAAATTTATTGGCGTACGCTGTAGGCAAAAGACTTTTGTCCATACTCAACATTTGAGCTGCCTTGAGGGCACTACCCTTAAGCTCACTGAGGGATGCATATATATCTTCAGCATTATCTTCGTCTAGCCGATCTCTGTCACCTTCGCCCAGCAGCACTTTATCTTTGTAATATTTTAGGTAGTTACTGCCAATCTTGGCTCCAGCCTGAACAAACTTAGATGCCCGATGGATTTTGGAAATGGGTATGCTTGATTGTTCTTTCATCAGTTACATTATCTGTTTTGAAAAACAAATTTTGCGAAGTCTATCATGGACTCTAGTGGGCCTCGACCGATTAATTCAAAGGAAAGATTTACTGCTTTTTCAATGGCAGCATCCGTATTTTCAAAGCCTGCGGACTGATCTCTTTTCCAGAAATTCAAAACGAATAAAAATTGAATCCAAAATCCTCGGTGATATTTATCCGTCAGATACTTTCTGTCCACGATTTCTCCCCGCTCCACTCCTTCACCAATTAAATCCTTGATGTAGGTGTCAAAGGTTGTTCTATACTCCTGCGTATTCCTGGGCAGTGGATTTCCTTCTTTCCAATCATTTAAAAGTAGCAGGATGAAACTTCGATCTGATCTAAGTTGTTCGAAATGCGTGAAATAGAAAGCCAATAATTTTTCGCGGATGCTAAATTGAGTATACGTCTTATCTTTTTCAAGGACCTGCAACGTTCCTTCTATTTTGTCTTTCCAGAATGCCTGCTCCAGGCCATCAAAAGAACCAAAGTAGTTATAAAATGTGCTTTCATCCGAAGCCAGGTCATCCATAAAGCGAAATACACTGGGAGGCTGTTTCCCCTCATTTAAATAGTGAATCTTATATGCCTTGATGAGATCAGACGCTTGAACTGATTTTTTGGACTGTGCAGTCGACTTTGCCATTTTCTACTATTTGATTAGAAACTAGCATTACAACAAGTAATAGTACATACGGTTTATTCGTAGGCCTTTAATTTGAAACTCCAGGCCATGATAAGGGCCAATAAAATAGCCGATGCAAGAAAGATAGAGCCGTAGGACCAGTCTCCATCCAGGAGGAGACCAAATGAGAGTGGTCCCAGTGCCGTACTGAACACAATGACTGTTGTATACACACTGCGTACTGTACCAATCAGCTCCACTCCGAATACCTCGGCATACAAGGCATTCTTGATGGTACTCCCGGCTCCATTGGCAAAACCAATAAATGCCAGGGCTGCCGGGTAAGTCAATGGATGGCTCCCCATCGCAAGAAAAAGTCCACCTACAATATACGGCAACAAAATATAGGGGAAGAGTTGCCTGGCCTTCCACCGATCTACTACTGGGCCCGACCCTAGCATTGAAATGGCATTGACTGCCGCATATACCGTGAGCGATCCAGCAATCCATGAGGGTTCCCAGCCCCGACTATCCCCCAGCTTTATCTGAAAAAAGAAGATAGCAGTGTTTAGGAAGCCAAGGATAAAGACGGTGGGGGCAATGACCCAAAAAATAGACTTTCCCATGATGGAAAATGGGTTTCTGGGAGGCGTGGTATGAGCGGGTGACGAGCCACCCGGGTTCAGAATCTCTTCAGGCTGCCGGGCCAGTAGCCAGAATAGTAATGGAAGAACGAGTAATATCAGGGTAAGAGAAGAGATCTGCAAACTTGCCCTCCATCCCAATGCTAAAATCAGAAATGAAACGATGAGAGGTAGGGAGGCTTCACTCAGAGGGTGACCAAGCGTTGCAAGACTTATTGCTTTACCTCTGTCATGCTCAAAAAATCTCGCCATGGTTGAGATCGCAGTATGACTGGATAATCCCTGTCCAAAAAGCCGTAAACCAAAGAAACCCAGCAAGACCATCATAGGATGGATGGCGGCGGAAAGAATCAGGCACGCAATCGCATAACCCACAATGACTAGCGTGACAAACTTTGTCAATCGCCAGTAGTCGATCAGGCTTCCGATCCAGGGAAGTGTCAGCGAAGATCCCACCGTTGCCACAGCATATAAGGAACTAAGTGCTGTATTTGACAGACCAAAAACAGATTCAATTTCGGGGATGTAAAGTGAAATGAGAAAGGTTTGCCCAAAACTGGAAAAGAAGGTAAGGACCACTCCAAAGAGCACCATCAAGCGATGTCGGTAGGCAAAAAGAAATAATTTGTGCACCCTTTGAAATTTTCCGTCAAAAGTAGCATTCTGATACGCTCGTCGGCGTTCTCTTTTATCAGAATTTGTGATTCCTTTTTCCTATTTTAAGTTTTTAGAGTGAAAGGATTTCCAGTGCCAATTCAACCCACCTTATTTTTACTATTTCTGCTGACAGCTTTCTTTGGCTGTCAAGATGAGCCTGTGACTGATGAGCAGCACGGTGCTGAGATATACGGTATGTACTGCGCCGGATGTCATGGTAGCCAATTAGAGGGAGGATCAGCCACTACATTGATTAAAACCGATTGGAAGTATGGCAGGGCACTAAATACAATGACAAAGAATGTGCGATTTGGAATACCTGGCACTGAAATGGCTGCGTGGGATAAGGTGCTATCATTAGAGGAAGTCAATGATGTATTAGCCTATATCATTCAATCACAAAGCATTTCCCCTTCAGAAGAGCGATCTATACCGGATCTTTTAGAGACGGCATTATACGATATCACGGTCGAAGAACTCGCTACTGAGGGTATGGGTACACCCTGGGGAATTGAGTTTGTATCCGATAGCCTGGCTTTGATCAGTGAAAGAGAAGGAGGTTTACGTTGGATCGTCAATGGCAAATTAGATCCTGTATCTATCTCCGGGCTGCCCGAAACGTATCGACCTGAATCTGCCATGGGTTTTATGGATATTGCCCTGGATCCAGACTATCTTCAAAATGGCTGGATATACCTGGCTTATACATTTACTGAAGATAGCATCAAGACACTCGATGCCCGCGGAATGACAGAAATTGTGCGTGGTCGAATTGAAGACCATCAATGGATTGATATGGAAATCCTGTTTGAAGCACCAGACTCTCTACGTATTCAGCAAGGCAATCGATTTGGAAGCCGCTTGATGTTTGATCAAGAAGGGTACCTCTATTTCACGATAGGAGACATGCACCATGCAGAGCACAGTCAGTCTCTTGAACATATCTCTGGAAAAGTCTACCGTATTCATCCGGATGGACGGATACCTGAGGATAATCCATTTCCAGATTTGGAGGGTGTGCTAGCCGGGATTTATTCTTTAGGTAACCGCAATGTGCAGGGGATTGTACAAGATCCTATACATGGAACGGTTTGGATGACCGAGCACGGTCCCATGGGGGGCGATGAGCTCAATATTTTAAAGAAAGGGGCTAATTATGGCTGGCCCGCAATAACATATGGTATCGACTATAGTGGTGATACGGTCTCGCAGTTTGTTGAGCGAGAAGGCATGGAGCAACCGATCACCTATTGGACACCATCGATTGCGGTGTGTCCATTGGAGTATTGTGAAGGGAGATTATTTTCCGAGTGGTCCGGAAATTTATTCGTCGGAGCTTTAGCCTATGAAGAGGTCAGACGTTTGGTCATGGATGGACAAAAAGTCATTGACCAGGAAGTCATCCTGAAGGGGGTCGGGCGCGTACGTGATATCAAGTTCAGTCCCAAGGGGCATATGTACGTCCTCCTCAATGGGCCCAACAAGATTTTGAGGTTGAAGCCTGTCGCGGCCATCTAGATCCGACGACCTCTATGCCAACTTAGATATCAATAATATCCTGCTCAAATGCTTCTTCAAAAACAGTTCTATTTTTTATGTTTTTATAAATGTCGAAAAGAATCGATCAAGAGCATGAATTGCTATGGCTATCATATATTGTCTGTATAGAAGAATAGAGAAAAACTGCCCAGTAACCTACGCACAAGGCTTCGGTTACCGGCTGACTGCCCTCTGAAAGACTGCAGACTGATATACTGCTAAGGTTTCCACCAATCATCAAGATGACGCTTTAATTGCTCGACCAGATCTGGTCGCTCGGAAGCTAGATTAGTCATTTCATGCGGATCCGTCTCTACATTAAACAACTCGACGGCAGCACCAGGTGCATTGACTGCATCCGGTTCAATTAGCTTCCATGAATTTTGAATGGCAATACGATATTGCAGGCTTTGCGTCGGACTTCTAATATCAGCAATGTCGTGGTCAAATGCTTCAGCAAAAACGGTTCTGTTATTCCTGTCGTTAGGCATGTCTAAGAGATTGATGCCCGGAAGATTATCTTCCCTGACCTCGGCTGAAGCCAGAATGGTCGGGACCAAATCAATATTACTTACCAGTGTGGTACTATCAAGGCGTGGCTCAACTTTTCCTGGCCAATAAATCATAAGAGGGGTGCGGATGCCCATCTCATAGGGGGAACGTTTAGATCGGGGTGCATAGCCATTCCTATCAGGATTTTGTGTCCATCCATTATCTGTGGTGTAGATAATGACAGTTTCTCGCTTTGATGTAGAATTTTCAACATATTCAATAAGCTCGCCACATGCCTGATCAAACCATTCGCACATGGCCCAGTACTTTGCTAAAGGCTCTGAGTCCGTTTCTTTGCGGTATTTATTGACTAATTCTTCAGGAGGATTGTGAGGTGTGTGAGGTAGAAAAGGTGCGTACCAAATAAAAGAAGGCTGGCTGGATTCCTCTGATTTCTCAATAAAATCAAAAATAATCTGATGTCCTTCTCTGCCAATTTTTAATCCCTCATCACCATGTCTCCCTCCTTTGGCTGGATCACCATGCGTCATCCCCAAGTCGAAGTGTCCTTCTTCCCATGAACCCAACCACCATTTCCCCGTTTGCAGAGATCGGTAGCCCCCTTCATTTAAATATTCAGTGAGTAATTTATTTTGATAGAAATTGTTTTTCAATGTATCATAGTAAGATTTCCTTGCGAGTAACCACTCAGTGGTATATCGATCTCCCTCAAAGTCAAAAGCAGGATCATTGCCTGTGATGCCATGTTGATGTGCATACAACCCGGTGATCATGGTAGCAAGTGATGGACTGCACAAAGGCGCTGTGGCATAGCCTCGCGTAAAACACAGTGATTTTTTTGCCAGCGTATCGAGATTCGGTGTTTCAATGCTGGGATGCTGCATGAATCCATAATCTGTCCATCCCTGATCATCCGAAATAATCAGGATGATATTAGGGGGTAAGTCTTCTGGCTCAGAAGTTGTGCAACTCAGCACAAATGGGCCTATCAGAAGGCAGGGTAGTAAGATTCTTAAAGTCTGATTCATTTGATATTATTAACTTGTAATCTCTTTTTCACACCATTTAATATACGAACAACGTGCGGTAACATTTTCCCATCGGTATCTGGTTTCAGGTATGCCCCACATCCGACACCCCACTAACCGAAACTTCAGTGTAGGTTAGCCCACATCCGACAGCCAACTCAATGATTTTCTTAATTTACCGAATCGAAAAAAATACTGAATTAAATGTCCAGGATATCCAAGTCCAGAAGAAAGTTCATTCAACGTACTTTGACAACCTCTACTGTGCTTTCGGCAGGAGGGATTTTACCACATTTTACGGCAAAAAGCTATGCTAACATCGTGGGTGCCAATGATAAAATTCGCGTTTCGGTGATGGGAGTCAACAGTCGGGGTAAAGCCCTGGCACAGAACTTTGCCCAGCAACCCAATTGTGATGTACTACATATTGTCGATGTGGATAGTCGGGCGATTAGCTCCTGTCTGGAAAGTATTAAGGATCGTCAGGATGTACAGGCAGAGGGGCTGAAAGATGTGAGAATCTCGCTGGAGAGCGATGATATTGATGCTTTGGTGATAGCAGCTCCAGATCACTGGCATGCTCCGGCATCTTTGATGGCGATGCAAGCGGGTAAACATGTCTATGTAGAAAAACCCTGTAGCCACAATCCGGCAGAAGGTGAGATGCTGGTAGAAGCTGCGACGCACTATGATAAGATCATACAGATGGGTAACCAACGTCGATCCTGGCCTCATGTGATGGAGGGTATTCAAATGCTACATGAAGGTGTGATTGGCAATGTCTATTACGGTAAGGGGTGGTACTCTAATAACAGGCCTTCCATTGGAAAAGGAAAGGTGACATCCGCTCCTGACTGGCTAGATTGGGAACTCTGGCAGGGACCGGCTCCGCGTAAAGAATACAAGGATAATCTGATACACTACAATTGGCATTGGCACTGGCATTGGGGCACGGGAGAAGCATTAAACAATGGTACGCACATGATCGATCTGTTGCGATGGGGTATGCAATTAGATTTCCCAGCCAAGGTGAGCTCTAATGGAGGACGATATCGCTATGATGATGATTGGGAGACACCGGACACTCAGATTATAAGCCTCGATTTTGAGGAATCCAAGACCATGGTCTGGGAAGGTAGAAGCTGTAATGGAAAAGATGAGGAAGGTACCAGTGTGGGCGTCCTGTTCTATGGGGATAATGGGAGTATGTTGATACCGGCGGGTAACAGTTATTCGGTATTTGATTTGAGTGGAAAACGTGTACGTCATGTAGAAGACACGCGAACCGTTGACCCCAGAAATGCCACAAACCCGGCGGAGCATTTGGATGCATTGCATATTCAGAACTTTTTTGACGGGATTTTAAGGGGAAAAACTTTGCATGCAGATGTAGATTCGGGCCATAAAAGCACTTTATTGGTACAGTTGGGAAATATTGCTCAGCGCATAGGTAGGTCCCTCAATACAGATTCTTCCAATGGCCATATTCTGAATGATCCGGAGGCTAAGAAATTGTGGAGTCGTACTTACGAACCAGGATGGGAAATAAAAATATAATGAAGATGAATAGAAGGTCATTTATATCAACGGTTTCTCTGTCAGCTGCTGGTAGCTACATGCCCTGGTCACTGAGGGATACAGAAACTCCTATACGAATTGGAATAATTGGTGCCGAAAATTCGCACACGCGAGGCTTTGGAAAATTATTTAATATCGATAAAGCATTTCCCGGTGTTTCAGTTGACTACGTCTGGGGCGAAACGGATGCATTTGCCAAAGATGCCATGGAAAAGGGACAGATCCCTAATCAAGTCCAGGACCCGGAAGAAATGTTGGGGAAAATTGATGCATTGATTGTGGATCACCGTCATGGAAAATATCATTTATCGGCAGCTACACCTTTTGTCGAGGCGGGCATACCTGCATTTATTGATAAACCTTTTTGTTATCGATTGTCAGAGGGTAAATCGTTTTTGCAATTGGCTAAGGAAAAGGGAACGCCTGTGACATCATACAGTTCGGTTGCTCATAGCTACGATACCTTTGATCAAAAAGAGCAACTAGACGCTATCGAAGATATTAATCAGGTGGTCATGTATGGCCCATGTGATATTTTTTCGGAGTATGGGGGTATTTTCTTTTATGGTCCTCATTTGATCGAACCCATGATCTATTTATTTGGATTGGATGTGGATAAAGTACGAGTTACTAGTAATGGAAAAAATAGCAGCGCTCAGATTATTTATCAGAATGGTATGTTGGTGTCTTTGATTTTTACGACCAAGAAATATGGTTGGCATACTTATGTTGAAACAAATGAAGGCATTACGGAAATAACGTCTCGTCTGGAAACTAAGTCTCCGGGTAAAAATTATGTAGACATGGTACAAATGTTCACTACAGGTGCAGAGCCCAGGAGCCACAAAAGTATTTTGACGGGCATGGCAGTATTAGAGGCACTCGAAAAATCAGTTAATAGCCACCAATGGGAAAAGGTGGGGGATGTTTGAGAAGGTGTCCGGTATCCGGTATCCGGGATTGTTTAATAAATCTTTACGTCTCTGTTTATTCCGGTCCCAGGTGCCGGGTGCCGGGACTGCCTACTGCAAGACTCATATCTTCGAAAGAACTTAATTTAGTAAAGGTAAATTGGAGTTGTCATAGTAAATCGAACTATTGCAAGCAAGCACGTGAAACGACGATGCAGATCGGCAGTATGGACTATGGCAACTTTCTTTTAGAGCTAGA
>JBNKUI010000003.1:0-2659 GCA_050298535.1 Saprospiraceae bacterium
ACGATCCGATCCTTGCTCATTTAACACAGTATCCAGATCAAGATACGGCGCATCACTAAGGGGGTGACGACCCGGCCCTTGCCCATTTAACACCATACCCGGGTTCCAATATGGCGCGTCGCTAAGAGGGTTACGCCCCAACGTTTTTTCATGTGGTTTCATTTCCATAAAGATGGCTAGAATAGTTGTTGGCTCGCCAAACCTAACACAACCCCTCCTCCTTTATCCGGGCTTGGGACCGGCTTGTAATATATATATATATATATATATTACAATTGACACTGCAGGGGTATGATATTACCCCTAATACAACTAATGAACTTAACTTTTTATGTTTTTGTTGCAGAATCCACATTGACTGTTAATAACCAAATCGCGCCAGATACCTCTACGTTAAGATTTACGTGGTCCATTGAAGATCTTTCCAAGTGCAATGTTAAAAAGCTATTGTCTGATGATTTTTCAGTTGGAGGATACATGTGGTGAGTAAATGCACAGCTCATTGATTGTAACAATTCAATCTTCAGTTGTAGAATTCACATTATTTATATTACTGGTCACAGGCGAGTGATGATCTTTCCCAGAGGAAATAATAATTTAGAAAGCCTTTCAATGTACCTGGATGTTGCTGATGCAAACATGATGCCACCTGGCTGGAGTAGGTATGCACAATTCAGCCTTGCTGTGGTAAACCAGTTAGACAGCAAATTATCGATGAGAAAAGGTATTCCTGTTATCCTTCACCTGTCTAATTATGAATCTGCCTGCCTAAATGTTTAAATTTCTTCCCTGGTGTTTCTGAGAATCATAACCTGCTAAATTTTTTTGCACCAGGTAAATGTACATTTATGTAGTCAGCATGAACTTCATTCTGCTTATATTGGGAATATTTTGTTTTGTTACCTTTATTTTTGGTTGCAAATATTTTGTTTTTTCTTGAACATGCAGGAGAGCTGCGTATCATTATATTAAGAAGAAATAAAATGACTAGAATCCATAAAACACACCCATACTCCATACTCACGTTATATCAGCACCCATTTGAACTGAACTTACAGCGACGTATCCCATCTAAGCATCTGGGAGCTGTGCCATCAAGTGGGTTATCCCTCTTGCACCGGCCAGCTCCCATATCTTCCTCTCCTCGTCAGCTTGTGACACAACAGTGACCAAGTTAGGGGCAATACCATCAAAAACACATCGGTTTCGATGCTTCCATATTGTCTAAGCTCCCAAAATAATCAGCGAATTGAGACCCTTTTTGGATGGTCCTGAAGCTTTCTCATTTGCCATTTGCCACCACTCCATAAAAGAGGTTTCACCTGGTTGAGGAGCTAGACAGTCAGCGGTCCAACACCTGTTGTGTGCCACTAGCCAAGTGAAAAAGCAGCATTTAGCCGGCGCCCAGGTCTTCCATATCCCTTCACAAGACTCAAAACCAACTGACCCCTAAAAGAAACCTTCATAGGCTAGCTTCACAATATATTGGCCATTAGAAGCAAACCTCCAGAAGTGGTGATCACTTACCCCTGGCTGTAGCACCACATCATGAAGAGCATTCCATAGGTGCAAATAATCTACAATCACACTAACAGTAAGAGCTCCTCTAATATCAGAAATCCATTTGTGTTCAATGAGGGCTTCCAGTACTGTACACTTGTTGATTCTTCTTTTAGGAATGGCAGCAAGTAACCTTGGTGCTATATCTGTCCCTCGATGACCATGTAGCCACCTATCACGCCAAAATAATGTGCTGGCCCCATCGCCGATCTTAGTTTGCATAGCTATTGCAAAGAAAGCCTGAGTTTTATCAGGGACCTGAATGGGTATTGCTGACCATGGACGACTGGGGCCCGTTTTTTCCAACCATAGCCATCTCATTCTCAGAGCCCATCCCAATTCTTTTAAACTACAAATTATGAGACCACCGAACTCCAAAGGTCTGCACACTTTACCCCATGCCACCTGACAGTGCCCTCCTTTTACATCTTTACGACCCCGCCAAAAGAAACCTCGCCACATTTTATCAATTGCTTTCCAACCCCAGGCTGGGAGATCAATGACCACAGCAAGATAAATCAGCATACTCGTCAAAACATACTGCACTAATATCTTTCTTCTAGTCTTTGCTAGCAGATCCGCCTTCCATCCCGGCAGCTGGTCAGCAATTCTATCAATAACTGGCTGCAACTGGTCCCTTGTGAGCTTTTTGAGAGAGTGGCAGGCCCAAGTATCGACAAGGAAAATCTGAAAGTTGGCAAGGAAGCAACTGCTGCACCAGTCCTTTCTCAACCTCATCACACCGGATGGGGAAACCACTACTTTTCTGTGTATTATTACGCAGCCTAGATGCCTCCCCAAATACCTTCAAATATTTTGTTGTGCCACTGCAAAGTACTATAGCCTCTTTAGAAAAAAATATTGCGTACAAAATGTTTTTGACAATATTGTCGTATGCATTAACATTTTCTCATGTGGTTGATATGTACTCCATGGTTCTTCTACACTGCAAAACCGGTAGCTAAATTGTTTGAACTTCCGGAACATAGAAATTGGAGGGTTCAGGGGAAGAAGAAATAAAGAATACAGTAAGAAAAAGTGTCCAGATCAATATAATAAAGCCTTTTAATACCATGCATGCTGGAGAACAGAAAAACTC
>JBNKUI010000004.1:0-26395 GCA_050298535.1 Saprospiraceae bacterium
CGTGCCGGTGGTACGTAACAAATACCCTTGCCTTTAGGAACACGCTAAAATCCAACCCGGTCCCAGCGGGACCAAACACCGGTCAAACTACCCCGCGCAAATAGCAAATCGTGCCGGAGGTACGAAACAAAACCACCAATCTAATTATTCAAGAAAACTTAAATTTCCACAAACCACTACCGATCAAAAATAGAGTCAGATTAAGACATTTCGTACCTCTGGCACGAGCTCCAATAATTAGTGTCCGGATTAAACCAAGATTCGGTCCCGCTGGGACCATTTATTTCCCAAAAATCCAGATTCACATACTCTTGACCATAATAGTAGCCGCTGGATACTTTATAGGTCAGTAGCCACGGGGACCTTTTTTTAAATGAGCTGCTTTTTAAACTCCCATATTTTTAATCTAGCTATCCCCTATAATCTCTCAAGCCTGTGGATTTAACACAAAGTCCTAGGGGGACCAAATGTCGGCCAACCTGGACCACTCAGCCAGAAAGTCGTGCCAGTGGTACGAAACAAAAGACCCTTGCCTTTAGGAACACGCCAACATCCTAAAATCCATCCGGGTCCCAGCGGGACCAAACACCGGTCAAACTACCCCGCGCAAATAACAAATCGTGCCGGAGGTACGAAACCCATTTCCTCCGCAATACATTCACTTGCTCTACCCTAAATTCCCTATCTTATGTTGAAAGGATCAACATGCACAAACTTTATCTAACTGCCCTTATTAGCTTGCTCAGCTTTGGTGTCATTGATGGCCAAGAAATACAACCTCCCACCATCCCCATTGGTGAAGATGCCTATCTGCAATGGGACCAATTACCCTATCAGAAAATCGGAATGCGCGCCTATATGCGTAGCACTTATGACCGTGAAGGCAATAATCGGAGAGCCGATGCCAGTCACTACCTGTACCAGGAAAACGATAGCTTCAATGTGTCTCTGGACGTGCCTGGTCCCGGGATCTTATATTTCAAACGTACCAACTTCTTCCACGGGAGTCCCTGGCACTACGAGGTAGATGGTGAGGACTTTATTGTTAAAGAGTCCGCTACTGATGATCCCATCGATGCCCGAAATAAATACGAAAACCCTCATTTTATTCCTGAGGATCTTTTCCCCAATCCATTGACCTGGACCTGGGGCATCACTAAAGGGGCAGACCTTATGTGGGTTCCTATCCCTTTTGAAGATTGGTTTAGAATGGCTTACTCTCGCACTTTCTATGGTACGGGCTATTATATCTACCATCAGTTTCCTATTGGAATTTCCCATTTATCAAAAGAATTAAAATCCTGGGATCAAACACCCCCGGACCCGGCAGTCCTGGACCTCCTAAATAAATCCGGATCGGATCTGTCACCAATGGACGCGGACGTGGTAGAAATTAATGCGTCGCTAGATCTCAAGGCAAACGAGCGAAAATTAATAGCTAATCTTGACGGAACTAATACCCTCCGAAAACTCGAGTTCAGAATTCCCCGTGATCAGGCAATGGAATTTGGTAAAAACAGGATAATCATCACCTGGGACCACAGATGGCATCCATCTATCGACGCACCCATTGACTTATTTTTTGGAACCGGTCAATTATATAATCCGGAAGACAAAGAATATCTGGTCAAAGGGTTTCCACAATACATTAAATATGAAGAAGATGAAGTCATTCTGGCAATGTATTGGCCCATGCCCTATTTGGAGCATGCTAAAATTGAAATTGAAGAACGTAGTGGCAGATCATTTGGTCCTTTTACAGTATCCATTAAACAGAAGGCCTTTGAGGGAGAGCCACGAGATATCACTTATTTCCACGGCACCTACAGCGACCACCCACTGCCTGAACCAGGCGAGGATGTTCAGTTTCTGGACACAGATGTGGTAGAAGGTGGCGGTCCCTGGAGCGGTCACTTCGTGGGTATGAGTTGGCTCTTCACGGATGAAGGGGATCTGACAACCCTTGAAGGAGATCCACGTTTTTTCTTCGATGATAGCAACACCCCGCAAGCATGGGGCACCGGAACAGAAGAATGGGGAGGCGGTGGAAACTATTGGGGTGGTGAAAACATGACCATTCCGTTGGCAGGTCATCCTGTAGGAAAAAGTGCGAATAATACAACTGTGTCTTCAGAATTAGATTTAATCAATTCTGCCTATCGATTTCTGATTGCGGACTATTTCCCTTTTGGTAAGCGCGCCGTAGTAGGTCTCGAACATGGTGGTCAAAACACCTCTGAGGAACATTATAGCGGAGTAGCTTATTGGTACGGCGCTCCTGCAGCCACTCTGAAGTTAACAGATGAATTAAATGTTTCCAATCCGGCGGACATCCTTATTCATAATTACGATTCCCCCATGGCCTCCGATCCCTATCAGCTCACATCGCGATACGAACTAGGCCCTGACAGCGATCTACCAGATCAACATTCACCAGACGATCAGACATCCATGAGGAGTACACGCATGTTTTATCCTGCAGTCAGTGACTCCGTTCGTACCATGCAGGGACAAAGTACTTTCACGGTATCACTGGATTCAAATAACCTGGGTGTTATGCTTCGGCGAAAATTTGACTACGCATATCCCAATCAAAAGGCCAGCGTCTGGGTTCGGCCTGATGATAGCAATGCGGAATGGAAAAATGCTGGCACCTGGTACACTCCGGGAAGTAATACCTGCTACTTCTCCTGGCCTTCCGGACGATCCTACACCGAAGCTGAGCTATCGCCTACCGATCCAAAGATCATCACGAGTAATCGTCGTTGGAGAGAAGAAGAATTCCTAATCGATCGCAGCCTGACTGATGGACTATCCAGACTCGAAATTCAAATACGCTGGATGCCTGTAGATCGAGAATTACTACCCGGTGTTCCATTTCCTGAGGAAAACATGTGGAGTGAGTCACGATACTGGGTCTATTGCTATCAACTACCCGAATGGCAGACTGATCAGAAGAAGGATTAATTTTCCCATTAAATCGATACCCTTAGGATCACAAAGGTCAATTCTTTTGGGTCTTGGTCAAATACAGTGGGTTTTGAGAAACTGGTTCTTACTGATGACATAGAACAACCTTTCAATTTTAAGCCTAAGGTTTATTTTACGAGCTCTATTAAATGATTTTTTTACTTCAGATGCCTCCGGCGGCCAACTTTTAGCAGTCCCGATAATTATCGGGATGCCCGCTGTCAGACTTGGTCGGTCACACTAAATGTTTTTCCGCTAGGTCCTACAAACTGGCGCATCTCTAGGTTTTGCTAGTGTCTCACTAGGTCTCTGTGCCGTGCTACTCACTCTATTCATCCACCTTGCTCATACAGTATAGTCCATGGCCGCTCCTAAACAGTAAGTGTGACGCTCGCCCAATTCTGAAAGCGGGAAATAACCACATAAAATGGCCATATATCAGGACAATCTATCCTTAAATTCTTACAGCCACTACATTTGGCTAAGAGACCGTTCTTTTACTACCCTATATATTCAAGCGTAGTTTCTACTCTTCGGTTATTTCGAACAATTGTAAGATAATAGCACTAATGATGTAAAGAGATACTTAAGAATATAAATCAAAAAAATTTACGCGAAATAATATGCTAACTAAAATCGAATTTGAAGAATTAAAGAATTTCAATAATGAGCCTTGCATATCCATCTATGCCCCCATGGAACTGACGGGTGACTATGACAAGAATCGGATTTGCGTAAGGGTAGAGGGATGTATAACACTTACAATGCCAAGAATAAACTGCTGCGCTGGCCTTTAGACCATCTATTTGTATCCGAGCACTTTCAATTACATTCAGTTTCCCGGGGAGAAAAAATAAATTCAGATCACTTCCCTGTTTGTACAAATTTAGTCTACAGTCCCGAAATGGAGCAAGTGCAAAAGATGCCTCCACCCTCAGATGCGGATCTTAGACAGGCCATAGAGATTGCCAATAGAGTTCATAATTGAAAGCCGTTTAATTATGTCCCGTCTCAATGGATTCTCTCTTCCTCCCGTATGAATGGCCAAGAACCAATATGACAAGAAGGATAAGTACATTATGCTCTCATGATTAAAAACTCAAAACATGGGCATCCAACAATTATCTGGCGGTATCTTCTATGATTTTTTATACATTCATTCTGATTGTGGGAACCTGGATTTGCTTAATGATAGATGAAGGTCAATTTGATTTTGAAGAAATATTGCTTGAAGTTTCTTCAGCTTTGAGTACGGAGGGACGATCCACAGGCGATACCGGGAATCTCTCCGACTGGAATAAAATCATGATTTCTCTTCTAATGTTTATTGGTCGATTGGGAGTAATTTGCCCATATCTCCCTTGCTCCAGTATTGAGAAACAAACCAAAAACTGAAGATATCACTATATGAAAATTGTCTACTTCTTACTACTGGCAGGTATTCTTACCGCATGTACACAATCAGATCCCAATCTGGGCTCAACAGGTGAAGACGCCCTGAAAGCCCATGAGATGGATCGAGCCATAGAGGCCAATGAGCAGACATTCTCGGATATTATTTATGTACCTATCTACTCTGATATCTACCTCGATTAACAAAATCAAAGTACGCTTTTAGCGGCAACGCTGAGCATTCGAAACACAAGCTTTGCAGATTCATTGTTTATATCCACCATAGACTATTATAATACAGACGGAACGTTAGTGCGTAGGTACATCGAGAATCCGATCAGTTTAGGTCCTATGGCCACCATCAACTACGTAGTAGATAAAGATGATGACACGGGAGGACCCGGAGCAAATTTCATTGTAGAGTTAAGTGCAAGAAAGAGCACCCGACCGTTAATACAGGCGATTATGGTAGGCCAAAGTGCAAGCAATAAGGCTTTTTCTTTTGCCACAGATGGATATTCCATCAAGTGACATCCACTGTTTCTAAAAAATAATGTTTTATCGGTATCTACGGCAAGATAATCGTCGCGATCATATGGTAATTTAAGAATGATCATCCTTTTAGAGCCATCGCTTTTTTTTTGTGATGCGCCTAACAATAAAGGCAACCACGAGACCGAATGAAATGGCACCCAACATGGTACTGCTAACCAAGGCAATTTTAAGAGACCTGTAATGTACTGAATTGCAAAATTCTTTTAGCCACCATGATGCACTATCCTTCTGGCCAATATCCGTATATTTCTGCAGCAATTCAGTCAGACAGTAAATGAAAATTAAGAAGTCACAACTCATCAAGTGGCATGTCTATGCCGGGTTATTCACATCGTTCTATATATTGGCATTTGCCTTCAGTTCATTGGTACTCAACCATGGTTGGGACGTTGAAAACAAGGAAGTGACGGACCACTGGGAGACCACACTGCAACTGGACACCTCACTGGAGAATGATGCCATGAGTCACTTAATTCAGGACAGTCTTCAGATTATGGGGTGGATCCCCTATTGGGAATTCAAGAGAGATGCAAAACAATTTCAATTTAGATTAACACATTTTGGCAAAGACCATCACATCACTGCAAATCTCTTGACCGGTAAAGTGACTGTGGATGGGATTAGTAAAGGTGTGTTGGCTACCTTCCATGGACTCCACTTTTTTAATGGAGAGATTCCCGGTTCCTCCAATTTTCTGCGATCCTGGGCTTTCTATCAATGGCTTACCATGGCTGTCCTGGTGATTTCTCTGCTACTTGGCCTGATCCTATGGGCCCGTTTCAATCTTCGTAGATGGCACCTTTATCTGTTTGGCGGTTTGACCATCGTTTCACTGATCATAATGCTGGGAATATGAAAATGAGTAGTCAAACTTACCAGACCATTCGAAAAATACATTTGTATGCCTGTCTCACCACGGTAGTATTTTTTTTGATGTATTTAATCTCGGGATTCATGATGATGCATCATGACACCTTCCATATTGATGAGACACCCGATGTAAATAAAGTGGTGCCCATCAAGACCACAGATTTGGAAGAAAATACCTGGGCACAATTCTTAAAGATGAATGGAATCAAAGGTCGAAATACTGCCGATAGAACCCAGGCCGATGGTACCATAATCAAAGAATACTGGACACCGGGAGAAGAGTTCAAGTTAAAAATCAATCCAGATAGATCTCAGGTCTGGATCGAAAGTACCGTAAAAAACCTCAATGGAATAATAAATGATCTGCATCGGGTACGATCCTACAAAGGCCCCCTACTCTGGCATCTATATGCCTTCATGATCGATCTTACGGCAATTGCTATGATTCTCTTTGTACTCTCGGGCATCATTCTTTGGCTCAAGGTTTTAAAGAATAAGCAAATCGGATGGACAGTTCTGGGCTTAGGCGCTCTATACGTTGGTATTACCCTGTATCAACTAATGCGATAACTTCATCATGGGCCATCATTCCTATTAATAATTAAGTGTTAAATTAAGAGGGATTCAAGTCAAAATCATGAGCAAAATCAGAAGAAGAAGTTTCATAAAATCCGGAGTCATAGCAGGAGTAGGTAGTAGTGTACCCCTGCTAAATAAGCAGGCTGACAGATCTCCCAGGATCCTAGCAAATGCTAATCCGAAAAAAATAGTCGTGGCGGGTGCTGGTATCGGCGGTCTCTGCTGTGCATACGAACTCACTAAGCTAGGACATGATGTGACTGTACTTGAGGCGTCCGGCCGACATGGTGGGCATGTCTTTACACTACATGACGGACTCTCCGACGGACTATATGCTGATCTGGGAGCCGAGCATATCACAAAACCCGGATACGAAAAATACTGGGAGTATATTGATGAACTAAACTTGACGGTCCTCCCCTATCCCCGACGTCGCAATGTCATGCGTCGTATTGACGGAAAGTTCTATAGCGAGGAGATGCTATCGGACGCCTCCGTTTTGGCAGGCATGGGATTTAACCAAAAAGAAATCAATTATCTAAAGCAAAATCCATTTTGGGATTTGAAGTCAATGTACACAGCGCCGTACCTGGATGATTTCGAAGATGAGTATCAACCTTTCGGTGCAGGATATGATGATATGGATGAGAAGCCCATGGCAGATCTCTATAAAGAGGACGGTGCTTCTGAAACGGCGCTTCGATTTATGGGAGGTGGCAATACTAGTGTGCTATTTTCACTTTGGCATAATGCGATATTGAAGATTCGGGGAGTGCCTATTAGTCCACCAGATGTGTATCGACTCAAAGGGGGGAACCAGGGGCTACCGAATGCTTTTGCCAAATTTCTGGGCAAAAGAGTCATGCTGAACTGTCCCATTACCGCCATAAAACAGGATCAAAGTGGCGTAGAAATATCATATACCGAATATGGGGAGGAAAAAACAATTACCGCAGACTTTTTAGCTAATTGCATTCCACCACCAGCCTTTGCGAAAATCCCAATTACTCCCCAGCTGCCAGCAGAGAAGCAATATGTAATTAACAATGTGCAATATAACTCATACGCCCGTCTGGTCTTTCAGGCTAGCGGTAAATTTTGGGAAGATGATAAGGTCAGTATCAATATGGACCTTGACCATCCCAATATATGGTCACTGTGGCAGGTGGCTGATGAGGTGGACACACATCGGGTTGCTTTAATGGGTACTGGTCCCAGTGGTGTTTCTCCACTTCGTGCCATGGCGGCTCTGAAGGAAGTCTATCCTGGTAAACGAGCCACGATCGAGCATGGGTTCGTGCAGGATTGGCCCAAGCAGAAATTTTCTCCTACTTGTGAACGTATTGCGTTCCCAATGGGAACCATGAAAAATTTCTGGCCAGAAATCATGAAGCCTGCAGGACGAATTCACTTTGCAGGTGCCTCAGCTGATAATCTGGATTGGGGTATGGAGGCTGCGACTCGCTCAGCTAACCGGGTAGCCCGTGAAATTGATGAAGCATAAATGCAGATTCGCTTTCTGATTCTAAGTGTTCTTCTATTTACCAATGATCCACCCACTGTGACATTGGAAGTAAATATCCCTAGCAGCAACCTGGAGACGGGAGCTCAGATACCCTATGAAATAATAGTCTCTGATCCTCAGGATGGTGAATCCATTTACGAGGAAATACCGCTGAATGAAGTTTTTCTCCATATCACCTATACCCGTGAAAATCAGACACTTTCATGCGAAGAGCTGGAGGGGTTGACGCTGGTAAAACAATACGATTGCTTTACTTGTCACAGGGTGAAACAGAAGTTGGTCGGACCCTCTTTCAATGACATTGCTGAAAAATATAAAGGCACCGATATCGATTTGAGTCTTAGCCTGCTCCACGGATCCTCAGGAAAATGGAGTAACGATGCTATCATGCCTGTCAATCCAGAAATCACGTCGGAGGATGCCGAGAAAATGGCATCCTGGATTATGGATACCGGAAAAAGAATACATCAGGAATATTTCATGGGGACATCCGGGATCATCCGTGTCGATCCTGCCAAAAAAGGTTGGAAATTGGTGCTGACTGCGAAATATCTTGATCACGGTGATACGGACTCGGATCCTTTGTCCGGGTGTGACCATGCAATCATTCAGATTAAATAATCGTCTATTGATTAAGTCACAAAATCTCTATCTTTCCATCGATCAAAATAGCCTAAGCGATGTTACATTCAATGGAGAGCGATCCGGAATATATTCAACTGCAGACCGAAATGGTGCGCATGCAGAATTGGTTGATCGAGACTGGAAAACGCATCATCATTATCTGTGAAGGTCGCGATAGTGCAGGAAAAGGTGGGGCTATCATGCGATTCATTCGATTTATTAATCCAAGACACTATCGCGTTGTAGCGTTAAATAAACCCACTGATGAAGAACGAGGCCAGTGGTATTTTCAACGTTATATTCAACATTTTCCCAATCCGGGAGAGATGGTTTTCTTCGATCGTAGTTGGTACAATCGGGCAGTCGTAGAGCCTGTGATGGGATTCTGCACTGAGGCCCAGTATCAGCTCTTCATGAAGCAGGTCAATCAATTTGAAAATATGCTTCTAGATGACGGAATGATCATTTTTAAACTGTGGTTTTCGATCAACCGACAAGAACAGAATACAAGACTAGAAGAACGAAAGTCAAATCCCCTCATCAGCTGGAAGCTCAGTACCGTCGATATGCAGGCCCAGCTTAAATGGGATGACTTTACCCACTACAAAGAAAAAATGTTTGAAAACACGGGTACCGCCCGATCACCCTGGGTCGTCATCAACGGAAATAATAAAGACCTGGCACGGAAAGAGGCTATGCGATATGTTTTAAATCATGTACACTATGAGGAAAAAGGACTGACAGATGCCAGTCTGGACTATGATAGAAGCATCGTAAGAGTGATTGCTCAATAGTCTAGGTGACCTATTTCGATTGGCATCTGAGGGTAGTATCTCAATTGGCAGCAATGATTTCTTAGCACCTATGTAAAAAGTGCTCGAAAGGTTGTCATATTCAATATGGCTAAGAAACTTCTTTGGAGAGTTCAGGTAGATATAAAAAACTATAACGTCCTATTTCATCATGATTACGATTTTACGTATATGGAATAATTCATCAGAAACCATTTTTGCTGATCTAACCCGAATCAGGTGCACCTCTAAAAGTACCAGCTGGTCTCGTAAAGTTTCTTTGGTGATCGATATAAACCCGCTATCTTATACTTCCATATGTAAAATCGCTTCATGAAAGTCAAAATATGATACTTCGCTACACTTTCTTGATTGTCGTGCTCTTTCAGGTAATTGGCTATTCTCAAAATGTCAATCCCTCCACAGGAGAATTAAACTCAAAATCTTCAAATAGATCAGAAAGTGAAGATCACTCTACAGTCCAAGAATGGAATACCATGGCGGAATATCACAAGTTTTCGCGTCCTGATTCGGGTATATACTATGCAAGCAAGGCACTTGAGTTAGCGAGATCAATCTCCTATAGTGAAGGTGAATTGTGGGCGCTGGTATGGTTAGCTTTGTCACACCAAACACTTGAAAATTATACGCTTTCCGCGCAAGTGAATTTAGAAGGACTACGAGAAGCAGAGAAGTGGAATCAACCGTATCTTGCAAGTATATTTTTAATGGATCTGGGCATATGTTACTTAAGATCAGCCAATTACGAACGCGCCTTATCCTATAGTCAAAGAGCTTTTTCTTCCTTCCGTTCACTTGATTCTCCACGATTTTCAGCAATATCCGCCTCAACAATTGGCCGATCTTATTCTGCTTTAAACAATGCCGATTCTGCTTTTTTCTATGGGCGGGAGGCCATTCGACTGGCCAAATCAAGTGGGATTAATTACCATATCCATTGGACTTTTACCCGTATGGCTGATACTCATCGAGATCATAATAATCTGGATTCTGCCCTCTATTACTTTCAAGAATCCATTAGGTTAAATGATGAAAACGCCCAGTCGGAAAAATCATATGATGCTTTAGAAATAGCCAAACTCTTTATGCTCCTTGATCAAAATGATTCTGCTCTTAAATATGCAGGAGAGTCCTTGCAATTAGCCCTTGAAAACAGTCTGCACCAGCAAGTGGCTGACGCTTGTTTATTTTTGTCCGATTATTTTGAGAGAAGTGAACCGATCCGTGCATTACAGTACAACAACATTGCAATCCGGTCAAAGGATAGTCTTGAGCAAATGCGTATGATGACTGGTTTTAGCGATTTAATTGACTTTGATGAACAGCAACGAAGGGAAGAAATCTTAGCCGCCAAGGACGAATTTGAAAATCGCCTCAGATCAAATGTTCTGCTGGGCAGTACATTTACCCTATTTCTACTCGCTATTTTCCTGTTCAGAAACAATAGAATGAAACAAAGATCCAAGCAAGAGATAGAATTTGCGTATGAAAAATTAAAAGCAACTCAATCACAACTTATACATTCCGAAAAAATGGCCTCACTGGGAGAACTCACCGCCGGTATCGCCCATGAAATTCAAAATCCATTAAATTTTGTTAATAATTTCTCCGAGATTAATGCAGAACTCTTTGACGAATTAAAAGAAGAGATTACAAAGGGTAACGAGGAAGAAATCAATGCCGTTTTAAATATTCTGCGAGAAAATGAACATAAAATAAAGGCCCACGGTCAAAGAGCCGATGCTATTGTCAAAAGCATGCTACAGCATTCCCGAATAGGTTCCGGTGAAAAGGAGCTAACCGATATCAATGCATTGTGCGATGAATATCTGCGACTGGCCTATCACGGCATCCGAGCAAAAAAACCAACCTTTAGTGCAGAAATAAAACATGACCTTGACCCAGTTCTGCCAAAAATCAAAGTGCAGCCTCAGGAAATTGGCCGAGTCTTAGTAAATCTAATTAACAATTCGTTTCAAGCTGTAACTGAATCACAAAATCCAGAGGTTAAGGTTTCTACCGCTCAGCTGCAAGACCAAATCCAAATTTCGGTATCCGATAATGGCCCTGGTATTCCAGATGAAATAAGAGGAAAAATTTTCCAGCCATTTTTTACCACCAAACCCACAGGCCAGGGAACAGGGCTGGGATTAAGCCTCAGCTATGACATTGTAAAAGCACACAGTGGTGAAATAAAAGTGGAAAGCAATGTGGGAAGGGGCACGACTTTTATTGTGCGATTGCCTATCTGATCTATACTTGCCTGCTAAAACTATAAATCCGTGCAAATCGTGATACCGATGATTATGTAGGTGCAGAAATCTATAAAGGGGAGGATAATATCATATGCCTTGAGAGACAAAAGAGAAAATTTGCTATTCCAATATTAGGCAGTCATATAGTTGTCAGTTATTCCAAGTAAATAGTAGCTTAGCAAGCATACCTGGAAAAAAGATAATTATGAAGTACTATGCAAATCTTGCTATCACTGCCTTCCTACTCATAGGTTTGATAAGTCAAATCCAAGCTCAATCTGAAAAGCAAAAGGCGCTCATCATTGACGGTCAGAACAATCACTATGTATGGCCGAAGACTACGATGATGATAAAAGACTATTTGGAACAAACTGACTTATTTGAAGTGAGTATTCACCGAATGGATTCAGTCTGGTTAGGCACCAAGTATCGAGAATCACGACCAGAAGCTTATACCTATTTCATTGAAACTTATCCTCTAGAAAATGCTACATACAGCATTTCGCACAAACCCATACGATCATCAAGGTTCACCATGGATTTTAGTGCGTATGATGTTTTGATCCTGAATCTGGGTGCAACAACGCCCATGTGGCCGGTAGAAACTCAAAGAAATTTTGAAAAGTACATTGCTGAAGGGGGTGGACTGGTGGTGATCCATGCCGCTGACAATATGTGGGGTAAATATGAGGAATACAATAAAATGATTGCCCTGGGAGCATGGGGAGGAAGAGACAGCATCACGGGACCTTATGTGTATTACAATAAGGAGGGTGAGTTAGAAAAGGATCACTCAGCAGGTAGATGTGGTGGCCATGGTGCGGAGTTTGAATTCGTAGTAACGACCCGAGCACCGGAGCACCCGATCATGAAGGGACTACCCACCAAGTGGATGCATGGCACGGATGAACTCTATGAGAAAATGCGAGGACCTTTTGAGAATGCCACCATTCTGGCGACTGCCTGGTCCGACAAGGAAGGAAATGCACCGCCATGGAATCCAAAAGCCAAGGGGATGGATCAAAATGTGGGAACCATGATGGTCACTGACTATGGCAAGGGCAGAGTGTTTCATACCACCATGGGGCACTTTGATTATTCCATGGAATGTGTAGGTTTCATCACAACACTACAAAGGGGAACAGAATGGGCAGCTACCGGCAACGTCACACAAGCTGTTCCAAAGGATTTTCCGGGAAAGGACAAAGCGGTATATCGCAAGTGGGGAAAGTGATACACTGCTTCTTTCATACATGACGTAATTTCCCTTTTTAGATTGATTTGTTTCTGATTAAAGAATTAACAGATGAAGTATCTCCTCCTGTCTTTTCTCATTTCTCTTTCCAACTATGGATTTTCTCAGTCAACACAAGTAGGTCCCTACACAGTCACTGAGCTTGAAGAGGGTGTATTTAATATTGAAGATGCTAATGATAGTAATCCCGCAGGACTTCATCGTGATGAAAGTGGAGAAATCATAGGTATGAATAATTGCTCAGACATGTACCTCATTGTTGGCCCAGAAAAAGCCCTTTTAATAGATCTATCAAATTGGATCAGCTGGGATGAAACCGCTCCACAAAGTCTGAGGTCACTAATCTATGACCGTATAGGATCAAGGCCATTATATATTTCCTGTACGCACAGACATGGAGATCATCTTGGTATGCTTCCTGCATTTAAAGAGGAGACTCAAGCTCATTTTTGGGTTTCCGCCTCTGAATTTGAAGCATTAGATGTTTTTCCCAAGGAAAAATCGACTTTCTTTACAAAAAATAGTTCACTAGACCTGGGAGATGGTTTTGTTGTTGACACTTATGAACTCCCGGGACATACACCGCATTCTATATTATTCTTCCTGAAAGGAAAAAATAGAGTTTTCACGGGTGATGCCATGGGATCTGGAAGTGGAGTCTAGCTTTTTAATGAGGAGAGTTTCTACACCTATAAGCAAAGTATTTCAGATCTGATCCAGTATGTAGAAAATCCTTCTCATTCAATTGATCCTGAAAAATTTGAAGTACATGGGGGTCATAGCTGGCAGGTGGGGTCTCTTGAAAAATTGACTATAGACTACATCTATGACATGGATCTACTCATAAAAAAAATGAAGGAAGGGTCCGCAAATGTCGAGGATGTCTCCTATCAATTTCCATTTCTAAATGCAAATTTCAAATATGGCACTGCCACCATTACCTGGAATAAGGAAGCTGCCGAAAAGTTTAGGTCAGATCCATAAAATGGATGCACTATTCAAAACTTTTTTTCTACAAGAATCAACAATCGCCTACTTCCCTTTCAGCCACAGACGGTGACCCAGACCTGCTGGATTTACTGGTATTTCAACATACAGATCCTTTGGTAATATCATTGGATCTTTTATCCGTATTCATTTCTATTTGTCATCGAACAATCTTCTGGTTACAACGCTTTGACAACTAGAGGCAGGATTAAATCAATTCACAATCCTTTAAGAGTTACCTCTGGAAATCCAAAAATTAAATCAGCCATGAAAATATTCGAAGCCATCAGAAAAGATCATGACATCCAAAGATCTCTTTGCGATGAATTAGTAAAAACGTCGGGAGACACCAAGTTTAGGAAAAGCATCTGGGACAAACTAAAGAAAGAATTACAAGTCCATGCACAAGCGGAAGAGCGTTTTTTCTATGTGCCTTTGATCGAAGAAGACATGACGCAAAAACATGCCCGACACGGTGTCGCAGAGCATCATGAGATGGATGAGCTGATCGAGAAAATTGACAAGGCCGAGATGGATGGTCCTGCATGGCTCACATATGCTAAACAATTGCGCGAAAAAGTTTATCACCATCTGGAAGACGAAGAACACACATTTTTTCAACTCGCTGGAAAAGTACTTTTAGAAGAAGAAAAAGATAATTTACAAAAAGAATATAGAACCTACATGACTGATGGGGATGCAGGTATTGAGGCATCTGAGGGCATGCAGGTCTCGTAAGAAAACACAAAGTACAGGACCTGTCAGAAAACGTCCATTTTTTAATCACGTTAAAATAAATTCTTAGAATGAATAAAGAAAATATAATAACTGGTCTAAATGACCTACTGGCAAAAAATTATGATGCAGAAAGAGGATATAATAATGCAGCTCAAAAATCTGACAACCCAGTCTTGAAGAGTTTCTACCGTAGTAAAGCTAGTAATCGCTATTCCTATGGCCATCAAATTAGAGACATCCTGACGTACATGGATGCAGAGATAGATAAAGGCACCTCAATGGCCGGAGATCTCCACAATGTGTGGATTAACTTCCGTAACATCTTTAGCATAAATACAGAAGACGCTATTCTCGAGGAGGTAGAAAGAGGGGAAGAAGCTTCTCTGCACGAATATGATGAATTCCTCAAAAACCATGATTTACCTGAACGAGTGCGTCAGGTGATTACCTATCAACGAAACAATATTGCACGAGCTTTGAACAAGGTAGATATGTTCGAAGATCAAATGAGCTAGTACTCACCCTAAAAGAGAGGACTAGAAATTAGTTTGTCAACATAGCCTCACTGATGATTCTTAAAATTGAGTCAATCAGTGGGGCTATTTTCATGAGGATCTCAGGTTTATATTGTGAAGTCTTTGTAAACTTTATTGATAACTTACAGAGAGATGTTTACTTTGTCTTCCAGAAAACGAAAAGATTTTGACGTACTGGATATCTATTCTCTTATTCACCTCATTAAAAATTCTGATACCCCTTTTCAGCGAAATAGAGCAAAAGGACTCAACGGATCCGGATATTCCCACCGCTTTCGAAAAAATCAGTACTACTCCTCAAGTGATCTCGTTGAAAAATGACCTGACAGTACCGCTTGAAGGAGGTCACTTGCAGGGTATTCAATGTCTATCCACAGCCCATGGAGATAAGCTAGTAATCTCGGGTAGTTCGGCCCATGAATCCTATCTGCTACAAGCGGATCTAAAATCACTGGAAACGGATAGATACACCACCCTGATGACCGATCCCTTTCGACATGCTGGAGGTTTTCAGATTGTAGATAAATATCTGATTGTAGGTATTGAAGACAATGTGATCAGGGAAGATGCAAAAGTGTGCGTTTATGATACCGAAAGACTTGCAGAAACTTCCCCCCTTTATATGATTGAAAGAAAGGGCGCTGCGGAAACGAAAACAGCAGGAGCGACCGGTATGATCTCCTTTAATTCTGGGTATCTTGTTGTGGTGGCTAATTGGGATAGTCGCAACTGGGACTTCTATTATGTAGATTTAGAAAGTCAAACAAGACGACATCTATTACAATGGGACGCACCCCCGGAGTGGCCAGGATACCAGACTATCAATTTGTTACAAGACCATGAGATGATTTATGCAATTGGGCTATATAAAGCAAAAGATAGTTTAGGTGGTGCAGATTTGATTTCGATCAGCAAGAAGGGAGTATTTCAGCCTGCTCTGAAGAAAATAAACACTCGATTTTTTCCTTGTAAGAATGGCGTAGACTTTGCCACAGCCGCAGGAATCGAGGTTGACGAGGAGGGTAAATTACATATTTGGGCTACACAGAGGGATGCAGAAAAAACCATTGCCGTCCACCGTTTTTCGCAAGGGAAGTAGCATTGTATTTCTAAATCAATCAGATGAAGATAATCAGGCCTTTAAACTCAATAGAACAGGCTTTGACATTGAGTAATGAAATACAACCTCTTAGTACGGTCATTGTCCTTCACTTGTCCCCCTTTCCGACTCTACCTACTTTAACTAATGCCGTAAAAACACTTCAGGAAAAGCATATCCTTCTTCGCTGTTTTATCGGAAGATCAGGGAAGAAACTTCATTTTATTGAGTCCTATCCGGCACCCAATGTCCCTATTGATTTCCATACACGCGAGGACGATTTTATCTGGAAATCATTGACAGAAAGAAAACTAAACACAAAATATCCCCAGGAGAAAGCGCTTTTTCAAATAGATTGTATTGTAGATACAGATAGCACAAAAGGAGAGTTAATACTGACCTATCATCATGCCCTGATGGACAGTGAAAGTGCGCGATGGGTGCTGCATGAACTCCTTACCCAACTGAGCGGTGATCCTCAGTATCCAGAAACAAATAATAATTCAGAAACACCAACAAGCATTTCCCTCAGGCCAGACCCCTTTCTAAAAACATTGCTACCCTATTTGAGATCTCAGTTGTGGGAAGAGATATCTTATCACAAGAATGGTTTCTCCACTACTCCCCCCCTTTCATCCACAAACAAGATCTTGACGCTTCGATTTGATCAACAATTTACAGATCAGCTGCAGCATAGTTGTAATCAACTGCGCCTAAACCTAAACAATGTAATATTGGCATCTATGACCAAAGCGCTCCTGACACATAAATATCCCATGAAAAAAGAAGGACTGATACGGGTTATAAATTTCGCCAGTGTCCGTTCATCACTTTCTTCAGATGTTGATCTCGGCGCATTGGGGTGTTACATTTCGATGCTCAGAATTGGTATTCCGATCCATACTGCCGAAGATATTTCTATCATTGCCAGACGCATCCGAAAAGCATTGCGGGAAGCCCGTAGAAAGGACCAGATCAGACTCATGGCCTGGATGAGTAAATATCTGGTGCCAGCAATGCTGAAGCACTCAAATATGAGACTGGGACAAACTGCTCTCAGCTTTATGGGCAACCTTCCTCTCCAGCCTGCCTATGGTAAAATAGAACTTAAAAACGTCAATGCCTTCATTACAAATAATCGATCAGGACCCGAGTTTTCGGCCTTTGGGAAAGTTCTACAGGGTCGATTAGGCTTGGATTTTAACTACCTCGCCGATGAAACAAGCGATGAGCAGGCCCGGTGTATTGTTGCTTCTACCGAATCATATCTGCGTGATCTGGTCTAATTTTGTAAATTAAGGGAAAAGACTCCGTATGAAAAATATATTGATAGCCATAGCTGCCCTATTAATTAGCTCAGTTGCATGGATGGCAATGATTCGGGAGCCCCTACCTGAAATTCCTGAGATCTTACGTCCAGTGAGTGATGAAGTGCCATTTGATTTCCAAATCACTTCCATGACGGCTAGCAGTGTAGAGATGGGATTAAAACAAAAAGTGGGTGGAAAAGATATGTTTGTAAAATTTTCCATGTCGAATGCTTTTAAGACCGGCCGACCCGGGCTAGTGTTGAATGGATTGGGTAGCCGGAAGAGTTTGTCTGGTGGCATGTCAGCACAGAAGTATATGCAGGAAGAGTCTAAATCTCAGGACAAGAAAAAAGGGTTTGGTGACTTCATGAGAGATCGACGGGGAAGATCAGTGACCACTTACAAACTTCTTCAAATGCTCGAAGAAGGCCAGGATGGAAAGACCTATATGCTAGTCGCACATAATGGCCCTGACATGAACTTGATTCAGACTCTTGAAATACCAAGACCCGTCACATTACCCAAGTACATTTCCGAAAAGTTTACGGACCAAGGTATCATCCAATTCAAGCGTGGTAAAGCAGCTTTCGATAATCGAGTGAAAGGATTTCATATTCCGGTGGAGATTAGGTAAGACCACCTATCTTCGTACTATCTTAGTCACTATTAAATTTTTTCCCTGTAAAATCTGGCAGTAATAAATTCCGGGAGTAAGCCTAGAGACATTAATAGTTTCAACATGTTCCTGCCCAGACAATTTTCTACTGTCCCATCTCAGTACAGATACACCCATACTATTGTAAATATGGCCTGTTAGATTGCCAGCATCGGGTGTTTTAAATCGGATAGTTAGTTGATCCGAAACGGGATTGGGAAAAGCCTCTACTTCTATTTTATCCCTTAAATTTTTCTCCTTATTATTGGTGACAAGGGGTGCAGGACAGGGCTGTCGGTTGGTAGAAATATTTAGAATATTAAATCCAAAATTATTTTCCTCATGAATTTCGATTTCGCGGTCATTAGGATCAATTCGTGCATAAATTCGGGGAAAAGTAGGTAACCCTTCCGGCACTCTCCATTGGAATGAAAGAATCTGATTCCCCCGGGGTTCCAGAACTTCACCGGTTGAAATAGTGGATCCTCCATTTACCGCCATCAGACGATTTTCCTCCAGTAGAGGATCACACAAATAAAAACCAACTTCTACGGGTTGTGCCGTGGGAAGAAGGCTCCAGTTGTGCACTTCCACATAAATAGTAATAGTGTCTCCCGCTTCAGGTGAAGCATTTGAAAAACCGACAGACTTCGATTGAAAGCGCTTTACTTGCTCATCTTGTAGGGTGAGACCCTTCTCGGGATCACGTAGCCAGGGAAGTATAAGTGCCGGGTCTGCGTTTTTTCCATAATTAGCCGACCACCAGGTATCGGAGGCACCCGGAGCGGGCACTTCAGGTCGCGTGGTATAATCAACAACCAGCGATCCATTCTTGGCCCAGTAACAATAGGGATTTACCGAGTACTTGACCTCCCCTAAGGATTCATCAACCCCTCCCATGGACACTTCGATTTCAATCTCCTCTGAAATTCGCGTTCGATGCGTCTCCAAGGACTTATTATCGTAGTCTCCCTCCACGGTTACCGCCGCACTACCGCCAAATACTTTAAATTTTGCCTCCGTTTCTACTTTTAAGCTAGCCTCCAGACCTATCCTTTGTTCAAACGAACTCCCACTTTCCCGAAAACTCTGTTGATTAATGGTCCACTTATTAGAGGAATTCGCACTAAGGGTAAAGGCATCACTGGTGATGGTCTGCGAAACCGAAGAAAGTTCAGGTCGCATTTCGCGGTACGACAGTACATTTCCCACTTCATGATCCGGCAAATAATCATAAGCATTAAAGGATTTACTAGGAAACCATCGATTTTCCAGAATGGTCGGGGTGACACTAATCAAGTGTGCAATCAGGCTATCTTTTTCATAGACGGGATATTCCCAGATATCGTAATCACTCACCGTGGCATATATCTGATCATCCTCGATTGCCGACACTTGTGTAGATATTTCGAGGCGGGTACCACTGCTTTTATATTTCGAAAATCGCTCCCCATACTTTGCTTTCACACTGCCCTCCACCGAAGCTTCGATCACCCCGTAATCGGCGGTGACACTTCCTTCCACTTCTATGCTGGCACTCCAGGCAGAAGAGACAGAGGTAGAAGTCTTCATGCTGGCCGTTGTACTACTTAAATAACTGGATTCAAATGCACAGGACTGTCCGTTGTAACAACCATTTACATCAAATAATGCATCGCCAAATTGATCAAAGTGAATCGGTGGTGCATTTAAAACGATCACCGGTTGACTTACAGCGCTTCTTCGAAAATATCTTCCTTTTCCCAGTCTAAAATTGTCACCGTTAAAATCTCCCAGGACGAATGCAGCAGGCAATACACCATAAAATTGGGTATTCGCATTGTTGCTATTAAAATACCCCTGAAGCCTCACGTTGCTACTATCCAAAAATTCATAGACATGGCAAGTCAGTCGTGCACCCCTCAAATTATCTGAAATTATATCTTCTGTACATCCTTCAGCAAAAGTATATACTAATTCAGCTGTCCCATCTCGGTTTAAATCGCCAATTTCCAAGCCCAGAGGTTCGACACCTCCGCGCGTAAAGCAAAAAATAGGATCACTGAAGCCTATTTCAAGTTCAAAAAAACGAGAGTGAATTTGCCCCTCTGATTTCCAATCAATATGTAATAAACGATCTCGCGGTGGTACGAGTAATACAGCCTCGTCATCGCCATCGCCATCCAAATCACCCGCAGATGCATAAATAGGCTGAAATGATTTACCGCTCAACGCGGTATCGATTAGTGTCTCATCCTTAATGATGATCAAATCTTCAAATAAATCAACCTCTCCTGAAGAAAGTAGGTCTACACTTTGTAAAGCTTTAAACTGCACTTTGAATCCACTAAGATCGGGGTAAGGTTGTCGAATAAACAGTCCCAGTTCGGGAGCTACATCCCCGTCAAAATCTCCTGCGGTCAGTGCTAGGGACAAATCATGAAATAATGCTTCACCTGGTAGAAATTCAGAGATCGTAGATGATATTTTTTCCGCCAGCATTCCATTTTCAAATTGGAGAAGGGTGACCAGTAACTCCTGTTCAATCGAAGCCCCATGCGTCACGAATACTATTTCTGGAATTCCATTTATATCGGCATCTGAAAGAACGGCATCATACTGTATAAATGATGACTGAAAACTGTATTCTGCCAACATACTGATGCTGCCACCCTGTAGTTCTATAATCCGAACCTCAAGACTCGAAGGATTAGTTTCAGATCCTTCAGGCCACATCAGCACCACTTCTTCCGCGGCGTCAGCGTCAAAATTGCCGGAAAGCAACTGAATCTTTGATTTTGCACTTTTATTTACTTCAGCAGCAATTTGCGTAGTGATTGTATTGCCGGTAACTTCCAATTCAGAACCGATCGTGGTGACGCTCAGAAGTAAATCAAATGTATTAGTTGTCGTCAATCGTACGATCTCATCAATGCCGTCATCCTCCATATCTGCAGCAGCGACCGCCGTTCTGGAGGTTTCATTTATCTCAGACCCATTGGCAATCTGAGAAGGAGCGAACACATCCGTGATATCTCCTGCCAGCAAAGAAGCTCCTGGTTGACCCGTAGGAAGGTAATCGATGACCTGATTTCGATAGATATTGTCTTGTGCCCAAAGGATATACATTTCCTTGGAGCTCCGTAGTTCTCTTAAGCCTGCGAGTGGCTCCCGTTGCTGCACATCACTGGCATTCTGATAGGATTGAGAAAAAACTGGTACTGTCAACACAGCCATTGACATCCACATCAGGTATCCAAGAATAGGTTTAAATGAGATCATTTCTTACGATTTTTTCAATTCTCCGCAGTACTTATTGATTGCAGATCAAACCAATAAGTTACCCTTCTCCTTCACCTTTGTTAAAAATAATCGTTCAAAATTTTGTGTAGCCAAATGACTTCACTTATATTTGTAGTCAAATGGCTACACAATGAAAAGGAGACGAGATATTTTCCAGGCGATTGCAGACCCCACACGACGGGCCATCATTATGTTGCTGGCTGCCCAATCCATGACGGCTGGTGCTATCGCTCAGGAATTTAATGCAGCAAGACCTACCATATCGAAGCATATCCAGATTCTTACTGAATGTGACTTAGTGGAGTCCAGAAAAGAAGGTCGGGAAATTCATTATCAAATAAAGGCCGAAAAAATGGACGAGATCGAATCCTGGATTCAGAAATTCAGAAAAATATGGGAAACTCGATTTAATCAATTAGATGAAGTATTACTCAACATGAAAAATTCAAGAAAATGAAAAATAATTTGGCATTCGAATTCATCATCAATAAAGAGGATCAGACCGTACATGTCAACCGAGAGTTTGACGCAAATTTGTCACTGGTATGGGATGCATGGACCAAACCAGAAATACTAGATCAATGGTGGGCTCCCAAACCATACGTCACCAAAACTAAATCCATGGATTTTCGTGAAGGTGGTACCTGGCTTTACGCGATGATTAGTCCCGAAAATCAGGCTCACTGGTGTAAAAACGATTATCAAAAAATTGAACACCATAAAATGTTCTCCGGACTTGATGCTTTCTGCGATGAAGAAGGTGTCACTTCGAAGGCCATGCCCCGGACTTTGTGGACTAACCACTTCAATGAAAATGAAGGAACTACTACTGTTTCCATAAATGCTAAATACGATACTCTGGAGGATTTGGAAAAGGTAATCGAAATGGGATTTAAGGAAGGTTTTACTATGGCGTTGGGTAATCTGGATGACTACCTTTTGAAAATAACAACCCAGAGATAAGAAATCATGGGGTTTATCTGGATCTAGCATGATCAAACTTCTCAAAAATGGCTATTTTTATAAAAGTCATCAAGAAGCCCAGCGAATATGTCCATTAAACTCCGGGAAGGCGTCTTCATAATATTAGCCTTTATTGCTGTGCTTTACTTGTATGCGATCTTTGTGTACTTCGGCATGGTAGATTTCCTCAAAGATGGTGTACTGAAAGACTATTTCAGATCAAATGTATGGCATGTGGAAGTCATCCTATCAGCCACCTTATTTGGCACACTTTTCATCTTAATAAATTCGCTAACAGAAGGAAAGGCCTTTCGTAAAAAAAGCTTTGGTTTTAACCTCTTGATACGAAGTGGACTTTATCTAATTGCACTGGTTGCTGTATCGATCTTCATTTTTAAATCATTCACTGTTTTCCATTTGGTTAGCGATCAGCAGATGCAGGAGTTTCAAATCTTCCTAACTCCAAGGTTCTTATTTTCAGGTCTTCTCTACTATTCCGTATTTATTGTACTCTTAAACTTCATACTTCTAGTAAATAGAAAATTTGGACCAGGCGTACTATTTGATCTGCTCATGGGAAAATATTTTCATCCTAGAAATAAATCAATGGTGTTTCTTTTTCTAGATCTAAGAGATTCTACCCGAATTACTGAAAAATTAGGGCATGAGCGATATAGTGAATTTATCAAAGAATGTATACACGAATTGACACCTATCCTACGAAAATACGAAGCCCGTGTACATCAATATGTAGGAGATGAAATTGTATTGTACTGGTACGACCTCTCTGAGAAACAAATCCTAAAGGCATTACATACTTATTTTGGGTTTAGGGTCATGCTGGAGCATCGACAAGACTATTTCCTCAAAAAGTATGGGGAAAAACCACATTTCAAGGCAGGCATGGATGCCGGTCAGGTCACTGTGACAGAAGTAGGTGATATCAAGAGAGAGATCGCCTTTCACGGTGATGTCCTAAATACGGCTGCGCGGCTGGAGAAGAAGTGCAATCAATATCATGCAGATCTAATCGTTACTGAGAACGTCAAAGAATACGTGGCATCTAGCAAGCTTTTTAAAATCAAATTCCTCAGCGACCTTCCATTGAGAGGTAAACAAGAAAAAATCAGATTTTATGGTATCCAGAAATGAGATTGTGGACCATCACTTAAAACACTTTAGATCAGTCGACCCAATGTAATATGAATTGTTAAACCTCTATTGAAAGAATCTAGTGGACAGTAACATTCGAATCGAGTGCATCAATCGGTTTCTTTTGCGCCAACTCTAATCCCGCAATAAGTGCAGGATAAGCATCAATAGCCTTACGTCCCCCAATGTGTAGTATTGCTTCATTGACCTGATACAAGATAACATCTTTGTATTCTACTCATCTAAATACTGCAGTCCACAAGTCACTATATATCGCAAATATTTCTTACATCGATCGTATTTAATCATTTGAAGTGCCTCGGTATCGTCTGATCGAATTTCCTCCTGCGAATTGAAAGTAATCGCTAACTTCTACTGCAGCACCCGCTCTTATCCATTATTAGTAACCCACAGATAGGATGAATACTACTCATAAGTATCAGAATGAATTCATTTCATTTCGTGAAGAATTAAGAAGCTTCATCTACCGTATTGTAACACACAAGCAGGAAACTGAAGACATAGTACAAGAAACCTATCTAAAGGCGTTCAAATCTATTGATTCCTTCAAGGCAGATTCTTCATTCAAAACCTGGGTATTTAAAATTGCATCGAATCTTGCCAAGGACAGTCTACGAGCCCGAGAAAGGTGGGGTGAAGATTGGATGGAACTGGTTAAAGATGCTCATGTCGAGGACCAGCAGTTGCTTCGGAAGAAATTTGAAATTGCCACCGAATCGGAGCATGGTAAATTCGTGATTAGAGAACATATTTCATATTGCCTCAATTGCGTTGCCAAGACCCTACTGCTAACTCATCAAATATGTCTATTCCTCAAGGAAATTTATAATTTCAAAATTAAAGATATCATGCTGATTACTGGACTGAGCGAAGGGAGGGTCAAGCATGCCATAGCAGACGCCAGGAAGGACATGAATCGAATCTTCGAAAAGAGATGTGCCCTTATCAATAAAGAGGGAATCTGTCATCAGTGTACAGGATTAAATAAAAAATTCAATCCAGAGCAAGACACCTATATTGAATCCAATAAAATAAAAATGATTCGTGAGGCAAGAAATGGCAATTATCAGGAATTGCTGAATCTCAGATTCGAAATCTCTAAAGGTGTGGATCCTTTGAATGCAGAAGGTACAGACTTACACAATTACCTGATCGAAAACTCACCCAAGTGGGCCAAATCACAGTCTGCCAAGAGAACACAAAATTTTGATTATAAGTAGGTTATATCATTTTTCGTCCGTTTTGATGCTCTAATCAGTCTAAATAGTGTAAACAACATTATTAAAGCATTAAAACTAAAAACATGAAAAACATTATCAATTGGTTTAATCTACCCTCTGAAGATTTCCAACGTTCCATTGATTTCTACAACACTGTCCTAGAGATTGAAATGATGCGCATACCTGGCCCTGATGGTTACGAGCAGGCCTTCTTTTCTAATCCTGCTACTGGAGGTGTCAGTGGGTCCATAAGTTCTAACCCCCAGCAAAAACCAGGTACAGAAGGGTCTACTATCTACTTTGATGTCAATGGTCGTCTCGATAAGGTACTGTCCACTATCGCAACAAAGGGTGGCCAGGTGGTAATGCCAAGAACTCATATCGGAGATTTTGGAAGCATCGCCCTGGCACTGGACTCCGAGGGAAATCTTATTGGGTTTCATTCATCATAGCATTACATAATGTAACAGGAGGTATTCGTACCTCCTTTTCTATCATCTTATAATCAAATAAAATGAACGCAGTATTCTTTAGCCTCATGACTCTGACGGCCATTGGTGGTATCTATCTAGCATCTCAATTATGGCACCATAAAAACCTTCCTCTATCCGCCGCACACATACATGGCTTTCTCGCAACCTTACTCTTGTCGTTTGTCGCCTATAGGTCATATTTTATGAATTCTCTCCAATTATGGATTGCACTAGGTGCTTTGGTGCTTACAGCACTCGGGGGTCTGTATCTGGTTACTAACCATAAAAAGGGTAATCCCGGACCCAGGTCGGCCATATTGATTCACGCATTTTTTGGATTAACTGCCATAATATTAATTCTCATCTCAATAATATAGTTATGCAATACTTTAACTTAGAATTTATAGATTTCTTTAAATCACTTGAATGCAATAATCGGAAGGACTGGTTTCAGGAAAATCGCAAAACATATGAGCGCGAAGTACGAGAACCTTTCAAACTATTTGCAAAAAACCTGACTGAGGCTCTACAAGTCATTTATATAAACCGTGACCTATCCGGCAAAACTTCGATTTCACGCATTAATCGCGACATCAGATTTGGCATCGATAAAACTCCCTATAAAACGCACATGGCCTGCATGATCATGCCTGATGGAAGAAAAGATAGAACCCGGCCAGGATTTTACCTTCAGGCAAATCATAAAGATATCCGGATCTATTCAGGATCTCACAATCTTAATAAACCTATGTTGGAGGCAGTCAGAAACTATATACTTGTTAATGAAAAAGAATTTACATCGATCATAAACGATATATATTTTAAAACTGTATTTGGAGAAATACAAGGAGAAAAACATAAGAGAATTCCCTTAAAGTTTCGAGAACTTGAAAAAGTCCAACCGCTGATAGCGAACAAAAACTTCTATTGGTTTTTCAAACTTGACAAGAAGTTGCTTACGTCACCGAAATTAATAGAAGAGATCACATGTGTCCAAAACGATAAAAATGACATGGTAAGATTTACCCTACCTTAGGGTTTGCACAAATCTAAATACCATGTCACAATCAAATATAAGTCTATTTGCCCAAGCCCTTGGGTTGATTGATAGGAATATATTCA
>JBNKUI010000005.1:0-10341 GCA_050298535.1 Saprospiraceae bacterium
AACTCATGCAATGTGTTTTTCATCTGGCTCAAGCGAGTTATATAGTCATTATATTTTTGCAGTTCTAAATTGTAAATCCAAAGAAAATCTTGATTGGCTATAACATTATCTACCTTGACATCAAATTCAGGATACTTACTATCCTGTTGTTCTATAAATGTTTTTAGATTCAGAATTTCATATTCTAATTCAGTTATCCTAGGATTATTTTCAGCAACTGTTTGATGTGAAAAGAATTCAAAGATAGGTAGTATGTTATACGCATTATTAATGGCACTTCTTAACGAATCATTTCTTATATAGTCTAATCCAGAAGATTTCAATGCCTCATAAGGCCCCTCATCATGACCCAATCTAATATCTTGACGCATCCTCATATAGAAGATTACAAAAAGAGAATCATCGATAACCAGATTATTAGAAATATAATGATGAAGACTATCCAGTCCGCTTTTTTTTATTTCCAGTCGAGGATTATACTGTTGGTCGTAATCAAATAAGTTCTTATCGATGCTGGTTCTGAATTCATTAAGAAACAACTTTTCCCTTTTTGCTGCTTTTCGCTCCTCATTCCAATTATTAATGGACAGCGCGATCAAAATTCCAATCACCACCAGTACGATTTCTCCGATAGCATACTTCAGATACTTCCTAAATTTGTTTTCAGAGAGTAGATTTTGTCTAATTCTTCTAAAGAATTTTATCATGGGTTATTGTTGATTCTTATCGAGTAGGTTGGGAATTTCACCCAAAACCTCTCACAGAACGCCCTATGTATATGGGGATGATAGTCTGCTATCACATGCTGATGCCGAGGCTTCAGAATAGGGTCTGCGATCCTCCAGTTAACGTTCTAGTCGCTCGTTCCTCCTGTAGTTATGTACCGTTGACAATTTACTAAAACCAATTAAGTTGTGAGATGCTTTTTTTGGGCGTCCAAAAACCCAGCACTTTTCTTACTTATTGGGAAGCATAATCGGATTTATCTTGCCTGGTCAAGCGTCATTGAACAGGAGGGTCATCTTTCGCTCTTTTCAACATCCCAGTATAAGACTGCTGCATACCGAGGTCATGACGTCTACTATCCAAGAAACCATTCCTTCACTTCTGCCTTCCGCCGTCTGGAAATGGGCACTTCCACATCATTCGTCAGCAAAAACCGATCTCCTTGCATTTTTGCGATGTATCTGCGGTTTACAATAAAGGATCGGTGACACCGGCAAAAATCACTTCCAACGAGTAGATCTTCAAAATGTCCCAGGTTTTTGGATGAAATCCTGGTCTTCTGTGTGGACAAATAAAATGTAGTGTAATTTCGATCTCCTTCAATCTTCACCACATCCCGCAACAACATCTTTATACCTCCCTCCTGGGAAGGCAGGTACAAGACCTGATCCAGCGGCTCGACTGTATTTAAATTATTCAGGACATTTTGTATTTGATCCTGCTGTGGTCTACTATTTACATCATATCGTTTGATAGCATTCCTCAACTCGCCGCGATCCAGTGGCTTCAACAGGTAATCCAATGCATTAAATCGAATCGCCTGAATCGCATAGTGATTATGCGCGGTGACAAAAATCGTTTGAAAGGTGATTTCTTCCAATGAAGCCAGCACTTCAAATCCATTCATATCAGGCATCTCTACATCCAGGAATACCAGATCGGGTCGCTTGTCTGCGATTAATTGCAACGCTTCACTACCATTGCGGGCGACACCCAGCAGGTTTATTTGATCCCCATACTCCTGCAGCAGATCTGACAGGACCTCGATATTCAGAGGATTATCATCCACTATGATACTACGGATTTTCGATTGCATTGAGCTTCTCAAACTATTCAGTTATCTTAAGTATCCCGATACCGCTTGATAAGTTGAAGAACCACTTGATAAGTAAAAATGGCTTTTAAATATAGCATTCTTTTTCTTTGACTCATCGATAAGGTTCCTGGCCAGGTCATCCCTCCAAGTAATGTGGAGACGCTTTGCCGGATCAAAAACATATCAGATGAAAAGCTTTATATTTTTCCTTCTATTTCCCACACTAATCTCGTCCTCACTCTTGGCTCAGGACCATAGAACAGATTCTCTTTTTGCCATTTGGTCCGACACTTCAAATACTGCGGTAGATCGAGTGGAGGCTTTTTACCAGCGTTTTAACCCTTTAGTAAATGAGGTCGGAAATCCGGAAGCTATTCGATGGGCAAGTGGTATACTTGAAGTACGGATGCTGGCAGAAGAATTAGGTAAAACCGAATATCTGGGACGTTTTCTCTTCCTGGAAAGTGCCACCTATTTATACATCACGAACGAAGTGGAAAAGTCCTGCCAAACCGGTAAAGAGGCTGTCCAAAAGTCACTGGCAGTAAAAGACTTTGAAACGGCAGATATTGCCCTTCTTTTTTTGCGGCATTGCTCAGACTCCACCCTAGATGAAATGCTGGAGCGGGCACTTTCGTTAGACACTTTGGTCGCTGAGCAAATTCCACTATATAATGCTTTGATCAGAAGCTATTTCAGCCGGTCCCACTTACCCGAAGTGCTCGACCTGGCACAAAGAGTTCTTTTATTTACGGAGGCAAATAATCTGGTAGATCATCTCAATCACTCAGAGACATTAGGTTTGGTGGGTAACACGCACTTAATCACCGGCAATTATACGGAAGCTGAAAATTATCTGCTACCTTCTCTGACCTATGCGAAAAATAGCAATTTTACTCCTGAAATTGGATCCTCGTTCATAGATTTAGCCACACTCTACATTGCAAAAGAGAACTTAACCAAAGCACGCTTATACCTTGATTCCGCTAAGGTATACATGACCGACAGACTGGATTGTGCTCCCTGCATGGCTAAAGCACAACGCGTGGAAGCCGGATTAAAAAATCTGGAGGGAAAGTACCCCCAAGCACTGCAAGAGCTACTGGCACTACAAGAATATTATGACACCAATCCCATTACCGTTGACTATAACATTGGTAAATATTATGCAGAGCTGTCCAATAGCTACCTGGGTATGCATCAGTATACTTCTGCTATCTCAGCCGCTTTGATGGGAATTGAAAAATCGAATGGTAACCTCTATGGCTCTCTACAAAGTTACGATAACATCTACAAGGCCTATGAGACCATCGGAAACAACGAAAAGGCCTTTGAATTTTACAAAAAATATATCGACGCTCGCGAAGAAATCACAAAAGTGCGAAATGCTCAATTAGTGACCAAACAGGAACTCGCTTTCCAATACCGGCAGCAGCACCTGGCAGACAGTCTCCGACGTGAACAACAAAATGCAGAGCAGGAGTTTATTTTTCAACAGGAAATAAACCGACAAAAAAATAACCGTAATCTTTTCTTAGCACTGGGGGTTCTAGCCACTTTCATTGCATTAGGTACATACGCAAGGTATCGCTTTGTCCAAAAAACAAAGAAACAACTAGAGGCAAAAAACAAATCTATCGAGGTCGAAAAGAAAAGGGCCGAGGCATCAGAACAAGCCAAACATCAATTTCTGGCGAATATGAGCCATGAAATACGGACCCCCATGAATGCCATTAAGGGGATGACCGATATTTTGCTTCGCAAGGATCCACAACCTCAGCAACTGAGTTATCTCAACGCTATCAAAGAGTCATCCAACTCACTACTGATCATTATCAACGACATCTTGGATATGTCAAAAATAGAAGCGGGTAAAATTGAATTGGAAAGCATCCATTTCTCACTCGAAGAGGTGATTCAAAATGTAGTGATGATCAGCCATTTTAAAGCCGAGGAAAAAGGATTGATCATTCAGGTGAATATGGAAAATGACTTTCCTACCGTCCAGGGAGACCCTACCCGATTACATCAGGTGCTGCTCAATCTGCTGGACAATGCCATCAAGTTTACAGAAAAAGGTATCGTCACATTGCAACTCGAAACGGAAGTATCACCCGATCAAAATGCATTACTGACTCACTTCTGCATTTCCGATACGGGCGTGGGAATTGGTGAAGACCGCCTTGAGAAGATCTTCGAATCCTTTGAACAAGCCTACTCGGATACCAGCCGAAAATTCGGTGGTACGGGATTGGGTTTAAGTATTTCGCGAAAATTGGTAGAATTGCAGGGAGGTGCAATCAAGGCAAAAAGCTCGAAAGGAAAAGGTAGCCAGTTTCATGTGACGATTCCTTATCCATTATCTAAAATAAATCATACTCCTAAGACATCCCCACCCGTCCATCACGAGATATCTCAAGATCTCCAGGGCATCCGGGTACTACTGGTCGAGGACAACCATTTTAATGCCATTGTAGCACAGGAAGAATTGGAAGATAGCATTGATCAGGTGCAGGTCGATCTTGCTGAAAATGGAGTGATCGCGCTTGAAAAAGTCACACACGGAGCCTATGACATCGTGCTCATGGATGTGCAAATGCCACTGATGAATGGCTATGAGGCCACAGAGGCTATTCGCAAGCTATCTAACGGCAAATCAAAAATCCCCATCATCGCCATGACAGCCAATGTCATGAAAGAAGAAGTGGAACGATGCTATGAAGCCGGCATGAATGATTTCATTGGAAAACCCTTTGATACGCAAGATCTATTATCCAAAATTCAAAATCTCACAAATTTTTCACAAACAGAATTATCAGGTTGATCCTTGCATAGATCAGCTATATTCATAATTACCTAACGGCACCTAATAAATTACCAGATAATTTTCATCCCTTTTAAAAGTAATATCCATGTCCAAAAAAAATCCTAAGATCTTCATCGTAGACGATGAACCACTACTAGCAGAAATGCTTACTGATTATTTACAGACTCAAGACGAAAATTTGGAGTTAGAATCCTTTCCGACTGGAGAGGCCTGCGTACAGTCTTTGGAGGCAGGTCCAGATTTAGTGGTTTTAGATTATTATCTCAACTCAAAGGAGAAAGAAGCGGCCAATGGCATCGACATTCTCAAAATCATCAGAAATAAGAACAAGGCATTACCGGTAGTGATGCTGTCGAGCCAAAAAAGCCATACCACTGCTATGCAAACCATCGGATATGGCGCCATTCACTATGTCATTAAAGGGCAGGACGCTTTTGATGAAATTTACCAACTCATAAAAGCGAATGTATAAATGGTAGACCTGTCTTTTTTAGAAAAATTCACCAAAGGCGATACTCGTAAAATGAAACGATATATCACTATCTATCTGAGTATCGCGTCTACGACTTTAGTGGAGATGGAGCAACATGCACGCGAGCACGATTACGATGCACTGCGTATTAAAGCACATTCCTTAAAACCTCAGGCAGACTATATCGGAGTTCCCCAGCTCAAAACTGTCCTCATGGAAATTGAACAAAATATTCATGATAGAAAATTTGAAAGAATACCTACGCTCTGTGAGAAAGCATCTACCTTATATGATGAAACGGTACCCATACTTAGTGCATTCACGGAGTCTGTTTCAGAGGGAAAATGAATACTTTCTGTGGTCCATATCCTACTCTTGTAATCCACTCCGCGATCCCCTCATCTGAAGTTTCATAGTACCTTTACTGCGCCCAATGCTGCTTCTTAAGATCTTCGATTATTTGGCCATCCACCCAATAGATGTTTTCCTCACTTGTTTGAAAACTGCCCGTTAGATTGATCCTGTTAAAAAAGAAGTATTTGCCATCTCTCGTCACATAGCCACCTCCATCTTCATGCTCCGAGTTGATTTCATCTCCCATATTGATCGCTTCTCCCCAGGAACCATCCTCTCTCCGAAAACTGATATATAGATCCGTCTCACCATATCCCCCTTCACGTTCACTATCCCATATGATGTAGCTTTCGTCAGGTGCAATAAAAGGGTGGGCGGTCCATTTGCCTGTATTGATTTCTCTTCCAAAGGCTTTGGGTGCTTCTCGAACTCCATCCATTAAGCGTGAATAATAGATTGTGCCGATGGAGTCATGATCATCAAAAACATAAGTCCCCTCAGAAGACACGGCCAGACCCATAATGGGAAAATCAACTTGTAAGGACTCCAGGATCTTCGTTTCTGACCATCCTGTAGCCGTTCTTTCTTTATACTCTTGACCTTGATACAAAGTTTCGCCGTCTGGAGAAATAAATCCACCGAAATCATCGCTTATAATTGAATCCTGCCAAACTCGATTTATTTCGTGATAAACATGGGTTTTAGGAGATTCACCCTCTAATTTTCTAACAAAATACAATTTGTCACCCTTGACATCTATGAGGGTTGGCATTTCTAAGTTTTCTGTCGATACAATCCCCGGGCCAAACAATTCAGGTAATAGTCTTTCTAAATCTTCTTAATGGAGTGTTCAATTCATCGGGTAAAAGTGTTGATCTATTTGATGAGAACATTTTAACATCCTCCGGATAAATGGAAAACTTTATGGTTGTTTCTTCGGAAACAATCTCATCTGTATATTCACCATACTTTTTATTTTGAAAATACTCCGGCTCAATTGTAATTTGACCTTTCAAATATTTTGTTTCTTTAAAACACTCAAAGCGGTGCTTAAACTCACTAAGGTCAATAATCCATTCGCTAGTTAAATCCTTAAACGGTCGCAAATATGTTATGTCATTTTTTGAAAGTAATTTTCTGAATCTACGGAGTATTTCATGTTTACTTAAATCTTCCTTTTCTCTATAAAAGAGAAACACCGGAGATTCTGATGGAATTCCAGAGTGTGTTGGAGCCTGTATATCTAGGGTTCCAACAAAATTTACGAAATGAAATGTATACATTTTGTCTTTATAAATTACCTATACCGTCCCGGGTACATGCACCGTCCTGCCGAGTTCTGTTCATTGGTTCTAAAATCTATTACTAACTTCGATATTCCTTTCATAGTCGTTACGTCTTTTCGGTCGAGGCGGGATGATGTCATCGTACCCTGTTATCTCGCCTGTTCAATTTCATAGTCTCTAATCAATACTTCTGCGGGAATCTTTAATTTTTGATTCAATTTCCTGATCATTGCCAAGCTCAATTTTCTTTTTCCATTCAAAATTTCACTGGTTCTGCTTCTTGAGCCAATTATTTTAGTCAATTCCGATTTTTTCATTCCCAGTTGATCAATTCTAAAGAGAATGGCCTCTATTGGAGTAGGTGAATCAATGAGAAATTCTGACTTCTCGTAGTTCTCTATTAAAATGCTAATAACCTCTAGTTCGTCGGACTCCTCAGAATTGGGTTTTAATTCCTGCTGCATCAATTCGTATGCTCTTTCCAAGTAGTCCTCATATTGTCTCTTATCCTTTATCGGTTTTAACATATCTTACTTTTTTAACATCCAATTTATCATATTCTGAATGAGTTCCTGTCCAAACAATAAACACTATTCCAAGTCTATATTCAACATCAACGACTAATCTATACGAGTTACCTCTTATATTGAAGACCACTCTCTTGGAATTGATAATTGAGGCATGCCTATATTTCTCTTTCAATTCTGAGGCTGTCTCCCAGCTACTGTTCGACACTTCTTGTATCCATGCTTTAAGAGCTTGTTCAGATTGTTTGTTCTTAATCCAGTAAGTTCTTAGTGTATTGATGGATATAATCCTCATAACAGCTCCAATATACAAAATGTTCCCAATACGGGATCGACTTTCTATTTGAAGTCATGTTCACTGACGTATCGGGTACATGCACCGTTCCGCCTAGTTCCATTCTTTGGTTCTAAATCTGTTCCTAATTTTGATAATCTTTCCATATTCTTTAGGTCGGTCCGGTCAAGGGCGGGATGGGTCATCGTACCCTGTTGGCACTCGTGTCTCCTTAATTCTGAGGTCATTTTCCTACTCTTCATTTTTCTGCGACTTCTTTCTTAGCCGCTTCTATTTCAAATTCGAGAAATTCAATAGGTTTCTTATTTCCCATGAATGCAATCTCTCCCTTCCTATCTATGATAAGTTTTGTCGGTAATACATCCAATTTGTAGGCCGAGGCTACTTCATCGGAACCATCGATAAGAACATTAAATGGATAGTTATTATCTTTCATTAATTCCGTAGCAGCCTTTACAACACTTTTAAGATCGATGCGTTCCCGTACATTAATGAATAGGAATTCAACTTCCTCTGATGCTTCATATCTATTCACCAATTCCTTCATATCAGGAAACCCCTCTATGCACGGCCTACACCAAGTTGCCCAGAAATCGATTACGACGATCTTTCCAGTAAGATTGGACAATGAAACTATATCACCATCAAGATTTGATAGGGAAAATTCCGGTGCTTTTATAAATCCCAAATTTAATTCAATTTCTGATCTTTTACGTTCTCGCACTGTGATCATGTATTTATTTCTAAATAGATCGAAGGAAGCATTGCTCAAATTCATTTCATTGTAAATTTCATGCAATACATGTAAAAGATATACAGAGTAAAGACCGGCGGCAAGATTTTCCTCGATAAATACCTTAGTAAATGAGAGATCTTTTACCTCCTTAGCATACAACACATAATCCTCTATTCCAGTAACGTCCATCTGATCCTGCTGCCTTAATTCCTCTAGATGAACAAATGCGGAATCAACTAATTCCTTTCGATAGAGTACTTTAGCGTAATTTTTAACAGCTTCAGATCGAATGTTTCGATCAAATTGGTTTTCTATCCCCACGGGAGAAATAGCTACGGCCCTTTCCAATAGTATCTTTATAAAATCTAACTCTGATGACTGGCTAGACGAGTTGTCAAATATTTGTTTAGCCTCATCGTTGTATATCTCCACTGCCAGCAGCTTGTTCGACAGCTTTTCTTCAAATTCAATGATCTGATCTAAATTTCTTGATTGTAGTCCACTTCGAAGTAATCGAAGATAAAACTCATCAAATACATCCATTGAATTTTTCTGAAATCTTTTCGAAAATGATTCCATCAGTGATGTAATTTCAGAATCAGAAAGATTGTCTTTCCGACGGAAATTTCTCAGGAACTCTAATGCAGCAAATTTACCATCTGGATAAAGTTCAAGTATTCGGGTTTTCAATCTCTCTTCTTCATCTGCCAAATTGAGAATGGAGTAGATTGAAAGTGCGCGCATCAAATTAGATTCATCCTCTTTCTTGGCCTTTATTTCAGATGCATGTTCCACTAGATAATCCTTTACACTATCTCCTTTTTCCAAATAAAGTAAGTGCAGATAATTCAAATATGTGTCATCATATTTCAAATCCGGATTAAGTGAGTAACTGCTTTCATATAAATCGATAAAAGTATTTCGATCGAGGGTTAATTGAAGCAGTCTTCTAGCAGATGTCAATAGGGTCTCAGCGGTTAAGAGTCCAGTTTTGTGCTTTCCGTTATCTCCTCTACTATTAGCTGCTAGAACATAGCCCTGGCCATTATTGTTATCGATCAACTGACCTGTCTTATCAAATAAACCTGCAACAAGCAATGTGACCGTATCTGGTACAGTGATTACAAATCGATATTGATCTCTCTGCCTTGATACTGGGATTCTTCGCATTTCTAATTCTTCAGTTTTGAAGAATGCATGTACATATACTTCCTCAGGCATATATGCACCAACAGGGGCAATGTAATTGTAAGCATTAACTAGCCCTGAACCAGTAGTCGTTTCATCAGACCATATTCCTTTCGATTGACCAGTCACCCTACTTGCAACGAATAAAATGAAGAAGCAGATATAAGTTGTCTTCATTGGTAATCTTTTATTGTATTTTGTTCATCATGAGTGCCAACGTATCGGCTGTAAATGGAGGAGCGACAATAGGAAGCTCTTACATTTTACAGCGTGTTATAGCTCGTTACCTCCCTTCAATTTAGCAATTTTATCGTTCAAAAATGAGTCTTGCCATTTAACTAATTCAATTGTTAGTTCATCTTCCATTTTAGATTTAATATTGACAAGTGATTTGTTTGAAGTTTTTATCCATTCTGTATGCTCATCTATTTCCAAATATTCATACCATGGACCTATGATTTTATGAAATTGAACACCATCATATAAGAATTTTTTACTCTTAATTGATGATTCACAATTGTCCCAGCATTCACTTTTAATTTTTGCAATTGCTTCTATTGTATTTAGTTCATTGTTTCTTAGTTGGTTTACATCACTTGTGTCCAAGATAAATATTTGTCAAAGAAGTATGTGCTCATTTACAGTGATTTAGGCCCTGAGAATGGCATATTTTGAAATCGATCCTGTGTGAATTAAAATAAAGTATTTTGAGGTGGTGCATGAGCTTTTTCGATAATGGGATTATTAACCCATTTCCAGAGGTCAATTTTCACAAATAGGTTCATTCGAAAGAAGGTAATGAGGTTCGATAGGTGCCATTTAAACTTTGCCTTA
>JBNKUI010000006.1:0-1545 GCA_050298535.1 Saprospiraceae bacterium
TTCATTGCCTCATTGTATCCTCTCATTCGTCTCATTTCCTCATGATCGAAAGCGCAACCAACGTCCTTTTCAGCACACTTTTGGTATTTCACATCACTGCTGTCCCGTTAACTTTTAAAACAAAGCCATCTGATTAATAGCGAAATGCTTGTCACGTACAGGATCACCTCGTAGCAAAGCCAGTAGATTCCGTTTTTCAAATAGATTGAGCTGCAATAAGCGTAGTATTTGCTGCATACTTATCTTCAACTTCGACTGAAACTTAATAAATGCCAGAAGCAAATAAACACACAGCGCAATCCAGATCTGCGTCATAACCGCATTCTTGCTGGTGCCGATGAAAGATTTGATTTTCAGATTTTGTTTGATCCATTTGAAAAAAAGTTCCACTTGCCACCGAGCCTTGTAGATATCGGTAATGGTCTTGGCTGCCAGCGTGAAGTTGTTGGTCAGAAAAAAGTAGTGCTTGCCGGTCTCCGGATCACGATAACCGATACGGCGCAGCTGGACGGGGCATTTCTTTGCTGTCTGTGCGCCGGTAAATTCTATGGTTTGATCGCTGCTTAGCCCTTTCTCCGCTAAGACCGGACGGCGTTCTACAACACGGGTTTTTGCGTTGGACTTGAGGCGGGTAACAAAGAATATTCCTTTCTTTGTCAATTCGTTATACCAGGCATAGTCGTTATACCCACGATCGATCGCCACAATACTACCACTGGGGAATTTCAGTGTACGACCAATGGTAACGTCATGGCGCTTACCTTCGGTAACCGTGACGAATTCAGGAAGATAACCCTCATGATTCAATCCGACATGGAGCTTGATAGCGCCCTTGGTGGTTCGGAAGGTCGCCCAGGGAAAAACGGACAGACAAAGATCGATAGTCGAAGCATCCAGTGAATACAGTGGATTTTTAAAGCGGAAATTATGGCGGGGGGTCATCCCCTGACAACGACTCAATAGCCTTCCGAATAATGCCTCGTACAGTGTGTAGGGTTTATCCTCGTTGATGCGCGAAAGATTGGATCGGGACAGTTGTGCACTGCCCAGATGATAGAGGCGATGAACCTGCACAGATATGTTGTCTACAATATCGCGCAAGCTGCTTCGTCCTGCCAGTTGTCCCATGACCATCGTCACAAACTGCGACCAGCGGGATGCAGTTCGAAAAGAACGGCCAGAATGGTGTATGTTTGCCAGGGTCTCAAATTCATGTCTCGGAACAAGTTTTAGTATTTGTGAGAAGATCGTATTACAATGAGCCATGGCCTGATTCTCCTATTTGGTTCAACAAGTTATAGACAAACTCATTGTATCAATTACGGCTGAGTCAGGCCTCCTTTTTTAACCGTTAATGGGACAGCAGTGATCTAGCTTAATTCCTTTGTTGGTCTCAAAGACACTCAAATGCATCTGAACGAGTGTTTATCGGGATCATGATTTTTACGGTAGGTGATTGAAGTTTTTCTATTTTGGCTAATAAATTAGGATGGTGAATATAAAGAGCATCCTCAATGGGCGCATCCTTAACAGTGAGATTCCCTA
>JBNKUI010000007.1:0-55370 GCA_050298535.1 Saprospiraceae bacterium
CCACCCGTCGCGGAAGCGGTGATGGTTCCATCGTCCTCACCAAAGCAAGTGACATTGGTAGATGAAGCAGTAAGAGTCACTTCATCAGGTCCTGAGATGGTGACAACTTCTTCATCGAAGCAAATATCACCTGGATTTCCACCGGCAGCTTCAGCACGTACAGTATACATGCCAGGGCCATAGTTTGCATTAGGATCATAGGCGACTCCATCCACAGTAATAGTGGCCCCACCCGTCGCGGAAGCGGTGATGGTTCCATCGTCCTCACCAAAGCAAGTGACATTGGTAGATGAAGCAGTAAGAGTCACTTCATCAGGTTCAGAGATAGTGATAACTTCTTCATCGAAGCAAATATCACCTGGATTTCCACCGGCAGCTTCAGCACGTACTGTATACAAGCCAGGGCCATAGGTTGCATTAGGATCATATGCGACTCCATCCACAGTAATAGTGGCACCACCAGTCGCGGAAGCGGTGATGGTTCCATCGTCCTCACCAAAGCATGTAACATTGGTAGATGAAACAGTAAGAGTCACTTCATCGGGCTCAGAGATGGTGACAACTTCTTCATCGAAGCAAATATCACCTGGATTCCCACCGGCAGCTTCAGCACGTACAGTGTACATACCAGGGCCATAGGTTGCATTAGGATCATAGGCGACTCCATCCACAGTAATGGTGGCCCCACCCGTCGCGGAAGCGGTGATGGTTCCATCGTCCTCACCAAAGCATGTGACATTGGTAGATGAAACAGTAAGAGTCACTTCATCGGGTTCACTAATGGTGGCCTCACAAGTAGTCGAGCAGCCAGAACCATCAGAAACCTCAATCACATATAAATTGGGACCTAGATCCTCAAAAGTGTAGGTCCCATCATTATTGTTAGTTGGGTTAGCAACATTTCCATTGAGAGTGAATGAAGGTGAATTTCCAACACCACTTACCATTATTGTAATGCTTCCGTTTGATTGACTGTTACAATTGGAGTTGACAACCTCAATGATTTGGCAAGTTGCTCCACAAACCGCATTTGCTTGCATTGCCACATCTTTTTGGCCGCAACCGCCTCCTCCAAAATTATCTGTCGAACAAGGGCAGTCACAATCAATCAATTGAGTATGATATGGTGACCCATTGATATCTACCGCTGAATTACCGAGTCCCCACACTTCTTGACTTGCTACGTGAGCACCCCAAGCTAGAACGACAATCCCATCCAATGCCGTTCCTGCAGGATCATCAGGTACAAAGCAGATTGTCAATTCATCTGACGCATCATCTTGAGTCATGCTTCCTTGTGAATAGTCCAAATTTGTAATTTGCCCATTGAATGCGGTAAAATGGAAATCACTCAGATCAATATTCTTTAGGTCATCCACTATTTCATAAGGTTGTGAACCAGGTGTACCTGGGGTTGGGATCACAAATGTTCCCACGTTAACGTTGCCAAGTTGTCCGTCTAGACCTGTCCCATCTAAAATATCGATTGCGTCAGGACCACCATAAACATCACTATGACTCCCTACTGTATAGTATGCCGTAATATAGTCATAGGCATGCTTTCCACCCTTCTTGGTGTCCCAACTGATAGTCACACAGTATGTTTCACCTGGAGTTAATTCAGAAATCTCTAATTGATACGGGATAGTCATACACTCTGAAACGTGTGAGTTATTGGGATTCAATGCTCCAGTTGTCCAAGAACCTGCCTCTCCATGATTATCACCATTTTGCCACTGCTCAAGCTTTTCAATCTTTTGTGCAGTTACTTGCCAAATTGAGAAAATTAAAAGGAGAAAAATGATAACAGGACTTGAGCCCGGTCTTGGGATTTGTCGTATGAAAAGTTTCATAAATAACGGGTTTAATGTTTTGATAATGGGTGAATATTCATTGCTCATCTCCATGACAGAGATGCAGCTAGACCAACATACCGAACCACCTTATACAAAGGTGGAACTGTAATGAACAGGTATATTTCTATAATAAAGGGAAAGGAAAAGATCAGGTGGAGGATATTCCACCTTCTCTGGGCATAGTTGTGTGTGTGTGTTCATAACGGGTAATCATTTCTAACTCTAAAATATTGGATTCCCCGCATATTACCCCAAAAAAAGTGTTAAATCTCTACCGAAATATTAGAAAATATAATTATAAATACAGTTGGTAATCAGCTGGTTACCACCGTGTTTATACGTGTATGTATATTGTTATGGTTGATTTGTATACATTTACATATGGAGGAAAAACATTCTGCGATATATTGGTCAAATCACAAAATAAATATATGTAATCATGTTGTTTTATTTCAATTTAGTTTGGAATCTTGCTCAAGACAGTACCATTCTTATTTAGAAGGGAATGACCATCCCACGCTATTTCCCCATTTATGATTACCAAATCCATTCCTTTCGAAAGAATATGTGGATGCTCAAAATCAGCCAGATCTTCTACCTTTTCAAGGTCAAAAAGTAGCAAATCTGCTTTGTAGCCTTCTTTGATAGTACCACGATCTGCCAATCCCAGTGTAGCTGCAGGAGTCCCTGTCATCTTTTGGATGGCTAGTTCAACACTCAGCTTCTGTTTCTCGACGACATACTTCCTGAGAATACGTGGGAAGCTTCCATAGCCTCGAGGATGACGCATGGTAGGACTGCCATCCGAACAAATCATGGTCGTTGAATCGGTAATGAATACCTCCTGGAGCGCCTCATCCATGACGAAGTATGCTCCATAGGTGCCAACAGGTCCCAGATCCAGGAGTACTTGCACAAAGGATTTACCTGATTTCTCGGCTATTTGCGCTAATGTCATACCGCTGAAAGGTCCACTGGCAAAAAGAGTGGCCTCCGGACCATTGCGTCTCATGATCCGATCATAGAGATATTCTTCAAGCTCCTCGCGTCTGTCTTTTAGTGCACTTTGAAAGGAGGATCGTGTCTTGGCCCAGGAAGGAAAGACGATAGAAAGTCCTGTATAGCTCGCCATATATGGATATACGTCTGCAGATACGTCGATACCTTGCTTGCGTACTTCCTCTAGGTAGTCGTTAATTTCCTTGCCACGACTCGTACCATGCCCATATACACTCTTGATATGGCTGACATGGACCTTGCAATGCTGCCCCTGCTTGATAAGTTCATCGATGGCTCCATATATGTCTTCATCATCTTCACTACGCATGTGGCTCATGATCATCCCATCATATGTACCCACCACCTGAGCCAAATCTACTAGCTCAGGTAGTTGGGCGTAGGCTCCGGGTAGATATTCCAGACCTGTACTCATACCCAAACATCCGGCTTGCATAGCACTATTGAGTAGATCTTTCAGTTGCTGCAGATTTTCTGTGGACACATCACCACTACCTAGTCCCAGTTTTGATCGCATACTGCCATGACCTGCAAAGAAAGCCATGTTTAGACTTAGGGATTCCTTTGACAGTTTTTCGAAAAATCGTGCCGGTGTATTATAGTCGTGTACCGGACTGCTACCGTCCTGGCCAAGGATAATCGTCGTAACACCCATTGCCAGAAAATTGGAAAACTGATCACTTCTGAATGGATCGCCGTGAGCATGGGTATCAATAAACCCAGGACTCAGAATCTGATTTTCTCCATTGATAAGCTGCACCACCTCGTGCTTGTCTGGATCATACGTTCCGATAAAGGCAATGGTGTCTTCCCGAATGAGCACATCCGCCTGAAATGCAGGAGCTCCTGTACCATCCACGATTTCAGCATTCAGTATGCCAAGGCTAAAGGAGGTCTGACCATACAGAGGACAGAAAAGGAGAATGTTCAAGAGGCAAGTGCAACATCTCATAGTCGGCATGATTTGTACTCGAATGTATCAAAAAGTCGTCGGCGCGTCATACTACATATCACGAAACTCAGAACTTTTTGACCAGCGACTCCGTTAACTTTGTCATATCTTTAAAACATGGAAGCAGACAGTAAGCCACTGGCAAATGAGAAGGAAGCTGATAAGTTAGAACGGATTGCTTATATCCTTAAGACGGTCGCCCATCCACTTAGACTGGGTATCATCCACCTACTGGAGCAGCACCCCAGACTTTCCGTGACTCGCATTTGTGAATTGATGGGTTCTGAGCAATCGCAAACTTCACATCACCTGCAAAATATGAAGCTAAAAGGCATCTTGAGTTCTAAGCGGGATGGGAGAAGTGTGCTCTACAGTTTAAAGGAAAGGGATGTCTCCTTGATAATTGAGTGTTTAGAAAACTGTCGTTGTAATATGTAGTGGATTTAAACTCACTAACTTTACTGCATATGAGTACTACTTGTGAAATTCCACGCTGGCAAATTTTAAAGCAGAATCTGGTTAATCTATCACCTTCTGAGTTCATAAACTCATTTGGAAAGGAGAAAGAGGCCGTATTGATTGATGTTAGAACAGAGGAAGAGTTGGGTGACCGACTTCCTGGAGCCATTCATCTTGATTATTTAGCAGACGGCTTTCTCGATCAGTTAGAGAAGCTGGATCGGGACAAGACCTACTATATCTATTGTAGAACAGGTCGAAGAAGCGTGCGCACGGGTATCCTCATGCAAAATTGGGGATTTACAGGCCGGATCATCAATATGGACGGAGGCATTTCCATGCTATAGGTTACTCTATGATAGTGCCCTCCATCAAATATCGATCGGCTGCACCCGGAGATTATCATCGCATTTCTGAAATTTTCAATCTAAACATTCTTCAGTTTGACAGTACGCTCTGGCAAGATGCCTTTTCGCCGGAAGATATCGAACAAATGTGCCTGCAGCTGCATGATCGGGAGCGAGTTTTTGTACTGCAAAAAAATGATTTCATCATAGGTTGGGGTGCCATCAAACGCTATCATCAAAAGCGAGGCTATCAACATGCCTGCGAAACCTCGGTTTTTCTGGATCGAGAATTCACGGGTCAGGGATATGGAAAACCTTTCAAAAGTTATATTTTGGATCAATGTCGGATTTTGGGATATCACCATGTGAATGCCAAAATACTTGCTAAGAATAAAACAAGTATTGCCTATAATCTCAAGCTGGGATATGATATCGTGGGAGTGCAGAAGGAAATTGGTTTGATACAGGGGCAATGGGTAGATGTAGTGATAATGCAGTATATCATCCGGTAGTGATTACTTGAGGCCTCAACCAAAAGTACTGATGCATGGAAAAACCATTCACGAAAAGTGAAGATTTCGTAGTACTCCTGTCGGGAGGTACCCTATTAGTCCTTGGGCTCTTACTTTATTTTGTTTTCGGACAAAATAATATTCAAAGCAAGATCCAGGATGCAACGGAAACCCAGGAACGGATTGAGTCCGAGGTTCCTTTTAAAACGATAGCATGGTACGAGGCATTTGATGACTTAAAAAGTGCGCAAGCCAGTAAGTCCCCCATAGGAAAGTGGCTCAAGAAACTAACCGATAAGCCCGGCGGATGGAAGTCGAATCCTCTGGAAAGTTTCTTCCAATCTGATAATAGTGTGCAATCCGTCAAAGAGGGTGTGGAGTTAGACTACCAGGCGGGCCTGTCGAATCTTGAAAAAAGCCGATCGGACGCGCTTGCTGTCGAGACCCTTGCAAGAAATGCTGGCTTCACAGATCAGGCATTGAATACTTTGGCTGAAAAGGGTGTGGATCAATGGCGTACTCAAAAGAACCGTTTTGAATCGGTTTCAAAAAAATACAATAGTACTTCCTACAATAAAATCCCCTTTCTATTAGGATTATTGATTGTTTTCATTTTACTCTTTGGTAGTGCACAAAAGATTACCGGAGCTTCCTTTTCGCATTTTATGAAAGGCTTTGTGTTTGTCTTTTTGATTGCTGTCTTGTCGCATTTTCTCGCCGGGCAGAGTAGTGTAAAAAATGTAGGTATGGGATACGCTGCATGGGCTATATTGCTAGGATTGATTATTAGTAACACAGTTGGCACACCATCCTGGGTAAAACCAGCGCTCACAAGCGAACTATTTATAAAGACAGGTTTGATTGTTCTGGGTGCTGAGATCTTATTTAATAAAATTTTGGCTATCGGTCTGCCGGGCATATTTGTAGCCTGGATCGTGACACCCATAGTGCTGATTACAACGTATTGGTTTGGTCAAAAGGTAATTGGAATTAAATCCAAGACACTAAATATGACTGTTTCGGCTGACATGTCCGTATGTGGCGTTTCAGCTGCTGTAGCCACGGCGGCTGCCTGCAAAGCGTCGAAAGAAGAACTTACTTTGGCGGTAGGTCTGTCAATGGTATTTACCTCCATCATGATGATTGTCCTTCCAATTTTTATCAACTTTCTGGGGTTGTCCGAGGTGTTGGGGGGTGCATGGATAGGGGGCACTATAGATGCTACAGGTGCAGTAGTGGCTGCCGGTGCCTTCTTGGGTGATGATGCACTAAATGTAGCAGCGACTATAAAAATGATTCAGAATATACTTATTGGTATCATCGCATTTGGTGTTGCGGTTTACTTTAGTAGGATGGAAGGTGTGGAAACCAATCAAAAAATAGGGTGGGGGGAGATCTGGAAGCGATTTCCTAAATTTATTTTGGGATTTATTGGTGCCTCCATTGTTTTCTCTTTAATCTATAGTGCATTGGGATCTGATCTGGCCTATGGTATGATAGACCAGGGTGTAATAGGTGGATTTACCAAAAATATTCGTGGTTGGTTGTTCTGTATTGCGTTTGTGAGCATAGGCCTTTCAACAAACTTTAAGGAGCTCAAGAGTCATTTTTCAGGAGGTAAGCCCCTAGTCCTTTATTTATGTGGTCAAGCATTTAATCTCGCACTGACACTGTTGATGGCATATCTTATGTTTTATAAAGTATTTCCACACATCACCGAGCAAATATGACGGCCCGCAAGAAAGGACGAATTTATTTTTTTGTTTGGCTTTTTGCCATTGCATTTACTGTCGTATTTATTTTTCCTCTTTTGGAAAAAATGCTACCTGGAGAATATCTAGACGAACTCACAAGTCGTGACGTCGACCCCCGAGCTCTATTTTATACGGAAAGTGATCAGGCCTTAGATGCATACCACTTACTGAAAGATTGATACGGTCTATTGCCGATCAATTATATAGCGTAGTTGGAATTTTATTTCACTCCTCTTATTACCTGTTATTTCCTCATTCCCAGAACTGATGGTAGACTGATTTCTGTATATGGTCTGACTCCATCTTAGTTCTAGCGTTACGTCATTTAGTCGATGTCGGTAATTAAAATAATATCGAAGACCCTGTCCATGAAAGGCGGGTATGGAAAACTGATACAATAAATCATTTTCGTATGCATAAATCCTCGATCGGTAGTCATCCGTGGAGAAGTAGGCCAGTCTTGTGCTAAATGAAGAGGGTGTGTTGAGTTTGCGAAAAAGAAGATCTTGATAAATAAGTACACCCCTGGATTTTTCCATGGCGTGATCGATGGCTGAGAATTCTAAGCGATTTCTCCATTCCAGATGGCTATTAATTTTGTGATTAAATTGGAGTCTGATGTTGGTTCGCGTACGATTATTTATCGGAGGACTGAGTCTGCCTTCGTCTGTACTATTTATGTCTTTGTGCTCTTTCCGAATTTGAATGTAGGCTGTGGTTTTTCTCTTTACGAGATAGGTTAATCTAAAAAAATATTCATTGCCCGCACTGGGTGCATCTACTGTGAACCTAAGCCAGGGATGTTTCCATATGTCAAAATATGAGGTTAGTTTCCAATGGTTACTAAGTCTGATGTCCGTACCAATGTAGATACCTCTTTCGTTATTTACCGTTGACGATTCGGTAAATGCATTGCCTAAAATAGTCTGATATTTTCGATTTATATTTCTGTACAAAATGGCTAGATCTATTTGGGAGGAAAGTCCTGCCATTAAGCCCTGAATGAGGGCTATGCCTTTATTAGAACTTGCGGCAAATTCTCCGAACAGCAGCATGTTGTGGATGGAGTAGTCGTAGTCAATACTGACATTACTTAGGATAGATCCATTAAAATAGAATTTGTTATATAGTTGGGTAGACCTTTGGAAGGTGCCTGTAAAGTGATTATGTAGTGCATTTAGAGATACGGATAGTTTCCTTTGTTTATAGTTTAGTCTCAGACCGGCAGTGCTTTGGCGAATGCTTTTTTTATCCTGTTGTTCTGCCTTGGTTCTATGTGATCCCGATTGTTGAATAGATGAAAAGTACCGTCTTCCATCATGTGGTGCCTTAATGATATTAGCATCAATTCTTTTGCTACTACCGAAGAATGTAATATTGAAAGGCTTGTAGTCTAATTGTACACCGACACCTCTCAGAAAGTTGTATTCATTCACCGAGGTATAAGGTCTCAGTATTTTACCCCCTTTCTTTATACCTGTAACAAAGCTCCCTTTTCCCCTACCAAATCCAGAATGCATTATCAGCCCCTGACCCAGGCTGGCAGAAAAATCGCCTAGAGCAATTGTTTCTACACCGGGCCTGACATTCTTTATATAGAGATGGTAGCTATAGAAGTCAAAACCCTGTGCGTTAATTCCACTAAAGATATTTTCTCCCGGGTCTTTTTCCATGGTGATACCGTAGCTGAGGTTTTGATAAAAATGAAGTCGATACCTCATATATATTTTATCCGCTGAGCCGAGGTAGGGAGGACCTGATGAATCTCTGGGTACGAAGCCTTTCTTGGGCTCAAGAATTCTTGACCACCGCAAATACATTTCATTCTTGCCATTTGCAAGCATTTTTAGTAGCTCTGGGGCGTTCGTACTTTTACTCTTGACCGTGAAGAAAGGTAGCGCATCACGTATGGTCTCCAGGTCCCAGTACGGTATGGCCTGTAGTTCGTACAGGTCCAGTAAATCTCCCAAATTGGTCCGATGTTCAATGAGTGCATGTATTTGAATGTCGGAAAGAAAAAGCAGTGATTTCAATTCCTCTTCAGATGCCTGATTTACATTGAGGGGGTCACTTAGTCGATTTGTGAGCGTTTCGGTCAAGGTATTGAAGTCGAAGTCAGATTCTTCGTCAAGATCTTCCAGGAGACTTTGTATTTGATCCTGGATCAGCGAAGGAGTGGCATCGATTATCGGATCCTGACTTTGTACCAGCGTGATACAGACTGCGAGGCTGCATAAGATGCAGGAGATGCGGTTGATTAGATGGTTCATACTATGGGGAGGTATGATCTATCTAAAATAAAAAAAACCGCTACACAATGACATGTATAGCGGTTATATAAATTAAGATGATACTAGTCTTGTCTAGGAAGCAGCTTTGACCGTCTCAATAATCACGGATGCTACTTTGTAGGGATCTGCGTTAGAGGCAGGTCTTCTATCTTCTAGCCATCCATTCCAACCATTCTCAACGGTTGCAATTGGAATACGGATGGAGGCACCACGGTCAGAAACACCATAACTGAATTTATCAATTGATTGTGTTTCGTGAGCACCTGTCAATCGTTGGTCATTGTAAGCGCCATATACCTCAATATGTTCCTTAATTCTTGGTTCGAAAGCCTGACAGATCCTTTCATAAGTATCTTTTGAACCAGCAGTTCTTAATACTGTGTTGGAGAAGTTTGCATGCATACCAGAACCATTCCAGTCCCCTTTAATAGGTTTAGGATGCCATTCTACGGCTATACCATATTGCTCGGCAACACGCTCCAGCAAGTACCTGCAGATCCAGGTCACATCACCGGCAGCTTTACCTCCTTTGGCAAAAGTTTGAAATTCCCACTGACCTGCTGCAACTTCGGCATTGATACCCTCTACATTAAGACCCGCATCTAAACAAATATCAAGATGTTCTTCCACGATCTCACGGCCGTAGGCATTTTTACCACCTACAGAGCAGTAATAAGGTCCCTGAGGTGCAGGATATCCACCAGCGGGAAAACCAAGGGGTAGACCTGTCTCAGGATCTACGAGGAAATATTCTTGTTCGAAACCGAACCAGAAATCATTATCATCATCGTCGATAGTGGCTCTGGCATTAGTAGAGTGAGGAGTGCCATCGGCATTCAAAACCTCAGTCATCACGATCCAGCCATTTTTTCTTCCAGGGTCTGGACTTATTGCTACGGGTTTTAGGAGACAGTCTGAAGAACCTCCTTCCGCTTGATTAGTGGAACTTCCGTCGAAAGACCACATTGGGGCATCTTCTACTTTTCCACTGAAGTCGTCAACGATTTTGGTTTTAGCTCTCAGCTTTTGAGTCGGTTCTGATCCGTCAAGCCAAATGTATTCGAGCTTACTCTTTGCCATAAGAAATTTTGATTTTTTTTCTAAGAATAATAATGAAACTTTAAGATAACATCCTACCGTTCAAATACGTCCAGAAGATTGATTTTAAATGTTATTCCTAACAGGTAGTCTTCGATCGTATCTATTTGGTATACGGTACCTTAAGTAAGTTCGTTTTGTGATGTCTAAGTTAGTAATAGTGCTGCCGTAGAACCGATTTATTGGGAGATTCATCGGCCACGACAGCACAACTACTATGCTATGGAATCAAGTTTAAATACTTTTCTTTCAGCTTTAGAAGCTATACACAGCTGCCAAAAGGAATTGCGTTGCACCTCCGGTAGCTGCTCCATCTGAATCAATGTAGATGTCTTCAGACGCTGAATCAAATCGCAGTTCAGGAATAAAAGTAAGTGGACCTGAAGTGATGTTAGCAGTAAATGTCAAGCCAAAAACAGATGCTGCTTCTGAATATCCTCCTCCAAAAATATCTCCAATTTCTTTTTCTGAAAATAGTTCGAGCCTGGAACCTATTGTTACATTATCACTCACTGTGAGTTGTGGATATAGCGCTACACCTGAAAATCCGGAATCTCCTGCACCGAATAAACTTCCCGTACCAGCGCTGTATGTTGCTGCATTCACACCCAGGTAGAAAGTTTCAGCAAGTTGGAATCCAGCTGTCAAATCAATTTCAGTCCCTGTTTGCTCTCCTGTTACAAAATTTAAATAAAGGCTAGTACCATCAGATGGCGCATACGAAAGCTGCATGCCCAAATCTTTTCCTGATGTGAAGTCGGTGTAGGTATTCCAATCATTGAATAAACCAATCATGAATCCCCACTGATCGGACAATGCAAAATCAAATTTTAAACCGGCATTTTGGAATGGACCCCAGGAAAATAAATGTGAAGTAGAGTAGTTGAAATTACCTGTTGGAGAGATTACTTCGTACCCTACAAATGTTCCCATGTATCCTAGGCTCATGGTTACATTGTCAGAAAAAGCATGAGAAACGTATAAGTTTTGAATGTGAAAAGAACCATCATCAACACTCAATGTAGGAATGGAACTACTGGCACCTCTGGGACCAAAAGATAAATCAGCAACAAATGATGTTTTACCTACCGATTTTTCTAGAATTAAATTGGCCATTCCAATGGAAAATGAATTATGATCAGGTGCAAAAAACGTATAATTTTCTCCGCCACTTATATTTCCACTTGCTGCCGCACTACCTGCGAAATCATATTTATAATAAACGTCGACAGAGCCACTAATAGAAAGTGGACTATCTTCTTCCTCCTCTTCTTCGGCCATTTCATCCTGTGCATAAATTGATGGGACGGATGTGACCATAGCTAATAATAATAGCCACAGTATGTGTTGTCTAGATTTTTGTGTAAATAAAGTCATCTTTTTATTTCTTTTAGAATGTGATCAATTTCTTGTGGAAAAATGGGGAGATGAGAAAAAATAAATCCAAATTTATAAGGTAATTATTTCTCATCTCCCTTACTCATGTACGGTAATTCCGTACTGTTCGGGGGATTATTTTTGTTGAAAGTTTTAAAAGGAGAAAGTCATAGTAAAGACTTCTCAAGTTAGGGGGATTAAGCAGTATATGCTTCCATGTCGTGCTCTGACAAATCCAATCCTTTTATTTCTTCTTCTTCGGTTACTCTTACACCCATGGCAGCTTTGATCACGGTGATCAACAGGTAAGACAATACGAAAGTGAAAACACCGTATGACAATACACCAATCAATTGAGTAACGAATTGTCCTCCTCCGGCCATTGAACCGAAAATTCCAACTGCTAGTGTACCCCATATACCACAAACCAGGTGTACTGAGGTCGCACCAACTGGATCATCCAGTTTTAGTGTACGATCAAAGAAAACAACTGATAGTGGAATAATAATACCGGCAATCAATCCAATGATGATAGATGCCATCGGACTCATCAAATCAGCTCCGGCTGTGATACCTACCAAACCACCCAAGATTCCGTTCAGAACCATGGAAAGATCATGTGATTTAAACATGGCCCATGAGGTAAAGAATGCACCTACTGCCCCTCCGGCAGCTGCAAGAGATGTAGTAACAAATACAAGTGAAACACCCATAGGATCGGCAGAAAGTACAGATCCACCGTTGAATCCGAACCATCCGAACCACAGAAGGAATACACCTAAAGTAGCTAGCGGCATGCTGTGTCCGGGGATCGCCTGAATTCCTTTGCTGGTATATTTTCCTTTTCTGGGTCCCAGCACCATGATACATGCTAAAGCACCCCATCCACCTACAGAGTGAACTAAAGTAGATCCGGCAAAATCATAGAAGCCTCTGGCATCGAGCCATCCACCTCCCCACTTCCACATACCTGCGATGGGGTAAATAAGAGCCACAAAAATGACGGTAAATACCAGGAACGAATTCAATTTAATTCGCTCAGCGACAGCTCCACTCACGATCGTGGCACCGGTAGCAGCAAACATAGCCTGGAAAATAAAATCGGTGTAATAAGCATAGGCTCCATCAGCATAAGCTATGCCTCCGGCGTCACCGTCTGGTAGTGATAATCCGAAACCTGCAAATCCGAAGAATCCAGTGGCAGTCTCGCCAGGATACATCAAATTGAATCCACAGATAAAATATGTCAGCAATCCAATTGCAATGATCATACTGTTCTTGAAAAGTATGTTGACGGTGTTTTTTCTTCTAACGAAGCCGGACTCCAGACTGGCAAATCCCAGGTGCATGATAAACACCAAAGTAGTTGCGATGAGGATCCATAAATTATTCGCGGTAAACAACGCTTCATTCATGATTAATTTCTTTTGATTTTAAGTAATGATTCTTGTTGGTTTAAAATTTTTCTTCTTGACTTTTTCTATACTGCGTCTTTGTCTCGTTCTCCAGTACGGATTCGGACAACACGCTCGATGTCATAGACGAAAATCTTACCGTCACCAACATTACCCGTGCGACCCGCTTGCTCGATTGTGGTCATTATTTCTTCTACTTTTTCATCCGAAGTCACGATATCCATCTGTAATCTGGGAATGTAGTCTGCGCCAAGATCAGCTCCACGATACGTGTGAACTTCCCCTTTCTGAAGACCATATCCCTTGACATCCTTTAAGGAAAAAAAGTTGACACCAATTCTGGCGAGCGCATCACGAACTGCTTCAAATTTCGTGGTTCTAATGATCGCTTCAATTTTCTTCATAGCTTTGAATTTTAAATTGCTCCTTTACGAGATTTAGGAAATTAGTTTTTCTTTGTTGAACCAAATCTATGAGATGACATCATGATTTTTGTACTTGATAAATCTTAGAAATGCTACGCCCACAAGGGGCACAATTTTATTGAAACACATTGACAATCAGTTATTTAACAACAACCTATTTGTTATGCCTATCTCTACTTCTGATCAGCTTTTTAATCTAGTGAAAGGTCTCACGAAGGCCGAAAAGAGAAATTTTAAGCTCTTTGCAAAGCGTACTCACCAGAAGAGTGAAGCGAAATTCATTCGGCTTTTTGACATTCTTGACCAAATGGAAAACTATGACGAGGAAGTCGTTTTTAAGAAATTTCGAAACTTGTCAAAAGGACAACTCTCGAACCTGAAGAGACATCTATATACGCAATTACTCACGAGTCTGCGGATGATCCACATCAATAAAAATATAGATATTCAGATACGTGAGCAGATCGATTTTGCCCGGATTTTATATGGGAAAGGCCTGTATATGCAGAGTTTGAAGCTACTGAGTCGCATAAAGGGTATAGCTAAGGAGTCTAATCAGGATATCCTGCATTATGAAATTTTGGAGTTCGAAAAACTTATTGAGGAGAAGCATATCACGCGAAGTCGAAAAATAAAAAATAAGGTGGAAAACCTTATTGATGAGTCAGATGAAAGGAACCGCATCCTTTTTAACAGTAACAAATTGACCAATCTTAAACTTAAGATACATGGGCTCTACATAAAGATAGGTCATGCAAAGGATGAAAAGGATGCTTTTGTGGTGCAGGATTATTTTAAATCCAACCTGCCGGATTTGCAGTACAGTACCCTCACATTTTTCGAGAAGATATTCTTACATCAAAGCTATGTGTGGTACTACTATATCCTTCTTGATTTTGAAAAGTGTGCAGAGCATGCACACAACTGGGTCTCCCTATTTGAAAGCAATCCAAAGATGATCGAAGAGGATCCGGATATCTATATGCGGGGTGTCCATTACCTACTTACCTCTCTTAACGGACTGGGTAAAATCGATACCCATCGTAAATATTTACGGAAGTTTGAGAAATTTGAAAAGGAGTATGGAGACAATTTAAATGTGACATCCAAAATCATTTACTTCCTTTATTATTACTCTGGAGTCCTCAATAGACATCATCTGGAAGGTTCTTTTGAAGAAGGGCTGAAGATAGTTCCGATTATTGAAGAGAGGATCAAGGAATATGACAGACATTTGGATCTGCATAGGGTGCTAGTATTCTATTATCGTATTGCCTGGCTGTATTTTGCCAACGGTCAATATGGAGATGCGATTGACTATCTCAATAAGATCATTAATCTCAAGGTAGGTCACCTAAGGGAAGACATTCAATCCTATGCACGACTTTTACATCTGCTGGCTCATTATGAATTAGGCAACTACGCACTGCTGGAGTATCTTGAAAAGTCGGTTAGCCGATTCTTTGACAAGATAAAAGATCGTAATAGGGTCCAGCTTGAAGTGTTAGCATTCATGCGCAAGCAGCTAAGGTTGGGTGGGGTGATGGATAGAAAACTATTACTGAGCACACAAAAGGCCCTCAAAAAACTATACAGAGATCCCTATGAAAGAAGAGCCTTCATTTATCTGAATGTGATTGACTGGATCGAAAGTAAGCTACAGGGAGTTTCAGTGTCGGATATTATCAGTAATAAGCAAGAGACTGGCAAATAGTCCTTGTCGCAATGTCTAAATGATAGTAGACGAACCGGTTGCAAACTTTTCCGAACTCAATACCAGATCATCATCCATCACGAGAGCCTCTAGCAGATCTCCTGCTTTAGAACAAGATACCTCAGTCGCACCCTTTAAATCCGGCGTACCTATACCTGCTTCCAGAAAACGAGATACCGCATTCTTGACGATATGGCTTTCTTCTGTAAGGCCCAGGTGGTCTAATAGGAGCGAAGCTGACAAGACGGTAGCGATTGGATTCGCAATATCTTTTCCGGCACCTTGAGGATAAGAGCCATGTATGGGCTCAAATACACTTGTTTTTTCACCGATAGAGGCAGAAGGAAGCAATCCTAACGATCCTACCAGAACACTACTTTCATCAGAAATAATATCGCCAAACATATTACCGGTCAGAACAACATCAAACTGAGATGGATACACAATAAGCTGCATAGCGGCATTGTCGACAAACATGTAGTTCGTTTCCACTTCAGGATAATCTTTTGCGATTCGCTGGATATGTTCGCGCCATAGTCGTGAAGTCTCCAGCACATTGGCCTTGTCTACGAGCGTCAGATGCTTGCGACGCTTCATTGCCTGCTGAAAGGCCAGGTGGGCAATACGCTCAATTTCATCGATGGAATATACACAGGTGTCGTGAGCAGAGGTATTATCCTCGCTACGACCCTTTGGGCCAAAATAAATACCGCCGATTAGCTCACGGTAGATCACCATGTCCACACCATCCAGGTATGACTCTTTAATGGGTGAAAGGTGCTGTAGATTCTTGAAGATGGTCACAGGACGGATATTACAAAATAATCCTAAAGCTTTGCGCATTCCCAGCAATCCCTGCTCAGGTCGTACTTTAGCCGTAGGATCATTATCATATTTGGGATCGCCGATCGCACCAAATAGGACTGCATCACTATTGAGACACGAGTCTAAGGTTTCTTGTGGCAGAGGACTTCCTGTCTTATCGATAGCAATTCCTCCTACATCCCCAAAACAGTAAGTGAATTCATGATCAAAGCGATCAGCGATAGCATTCATCACTTTTAGAGCCTGCTCGATTACTTCGGGTCCAATGCCATCTCCGGGCAGTACAGCTATTTTCGCGTTCATTTTAATTTTATAGGTGTTTAGATTCGTGCCTCTTCAAAGGCCACAACTTTATCCTTTAAACTTAGTAAATAATCTATATCATCGTATCCATTGAGCAAACACTTCTTCTTATAAGGATCGATATCGAAGGATTCCTTAGCTCCGGATGAGGCAATGGTGATCGTCTGATCTGGAAGTGAAACCTCAACCTCGGCTTTCGGATCTGCTTCGATTGCTTTAAATACCTGATCAAGAAAATCTTGCGAGACGGTGATGGGAAGGATACCGTTATTGAGGGCATTACCTTTAAATATATCTGCAAAAAAGCTGGATACGATCACGCGAAAGCCATAGCCATGTATGGCCCAGGCGGCGTGTTCTCGACTAGAGCCACAGCCGAAGTTCTTCCCTGCAACCAAAATTTCACCTGAGTAGATAGGGTTGTTCAGCACAAAGTCTTCCTTAGGGCTTCCGTCCGCATTATATCTCCAATCACAAAATAAATTATCCCCAAAGCCCTCCTTGGTTGTGGCTTTCAGGAATCGGGCAGGTATTATTTGGTCTGTATCCACATCTTCAATTGGGAGTGGCACACAGGTAGATTTTACAAATTCTATTTTATCCATTATGCTATGTATTCTCTTACGTCAACAATTTTTCCTTCCAATGCAGTGGCTGCCGCCATAAGCGGACTAGCAAGTATAGTCCGGGCTCCCGGACCCTGTCTACCCTCAAAGTTTCTATTTGAAGTGGATACACAATATTCCTGCTTTGGAATTTTATCCTCATTCATACCAAGACACGCCGAGCATCCTGCTTCTCTAAAGTCAAAACCGGCATCAGTAAAAATCTTGTCTAGTCCTTCTGATTTTGCCTGATTTCTCACCTGCTGGCTTCCGGGCACTACCATGGCATTTACATTACCGGCTATTTGTTTTCCTTTGACGAAATCTGCTACTAACCGAAGGTCTTCAATTCTTGAGTTGGTACAGCTTCCGATGAACACATAATTTATCTGGCGACCGAGAAGTTTTTCACCGGCTTGCAGCCCCATATATTCCAATGCTTTGTTGAAAGAAGCTTCACCCTGAGTACCTCCGTCCATTGGAATATTATCAGAGATACCGATTCCCATACCCGGATTGGTACCATACGTCAGCATCGGTTCGATATCCTCGGCATGGAATGTATATTCCTTGTCAAACACTGCGTCATCATCAGAATATAGTGTTTGCCAGTATGCTTTTGCTTTTTCAAAGTCCTCACCCTTAGGGGCAAACTCTCTTCCTTTTACATATTCGAAGGTAGTTTCATCAGGGGCAATCATTCCACCACGAGCACCCATCTCAATACTCATATTGCAGACGGTCATCCGTCCTTCCATGCTGAGCGATTTAATGACCGGACCTGCATACTCAATGAAATATCCAGTACCCCCGGCAGCCGTAAGTTTAGATATGATATACAAGATGACGTCTTTGGCCAAGACACCGGGTCTCAAGTTTCCGTCGACGGTAATGCGCATGCGCTTAGGCCTATCGAGTAGGAGGCATTGAGTTGCCAGTACCTGTTCGACCTGACTCGTCCCGATACCAAATGCTATGGTGCCGAATGCTCCATGGGTTGAAGTATGACTATCACCACACACCATGGTCATCCCTGGTTGTGTTATCCCAAGTTCAGGACCTATGACATGAACAATACCCTGGTATGGGTGTCCCAACCCATATAGGGTAACGCCAAATTCATTACAGTTGTCTGTAAGCTTCTGTACCTGCTGTCTGGATAGCGCCTCTTTAATTGGTAGGTGCTGATCTTTAGTAGGTACATTGTGATCTGCGGTTGCAACCGTGCGCTCAGGTCTGGCCACATTTATTCCTCTGTCCCGTAATCCTTGAAATGCCTGGGGGCTGGTAACCTCGTGGATGAGGTGCTTGTCTATATATAGCACCTCACGTCCTCCTTCCACGGAATCCACGACATGTGCTTCCCAAACCTTATCAAAAAGTGTCTTGCCCATTTATTTTGTCTTATTGAAATGTTGATTTTTAACCTAGAGACTCACTTTGTTCCATGAGTTGATGGAGATCAGCTTCCACTACTTCCTTTTGGCGATCTGCTAGATCAAGGAATCGCTTATACACTTCGTCCAGTTCCATTTTGGTGATGTTGTGTCCTATTTCTTTCAATCGGTAAGCCAATGCTGCCCGGCCACTACGTGCAGTAAGCACGATACTCGACTTATCGATACCGACATCAACAGGATCGATTATTTCATATGTCTCTCTTTTCTTAATTACGCCATCCTGATGGATACCAGATGAATGCGCAAAAGCATTTGCTCCGACTATGGCTTTATTAGGCTGGACAGGCATCCCCATTTCCTGGGACACCATTCGACTGATTGGATTGAGCATTTTCGTGTTGATCGCAGTGTCAAATCCCAGATAAGGATGCTGTTTCAGTATCATCACACATTCTTCCAGGGAGGTATTACCAGCGCGCTCACCAAGGCCATTGATGGTACACTCAATCTGACGTGCTCCATTGATTACCCCTTCGATGGAGTTAGCCGTAGCTAATCCTAAATCATTGTGACAGTGGGTAGAAAGTATTGCCTTTTCGATTCCCTCAACATGCTCGGTCAGATATTTGATTTTTGAACCGTATTCGTTGGGTAGGCAATATCCCGTAGTGTCCGGAATATTCAGTACAGTGGCTCCTGCCTTTATCACTGCTGAACAAATCTCCGCTAAAAAAGCGTTGTCTGTACGCCCCGCATCTTCAGCATAAAATTCTACATCCTCCACAAAACGCTTCGCAAACTTTACCGCAGCTACTGCACGCTCCATTACTTTCTCTCGGGTACTTTGAAACTTGTACTTGATGTGTGAATCAGAGGTCCCGATCCCTGTGTGAATCCTGGGTCTTCGGGCTCCAGCCACTGCCTCAGCAGCACGTTCGATATCCCGTTCTACAGCTCGCGAGAGCGCACAAATAGTGACGTCACCAGCTCTTTCTGCAATAGCTTTCACGGCCTCAAAGTCTCCGGGACTGGATATTGGAAATCCAGCTTCAATAATATCCACACCCAGAAGTTCAAGTTGCTCGGCTAGAAGTAATTTTTGTGTCTTATTCAGTTTACATCCGGGCACTTGTTCTCCATCGCGTAGAGTCGTATCGAAAATGTGGATTCTTGTTTTATCCATATTTAATTTAAGTTTATGATAGCTACCGTATGATAAATGTAACGTATCAGATACGGGTTTGACTATTTAAAATCCCCCTAATATTACAAAGTAATACCCCGAAACATGAACTTTAGTTCTCTGATTATCAACATTTTGAATGAAAATTAGTTACAATGCCCACTCCTAAGACAGATTATCTGGTAAAACTTATAAACTCCCTGACGAAGGCCGAAAAAAGGAGTTTCAGACTGTTTGCCACACGCAATCAGATTTCTGAGGAGATTCTCTTTCTTAAGTTGTTTGATGAAATCAGTCGCGCCAAAAAGTATGATGAAGCCTCAGTTTTGGCAAAAATTCCTGCCATAAAAAAGAGGCAGCTATCAAATCTAAAGGCTCATTTATACAAGCAATTGCTCATCTGCCTCCGCATGCTGGGTCGCAGCAATAGTGTTGAGATAGACATTCGGGAGAGAACCGATTATGCACGAGTTTTGTATGACAAAGGTTTATATCGGCAGAGTCTTGATATTCTGGCAAAAGCTAAGGCGATTGCACTCAAGAACAATGAGGACGTACTGGCACTAGACATATTGGATTTTGAAAAATTTATTGAGTCCCAATACATCACTCGAAGTATAGAAAACCGTGCGGAGGAATTGAAGAAGGAGGCAGTGAGTTTGACAAAAAAAGTGGAGCGTACACAAGCATTTAGTAACCTGTCGATCCAGTTGTATGGTCTATATTTGAAAGTAGGCCATGTGAGAAATAGACATGATTATCAGTATCTACATGACTTTTTTGAATCCAATCTCCCGACCCATGATTTAGCACAACTCGACTTTCATGAGAAACTTTACCTGTTTCAATCATACGGTTGGTTTTATCATATGAATCAGGACTTTGTCAACTATTTTAAATATTCAAAACGGTGTTTTGATCTATTTGATGAATATCCCGAGAAAAAGGAGACAGAAACTTCCCTGTATCTAAAAAGTCTCCATAATCTGCTGACAGCCCTATTTTTGACCCTCAGGGGAGATCGCTTTTTTGAGTTGCTGGAGACATTGAATCGTGTCCCAGAGATGGGACTTTTGATGACAAGGAATGAGGACGGCTTGTATCAGTTATATCATTACATTCACCTTATCAATCGTCACTTTTTGTCGGGTACGTTTACACAAGGTACTGCACACATGCCCAAGCTAGCGGCCCTCATTGAGGATAATCCTTACGACTGGGACAAGCATCGCATTATGGTGTTTTACTACAAGATAGCATGCATGTACTTTGGTAGTGGTGATTGGGGCAATTCCATTACCTATCTCAATCTCATTATCAATGCTAAAACTCCTGATTTTAGGGGCGATATTCAGTCTTTTGCACGTATCTTGAATTTAATTGCACACTACGAATTGGGCAATCAGGCTCTATTGGAATATCAGGTAAAATCGGTCTACCGGTATCTAGGTAAAATGAAGGAGTTGCAGGATGTGCAGAATGAGATCTTTCGGTTCCTCCGGAAAACTCCCAAAATGCATGAGCATGAAATGCCAGAAAGATTCAAGGATCTACACAGCCGACTTAGAAAATTATCTGATCGTCCCTATGCAAGACGAGCCTTCCTGTACCTGGACATCATGTCCTGGTTGGAAAGTAAAATGGAGGGAGTCCCGGTAGAGGAAGTGATCCGTCGTCGATATTTAGAGCGAGCAGAAGCACGTAATCAGGTAAGCTAACCGTGCACAACCGTTTATCACGGAAAGATATCTACCGCTTCAAGCATTGACTTGGCAAATTCATCTTCATTCAGTTGAAGGTTTACTCCTTGCCCACGAAAAAAGTCCAGTACATTCTCCGTAGCCATATTACCGGTAAGATCATCCTTGGCCATGGGACATCCTCCATATCCTCGGATGGCAGCATCATATCGTTTGCATCCACTAAGATGGGCTGCTGTCATTTTTTCGTACCAGGTAGTTGGAGTCGTGTGAAGATGTGCACCAAATTCGACATCGGGGTAGGGGGGGATCAAATTCGAAAAGAGGTAGTCTATGCTCTCTGGAGTTGAAACCCCAATTGTGTCAGACAATGCCATGATCTTGATATGCATATCCGCCAATATATCCACCCATCTCTGTACAATTTCGACATTCCAGGGATCTCCATAGGGATTTCCAAAACCCATCGAAAGATATATCACTAAGGTTTTATTGGCATTGACACATATTTCCTGGATACGCTTCACCCGGTCAAGGGATTCCTCAATAGTGGCATTGGTATTTCTTAATTGGAAAGTTTCAGAAACCGAAAATGGATATCCCAGATAGGATATCTCTTCATATTGAGCTGCATCATTGGCCCCCCGACTATTGGCCACAATGGCGAGCAATTTTGATTTTGTGGTGGAAAGATCGAGCCCTTTAATTACTTCAGCGGTGTCTCTCATCTGAGGAATTGCCTTGGGTGAGACAAAACTGCCAAAGTCAATCGTGTGATATCCCACCTTCAGAAGTTGATTGAGATAGTGGACTTTTCGCTCAGTAGCAATAAACCGCTTGATGCCCTGCATGGCATCGCGCGGACATTCTATAAGCTTGATTTCTGAAGTCATTGCTCAAAGTTATCTCAATCTCAAGAAAATAAAAATAAGCTTTACGAGGGATATGAGAACAAGTACTGGACTTCTCCTATTTAAGATGTAGTTTTGCAATATCTACTATTAAAGGCAGTACAATGAAATGGGTAAGTAAGCGGGATCTTTGGATGATAGCAGGTTTTCTCCTGTTTGTTTTTGGGTTTACCGCACTGACGATGAGTTTGGTAGGAGTGAAGTGGTCATTCTTATCATGGATGGATCAGATCAGTCCCTTATTTGGACTCCTGGGTAAGCTGGGCATGATCATAATGGGTTTGATCATAGTAGTTTTGGCCCAAATGCATACTAATCGAGCCAACAATCCCTAATTAATAATTTATCTAATTGACTCTCAGAAGTTTGATGGCATTACGACGCTCACCCAGTTTCATCTGGACAGTATAAAATCCTACCGGAAGATTTCCATTTAGCGCCACGTAAAACTCATTGTTGCCTTTTTGAATCTCAACGTTCCTTCGATAAACCGTGGCACCTAGCATGTTTTGAATTGTCAATGACCCTGCGCCTTCTTCAAAGGAATAAAGACTTAAATCAAAGTCTGTTCGTACTGGATTGGGGTACGCGAGCATCTCTAAATGTTTTTGTTCAATTTCGATGTCATTGCAAATTCTCTCCATGACAAAGGCGTTCTGTTGAATTGCTCTTACACTGGTATTGCGCCTAACGATATCAGACATCTTGGAGTTTCTGATGACAGATTTTTCAGCTTCAGACAATTCTGGATCAACTTCGTAATAGAATCGATCACCGTCCCGAAGTGATTTAAACTGATCGATCATGACAGCCATGATAGTCTCACCGAACATGGCTCCCGGCACGTGTTCTTCGGCTAGAAATCCTACCCAGGGATCTACCTTATCCACATTATTGTAAAGCTCTTCAAGGGCAATGGCATCATCTGTGTGTGAAGTAACTTCCTTAAAATCCCGGACTCTACCCAAACCCAGGGCACCTCGTATTGAATTGTAATCAGGAAGTCCACGTTCTCGACCCCGGTTTATATTGATAGCCGCCAGATCCAAACCAAACCCGCTGCCTGGAGGACCGAATAGGAAGTTGCGTACATCGTCCACGACCTTACAGTCCAGTCGCTGCTGGATCTGGGCACTCATACCTTTCACTAATGGATCAATACCTGTAGTCAAGATCACATCTGGTTTGAAGAAAGCATCTCGCAATGTCATGTCTCCCTGCGGTACCGTATTACAGTCATCCTGCATTCTCAGGAGATCCTGACTGAGAAGGGTATGACCAAACCGAAAGGCCGCTGCCGAGAAAACATTTGTGATACCCGGGTTGATATCATCTCTGAAACCACTGTAAGGATCAAGTATGACTCCCATAGCAGGTAGCCATTCATTGTAAGTGATCGACTGAATCATCCCGCCGATCATTTTTCTTGCTCTTTGATAGATTTGCTCGTCCGTCCAACCGGGAAACTCTTCCTTGATTTCGTCACACATCCTATTGTGTTCTCTCACAAAGAGTGTGTGCATTGCTGTCAGCATGACATTTTCATTGGCTCGTGCATCCCCTGCCACAAACCAGCGTTTGGCGTTGGGATCATTTCTATCCATCTCCGGAGCCAAGGGATCGGTGGCACCATTAAGTTCGCCTGTTACCGTATTGAAAGGTAACAGATTACCCGTACTCACCTTCAATTTTCCATCCTCAAAGGTTCTGAGCCAAAGGGCTCGTTCCTCAGATGAACCATAAACTCCTGAACCATCGATGAAAGCCGTAATCTCATTTTCAAAGCTCCTGGGATTAGTGGCGCTAGATCCAGTCCCTTCCATAGGTTTAGATCGAGACATCATTATTAATGAAGCTCCAGAACACATAGGATCAAAAACCGGGTCACAGGCCGGTACATTTATGAATGCTGGCTCATCCTCCGAATCCCGAATCAAGGTGATGTCATGATCTAAGAACTGACCAAAGACCCAGATATAGTCGGTCAGGGAGTGTTCGTCATAGATCAACTCAGTCTGAGCGAATAAATCATTACTGATGGAACGTGGATTGGGACGGTCAGCTCCATTGGGCAAGCTCACACCGTCTGCAAACTGGCGTGGAGTGATATATCTGATTTCACTACCAGAGCTACCAAAATCAGGATTTATTGGGTTATTGCCATATCCATCATAGGACCTCACCTGTGCACTTAGCTGACCACTAAGAGCTAGCGAGACCAAGAGGGTTAGATATGTAGTTGTTGCGTATCGGTTTATGTTCATAGGCCCTGAGTTCTTGGGAAACACTGCTTAGTAGCTGATTTCTTGCCAATTCCCTGGTCTAAAGTTGGTACAAAAGTAAGCGATTTTTTGGATCAATTTAAATAAACACTTATAAGTTTCTTTTTTATATATAAGTTTAACATAATATGATAATTCTGTGAATTAAGACCTGTGCTAGGCTGGAAAAACAAACTCATCATCATAAGTGTATCACTTCGTCATAGGCTGCAGCCGTGGCTTCCATAACCGCCTCACTCATCGTAGGGTGCGGATGGATAGTTTTGATAATCTCGTGGCCCGTTGTTTCCAGTTTTCTGGCGGCGACCACTTCCGCAATCATTTCCGTGACATTGGCACCTATCATGTGTGCACCTAACCACTCTCCATATTTGGCGTCATAAACGACTTTTACAAAACCTGCCGTATGTCCAGATGCCTTGGCCTTGCCAGATACCTGGAAGGGAAATTTGCCCACTTTTACCTCATATCCAGCTTCTTTAGCAGCCTCTTCCGTATATCCCACAGATGCTACTTCAGGACTGCAATAGGTACAAGATGGGATATTGTTATAGTCGATGGGTGGAGGATTATGACCCGCAATGGCCTCCACGCACACTATACCTTCAGCGCTGGCTACATGCGCAAGTGCCGGACCAGGGATCACATCACCGATCGCATAGATGCCTTCTACGTTGGTCTTGTAGTATTCATCGACAGTGATTGTGCCCTTTTCAGTCTTTACACCCACGACGTCCAGACCAATATCTTCAATGTTGGCAGATACACCTGCTGCTGACAGAACTATGTCACATTCCAAAACTTCTTCTTTGCCAGACTTCCGATCTTTCATTGTCACTTTGAGTGTTTTTCCCGAGGTGTCTACTTTCTCCACACTAGTATTTCCCCGAACATCAATACCTGATTTCTTGAAGATTTTTCCCAGTTCTTTAGACACATCCTTGTCTTCTCGTGGTAGCATACCTTGCTCCAGAAATTCCACAATAGTCACTTCGGTACCGATGGTATGGTAGAAATACGCAAATTCTGCGCCAATAGCACCAGCACCAACTACGACCATTTTCTTAGGTTGCTTCTCGAGATTCATAGCCTGACGATAACCGATGATCTTTTCTCCATCGATCGGTAGATTTGGAAGTGCTTTTGCCCTAGCACCCGTGGCGATGATAATATGTGATGCCTCCAGCACTTGTTGCTTCCCATCAGCATCTGTGACCTGAACCTTATTACCAGGCACCAGCTTACCTATGCCTTTCACTACGTCGATCTTATTTTTGCGCATGAGAAATTCGATGCCCTTACTCATCCCGTTGGCTACATCTCGACTTCTACCGATGATTGCATCAAATTTTATTTTTGATTTACTTACCTCAATACCATAATCTTCGGCGTGATTGATGTATTCGAAAACCTGAGCACTTTTCAATAGGGCTTTGGTAGGTATACATCCCCAGTTTAGACAAATACCACCGAGGGCATCCCGTTCTACAATTGCCACTTTCTTACCGAGCTGTGCCGCTCGGATTCCTGCAACATATCCCCCTGGACCACTGCCAATAATTATGATATCGTATTTCATCTTAGTTGTTTTCTTTTATCTGATTTTCTGGTGGGCAAATATAGGGGCTTATCTTTTATTTGGACGACAATTTCCCCAATTGCTCGGGAGATGACGTTTTCAATATAAAAGAAACAATTCCATTCAATATATCGTTTAGCGGATTATGAGTCTAATTGTAGTCATTCTTGCTTTCTTGTTAGGTCCACTACCAGAATGGGAGCTTCTTACCAGTGTGGAAGGTGGATTTCAAATCTATGCACCCGGTGCTATGGAGCATACCATACAGTCTATTGAGACAGACATGGGAAGTGTAGATTATCATTCCTACTATCTTGAGGTGAAAGATGACTCGATTGGCAACTTTATTTTCGTAGCAAGTTTTTACAGGCTTGAAGAGCCTATCTTTCCCCGAGATTCAGTAGATGCTATCGATGATTTCTTTTCGGCTACTATTGCTCAGTCGGCCCATAGCGTGGGAGGTGACGTCATTTTTATGGATGACATCCGATATCGGCAGGAATATCCTGGAAGGCTGTGGCGGATTCATTTTAATGATGACCAGACGGTTATGAAATCGAAAGCCTACTTGGTGGACAACTCATTTTATAGCCTCCAGGTCGCTGTAGATACAGATCACGCACTCAGCGATCTAATTGACTACTATTTCGATAGTTTCAAACTGCTGGATTAGGACTATGACTTCCGGGGTCTGAACACTGGCATTACCTCAGAGTTGGTTTCCAAATAAGGTCCTTCGATCAGATCAATACAATATGGAATAGCGGGGAAAACAGCATCCAGGCATTCGCGGATTGCCTTGGGTTTCCCAGGAAGATTCACTATGAGTGTATTACCCCGGATGCCCGCGGTCTGTCTACTGAGAATTGCCGTGGGCACGTACTTGAGACTTTCCGCTCGCATGAGTTCACCAAAACCAGGCATCATCTTCTCACATACTGACTCGGTAGCTTCAGGTGTTACGTCTCGAACGGCAGGACCCGTTCCGCCAGAAGTGACTACGAGGCAGCAACCTTCCTGATCTGCCATGTGGATCATGGTGTTGGCTATCTGATCTTCCTCATCCGGAATCACACGATATACGGCCTCAAAGGGTGTGATTAAATACTCCTCCAGAGTAGCCAGTATGGCTTTTCCGGGAATGTCCTCATATATCCCCTTACTTGCCCTGTCTGACACATTAATGATTCCGATTTTTACAGATCCTTTACTTTCCATTATTTGGCGATTTTAGGTCTATGATGTCCAATTGCAAATTGCGGTATTGAGTATTGAATTGCGGCACGGCCTGCTCTTGTATCGCCTTCCATTTCTCCAATTCTTCATGTATGGCTAATATCGAATAGGGCGTACGTCTGATTTTCAAGGTGCTGGCGTACAGGATACATGGGTTAGTGGGGTCAAAACACAGATCTACGGCTCCGGCGTCTTCGTTGGAAAAGAGTATTTGCTCCCAGCTTTTACCTCCATCCTGGGTCATGTAGACACCTCGCAAGTCCATAGATTGATGCAGGTCTCCCATGACGGCTGCATAGGCAATATCCGGATTGTCGGGATGAATACGAATTCTACTGTTATGCCTTGAATCGGGAAGACCCGAGGGTTTCCAGGTTTTTCCGGCATCTACCGATTTGAAAATGCCATATCCATGAGACACATTGCTATGTGCGGTCTTTTCTCCACCACCTACATAGATGACATTATGGTCCGAGGGAGCTACCGCTATGGCACCTATTGAACCTCCAAAGTAACCATCACTGATATTTTCCCAGGTTTCACCGGCATCTGTGGTTTTCCATACCCCGCCACCTGTGGCTCCCATGTAATAGAGATCTCGCTTACCTTCCACTCCCGTCACTGCGGCAGAACGTCCTCCTCTGAATGGCCCGATATTTCTATATTTTACAGCGTCCAGATACATGCTGTCAGCCTGCTGTGCAGTCAAAAAACCGGATCCAGAAAGAATTATAATTAGTAAAATCACAGTCCGATTCATAGGAGCAAGATTTAGAGAAATGAAAAAGTGAGTCGAAAATAGGATCCTCGACTCACTTTCCAAAATTGTAACCCCATGAATGAATGGTCTACAAGAACAGAAGACCAACGGAGATAAAACGCAGATTTTCAGATATTAGTATAGTGATAATTGTAATATCTCTGCATGGCCTTGAAGTGCACTATTTGGTATAGCTCCTACCTCAGTATCTAATGATCTACAGATAAATTCGGATTGACTGTGTAAGATGGCTACTCAGAAGCAATTTTCCGGTACTCCTTGGGACTGGTGTTCGTCCACTTCTTAAAAACCTTGCTAAAATGACTTGGATCACGAAATCCCAATTTGTAGGAAATGACGGAAATGTTTGAATCTGTCTTAAGCAATAGGTCCTTCGCCTGCTGAATCTTCATTTCTTGAATAAGATTAGAAAAAGTCTTGCCCGTTAAGGCCTTGAGTTTTCTATATATCTGGGTCCTACTAAAATGTAGTGCCTTTGCCAGATCTTTGATACCATAATCTTCATTCGAGAAATTTGATTCGATTTGGTCTCTCACATCCCGAAGAAATCTATTTTCGGACACTTTTTCCCTAGGAAGCATTTGAAATTGTTGGTAGTGAGCTCTAAGTCTCTCTCTCCCATCTAGCAATTTTTCTATTCTAATTAATAGTTCTCTTTTGTCAAATGGCTTTGTTAGATAGGCATCGGCACCTCCCTCAAGGCCAGTCAAACGATCTTCCTGGCTGGATTTTGCAGTAAGAAGTATGAGGGGTATGTGACTTGTACTTTTCTCGGACTTAAGCTTTTCACTAAGTGTATATCCATCCATTTCGGGCATCATGATGTCTGAAATGATTAGATCTGGTATGTGGGTACTTGCCATAGTGAGACCAAGGCGTCCATTATCGGCTTTTAAGACTTTATACTCTTTTTCCAACAATTTTTGTAAGTAATGCATGACATCTCGATGATCTTCTACACACAGCACGACTGGTACATCCTTATTATTGGGCGAACCACTGACTTCTAAAATATCCTGTCGAGCGCTGATTTTTTCTGGCTGACTCATATTGTTAGGTTTCCATTGCTTAACAGGTGCTTTTTTAGATAGGGGAAGTGTAACGGTGAAAGTTGAGCCTTCATGCACCTGACTTTCCACAGTAATAGTGCCATTTAACAATTGGATTAGCTCATAGACAAGTGCCAATCCAATGCCGGTGCCTTCACTATATCGAGTGTTTGAATTATCAACTTGATAAAATCGCTCAAAAATCTTATTCAGATGCTCAGGAGGAATGCCACGACCAGAATCCTGAACTTGTAAGATGCAAACTTTCTTTCCAGGATCGGCAGATATCTTAAGCTGGATCTGTCCCTCCTCTGGTGTGTATTTGATCGCATTGAAGACAAGATTATTGAGAATGCTTTCAAACATTTCTAAATCAGTGTCAAGCCACAAGGTATCTTCGAATACCTGCAATTTAAAATCTTTATTTTGTTGCTTCGTTATGTTACGATAGGTTTCGGTGAGATATTTGACTAACGGTATAATGTCAGTTTGAACCCATTCCGGCTGTAGATGACCAGTATCAATTTTACTTAAATCCAACATTTGATTTACTAAACCCAGCAGATTTGAGGCATTCCTCTGGATCATTATTTTCTCTTCTGGATTTCCCTTCAAATGGTCGGCTAACCCAGAAATAACAGTGAGAGGAGTTCTAAATTCATGGGTGATGTTGGTATAAAGCTGTGATTTGAAATGATCAAGTTCTTTCAGTCGTTCAGCTTCCCTGTCTTTTGCCTGGTGCAGTTGATTGGCAATCGCTTGCTTTTTTTCTGCCTCTAAGCGTTGAATCTCAAGAGTCCGAAATTGATAGGCTAAACCAAAGGAGAAAAGCAACATACTAAGGGCAGCACCCAAAATGCCGAAATCACAAAGGTTATAAAGCCCAAAGTCATAATTTGGAATAAAACCGAAATTGGAAAAAATAGTTATTGCAAGGCCGACTATCCATACTCCGTAACTAAATAGGAAGTAGGGTGCAAATTTATTTCCCCGTAGTATTTGTGAAACGGCAATTGTGATATACATGATATTGCCAAATTGAATCAGGATAAAATCACCTTGAGCGATCAAGTTTTGGAAACTGAGAAAACTGTCAAGCGGTAGAAATCCAAGGCTAATCTTAAGCAGATGAATTATAATCCAAATAACAAATCCAAACATTAGGAGCTTGTATTCCCAATGATGTTTTGGAATCCTTAAATATTTGATCACAAATAAATTATTGACCGAATAAATGAGGTATGCGAGGGGTGTGCCAAAATTTAGATAGGACCCAATCGTCTTAATGTCTAGGAAGGTCATTAAAAGTCCCGAATTGGATGAAATCATGATCATCCAGGCGAAGTTGACAAGAGCAATGTACAGGAAGCGCGTATCCTTATTGAAAAAGAATATAACGAGTTGATATAGCCCGATGGCTAAGAGTATGCCAAACAAGGGGAGGTTTTTAGCTTGGGACTTCCTATGCAATGTATCGATGTGGCTTCTATTCATTAGAAGCCGCTGATAGTCTCCCATTATTCCATGGGTCCGATAACTGGCCACTGCTGGTGTAACAAGGAAGTAGTACTCGTGACACATATTTGGCCCCAGTTGAATGGGAAAGAATATGTCAGATAATATTCGTTCAGCATCTCCCGAATGATGCACATGAGTCCCGAATTCTCCCTCTAGCCATGGACCTCCATTTTTTGATACATGATAACCGACTACCGGGTGCCTCAAGCCCAAATACCACTTAGAATTACTTTGGGTATCTGAACATATGGAAAGATGTAACCAAAACCTTTTTACGACCGTTTGAGTATTGTCGAGTAATACCGGGTCAACTTCACCAAATACCTTCTCCTGCCTTTGGATATCTTCAAAATTTATATCCCCCACGGTATCATATAACATCTGTAAATAGGGGTTCAGATCAAAGGAGATGGATTCATCCGAAATGCAGGTAGAATCAATTAAAAGGGTATCCAGGTTTGTTGGGATTGCACTTGCTTTAAGTTCATTACCAACACAAGTAGCGGCAAGGAGAGGTATTGTTAGGAATGTGAGGATCCAGTGATGGTTCACAAATGGTGATTTTGGTACTAGAAGGTAAGTAGATTTTTCCAAGTTATGGAAGGCACCTACAATATCTTCCAATCTGTAAATTCATGATTGGTAACAGTACCTAAGGACTCAACCTTTGTAAGAACCTCTTGAATTGTTTCAAGTTTGTCAGCGGTATATTTTGTTATCCCGTTCTCCTTAAAATATTTGTCTCTTAGTTCTTCAGAGGGGATAGTCATAATGTAACCTAGACAATCTGTACATGTCCCTCTGATTCCTATAATCGGAGTAATTTTCACACCTCTCCAAATTGATTCCTGAGCCGGAATAACATAGTCAACGTAGTAGTCAAAATATTCATCAAAGGTTACCCCTTCTGCCAATTTTAGCTCCGCGTGATGGATTGATATCAAGTTTGTTGGTGTAAATGTCTGAGCATGACCCTGCATACATGCTAATGTCATAAGAATAGTGAAAGCCAATGTTTTCATAACTGTTAAATTTGTTTAATGAATAGGATCTAAAGCTATGTGTCATTCAAGATGATTAATGGTTTACAGGATGCCAATCCAGGTTTTACGGTTGCAAAATCGTTTACTTATTATGAATTCATAAAGTTTGTATGAAACTTCAACTCGGGAACCTTCATGTTATTCTTGGGCGGGACCTTTTGAGACAACATCTCGGTGATTTGGTCCAGAATACACCTGTGCAGGAAATCAAGCATTCCATTCCAATCATAGGTGAGATACTCATAAGAGTGGAAGACTTCACTCTATTGGATCTTCAGACAGATGACGACGGCTTTAATTTGAAGATCAGCTTTAGGGTTAAAGGTCAACCTATACGACGGATGCTGAAGATGAAAGTAGACGGAATTCTACATTTGGACGGAAGGCTTTTCTTCTCCGAGGATGGGCGGTGGTTGAAATCTCTTCAATTTAACCTGAGTGATCTCCGATGGGCAGAAGTAAATCTCAAGGACTTTAAATGGGCAATAGAAAAGGTAACTGATGTGCTGGAGTCCAAAATTGAAGAGCAACTGAATGAGAAAATAGGTGAGCTTGCCACTGCTCAGGTTGTTACCAATCAGATAAGAGATCGGATCAAGCCCATCGCTGTCGATGCAGACATCATTTTAGAGCTATGTGCCCTTCATATTCATCTTCAGAATATTGTTTTTAATAAGATTGGGGTAATGGCAGAGTTGGGATTGAATGCGGAGGTAAGAAAAGCTGAAACACGATCACCCAATACACAGACTGATGTTCAATTGATCGATGAGCGCAACTTCGGGGATCTTCCCTCAGAATTCTTCATTTCTATGGCAGAGGTCAATGAAATACTGCGTCTGTCGATTCCTCGTATTAATAAAATGGGGCCTGCAGAGCAAATTGAAATAGAAGGTCTCGTTGCCTCTTCACCGGCACCGCAGCGCCTCCAGATTGATATTTTCACTTCTCAATTGAAGAAACCCCTGGTGACCCTGTTCCATATCTGGTTAGATGATAGAAGGCAAACCCTCGAGCTGTTGGATTTTGATCTCAATTCTCACAGTGAGGCAAGTATCATAACTAAAGGCCTGGTAAAGATCTTCCGGGAAAAGGTGGAGGAGAAAGTTCAGAGTATTTTCCCTATGGAGGTCCAGGAGTATATACCCATGATCATATCAATTGTCGAAGAAAAGGTGGGACATTTGGTGGATGTCAAGCGGGTAGATTTGGAGCTTTCTGAGCTCTCCATTTCTGAGGAAGGCGTACAACTTAACTTCATAAGTGACGTAGCTCTTTCATTGCAGTCTATCGAATCAAGGTAACAGGACCCGAGATAGGGTGCTCAAGACCGTCATCCATCAAAAGGCTTGCCTGGAAAATGTAGGTGCCTTCCGGCAGCTGGATGCCATTAGAGTTTCCATCCCAGAATGCCTGCTCATCATTGGGTACCAGATCTTGTTGCTCATAGACCATGTTGCCCCATCGATTGAATATTCTAAGGTAGGACACGGTTTGGATTTCACCAATGTCTTGAAAGTAAAAGTAGTCGTTAAGACCATCCCCATTTGGACTAAAGACATTGGGGACAAACACCTTGAAGTAATCAAGATCTAACATGATAGTACTATCACATCCATGGGATGATAGAATGGTCACACTTTGCATCACAGGATCGGAAAAACTATTAGGTCCGACTTTGTAAGCCTCGCCTGGGAAAATCTTAGCCTGGACATCTCTGGGAGTATCTACTACCTTCTGAATATGGAGCTCAATGATCGAGTCGCATCCCGCAACAGTCTTAAGGGTGTCTCGATAAATCCCTGTTTCCGATATCACTTTACCATAGAAATTACGCTGAGTCCCCTCACAAAGAAATTCCGAAGTGACTACCGTACTTTGCGGAATGACATGATCATATACTTTCGTCACTTTACAAGTGGTGGGAGTCTTAAGTACCACCTGATATCTTCCCTCCAACTCTGGTTTGATGGACGACGATTTTTCACCCACGAGTGCTATACCATTCCGATACCACTGATAGTCTATCGAGTCACGGGATGGCAAACTGAGTGCAAAACTGTCATCACAAGCATTTCCCTTACCCGATATAGTGAATTCGAATTCACGCACGTCAGCTAATATCAGATTATCGAGAAAATAGTAGGGATTATTGATATAATCCTGCTCAAAGCAATCTGGCCCGATCGCAATGGCATAGATATCCACTGTAGGTTTGACGGAGAATTCCTTTATACTCCATGAGTTGGAACCATATGCAGTATTGTAGTCGAGTAGCATCCAGCCAGGACCATTTAAAGGACATCCATGTTCTTCATCATCTATGCCAAATGGCAGGTTTTTGCAATCCGCGGTACCATAGAGGGATACCTGGATCGATGGAGAGTTCTCAGGGTTTGTAAAGCCGATATGAAATTGAAATTTATATTCGTTACCCACGCGCAACGGTGTAGTCAGGCAGGCCCCTGTATATTCTTTCCAGTTAGGGTTTCCATTGCCCTCCGTAAATCGGCCATTCCGGAAGCCAATGCATGCATTACCGTCAGGGATGGGAAGAGGCACGGGTAAGCCATCCCATCCAAACCATCCACAAGAGTGCAGATAGTCCGTTGTAGCGGCTGAAGCCTGGATCCAGGTTTCAGCACAATGCAATGATCCCCTATTCGTCGGACAGCAAAGAGAATCTTCGAAAGAGGGGTTAGGAATTAATGAAACCGGCTCTGCTACCGGACAGTCGCAGTCAGAATCCAACAAATCAATGAGGCCATCCCCATCATCATCAAGAGCATTGTCGCATATCTCTACCACAAGGTGCAAGGAACGTTCTCTGGGAGTGAGACTCCAGCCAAAGAGTATTAAAGCACTAATGGTAAGCCAATGGTACATGTGGGTAAGTTATGTATTTCAGCTAAAATTGCCGTCATAATTTCCTCAATTTGGGCTTGGAAGGTGTCGGTTTCGGAGATATTTTGAGTCATCAGTAGAGAGTCCTGGTGCCAAATATTCTAACTCTTTGATATTAAGACTATAAGAATGTGTTGATAATGTTGCAAGAAGCAGCGAAATGTGGTATTTTTGGCGTTGTTATTGTGGATGTTTCTGAAATAGAAACTCTAATCTTTCCCGATCAGAATTTCAGGCTATTGATGAACCCGTTAGGTATGAGCCTAAAAAAGGTGTACCATTTATTCATCTAAAACCTGGAACATGAGAATTTTTACGACACTTTTCCTTTTAATTGCCTCAACCTTTGCATTGACAGCACAGTCTGTAGATGCTACTCTTGCTTCATTGTCAGATACTATGGTGTCCGTGCCTGCCACTTACCTGGCTCAGTTAGAACGTACCTATGGCGTCATGGGAAGCAGAGATGTTGCCATGAGATCAGTAGAGCAAACTGATCTTTCAATGTTGGATATCTTTGATGAGTCAGCCGCACCTTTTCAATATCAGATCTTTCCTCAGCGAACGTCTGACTACCTGCAACTGGACCTGCCCGAAGATGATGATTTTGTGCTGAGAGTTTTTGATCGAAGTGGCAAAGTGATGATTAGTCATGATCAACTGTACGGATACAATCAACTCAATGTGAAGCATCTACCTTCAGGTATTTATAGAGTGCGCGTCACTTCGTCTGCTGGAGTCGTGGAGGAGTGGATTGCTAAGGAAGATTGAATGGATGATTTAGGTATCACAAAAGGGAAAAATCATATGTGACGTTTTTAGCCTTTATATATAAAAGAATCTTTATATTTAGAAAGAGGAGATTTCCATCGAGATCTCCTTTTTTTTATGCATTAACCTACACTTAAACTTTCGGTACATGACTAAATTTTACCCATTATTTTTCGTCCTTTTATTGGCCACCGTTCAATTACAAGGCCAGGATATGTGCAGTGTCCCAAATGGTTCAATGGAGGAATGGTTTGATGGTGCGCCCATTCTGGAGCAAGATCTGGAGCTTTCATTTGATGGTGAAGTGCCTATCCCTGCGTTTTATGGTTCCCTTTCACGACTTCTCTTTCTTTCTATTACCGCGATCCTGGGACCTGAACTTTTCGACTTATATCCCGAATTGGCCAGTGATCCGCTTGGTCTGGAGCGGGTAGAAGTAACTGCAGGAAACTTTGGAGCAAAATTGTCACCGGGTCTTGCATTCGGAGTCACGGATTTGATCACTACATTCCCCTGTAGTTCTGAACCAGATTATTTGAAGTTATCTATATCTCACGTAGGATCCGAAATGGATTCCGTGATTATTATAGTGGCAATTGCTGGCCAGGACCCATTCAATTTATTACTAGAATCTGAGGATCCGACAGATCTCGAATCATTCACCGCCGGAGGAGTGCTTGAAATCGCAGGAGGTTCATCAGATCTCACAGAAGTGATGGTACCCATCGAAATGAATGATATGGGGAGGAGTTTTGCTGAGGGCGATTCCGCACTTATTATGATCATTGCGCAGAGTGATTCAGCATCTCTGGCGGCAGGAAATGAATCCTATTATATAATTGATGACCTGAGCATGGGAAAAGCCTCCACGCCAACACAAGATCTGAGCACCGAACTATCATATGAAGTATTTCCAAATCCCACCTATGGAATTGTAAATGTCCAAATGACAGAAGTACCAGATCGGACACAGATCACTCTGTACAACAGTATAGGCCAGGAAATTTTTAGAAAAAATGATGTTGGATATCAAAATTCATTCGACATCTCTGATCAACCTCCCGGGGTATACCTGATGACCTTGCAATCAGATGGGAAAAGAATCCGCAAAAAGATCATCAAGCGATAAGTATAATAAGAAGATTAGATAGGGGGCCGATTGAAAGGCCCCTTTATTTATTGGCATGATCCAATGATGATATTAAAATTAGCACCCGCGGCAACTTCAAAATTGGGATGGATTTCGACGGTGTTTCCAGCCCGGAAGGTGACTTCTGACGTGGCATCTACTGAGCCGGAAGATGTGACCAGCACAGATGCCTGATAAACTCCATCGGGAATAGGGTCCTGATTCACCATCATTTCATTTTCGCAGATAGATGGCAAAGTCATGGTCGGTGCCGATCTGCTGAATATGTTGTCAGAGTATGTTCCCTCGGTTGGATTTTCGTTGTAGTTGATCCAGACGCCGAAGTAATATTCTCCGTCTGATTTTGAGCTCAGATCATTTGTGGTGCTAATGGAATGTGTCGCTCCCGGAGCCAGGGCGGGAATGGATGCCGAAGCAAAGAAGCTGACGGTATAACTTCCCACTGGACCCACAAAGAAGTTGGCGGTTGCACTTCCGATAGAACTGCTACCCGAGTTTTGGATAACGACATCATCCATACTGACGACACTACCATTAATCGTGATTGATCCTCGAGACTGAAAAGAGAAGTTTGCCGGCACCGAAACCAGGCTACATGCCGGATCTTCGGGATAGATCGCACTAATGGCCGAAATATCACCGTCACTTAATCCCACTCTTTGGCCAATGCTGGTGGCGTAGGTGGCGGGAGGAGTGTTTATTTCAATGGTGGGTTGTCCATTGGATGAAAATGTATAAGCACCATAGTGCATAATGGACTCATAGTTGTAGGGGCCCTCATCAAATCCATAGGTATATTTATCGAAGTTACCTTCCTTTCCGGATTCGACATTTTCAAAGATTATGGTTACATAGGTGTCCCGATCTGCTCTTGACTGCTCGTGGTAAAATCCGGCTGCATGTAGTATCTCGTGAATAGTAGCTCCGATACCACAGTTGGGAGATAGATTGATATCCTGCTCTCCACCAATCATGCCGATCCAAGAAGAACACCCACTTGAATTCACAAATTGAACATAGTTTGACTCTGTCGTTCGCGGTACCAAACAGAGATTGCTGTTTGCATTAATATGATTTATGGCATAGTAAATCATGTCCTTATCAGGATATCCCGCTTCAATGAGGTAGGGAATGGTAGAATTGGACCATCGGTTTCCAAAATCACTTATGATGGCAGCTCTTGAGGTAGCATAGTCTGACACTCTCCCTACAATAATGTCTCCTTCCATGATCAGATAGTCTTCAACCACTCTGGCTTTCACCGTAATAGGAGTATCTTCTCCGCCAAATCGAACTCTGACAATTTGCCACTCACAATCATCAGTGCAATCATCATGATCATGTGATGGCAAAACATATTGTCCAAACAAGTTGGGTGCAAAAAAACTCAAGAGAATAAGCGTCAGCATCATGAAGAAGCTTCGCGACTTCTGTAGATTGTGATGGTAATGCATACTTGTAAACGGTTTGCTGACGGGATTACCAGGATCCTTTGATTCAATTATCAATAATCAAGCCGAAACCACCATTTTTGGGATTTAAAATAATGTTACAACAAATAATATACGTAGTAATTTATTGTCAGAAATCGTTCTGAAAGGAGGGTGTTGCATGTCTGAAAAGTACCTGATGCCATGATTTTCGCAGATATTATTTGAAACACTTTTCAATACGGGTTGCATTCTTTTTGGAATTGTTATATTCAAATCTATCTAGATCGATGATAGGCTCTGAATTACGAACTATCTCATGCAATGAAATCGTTATACACACTCCTATTTTTCTGTCTTTGTTATGGCAGTGGTCTGTCATTAGACTACTATTGGGTGGGAGGTAGTGGCAATTGGTCTGATTTAAGTCACTGGGTGACTACTTCGGGAGGCACCATTCAACACGATCAGATACCCACAGCTGAGGACAATGTGATTTTTGATACCGCATCATTTCTGAATCCAGGAAATCAGATCACATTGGATCTTGATAATGTTTTCACCAGAAATCTGGACTTTCGAGAAATCAACCAGGATCTTGTCCTCATGGGGCCAGCAGAGACTAGCATCAATATTTTCGGGTCCCTTTACTTTCATGAAGATGTCCAATTGGATTTTCCGGGATCTTTCAATTTTCGGGGTGAGGGAGGAGCATATGAAATCTCATTTAATGGGCAGGTTCCTTTTCAGATGCGATTTCTCAGTGAAGGTGACTGGACCCTTAAGACGGACGTTACAGTCGATAGTCTGATCCGTGTACAGTTTGGCAAATTGGCATTTGATGATGTGCAGGTGGTTTGTCAACGATTTGAGGTATTTAGCAACGTCGCTGTTGATATTGATTTCGGCAATGTAAATATGGAGATTACGGGCAATCGCTTTCTCTTGATGCCCTCCTATCAGTGGCGCGAGTCGCTGCATTTTCAAGGGCTCACCAGAACAATAGCCGGCAATAGTACAATCTTATTGTCCGGTTCTAAATCAACCATTGGTATTTATGAAACGGATGCGATACACTTAGGAGAGGTCACTTTGGGCCAACCAGGTGGGATGCATTTGGTGGCCGCCAACTGGCTAGGCAATTTTACTTTTCAGAAGCTGCATCTACGAGGCGATACCCGTTTGGAAGGAGGATTCGAGATGACAGAATTAGAATTAGATGGAGGAAATATCTACTCCCTCCAATCTAATTTCAGTCAAAAGATTGGAATCCTATCGACAAATACTGATTGCTCCATGGTCAGTCAAATAAGAGCTACCGAGGGTGGTCAGGCAGCCAACCTTATTGCTACTCAGGGAGCACAAACCGTTGAGTATGTGCTCTTGCAGGATCTTATGGTACAGGGGGCAACGTATACGGCCAACCAAGCCGTGGATCTGGGTGGAAATAGTGGCTGGACGATTAATGAAAAAAATACGGATGTCTTTTACTGGATCGGCGGTACGGGAAATTGGAATGATATCAATCACTGGTCCTTCTCATCAGGAGGCCCCCCTTCCGGCTGCATACCTACCGCCGCAGATGATGTGTTCTTTGATCAAAATAGTTTCACAGGCCCCGGTCAACGGGTCATCATCAATGTACCCTCCGCGTTTTGCCATACCATGGACTGGAGGATGGTTAATCAAAATGCCGTATTAGAGCACCTCACAGGAAGACCCAATTTGTCCCTGCATATTTTTGGATCGCTTTATTTCTCGCCTATGGTCACCAATGCCTTTGATGGAGATGTGTTCTTCGAGAGTCCACACGGGGACAATGAGATTCAATCTGCCGATCAGGAGTATGTTAAAAATGTGTACTTCGCTAGCGGTTCCGGAGCATGGAGCCTGATCGACGAAATGGACGTAAATGATACTCTTTTTCTAAATGCAGGTAGCTTACATACCAATGACCAGGAACTGGAGTGTTTCGATTTCTACTCAGAAACAAATTCAGTCCGGTCACTCACACTCGGCAACTCGATTTTTCGGATCGTACCTTCTTCCCAAAACATGTATCTCGGATCAAATTTTCGCATTAATGCGACCAATTTTACGATTGATCCAGGCCAATCTACCTTGCTGGCGGAGCACACCATCTATATGTATTTTTATACACCGGGAACCATAGACTTTTATCGTGCGATTTTTCAGGGACATTCCAGCATCCATGTGGAAGAACCTACCACCACTTTTAAGTATGCCTATCATCATCATGACGGAGAGTTTCGCGGCATACTCAATGTGGATACACTCACATTTTCACCGGCCAAGGCTTACTGGCTATTCATGAACAGCCAGATAAATGTGGATAGTATGTCGGCCCATGGTAGTTGCGATGGAGCTATTTATATCGCGGGATATCCCAAGGGAATTAAGGGTACGATATCCAAGAATAGTGGCGAACTCCGAGTGACAAACACGATGTTGGAGGGTGTTGTCGGATCAGGAGGTGCAAACTTTATTGCCGAGGCCTCACAGGATCTGGGATTGAATGAAAACTGGACGTTTATGGATGCTACCCCAAGAACCTTGTATTGGGTTGGTGATGCCGGTGACTGGTTTGATCGGGCACATTGGTCATTGAGCTCGGGAGGCCCCGGAGGTGAGTGTGTGCCTACCGCCATCGATGATGTGATCGTAGATGGAAATTCCTTTTCAGGTATGTATCAATCCATTGGCCTCACTGCGTCCAACGGACCTATCTGTCATGACTTAACCTGGCAGGGTGCTCCCATGTCTACTGGTATCTATGATGGTGTCATTAACATCACCGGAAGCCTGGACTTGCAGCCTAATTTAGAATGGTACCCCTGGAATACTACCTTTAGATCGGACTCAACGGGTAATGAAATTCGATCCGGTGGCAATGAACTACAGTGGGTAGACATAATGGGGGCCGGGAGTTGGACTTTGATGGATGACACATATATCCCGTACCAGATTAATATTTGGCAAGGCACCTTTAATACTAATGATTTTCAACTAACTACCGGCCATCTACATATGGGAAATTATCCGGTGGATTTTGCAAAAAAAGTGATCCTTGGCAGCTCCCATGTTTTGTTGATTCCCATGCCTATTTGGAATGACCAACTCTATATCAATACCAACAACTTCGAATTTGATCCGGGTACGTCACTGGTGGAATTTAGTGGTGCTTTCTCGGCAATCAAACATTTTGGTAATGGCGAATTATTACTTAATAATGTCCTCTTTTCAAATACGGCCGGACAATCCAGGATCGAAGAATATGATGAGGCGCATTTTAAGTTTAAAAAACTGGAATTTTACAACAGCGGATACATACTGGGTAATAATGAGATGGACACACTCCTTCTTGCTGCTGGCAAGGTCTATGAACTTGAAGCCAATAAGACACAGCGAGTTTACAATCATCTGCGAGCCATTGGCAACAATTGCACACCCATTGGATTGGTGTCTACGGAGCCGGGCGTACGCAGTACGATTTGGAGTGAGGAAGCTGTGGTGATCGGTGATTTTATCCAAATGCAGGATCAGCTTGCTACGGGAGGTACACATTTTTCCGCCGGCGCTCATAGTACTGATATCAGTAACAATCAGGGATGGATTTTTGAGGATGATCCTGATTTCATTGAGGTAGGATTTCTCGGAGAAGATGTCACGCTTTGTCAAGCGAATGCATTGACACTAAGTGCCTTCAACTTTAGTCCGCAAGAAGCATATGTTTGGAGCACTGCCAGCACGGATTCTACCATCGAAGTTACAGCAGGAGGGGAGTATTGGGCCGAAGTGACATTCAATGATAATTGTGTGATTCGAGATTCTATCAAGGTCCTGGATCCTCTTATGGTTAATCTCGACCTGGGAGCCGATGCCGTGCTTTGCGAAGGGGAGGAGATAACTTTGGATGGATCTATTGATTTTCCAAAAGTCGAATATCAGTGGCAGGATGGCACCACTTCGGCGGACTATCTGGTAAGTGAGCAGGGATTCTATAAATTAGAAGCCACCATTGATGGATGCACATTTGCTGATTCGATTGATGTGGCGTATGTGGCATTACCCAGTTTCAACTTAGAAGGAACACAAAAATGTGAAGGCGATACGATCTTGCTGGATGCTACGGTTCCTGGAGGCACCTATGCCTGGTCCGATGGGTTCACGGGAGCTACCCGGGAAATTTTGGTGGATGGACAATATGCAATCACCGTAGAGGCGAATGGTTGCACTGCCAGTGATTCATTGGAGATACAGTTTACACCACTGCCCCCACTGGATTTGGGATCGGACAGCACCTTATGCGAAGGTGAAGTTTGGAGACAGGACCTGGTGCTGGTCAATGCAGATTATCTCTGGAACGACGGATCGACCTCTTCTCAATTTGAAATTCGCGAAAGTGGTTCCTATTGGGTGGCACTAACCCAAAATCAGTGCACAAGCCGGGATACCATCAATGTCACTTTCCAGCCCCTTCCTCAGCTTATGGAACAACCCGATACGACTTTGTGTATCGGGACATCCTGGTCTATAGAACTTGATGAGGATAATGTGGCCTATACCTGGAATGATCAAACCATCTCAGGTGATGTGCAAATTACCGAGCCCGGACTACAACGTATAGGGGCCATGTTAAATGGCTGTACGAAAGAGATCAGTTTCGATATAGATTTTGAACCTCCACCAAACGTAACATTAGGTGGCGATATCTCCCTGTGTGATGGCGAGGCGCAAACCCTGAGTCTCAATGAGTCCAATGTGCGATATCAATGGAGCGATGGCCATCAAGGGAATGAACTCGTGATCACGGCGGCCGGTAATTACTGGGTCACGGGGTACAAGCATAATTGTTCGGCTTCCGACACTGTCCTTGCACAGTTTCAACCACTCCCAGTATTTTCGCTCGGGGAGGACCTGGATCTCTGTCCCGGTACTTCATTTGAATTGAGGCCCGATAACGTTGGAGACTCCCAGTTTTGGCAAGATGGCAGCAATCAGACGGTTTTTGCTGGCGATAGCCCTGGCGTCTACTGGCTGGATATCGAGGAGAATAGTTGTCATTTCCGAGATACCATACTAGTGAGTTACAGACCCACCATTCCAGTAGATTTGGGACCCGATACGCTGGTATGTGATGATAAGGACTTCTACCTGGATGCAATGGATCCAGGCGCCGCATCGTACCTCTGGCAGGATGGATCCAATCTGCCACAGCTTTTGACAAGAGACCCAGGAATGTATCATGTGGAAGTGAGTGATGGGCAGTGTGTTTTTAGTGACAGTGTCTTTGTCGATTTTCGTGAGTGTTTTTATTTCTATTCATTTGTTCCCAATGCCTTTTCTCCCAACGGCGATGGAGTCAATGATTATTTCTACCCTGAGTTAAATCCAGCTGTAGCCATTTCGGATTTTCAGTTTTCCATTTTTGACCGATGGGGTAATCTGATTTTTCAATCAGAGGAAATCGACGCACGATGGGATGGCAGATTTAATGGAGAAAATATGACGCCGGGGGTATACATCTACGACCTAAGGATGAGATATCAGGATGATGATGGACAAGGTAGTTTTGAGAAGGCGGGGGATGTGACGGTGATAGAGTAACCATTTTTCTAGTGCTTGCTTTCTAGAGGTATTAACATGCATGGAGCAATAAGACTTACAGCTTATATGCGTAGAGTCTAGTCTGAGCTACTTTCTGTTTTCTGATCTGAATCTATTCTTCTTTGCATTAGCGGTCTAACCCGCCGGTTCGAGATCCTCATACCAGGCTCCTGATTTTCAAATGGCAATTTCAATGATGACGCCCCATAACTTTCAATTCCCCTGAAATTTTCACAACTTGTAACTAGTGAACATAGGGAGCTACACCTCAAGCAAATTAAATAATTAAAGGATGTCCAAAAATCTAAGTCACCTGTCCGGCCGCAAGGGATTAGAAGATAATTTGTTTGATCAATATGGAAAGTTGGCACTGGAAAATGGCACACCTGACAAGGTGGAACTCCAGAAGTTAGCAGACGAATTCCTGATAGGATCGGCCAATACATACGGTGTAGTGACATTTTATGATTTTCTAAAACCTGAAAATCAGGGGAAGAAAGTATATGTATGCAATGGTACGGTCTGTACCTATGCGAATACCCAGGATGATCTTCGCAACGAGCTACGAGACCATTTTCAAGAGAACGAGATCGGTGAGATGTGTTGCCTGGGACGATGTCATGAAAATCGAGCCTTTCAATATCAGGGTAAAAATTATTCAGGCGATCTGGATCTGGAGGCTGTCTTTGCAAAAAATATCCTTGAGGCAGATAAGTATACCGTGATGCATGAAGGAACTCAGGTTCTCACAGGTACCCCGATCGGTATGGAGGAGGTGAAATCTCTTTTAGAAAAAACCCTGCAAACGGAACAGGAGCACCTCCTAGATGAAATCGAGATTTCGGGATTACGCGGTAGAGGAGGCGCGGGTTTTCCCATCGCTAAAAAACTACAATTCTGTCGACAAGCGGTAGGCGATACCAAATTCATAATCTGCAATGCAGATGAGGGAGATCCCGGCGCATTTTCCGATCGCTATCTTCTTGAAAAGCAGCCTCTATCGGTCTTGCTGGGCATGATGATCGCAGGTTATGTTACCGGTGCAGAATGGGGTGTCGTATATATCCGGGGCGAATACCCGGAATCGGTTGAGATCATCCGACAGGCGGTGAGCCAATTGTCTGAAGCTGGATTAATCGGCACCGATATTCTGAACAGGGGATTTAATTTTAACTTTAAGGTCATTCAGGCCCAGGGTTCTTATATCTGTGGAGAAGAGACTGCCCTCATTAATTCAATCGAGGGTCAACGTCCTGAAGTGCGCATCCGTCCACCATATCCTGCACAGCAGGGATTATTTCAAAAGCCTACGGTGGTTAACAATGTGGAAACACTGGCCGTTTTACCCTATATTTTGAGAAATGGAGGGGCATCCTATGCACAGCTTGGAACGGAGCGCTCCCAAGGCACTAAACTCATTTCACTGGATGGTCAGTTTGTGCATCCCGGTATTTGTGAGGTAGAAATGGGTATTCCATTATCCCGGGTAGTTTATGACTTAGGAGGTGGATTTAAGCATGACGTCAAGGCACTCCACATTGGTGGACCCCTGGGAGGAATTGTTCCCGTAGATAAGGTAGATCAGTTGACGGTAGATTTCGAATCATTTAGTCAACATGGATTCCTGTTGGGGCATGCCTCTATGGTGTGTATACCTTCCAATGTATCTTTCATTAGCTATTTCGAGCACTTGTTTGAATTTGCCGCGGATGAGAGTTGCGGCAAGTGTTTTCCATGCCGGTTGGGTACCCGTCGAGCCCAGGAAATGTTTCATAATGCACAAATGGATGGAAGTAAGATTGATCCCCAACTCCTGGATGATCTCTTACACACATTAGAGACGGGTTCTCTTTGTGCCCACGGCGGAGGTATTCCATTACCAGTGCGGAATGTATTGCATCATTTCAGAGAAGAACTGGCCCCTTATTTTAATCAATCAGAATTATCGGAAATATGACCTTATTAACTTCATCATCGCCCACTGCAGAAAGTGTTCCTTTACAAGCAGCCCAGGCAACAATAGATGGAAAGGCTTACGACTTGCAGGAAGGCGAAACCATTCTGCAATTTGTCAGACGTCATAGTGGCCAGCAATCCATTCCAACGCTGTGTGATGCACCCAATCTCGATCCTTTTGGCTCCTGCCGGGTCTGCAGCGTGGATGTATCGATGGAAGGCAACGGGAAGATGAAGACGGTGGCATCTTGCCATACACCCGTTGTACCGGGTATGCATATATTTCCGAATACGCGCAATATTCTAAGACTTAGAAAGAACATTATTGAGTTAGTCCTCACAGATCATCCATTGGATTGTCTCACTTGTGAGGTAAATGGGAATTGTGAGTTACAGGATGTAGCTGCGCAGGTTGGCATTCGTGAGGTTCGTTATGCACCAGGTGCCAGTCATACGGACACTGCAAAAGATCTGAGCCATCCCTATATGACGTCTGATTTATCGAAGTGTATCAATTGTTATCGCTGCGTCAGGGCTTGTGATGAGGTGCAGGGTGAGATGGTTCTGAGTATGGCGGGTCGAGGATTTGATGCCCACATTATCAAAGGGATGGATCAGTCCTTTATGGAATCGGATTGTGTGAGCTGCGGCGCATGTGCTCAGGCTTGTCCTACTTCCGCTATTTCGGATATTTTTCAATCAAAGGCTGTTGTTGCCACTGACAAGACAAGGACCGTATGTACATACTGTGGGGTAGGCTGCAATCTGGAAGTAGCCACCGTTGGAGAGGATATTTTATCTATTCGAGCGCCTTATGATGCTGAAGTGAATATGGGGCATACCTGCCTCAAAGGACGATATGCTTTTAGCTTTTATAATCATCCAGATCGACTGAGGGCTCCTATGATCCGCAAGGAAGGATCACTGGTGGAAGTCAGTTGGGAAGAAGTGTATGATTATCTGGCTGATAAATTACATCACTATAAGTCGGAGTATGGAGCAGATTTCATAGCCGGTATTTCCTCGTCCCGATGTACTAATGAGGAGAATTACCTCATGCAGAAATTTATCCGGGCGGTGATTGGCACCAACAATATTGATGGCTGTGCGCGTGTATGCCATAGTCCCACGGCGCTGGGCATGCAACGCACATTCGGAACGGGAGCTGCAACGAATTCCGTGGAGGATATGGAAGTCACCGATTGTATGATGATCATTGGTGCAAACCCAACAGACGCTCATCCTGTGACAGGAGCACGGATTAAGCAACAGGCGATGAAGGGTAAGACCCTCATCGTAATTGATCCGCGGGAAACAGAACTGGCCCGGTATGCACAGCATCATTTGCAGCTGCGTCCCGGCACCAATGTAGCGGTCCTGAACCTGATGATGTATTATATCGTCAAAGAAGGACTGGTGGATGAGTCCTTTATTAATAACCGCACCGAAGGATATGATGATTTTCTAGATCACTTACTACAGCTCAATCTTGAAAAGATGGAGGAAGTGTCCGGTGTGCCTCGAGAGGAGGTACGTGCAGCAGCAATCGCCTATGCCTCTGCCGATAATGCCATGTCATTTCATGGATTAGGTGTGACGGAGCATACCCAAGGTACCTTTACGGTCATGCAGATTGCCGAGTTGGCCATGCTGACCGGCAACATCGGCCGACCCGGAGTTGGGGTGAATCCTTTGCGGGGACAAAACAATGTGCAGGGCTCTGCAGATATGGGAGTGCAGCCGCATCAGGGAGCCGGTTATCTGGATGTAACGGATATAGAGGTCAAGCATCAGTATGAACAATTTTATGGTGTGGAACTGCCAAGCCATGTGGGATATAAGATACCCGAAATGTTTGATGCGGCACTGGCAGGGAACCTCAAGGCTCTTTGGATCATCGGTGAGGATGTCGTGCAGACGGATCCAAATACGCAAAAAGTAATTAGCGCCTTACAGGCAACCGATCTGGTGATCGTGCAGGAAATATTTATGACCGAAACCGCTAAATACGCAGATGTGGTTCTGCCAGCATCCTCCTTCCTCGAGAAGAGTGGGACTTTTACCAATGGAGAGCGTCGGGTGCAGCGAGTGCAAGCAGTCATCCCTCCGCTGCCGGGAACTAAACCCGATGGACAGATCATAGTGGAGATGATGAATCGAATGGGATATAATCAACCAGCTTATACACCGGACGGTATGTTGGAAGAAATATCTCAGATAGTACCCTTCTTTGCTGGCATTACCTGGGATAATTTAGGTGATAATGGCCTCCAATGGCCTGTGGCTCCTGATGGCACAGACAGTAAAATCCTGCACACGGATACGTTCAAGCGTGGGAAAGGTTATTTTCAGTATCACGACTTTGTTGAGACAGAGGAATTAGTCCAACATCAAAAAGACTACCCCTATATACTGACGACTAATCGTGAGTTGGAACACTACAATTGTGGTACGATGACCCGGCGTACTTCCAATGTGGACATACTCACAGAAGATGCCCTAATGATTCATCCAGAGGATGCGGCTAAACACCTGATCCATAGTGGTGATTGGGTTTGTCTGGAGTCTCCCCGGGGTAAGGTGGATATCAAGGCTCGGATCACCGAAGAGGTCAAACCAGGAGTACTCAGCACTACGTTTCATTTTCCCGAAATAATGGTAAATAACATCACTTCTGATATACATGATACGGAAGCAATGTGTCCTGAATATAAAGTAGTATCTGTGCGTATTCGCAAGAGTAAGGGTAAGAAACTGGTTGGAGTTTAGAGGATCACCAGACTAAATGCTTTCTCTTAGTTGTCCTTCGAGAAATTCAAACATCTCATCAGTTGCTGTCACGGGCTTCATTCCCATATCTTCTCCGATGTGCATTACCTCTTTCTTATCTGCCTGGTAAGGCTTCCATGTAGGAAGATCAGTACCGTTAGGATCTCCTGTCTTGACGAAATTTACCCAGTAAGAGGACATGGTCTCTGCGACCATGGTGTCTACTGCTGTCCAGGGACGATCCAGCTTCTTCAAATTGTTAAAAACATAGGGTACTTCACCGGTATGGAAAGCACCAAATTCCGGGTATTGCGGCCAGGGAATGGCTCGATCAAAATAATAGATGTATCCATCCGTCTTCGCGGTGGATGCCCGATGTGCCAGCCACAACCATGCATTCAACATACTCTGTTGCTGTCCCGCTGATTTTACGGCTGCTGCTTTTTCCTCATCAGACGTAAATGGGTAGTACTTTTGAAAGCTCGCATCCTCAGATCCCCGATATCTTGTTTCATCTGCATTAAGTCCGGTCATAAAGGGAGTGTCATTTTCCTTTCCCTCGGCAAAGATGGTACTGATGTCGGCGGTCTGAAGATAACCATCAATATTTCCCCTAAAACGCATCGATGGCTCTGTGGGCTCTAATAATTCATCGGGTGTGAGTGCTCGCAATTCTTGCAAGCTTGCTGCTCCTTTAAGTTTGGAAAATTCTACACCCTGTTTTTCTGCTTCCTCCAATGTCATCGTGGGGCGTCCTGTGATGAGGCTGGATCCGCTTTGTGTGATCGCTCCGTGGAAAAGGCCCGATGCAAGAGGAGAGGCGGTCAAAATCCGGACTGAGCCCGCTCCTGCAGATTGTCCTGCAATGGTCACTTTATCAGGATCGCCTCCAAAGGCGTGAATATTTTTTTGGATCCACTGCAGTGCGGCAATCTGATCGAGGAATCCATAATTACCTGAAGTGCCGTTGGGTGATTCTGCAGTAAGTTCAGGATGGGCCATAAATCCCAGGACCCCCAGTCGATAATTGATGGTCACAACGATAATGCCTTTCTTTGCCAATTCTTCTCCATCATAGACATCAATGGCGCCGGATCCTTCGGTGAGTGCTCCTCCGTGAATGTATACCATCACGGGAAGTTTGTCTGTGGGATCTTGTGCAGGAGCCCAGACATTAAGGTACAGGCAGTCTTCACTTACCTCATTTTGTACCATGAATTCCTCTGTCCAGGGACCGTTGGGTAGATGCGTATATCTTAGATTTTGAATGGCACTGGGACCAAATTTGTTGGCCTCCCGTACACCATCCCAGGATTCTGCTGGCATGGGTGCCTTCCAACGTAGTGCTCCGATGGGTGGCTTGGCAAAGGGTACGCCTTTGAAGCTTATCACGGATGAGTCTCCATTTAATTCACCTCGAAGCGTGCCCTGCTCTACATCAGCGAGGAGATCTACTGTCTCTGCTGGAGCTGGATCACTACAGGCAGTGGCACCAAGAAAACCTGCAAGGACGAGCCAAATCATGGGGCGTATAATAATACCTAACCAACTTGAATGTTCCATAGCTTTATATTGATTCGATTTTGACGCGTTCACCTTCCAGTTCGATGGACTTATGAAGTGCATTTCTTTTCAATGAACGGTCTTCTGTTTATGATTGAATGGTTTGTGTCTTAAATCGAAGCTCTTTTTTCTGCTGCTTCTGAAAGTATGAAAGCCTGGATATTTTCGACATTTTCCTCTGTAAGTCTTCCCTTAAATTTGGGCATTCCCAGGGGTAGTAATAGGCCATCCAATACAATTTGTTTAATGCTCTGATGTATCTCGGGAGTTGAATACGCCAAATCTGGAATAGCACCACCGCCTGTACCGGGTGTGGCATGACACATTGCGCAATACTTGGTGAATAGCTGTGACCCTTGTTGTATTTGCTCATCTGTTGCATCCACGGGGAGATTAACCAGTTGTTTTTCCGGTAAATCTGGAAATACAACATCTGGAGCAGTACCTCCCATTTTAAATGTGAATACTCTTCCTGGATAGTTATGTTCAGTGTATTTACTGGACGTGCCTTTCGCTCCTCCCCATCCTACTGCTATGCTCACATACATTTCATTATCAATAAGATAGGCAGATGGAGCTGCAATGACACCTGAGCCCACAAAGTGCTCCCAGAGCTTGGTGCCATCCGTGGCATCATAGGCTACAAAATAGCCTGTGGAGGTGCCCTGAAAAACGAGATTGCCTGCAGTTGTGAGTATACCTCCATTCGAGTGGGCAGAATGGTTCACATGCCAGACTTCTTCTTGCTTGATCGGGTCCCAGGCCAGCAACTTTCCCGTTGGCATATTTTGCGGGGCATCAGGATCATCCCGTAGCGGACGATCCGGGTGCGTACCCGTACCTAGATTCCATCCATTACCGCTGGCAAATCCAGACTCTCCCTGATAGGTCCAGTTAGGATCATGACCATAGAAAGCCCCAGTCTCTCTGACAGGAATATAGACGAGTCCGGTATTCTTATTGTATGCCATGGGTTGCCAGTTATGGCCCCCGTCGTAGTTGGGTGAAATCATGGCATTGACGTCCTCAAATCGGGCGAAAGGTGTCTCCACAGGTTTTCCTGTTTCCTTATCTACATGCGTGGCCCAGTTCACGTAGGTGAATTTCTCAGCAGAGATTAATTCTCCATTGGTACGATCCAGTACATAAAAGAACCCATTCTTGGGCGCCTGCATGAGCACTTTTCGATTCTGACCATCAATCTCCAGATCTGCCAGGATAATGTGCTGTGTCGCAGTAAAATCCCAGGTGTCACCTGGAGTGGTTTGGTAATGCCATTCAATAGATCCATCTTCTGGATTAAGTGCCAGTATCGATGAGAGATAGAGATTATCCCCACCCTCTGGGCTACGATAATTGCGGTCCCAGGGTGATCCATTTCCGGTGCCAATGTATATCAGGTCTAGTTCAGGATCGAAAGCCATAGCATCCCACACGGTTCCACCTCCACCATATTCCCACCATTGACCGGTCCAGGTCTCTGCAGCCTCTTCCATGGCTGTACTTTCAAAACCTTCGGAAGGATTGCCTGGTACCGTGAACGTTCTCCATGCTAGCTCACCGGTGCCTGCATCATATGCCGAGACATAACCTCGCACTCCATACTCGGCTCCGCCATTTCCAATAAGGACCATGCCATGTACTATTCTTGGTGCTCCGGTGATCGTGTAGTCTTTGGTGGAATCCACGGTCATGGTTTCCCATTCCATCTTTCCGGTGGTCGCATTTATAGCAACCAGTCTGCCATCGAGAGTACCTACGTACACACGACCTTTGTATAGGGCCACACCTCGATTCACTACATCACAGCAGGCTTTTTCACCATGACTTCGGGGTACAGCGGGATCGTATAACCAGTTCAGTTTCCCAGTTCGTGCATCGATGGCAAAGACCTTGCTCCATGGACCAGAAAGGTACATCACACCGTTTACCACCAGTGGAGTCGCTTCAATACCTCGTTTGGTTCCCAGATCGAGTGACCAGGCAAGACTCAGATCACCCACATTTTCTGTATTGACCTGATCCAACGGGCTAAATCGATCCTCATAGCTATTCAACCCATAGGAGGGCCATTCTTCTCCATGATCTTTTCGTTGGAGATATGTATCATCAACTTCAGCCAGCGCTACTGGGTCAGGGCCATCTACACCGTTCGGTGACTGACATTGGAAAAATAATATGGGTAGAAATAGGAGGAGATAAATTCGCTGTGACATTGTATCGCTTTTACTAAAAATAGAAATTTTGATGCGAATTGATACTTTACTGACACCTCATATTTGTAAAGCCTCACACGGACAAGCGGACTGTAACATTTAAATAAGTAGTATAAATCGGAATTATTGTCAGGTATTGCAATACAGCGCATCCCGCCAGGCTGCGGGACGTGGGAATATGGATGCTTTATTGTTCTTTATGCAGGGATGAAGAGCCGATGCGAAAAAAAACCAATGCATGCGGTTGGTTTAAATGCTACCATGCACTAGATCCTGAAGTGGATGCGTTAAGTCCAAACTCGATCAAGAAACCGAATCCAGTTTTGGCCCATAATGTTGGAAATCTCTGTATCCGAATATCCCCTTTCGGAAAGTAAATCCGGTATTTTCTGCAAATCGGCAATAGTTTCCAGATCATGAGGTGACTGTTCTTTTCCGAATGCTCCATCTAAATCTGATCCAATTGCCGCATGGTCTGCATTCCCTGCTAGCTGACAAATGTAGTCGATTTGCTCTACCACCGAGTTGAGCGAGACGTTCATAGCTTTTGGGTCAGAAGTTCCCCGTATCCAGTTTGGGGTAAGCATCCAGGCGTCAAACGCAGTACCGATGACGGCTTCTCTACTGATCAACTCCATCAGTTGTTCATCCGAAAACTGTCGATTGTGGGGGACCAGTGTTCGCGAATTACTGTGGCTGGCCCACACCGGCCCCTGATAAAAATCCATAGCTTCCCGGAAGCTCTCATCACAAAGGTGGGTAGCATCCAGTATGATACCCAGATCTTCCATCCTTCTAAGGAGAGATCGACCTTTTCTTCCAATTCCACCATTGGCATCGGTACCCTGTGCATAGATACCCGGGCCGTAGTGCGATGGACCAATGGCCCGAAGACCTTGGCCATAGGCTATTTCGACATGGTCCATGCTGACCATTGAATCTGCACCTTCTAAAGTAAGGAGGAAACCAATGGGGGATGAGGGCAGCAGGTCTTCCAGCTCTGCAATATGCTGCGATAAGGTAGCTCGATCATGTATGAGGGTCATTTCGCCTTCACGAATCATCTGTTGGTACCATGCTAACTGACCCTGTATCTGACCCCAGGCCTGTGCTTGTGAATTCCAGCCGGGGAGTGGATTTTGAGGTTCTACATAACGGGCAATGAGCGTGGCATTACAAAGAAAAACCTGCCCATTTCGCATGGCCGGCAAGGATACCGTGTTTTTAGCTCTGTCAGGCTTGTCCGTCATGCCCAATTCCCGTTTACGGATTTCAAATACGGGTTCTCGCAGATCGCGGTTCCATTCCATGGCATTCATGGATAGATCGAGATGTCCATCATAGATTAGCATTAGACTGATATTTTTCGTTTTCTACCGATGATGTGCCATTCGTCTACGATGGTATGATCTCTTACTACGAGTGCGGTATCATACAAAGCCACCGTCGGGCATATGTGGTGAGGGACGGTATATAAGATCTGTCCCACTTTGAAACTTCCATTATTAGCGACTTCCAGTACCATGTGCTCTTCACTATGCCCCACTAATTTGAAATCTTTTACCTCCATGATCAGAGGAGGCTTTTGATGCTCTGCAGAAATGGCTTTATGTCCGATATCCAGACAGATTCGATTAGTAGAAGGCTTGCTAATCACTCGAGTGGCCAATACGGCTCCAAATAAGAAGTCAAGTCCTTCCAGCAAGTCATCGTATCCTTTATCCCATAATATGATCGTACCTGGACTCACTTCTACATGATCCCGGCGAGCGTGCATGGGAAAGGTCGGCGAACCACCAGCGATGATTGTCAGATCGCTGATATCGTGTTCTTTAAGTAGATTCTGAAAATCGGTCACTTTTTGGAATGCAGCGTCACAATGTATGGTCCGGTCCACCAAACTGGCATCCCGTATATGGCCATCATATGCATGTATTCCTTTGAGCAGTAGGTGATGAGAAGACGTAATTTTCTTACAGAGCGCCAAAGCCTCATCTCCGGGTTCTATTCCAGTGCGATGCATCCCTACATCCAGATCAACGTACACGGGAATGGTTTTGCCTAGTCCACGGCCGATGTTGTTCAGGCCATCGGCAATTTCCTGATCATCACACAGACATGAGAAGACTGTTTTTGGAAATTTTTCCATCAGCGCACCAAGTCGATCCAGATTAGGTCCGGCAGGTTGATATGCCAGTAACACATCGGGGACATTGAGTGATGCCAACATTTCGCACTCCGCAATTGTGGAGCATTTAAATTTATAAATACCGAATTGAAAATGCATCCGCACAATTTCCGGACACTTATGAGTCTTGATATGAGGTCTCAAACGATTGCTGTCTCCCACCATTTCTACCATCCTCTCCAAGTTCATAAGGATACGATGTGGATAGAAAATTAATGCAGGGGTCGACAGTTTATCTGTATCGTTGATTTTATACCAGGGTTCGTTCATCTGCAAGGTTAATCAAGTTCAAAAATTGCTTCCACTTCCACGGCTATGTGATTTGGGAGGATCATTCCGACAGCACTGCGAGCTCCGATGCCATCCGCTTCACCCCAGACCTCAACCATCAGATCACTAAATCCATTGATGACCTGCGGGTGTTGCCTGAAGTCCGGTGCCGAATTCACCATGCCCAATGTCTTTACTAACCGCTTGATGCGGTAGGATTGTTCGAGATGCGAGGTGATCGTCGATAACATCGTGAGCCCCACTTGTCTGGCAGCCACATATCCCTCTTCGGTATTAAAGTCCTTACCAACTATGCCGATGATCAGGGAACCATCTTCTCGCACCGGACCATGTCCTGATACATATAACATATTGCCAGAGATGACCAGGGGCTTGTAGACGCCACCAGGTGGAGGGGCCGGGGGTAAGGTAAGTCCTAACGCTTTTATTCGTTCTTTTAGATTCATGGTACTAAAATTAGGATCTTTTTTTGGTTTGAGTTTGATGTGTGAGTGCGAGTGTGGGGTGTCAGATGAGAAGTCTGGTGTTTTTCGTGAGAATAATATTACATAGTTACATTTAACAAACCGGTCAACCTTATTTAGGCATGGACAAAGGACAACCTGGATCCTGGGACCCGGCACCATTTCAGACGAAGACGTAGATATTTATCGAATTAAAGCCGGATACTTGATTACATTTTATTGCCGACGCTGGACCCCCGGCCCCTGATTTTTTGCAAGCTGCAAAATCCCTTTAGATTAGTAAAGATCAATAAATTGATATATAGTTATTATCATCATATATATCTTTCTTTTTGCTTCTTTTTCTTTGTTAAACTAACATTGTATGTGTTGATAACTGACCGAAAACCAAGTGGGGCATTTTAGGCG
>JBNKUI010000008.1:0-42186 GCA_050298535.1 Saprospiraceae bacterium
TAATGCATTTTACGTGGTTAATGAAAAATCCAAGCAAAACATTGAGGGATACAAACCCGAAGTTGTTGTAAGCACTTCTTCGTCCCCCTTCGGAGAGGGGGGAAACAGGGGGGTAAAAATAACTGTGCACGACAACGGCCCTGGTATCCCCTCCGCTATCAAGGACAAAATCTTCCAACCCTTCTTCACAAATAAGCCCACCGGTTCAGGAACCGGCCTGGGATTGAGTTTAAGCTACGATATCGTGAAAGCTCATGGGGGTGAAATGAGTTTTGAATCAAAGGAGAATGTGGGAACGGAGTTTATTATTCAAATACCGATTAATGCTTGAATAGGAAAAAAGTGTAAAGCCTATAACGGCGATGATTATGCCTATTATTAATAATGACGAAATGATCAAAGGCAACGCTTACTTTTTGGGAGAATTTCTGGAAAGCTTTCTAGAGATGAGTTTCTAAAGTCGACTACTTCAACTCCACAAAAAGGTCTTCGTAGTGTTTGGAAGATTTAAATATGCCTCCGTCCTCCTTCATAAATTCATCTCCGGTATTATACACACCTTTTTCCGGCATGATCCAGGGAGCGTCGGGCATTGGATGGTATGTGATCATCTGGTCCCAGTCTCGATAGTTTTGCCATCCATTCGTTTCCTGCATACCCATATTCCATCCCGGAAAAGCAGGTAAACGTGCCGCCACCACTTTATTCCAATCCACCAAAATGGGATTTACCGTTAAGTCCGCGCAGAAGCATGGGACATTCCGCTCATAAGCTGCCTGGGCAATTTTCATGGTCATACTCATCGTCTTTGCCACCGCTTTAACCGCAATAGCATTATAACCTTGTTCGATTCGATCGATGGTTTCCTGGTCAGTATGTGCACTCTCATCGGCTGCAACCAATGGTCCTCTTGCTACAATCTGGCTCACATCTTCCTGATTACGCTCACCAAAAGGTTCTTCTAGTACGGCGATCTGCTCAAGGGCATTAATTTTCTCCGCATAGTCCAGGAATTCCATCAAGGTATCCTGATGATCATAGCGTCCATTTGCATCAAAATAATACGGGAGTTTTCCGTTGGGTGAATAGGGTGTTTCATAATGCCCGATCGTTTCATGAATGGCTTTCAGGAATGCTTTATCTTTTTCTAACATTTCCTTTTGAGTACCAGGAGCCCCGATTTTTATTTTCATAATAAAGAAACCCTGGTCTGCAAGCATCTTAATCTTGCTCATGGGAGTACCGTACCCCAGTGCCGGAATGGCAACTACTTTATCATGGCGAGCTGATAATCCTTTTCGGTAGGGAATTGGCACCATATCATCGAAGTTTTTAATACCATTTGTCTCCGAATACAGCAGCCAGGCGGCATTGTCAACCGATACCAGAGCATTGAGAGCAAACGTCGTACGTAGATTATCATTTTCGGATATTTTCCTGCCATACACCATGACATCTTCCAAAATATCCTCTATCATATGTATGGGAGAGTCGAACGATTGTCCCTTAATCGCTTGAAGGGCGTATTCGGTGATAGCATACATGAGAGCATTTGCACCACTTTCGGAGTATTTGCCGGCCACGGAAGCATCCGACCATAGAGGGTTTTGAACCCCAATACCTGTTTTGGAAAAGCCACCTGATCCCTTCAGTCGGGAAACCACCTGCCAGACCTGGCTAATCATACTTCCCTTGAATCCAAAAGGTTGGGCCAGCGGCTCTCGCTCAAAGTTTGAAGTTACATCCGTTATTCTGAATGGTTGCATATTTATGTCTAATCTCTTTTGGATATTTAAGGGATCCATACTCATGGCGAAACCGGAAATTGCCGCCTGTTGAATGAATTTTCTTCTGGATACCTGATTAGCCATGCTATTTCATTTTTCCTAAGTTACCTATTAATCATTAGTTTAGAACGTTGTTACTGCAGAACGATTGGAGAAACTGTTCTCCATTATATGAGGGGAAGATTGTTTAAAGACCCTCGAACCTTAGTTGCATCTAAATATGAAAAATCTCTTATCACTGGTTATTATCGTATTATTCTCCTTCTCCCCTCTTCGGAGTCAATCTAATGCGGATCGGATGCTGGAAAATATTAAATTTCCCAATTCCACTCTAGAGGAAGCAGGATTTAACAGGGATTCGATCGAATTGCTTTTTAACCTACTTGAGACTACCGAACATCGTGATTTTAGAGGTTTGGTAGTTATTAAAGATCAACATATTGTTATTGAGGAATATTACAATACATTTTGGAGAAATTCAATATTGGATATCCGGTCTGCGGGAAAGAGTATTACCGCGATGCTCCTCGGAGTAGCAATACAACAGGGTCTCGTAGAAAGTATTGATCAAAGTATTTACTCATTCTTCGCAGATGAGAATTTTGAGATCAACAAGGATTATCAAAAGATAACTCTAAGAGATGTGCTAGATATGTCTTCCGGATTAGATGCCGATACAGACGACTCGGGTACTGTCGGGTTTGCCGGGAATTGGATCGCAATGGACAATTGGAAGGAGTACATTCTCAACGTACCTATGAATTCAAAACCTGGTGAAAAATGGGTGTATGCCGACATTCATGCAATACTGATTGGTCTGGTCATCGAAAAAGTATCGGGAATGAGTCTCAGGGATTTCGCCAGGGAAAGACTTTTTGGCCCTTTGGATATTACACAAGTATACTGGTATACGAATGCTTCTAATCAGACAGGTGCTGCGGGTAATCTCTATCTATCGACTTTGGATTTTGCCAAGTTAGGATTATTGGTAGTAGGTGATGGGAGGTGGAATGGTGTTCAGATTATGGATTCAGATTTTACCAAAGAGCTCATTACCCATAAGAAGTTTGATCTATCGAATTCTTTTCCACTGGCAGACACCTATGGTTTTTTATGGTACAAGACCACACGAACATTTGGTGCAAATGAATTTGAGTATTTATTTGCATCTGGAAATGGTGGAAATTATCTAATTGTAGTACCTGAGGAGAAGATGGTGGTTGCCATCACTTCCAGTGCCTACGGCGCACCCTATGCGCATGGTAGATCATATGCCATCATGAGTAGAATATTTTCCGCAATGGATCCACATTAGTGTTGTGCAGCCTGAGTCACATAAGACAGAAATGAGGTGGGTTCCTTTGCCTACTTAATAAAAAATAAATAAAATTTGAATGATTATTTGGAAGCTATTTTGTCTGATTTTCCTAAATGTATTGATCTCTATTAATAGTGTTTTAGTTGATAAGCAAATGAGTCAGCATCTGTCAGACAATATTGAGACAGATGTTTTTTATTCATCTACCACCGACTATCGATATTCGGATAGGCCACCTAACGTAATTATCATCTACACCGATGATCAGGGCACCATTGATGCCAATTGCTATGGTGCTGAAGACCTGTACACCCCCAATATGGATCTTCTGGCTAAAACCGGTGTAAGATTTACGCAGTTCTATTCGGCAGCACCGGTTTGTTCACCTTCCCGAGCGGCTCTATTGACGGGGAGAACTCCGCTGGCCGTCGGATTGCCTGGGAATGCTTCCTCGCATAAGGGGGGTGAAGGCCTTGCCTCACATCACGTCATCATAGCCGAAAAACTTAAAGAGAACGGTTATGTAACGGGACATGTGGGGAAATGGCATATTGGCTATACTCCGGAGACGATGCCCAATGGTCAGGGCTTCGATTATTCGTTTGGGCATATGGGGGGATGCATTGACAACTACTCACATTTCTTTTACTGGCAGGGTCCCAATCGACATGATTTATGGGAAAATAATGAGGAGATATGGAGGGATGGTGAGTATTTTCAGGATTTAATGTCGGATAAAGTGGATAGTTTCTTAGAGGAAAATAAGGATACCGCCTTCTTTCTCTACTATGCGCTTAATTTGCCACATTATCCCCTTCAGGGTACCAATAAATGGCGGCAATATTATCAGGACATGGAAAGTCCTCGTAATATGTATGCAGCCTGTATTAGCACCGTAGATGAGCGGATAGGATTTTTATTGGAAAAATTAGAATCTCTTGGGTTGAGGGAAAATACCATGATTATTTTTCAATCCGATCATGGGCATTCGATGGAGGAACGAACATTTAGTGGAGGCGGTAGCTCGGGACCATATCGTGGAGCGAAATTTTCAATGTTCGAAGGCGGTATCCGCGTACCTGCGATGATTAGTTGGCCGGGAAGTTTGCCTTCCAATGTGGAGCGAAATCAAATGTGTGTGAATGTGGATTGGTTCCCTACCATCCTTGATTTATGTGACATAGAATACAACCAAAGTAGATTCGAGGGGAAAAGTATGCGTGAGGTGATTCTGGAAGATGCTGCCTCACCACATGCTGCCTTTTGGTGGTACAGTAATAGAAATCGCTGGGCTGTACGTAAAGGTGATTGGAAGCTTTTAAAGAACCCCATTGATCCCTCGCAAGATGAACCGATGGCAGAAAGTGACTCTTTGTTTCTTGTAAACATTGAAGATAATCCTGGTGAGTCAGTTAATCTTGTGGATGAATTTCCGGAAATCGTGAAGGAGTTGACGGAGATCTATGATGCCTGGTATAGGAAGTGGCAATGATAGCATTTAATCAGCATTACGCACGTGATTGAGTTGCACCAAGTCCCTTATATGAGATAGGTTGCTATTTTACTTTATCTTCAGTTGAATATGGAGAAATATATAGATGTCAGACCCGACGCCGGGCGTAAGTTCTTTCAAGAATTTAACGGCAAGGGCAAAGTAGTCATGGTAAACTTGTTGAAGTTTAGAGAAATTGCCGATTATTCAAATTTCGAGTCACTGATGCCAAAGGAAATAATTAGTGGTGAAGATGCCTATGCCTTATATATGGAGCACACACTTCCGCACCTGAAGAAGGCGGGAAGTCAGTTGTTATATTTTGGTAAATGCAGTGAGTTCTTGATTGGACCTGCATCTAAGCATTGGGATGCGATCTTGTTAGTTGAACACGCCTCTGTCCAAAAATTCATTGAATTTGCCCAGAACGAAGCATACCTTAAGACCGCTGGACACCGGACAGCTGCGTTGGAAGATTCCAGATTGCTGCCGACAACACAAATAGAGCATTTGTAGTCTTGTAGTGAATTGAGATACACTTCACCATATTTTTTAGTGGACTATTTTAATGAGTTGGCAATTATTTGATTCTTCTCCACCTATTGAAGAATACTCTCTATTAGCGTGTCATTTAGGGGGCGCACATCACTAGATGCCCAGAGGTTCCACTGAATACTGAGGCCATAATTGTCATATTTTTTTTGAAATCTGTAATATTTGAGGGGGCACAATCCGTCTTATGGGTCAGAAGCAGCACAAAAAATGGAGAAGACCTTCGTAAAACTTATATCCGAAAACCAGGCTATACTCCATAAGATTTGCAATGTGTACTTCAGAGATAAGCGGCATGAAGAAGATTACCGTCAGGAATTGATCATTCAATTATGGAAGGCCTTCCCAAGTTTCAAGCGTACGGCTAAGTTCTCCACCTGGATGTATCGGGTCTGTATTAATGCAGCTATTGATATTCTCCGAAAGGAGAAGAAGGAACTAAAGGAGGTCAGCCTGTCGGAAGCACACTTAAATAGTGCCCCTATTTACGGAAATGTCAACAGTAGAAATAAAGAGAAACTGTTTGAAGTGATAGAGTTACTATCACATGTCGACCGGGCTATCATTACTTTGTATTTAGAGGAATATAGCTACAAGGAAATTGCGGAAATAATGGGTATTTCTGAGTCTTATACTGGAGTGAAAATCAATAGAATCAAATCGAAAATATTAAATCTGCTTAAGAATGGAAAATAGTGATTTGAAAAAAATGTGGCAAACCCTCGCTAGCCATAGCATTGTTGATGAAAAATTGGCTGAGGAACAAATTTTAGCAATAATTTCGCAAAAGGGTGGGGGCATCATTAGTAAGCTTCAGAAAAGACATTGGCTAGACTTTAGAGTGTATCTAATAATAGCCATCATTGTACCTGTCGTAATGCTTTTCGTGTTATATTGGAAAAACTATGGAAGAAGCCCCGAAGGCCTACTTGATATTCAGGGGCAATACATGGTTCCATTACTCATGGAGGCTTTTCTGATTTATATATTAATGCGGATTAGAAAGAATATTGCATTTCTTGGAACCACACATAATACCGAGTCTGTCAAGCAGTCGCTAGTCAGGGTGAGATCTTATTTCAGAAAGTTGTACAGAGAGGGGTTTTGGATAGGAACGATTTCTCTTATCACCATACTGGCTGTCTATCAGATGAATCTATTAAGGAGTATCGGAGGTATTGAGCATTTGAATTTTTCTTTTCAGGGATCTTATATCCTCGAGTCCTGGATATTTATCTTTTTACTAATCCTGATGGCGGGGATACCTCTCATTGTGAAATCAGATGCAAATAAGTATAGAGAGCTAATAACTGATGTAGATCAGGCGTTAGCGGAGCTTTCTAATGAGGAATGATAGTATCTGAATTTTAGAAAGTAGAAGTCAAAAACAAAAATTGGTCTACTATCTTTATACAATGAAATATGTATTCTTATTCATTGTGCTGGTGTCCATGAGTCTCAGCGGAGATGCACAGAATATTTTTAGAACCGCTTGCCAGGGTAATCTTCAGCGACTGGATAGTTTGATGTCCAATATCTCGATAGACGAAAAGGATGATCGGGGCCGGTCATTGCTTCACTGGGTTGTAGCGTGCCAGAAAAGAGAGGTTTTTGACTGGTTGGTGGCAAAAGGAATCCAAATCAATGCTGAAGATAATCAGTATCGGACGCCTATGCATGTGGCGTTGCAATTTGGTGGAGGGACCTTCTTTGATTTATTACTAGGATTACAGAAAGGTGATGCCTGGACACATAAATATGGAGCCTCCTTGCTGACGGCTGCTGTATTAAAAAAAGACACTGTCTCCTTAGAGAAATTAGTGGATGCCGGTGTAGATATAAATGCTGCAAACGATCGGGGAAGTACCGTTCTTGAGATTTCTCAAAGACTGGGAGCCGCTAGGATTACGGAGTTCTTGATTTCAAAAGGTGCGGATAGAAACAAAGTGCGTCAATTTGAAATAAGGGGTGAATATATGGGGCAGGATCCTCCAGGTATGACTCCTGAAATATTTGCGCCTAATTTTATTTCGACGGAAGAATCTGAATTTGGTTCTGTATTCAATAAAAAAGGTACTGAATTCTATTTCGGGGTGGATATGGGAGGGAGAAATGAAATTCGATATTCAGAACGCATCGGAGAAGAATGGTCCAGGCCCAACGCGATTCTCGAGCATGATCGCTATGGATATAATGACCCATTCCTCTCAAATGATGAAAATCGTTTATACTTCATTTCCGGACAGGCACTTGATGGTGTAGGTGAAAGTAAGGATATAGATATATGGTATGTAGATAAAGAGGGGGATGGATGGTCGGATCCCATTAATGCAGGGGCTACCATAAATACGGAGGGTAACGAATACTATATTTCTTTTACAGACCAGGGCACCCTGTACTTTTCCTCTAATGGGAATGCTCCGGAGGATCGACGAGGGTCAGACTATGATATCTATTATTCCGAAAGTAAGGATGGCGTCTTCCAGGAGCCGGTGGCATTAGGTGAAGCCATTAATACCCCTGCCTATGAAGCCGATGTTTTTATCGCCCCGGATGAATCATATATCATTTTTTGCTCCACTAGGGATGGTGGAGAGGGTCAGGGAGATCTATATATCAGTTTTAAAGAGGAAAACAGTGCCTGGACGGAGGCAGTCAATATGGGCCCAGATATTAACACGCCCCTCTATGAGTACTGTCCCTTTGTGACGAAGGATGGCAGGTATCTCTTTTTTACCAGCAATCAGGATATCTATTGGGTCAGCACAGAAATTATCAAAAAGATCGAGAAGAAAGTTCGAGGTTAAAGTCTGCTACTTAGTTCAATGTACTCACATAGCAAGTCAATATTTTTACTAAAAACACTGCTGCTGACCCGATCCATGACTTCATATTCACCATTCCATCGTTGGGTACGGGTTCGGATAATGTGCTTTTTAAAGCGATCATTTTTAGTGATCCAGGCTCCGGTTGCATCTTGTGTCGCTAAAATTTCTTTAATAACCGGTTCCAATTCCATCATACGCTCCTTAACTTCTTCAATGGATAACCGATTTTCATCACAAAACTCTTTATGAGTGAGCTCAATAGCCTTGTGATATCGTGCCTCTGCTTGATCGAGTCGTTCCTGAAGGTCGACTTCGTACGCATATCCAGTGCGCCTTTCAGGATGCAATTCATCCAAACTATTGACACGTATTCTGGGGCGGTCATAGTAGAGGGCTTTATTGGTGCCTAATTCAACAAAGCGTGCCCACTTCCCATTTTCCATTTTGATTTCTCTTAACCACCGGATGGCATCGGGGATGGGTTCCAGCAGTGTCGTGTGTCCCAGGACCTGGTAAAGATCCATAAGTGTTTGTAGGTTGTTTACAGTCACCGACGAGCAGACTGCTGGTGGCTCAAAGGTTCGGGCCCAGGCGGGTTGTAAATACTCGTTGTACTGCTGTGCCCATCCGGGTTGCGGTGGTGGTAGTTGGGATATGTTCATAAACCGTGCAGCCCGATAGAGAGCATCTTTGATGGGTTCATTTTCTCCATAGTACTGGTAGGCTTCCAGCATAACCCGGATGCAGTCATTTATGCCTCCATCGTTAAAGGTGGCGTAGTCGTGGTAATTTCCCTGTTCCGGATATTGATGGGGCCAGCCCCCATTTTCCAGTTGGGTGGTAATCATCATTTTCAGCGCTCTGCCCACACTCGATTCTAATTTATCATCATCGATGACCTGATCCAGTGCCATTAGGAAACTAATGGCGGACTGTGTTTGATTATCGTCGAAGCTTACTTTTTCATGACTGATATTGGCAAAGTTTATGGTGTGTTCCCAGCCCCCATATTGATTTTGTCCATCAATCAGTGCATAAGCAGCTTCTTTTGCCGCTTGAAGTGCGTTTTCATCACCAATGGTTTTATACACACGTAAAAAAGACTGTCCGACGGATGGAGTCCCAGGTGGCTGCACTTCGATGGTCTCTGCATCTTTGGGTCCCTCGCCCCATCTTCTGGATAAATCAGGTGTAACAAAATAGACATATCCACCATGTGAATTAATGGAATAAAAATACGTGACGGCTTTTTTTAGCGAAGTTTCAGCCTCTGCAGCCAGGGATAATGCCTGGGCTGATAATGTGCCTTGCATGCTACTGAATAAGAGCGAGGCAACTATTATTTTGATTTTCATGGATAACTATTGTTGACTTGTACTAAAGAATGCTCACTTGGATTTTATAGCTAAATATTTTGATAAAATTTCCTGCACTTGTGTCATGATTTTAGTGAAATTGAAGAGTATTCCCATAGTATTTAAGGGGCTTCATGATAGGCTTTATAGTTAGCAGTTTATGAAAGAAAAATTGAGATTACCAGGGAGAACTCACTTTGTCTACCTGACTTGTGTCTTTATATTGAAACAATGCAGGACGGAGTGTTTGTAATAATTTATTTTCATCTACTTTCAGAATTCATTTCTACTCTTTCGTACTCACATCATTTTCTGATGCCCAGTTTATTAATTCTTGAACTCAATGTAGTGGGAGGTATTTGAAGGAGGTTAGCGGCTCCGTCATCTCCTGAAATCTTCCAGTCTGTAGTACTTAAAGCCTTTATTATATTATCTTTTTGCAGTTGGACCATTTCAGATTCTGTAAGAACTCTTTCGTCATAAGGTGCTTCAAGCAATGAAGATTCGGCTTTGGAAAAGGTAATTGAATCCAAATTTAACTGACCACCCACGCTGGTAATAACTCCTCGTTCGATAACATTTTGAAGCTCGCGCACATTACCTGGCCATTGATAACTCATCAGACGCTGCTTTTGAACCTTACCCAGATCAGCTATTGAAAGTGCCATGCTTTTTGAAAACTTTTCTATAAAAGCCTCAGAGAGCTTAATGATATCTTGACCTCTTTGCCGTAAAGGTGGTACCTGAATAGGAAAAACATTTAGTCGGTAAAAGAGGTCTTCTCGAAATCTTCCTTTCTCCACTTCCTTTTCCAGATCCCTGTTAGTAGCAGCTATCACTCTGACATCCACTTTCTGAGTCTTTGAATCACCTACCGGTTCAAATTCACCTTCTTGCAATACACGAAGTAATTTAGCCTGAAGTGACATTGGTAGTTCTCCAATTTCATCAAGAAAAATGGTTCCATTGTCTGCAAGCAAGAATCGGCCTTCTCTTGAGGCTGTTGCCCCGGTAAATGCACCTTTCACGTGTCCGAACAATTCACTTTCTACCAGATCTGAAGGTAAAGCAGCACAATTAAGTGTAACCATTATTTTATTCTTTCGTTGGCTTGCTTTATGTATGGCACGAGCAAAAAGCTCCTTCCCTGTCCCCGTTTCTCCCCGGACAAGTACCGTAGAATTCAGGGGAGCTACCTGATTAACCAATTTAATCGCTCTAAGCATGGGGGGGCTGTCACCAATAATATCATCGAAATTATTGGTACCTACTCTTTCTCGGAGCAAAGTTGTTTCTACCTTTAACTGTTTAAGTTGAAGTTGATCTTTTTCACGATCCTCCACATTACGAATGAACAAGGCATAATAGTCCTGATTCTTGAATTGGTATTTGGACAGCGTGGCCTCAGCAGGGAAAGATTCATCATTCGATTTTATAAACCCAATGACTCCTTGAATTAAACTTGAAGATGAAGATTCTTGTTGTTTCTGGAGGTAGTTAATGCTTTGAATCAGAACTTTAAGTGCAGTAGAATCGACTAATTCATGGATCGATTTGCCGATAAGTGAGCCAGTCTGGACTTCAAGCATTTTTAAGATCGAGTGATTGGTTTGAGTAATCAACAATTCCTCATTAAACTCAATAAGTCCATCCATAGTTCCATTGACTAACCGATTAAGCTTTGCCTCATTATCAACCAATAGGCGCTCATAGTTTAACCGCTTAAGCTCTGCTTCAGCACGGGAAGCAAATATCTTGAAAATGGCAAATGCCTCTGGAATTTCGTCCATGGGTTTATTATCTAACAATGCCAGGTGTCCTAATACTTTGCCATCATCATCTCGCAATGCAAGCCCCATATAGCTTACCGCACTAAGAGGCTTGAGATCAGGATCATTGGGATATAATTCCACTACTTTATCAGGTACATGGCATACATTTTTATTTGCCAGAACGGTCTCACAAGGAGTTCCCACCACATCATATTCATATTCATCTACAAATCCGTCAGCTAACCAAAATGCCAAGGATCGCAGGCGATTTCGATCAGTTAAATATTCGGTTACCCAAACACCATGACTGTCAAGTGTTTCTGCCAGGCTTCTGACCAATGATCTAAAGAATCTTTCACCTGTATGTCCTGAAGTTCCGTCGATGATCTTCTTCAGAGCAATTAGACCAGAAGGAAGTTTGCGATCAACTTTTACTCGTCCCATGCTATCAATTTACGAAATTAAGTTAACGAAATCTCGTAAATGACGAAATCTCGTTATTTATTAAATGGCGTAATCCATTGATATACAGGTTAATAAGGTGTTGGCATAGCGATTGGCATGGACCAAGTATTATTTAACTTTTTAAAACTTGGAAGATGGAACATCTAACAAAATCAATAGTGAACGGATTTGATTCCGAAGAGATCGTTGGGACGATCAACGCTATTCAAGCCAACCCTGAAATTGCTAAGTTTGAGTTTCGGGTGCGAAACAAGTGGATCACTGGGGGCCACAATAAAGCTACTGTCAAAGATTTTTATGGTGGTGGTGAGGAAGACACATCACGAAAAGAGGCATGGGTGTTTGACAATGGTGAGCCACCGATACTGTTGGGAAATAATGAAGGTGCTAATCCAGTGGAATACCTTTTGACTGCTTTGTCAGGATGTATGACCACAACGATGGCGCTTCATGCAGCTGCCCGGGGAATTGAAATCGATAGCATTGAGTCCAAATTTGTGGGAGATCTTGATGTACAGGGATTCCTGGGTTTGGATGATCAAGTTCGCAATGGCTATGAACGAATTAAGGTGACTTTTGATATTAAAGGAAACCTTTCTGATGAGCAAAAGCGTGAGTTGATAGGCTTTGCTTATAATTCTCCTGTGTTTGATGTAATTACTAACAAGGTGCCCGTAAATGTTGAACTTGTCAATTAATGGACAAGAAGTGATGGGGGGATCGCCATTTGATCCCTTCACCCATTTTTCTCTACAAATACAATTATCACAGTTGGCATTTGTGAAGATCAGCAAAGTGAAATTTTAGAGGACTAAAGATTAGACAAGCCGGTAAATATTCTTGTGGATTTTTTCCTCATTGTATTTATGCACACTGACGAAGTATTTAAGCCTTTTTTAAAATTTAATTTTAGAGATAAAATAATTCTGATGAAAACTAAAAGATATATTAAGGATGCATTTGAAAGGAAGGAAAGGGCAATGCAACGTTTCCCTTCCATCGGGAAAGGTATGGTGGCTACAAAAATTAATATAAAAGATGGCCTGACCTGCCAAATTGAAGAATCAGATTGGACCCTGATCGCAGACATGAGTGAAAAGAGTGGCGGAAGAAATGCAGGGCCAACTCCTGGAACTTTTGGAAGAGCTGCCTTTGGCAGTTGTCTGGCAATTACCTATATGATGTTTGCTTCAAAAATGGGCATACCGATCGAAAATCTGGATATTGAAGTGCAGGTAGAATACGATGCCCGGGGTATGTATGGCTTTGAACATGTACGTCCAGGGTATTCAAAAGTCTTGTATAACGTAAAAATCAAAAGCCCTGCCTCTGAAGATGAGATCATCGCATTGCTTGATATTGCAGATAAACACAGCTCTTACTTAGATCTGTTTGCAAACAAAACTTCTGTAACCAGATCAGTAGAACTCTTAAAATCAAAGTAATGGATCCACGACTACAGCTTAGAATTCAACGCTATGGTTGGGACAAGGCTGAATCATTTTACGAAAGAGGGTGGAAGCAATCATTGAAGCCAGGCCAGGAACTACTACTACAGATGGCTGCATTAAAAGAGGGTCAAAAAGTCCTCGATATTTCTTGTGGCACTGGAATAATCAGTTTCGAAGCAGCCAGGTATATTGGCCCTACCGGTTCAATCATAGGTGTTGATATTTCTGACAAAATGGTGAATTCTTCGACACAAAGTGCGACATCACTAGGGTTGGATAGGGCATCCTTTATGCAGATGGAGGCAGAACAATTGACTCTTGACGATAACGAATTTAATGTTGCACTAAATGCTTTTGGATTAATGTATTATCCGAATCCGAAGAAAGCATTAGATCAAATGTATCGTGTAATTATACATGGTGGTAGAGCGGTTTCAGCAGTTTGGGGTGCCAGGAAGAGGTGCGGCTGGGCTCAAATATTTCCTATAGTTGATGCCAGGGTTAAAACGGAAGTCTGTCCTTTGTTCTTTCAATTAGGAACAGGAGATGCACTGGCTCAGCTCTATAAAGCAACTGGTTTTGCGAACGTGAAATCAAAACACATTCTGACAAAATTATTTTATAGAACCGAAGAGGATGCGCTAAACGCGGTTTTTGCCGGTGGGCCGGTGGCAATGGCCTACTCACGGTTTGACGAACAAACCAAGCAAAATGCACACAGTGAATATATTCAATCCATTGAGAAGTATAAAAATGAGGAGGGATACTTTATCCCAGGCGAGTTTGTAGTTGTTTCAGGCGATAAGGAAGCCCTTATGCATTAGAGTTAAAGGGATTATTGGCTAGAACCCCATATATTCTACCTATTAATTCTTTCGAATTGATTCAGGGAGTAATAGCATTCATTAATGCGCATGATTTTCGTTCTATGTGATTTTGCCCTATTACTTAAATGAGATTTTGAAATTCAGGTATTTCTTTCTGCCCCTTTGTACTCGTTATTCAAGTTACAAATTGTCATCGGATAAAAGTTGTGGACTGGATGCTTTTTGGCCATCGAATATGTTGCTCACATTCAAAAAAAATAAATTATTAATTGAATATTAAAAACTTTAGTCATGAAAACGAACAGAAAATTTATGCACGATATAAAAGGTATTAGATCCTCTGATGACGGTCGTGACAGACCTCATGAAGCCAATACAGGATTAGGTACGATTTCCTATTCCAGTATGGATATAGAGATATTTAAGATCAGAAATCCCGTGGATTTTGAACTTTTAAAAGAATTTTACGGAATAAGTTGAGGATAGTTTTATTTAATAAGACCTCGAAGGTTTGTGGAGGGGAATATTGTGACCGGTCACAATATTCACCTTGATTGATAGATTCAAATGTAGCAGCGGTAAAGTAGAGGACAAGTGATTTTTTGATGGCCGTTTAGATTTGCCACATATACTACCTAGTCAAGTCAAGTTATATACTAAGAAGCATTTTTTTTGAATAGATAATTTGATGTATTTGATTGCTATGTAAACTATGCTGACTTGCTCAATCGGTTTAAGGAAATAGTATTAGAAAATGAAGTAGATTTATGAGGTTTCAAACTTTGGGTTTGGAGATGGACTTGTGTAAATATTGTAGGATAATATTTATGGGAACAATATTGCCTGAGAAATGAATTTCGACCGGATGATTGATGACTGAAGGATGAATGTTTGAGTAGATTTGCAGGAATTTCGGTCCATTCGGAAAATTCTTTGCGTACATTCGATTAATTAGTTTCATTTCAAATGAAATTTCCTTTTCAAAACATATTATATTATTCGATATGTGTGGTCCTTGCTGCTCCTGTGTCGGCTCAGGAGAGTGTATGGAATAGACATGTCATCGATGCCTCTTTAAGCGGAGCTGATGGTGTAAGACTGGCAGATATTAATGGGGATGGCCGGCAGGATATCACCACAGGCTGGGAAGAAGGAGGAATGACAAAAGTTTATCTGCACCCTGGACATGATGCGGTAAATAAGCCCTGGCCTTCTGTGGTAGTGGGAGTAACTCCTCAAGTGGAAGATGCTGTTTTTGTAGATGTGAATCAGGATGGTCATTTGGATGTAATTAGTAGTACGGAAGGAGAGGATCGAAAGATATATGTGAACTTTTCACCGGTCAATATTGAGAATCTCCTCAATCCCTCTGCCTGGAGAACTGAAGTGCTGCCTGCATCAGCCAATGTACATCGATGGATGTTTTCTATACCTGCTCAGATTGACAACGAGTATGGGATTGACATCGTGGCAGGGGCTAAAAATAATGAAGCAACAGTTGGATGGTTTCAGGCTCCGGAAAACCCTAAAGACCTTTCGGCATGGGCCTGGCATCCTATAGCCCCTGTGACCTGGGTTATGTCAATATTTATTCGGGATATGGACGGGGATGGAGATTTGGACATTGTCACTTCAGATCGAAAACCCAATGCCGTGAATGGTGTAAAATGGTTAGAAAATCCGGGACAGAAAAAACTTACCAAGAGGAATTGGACATCTCATCCCATGGCTGGCCAAGGCGAAGAAGTAATGTTCATGGATATGATCGACCTGGATGGAGATGGCCTTGAAGATGCCATTGTTACGGAAAGGACTCATCAGAAAATCATTTTCATAAAGCGGCTTGATGATTCAGGCTTACAATGGAAAAGTCATTATATCGATATTCCGGAAAGTACGGGCAGGGCAAAAGCCATAAAAGTAGGGGATATAGATGGTGATGGAAAACTTGATATAGTGCATACTTCCAATACCGAAAGAGAGCCCGGAAAAATTGGGATCATGTGGGGGTCCTATGAAAAGGAAGTGATAGATATGCAATGGACCTGGAATGACATCAGTGGTCTGGAAGGGTATAAATTTGATCGTATTGAACTGTTAGATCTGGATGGTGATGGAGATTTAGATGTCCTTACCTGTGAAGAAAATTTCGGCGAAAATAGTGAAGGGCTGGGAGTCATTTGGTATGAAAACCCAGCCCGCTAAAATGTATATGTCTATTAATTAAATAACTGCCACTCTTCTTATTTCTCTGGTAACTCCCAATATCTATTCAATGCATCAGATATCTGCGTCCGAGCTACATTCCCGTCGATTACTCCATTATGGCGCCAGATAATGTCTCCTCCCGGTGCTACCAATATGGTGTGTGGAATGGGTCCGGGCCATTCAGGATCCAGTACGGCACCGAGTGCATCTTGATTACTCCCGGTATACAAGTAATGATTTGTTTTTCTGCCGTCGTCTTTGATACGTTTTGTGGCTCTATTGGTAGGACCTGCGCCATAATTTTTCAAGAAATCAAGAGCTTTTGCCTCCTGCTTTGGATCATCCAGGCTTATCGTTACAAAATCAAACCCTCTCATATCATACTGACGTGAGATAGAAACTAATTCCGGGAACTCATCAACACAGGGTACACACCAGGTGGCCCAAATATTGAATAATCGATAGTTACCACTGTTGTTGGCTCTCAACGCAGCGATACCCTCTGCGTCGACCATCTCGATCGAAACCGGAAGTTCTTTCCAGGATTCCTCGATGGCAATATTCTGAGCGCGTTTCTCTTTCCATTTGGTAGAGCAGCCATGCGGTTTTGTTCGGGGTACTGAGACTTCCTTGCCCGCAAGCATTTCTACCAATGCATTTCTAGTGTCCGGAGATGTGACGGTGTTCTCGGGCTCATAGCGTGAATCATCAAATCGTCCCGCATATCGTAATTTTCGCTCCTTGTCAAACAGGAACACATGTGGAGTTGCCAAACATCCGTATGCCCGTGCGATTTCCTGCGTTTCGCCATCATATAGATAGGGGAATTCCCATCCATTCATTTCTGCATATGGCTTCATGTCCTCAAAGGAGTCGTCAAACTCACCAAATCCCAATTCATCAATCCGAATACCATCAGGGTGATTGGGGTTTATAGCTACAATCCCAAAGCTTTGATCACTAAAGTCTGCAATGAGTTTTTGCAGTCGTTTCTCTATAGAGTGCGAAGTAGGGCAGTGATTAGACGTAAACAGTACCATTAGGACATCAAACTCAGCAAATTCAGCTAGTGCGTGATTCTGCCCGTCAATACCCGGGAGATTAAAATCCGGCGCCTTCGCACCTAACTCAAGGGTTTGAAATCCTGGGGGGTTTCCATTTTCATCCAGTAAAGACTCTTTTTGAGCCACAGTAGAAACTATCATCAATGCAATAAATGATAGGGTAGCTGTTATCCTGAATAGCAAGGTGGTGTTTTTCATAGCATAATTTATTAATGTGAATAAGTTAAAGTAACATAGTAGGGAAAATCTAATGCACGGTCCCTTAGGACTTGCGTCGAGTCCGAGTTCTCTGTGTGTTCGGATGTTCTTCAGACTCTGCTAATGAATATAGTCAATTTTAGGCTATTTGATAAATCAAGTACTCCCTAAGGTATAGGTACCGTTGTTTCTTGTCTGAAAGGTGATAAATGATGTAGCGACCCCCACAAAGTGTTTCATATTAGGACTTATTCGGATATCGGAGTTCATCCATCTAATTATATCGAGGAAGCGTCAGGTTCATAGTTGACAATCGAATGACGGGTGGGTACCGGTGAGGAGTTAAGTGACAATTATCAGATGTTTTAATGTCGGTGTTGAAGATCTTAATAGGTATTCTCTTTCAAGGTACCGTTCTGAATTGTTACGTACCGATCATAGATGTATCATTTATCATTCTTTAGTTGAAGAAAATAGTATTTTTAATATAAGTGGTAGTTCCGTATTATGATCATATCTAGATATCCAGTCCTGATTATTCAAATTTTTGGCCATGAAGTATTCAAACGTAAGTCTTCTATTTCTGCTTTGTTTCACAGTTCAATTAATATATGCCCAGTATCCACAAGGTACCGTCGTCACGGATCATTTGTATTCGGAGCTTTTGGAAAATTCGGGGGGAGAAGATCCCTCGCGCAGAATTACGATTTATTTGCCGCCTGGTTATGAGGAATCGGATCAGAGATATCCAGTTATTTACTATCTACATGGTTTTACCTGGGATGATAGCCTGACCATGCGCGCGGACCACCTCGATTATTTATTAGACAATGCTATTGCTACCGGTAAAATAAGACCCGTGATAGTGGTAGCACCCAATCAGTACACATTATATCGTGGGAGTTTTTACACGAATTCCTCGCTTACTGGGAAATGGGCAGATTTTACAGGAACTGACCTGGTCGACTTTATTGATGCAAAATACCGTACGATCAAGAATCCGGAAAGTAGAGGGGTGGCCGGCCATTCTATGGGAGGTCAGGGTGCTGTCAAGATGGGCATGCTTTTTCCTGAGGTATTTTCTGTTGTATATGCATTGTCGCCGGCAGTTCTCGATATAGAAAAAGAATTGGGGTATAATGGATGGGGATATCGGCGCCTTCCAGAAATTCACTCCAGGGAACAGCTGGTCACAGGATGGGCAGAGTTTTATCCCAATGCTATTGTAGCTATGGCAAGGGCCTACTCACCTAATCCGGATAATCCACCGTTTTACATTGATGTGCCTTACACGTACGAAAATGGAGTGGTGACAGTAAATCATGAGGTGCTCGAAGCCTGGAAGGAGAAGTCAGTGATGGGCATGGTGGATGATTATGCGAAAAGTCTGGAGAAACTCAAGGCACTCAAATTGGATTGGGGACGAAATGAAGAACATGAACATATACCCGCTACTTGCAGGGAGTTTAGTCAGATGTTAGAAGAACTAGGCATCGAGCACTACGCCGAGGAATATATTGGCGACCATGTCAATAAGCTTTGGACAGAGGATGGTAGGGCACTCAACGATATGCTTCCATTTTTCAATCTGCACCTGGAGTTTCCAGAGTAGAATTAAATATCATGTCAATCTTTAGAGTCTTTTATCCCTAAAATTTTATAGATGGACTACAATACGTATCCCTGCCAATCGGATTTGTCGGTCTTCATCAAGTGTTTTTGGACATTACGGGTTCCTGCCGAGGTGTCGTCTGGTCGCCAGCAAGTATTACCAGACGGTTGTATGGATCTTATATTTAACCTGGGCGATGACGTAAGGAGAATTTTATCCGATGACTCATTTTTAACGCAGCCTCCTGCATTTGTTCTGGGGCAGAGTTATAGCTCAATTTTCGACATCCAGATCGAGGAGATGGAAATCCCCGGTATGTCTATAGCCTTATTTCCTTTTGAAGGGCAGGATACAGTGGGAGTCATTATAGCCGGAGAAGAATATCAGCCATCTGCTCACGGTGCCACGATATATTTTAATGCCGGAGACGATCTGCAAATAGTGTTAGACAGGGTAGAAGGTAGTGGAGGTGAAATTCTGGTGCCTAAAACTCCTTATGCCGATGAAAGCGGTTTCTTTGCTTTATTAAAGGATACAGAAGGCAACCGAATTGGATTACATTCGAATGGTTGATGATGGATGAATTTTCAGATCATATAGACATTTGACAGATCAAAAAACTAACCAACATAGTGTTTTCCATTATAGGACTAATCATCGGCTTCAGTATTATCTGGACATTAGGGCCTACCATCAAAGAGGATGCCTTACAATGATTCAACGAGCTGAAATAATCGAGAAGATTTTCGCCACACGGGATGAGTCGGGCCTGTGGAAAATGATACCTCCAGGTCATAAGTACTTCCCGGCTTATCTTCATTATGTACCTAATTACAAAGCCACGCTTTGGACGCTTATTTTGCTTGCCGATCTACAATGTGATCCAACAGATGAAAGGATTAATAAGCCACTCCAAACAGTCAAAGATCATTTATTTGATGAAGGATTTGGCATTTATTCCCTGAAAGAAGATCATTTTCCCATCCCCTGTCTTAACGGAAATATGCTGTATCTCGATGCATATTTTAATAAAGCTGACGATCCAAGAAATAAAAGACTGCTAGATTTTTTTTCAAGAAATCAGCGATTTGATGATGGCGAATATGTTGAACCTAAAAATAAATTTTGCTCAAATACAAGCTGTTATGGAAAGCATACTTGCTACTGGGGGGTCGTGAAGCTTCTAAAAGGGATATCATTTATTCCGCAAGAGCATCGCGATGATGACGTAATGCGGCTTAGGAATAATTGTGTTGAATTTATACTAAAACATAAGGTATGCTTTAGCTCACATCATGCAGGAAAGATCATGATTAAGAAGCTAGACTGGCTAACATTTCCAAATTTTTACAAGGGAGATTTTTTGGAAATACTTTGGATATTGAAAAGGGAAGCAATCGTGTCGGATAGTCTAATTCCTGCCTTACAATTGCTCATGTCTAAGCAACAAAGCGATGGTACCTGGAACTTGGAAAGGAAGATGTCTAACATGGTCGTATCTATAGGGAGTGTTGATCGGTATAACCCTTTCATCACGGAGCGTGCCCGTGAGGTGCTAACCTATTTCCAGAATAAGCTACCTTTAGAAAGTAAATCTCAGAGACATGACCAAAGTGCATCTGCTGGATGACTGGAATCAAATATATGAGCATTTCAACCGTGCCTTCCGATCAAACTTTCATGTATCCATTGCATCAGTGACTCAAGATGGACCGCCTACTGTGACTCCGATTGGTTCCCTGTTTTTAAATCGGGATCAAACTGGATTTTACTTTGAAAAATTTCCATCAAAGCTGAGTGAATCTGCCCATGGAAATAGTCACATCTGTGTATTAGGTGTAAATAGTAGCACCATTTTATGGGTGAAATCCCTCATTAGTATACCCTTTGAAAGGTATCCTGCCTTAAAATTGTATGGTGAATTAGGTAGCCTTCGTAAGGCCACAGTAAGGGAGCAAAGTCGTTTAATACGAAGAATGAAGATCACACGATGGACGAAAGGACATCATTACCTCTGGGGAGACATGAATATGGTAAGGGAAATTGCATTCACAAGTGTAGAATGCATCAATTTGGGGAAGATGACAAGATGATTGAATTGAATTTTCAAAACATTAAATGCAAATAAACAGTATGGGAAGGTTTCTCTGTATGCTCTTATTTCAGATGGGTTATCTTTTTATTATGGCTCAGCCCACTACAGAGCTGCGAGTTAATCTGCAGGGGTATCGACCCGATATGCCCAAGAAGGCTGTGGTGTTGAGTAGATCTGAATTGTCCAATCCAGTGCTGGTGCTAAAAAGCAGAAACGGCGAAACCGTTGGAGAATACCATTGCGCACTTTTTCAGACAAGCTGGAAGCCTTTTTCATACCACTACAATATTGATTTTAGCGATTATACCAAGGAAGGCAATTATCGATTTGAACTGAAAGGAACGAATGTCCTCAGTTCTGATTTTTCTATCGAGAAATATCCGTCCTGGCAGGAGGATGTGGTCAGTTTTATTCGTTCTCAGCGCTGTGGATACAATCCCTTTATCGAGGATTATTGTCATCAATACGATGGTCTCAGTTTTTTTGGAAAGCGGGAAGATTCTACCCGAATTGATGCCCGTGGTGGATGGCATGATGCAGCAGATCAACTCAAATATTTAATTACGGGAAGCAATACTACGGCACGTTTGCTTATGGCATATCAAATGGCACCAGCGCTTTTTAAAGATCGATTTGATGCTCTTGGCCGGGAGGGGGCCAATCAACTATCCGATGTTTTAGATGAAGCGAAATGGGGGCTGGAGTGGATACTTAAACTACATCCACGACCCGATGAATTGTATCACCAGGTGGCAGACGATCGGGATCATCGAGGATTTAAAATGCCGAATCAGGATAATGCCGATTATGGATGGGGTGCTAATAGTTTCCGACCAGTGTACTTTGCTACGGGACAACCCCAGGGATTGTCAAAGTATATGAGCAAGGCCACGGGAATCGCCAACCTGGCAGGACGCTCAGCCGCAACACTTGCACTAGGATACCAGGTCTTTAGTCAAATAAAACAGTACAGCACTTTTGCTGATAGTTGCCTCACCGCTGCACAAGAACTCTATGTCATGGGAACGTTACAGGAGGGATATCAACAGGGTAACAGCTATGGCGCGCCGTATCGATATGAGGAAAACACCTGGGCGGATGATATGGAATGGGCAGCGGCGGAGTTATATAAGATTACGGGTGAAAATAGATTGCTGGAGGATGCCCGGAAATATGCCAAAATAATTGGGAAATGGTCATGGATGGAGCGAGACTCTGCCCGTCACTATGAAATGTATCCGTTTGTAAATATGGGACACTATGCTTTATGGCAAGTAGGTGATGAAGAAGACAAGAAAATGGCGGCAGGGTATTATAAAGAGAACTTGGAAAAGGTGAAATCCCGGTCTGAAAGTAATCCATACGGAGTAGGGCATTTATTTATCTGGTGTTCGAATAATTTGGCGGCAGCCGTATCCACACAGGCTATGCTGTATGAAGAAATGACCGGATCAACTGAGTTTAGGCCACTAATGCAAGATCACATAAACTGGCTGTTAGGTCTTAATCCCTGGAGTTCCAGTATGATTACAGAAATACCAGAAGGTGCTGATACACCTGTCGATGTGCACATGCCTTTTTGGATGCTCTTAAAGAAACGAGTGAAAGGTAGCCTGGTAGATGGGCCTCTATGGTCCTCAATTCATGAAGGCATGCTAGGTATTGATATCTCACAACCCGATGAATATGCACATCTTCAACCGGATCATATCACCTACTGGGATGACTGGGCAGATTACAGTACGAACGAACCTACCCTGGATGGATCAGCGGAGCTACTGTTGATTTTGACAAAATTAAATAGTGACTAAAATTTAGTCCTACTTCCACTTATAAGCAAAATACATACAAGGTTCATCGGATGCATTGCTGACACCATGCATGAGTTGTGATTCCATAAAATAGAAATCACCAGCTTCAGCTTGATAGTTTTCACCATCAATTGTGATTTCGGTATTTCCTGAAATCATCATGATGATCTCGGTTTCATCATGTTGGTGTGGATCATGACTCGGTCCTTTGGCATTTAGTTGGGTGACATGCATTTCGAATCGTTCACACATTGCAGTGGCTCTGTCAAAATAAGAAATACTTCCTCCTTTTGCAGTCCGCCTAAATGTCAGAGAATCCTGATGAAGTGTAAGGGTGCCTCCACCTTCTTTACCTCGTTCGATATTCATAGGTTTTCTGGCTCGATAGCGCATGACATAATATGTCAGATTATCATCGCCTATATTCTGAAGGGAGTGCATTTGTTGCGGCATAAGTAGCAGCACGCCTCCTTTTTCCAGAATGGTGCTTTCACCCTCTACAGTGACTTGCATAGTGCCCTCTTTGACAATGATGCATTCTTCGATATCTTCATTTGCATGTGCCGTACTTGGCTTGGCGCCCGGATATTGAGTGGTGGCATGCATTTCCAGATATTCGAAATGTGCCGAGGTGCCTTCCATGATAGCTCTGGATTCACGATCCGCACCTTTTTTGACGGGTAAATCTGCCCATTTATACACTCCTGAAGTTACCGGTGATAGCTGGCCAAAGGCAGAAAATGAGAGAAGAAGACAAGAGGATATTAAAAGTGATCGCATGGCTGCAGTTGTTTGTCAAGGCTACATTTTAAAGTGAATCGACGTCAAAGCTAATAAAGAAACCAATCTTTTCCGGATGATCACCATTGCCATGGAGTTAAGCAGGCAAACGCTACTGATATAGTAGCATTGAGTCTCTAACTCAAACTGATCCTTGCATTTTTTCTTATCTAGTGGATTTTCTAGTCGATCGTATAATATTTGACTTTTTTTGTAGAGATAAGAAGGGGTAAAGACATCTTGATCGGCATCTTAGTATTAAACATTGAGCTTTGATATTACAGGGAATCGCACGTATGCAATTTTCAAGCCCTAATGCAACGGTCATTATGGGATGTGAATTGAGGCTGCCTGTGACTTCTGAATCTCTCACTGAATGCTTGGATCACCTGGGAGAGGCACATCCTGTTCTTAAAAAAGGCCTTCAAATTGATGCTGAAAACAATGCCGAGTTTATTGATCACGATGGCTCATGGGATATATACGAGTACGAACAATACGACATTGCTACGATCTATCGCGATCACCTGAAAGAGAAATGGTTGTTGGGAGTGCCTTTGGTCCGCTTTGTTATAAATCACTTTAAGAGGTACTGCCAACTTTTTATTTGTGCTAACCATGCAGTTTGTGATGGTCTTTCACTCATATATTTAATGGAAGATATTGCACGCTTCATGCATATGGGAGGTGTTCCGTCTCCCTCTCGCCTTATGCAGCTGCATCCGGATAATATGCAAGAGAAGTTTGCCTTCTGGCCCTTTAAGTTGTTTGCATATTTCATGCATCTTAAATGGAGGAACATTCCTTTTCGTTTGACGTCAGAATTGATAAATGATCTTCATCAGGCTTACTGGGATAATCATGGCGCTGAAATAATAAGTGTGCTTCTTGACGAAGATCTCACCTCCTTTATTATTGATAAGGCAAAGAGAGAGAATGTCACTGTCAATACCTACCTAACCTGGATCTTGCTTGATAGTCACCGAGAAAGTACATCCAGGGATCAGCTGGACCAGGTATTAGTCTCTGTGAATCTTAGGGATAGAATTATGCCCAATCCCGGCCGTCAGTTAGGATATTTTGTTACAGCAGTTCCGCTTAAATTTTTAAGAATCATGGAAAGTGGCTCTCATGAATTGCAAAAATTGCAGAGCGCAATCCAAAGAAAGCTGAAAGGAAGAAGTATGTTCAATAGTCTGGCGCTATATTTCTTTGATGCTTCATTCTTTGATTTAATTCAGTTAAACAAAGTGCATCTGCGACATGATAGGTCTCTCCAGGCGATTGTCCAAAAGGAAGCTTCACAGGTTAAGCAGGCGATGTCGATCACAAATCTGGGTGTGATTCAAGTTGGTAAAGAATTGAGGGAAATAATCACCTCCTTTTTACCTCTAGCTGTAGTGTCAGATACTGTAGAAAAGTATGTGAGTGTATTCACACACAATGGAAAAATGCAGATAACCTTCTGCTATGATCCGACCGTTATTGGGCAGAGAAATATTCGGGAATTCAAGTCCAATTTTCTAAGGAATTTATCTGCTGAGAGAAATAGAAAAGGAGAATATAATCTACGTGAGGCTATTGATGATGAATGAGCTGGGGCAAAAGAAATCAATTGATGCACTCAATTGAATGTTACCGTCCCAGGTGGACCGGATATTTTTTGGGTTCCGTATTGCAGATCGTTTTTCCGCAAGATTCCTGGTTCACTTCATTAGGGATATCTCACCAAGGGAGAAGTAATATTTATTCTCTGGCTTTTATTGGCGGGCATAAGGACTAAGCCCGCAACATATACTTAGCGCTTCTCAACCATTAGACTTGGAAATGCCTTCTCTCTAGCGCTTGATGAATTTTACAGTCCCACCTCTCGATTGGAGTAGGTATAGACCGGTAGTATTTTAGATTTCAAATCTTTCATAGAATACTGACTGTTTTCAGTTCTATATGAGCAGTAAAATCGCGAATTGTCGCCGAATAATGTTAATTTATAGGGAAGGTTGTGTCTGGTGGAATTCATACCCTGGACTCTATTTTCAAAGTAGGTTCACGTAGCTGTAACTCAAATCTACCAATATGAACAAGACTGTATTTTTCTTCGGCTTAGCAATTTTAATGTTCGCCTGCAAAGGGACAGACACAGAAGATCAGGATGATACTTCCTCGATAATCCAGATCGAGACCAGAAACATGGATATAATAATGCCAGATACCCTTCAGGCGGGCATTCGACATTTGGTTTATCAGAATCATTCTGAGATGACTCATTTCTTACTATTCAATAAGGTACCTCCGCAAATTGGATTGGAGGAATATTCAAAAGAACTAACACAACCCTTTCAGGATGTTATGGATGCAATCATGAAGGGAGAAGAACCACCTAATAATTTTCCTGAATGGTTGGGGGAAATGGTCAATATGGGAGGTGTTGGATTAACATCACCGGGTCAAAGGGCAGAAAGCTATATTAATCTTACCCCGGGAAATTACGTGGTGGAGTGCTACATCAAAACAAATGCAGTTTTTCATAGCACTGCCGGAATGTTGAAACAAATACAGGTGATAGATAGTCAGGAGGATGCGGATGTTCCTTCCTCCACTGTTGCCATCGAAGTAGACTCTAGTGGAATTAAAGTAATGGAATCACTTAATGAGTCAGGGGGAATCATTACTTTCAAAATCACCTATGGACCAACAAAATTATATGCAAATTTTACCCGCCCTGATATTCACCTGGCAAAGGTAAATGAGGATACAAATCTGGAACTACTGGGAGAGTATATGAATTGGGCAACACCTGCTGGTATGGATGGTGCTGCACCGATTACTTTTCTGGGGGGTGTTCAAGAAATGCCGGAAGGAAATATTGCTTACTTTAGTCAGGATTTGAGTCCCGGGAAATATATTTTGATAGGGGAAGTTCCGCAACCAATTGAAAACGGATTTTATATCGAGTTTGAGATTTCCAAATAGAACCTGGCAGGGTATGTAATTTGATTTTCTGATATCGATAAATCCAGAAGTATAGGACTTTAGGTGACATCATGATTTGCGTTCCAGATATATGTCCTCCAGATGATTTTCTTATAAACTCAAATTGATCGTTGAAATGGTTGGAGCGTGGATTCCAACTTCATGATCAGGATCTTCCATATGTATTTATTGCCCGGGAATTCAGAGAACTTTCAGAAGACAATAGGCTCTTACAGATTGCTAGGAAAATGAACTTAAAACAATGACTGATCGAGTTGTACCTTGTATAGACAGGCTTTGTGTGCCTTATATAAGCCTAATCTCGGCTAGGAATCCTACCAAAAATGGGTGAACGACTTCTCAGTTCTTCAGACTTACCTGTAGTATTCTCTGTTTATTAAGTGTAGAATTTACATATATTTAGGATTCGATGTACTGATAAACGAATTAGATATATTTCATTATGAGAAAATATGCAAACATTATAGGCCTACTATGCCTGATTCTGAGCGCCTTATCTGTTATGGCGCAAGACGGGACCATTTATCCCTTAGATGCTCCTGCTGAGCCGACTGCCATTCCCTTGAACACTGGAGGTGTTGACGATCAGCCAGCGACTGAGTCCTGGTTTCGACAGTGGGGCGACCCCATGGCGCGTAATATCACCGCTGCTACACTTACTCCCTTTCTTCCGGATCCTGATAAGGCCACTGGAGCCACTGTCATCGTTGCACCTGGGGGAGGATTCCGTTGGTTATCCATGGGAAATGAAGGCTGGGAAGTAGCGGAGGCACTGGCAGAACAAGGAATTGCGGCCTTTGTACTTAAATACAGGCTCATTCCAACACCTGAATCTCTTGATGATTTCAGAGATTGGATGAATCGACCACGCACACCTCCGCCAGCAAGGTCGGACGCCAGTGGCAATGATGCACCTCCACCTCGACCACAACGAGATCTTTCCAATCAACTTGAAGATGCGGAAGCAGCCTATGACATGATCGTAAATCGCGCGGATGAATGGGGTGTTGATGTGAATAGAATAGGCATGATTGGGTTTTCTGCAGGAGCCGGTCTTACGATGCACTCTACATTGCATTCCGAAAAGATGAAGCTTGCATTTATTGGTCCAATCTACGGTGGTATGGGTCCTGTGGAGGTGCCTGAGGATGCTCCGCCCATGTTTAATGTGATCGCAAGCGATGATTTTCTCTTCAGAGGACAATTTGGCGTAATCGACTCCTGGTTTAAAGCAGGAATCCCCGTGGAGTTTCATCTCTATCAAAATGGGGGTCATGGTTTCGGTCTGGGGAATCCTAACCGGACCAGTAATCGATGGTTTGATGCCTTCGTCCATTGGCTGGATGTCAATGAATTTTTGAAGAAATCTTTAGGTGATTGATGAAGCATATTTGATGCATACATCTTGATATTGCTGAATTATGCGATAACGCATCGAAATGAATCTGGACTGAGAAAACAAGATTTCTTTGTATCTAGCTGGCAGAAAGACACAGATACGGGTCTATGATCTTTGGCTGTCATCTCATGTAGCCCGGATTTTGTATCAGAACTTCGGTACCCAGCAGATCAATTTCCTGCTGTGGTATGGGAAGATATTCATGTTTTCCTTTTTCAAATCTTGCACCGGCAAATGGATCGGTCAGATATTGGTCCTCATGCTGTAAATATGCATTAATGGTCTCTGCCGCAATGCCCCAGCGGACCAGGTCATAAAATCGATGGCCTTCTAACGATAACTCCAGTTTTCTCTCAAATCGAACCGCTTTTCGGGCGTATTCCTGATCATCAAATTGATCATAGAGTTCGATATGATAATTAGCATCCACATCGGTCAATTGACTTTGGCGAGCTCTTTGCCGAACCTGATTAATATAGACCCGACCTTGCTCCAAGTTTCCCAGTTCGATCTCTGCCTCCGCTGCCATCAAGAGCACATCGGCATAGCGGATGATGCAATAATTTAGAGCAGTAAATCCGCCCCATGCCGACTGATCATTTTCAACAGCAGCCCCTTCTTTGTAATAAATAAATTTTTTGGCGTTATATGGCCCTGCATATGACTGACTTCGAATCCAACGTTTACCCGGATGCAGCCCCCAGTCAAGGAAGGGTATGCCACGACGACCGACAGAATGGTCCAGTCGCGGGTCCAGGTTACCTTGATCCATATCGAAGGATTCACTACTTTCAATTCCCATATCGGACTTCACAGCCTGGGATGGCAGATTATAAGATGCATCCAGCAAAGGCAGACCATCAGCATTAGTGCGGTGGGAGTTCACCAGATCGATACTGGGTTGGAAGAAGCCACAGCACGTACCCGGAGCGTCTTGAGCATTGGGAAAATTAAGTATAAAGGGCAGGTTAGTGTTTGCCAGGGAACCTGTATTGACGGCTGCTTGCACCGCAAAAACTGATTCGGGTCCATTATCAAAAATGGATCTGAAATTATCAGCATATTGATTCAGCAATTGATAGGGCGTACCAGAGCTGGTAGTGCCGTTACTGATGACTATATCAAATAATTTTTTAGCCTCGATAAAATCTTTCTGATAGAGGAAGGCCTTGGCAAGGTAAGCAGCTGCAGCATATTTGTTAGCTCTTCCGATGGCAACTTGCGTTTCAGGTAGGTTCTCATAGGCAAATTGAAGATCATTTTCAATAAAAATCCACAAGTCGGCATTATTTGGAAGGGGTGTAATATCATCCCAACTTTCATCAACATAGGGCGTGTTATTAAAATTCTTTTTGAGATCAAAGTAGAAATGCGCTCGCAAGAATTTGGCCTCTGCCTCAATGCGATTTTTTGATACTGAAGATATATCATCACTTAATCCAGATAGTAGTCTAATAGTGCTATTTGCACGGGCGATCCCTTCGTAGAGTGTACGATATTTACTCAAAACATCTCTATCCGTAGGAAAGATTTCAAATCGTTGAAGATTTTTCCCGGGTACATCACCGGCTTCTGTGCCTCGATTGGCATCACCACCCAGTACTGAGCCCCACATCCAATTGTCAGGTCCTGAAAAGTAAACGTCGGGAGGGAAAGACCTGGGCTGTAACATGCTATAGGTTCCAATCAGTAAATTTTCTACGCCCTCCAGCGTTTCCAAATCTGCAGAATAAACAGAATTTGCCGGTGGAACGTCCAAAAAATCGCTCTGGCAACTCAATAGTGTCATACTAAGAGATAAAGTAGTGACTAAAAGGTGTAGGAAATATCTCATCTTCTTTAAATTTTTAGGTTAACGCCCAATACATAACTTGAAGTGACAGGCACATTACCAAGATCAATACCAAAATTTGTATCGGTTAGCCCCCCTACGGAAGGGTCGAAACCCGAATACTTCGTTATGGTGAGTAAATTATTTATGGATGCAAAAAAGCGAAGTTGGCTTATATTCCAACCTTCAATTAAATGTGTCGGAAGACTATAAGATAGGGTTATATTTTGGAGTCGAAAATAAGATCCGTCCTCTATAAAGTATGAGCTTGAAACGGCATTGGTACTGAAATTTCTACCAATATCTTCGAAGATGGGTATTTCAGCATCTCTGTTTTGATCTGTCCATGAGTCAAGAATTCTTGTACTAATAGCACCCCCGCCGTTAGTAGCAAAGTCGGTTTGAAAACGAGCTAAATTAAAAATCTCGTTGCCCAGAGATATAGCACTGTATAGATCAAAATTAAAATTTTTGTACTTCAGATTTACAGATAGACCGCCGGTGAAGTTAGGTACGGGGCTGCCAAGCGGCACGCGATCTTCCGTAGCGATTGTATCATTTCCATCTTGATCTATATAGCGAAGTCTACCTGGGCTCGCTCCAGTCTGTATGGCTGCTTGATTAACTTCCTCGGCATCCTGGAAGATGCCCTGTACTTCATAACCAAAGAATGATGATAGCGGCTCACCTATCATATTTAATACCGGAGTAATTCCCGCGTAGGAACGACTTCTGTCAGGCAAATTCCTGACTTGGGGAGCAAGCGATTTAATTTCATTTTTAAGAAAACCTCCATTAAGTCTTACATTAAAATCAACTTTATTGATATGACCTCGCCACGCTAGTGAGAAATCCAATCCCTCATTTACTATTTCGCCTACATTGACAAAGGGGTCACTGGCAAAGTATCCGATTTGTACTGAACGCGGTACCCTGAACAAAAGATCGTTGGTCTCTTTTTTCCAATACTCCAGACTCAGATCCAGGCTACCACTAAAAAGCAGGGCATCTAAACCTATATTAAAAGTTTGGACTCTCTCCCATTTTGCCGCAGTATTTCCAATCCGAGTTCGATAAAATCCAGTTGCCGCACTCTGATTGGTTCCGGTGATGTCATAACTGGAGGCATCAAAGGAAGTAGAAAACAAAGTAAACTGATTATCGGGATCCACATTATTGCTGTTACCAATAACACCCAGTCCAGAGTGAATTTTTAAATCATCAATAAACCCGATGTTCCGCATAAACTTCTCAGAAGAAATGCGCCAACCGACAGTCAGTGAAGGAAAAAGACCATATCGATTGTCAGCACCAAATCGTGAGGAACCATCTCTCCGCATGACAAAAGAAAGCAGATATCGATCCGCATAATCATATTGTACTCTACCAAAAAATGATTGAAAACGGACATTATTTAACCTGCTGCCTTCGACGGTACGGGACTCCGTCGTGGATAGGCCGATAAAGTTGGTATTATATAGCAGTGGGTTTTGGCCGGTTGCATCTATGGTATATCCAAATCCCTGATCAAGAGCCTCTTGTCCAATTAAAATGTCCAGGCTATGCTTTTGAAATTCTTTTCGGTACTGGATAGTATTGGTCCAAATCCATTGTGCAGAATAATTTGAGAATTGATTGTAGCTGGTTATAGCTCTTACTCCGAGATTGAAATAGGTCTGAGGTTGATAATATCTACCAAAATTTGATAGAAATTCACCACCGTAGCTACTTTTGAGGATAAGACCTTCAATGGGTTTAATTTCAATAAATAGATTACCGAAAATACTAGAGGTAAATTCACGGTTATTCTCATTTCCCCTCAGATTTGCCAGCCCGTTTCCAAAATTTCCCAGACCACCCGATCTGGTTCCCGCGTATCCTCCAAATTCGTCAAGAATGGGTAAGATGGGAGGGGTTAGATATGATGTATTTATTGCTGACTGCGAATCAGCAGAACCAAGTCCACCCGGACCTAATAAATTGGGAGATGAACGGTAGGTTCCCTGGAAATTTTCACCGACAGCAATAAAATCTGTTAACCTGAATCGTGAGTTGGCCCGAAGAGAATATCGATTTAATTCTTGATCTATTAATATACCCTCCTGTTTTTGCATGTTGAGACCCAGATAATACTGATGTCCATCACCACTTCCGGATAGACCCAAATGATGCCGTGTCATTATTGCATTACGGGTCACCGCATCATACCAATCGGTACCTTCTTTATTGGCACGTATGACTTGATAGAGCTCTTTTGAGGGGTCAATATTATAGAGTGGTCTATGATCCTCTAGATTTATGTTCCCAACAACTCCTCTCATATCACCTACCAGAAGATAGTCTGGGATGATAGGCTGCTCACCATTCCCATATTGAATGGTGTTGTACTCAGGTATTTCATTTCTGGAAATCGCAGCATTTCTGATAGCTGTCCACATCCACTTTGCCTGCTCTGTCGGACTGAGTACATCATGTCCATGACCTGGTGTAGTCAAACCCACAGTACCTTCATAAGTAACCGTCAATTTTTGATTATCGGGCATGTTACTTTTGGTGGTGAATACCACAACACCCCCAGCAGCTCGCGCACCATACAAGGCAGCAGCTGTGGCATCTTTAAGTATGGTCACAGTCTCAATATCGCCAGGTGCCAGAAAGTTAACGGAATTAACGGGCACACCATCTACTACATACAAGGGTCTGTTTCCGGCCAAGGCTCCAAATCCTCGAATACGAACCTGACTTTCTGTACCAGGCTGACCATTAGTCACTACATTCAGTCCAGATACTCTGCCCTGCAATTGCTGCTCAATGTTGCCGGAAGGTACGGCGGCAAGCGCCACAGGACTGACTGTCGCGGCGGACCCAGGAATATTTCTTCGGGAATCAATCGAATAGCCGGTCACCACGATTTCATCCATGAGAATGCCTGGCTCTAAGGTGATATTCAATAAAGATGTTGACGAAACAATAAGTGTTTTAGATGTATAGCCGAGGTAGGATACAATTAATTCGTCGCCAACGTCTGCCTCTATTTCGAATGTACCATCAAAATCGGTCAAGGTGGCCAACTCTGATCCTCTTACCTGTATCGTCGCTCCAATGAGTGGTTCATGATTGGATTGGTCAGTGACCACTCCGTTAATTTGACCGAAAGAGAGGTCCTGTAGAATAACGAAAGAAATACATATTATTATAATCCTTATGACACGAATATTCATAGATCTTATCCATTGAATGGGTAAGAGATTCATTCCTTTCGGGTATTTGCAACGATGTAAGTTGATGAATGTCATAGGTTCGGGTTGTTTGGAAGGATGATTTGAAATTCAGTATCTACTTCCTCCTCGATTTTCACTAGAATTTCGTTCTGATGTCTTTTTGACACGATATAAAATGCAAGAGTTGGGGCACATCTCGCGTCTTCTACTGGGGGATTCTTAGAGAAGAAGGGCTGGAGTATTTTTTTTCTAAATTTTTCGTATCCATCGTATCTCAAAAGGCCTAGATCGGCTGCCATCCAAATATGATCATCAAGATCCTGCTCGATCGAAGCGAATCCGATGGGAGTTAGGCAATGTACCCGATTACCGACAGAGTCAGATGCCGTCTCAATTTGCTGTGTTTGTGACCTGAAAGGGCAAGAAAGTAGTAATAGAAAGCAAAGACATCTCAACTGACAATAGTCCATTTTAAGGCGGATCCCGGCCATTTTCATAAGTTTTCGCAGGTTCTTTCTTTGCGACATAGAGACATTGTGTGATTTGACCAAGGCCATAAGTTTTAATTCAACTATTCACTAATATATATTGAAGTGCTCTGGATCATTCTAGTTATTGTCTCACACCCTATAGCTTATGTTGCACCTATAAAGAAGTTCGCTTCTGCCACCATACACCAAAACTTCTCTTACGTATTATCCCTTTGTAACACATTGACCATTCGCAACTTCTCACCAGGCAGATGGGCGTTTCTGTACCTTTTTGATCAACATTGCCAGAGCTGATGGATGAACGATCGATACTAAGTCATGCATCAAGATTTCGCACCATTTAGCAGAAGATAGACACCCGTTTTATGCGTGAAGATGGATGTATCAGTTTGTCTCTTCCCGTGTGTTTTGATAGGCATTATGTTTCAAATTCTTGGGAATAATTATCATGATATCAGTTCCTTCTCCTAATGTGCTATTCAGGAGTATTTCACCCTGATGTCCTTGGGTCACAATATCAAATACTACTGATAGTCCCAGGCCCGTCCCCTGTCCGGTGGGTTTTGTTGTGAAGAACGGTTGGAAGATTTTGTCTCGTATTTTTTCAGGAATACCGTTGCCGTTATCCTTTATACTGACAGAAATCTTTTCATTAAGGTCCTTGGTAACAACCTCTACCCTCGGTACAAAACCGGTCTCACGTGACTTAGCTCTTTCATGCACAGCATAAAATGCATTATTTATTAGATTTAACAGGACACGGCCAAATTCAGAAGGTGCGAGCATGATTTTGCCGATTGTTTCATCATGGTTGGATTGTATCTGTGCATTAAAAGATTTGTCCTTTGCCCGTGAGCCATGATAAGCCAGTTTCAAATACTCATCGATGAGTTTCTTAAGATCGGTCAATTCCTTGTCACTGGAGGTACTTCTACTATGTAACAACATGCCCTTTACGATTGCATCAGCTCTCTGACCGTGATGCAATATTTTGGTAATATTAACACTTAAATCGCTTACCGTAGCCAGGGCATCTTCTTTGCTGTCATTTTCTATTTCCAGGGCTATTTCTTCTATTAACTCCTGACTGATTTCTGAAAAGTTGTTGACGAAATTGAGTGGATTTTGTATTTCATGAGCAATACCTGCGGTAAGTTCGCCCAGAGAAGCAAGCTTCTCTGCTTGGATTAATTGTTTTTGAGCAATCTGAAGATTATCAAGAGATTCCTTCAGTTCATTAGATCGTTTTTCAAGGGTAGCAGTTCTTTCAGAGACTTTCGTTTCTAACACTCGATTTTCTTGGATGATCGATAATGATCGATAATGAACAAACCCGAGAACCGCGCATATGAAGCTAATTGAAAAAAGGAGATATGCCCACCAAGTCTTCCACCAGGGAGGTCTGATCGTAAATGAAAGTTTGACATCTTCGTTAGTCCATAGCACTTATGTAAAAAGTAGCAACTTTAGAAGCATATTAATTGATCGCTAAAAAAATAGATATGCAATCGAAAGTTACTACAACACCTAAGTTATTCATTGGACATGATATTCACAAATCGAGTTGGAAGCTTCATTTTACAACAGATCTGACAATAGGTTCCAGTAGAACAATGCCACCTGACTCAGAGGGCCTCTATGACTATGTACAGAAGTATTATCCTGATCATGAAGTGTCAATTGCCTATGAAACAGGGTGCTGCGGATACAATCCAGCCAGAGATTTTATTGAGTTTGGTTGGAACACCTACGTTGTGAATCCTGCTGACATACCACGACCATCTAAGCAAGGTGTGATGAAGACAGATAAGATTGATGCCAGAAATATAGCAATGCAATTAAGGGCTGGTAATCTCAAAAAACTGACAATACCCACGGTAGAACGTGAATGCCTGAGAAACCTCACTAGGCGTCGATCACAATTGGCTTCCGATCTACGAAGGATCAAAAGTCAGATCAAGAGCCTACTATTATATCATCAAATTGAAATACCAGCAAGTTATGATAACCCCAACTGGAGTAGAGCTTTTATCAAATGGCTCTCAAATATAGAGTGGAACTATGATAGCATCAAAGTATCGTTCGAAAGTATGCTTCGATCACTCGAATTTGTTGATAGTGAAATAAAGATTGTATCCAATAGCATGCGTGCTTATTGTAGAAAACATCATAAAAAAGATTACAACTTGCTACGAAGTGTACCAGGAATAGGCGGTCTTACAGCAGCTTACATCATTTCTGAGATTGGCGATATACGTAGGTTTAGCTTTAAAAAATTTGCGTCCTATGTCGGGATAGTTCCTAATATTTACAGTTCGGGTGAAAACGTAAGTATAGTTGGTGTGAATCCGAGGGCAAACAGAACCATTCGAAGTCTAATTGTTGAAGCTTCGTGGATTGCTATACGGACCGACCCTGTACTTCAAGCATACTATAGAAAGCATTCATTAGGCAATCGAAAGGCTGCCATATTTAAAGTGGCCAGAAAACTCCTTTCGAGAATACATGCAGTAATAAGGACAGAAACCAAGTATGAACTTGGTGTGGTATACTAAATATTCAAATCACAAAGATAACCCGAGGAATCCATGCTTGTCAAGAACAAGTAAATGCCCAAAGGCATTCTTGACAATAATGTTTCCTCGACCATAATGTTGCATATCGAATATTAAACAGAAATAATAATCTTCTATAAGTTCCGAAATAATAAACATAGGACCACAAAACATTGTGGGTGATCATTATAATGAATCAAATTTCATAGACAATGGCCTTATTAATTTCTATACTATATAAGTACTTGTGAATGTATATGACACATATCACACATAGGATGCAGAACTGTAGAAATAAAACACTATTTTTATGAAATAACAACAACTACATATCAAATAAACATCACCGATTCTACGGTTGCGGTGCTTCTACATAGGATACAGTGTTATGTACTTTTTAATCTCTATTCAAGAAGTCAGTACTAACATCTACTAAAAGTTCAGAATGTGTCCAAAAAGCGAAATGATCAGCATTAGGTATAATAAACAATTCACTCCCTTTTATAGACCTATAGATTTTCACAATATGATCGATTGTATAAAAATCATCTCTGTCCCCAAGTGCAACTAAAGTCCTGCATTTAATTCTGTTAACTTTTTCCATCGGAACATACGGTTCCTCATCCCACATTGCAGCAACTTCCTCGACAAAAGATTTAAAATCATTGCCCGCAAATGCCTTAGCCTTGTATTCCTCAATAAAATCGGTCCATTCTGCAACCTCGTTATAGGATAGTTTTCTATAATCAATATTTCCACTACGATCTATATTTGAGCCAAGTGTAACAATTCTTTTGACCTTGTCTGGTCGATCGGATGCTAGTAACATAGCAGCTATTCCGCCATCGCTCCAGCCGATGATATATACGCTGTCTAGTTCCAATACATCGATGAATTGTGAAAAGTAATCTGCTAGTAATTGATAACTTAACGAATCGGGAAGTTCTGACCGTCCGTGACCTGGAGAGTCTATTGCTATTACCCTAAATTCTTTGGCATATTCTGGTATCACTTGTTTATAATGAGCGATTGACCCAATCAATCCGCCATGCAAAAGAAGTAAAGGAATGCCTTCACCATATTCTTCATAGTAGATTTTGTTTCCATAAATTTCCACATACCTACCATTGTTTGACCCATATGAAATCTCTTGTGCAGCAAGCGGGTTGGTTAGAATTCCAGCCAAAACTAATAATAGGAGGATTGAAAACTTCTTCATAGTTGAATGAGTTAATCTTTAATACTTAAAATTGGGTATAACGGGAGTACTCGCAATAACCCCAAATAACAGCTCCTGTGAGCTATAATTATCGGTCCTACAGCACGTCTGTTCAATGTCAAACTATCCATGTAATGGGTAATATAACACTTCATGGTGTGTGGCAGTCCAAAAATGCTCGAAAAAAGCCCTTCTTGGACCTTAATTAGCCGTTTTTTCAATCCTTCTATAGCGATTAAGGATACTACTCTGGTTAAGTTGTAACAAATAGCAGTTAATCGGTATTCTGTCTTGACATTTTGCCTCCTACGTGATAGTGCTGGGGGCCATGTGACATGGTCTCTGGCCTACCCACCCGCTTCGCGGTTCACTCGCTTGAAGGTCCCCCGGACCTTCATCCCTTTCTTCGGAGGGATTCGCTCACTCCCCCACCCGGAGTCCGGTTCACTCGTTTGAAGGTACCCTGGACCTTCATCCCAAATCTGGGATTTGGAAATCGATCGTTCATAGGATTGGATGGTTTATGATGCTAGAAGATACAAATCCAGGTGGTCATATTATAGTTTTCTACATATAAGTTATTGCGCATTCTAACGGTTCTTGTATGCCGAGTGACCAGTTTGGCAGGGCATGAACGACTTACAAATTGATATACCTCGATTTTATTTATATCACTCATATACAAAAACTACGGGTCTAACTATCATTCCATCACCATTCTCAATGTTCAATGGTTGACCAATAAAAAACATCCTTTTCTTATTCAATAGTTTGTCTACGTTGAAAAGTTGTTCATATATAGGAATCCCCTTGCTTAAAAACTCATAATGAATAGGGGCAAGTCGTTGAAGTGCAGTTTCAGAAACTACTTCTGTTGGATTGTCATCACTTTCAACATTAAAAGAATCAGTTCCGAAAGCTTTGACTGGGAGATTAACTAAATATTTAGCAGCCTCCTGGGTTAGACCAATTCGAGATGGCAATTCATTCCTTTTAGGTAAAGTGTAATTGGTATATATTAACACAATATCCCCTGGTTGAATATCATGTTTCTCAATTTCTGAAAGTGAAACTGTTCTCCCGAATGGTAAGCCGCTTACATCAATAACTTTCAATGGCCCTATAAAATCTTCAAGTGCATAATTATCAATCCCCCCTTTAAAATTCATATGCCTTGGTGCATCTACATGAGGTCCTCCGTGATTAAATATTGTTAGATAGGAATTATTTATTGAAAGCAATCCATCAGGGAATTCAAACTCCTGGTGAATTACTTTAAAGGAGTTTAATTTGTCAAAACCATAATGTTGCATAAGTCCACCCCACACCTGTTCAGGCAAATCCTCCGTTATTAGGGCTCCTAAATCAATAATTTCCTTGGGAACGGGTAGTACTTTATTAGAGACACATGATGGGCAACTAAGAATTAAACCAATTATGATTGAGGAGAATATAATTTTCATCATCTTGCTTTTTATTGAGGCATAACGGTCTTGGCTATGCTTTCGTTACTTTTCGAATTCTTATTTTGATTTTAAATATTTCTCAATTTCAGATATACCCTTATCTATGAGTCCTATTGTAATTTCAAAATCCCTCAATTTAAGTTTCCTGTCTATCATTGTTTCAGAGATTAATGATTCATATTTAGGGTCATCCATTAGGACTTCAAAGTCTATGGGATTAGCAGTAGCTGAATTTCTCAATGATTTCAAACTAGCCTCAGGTTCAGCATTTAATGTAATCCTAAAATGATCCTGATAATAGAGAAATCGGGATGAGGTTACTGTTGTATTGGTATTATATAATATTCGCTTATAACCCGCCTCGTAAATATCCGTTATGAGAATCCGCAGGGAGTCAGATTTGATCAACTCTAAATTTCCATTTTTAAAAGTTTCGTATGTTGATGTTTTTGGGTAGAAATTAGACACTTGATAACTATAGAAGAAATCCCGATATATCGAGTCGGATATTATGGACTTATTCTTTATAATATTATGGATTTTTATGGTGGAATTATGGAACAATTTTGTCCATTGATAGTCCGTTTTCAATTCTCCAAGAGAAGATTCTAATTCTGATTTAAGACTTGTAAGATTTGCTATTTCCTTTAGGTTGTCTTTTCGGTTTTCATTCCAATTATTTAATTGCAATGCAATTAAAATCCCGATCACCACCAGCACGATTTCCCCAATGGCATATTTAAGGTATTTGGTGGCTTTGCCTTCTTTTAACATTTGTTGTCTAATTTTCCTAAAGAACTTTATCATTAAGGGTCAGTTTCTCTAAAGATATATAATTTAATGAAAGCAATTTCTAAATAATGAAGCACAACGGGAGTACTCGCAATACCCCCTAATAACCCAGTGATATGCACCAGTGATCAAGATATTTTCACCTCGATCCAAATAGCTTGAGTCAGCAAAAAGCATGAGTTTTTCTTTAGAGAGATTGCGCCGGTCTGAGCAATCAATGTCCTGTAAGGTTGCCTGATATCTTAGTTTGCTGAGCCTCAGGAACATTTTCATGCGCTTGGGTGAACGATGCTGCTGTTCGGCATCCACCATCCTGGCAATCATTCTATGAGCCCCGGGTTGCTTGTTGACAGGTAATCCTATGATGGCTTCATAGGCCCCTGCCATGCCATCTAGTTTTAATAATCTTAAAGTCTCTAATGATCCTTTTCATGTTTTAAATAGGGTTTAAATGTGCAATAAATTAGGGCACTATTGATAAGCCTGTGGCCCTCTGATATTTTGATGTGACGGAATAATTATCATGGATGATTTTGGCCTCCAGCCGTTAACTCATTCTGTCAAATTAATCCCTTTGCAAATACTGGAAGACAGATATGAAAAAGCTTCTACCGTCTTCTGTTCGCAGCTGCCCGTTGGTAAGTGGCATCAGTACTTTGACGAACCCACTATCGCAGATGCCATCTTAGGCCGCATCATCCCCAAAGCTCATCGTCTAGAATTAAAAGGCAAAAGCTTAAGATCAAAATCTAAACATGTATCTTAACACTTGCAAAATGTATGTTATCCACAGGGGGGGGTCAAACCTCCGGAATGAAGGGGTCAGAGGTTCCGAAATATGCACCCTTCTTGATAATCCATGATTGGATGGCTTATGATGCTAGAAGATAGGAATTTACGGGGTCATATTAAGGTTTTACACATATATGTTATTGCGCAGTCTGACGACCGGTATATACGGCGGTGGCCCGTTTAGGGACACTGGACGTAAACTTTATTGTAGCTTCGTGCAATTAGTCAATTTTTTTGTAGCCAAATTCTTAATGTTAAAAATCAATATACAGTAACTCAGTGAGTCGTTTAATTAATCAACAATTAATACTCTTCTTATTGAGTTGGGTCAGTTAGCAATTCTTTAAAGGTAAAATCCCAAGCCGAATAAATACTCATAGATATTCTAGTAGGTTGGGCGGGTAAGTTCCAACTAGAAATCCAATTTTCTCCCGATTCGGAAATCTGAATAGAGTCTATTTGGATACGTCTTGAAGATTCAGATCCAAAAAAATAATTAGTTGGACTTTCTGCAGAAAGCACTTTAATTGAATCAACTGATTTCAACGCAGTAGGCTTATTTACTGCATTCGCACTCATTGAAATGCTTCCATATTCCGTAAGTAGTAATGCCTTTATACGAAGCGAATCATTTTTATCTTCTACACTTAGGTTTATATCACCCAATATTCTATTAAAGTTATTCTCCTTAAAAACATCATTGAGCTTTTGGCCCTTGACCCCCATTGAATGAGTCACAGTTACCGATTTTGGGCTCTCTGTCAAGACTAGGAGATGCGCTTCTTGCATATCACCATACTTCATACCTTCAATATAATATTGGTCACTACTCATAATAGTTAAGTTTAAGGAGCCCATTCCTTCTTCATTGATTTTAGGAATCACCTTGTCACCCACTATCTTTTGGATCTGATCAAGGGGTAATAAATAATTTAGTGTTAGACCATATGCAGGGTTTTCCTTTTTGATTTCCCAACTGATTTCTTTCTCGTCAGGATCACATGCTGAGAGTGCTAATATAAAAACAGGAAACATTAATAATAGATTCTTCATATTAAAGGGATTATTTAACGTAATGATACCTTCTCATTAGAGCATGAGCTACAACGATTCTTGTATATGAGCCGTTTTAATGGCTTATACATGTTGTTGTGCTTTCGTTACTTTTACCATTTACCTATGTTGCTCTAAACTCTTGAATTTAATTCATTTTCTATGGATTCAATTAGATCTTTCGTATCAAGCATAACTTTCTCATAACTCCTTAAACCGTTTTTCCTTTCATTTATAAGCAACTCTAAAAGGTTACGCAATTCATCATTATCCTTCAAATTTTCAAAATCAGTGGGTTTGGCTAATGTTATTGAATTCTCCTTATATATTCTCAAATGTTTTACAATAAAAGGGAGAACAACCTCTTGATATAGAATCCATTCAGCCTTGTCATAATCAGTGATGAGTCTTGTAAATTCGTATTCATTCATGGTTACAATTTTGTTTCTAAGCGAGGCATTTGAAATAACATCCAATCCCTTTGTTTTTAGTGTTGTATAAGCAGTATATATAGGATAAGGACTCCTCCAGCTTTTCAACATACCAAATGCAGTATCCAATTCCCTACTATAAGGCAAATCTTCTTCGATATAGTGCTTTATTTTTTCATATTGAAAAATGGTTTTATGATTAAATAACGAGTCATTTTTGAAGGAATTTAAAGTAGCTTCCATATTTGATTTAACTTCAAGTAAAAGGCTGAACTCTTCATTCTTAAGTTTTCGATTTTCATTCCAATTATTAATCTGTAAGGCAAT
>JBNKUI010000009.1:0-3525 GCA_050298535.1 Saprospiraceae bacterium
CGAAAAGACATGTGATGAACGAGCGATTTCCATACCTTGGGTATGGAATGAAGGTCCGGGGGACCTTCAAGGGAGTGAACCGCGCAGCGGATGGGTTTGGAAGAAGCGCCAGGAGATCATAGAACATATTTTTGATGAGCGGGTGATTCTCGACTCAAGGAGAGATGAAGGTCTGGGAGACCTTCAAACGAGTGAACCGCGCAGCGGATGGGCAAGCAAGAGACAGTGGGATATGGACCACACCCTGGTAAGAGGGAGACAAAATGTGGAGACCGAGTACCGGATAGCCACTATTTGCTATAATTTAACAAGAGTAGTATCTCTACTTGGTATTGAAGGGGTAAAAAAACGGTTAAAAAGCCTCCAAAAGGGGCTGTTTTCGAGCAGTTTAGGACTATCAGGCACCATGAAGCGTTACATTACCAATTACATCGAAAATTTGGAATTGAAAAGGCGTATAGCAGGACCGATAATTATAGCTCACAGGAGCTGTTATTAGGGGTTATTGCGAGTACTCCCGTTATGGTGCACTACAATGGAGCTGCCCTTAATAAAAGTGAATCCTAAATAGTGATCAATGAATACCTTGAAAAAATATTGGATTTCGATCTTGGTTCTAATTTTGCCAATTATAAAAATTAGCGGACAATCTCAGATATTGATAAAAAATGCTATTGTTATTGATGGAACTGGAGAATCTGTAAAGTATGATTGTGACATTCTCATAGAGAACTCGAAAGTCGTCAAGATTGGAACTGATCTAAAGGTGCCGAAGCGGGCAATTGTTCTGGATTGTAGTCATGCAAAAACAGTAGTGCCGGGTTTAGTCAATATGCACGGTCATCTTTATGCAATTGGCAAGACACAATTGGAAGCATATCCCATTTTGTATCTAGCAGGAGGTGTAACTAGTATCTTTTCACCAGGAGAATTCGAACCAAATAAAATTCATGAATTTAGAAATGGACCCTATATCGGCCCAGATATATATTCCGCTGGCCCTTACTTTGATAGTGAACCTTCAATGGTGGGATTTATTGAGGGTTCATCGGATATAATTTCTATGCTTAAGAAATTCAATCGATGGGAGGACAAGATTGATGGATTAAAAGTCTATACTAGTATAACCAAAGATCAATTTCGATTTATTTCTAAGTTGGCCGCGGACAAGGAGTTATTCATTACTGGACATCTTTGGAGATTCCGGTCGTATTGACCCCCCTATTCCGATTTGCTTTGACCCCCCTATTCCGACAGGTTTGACCCCCTAGATGTTAGTAACATTCCGGAGGGTTTGACCCCCCCAAGGAAGTGGATTACATACGTAATTAATCACCAAGTTCATGGAGTAATAACTCGGATGAACATGGGAAAATTGAAACGTATGGATCAAGTAAGACTGATAATAGAAACGTACTTGGAGACCCGATCGATCAAGGCGACTTCAAGGAGACTACACATATCCAGAAACACAGTAAAGACCTACTTACGTCGAGTCCGAGACAGAGGAGGCACACTGGAAATGGCTCTTAGTCAGAATGACGAGGAGCTATCATCCATTGTGTATGTCCGTCAAGAGGAATGCGAGCGTGAGCGTGTATTCAGGAGTCAACTGGATTACTGGATAAAAGAACTGAGGCGAGTAGGTGTGAGCAACTACTATGGGAAGAGTATAGACAGCTCCACACCGATGGGTACGGATACAGTCAATTTTGTGAGCGGTTGAAGCGAGAGATTGGTCGTCGAGACCTTACACTAAGCCTAGAACATAAACCCGGAGATTGTCTGCAAGTAGACTTTGCTGGCAAGAAGATGCGCTGGGTCGATCCACGCACAGGTGAAGTACATTCATGTGAAGTTTTAGTTGGTGTGCTGCCATATTCTCACTACACCTATGCCATTGCATTACCCAGTCAATGTGTATCTGATTTTGTACATGGATTAAATTCAATGCTACTATATATAGGCCGACTACCGACCTATATTTTATCGGACAATCTTAAGTCCTACGTTAAAAAAGCAGACAAATACGATCCTGAATTTAATGAGCTATGTGTTCAATTATCGGCACATTACCAGATCGATTTAAAGGCCACCAGAGTTAGAAGACCTAAGGATAAAGGAAGCGTAGAAAATGCAGTAAAAACTGCTTATGGAAGGATCTATGCACCACTAAGAAATGAAATATACCACAGCCTGGAAGAATTAAATGAAGGGATTAGGCAACAAGTCAAAAAGCATAATGAAAAGGCATATAAAAAAAGGCCTGGAACTAGGGACATCGTTTTTAAGGAAGAAGAGCAACCCCAAATGCGAAACCTGCCCAGTGATATGTTTGAAATCCGAAAAATCACAAAAGGTAAAGTACGTAGAGACTACCATGTTATGCTGGGTGAAGACAAGAACTATTACTCGGTCCCCTTCCAATATGTTGGTAAGAAGGCTACGCTCATATATTCCACCAATTCAGTGGAGGTATATATTGATAATCAACGTGTTGCACTCCATGACCGTCTTGCTTATAAAAATGCATATCGGCATCAAACATACGATGCGCACATGCCCAGAAATCACCAGGAATGGAAAAAAGCCCGGGGTTTTGACGCTGCCTATTTCTTAGGTCAGGCACGTAAAATTGGACCATACACTTACTGGGCCATTGAGCAGGTTTTACTCTCTAGATTCCACGAAGCTCAGAGCTACAATAGTTGTCATGGAATATTTAAACTCGCTGAAAAGTACACCCCAGATCGACTTGAAAAGGCCTGCATTCGATGCAAAAAAGTAGGACAGGCATCGCTTTCACTTATTCGTAGAATCCTACAGCATAATCTGGATCAGATGGAGGACCAAATCGATTTATTTGATATTCCATCACATCAAAATATCAGAGGGCCACAAGCATATCAATAGTGCCCTAATTTATTGCTCATTTAAATCTTATTTAAAACATGAAAAATGGATCATTAGAGACTTTAAGATTATTAAAACTGGATGGGATGGCAGGTGCCTATGAAGCCATCATTGGATTACCTGTCAACAAGCAACCTGAGGCGCATAAAATGATCGCCAGGATGGTGGATGCCGAACAGCAGCATCGTTCACACAAGCGAATGAAAATGTTCCTGAGGCTCAGCAAACTAAGATATCAGGCAACGTTACAAGACATTGATTGCTCAGACCGTCGGAATCTATCCAAAGAAAAAGTCATGCTTTTTGCTGACTCCAGCTATCTGGACCGAGGTGAAAATATCTTGATTACTGGTTCCACTGGATGCGGTAAATCTTACCTGGCATGTGCACTGGGAAATCACGCCTGTGTGGCTGGGTATCGTACCCTCTACTTTAATATGAACCGCTTCGCCGAGCAAATTGCACTAGCCAAAACCGATGGTACCATCATAAAATGGCTGGATCGCCTCAAAAAAGCCAAACTGATTATCCTGGATGATTTTGGCCTCCAGCCGTTAACACATCCTGTCAAATTAATCTTATTGCAAATACTGGAAGACAGATATGAAAAAG
>JBNKUI010000010.1:0-242065 GCA_050298535.1 Saprospiraceae bacterium
CCAACCGGACTGTCTATCAGCAATAATACGGGTAGTAGTGTCACCTTGCAATGGTCCTCTGCCGCAGGTGCTATTAATTATGAAGTGGAAATCGAAGATGACGAAAATACTCCGTTATTTAATCAAGAATTTCGTACGAGTGGATTGAGTCAGGAAGTTTCAGGTCTCACGCCGGGCGGTAGCTACAAATTCAAAGTAAAATCAGAGTGTAGTTCAGGATCGAGTGATCATTCTCCCTGGTTTTTCTTTACGGCCGGTGACGACGACTCCGGAGGTGCCGATGACGGCACGGGTGGATCCGCTTGCGATATCCCGAATGAATTGCGAGTGATAAAAATTGCGGAAAACACGATAAGAATTGAGTGGAATGAAGTTTTTGGCGCGTTGCAATACGAGGTAGAGATTGAGAATCTACAAACGGGAGCCTTTCACAATACATTCACGGCAGTTGCTAATTTTTTGGAAATAGGAGGAATACAGGAGAATGCGCAGTACAAAGTGAAGGTTAAGGCAGAATGCTCCCTTGGATCGAGTGATCATACGCCTGACTATGTATTTGATTTGACTAGTCTTTCAAACAACGGACCAGGCTCTCTGGAGATATTGGGAAGTCAAGTAAAGAATATTGCTGGGTCGAAATCAGTCCGTCAAAAACCCATTGAAATTGACTTGAAAGTTTACCCCAATCCCAGTGTTGACTACGTTTACATTGAGTTTAACGAAGAGATTTCTTCAGAGGGCACCCTCATAATCTATGATAATTTAGGAAATGTAGTTTGGATGGAGAAGGTCTTCAGTACTGACAATATCATCAAGATTAACACACATAACTTACGTGGAGGATTATACTATGTAAGGTTCAGAGATGACCGCAAGGTAGGAAGTCGATTGATTGAGGTAAGACGCTAATAGAATTTCGGACGGATGAAAGGAAAAGCCAACTCCAAAAATGAGTTGGCTTTTTTACGTTGACTCTTTAAAGAGGTTAGAAATGTTTAACTTTCAATCCTTATGAGAAGGCAAACTTTAAAGTGGATTCTGTCCGCATTTTCCATCGTGCTATTGACAGCGTGTGAGAGTACCCCTGATATTCAGTCTCTTGATCTGAAAGTAGGTGAAGGAGATCATGTGGTTCTGATCGGAAATAATCTTTGTTCAAGGATGATGTTATTCGGTCATTTCGAGACACAGATGCATCAACATTATCCAGACTACAATCTATTTATTAGAAATATGTGCGATGGTGGTAATACACCTGGTTTTCGACCGCATTCTGGCCGGGAGTCCCCATGGGCCTTTCCGGGTGCCGAGGTGTTCCAAACGGAACTAGCCAATAACTCGGGAAGCGTGGGGCACTTTGAGAGCCCTGATGAATGGCTAGGTCGTTTACGACCAGATATTTTACTCGCCTTTTTTGGATTTAGCACCTCCTTTAATGGTCCTGAAGGTGTAGAAACCTATAAAAATGAGCTAAGGGCCTTTGTAGATCATTCGCTAAGTCAGGATTACAGTGACAGTGAACTTCAGCTGGTGCTCATTTCGCCCACTGCAATCGAAGATATATCAGATCATGTAGATGTACCGGATGGTGTAGAGACCAATAAAAATCTAGCCCTTTATCGTGATGCCATGCAGGAGGTGGCGAATGAGAAAGGGGTGAAATTTCTCGATGTTTTTGAGCCCAGTAAGACTTGGTATAGCAGTGAAAGTGAGGATCTCACCATAGATGGCCTACAGTTCAATGATCGTGGCTACCGATTATTCAGTGATTATCTGGTTGCTTCTATTTTTGGTGGTAAGCCCGAAAGTTCAGTGGCTGAGAGTACGATCCATGAGGCCGTCATGGAAAAGAACTGGTTTTGGCACAATGATTTTAAAATACCCAATGGCGTGCACGTCTTTGGGAGACGCTATGAACCCTTTGGACCTGCTAATTATCCGGACGAACTGATAAAGATCCGGGAGATGACAGCGATCCGTGATACGGCCATCTGGATGACTGTGCAGGGTAAATCATATGATGTGGCTGTGGCGGATAGTAAAACCCACGTATTACCACCTGTGGAATCAAACTACGAACCATCAGAGAAGAACGGAGATCCCGAATATCTCTATGGAGATGATGCTTTGAATTCCCTCGAAGTTCCTCCTGGTTATAAAATTGAATTATTCGCCTCAGAGAAGGAATTTGAAGACCTGGCCAATCCGGTCCAAATCTCTTTCGACAATCAGGGTAGATTGTGGGTGGCGGTTATGCCTACGTATCCTCATTATCGACCTGGTGATGCCAAACCCAACGATAAGCTGATCATCCTAGAGGATACGGACGGGGATGGCAAGGCAGACAAGCAAACTACCTTCGCAGAAAATTTACATCTCCCCATAGGATTTGAAATCGCACCCGAAGGTGTCTATCTATCTCAGGGGACCAATCTCGTCTTGCTCAAAGATCACGATAAGGATGACCACGTGGACGAGCAGATCGTCTTGCTGAGTGGTTTTGATGATCACGACACCCATCATGGTATCAGTGCTTATTGTGCCGATCCTTCTGGAGCTATTCTTATGGGTGAAGGCGTCTTTCTGCATAGTAATGTGGAGACGGCCTATGGCACCATCCGGGGCACCAATGGCGGCTTCTTTCGATATGATCCCAAACGGCATAAGTTGGAGCGTCATGCCCAGGTGTCAATCCCCAATCCCTGGGGGATTGCTTTTGATGACTGGGGACAGCACTTTTTTGCAGAAACTAGCGGCCCGGATGTGCGCTGGATGATGCCAGGAACTGTAAAACCTCGGTATGGAGTGTTTACTCATAAGGGGCCTAATCTCATAGAAGACGAACATCGTGTACGTCCCACATCAGGTCTGGAATTTATGAGCAGCCGTCACTTCCCTGACGAGGTGCAGGGTGACCTCATGATAAATAATACCATTGGTTTTCTGGGCACCAAACAACACAAAGTGTCCGATGACGGTACAGGATTTACGACTTCCCATCGACAGGATCTGGTGAAAGGTGATGATAAGAATTTTCGACCAGTGGACATGGAGATCGCACCCGATGGATCCTTGTACTTGATTGATTGGCACAATGTGCTGATAGGACATATGCAACATAATGCCCGGGATCCATATCGTGATCACGTGCACGGTCGGGTGTATCGAGTGACGTATCCATCACGTCCCCTGGTACAACCTGCATTCATTCATGAGGCACCTATCGATACGTTACTGGAAAATTTAAAGTTGCCTGAATACCGAACCCGATATCGTACCCGTCGTGAATTAAGAGGTCGACCTGCTGGTGAGGTGTTAACCAGGATTCAATCCTGGGTTTCCAGATTAGATAAGGAAGAGCCTAATTACGAGCATCACCTGGTCGAAGCACTCTGGGTCACCTGGGGGTTGAATGATGTTGACGAGTCACTCGTTCGTCAGGTTCTTGACGCAGAGAATTTCAGGGCTCGGGCAGCCGCAGTACGGGTCATTCGCTATGCCGGAGATCAAATTCCTAACTCACTGGAATTGCTTAAGAAAGCAGCGGCTGATGAACATGGACGGGTGCGTCTTGAAGCTATTGTGGCCGCATCCTGGTTAGGTCAGGAGGCAGGCCTTTCTATATTGGACGTCGCCAAGGACCATCCCCTGGATGATTGGATGTTATATGCCTATAATACATCCTATGCACACTTAAATGGTCGGTCTGTTGACGATGAACCAGAAGAAGAGTTGGATACGGATTTGACGGGTAATGATCTTGCCTTATTCATAAAAGGAAAGGAAATTTATTCTCGTGAGGGATTCTGTATGACCTGTCACCAGGCGGATGGTAAAGGACTCGTCAATAGTGGTTTTCCTCCGTTGGCTGGCACTAAATGGGTGCTGGAAGGTGAAGATCGATTGATTAAGATTGTATTGAAGGGATTGTATGGTCCCATCGAAGTCCTGGGTAAAGAATATCCCGGACAAGTACCCATGACCCCGTATGAGGGCATGTTGAATGATGAAGAAATAGCCGCTGTGCTTACCTACGTACGCAATGCATTTGGCAATAAGGCAGATCCGGTATCATCTGCTAGCGTGGCCAAAGTTCGCTCGGAGATTCAGTCCAGGGACGGTTTTTATAATCCACAGGAGTTGTTGCAGGAGCATCCACATATGGTGCAGTAGCTTTTACTAATCGGCTACGCTTTGGGATTGAGGAACAGCCTTAGCAGGCATGCTTGGTCTGAAGTAAGGTATTTGCCTCATTATCAATAAAGTACTATCGGTCGATTCATATCCTGCTTCTATACCATGACAAGGTAGATCCATCTTATTTTAGAAACCATTCTATTTCAAAGATCTAATTTTAGATAAATTTTTTGGTCAAAAAACATAGATGATGATACAACGACTAATCTTCAGCGCGATGATTATTTGTACTCTGGTCTCGATCTCTAATAGTCAAACCATCGGCAAATTATTTCGCTTTCCGGATGTGTCCCAGACTCATATTGCCTTTTCGTATGGAGGTGATATCTGGACGGTGGCAAAGGAAGGAGGTTTGGCTTCTAAACTTAGTTCGCCAAAAGGCTCGGAAATATCTCCCAAGTTTTCACCGGATGGCGAGCAAATCGCCTTCTCGGGAAACTATGACGGCAATGTCGATATCTATGTGATTCCTTCTCAGGGAGGAATTCCCACCCGGGTGACCCATCACGGTATGCCGGATCGGATACAGGATTGGTATCCGGATGGTCAGCACCTATACTACACGAGTTCGATGCACAGCGAAAAGCAGCGATTTAGTCAGTTTTATAAGATATCCAGTGAAGGCGGCTTGCCGGACAAACTTCCTATGGCCTACGGTGAGTTTGGGTCACTTAGCCCGGATGCTAAAAAAATTGCTTTTACTGATAAATCCCGGATTTTCAGAAACTGGAAGCGGTACAAAGGGGGAATGGCTGCTGACATATTTGTTTTCGATCTCGAAACACTGGAAAGTGAAAACATCACGATGCATGCGGCTAACGATGAAATACCCATGTGGCATGGTGAGTCGATTTATTACCTTTCGGATAAAGGCCCGGAACAGCGCTTTAATATTTGGCACTACGACACAAAATCAAAGGAACATAGTCAGGTCACTGCATTTGCAGACTTCGATGTGCATACACCATCCATAGGGCCGAAGGAAATAGTTTTCGAGGCGGGTGGAAAAATTTATCTCCTCAATTTATCGGACCATCAGCATAAGGAAGTGGTAATTTCTGTGGGAAGTGATCTTGTCGCGATTAAGCCCCGGAAGGAATCCGTGGAAGATCACATGCAAAATATGGATATCTCTCCCGATGGTCAGCGTACTGTAGTGGAGGCAAGAGGTGAGTTATTTTCTCTGCCTGCCAAAAAAGGTGTGATCCGCAATTTGAGTCGGACCAGTGGTGTGGCGGAGCGATATCCTGCCTGGTCTCCCAATGGACGATATATTGCCTATTGGAGTGATCGAACGGGTGAATATGAATTGACATTACGCGATCTAAAAGAAGGTAATAAAGAGAAGACTGTAACTAACCTCGGACCAGGATTTCGTTATAATTTGTACTGGTCTCCCGATAGTAAGCATGTAGCATTTGTCGATCAAACCATGACGATATATAGGGTCGATATTGAGACCGGTACACCTGAAAAAATCGATCAGGATATTTCACTGTTTGAGGGAGGACTTCGGGGGTTCGATGTGAGTTGGTCTCCGGATAGCCGGTGGATCGCTTACGATAAGAGTTTGGATAATGGAAACTCGGCAATTTTTATCTACGACACGGAGTCAAAAGATGTACAACAAGCTACCTCGGGTTTTTATTCGGACATGTCACCCAGATTTGATCCCGAAGGCAAGTACTTGTATCTCACCACCAATCGAGAATTCGAACCCATTTATTCTGATTTTGATAACACCTGGATTTATCCGAATGCCACTCAATTGGCGGTGATAACCTTGCGTAAAGATATTCCCTCTCCTCTCGCGCCGCAAAATGATACAGTTGCCATTGTAGTAGAAGAAGATGAAAGTGACGAAGGTTCTGAAGAAGAGGCAGAGGAAAAAGAGGACGAAACAGATAAGAAAGATGAAGAAGCCATCAAAATTGATTTTGATGGATTGGAGCGTCGTCTTATTGTGTTGCCACCCCATGCGGGCAATATGGGAAATTTAACGGCGGCATCTGATAAGATTATTTTTCATCGATATCCTAATAGTGGATCGGAAGGTGAGGAAAATGCTGTCATGTATTTTGATCTCAAAGAACAAAAGGAGGAAACCATCATTAAGGACGTGAGAGGATATGCGGTATCGGCCGATGGCAAAAAAATGCTGGTAATCAAAAGTGGTCAATCGGGTATCATTGACGTGGCTAAGGACCAATCGATAGAAGATGCTTTGTCTTTGACTGAGATGCAGATGACCGTGAATCCGAGAGAAGAGTGGAAACAAATATTTAATGATGCTTGGCGATTCGAACGAGACTTCTTCTATGATAAATCAATGCACGGTGTTGACTGGGTAGGTTTGAAAGAACACTATGGTCAGCTGATTGATCACTGTATGAATCGCGATGATGTAAATTTTGTCATTGGCGAATTAATCGGTGAATTAAATGCCTCACATACCTATCGCAGAGGAGGCGATCTGGAAACACCGGAAAGCAAAAGTGTAGGATATCTGGGAGTTGATTGGGAGAAGGAAGACGGCCATTTTAAAATAAAGAAAATAGTTAGAGGAGCTGAATGGGATAATGAGGTTCGATCGGCTTTGGATATGCCCGGTGTAGATGTTAAGGAAGGTGATTTCGTGCTTGCCGTGAATGGTGTTCCCTTAAATGAATACACCGACCCCTGGGGAGCCTTTGAAGGCCTATCCGGAAAAACGGTTGAATTGACGATTAATGATAAACCATCTTTTGAGGGGGCACGTATGCAAATCGTTGAGACGATGCCATCTGAAACCCGTTTGCGTCATCTGGCCTGGATTGAGAAGAACCGCAAAGAGGTAGATGAAGCATCGGGTGGTAAGATTGGTTATATCTATGTGCCCAGCACAGGCATTGATGGGCAGAGAGAATTATCCCGTCAATTCTATGGTCAGTGGAACAAGGAGGGATTGATTATTGACGAACGCTTTAACAATGGTGGACAAATACCGGATCGATTTATTGAATTACTCAATCGTAAGCCCCTGGCCTACTGGTCCGTGCGTGACGGTAAGAATTGGCAATGGCCACCTGTAGCAAATTTTGGATCGATGGTTATGCTGGCTAATGGTTGGAGCGGCAGTGGCGGAGACGCATTTCCCGACTATTTCCAGAAGGCGGGCCTGGGCCCCGTCATTGGTACACGTACATGGGGCGGTCTGATCGGAATTTCCGGCTCCCCAAGTCTTATCGACGGTGGTTCAGTTACTGTACCCACTTTCCGAATGTATAATCCTGATGGGACGTGGTTTAAAGAAGGATATGGTGTGGAACCAGATATCGAAGTGCCGGAAGATCCCACAGAATTATCGAAGGGAAATGATACGCAACTAAAGGCTGCCATCAAGCAGGTGATGGAGAGTATAAAGAAGAAAGGGCCGATACATCCGACACCACCCGGGAAGGAAAAACGGACGTAGTTGAAATGAAGATTATCAAATAAGGGGGAGGAGCCTCCTCCCCTATCTATAGTAAAAGTTCAGAACCTTATGGATCTCTAATAAGGTTTAAATGAGGATTACATCAAAAAATTGATGTATACACGTAAGCCTTTCGCATTTGAATTAGCTTCCCCTCTTTCGGATTTCATCCGGGACAGTAATTGGATTATGTCTCAATTACTTCGTCTGAACCAGCATTTGAATATTTCACGCACTGTTATTCAAAGTACCCTGTATTGACTTTGACTGTTTCTTAATAACCCAATTTTAGACAAGCACGGGTTCATGTAACGATTTTACCATGATCTGAAACATGGGTGCTACAAATCAGCTTCATATTCTCCTAGATTGGATACATCATTTGGTGTCTGAGGACCCATATTGGCTCCTGATACTAGGAGACTGGCCAATGGATGTCAATATGCCAAAGAAGTGATCTTGACTTCCCTTAAATATTCATCAAAATAATGAGCATAGTATTCATTTGATATTCTATAAATAATTCATTCCATTCATTCAATTCAAATACCAGATCATGAAATCCCCATCCTATATTCCATCTTTGACGCCTCTCCGTGGCATTGCTGCGATTCTGGTCCTGATATTTCATTTTCATTTATTGGCAATGCCTCTTCAGGACACGGAGAAATATCATTTCATGGGAAAGTGGTATTTGATGGTGGACCTGTTTTTTGTTTTGAGCGGGTTTATTCTATATCATGTCTATGGGAGTTATTTTAAGGACGGCTGGAATAAAGTGCATTTTAGCAGGTATATCAGAGCCCGACTTGCGCGAATCTATCCTTTGCACTTGTTTACGCTTCTCTATGCCATAGGCCTTTATTTCTTCATTGATTCCTATGGGGTAGAATGGGCTCCCATCGAAAAAGAAATCTTTAATCTATCTGCTATACCAACCAGCCTCCTCCTGATCGATGCCTGGGGTATGCATCCGGAAGCTACCTGGAATACACCCAGTTGGTCCATTAGTGTAGAGTGGTTTGTTTACTTACTATTTCCGTTATTGGTCATTCCATTCTTACGCAAGGACCGGAAGCTAATTTATGCACTCGTTATTGTAGCGCTTGTAGGATTTCTTTTGATCATGTTTTGGCTCGGTCCATTGAACTATTATGTACGAGCAACTTATCTTGGTGAGTTCGCCACAGGTCCTCCAAGTCCCATGCATATTGGGGTGATTACTGGACCGGCTCTACTGCGGGGATTGTCAGGTTTTATTGTTGGGATGATATCTTATCATGGATACCAGGCGGGTTGGGGTAAGCGCTGGCTACAAAATGGATATATTTGGATCGGGTTCTGGATCTTGTTATTCCTGAGTTGGAACGCCCAGATATTACCCGACATGGTAGCCGTCTGTCTTTTTGGACTACTCATTCTTTCCACAGCCTACGCTACGGGTTGGATAAAGTCTTTCCTTAATAACCGAGTAATGACATACCTGGGCGATATTTCATATTCTATTTATATGGTGCACATGCTGATTTTATTTACGTTTCTGGGACTCCAGAAATTAGATCCGGTACCTAGCTCTGCTGAGCAAGTGCTTCCAGACTTTGGTGTTAGATGGGTGATGGTTCTTGTGTTTCTGTTAATAAGTCTTGTAATTGCTACAGCTACTTACTTTGGCATTGAAAAGCCTGCCAGGTCATATCTGAGGCGTCGATCTGAGAAATCGATTGAGGTACTTCAGGAGATGAACACATGATCTTTGATAGATAGTCTCGCTGAGATAATTGTACTGGCGATCTATGCAATTTGAAACAATACTGCCATAATATGTAACAATTGTTCCTGCCACCCCTCACCTGAATAACTTAAATTGTTTTAAACCAATCCATCGACTCCCTTGACTGGCTATCGTAATCCACTAGAATTTCGAAACATCATGGTATTGTGCTGCACTTTGCTCCTGATACTGCAACTGGGTGAGGCATTGGCTCAAACTAATACTCTTGTTATCGATGATACAAAGGTAACGGATGAACCGAGCATGATAGATCTAACACCACATCTTCGGATGTGGATTGATACATCGGGCCGGTCGTCCTTTCCAGAGATTATAGCAAGACAATCGGACTTTACACCCTATCAGCCTGCAAAAGTTGAGCACTATGATGCCCAACATAATTTTTGGCTTTCATTTGAATTGTGTGGGGAGGCCAAACCATCTAAATGGTATCTAGGCTTTCGATATCCTGAGGTTCAATTCTTTAGGTCAATGGATGGGAAAAACTGGAGCAAAGGATTGTACGGTTACAATGTACAAGAGCAAGTTGGGACTACTCGTATAGGTCCAGATCTATTTATTCCTATTCAATTGGAGAAAAATGAATGTCATCAATTTTTCTTCTATTGTAGTCCTCGGCTATTTATTGATATATCCCAAGGAAGGATGTGGAACTATCATCTGAAATTAAGTAACCGAAGCTATATCAGTAGGCTTAGACGTGCTGGAGTACTAAAAAGCTTGCCTTTATGTAGTATTCTGTTGACCATCTTTTTCTACCATTTTGTATTATTTATTTACAATCAGGAAAAGCCCTTTCTCTATCTGAGTATTTTTAGTTTAGCATGTGGACTGCAGATTTTAAACAATGGTGGATACTTCATTGAAATCTTCCAGATACAAAATATTGGTTCCTATCTGAAGACAGTGCCTGGTACTTTCTGGGCGTTGATGGCGATTTCCAGCCCATTCACGGTGAGCTACTTAAATCTAAAATCAGGAACAAGAACGGCAAGAATGGTGAAGTTTTTGGGCTGGTTTTGGTTAATTTCATGTCTACTTAACTACCCAATTTCTCTCTTATCTGAAAGGACCTACGGAGCCTATTCCAATTATTTTTCCATTAATTATTTTATTGGACAGTTTGTCTTTTATGCATTCTACCTATTTGTAGGAATTCTTGAATGGGTCAAGGGTAACGCTCGTGCTCCATATTATCTGCTGGGATTTGGTGCCTGGTTTCTCGGATCAACATTAACAATACTTTTTAGTTTTAAAATTATTCCAGGTCTTGAGCCTTCACCCATAACTTTTGGAGTCACCGAACTCTGGGTCCTGGGAGTGACAATGGGGATGCTTCTTTTTGCCTTTGGTCTAGCCCGGCAATTCAAGACTTTGCAGGAAGAACGAGCCGAAGCGGATAAACAGAAGGCCATGGCTGATCAAGCTAGATTATTGGAACAGATGGAAGCCAGTCGACTTCGGGAAATGGATCAATTTAAGTCTCGACTTTATACCAATATAACCCACGAATTTCGAACACCTTTGACGGTGATCTCGGGCATGGCTCAGCAGTTACCAGTGAACAATGAAGAGAAAGCATACATTTTACGTAATTCAGATAAATTATTGGATTTAGTAAATCAAATGCTGGATCTCAGTAAGATAGAGGCGGGTAAATTAAAGCCAAACCTTGTACAGTTTAATGTAATTTCTCTACTCAAGCATCTATCCACTGAGTACAAGAAATATACTGAAGCGCAGCATTTGCAATTTCACCTGGAAATATTGGATGATGTAATATGGATGGATATGGATACTCACCTACTCCAAAGAATCTGTAATAACTTGGTGCACAATGCCATCAAATTTTCTCCTGAATGTGGTGATATTACAATGCGTGTACAGAAGTCAGATCAGGGACAAGCCCTGAGAATTCAAATATCAGATCAGGGTCGTGGTATTCCCAGGGAAGAACAGGAGAAGATATTTGATCGGTTTTATCAAGTTGACGCATCTAATACACGAAAAAATGAAGGTACTGGTATTGGTCTGGCCCTGGTGAAGGAGATAGTTTCTATGCTGAAGGGTACAATTACAGTACAGAGTGAGGAGTATAGAGGAAGTACATTTACCGTTGTCCTTCCCATCACCCATAATGCAGAGATTGAGCAATGGCGTCCCCAAGCCGATCCAAGAGAGATCAATCGCTCACTAAAATCCGTAGCAGTCTCAGCTCCTGAAAATGCCCCTAAGATTCTGATTGTTGAAGACCACTCTGATGTTAGGGACTATTTGAGTCAACTGATTCAACCATCCTATCAAGTTATGCTGGCTGGTGATGGACGGATGGGTCTTAGTAAGGCGTTTGATGAAATCCCGGATCTGATTGTTTCCGATGTAATGATGCCGGAAATGGATGGCTTTGAATTCTGCGCTACGATCAAAAGTGATCCACGCACAAGCCATATTCCCGTGATCCTGGTGACTGCCAAGTCTACGCAGGATGACAAACTAGATGGATTGCAAGAAGGAGCAGATGCATACTTGATTAAACCATTTGATCCCAGAGAATTATTACTTCGAATTGAGAAATTGTTGGAGCAGCGGGAGAAAGTAAGACAACATTATCAGAGATTTCAAATATTGCCAAAGGAAGAAATCAAAGAAAATAGATTTCTTCAACAGGTGCTCGAACAGCTTGAAGAAAACTTACAGAATGAAAATTATCAAATAGAGGATCTTGCTTCTGCAATACATATTGGACGGGTACAGCTGTATCGTAAACTGAAAGCTCTGACCGGGAAAACATATACCCAGGTATTACGTGAGATACGCATAAATCGGGCAAAGGGTCTGCTACAAAAAACAGATAAAACCAGCAGTGAGGTGGCGTATGAGGTCGGCTTTAGGAATGATAGTTACTTCGCTAAAGTATTTAAGAAAGTGACTGGCATGACTACAAGTGAATTTAGAAACCGGCATGCATAATGACTCCCGCAAAAATGAAGACTGAAGGGTCTATCCTCCCATTAAAGCAGGAGATACTATGGAACCCGACCTGACTCCGAGATGGAAATAGGCGTACAATTGTCAATGTCGGTTTAAGAGGGGTTCATTAATCCAAGAAAATAGCCAGGTATGTAATCTCTAGTAGGGATCCCCTAAAACAGTGATACCGCCTAATCATGTATTCACGTGATGATTTACAATCTACATTTGCCGATATTTCCAGCTGATACGACTTCATCTCAACGCGGCCAGGCTTTGTGTCGGTCTTCTTTTCGTATCTTAAGTAGATGGTCGATCACAGGTGACTTGCCAAGTAGAGCAGCAGCCGTATCAATTTTCCAGTGTAACACTACTCAAAAAAAGTATCATGAAAAATGCAGGGGTCTTGAAGAAATACAACGCGGCAACTACAGCCGTTCTCATTTTTATAATTTTATTTTCGCAAAGTGTATTTGCTCAAAATTGGCCACAGGTGAGTGGATCGTCCAGTAGGTTAAATTACTATGACACAACACTCACTTTCCCATTGGAGGAATATCCAGTAGGCACGGTATCCACCAATATCGACAATCTGGTGTATTACGATGGTATTGTTTATACTCTGCAAATTAGTTTGCCTCATATCATTTGTGCGATAGAATTGACAAGCGGTAATGAGCTTTGGTGTCGAGAGATTCCCACGGTAGCAAGCCTTCCCTCATTCGTTCCAGCCGTGAATGAAGATTTTGTTCTTGTGGGTGGTCAGGGTGGTGAGGGTTTATATGCTTTAGATCGAATGACCGGAGATAGTGTTTGGTTTCAGGAAATGGGAAGCCTTTTGCACAAGGCACCTGTCATTGATGCAGATCAGGTCTATATTACAACAGGTATGAATGAATTGGTTTGTCTGGATATAAGTACAGGAGAACCGGTCTGGAGTCGGGAAGGCATCTCATCCAATGCTATTCCGGTAGTGGATGAGAACTACCTGTACTATAGTGATTTCGATAGCGCTTATGCTTTACATAAAGTATCTGGTGATATATTTTGGTCCCAACCTGTAAACGGTCATCTATTTCCCTCCCTTGCACTAATGGATTCTGTCCTTTTTGTGGGAAGTCCGTCTCAAATTAGCTGTTTCTATAGCCAAACTGGTGAGTTAAAATGGCAGGTTGATTTGGCAGACAAAACGCTGGCTAGAATATTTACCAATGCTTTCGCCATTTCTCCGCAGATTACGATTGGAAAGATGGAGACAGAGAATTCTGATTCTCTGTACCTGATGGCTTTTGATAATCAGGATGGTACTTTGCTATGGGATAAACTAATTCACAGATCGAGCTACGCGAGTCCTCTGATTTTAGGCAATCAGGTGTATGATTTGGATCGATGGGGTTTCAGTATCGATGTTTACGATCTTGAGACCGGAGATTCCATTTATGCACATGCTCGTAGCGGTGTTTTCAGAGCATCTCCTTTATTTGCAGGCGGCAGTCTGATCGTAGGAACCAGCGGGAATATCTTTGCGTACCGGGGAGGTACTACCACTCCCGTCAGGGAGCGTGGCACGTCAGGCCCTTCTTTCGAAGTATATCCTCAGCCAATACATGATGAAGCCAAGATTCAATTGGAAGGCATGCAAAATGGCCATGTTTCCCTCTCATTAATTTCCGTATCAGGACAATGGATCGATAGAATATTCGAGGGACAGGTCGGAGCGGGTTCAGGCACCATTCTGTGGAGTACTGATCGTGTTCAGCCCGGTATTTATTTCATGAAGCTTAACGCTGGTGAGCAGTCATCGGTGAGAAAAGTGATTATACAATAATTCTTCTCATACATGGTGGCAGCCCTTGATTTCATACGTTTAGGAAAAGATGCTGGACCTAATACAGAGTCAGAAAGAGAAAGTACGGCCTTTAAACCACTGATCTGCTTTCCGCCTTTCATGCAAATCGATTAGGACACCTTGCTCAAATCCAGCCCATGCACATGAATGTCTCGCTGAGGATAAGGAATACCAATGCCCGCATCATCCAGGGCCACCTTGATCTTCTCGATCTGCTCGAAGAATATGGGCCAGGAGTTATCGGGGATGCAGTAGGCACGTACGGACAAATTGACGGAGTTGTCACCCAGACTTGTAACCACCACCGCGGGTGCCGGATCATCGTGCACCCGTTCATCGGCTTTAAGCAGGTTTAGGATGATGTCTTTTGCCTTCTGGATATCGGCATCATAACTTATGCCGACTGCAATTTCAGTCCTCAGCATACCGGCCTTGGTAAAATTGATCACCTTGTCATTGGAAATCGGACCATTGGGAATGATCGCTGTGCGATTTTCCGGCGTAAGTATAATTGTATTGAATATTTGAATACTCTGCACCTTTCCAATCACACCCTGCGTTTCTACCACATCTCCAACCTGGTAAGGTTTAAAGGTGAGAATGAGCACGCCTCCGGCAAAATTGGCCAAACTTCCCTGAAGGGCCAGACCAATGGCCAAAGATGCAGCCGCTAACACGCCGACAAAGGAAGCCGTCTCTACTCCAACCATGCTGGCAATACTGATTACTAGCATAACCTTGAGGAGAATGCCCACCAGACTAACCAGAAAATCACGCATCGACTGGTCGACCTCCCGATTATCCATCCTTCGTTTGAATATCGCGGTAATCCATTTGATCACCCAGAGGCCAATAATCAAGGTGATAATGGCTAACAATACCTTGGGGACATAGGATGCTATCAGTGGAACAAATTCATTCAATATTTCTTCAATTTTCTCCATTTTCAATTTTATTATTTTTTCAAAGTGAGTGTTCTTACGCTATTTTGCTCCTGTCACAAGCAGGTCACGTCAGATTGTGTAAAACATAATATAAAGTAGTCAGGGAGAATTCCTAGAGATCCACATATAATTCTTATGAAAATTCACGTAGATCATGATGTGGGTGAAAACTATTGTGCTGTGGTGTGTATCACTCAATTCCACCCATAGTTATAGCATTAGGAATTATTTAGATGTCGATATTTTCAACTATTCTGGGGATTCGCTACTATTTTCATCGCAGCCCATTTAGTAGCATAGTATATCAACATACTTAGCATCCAAGGATTCTACCCTGTACCCTGGATGGCATTTAAAAAAAAATCGGCGCAATGATAGCTATATATCCAGGCCAAGGCTCCTCTTTTTCGATATTTTTAGGCACCGACGATACTAATTGGCCCATAGGAATATCATCCGATTGATTGTAATGAATTTCTACATCCTATACATGCTGGCTCCTCTTTAATTGATCTAAAGGAAGCATCTATTTTTGAGGAGAATATTTATGAAGAAAAGTGGCTGAAAGGCCTTGGTGTGAATTATGAAATATAAAATAAAAAAGGAGGTGAAATCCTCACCTCCCCTATCAATCAGAGTTTATCAATCAATTAATTAATCCTTTTCGCAGTTTTGGTTGGGCAAGCCTTTTCAGTATTTTTTTTCATGGCTCAAGGTAAAAGCATCTCCCGTTTACAGGCAGATGCTTTTTACTCGCTACCCAAATAATTCACATTGATTTTTCAGGATTTAATTTGATAGTTACATCGCAATATTCTTCTTGGCATTGTACGTGGGCATGTTGTAAGAATGTGTCTCTGTTGTGTACCCATTCTTTTGTACCTGGATCTGACACATTCCCTTTGGGATCGAATTGAAGGTATATTTTCCCTGGTGATTGGTAACACCTTGTGCTATCGTTTGACCATTTTTCTTTACACGTACGGTGACGGAGGGTACCGGTGTATAGTTACTGTAGTTCCACTCTCCTTCCACAAAGGTAGTTACTTGCAGCTCAGCGCCCTGAGCGACAGGACCTGACTGACCACATTGCTTTGTCACTTTTGCTTTTTGAATCTTAGTGTTGTTATTGTACACACTTTCATGGATTTGCTGATCAGGATTTACCAGGGCTTTGAGCGTTACTTCTCCAGTTGCGGGAATTGTCACGTTTTTAAACCACACAGGCTTCCCATAATTTGAATTAGGTCCAAGACCTCCAGAGATGGTTCCCACATAGGAGGATGGCTTCCCTCCTTTTTGACTTACATACAATATGACTGAAATCGTCCCTTTGGCTGCTGCCATACTAGGGTTTGTGATAGTAACTCGTACACTGCTTTCATTTCCTTTGCAAAGTCCACCGGGAGTCGCAATTTTTGAAACTCTGAGATCCGGAAGTAAGGCCATCTCTTCTGTTTTCTGGTCAGCAGAAAAGGACATGTTCCCTAGAGAAATTGAAAATAGGGCGATGAGAAAAGTAAATAATTTGAAAGTTTTCATGATGTTGTTTTTAAATGGAGTTAAATAATTAATTGATGACTCAAATATCACTCAACTCAATCTCCCAGACATCACCCGGAGACGTGAAAGCCCAAAATCCCTGATTTGGGGGATCGGTGTAAAACAAGGAAAGAAGGGGGTCAGATCAAACCCTTCTCGATGGCCTTTTTAACAAGAACCGCGGAGTTCTTGGCATTAAATTTTGAAAGGAGATTCTTTCGGTGAGAGTTTACAGTATGGGATGAAATGAATAATTTCTCGGCCATTTCTGAATCCGTCATACCTTCAGATATTAATTTTAGCACATCTAGTTCGCGTGTAGAGATTTCTATGTCTTGCTTGCTACCAGTCAAGAATTCGATAGAGGAAAGCTGATCGCGAAGCTTTTCACTGATATACCGTTGACCTTCCATAACGGTGCTGATCGCTGTGAGAATCTCGTCGATGGGGTCATTTTTTAATAGGTAGCCTCTAGCTCCGTATTGCATCATGCGCTTAAAGTAACTTTGTTGATCGTACATGCTCAATGCGATCACCTTCACTTCCGGATATTTCTTTGTGAGGCGCTTCGTCGTCTCAACGCCATTCAGAATCGGCATGTTAATATCAAGGAGGATGACATCCACATCAATTTCTTTTAGATGATCCAGTACTTCCTGCCCATTTAAGGCAGTAGCGACAACAGAAATACCCTCCTCATAGTCGAAGATTGATTTAAAACCATCAATGAGCACTTGATGATCATCTGCAATAAGAAGACGTACCATATCCCTAAAATAGTGATTGCCGGCCTAAGATCTATGTAATAAAGGCTATTCAGATGATTTTACCGCCGGAATAAGCGTAAATTTCATTACTTCCGCTTTTGCATGTTGTGCTAAATCAGGAAAGAAACGATTGAAAACCGATCCCAAAGGTCCTTCTAGCCCTTTCAGTACTGCCGGAGCATCGCCCAGATTAGATTCAAAACGTGCTCTTCGGGAAAGGAAACCAAACACTCGCTCCAGACCCCTGTAATGCTGATAATTCTCAAGCCATCGATCAGCCACCATTCTTTCTGCCCGGTCGGAAATAATATCAGGCATTACGGACTGGTATTCCATTAGTACTTTATAAGAATGCTTGCAATATGCGGTCAAACTCACCTCCTCATAGTCTTCCCAAAACTTGGAAAGTAAATAATCAAAGTATATGTCCAGCACAACGGGTGCGTATTTCCCCATGGTAGGGTGCAGCATCTTTGTACCTTCTTTTACTACGGGATGACGATCTGTGTAGCTGTCAATAGAGCGATGGAGCATCACCCCACTCTGCACTTCCATGGGTAACGTGTGCATCATCTTATTGGTTACAAAGTCGCCCAGATAATTGCCGACGATCAGACCGGGTTCTCCAAATGACAGATATGTATGGGCCAGAAAATTCATTACTTCACGCGTTGTACAGAATAACTACCATTATAAGGATACAAAGTTTACCGGGGTACCTGGTATTTTTCCTAAAGATGATTTTTAGAGTCGACCTTACGGCAAGGAAAATGCTACCAATGTGCCTCCTTTAGGCCGGGCTATCTTTGCACCTCCTGCGGAGATAACCACGTATTGTTTTCCATCGATAGCATAGGTACTGGGTGTGGCATTTCCATCGATGGGCAGGTCATGCTCCCAGAGAAGTTCACCGGTTTCCTTGTGGAAGGCACGAAACTTGGCGTCCTTCGTTGCTCCGATGAATACCACATCACCCGCGGTGACAATGGGTCCTCCATAATTTTCAGTGCCCGTCACGGGTATGCCCCTTTGGGTAAGTTCCTCGTACTCACCCAGTGGCACTTTCCACTTAATCGTACCGGTGTTTAAGTCCACAGCGTTCAGTGTACCCCAGGGTGGCTTTATGGCCGGATAACCCTCGGAGTCATTCCATCGTTGAAAGCCACGGAATACGTACGGTTGCACATCTTCCTGCGATGTGGATGGAGCATTCGGTTCAGATTCACCAAATAGGTAATTGATTATGGCATTTCTTTTCCGATCTGATATTTCACTAAAAGAGGGCATACGTCCGCCTCCATAATCCATCAAAGTGCCAACCGTTTCTTTGGTGTGTCTTGTGGCAATATCTTTTAGTGAAGGAAAACCGCCTTCAGGGTTGCCCGAAAGGTTTATTCCATGACAAGAACTGCATTGAATTTGATATTGTTGCTCGCCGTAAGGTAGTGGTGTGCCATCCGATTTTTTTGTCGGTATCATTTGATAGAACCATGGGATTTCATTTACATTGACATAAACAATACCCTCTGGGTCGGCCGCAGAGCCACCCCATTCCATTCCCCCATCAAAACCAGGAAATATGATGATCTGTTCCAGGCTGGGTGGAGGATAGGAGCCATAACTTCCGGATTGACTCATCACGTCCTTACTAAGCTGGTTTGCTTTGAGCGAAATATTCGAGTAATCTTCTTCCGAATATCGCTGACGTGTCAGTGGTGGTGGCTTCGTTGGGAAAGGCTGCGTGGGCCAGGCATCAAAGCCAGGAATCCGACTTGCTTCCACAGGCCGTTCCTCAATAGGCCATAGCGGCTCCCCCGTCTCACGATCAAAGACAAATAGCAATCCCATCTTTGTGCCTTGGGCTACCACGTCGACCGATTGGCCCTCATGTCGCACGGTAAGCAAGGTAGGGGGTGTACAAAGATCAAGGTCCCAAAGATCATGGTGCACCAACTGATGATGCCATAGACGCTCACCGGTATTCGCATCGAGAGCTATGAGACTGTTGGCAAAGAGGTTTTCTCCATAGCGATACCCACCATAAAAGTCAGGGCCCGCAGTCTCAGTCGAAGCGTACACGATACCTCTTGCCGTATCAATGGCGAGTCCTGACCAGTCAGAAGCTCCACCGGTACGCTCCATATAACCTTCCGGCCAGGTTTCTGATCCAAATTCACCAGGTCTTGGAAGGGTGTGGAATATCCACCTTCTTTCTCCGGATCGAACATCAAAAGCACGTACAGCTCCTGGAATATCCTCATTGACATTGGCTCCAATGATGAACATATCTTTATATATATGGCCAGGAGTATTCAGCGTCACGTTAGGTCTTCCCTCGACGTCCATGCCATCGCCCAGGTGTATCCAGCCCCCTTCACCAAATGAAGATATGGGTTCGCCAGTATCTGCATCTAAAGCATAGAGCCACGAGCCACGTGATCCCAGAATTCTTTTATCATCACCATCACTCCAATACATCACACCACGCTGATCACCGTCCCGTCCCGTCTCATGGACCTTCGATGGATCAAAAGACCATATCAGTGTGCCATCACCTCCGTCGACAGCGATGATCCGGCTGTGAGGCGTGACACTATACACGACACCATCGATCACCAGATTATTGGTCTGATACATGGCACTGTCGCCGGTGACATAAGTCCACGCTACCTCCAGCTGACTGACATTACTGGCATTTATCTGATCAAGTGGCGAATACTGCGTGCTCGAAGGACTGCCCAAATAATGAGCCCAGTCGACATTCTGCAAAGCTGTTTTGTCAGGACGGCAGGATGCCAACATGGCCATCAGCATTACAATTCCGGGTTGTCTTAACATGCAGATTTGAAAATTGCTTTTGTAGGATTTTCTGGAGTACTTGGAAGATGCAAAAAATATTACAATTCAGATGTTTAGATCCTGATATAGTGGTCATCTTAATACTGTGCCGCAGGGATTTGTTCTCAATCAATCAGCTTCTGATAACCTTCTACGAAATAAGTGGTACGGCCACCTATTTTTATTTTAGCCACGGTTCCTTTGCCTTTCAGGACCTTATTTTCATCCGACCGCCATTTCCAAAACCAATCATCCGGATAGATTTGATAATAGGCATCCCTGTCACAGGCTTCTTTCAAGATTTTTCTCATTAGCTGATATAGGACATTTAAGTGGTGCTTACGCAAAGCACTGGCAGATGAGGCAGGATGGATTCTAGCCTGATAGCAGATTTCGTCGGCATAGAGATTCCCTATTCCGGCGATTAGTTGTTGATTCATCAGTACCGCTTTCAATGAAGTTTTTCGGTTTGAAAAAATAGCTTCAAATGCATCTTGCTCGATGGCCAGCGCATCGGGTCCTAACTTTATTTCTTGCAAGTACTGTGGTAGATCTTCAATGATCCTGATATTTGAGAATTTCCGAGGATCATTATATCCTAAAATCATCCCATCTGCGAATTGCATGTAAAAACGCTCGTACTGGGGTTGATCTTCCTTAGCAAAGTAATAAATGAGGTCCCCAGTCATTCCCAGGTGAAAAAGTATATAAATTCCATTGTCCAGGATGCCGAAGAAGTACTTACCCTGTCGGTAAGTGTCGATAAACCGTCGTCCCTCAAGTGCATTTTTAAATTGTTCGGCAGAGCGATTGCGCAGAATGACCGCATCATGCACCGAGACTTCAGTAATGTCCAAGTCCAAAACGGTCTTATGAAAGTTCTTCTTTACGGTATTTACCTCAGGTAATTCAGGCATCTCTATGGGATCGATATGAGTTTATAAGATTGCTGCTAAGATGCATTATTTCTTTTTTTTGGAAATCGATACATCCGCAGTTGATTGACCATGCAATACTATTTGATTTTTCGCAAAGCCGTAAAGTCGGCTTTCATCTAGTTTGAGACGGGAATCCAAATAACGGCTGTTCATCCCCTGGTTTGGTGGCCGAATCACAGATTCTGACCAAACCTTCCCCTTCGAAGGGGACTTAAGCTGTTTAGGATTACAAAGTAGAAGAAAGATTTTTTGCTTTTATCCTATCTGATTTCTAGATAAGGCCGCAAGGAGTGCAAAGTCATTTCGTATTTGGGGAGCTTGAAGTTGGGTGTCTTTGTGAGAAAATCACTTGGCAATTGATTTAACAAAACGGTCAACGCTATATCGGTATCTACAATCTACAATCTACACACCGGACACCGGACACCAGACACCGGAAACCGACTAGAATAATAACATTTCATTGCAATTGTTCGGGATTAGCATCCAAATTCTATCTTTGCCGCACTTTAATAAATGAATACAGATAATGGCCTTAAAATGCGGTATTGTTGGTCTGCCTAATGTAGGTAAATCTACCTTGTTTAATGCTTTGACAGCTGCTAAAGCACTGGCAGCAAACTATCCTTTCGCAACCAAGGAACCCAATGTTGGAATTGTGACTGTGCCGGATCCCAGACTTGATGAACTTGTACGTATCATAAAGCCAAAGTCCACGGTACCGACTACCATTGAGATTGTTGATATTGCGGGTCTCATCAAGGGAGCCAGTCAGGGGGAAGGACTGGGTAATCAGTTTCTGGCCAATATCCGTGAAGTAGATGCCATCATACATGTGGTGCGTTGCTTTGATGATGGTCAGATTGTACACGTAGATGGAAGTGTAGATCCTGTCAGAGACCGAGAAATTGTGGAGACTGAGTTGGTACTCAAAGATCTGGATAGCATGGACAAACGTCTGGAAAAATTAAGAAAGCAGGCAAAGGCGGGAACGAAGGAGGCCAAGGCGGCCGTTGCTGCCGGTGAGGAAATCATGAATCACCTACAAGAAGGTATTCCTGCCCGCTTGGGTTCATTCTCAGATGCAGCCAATGAGCTTTTGACAGAGGCTATGTTACTGACGGCAAAACCCGTGCTGTATGTCTGTAATGTGGACGAAACAGCAGTACAAGATGGCAATGATTACACAAAAGCCTTTCAAGAGGCAATTGCGGATGATCCTTCTGAGTCTATCATTATATGTGCAGGCATCGAAGCAGATATTGCAGAACTTGAAGATCCTGAGGACCGGCAGGTTTTTCTGGAAGATCTGGGCCTTAAAGAACCCGGGCTACATCGAATGATCCGCGCAGCATACAAACTCCTGAATCTGATCACCTACTTCACCGCCGGCGAAAAAGAGGTGAGAGCCTGGACGGTCCTGAGGGGATCGAAGGCCCCCCATGCGGCGGGTGTTATTCACTCTGATTTTGAGAAGGGCTTCATCCGAGCTGAAGTAATCAAGTATGATGATCTGGTTGGTCTGGGCTCTGAAGCAGCCGTGAAAGAGGCGGGTAAAATGGCGGTGGAAGGAAAGGAATACGTGGTGAAAGACGGAGATGTAATGCATTTCCGCTTTAATGTCTGAGTTTCTAGACAAATAGGCGCTTCAAGTCTTTGGCGTCCTGAGGTTTCATACGACCTGCCAGGATCAGCCGTAGTTCTCTACGTCGTAGTGCGCCATTGAATAATTCTTCTTGCTTTTCATTTGTCATACTTACTGGTGCTACCGGTTGAGGTTTGTTGGTGGCTTTATCGATGGCAACAAACGTGAAATAGGCTTCATTACATTTACGACGATTTCCTGTCATTGTATTCTCGGCATCGACGCGTACGTACACTTCCAGGGAAGTGTTGAAAACCCTTGTCACCTGTGCCGTGAGGATGCAGATTTCGCCTAAATTAATCGATCCCCGAAAAGAAATATTATCCACGGAAGCCGTCACTACAGGTATCTGAGCATGGCGCATGGCACACATGGCGCAAACGATATCCATCCACTTCATCAGATTACCTCCCATGAGATTGCCCAGATGATTCGTGTCATTGGGCATGACCAGTTGAGTCATGGTGGTTACCGATTCATCTACGGTTTTGATGTTTCCCTTTTCCTCCATTTGGCTTCGGCTTCAAATAATGTTGAAAACTGATTTACGATTTCGGTCTTTAATGTGATGAGATCTACCTCATGTCCCAATTCTCGGGACATGGAAGTGACAGTCTTATCCTCCTCAGCGATGCCACAGGGCACCATACCGTTAAAGTAGTTAAGGTCATTATTGACATTGAGCGCGAATCCATGCATAGTCACCCATCTGCTCAGGTGCACGCCAATAGCGCAGACTTTTCGGTAGGATTGATCATCATCTGAGATCCAAACACCTGTATACCCCTTCATGCGCTGACCTCTAATACCGTATGTTACCAGGGTTCTGATAATTGTCTCTTCAATGTAGCGCACATATTTATGGACGTCCGTGAAAAACCAGTCCAGATCAAGAATAGGATAACCCACAATCTGTCCGGGGCCATGAAAGGTGATGTCACCACCTCGATTGATTTTAAAGAACTCTACTTCTCCCCTTTCCAGTGCTCCCTTGTCTACCAGCAAATGGTCCTCCCTGCCCGTACGACCCAGGGTATAGACAGGAGGATGTTCGCAAAACAAGAAGTGATGTGTAGGCTTGATCCAGTGGTCCTCCTCTTTTTTTCGATTATCCCGCTTTATCTGTATCAACTCATCTACCAGCGACTGCTGAAAGTCCCAGGCTTCCTTGTAAGCAATCCGTCCCAGATCATTTACTTCTACGATGTTTTTGACCTCCCTCATACGCATCTCTACTTAAGTATCAAAATTCAAGAAATTCTTGCATCTGGAGATTGAGAACTTTGATGGTATTTATATCGCTCAATAAGCCGGTATCATCCTTGAGATTCATGATGGACGAAATGGGAAGTCTGTTAGGAAGCACGATCACTTTTAGATAGTTTAGAATGTTTGTCATGTGATCCATACCCCGCAGGTTACCTGCTCTTCCTGAAGATATTCCGGTAAGACAGGCCTTTTTCCCCTTGAATGTATCATCCTTGACTCGAACTGAAACTGCATCAAGAAATAGCTTGAGAATGCCTGGAATTCCTCCATTATATTCAGGAAATACGAACCAAAACTTAGTGGCAGGCAGCAGATACTGATCCTGAATAGCAGATATTTCAGGTGGCTGATTCCCTTTCGCATACATCTCATTGCTGATGAAATCAGTGGGTAAATTGGTTAATTTTAGTAGTTGGACATCCTCGGCACCCTCGCTCTTCAACATTTCATAAATAAATTCTGAAATGTTTTCTGTTTCACTGTTGGTACGATTGGTTCCGGAAATAACAGTAATCATGTACTACTTTAGAATTACGAAGTTAGGATTATTAAACTTGAGACCCGACTAATTGTTTCAGGATTGTTATACTTTTGCGGTACAAAGAAAACACCTTAGGAGCGCCAAGTTGCAGAAACTCATGACGAAAATTACTTACTACGGTCACTCTTGCTTTTCCTTCGATCTTGATGGGTTCCAGTTGTTAGTAGATCCCTTCATATCCGGTAACTCCTTGGCGGGTGATATCGATATAGAAGAGATTTCGGCTGACGCTATTCTACTGACCCATGGGCATGGAGACCATGTGATGGATGTGTCTAAGATTGCAAAGGAAGATACTCCAGTAGTGACTAATTATGAGGTTGCTAATTGGTGTGCCGATCAGGGACTCAATGGGGTGGGTATGAATCATGGTGGTATCTGGGAAGGTGCATTTGGTACGGTCAAATATGTTCCGGCCATGCATAGTAGTTCGCTGCCAGATGGATCTTATGGGGGAAATCCCGGAGGATTTGTCGTGCAGACTCCCAAAGCGAGATTCTACATTGCCGGCGATACCTGTTTGATGCAGGATATGAAACTGATCCCACTGCTTTGCGGGAAGCTAGACTGGTGTATTCTGCCAGTGGGAGGATATTTTACCATGCACTATCAGGAGGCGGTACATGCAGCTAAATTTGTCGAATGTAACCAGGTGATCGGTTGCCACTTTGACACATTTCCTCCGATAAAGATTGATCATGCAGACGCTGTTAGCACGTTTAGTGCGGCTGGAATTTCATTGAAACTTCCAGCAGTCGGAGAAACGTTTGATATATAAAGATAAATTGAATACATGGGTAAGATCGTTGCCATAGCAAACCAAAAGGGAGGTGTTGGTAAGACCACTTCTGCTATTAATTTAGGTGCTAGCCTGGCAGTGTTGGAATTCAAGGTCCTGATCGTGGATGCCGATCCCCAGGCCAATGCCACATCGGGTGTCGGAATCGACATTAACAATGTGGAGCAAAGTCTGTACGATTGTATGGTGAACGAAACACCGGCTAAGGATGTGATCCTGAGCACAGATACTCCCAACCTGTCCATCATCCCCTCGAGCATCGATCTGGTGGGTGCTGAACTAGAGTTAGTCAGTCGATTCAGAAGAGAGTTTATTATTCGCGATCTATTAGTGGATGTAAAGGATGACTATGACTTTGTATTTATCGATTGCCTTCCGTCCCTGGGTCTGATTACTGTAAATGCACTGACCGCAGCTGATAGTGTATTAATCCCGATACAATGTGAGATCTTCGCATTGGAGGGGTTACAGAAGCTTAAGAATACTATCGACCTGGTAAAACAACATCTCAATCAGGAGCTTGAGATTGAGGGTATCGTACTATCTATGTATGATAAGCGTCTCCGGCTGGCAAATGTTGTTGTGGATGAGGTGAAGTCACACTCTGAAGATGTGGTCTACGATACGATTATACACAGGAATAGTAAGATAGGAGAAGCACCCAGCATGCATCAACCGGTCCTGATGTACGATGCGAATAGTAAGGGAACGACCAACTTTCTGAACCTGGCAAAAGAATTTTTGCTAAGAAATAACGTATCCCTTAAGACCAACGTGTAATCAAAATGTCCAGATGGCAAAAGTAAAGAAGCAAGAGCTAGGTAAGGGAATAAGAGCATTATTGGGTCCAAATCCGGATGCGGAACCTCCAAAAAAGGATAGGCAGGCCGAAGAAAAGGTAGGTGGCATCAACTGGATCGCCTTAACCACTATAGAAATCAATCCATTTCAGCCAAGAAATGAATTTGATCAGGGAGCCCTGGATGAACTGGCCGAATCTATCAAAACCTTTGGACTGATTCAACCTATCACAGTACGGAAGCTGGATGGGAGTAAGTATCAGCTCATTTCAGGTGAGCGTAGATTGCGTGCATCAAAGTTGGCAGAACTGGAAAGTGTACCCGCATTCGTAAGGGAAGCGAATGATCAGGAGATGCTGGAAATGGCCTTGGTAGAAAACATTCAGCGCGAGGAATTAAATCCCATTGAAGTGGCTATCTCCTATCAGCGCCTGATCGATGAATGTGACCTGACACATGACGCCCTGAGTGACCGGATTGGAAAGAATCGAAGTACAGTCACCAACTATATTCGCCTTCTGAAACTTCCACCGGCTTTGCAGCAGGCTCTCAAGCAATCCAGAATTAGTATGGGCCATGCTAGAGCCTTGCTAGGTATACCCACGCAGGAAGGCCAGATGATCGCACTGCAAAGAGTGCTACTTGATGACTTGTCTGTACGCGCTACGGAAAAATTGGTACGCGACTATACGGGAGGAAGCAAGAAGCAACCGGCTAGGAAGTCCAGTCTCTCACCCGAATATCAGCATGTAGTCGATCACCTTTCACAGACACTGGGTACTAAGGTGCAGTTAAAGCGTAAATCTTCAGGAGCAGGCACACTCGTGATCAAGTTTGGCTCTGACGACGAGCTGAATGCGATCCTGGATGCTATGGAGGGCAACTAATCATAGGTGTATACCGTTTTACGAGCAATGAAGTATTGGCTGACCATATTCTGTACTCTTATCGTGTTCGCAGTATGGGGACAGCAAAATCAGACTCCTGCTGGATCACCCGAATTCACACAAGTGGAAAAACCCAAGAAAAAAAAGGGACAATTCAAGGAGAACTGGAAGCTCCCCTATCCTAATCCATATCGCGCAGGTGTATATTCCCTCATCTTGCCCGGTGCTGGACAGATCTACAATAAGCGCTATTGGAAAGCTCCTATCGTATGGGGAGGTTTTGCTGCGCTCGTGTACTCTGTTGACTATAATAAGGAATTAATGAAGTGCTTTCAGGATGCTTACAGCGATCGGGTCCGTGGGATTACAGACAAGTACGCCGGTCGTATCTCCAATATCCAGACTCTTGAGCAACTAAGAAATCAATATCGAAAAAACCTGCAGATGACCTATATCGGATTTGTGGGAATGTATGCCCTGGCAGCTCTTGATGCCTATGTAGATGCCCATTTGAAGTCATTTGATATGAGTGATGATCTATCACTCCAGTTTTCACCACTCCTGTCCGGAACCAGCACCTCCACCACTACCCTCGGTCTTGGTTTGGTTTTATCTTTCTAACATTTTTAGCTGACAGGGTAATTGCGAGTCCAATATACCAAAGAGACCAGCCCAGATAGAAGATCCTCTGGAGTAATCCTTCGATGCTCTCTGAAAAGGCTCTATTAAATTTGAATACCAAAAGGATCATAATCAGTGCACTGATGAATGAAATCTTCCTGATCTGGTCCATGTCCTGATTTTTCCAGGATGCAGCCTGGTAAAATGCTCCTGCAATGGTCAATATGGGCACGGGGCCAGTCAGAGCATGAAGTTCGTTTCCTAACGGAAAGATGGCAGCCCAGATAAATAATAGGACTAGTCCAAAGCTGCAATATGCCGGAACTGTAGAAACACCTAACGATTTCGAAATCCTTAATAATGCCAACGAGAATAGAAAACAAGAAACTGATACAAGGCTCATACCAATTGAAACATATACTTCTGTCTTGGTACCCACTCTCCCAAGTGCACTTATCGTATGTTCAATGGATCGATAATTTGGAATAAGATAACTGACTACACATGTCAGTGCCCAGAAAAGCAAAGGAGCTAGTAATCCACAGTAAAATAGGCATCGGGTTGGATTTAGGTTTCTGCTCCAGAAGAGACCAGATATGAAAAACAAAGCTATCAATATCAGGATATAGGGGCTGGTAAATTGGGGTAATGGTGCCATCTCAACACGAATGTGACACTTTACCTCTTCTAATCTGACCATAAAGTCATAATGTGTCCCAGGTTCTGCTAAGAATACTAAGCTGTCAATATCCGTGATGAAACCAACTTTCTTTGTGATGTATGGCCATCGTCCGGGAATTCTTAGAATATCAGGATTCTTGGTGGAGTCGAGGATCCAGCCGTTTTCGAACCTATGACTTCCTACTATGATATCTACTTGATTGCCTTCTGCTCTAATCGATGGGAATTCGATGGACCCATATCCTTGTACATATTGTAGCGTCAAGACGATGACAAGAAGAGATTTGTCTAAGTGCTTCATGAATAGACTATTTATTGCAAATAGCCATATTCTTCCCCCCATTTCCCAGGAATTGGGCATGACTTGTTTACGTCATCTATATGACAATCACACTAGTGGCATTGATTGCCATGGATGTTGCTGGAGTCTAATGCGAGCAGCAAAGATCATAGTCATAATTAAGTGTACTACTGATGCCATCAAGAAGACAAAGATCCAAATAGGTACACCTCCACCTAACAGGAAGGGAAACATTAGTGAGAGTATCGAGGTCACCAAAACCATTGATATAACTGTAACAGCCGTCCATAATATTTCAAAACTGTTGAAAAACCTAACCATATCCTGATGTCCTCCCTTTAGAAATATTTTATGGTATATGGTGGGTAGCAAGATATTGGCAAAGGGAATGAATATCACAAAGAAGCAAGCATAATTGATAATTCTCCAGTGAGTCCAGATGTCCTCCGATGGCCCTTCTGCATTTTGTGCACTTTCGTAGAGATTAGAAAGTTCTAGATTGAGGGCTTTTGAAAGTGCCTTCAACGTATAAGGACTTCCCGTTGATTCTCCATTTTCGATTCTCTGGACAGTACGCAGTGAAACTCCAGAACTTGTGGAAAGGTCCTGTTGAGTAAGACCTTTCTCAAGCCTGTAGGACAATAGCTTTGATCCTGATATCATTGCTCATTTACATTTGATATGGTTCACCGAACGTTATCTCAACTGATGATACGAATGCTAGTCGTTTTCTGAACCGGGCAGCATCACGATCTCCGTATAGTTATCGGTATCAAACAGCTGTTTGGCCATCATTTTGATGTCATCGCTATCTAAATCATCAATCAGCTCTTCATAGTTTTCCAACAATATATTGTGAGGATCCTGATCGTACATGTAGGTGCTTCGTAAAGCATTCGTCCAGAAACGGTTTTCTTCCAGACCTTTTATTCGTCCCTGACGTTGTACCTCCCGAACCTTTGTCAATTCCTCCTCGGTTGCCCCGTTTTCCATCACATCTTCAATATCCTTGATCGCTGTCTCGATCAATGCATCCACTTCTTCGGGTTCGGAATTAAAGGATACGCGCACACTATACCCCTCCTTTGGGTACTTGGAAGTATTGCCAGAGATCGAGACACCATATACACCTCCCTGGTCTTCTCGCATAGATTCTCTAAGCTTGTTTCGTAGTACTTCCATCAGAGAATTCAAATGATACTTGGCTTCTCGATCATCCCAGTCGAATTCTCCGATCCAGTGCATCTCGATCTGGGCCTTGGGTGCTTCACCAAAGTTAAAACGTTCTATATTTCGGCCCTTAGTGACTTCCACACCTACATCTTTCCATTGATCCTCACGACCCGTGGATGGAAGGCTGGCCAGGTATTTTGTGATGAATGGTTTTATACTTTCAGAAGTAAAGTTCCCAACGAAAATAAAAGTGAAATCAGAGGCATCCGCAAATCGGTCCTTATACACCTTCATCACGGTCTCCAAATTCATCTCATCGAGGTCATCTACCGTTGGTATTCCCCGACGTGGATGATTCTTATATCTCACCTCATTTACTTTGTCACGATAAAAGTAGTCAGGGTTTGCCCTGAGGTTTTGCAGAATCTGTCGCTGTCGAGTGATCATAGACTGAAATGCCTCAGCATCTTCCCGCGGCTCTGTAAAGTAGAGATGTATCAATTGGAACATTGTTTCCAGGTCTTTGATTGTACTAAAGCCCTGCATTCCCTCCTCTAGTTCACTGATAAATGGAGCTACCTGCACTTGCTTACCTGCCATCATCTTCTGCAGCTGTATGAGGTCGAAATCAGCAATACCCGCTTGATTTATGATCGCACTGGCGATTGAGGCAGACTGGTATTCTTCGTCGGGATAGTTTGAATGTCCTCCCGGGCTGAAAGCCGTGAACATAATCTCATCATTCTGAAAATCTGTCGGCTTTAAAATCACCCGAACACCATTTGATAGTGTCCACTCGGTGATTCCTACATCTTCTACTACCTTTTCTTCTGTCACGGCGCCCATTTCAGGCATATCCACCATTAAGGGTACATCTGATACTGCGTCTTCATAAGGATCTACCGTCTTTGCGCCCACCTTACTGATTAGTGCATAGATGTCGTCTTCTGAGGGTAAGGGTACCTGTTCTTTTTCAGGTCCTGTGACTACAATCACACGATTACTACCATCTTCATTGATCCATTTATCGGCTAAATGATTTACCTCATCCAGCGTGATGGTAGGTAGTAAAGCCTGCATGATCTGAAATCGTTGCGTCGGACTTAGTGCGGGACTCTCATTTAGATAGTGATAAACATAGCTCATTGCCAATGATCCGGATTGAAGCTTGTCTTCTTCCTTGGCTGTCGTTTCTGCCTGACTCAGTATCTCAATCCGTGTCCTATCCAGTTCTGTCGCTGTGAACCCGTGCTCCAGGGCACGTTTATTTTCAGTGAATACTGCTTCCAATCCCTTGAGAACTTCGCCCTCACCTGTGGTTACATATAAAGTATAGGAATCCAACTCACCGACTTCCCTGCCATAACCGGCATAACCATATAAGAAAGGTGGGTTGGCTGATTGTCTCAATTCATTCAGTCGATTATTCAACATAGAATTATAGAGACTCCTCACAAGTGACTGACGATAATCTTTGAAGTTTTTCACTTTCTCATGGTCATGCTTATACATCACTCTTGCAGTGGTATAGGTGGCTTCCTTATCCTGAGTAATACTCACGAGTGTATTATCGTGATCGGGAAATCCATACCGCTCTCTTTCACGCGGATTTTCGGGGTTTTCAAGTTTTGCAAAGCGTTCTAATATTTGCTTTTCGACCGCATCAACATCTACATCTCCTACAACGACAAGTGCCATCAGGTTGGGACGGTACCAATCACGATAAAATCGCTTCAAAGCATCGTAGGGAGCGTTGTTAATAATCTCTCTTGTACCTATGGGGAGTCGGTCTGCATATTTTGATTCATGAAAAATGACCGGTAAGTATTCGTTTCTCATGCGTTCGTCGGCACTGAGCCCTGATCGAAGCTCAGACTCTACGACTCCCCTTTCTTTATCGATCTCTTCATCTTCGAAGGTCACTGAGTGGGCCCAGTCTTCGAGTATGAGCATTCCCTTGTCGAAGATCGCTTGCGAATCGGTGCGGACCTGCAACATATATACGGTCTCATCAAAGCTGGTGTAGGCGTTAAGGTCCGGACCAAATCGAGTGCCCACACTCTGCAGATAATCCACCAACTCACTTTTATTGAAATTGGCAGTACCGTTAAAGGCCATGTGCTCGACAAAGTGAGCGAGTCCTAACTGGTCATCATCCTCATTGATTGAGCCAGCGGCGACTGCCAATCTAAGCTCTGCTCGATTTTCAGGTTTTGTGTTGTGTTGGATGTAATATTTCATCCCGTTGGGGAGTGATCCCATCTTCACACGTTGGTCAATAGGGAGTGGCTGCAGCATAGGATCGGAAGGTGCCCCATCCGGCATCGCCTTTTGAGGTGCCGCAGCTACATCATCCATCTCCGCTCTGGGAGCTTCTATCATCCTGGGTGTTTCCTCTTGAGTTTCTTTGGATCCTTGGTCTACAGTGGTTCCCACTTTCGGCGTACAGGCAACTAGGTGGAGTACTATCGCCAAAAGAGTGATTTTTAAAGTATCTAGCATGGTTGGAATTTTTTACCTAAGTTAAGAACGTAACGTAAAAATATCTGGTCTTCGGCTGTGCCGAAAGTAATTGATTCACGGGTAAATAAACCGGTATAATCGACGTGGGTTCTCATGTAGCAGACGTTTGACCTAACTCTTTGTTTGAGATTCATCCAATTTTCTGGTTCTGGACCACTTCAGACTATCATTACCCTTGTGAGATATTCGGGACTACCGTTTGGGCATTCCGCCCATAGCATCTCTAAATTTACCCTTGCTCATCATGTGCATCATCTTACGCATTTGATCAAATTGCTTAATAAACATGTTGATCTCATGAATATTATGACCACATCCACGGGCAATTCTTCGTTTCCGACTCATGTTAAGAAGCTCTGGTCTCGAACGTTCTTCGGGCGTCATAGACTGAATGATGGCTTCCACTTTATTAAAAGCCTTATCGTCGATGTCGATGTCCTTGGTCATCTTACCCATTCCTGGAATCATCCCCAGCAATGACTTGATATCGCCCATTTTCTTGATCTGCTTCAGCTGACTTTGGAAGTCATTGAAGTCAAACTTGTTCTTCTTTATCTTCTTCTCAAGACGTTTAGCCTCTTTTTCATCGAACTGCTCCTGTGCCTTTTCTACGAAAGACACGATGTCACCCATTCCCAAAATCCGCTGAGCCATCCTGTCGGGATAAAAAACATCCAGGGTCTCTACGGTTTCTCCGCTGCTTACAAACTTGATGGGCTTACCCACGGTATATTTGACCGTAAGGGCTGCACCACCCCGGGTATCACCATCCATTTTAGTGAGCACTACTCCGTCATAATTGATGACGTCGTTAAAAGCCTTGGCAGTATTGACAGCATCCTGACCTGTCATAGCATCTACGACAAATAGTGTCTCCGAAGGAATGATCGTCTCCTTTATATTTGAGATTTCGGTCATCATCACCTCATCAATCGCCAGACGACCTGCTGTATCCACAATCACTACGTCGTGACTGTTTTGCTGTGCATGTACTAATGCATTGGTGGCAATCTCGACAGGGTTCTTGTTGTCCACCTCTTTATATACCTTTACGCCGATCTGATCACCCAGTACCTGGAGTTGATCAATCGCAGCAGGACGATATACATCACAAGCCACCAGGAGCGGTCGGTGTTTCTTTTTACTTTTTAGGTAATTGGCAAGTTTGGCGCTAAATGTGGTTTTTCCCGATCCTTGCAGACCAGCCACCAGGATCACACCCGGGTTGCCTTTGACATTGATTCCGACAGATTGTCCCCCCATGAGCGCAATCAGCTCATCCATGACAATCTTCACCATCAGTTCTCCCGGCTTGACGGCCTTGAGCACGTTTCGTTGACCCAGGGCTTCTTCCTTGACCTTATCCGTAAACTCCTTGGCTATCTTATAGTTCACATCTGCCGATACAAGGGCACGACGGATTTCTTTTATCGACTGAGCAACATTTATTTCGGTGAGCTTAGCATCCCCCGTAAGGCTCTTAAATGCGCCCTCCAATCTTTCATTTAAACTTTCAAACATCTAGTTCGTTTATTTTCTCCTAACGATAGAAAGGGTAAAAATAACAGTTAGGTTCATATTATAGTATATCTCGTACTTCTCGACCATAAAAAGTAATCTATCGAAAACAAGACTTTATTAGTCGGTCGATTAGTATCCCTATATATTCAAAATTGTACCTTTGCGTCGATTTTTTCAAATCTGGTAGTTGATTTTAAACAACAATGGATAAAAATACCATCATTGGGATTGTACTCATCTTCTTCCTGTTTTTAGTCTGGGTGAAGATAAATGCTCCAACAGAAGAGCAATTGGCGGAGATGCAGCGGGTAGAGGATTCAATTGCTTTGGCGCAGCAGGAGAATATGGACACTTTGCTGGTCCCCGAAGAGACCCCTCCCCTTCCATCTGTTAGCGATGGCCTCCAGGATTCACTAGACCAATTACTAAAACAGCGTGAATATGGTGTTTTTGCACCCGCGTTGGATGGAACATCTTCAGAGCAAGTGCTTGAAAATGATAAGGTCCGAATCGTCTTCGATACCAAGGGCGGGCATATCAGACAGGTCAAGCTCAAACAATTTCAGAAGCTGCTTGAAGATGAGGAACACAATGATGTATATGAAGATCTCTATCTACTGGAAGATGAGAAGAATGTGTTCGAATACATTCTACCTGTCGCAGGCATACGGGATAATGAGATCAAAACCAGCGATCTATACTTTAGCCCTAGACTAAATGGCAACTCACTCACACTTACTGCTCCACTTAGTAATGGAGGCAGTGTCGTCCAATCCTATACTTTAGCTGACGATGGCTATGATATTGATTATCAGCTACAATTAAATGGACTGGATCAGGTCATAGATAGAAGTAAGGGGTTACAGATCAATTGGGTCAACTACCTGGACAAGCTGGAAAAAAGTACGCAATACGAGAGAATTTATTCATCTGTACATTTCAAAGAAGTGGGTGAAAACCCCTCTTACTGTAGCATGAGTGGCGATGATGATGAAACACTTGAAGGGGATGTCAAGTGGGTCTCACACTCCAATCAGTTCTTTAATAGCACCCTGATAGCCACTACTGGACCTTTCTTTGGTGCACGTGTAGAGAGCAAAATGATTGATGAGTCGGAAGAGGACCTGAAATTGCTCACTTCTCAAATTGATCTTCCCTTCCAGCAACAGACAGACATGAAATGGTACATTGGTCCCAATGAGTTTGATGTACTGAAGTCCTATGGCTATGAGATGGAAGACATTATTCCATTTGGATGGAGTGTCTTCGGCACAATCAATCGGTGGGTCATTCGTCCGATCTTTAGCTTTCTTTCCGGACTGGTAGGTAGCAAAGGGATAGTCATCTTACTCCTGACCTTGATCGTGAAGGCGGCAGTATTTCCGCTCACTTACAAAATGCTACACTCCCAAAGTAAGATGGGCGCTCTCAAACCACAGATGGCAAAACTTAGGGAGAAATACAAGGATGATCAGCAGAAGATCCAGATGGAAACCATGAAAATCTATCGAGAATATGGTGTCAATCCGGCAGGAGGCTGCTTTCCTATGGTTTTACAGATGCCCATATGGTTTGCGCTATATCGATTTTTTCCAGCTTCCATTGAGTTTCGTCAAGCTTCTTTTCTGTGGGCTAATGACCTATCCAGCTACGATGTGTTCTTCCAATTACCTGTTGATATTCCATTCTTAGGTAGTCATATTTCACTATTTACTTTCCTATGGGCACTTTCTATGCTGGTGTATACCTATTACAACAGCAAAATCATGGATATGAACAGCATCAACCCTATGATGAAGTATATGCAGTATCTGATGCCGTTGATGTTTGTATTCTTTTTCAACAGTTACGCATCCGGATTGACCTGTTATCTGCTGTTTAGTAACCTGATCAATATTACACAAACGCTAGTGACGAAAAACTATCTTATCAATAACGATAAGATTCTGGAAGAGCTGGACCGTAATAAGAAGAAACCCAAGAAGAAGGGAGGATTCCAGGCACGTCTTGAGCAGGCACTGAAAGAACAACAACGCCTTGCCGCAGAGCAGCAGGCTAAGAAGAAGAAAAAGTAGAAATATTAGTAACGGATATGGACTAAGTTCTATCTTTCTTGCATGGCTGAGTACAAACCGGAAGTAGTAGGTGTTGTAGGTGCAGGAAGATTTGGCCTGACCATCTCCATGATGCTCTCGCACAATGTTTCGGTTCTTCTGTACTCCCGATCTCAGGATACGGTTGATAAGATTAACAAGGATCACTCGTACATGGGGCTTGATTTACCGGATAATATTACAGCCGTCGACGACATAGAATATCTATGTACTCAATGTAAATTGATCTATCCAGTCCTGCCCTCAGAGGTTTTTCGATCTGTAATCCAGGAATTTGCCCCCTTCTTGCATCCCTATCATGTCCTTATTCATGCTACGAAAGGCTTCGATCTGATTAATGCTGATTTGGATGCATTTCTTCCTAGACTTAAGCGTGGAAACATTCGCACCATGAGCGAACTTATCAGAGAATGGACTCAGGTGGTACGTATTGGGTGTCTTTCGGGGCCCAATCTATCTTCAGAAATCCTGCGTGGATTGCCTGCGGCTACTGTTGTAGCCAGCGAATATGATGAAGTAATCGAAATGGGGTATCGCACATTGTCCAATCCACAATTTAAGATCTATGCCTCACATGATCTGATAGGAACGGAGCTTGCTGGGGCGCTGAAAAATATAATCGCGATCGGAGCTGGCATGATTGCCGGTCTGGAATTGGGTAAAAACACAGAAGCATTCTTCCTCACCCGTGGATTACGGGAGATGTTTATGATTGGCAAGGCACTTGGCGGTAACTCGCGTACCTTCTTTGGTACGGCTGGAGTCGGTGATTTGATTGCAACTGCTACCAGTCCGGAAAGTCGAAACTTCCAATTTGGTTATCGATTGGCACAGGGAAAAACCAAAGATGAAATCGAATCAGAATTAAATGAGTTAACAGAGGGCGTGCGGACGGTACGGATCATGTATCATCTGGGCAACACCTATCAGTTGGATATTCCGATTGTGGAAATGCTACATGCCATCATCTTTAATGGACTATCCATCAAAAAAGCAATCCAATATCTGATGGATTATCCATACTCCAGCGATGTGGACTTTCTCTACGAATGACAATTTTGAGAGAAGATCTTCATATTTGAACTGCTGAGATAGAGTGTCAGAATATTTTTATTTTTTACTTTCGTTAGGACTCTATTCAGGAGATCACGGAGCCAATACATACACGATCGCCTGTCACTTAATTAGCGATAAAATACATGGAGAAAACATACCCCTATATCGAGCGGGATATAAGCTGGCTGGCTTTTAATCACCGGGTATTGCAGGAGGCAACTGACCCTACAATGCCCTTGTTTGAACGTATCAAGTTTATGGCGATTTACAGCTCTAACCTGGGTGAGTTTTTTGCCGTAAGAGTGGCTCAGCATCGTAATTTACTCCGGATCAGCAAGAAGACGAAAAAAGAATTGGACCTTCATCCCCGTGAAGTGCTCAAGGCGATTCTCAAAATTGTGAATGAGCAGCAAGAGGAATTCAACCAGATTTTTGCCGATCAAATCGAACCTGCATTGCGACAAAACCACATCTTTCTGAAACGCAGACTGGATCTGGATGAAGAGCAGAAGGATTTTGTAGAGGAGTATTTTAAACAAAACATGCTCCCGTATGTGCAGCCGGTACTTTTGGTGAAGAATAAGATCCGTCCTTTCCTTACCAACTCATCGCTATATCTGACCGTGATGATGCGCACCAAAGGTAAACCCAATGGATCATTACAGTATGCGATCGTGAAGGTGCCATCAGATCATCTTCCACGTTTCATCAAGCTACCTTCAGAAGAAGGCCAACACGATCTGATCATGATTGATGATATTGTGCGTCATAGTATTGCCTGGCTTTTCCCCGGATATGATGTACTAGATACCTATTCCATAAAACTAACCCGGGATGCAGAACTCTATATTGATGATGAATTCTCGGGTGACCTCATTCAAAAAATTAAAAAATCGCTACTAAGAAGGGACGTCGGACCTGCAGCACGACTCGTGTATGATCGAGAGATGCCCAAACAATTATTGAAGTATTTACAAAGCGTTCTGGAACTTGAAAATTACGATCTACTGCCAGAAGGTAGATATCACAATAACTTTGATTTCTTTAAATTTCCTGATTTTGGATTGCATCATCTCAATCAAAGGCCTTTACCTTCACTGGCATATATTCCTTTGGAAGCTTCACAGGACTTTTTCGAGACAATTCGACAGGAAGATCAAATGATTCACCTCCCCTATCACAGTTATGAGTCCGTCATTCAGTTCTTCGAGGAAGCCTCCATGGACCCCAATGTAACTCATATCAAGATCATACAATATCGGGTGGCGAAAGAGTCACGCATCATGAATGCGCTGATGGAAGCAGTGAAACGTGGAAAGCGTGTCTCTGCATTTGTGGAAGTGAAAGCAAGATTTGATGAGGAGGCCAACCTGAGTTGGGGTGCCAGACTAGAAGAAGCTGGTGTACGTGTGCACTATAGCTTCCCAGGGCTTAAGGTGCATGCTAAAGCAGCACTTATCCGAAGAATTGAGAATGGTAAACCCAGGTTATATAGTTTTCTCAGTACCGGAAACTTTCATGAAGACACAGCCAAGATTTACAGTGATTTGGGATTGTTTACGGCAGACCCCCGACTGACCAGCGAGATCGCCCGTATATTCTCTATTTTAGAAACGCGCAAGTTACCGTCCGTAGACTTTGAGCATTTATTAGTTGGGCAGTTCAATCTCCGATCTGAGTTAGTCAATCTCATAAATCATGAAATTGCCCAGGCGCAGGAAGGAAATAAAGCAGAAATCATATTGAAGCTCAATAGCCTCCAGGATACAGACATGATAGATATGCTGTACAAAGCTAGTGCTGCCGGTGTACGAATTAAGCTCATAGTGCGTGGTATTTGTTGTCTTATCCCAGGTGAGGAAGGCTTAAGTACTAATATATCTGCTATAAGTATTGTGGATCGATATCTCGAGCACGCTCGTATCTTCATCTTTCACAACAGTGGAGATCGTAAGTTATATCTTTCCAGTGCAGATTGGATGACTCGAAATCTGAGTTACCGTATTGAAACAGTCTTTCCGATATATGATGAAAAAGTCCGAAAGATGATCTTCGATATTGTAGAAGGTCAACTTAATGACAACGTGAAAGCGAGGATTATTGATCGTGAGGGGAAAAATAAATTTGTCAAAAGTGAAACGGGAATTCCCGTGCAATCACAGATAGAGACGTATTACTATCTCAAGAGACAGCAAGAGAAATACAACGAGCTTATCGAGGTTGATAGTGGTCAGAATAACTGATCAATGCAAAAAGAATGATATTGCAATTAGGTGCAGGATATAAACGATTACTAGTAAATAGCGTTTTCTTTTTACGAACATATGTACAAGTACTTTTTGAAAAAGTGAAAATTGTCTGAGATCATTAATTGTCCGTAAATGGGTCTTTTCCCTTCAATGCATTTATAACGACACTGATACTATAATATTATTTAGATATGAAAAAGTCATATATATACAGCCTTCTTATCCTATCCATGTTTCTGTTGTCAAGTTCATCATGCAGTGAGCATCAAACGCAATCTATTGAATCACCGGTCTTGACAGCAGCTCCGGCAGAGGTAGCGCTTGATAAATACACACCAGTACGATTGGAGACTGATCTTTCAGTCTTATCGGAAAAAGAAAGACAGATGATTCCTTTATTGGTAGAAGCAGCCAAGATTATGGATGAATTATTTTGGTTTGAAGCGTACGGAGATAAGGAAACGCTTTTGAGCGAAGTCTTAGATGCGGATACGCGTCAATATGTAGAAATCAATTATGGCCCCTGGGATCGACTGGCTGGTAATCAACCTTTTGTTGAAGGAGTGGGTTCTAAACCCCTGGGGGCTAACTTCTACCCATTCGATATGACCAAGGCAGACTTTGAGGCGGCTGAAATAGAGAATAAGGCGAGTTTGTACACGTTTATTCGATACGATGAAAGCGGAGCCCTGCAGAGCATTCCTTATCATGAAATGTTTGCAGAAGAGGTAATTGAAGCAAGCAATCTGCTCAAGCAGGCAAGTGAACTGGCTGAAGATTCTGGTCTCAAGAAGTATTTAGAGCTCCGAGCAGAAGCATTACTAACTGATGAATACCAGCCTTCTGACATGGCCTGGCTTGATATGAAGACCAACACTATTGATGTCGTGATTGGACCTATTGAAAACTATGAAGACCAACTCTATGGATATAAGGCAGCTCATGAGGCCTATATTCTGGTAAAGGATAAACCCTGGAGTGAGCGACTTGCTCGATATGCTTCTCTCCTGCCAGGGCTGCAAGCCAATCTTCCGGTGCCGGGAGAATACAAGAAGGAAAAGCCAGGTACCGATACGGAGCTAAACGCCTATGATGTAGTCTACTATGCAGGTGATTGCAATGCAGGTAGTAAAACTATAGCAATCAATCTACCTAATGACGAGGAAGTACAGTTAGCGAAAGGTACACGACGTCTGCAGTTAAAGAATGCCATGCGGGCGAAATTTGACAAAATTCTATTACCAATTTCCGAGGTACTGATTGATGAATCGCAACGCAGCCACATCACCTTTGATGCTTTTTTTGCCAATACGATGTTTCACGAAGTGGCTCATGGACTAGGCATAAAGAATACGATTACCGGAAAAGGAACAGTGCGCGAAGCTCTACAGGCACATGCATCCGCACTGGAAGAAGGGAAAGCTGATGTACTGGGTCTTTATATGATCAATCAACTTCACGACGCCGGCGAAATTGAAGGTGATCTCCATGATTATTATGTGACATTTCTGGCAAGTATCTTCAGGTCGGTACGATTTGGTGCTTCTAGTGCGCATGGGAAGGCAAATATGATTCGCTTCAATTACTTTAAGGAGCAAGGTGCCTTTGTCCGGAATAGTGAATCTGGAACATATAAGATTGATTTCGAAAAATTTAGGAAGGCGACGGACAGCTTGAGTCAGAAGATCCTCATGTTGCAGGGGGATGGTGACTATACGGGAGTAGCGAAGCTTGTAGAGGAAATGGCGATCATCACACCTGAATTGCAGGCAGACCTGGATCGACTCTCGAATGCAAACATTCCCGTGGATGTCATCTTTGAACAAGGGCTCGACATATTGGAGTTATAATCTAATGCCATGAACAGTCAGGATATGAGTCTGGAGAACATTCTTCTCCTGGGAGATCCCCGGCTACGAGAAAACTGCTCACCGGTGGTCACTGAAGAGCTCAATGTACTGGATCCCTATATAGATCAAATGGCATCCCTGATTCTCGCTTTTCGCAACACCTATGGGAAGGGTCGTGCCATTGCTGCTCCGCAGATCGGTCTGCTAAAGAATATTATCGTCATTAATATCGATGGACCTGTGGCTCTTTATAATCCCACGCTTTCATTTCCGCATAACAAGCAAATCGAATTGTGGGACGATTGCATGTCTTTTCCAAATCTTATGGTCAGGCTCAAGCGATATGACCAATGTATTGTAACATTCAAAGATCGAGAATGGAAGGATCAAACCTGGCAATTGCAGGGAGATATGTCAGAGCTCTTGCAGCATGAATATGATCACCTTCAAGGTGTGCTGGCAATAGATCGGGCTATAGATAAGGATGCTTTTAAATGGTTTGTCCCCGTTCGGTCATGAGATAAAATCGCGCGATATTCGTTAAATTGGCCATGAGCAAGCACAATCAAAGACAATGTCCGACATACAACAAGCACTGAAGGAAACCTATGATGCATTGCAGCATGCTACCCGTGTAGATCGGCACCTTGCTGAATTGAATCAGGAACTGTCTGAGGCGTATCAGGAGCTCGATAAGCTGGAAAAGAAGTTAGAGAAAGAATTTAAGGATATTGAACGGCTTGAAAAGCTCAGTGTCAAGGGGCTTTTTCATCAGGTGCTTGGAAGTAAAGAAGAGCAGATCGAAAAAGAACGGCAGGAGTATTTGCAAGCTTCACTCAAGTATGATGAAGCGAAGAAATCAGCCAAGCTATTAGAGTATGAACGCGATCTTCTCGAGAAAAAAGTGCAGGACCTACCAACTCTCAAGAATCAACTGGACCAACTAATCAAACGAAGAGAGAAAGATCTCATTCAAAACCGCACGGATACTGGACAGCAATTACTGGAGATATTGACACGCATTGACACCTTGCATCAGTTTGCTAATAATGTGGTAGCCGTTAAAAAATCCGGACAAGAAGTCATGGTTATCCTGGATCGGATGCTAGGTCATCTACGCAAAGCAAAGAACTGGGGTCAATGGGATATGGCCGGTGGAAGGCAGCGTGGAGCATCCTATATGAAGCACTCAGCCATTGATAAGGCCAGGGATCTATCGTATCATGTCAAACATCTACTGGTCCGTTTTCAAAAAGACCTGAGTCACATATATGGTCCCGAAGAACTTGATCTTCATATTCATTTGGAAAGTTTCTCCCGATTTACGGATATCTTTTTTGATAATCTGATCTCGGATTGGATCATTCAACAGAAAATCCAAAACGCGCTTAGTAATGTTCAGTCTGTTCGAGATCAGGTAGCCAGGATCATGCAATCCCTGGATGCGGAAATTCAAAAATCAGATCAGTCGATTGCAGCGCTGGAGGAGCAAAGGCGACAGCTGGTTCTGAAATCATAATATTAGATCTGTAATAGTCCTTCCGGCAATTGCATTAAGATACGTCGAGCTTCAATATCGATATCTTCAATGAGATCGGGGGCGAGTGGTATCATGATCTCACCTTCTTCTTGCTGAACGAAGGCCATATCCTGTCCCGGATATTCTTCTACCCGAATGATTTTACCTAGTGTACGTCCAGATACAGTATCCATTAATTCGAAGTCAATCAACAGAGCAAAGGGCTCCTCAGAGCGGGTTGTAAATCCCGGTTCAATATCGGCCGGAAGATCCTGAGTGGCTACAAAAAGGGCTTTACCCGTGATTTCATGTGCTGCCTGTGGAGAGTCCATGTCACTAAACTTCACCTGTACTGGCCGTGTGGACTCCAGCCTTTCTATTTCAAAAGGTACTTTGATACCATCGATCTCGACAAATAAAAACTCAAGGTCATTCAAATGTTCCAGCATGGATTCTTCGAGAGAAAGGCGCACCGCTCCCTCTGCGCCAAAACTCTTCTTCACCCGTCCGATAGGTAGAAATTCCAGATCTTGCATGGTTCCGCTTAATTGTGATCAATTAGAGTTTCTCTCATCAAGAAGCCTCTGCCAGCTTGTTCCCTCCAGGTTAGCCCGAGGCACGGTTGAGTTTCACCCACATATTTACAAAAGGAATCAATCATCTGACGTTCACGATATACCAGTCCAACCGTACGTGCATACTTTTCGACGCTATATCTCAGCTCAACAATGTTGGTATCCGCAACCTGTTCGATAGTCGCAACATCTGAATAACTGATGCCTCCGATCCGTTCCTGGAGACCGGTGGATAGTACTTTATGCTGCCATCTGTCAAAGATTTCGATAGTTTCTCCTTTTACGAATATGACGATGTTGTCAGGAAAGTATGCCAGTCCATCCCACTCCAAGTTATCCTCCAGAGGAAATACGAGTGGAATATATCGAAGGTTATCTTCCACATAAAAGGCCTGATTCACCGTACGACTTTCTACTATTACATCCATGATTTCCCAGGGGTCGCCGAGTTTATCTGCTCGGGATCTTTCTACCCGGTAATTAGTCTGACCCGTTTGATCGATATATTCCTCCACAGTCTCGAGTCGTAGAAAGAAATGAGAAGAATCAACTACTGGTCTATCACCTAGTCCCAGGTCAAACTGCAAAGAGTCTACTTCATAAATACGATATTTTCCCACTTCCAGCGGAAAGTATTCATGTCCATATACCTGTGGATCAATGATATCAGCAGGATCTTCCTTACAAGACAGAAAGATCATGAATGCAAATAATATCAGAGCATATTGTTTCATTTGACTGCACTATAAATGATACCTCCTCCCAGGACATCATCACCTTCAAAAAATACAGCAGACTGACCGGGAGCCACACCTTTTACACCAGCGAAGAAATGCACCTGTACCTGATCGCCACCATCTGAGGACAATTCACAGAGTGTCCCTTTATCGTGATATCGCACCTTGGCCAGCATTTCACGACCCTCCGGCAATTGCTCATATTTCATGGAATTGACCTGATAGACCTGCATCTTACTACGTATCAGGCTTTCTACATCGCCTAGCACTACCGTGTTAGAGTCCGCGTCAATTTCTGAGACGTACATGGGACTGCCAAATGCCATCCCTAATCCACGTCTCTGCCCGATGGTGTAGAAGGGATATCCATCGTGATATCCTAAGAAATTTCCTTCCTGATCCACAAACTTTCCACCCTTCACTTCATCCTCGAGAGTGGGAAGCCGCCGTTTCAAAAAGCCCCGGTAGTCATTGTCAGGGACAAAGCATATTTCATAACTCTCAGGCTTTTTGCTGAGGGCCTCATATCCGAAATCATACGCCATTTGACGTACTTCGGTCTTATTGTAAGGACCTAATGGAAACAGGCTTCTGTCCAAGCATTCCTGACTGAGTCCCCATAACACATAAGATTGATCTTTGGTGTGGTCAATAGCCTTCCGCACAAATTTGCGACCGTCCTGCTCATCAATCCGAGCATAGTGACCGGTTGCAATCATTTGGCAATCTAAGGCATCTGCTCTTTTCAGTAGAGCAGACCACTTGATATGCGTATTACAAAGTACACAGGGGTTGGGTGTCCGGCCTGCAATATATTCTTCCACAAAATTGTCAATCACATAATCACCAAATTCATCCCGTATATCGATGATGAAGTGGTGAAACCCCATTTTAACTGCCACCTCTCGAGCATCATTGATTGAATCCAAACTACAACATCCCGTCTCTTTCTTGGATCCGCCACTGCTGGCATAATCCCACGTTTTCATCGTAATGCCCACCACCTCATAGCCCTGATCGTGTAACATCATAGCTGTGACGGTGCTATCAATTCCACCGCTCATTGCCACAAGTACCCTACCATGCTTACTCATCGTAACCTATTTTTACTGCAAAAATACGTAATATCTCTTTCCTCAAATATTCTCATATATGTTCCAGATCCCATATGATCCGGGAAGCTAGTGAAGACACTTCGAGTTCAGTCCCATTAATAATGTAGAAATCATCAGAAGGTTCCTTCAACTGGCCGAATTTTAAGTAACTCTCCCATACATGCTGTACGTACCATTCGGGTTCTGATCCCCATCGTGTCTCCTGTCTCCGTCTCTCTATGAACGTTAAGTAGTCAATGTCCAGAAATACCTTGATGTCAAAAAGTCTGTTGATCGACTTATTCCAGAATATCAGAAAGCCTTCCGCGATTACCAAATCTGCAATAGGATCCAGCATGGCCTGATAGATCCCCTTCCAGTCAATAGATTGTGGCACTTCCCAGTCTGTCTTACCATTTATCAATGGTATCCTTTCGATAGAACGTACATGCTCATCCATTGAGACGATTTGGCTGCTATAGGGTAGCTGAGCGGATAATTGCCTGGCTAGCGTGGATTTACCGGAATTACTGCAACCACCAATGGCTACAATTCTATGCATCAATTAGGAGTTTTTTCAATAGATTAGGGGTCAGATCCTTTAGGCCAAAGTTAACTTCTTCTTCACAAGAATTTATATCTATCGAACTTTGCCAATTCGTTTTACATTGGGACTAATATAATAACACTGGAAAATGAAAAGATTGATAATAGGTCGACCCATACTAAGCCTGGGACTGCTGGTATTTCTCCTCTCCATCGTAGCGTGCGCTGTAAATCCCGTGACCGGTAAAAAGGAGCTAAGTTTTATTTCAGAAGAACAAGAAATAGCCATGGGTAAGCAATCCGACCCACAGATTGTGCAGATGTATGGGTTGTATGAAAATCAAACACTACAAAACTTTATCAATGCCAAGGGGCAGGAGATGGCAAAAATCAGTCATCGTCCCAACCTTGAATATGAGTTTAAGATTCTGGATTCCCCAGTGGTAAATGCTTTTGCTTTGCCCGGTGGATTCATTTATTTCACGCGAGGTATTTTGGCACATTTCAATAATGAAGCTGAATTTGCTGGAGTACTCGGACACGAGATCGGTCATGTTACGGCCAGACATTCTGTACAGCAGCAAACAAAGGCCACTTTGGGACAGGTAGTTTTCATTGGTGGTTTAATCGTGTCCCCTACTTTCCGTGCCATGGCGCAGGAAGGTCAGCAATTTATGCAGCTCCTGTTTTTGAAATATGGCCGGGACGATGAGTCTCAATCTGACGAATTGGGAGTACAGTATTCTACCGCGATAGGATACGATGCCCATCATATGGCCAACTTCTTTAATACTTTGAACAACATGCGAGCTGGCACTAGTGCGGAATCATTGCCAACATTTCTTTCTACACACCCGGACCCGGCTGATCGCTATCAAAAAGTAAACGCCATGGCCAATGATATCCAGAAAGATATCGATGCCTCAAAGCTGCAAGTAAACAGAGAAAGTTATCTGCGTATGATTGACGGTCTGATATATGGTGAAGATCCAAAACAGGGTTATGTTGAAAATGGAAACTTCTATCATCCCACCATGCGGTTTAAATTTCCTATTCCACAGAACTGGCAGACCGTGAATACACCCTCTCAAGTGCAGATGGCGCCCAAGGATGGTAAAGCAGCTATGATCCTTACACTCACTGAGGCGGCCAATCTAAGGGCAGCCGCACAGCAAACTGCTGAACAATACGGTTTGACTGTCGTGGAGCAAAAGGAGATCTCATTGAATGGCATGAATGTGCTGGCTATGGTTTCTGACCAGGTAAATGAACAGTCCGGACAGACTGTACGAATTCTTACCTATTTCATAAGTTACAACAATATGATCTTCACATTTCATGGTTTGACAGACAAGGAAAGTTTTGACACATATGTACCTTCTTTCAATCAAACTATGAGACATTTTACCCGTCTGACGGATCAGGCAAAAATCAATAAAAAACCAGACCGGATCTCCATTCAGAAGGTGAGCCGTGCAGGGACTTTGCAGTCAATATTGCAGTCCTATCGGGTCAATTCAGATCGTATGAGAGAGCATGCATTGATCAATGGAATGGATCTGAAAGATCAGGTAGCAACGGGCACAATGATCAAGGTAATCACGCAATAACTTAAAATTTTCAAAAAAAAATGACCGAAGTAGCTGTAGCCTGTTGTTTTTTACTATCTTTAAGCAGCATGCCTCGGAATGCTTGAGTTATGGAACCCGTTACACATATCTCTTAGTTATTTCGATCACATGAAGAGATTAGCCAAGTCCCCCGGATTTGGCTTTTTTTATAGTAGGAAGAGTCCAAATAGACTCTAAGGAAACATTAAGCAACAAAATACATATCAAGTTCTCCCTTCCCCTTGGCATTTATCTTACCTCTGTACTCACATATAAATTGATCCTTTATCAGGGTGTATGTGTAAGCTGAAACATTTATTCTTCCGGCCTCGCCAGATGATTCGATGCGTGATGCGATATTAATAGTATCCCCAAAAAGGTCATAAGAAAATTTCTTCTTTCCGATTACTCCTGCAGTTACCGACCCTGAATGAATGCCAATTCTCACACTCCATTTTACGCCTTCCTTCTGATTGCGTTCCTTTAAATATGTGATGATTTTTTGAGCGGCTACTACACATTTTACAGCATGTTGAGGATCTGGATTTGGTACTCCACATGCCGCTAAATAGGAGTCGCCAATCGTTTGTATTTTCTCGAGTCCGACTTCTTCCATGATATCGTCATAGATCTGGAATATTTCATCAAGTTCTGATATAAGCTTTTTACCTGGTATTGAAGCAACTATATTGGTAAATCCCTTGAAATCGGCAAACATAATACTTACTTCCTCAAAAAAAACGGGATGTGTTTTTCCTGTTAATTTCAATTCTTGAGCTACTGTGGCAGGTAGTATATTAAGTAGCAGACTATCAGATCGCTCCTTTTCAATGAGGAGTTCTTGAGTTTGTTCGTCGACACGCTTACGCAGCAGTTCTCGTTGTCGTCGGAGCGAGATTGTGCGCCATTTAATTAATGAGAAAAGACCAGCTCCGAAAAAGATCAAGTACGTGGCATACGCCAACCCGCTTCTATACCATGGAGGCATTACGCGAAAGGAATAAGTCACTGGTTCTGTCCATTCATCGCCATTATCAATACTTGGACCAGTATAGCGAGCTCTCACCTTAAATGTATAGTTACCTTCTTTCAGGTTTTGAAATGTCGCCTGATGACCTGTTGTCACAGATCGCCAATCTCGATCACGTCCTTCCAACTTATACTGGTAGACCACTAATTTTGGTCTTGCCAATTCCTTTGCACCAAAGTGAATGCTAACCTCATTATGTTGGTAGGGTAAGATCAAGCCCTGGGGAAGAGGATAGAACCTATCAATACTATCAAAAGAGATACCATCATATTTCCTTGCATGGTTAGATCTCTCCTCTCGCCCTAAAACTCTCCCAAATATTAGCGCTTCCTCTGTCATCCTCATTTCCGAAAGTCGATTATCCAATTCTTCTGTCGGACCATCTAGCTTCCTCAAATCATGCCAAACTACACCATCATTGTTGATTCTCACTTGATGCAGTGATACCGTTGCCGGTTCAGCATTTTTTATAACTTTATGATAATCGAATCGGCTCAGGGATGACGCGGCGCACCAAATTGATCCATTCTCATCAAGGAGTATTTGTTGAATTCTTTGAAATGAGAATCCGCCCTTACTATCAAAAATTTCAAGGCCTTTTAGACTATCTAGTGGTAAGTCTAGGTCCTCTGGTAGATCGAAAATTGTAAGGGCTTGTTCGTTTGCAATGGCCATTTTACCGTCTGGTAAGGGAAGGATCCCATTAATATCGCTACTAACAAGTCCTTGCACTATATTGACCGTATTGAACAAGGGTATTTGTGTGCTACCACCAAAATCATAGATCTCAGCATTTATGTATTGTTTCAGGTTCCTCACCTTGTTTTTGGTCAGATAGCTTAGTCCTCCTCTTGTAGCAAACCACAGATTACCATATAGATCACTAGTAATTTCTATAACGAGATCACCACCTAATCCATGATCAGAATTGAAATTATAAAATGTATAGCCGTCAAACTGGCTAACACCATTTCGCCAAGTACCGAACCACATATTCCCTTCTGCGTCTTCACCAATGCTATTAATGATGTTATCTGGTAGTCCTTGAGCTTCTGTATAGGTAGTTAAGGTAGTAATAGATTCCTTTGTATTCATACAAAGCACTCCGGCATTCGTTCCTAGCCATAATTGTTCCCTACTGTCTAAATAGATTGCTCGAATAGTATTTGATGCCAGACCGTGAGAAGTATTAAAATGTGCTAGTGATTCTCCATCTAAAAGAAATAATCCGTTCCCGTAGGTACCAAGCCAAAGCCTTTCTTCATGATCAAATGCGAATGTATATACATTCAACTTCTCGATGAATGTTGTAAGGGATTCCCCATCGTAGTGACCTATAGTACCCGTTCTAGATCTGAACCACACAAGACCAGTGCTGTCTTTAATGATTCTACTGATACCATTTCCAATAGGAATATCCAGTGAAGAAAGGTCAGGTCCATCATATCGAGTCAATCCTCCATCATAGGTGCCAATCCATAGATATCCCTTTGGATCAGAAGTAATACTCAAGATTTCATTTCCGAGAAGTCCCTGAGATTTTGTGTAGGTAATAAAGGTGCCGCTTTCATTTTCATTATCTTCATCTGGCTCAAATCGACTTAGCCCTCCACCTTGAGTCCCAAACCAAATTCGCTCCGCCTCATCAACAGTTATTGTTTTTATCCAATTATTACCCAGACCATCTGCTGTCGTATATGTGGTAAATTTGCCACTGTCTGGATCATAGCGAATTGCACCTCCACCATCGGTGCCAAGCCATAGAACTCCAGCTTTGTCTTCGGTAATACAAACCACGTTGTCATGACTAAGGCCAGTAGTAGAGTTAAACGCAGTAAAGTACTCACCATCATATCTACTCACACCACCACCATACATTGCAAACCAGATGTTGTCTATTTGATCAACCAATATCGACCTTATGTGATCATTCGCCAATCCAGATTCTCGGTTAATAGTCGTAAATGAATATCCGTTAAAACGGCTTGCTCCTCCTTCAGTGCCAAACCAAAGCTCACCAGACCGATGCTGAGCAGCACACCATACAACATTATCTGCAAGTCCGTCTTCAGTGGTATAATTGGTAAAGGATATGCCATCATACCGACTTATGCCGTCTCCCCATGTACAAAACCACATATGCCCTTCCTGATCCTGAAAGATGAATACAACATTATTACCAGTGAGGCCATGTGCTTTCGTGAAAGTCGTAAAATTAACGCCGTCATATCGAGTTACTCCAAGCCCCAAGACGCTGACCCACAAATTGCCGGAGCGATCCAGATAAGTATAGTACACGTGGTTCCCCGGAAGCCCATCCTCGGTGGTATAGTGCGTAAAGTGTGATATAAATCCTTCTCCTAATATATACGGCTTACCGTCACTATCGAATATCGTGTTTCCTGATTCGTCTTTCAGTATAGGAGGTCTGGTGATATTAGGTTTTTGGAGATTGACGGGATCATTAATATTTTGGATCGGCTCATTTTGAGGTGATATTTCATCCTGGATGACCGGGTTGTTAAGATCCAAGTAGATCTTCCTGGGTTGAAGACTATCTGGAAGGTCTGACAATACGGTGACTTTTGGAGGAATATACTGTCGAGACGTGTTGGAATCGTAATGATCGGAATCGAAAGTTGAATTTTTCTCTGAACATGATACTAGAAGTGTCAAAAATGCCACTGAGACTGGCCAGAAAGTTCTACTCGGCAATAGACTTCTGTTAGGAACCAATTTCAAAGTGGCTCTACATGAAATAAAGGAGATAAAAAGTGACTGTCGGGGTATCATGGAACACTTTTTGGAAGAGGAGTCACCTCTCTTGCTATGATGATATCTTCATATTAAGTTAATACCATATTTCCGATTTTAAAAATCTTGAAAAAGGAGTGTCCTTCTTTGATTAATTTCCAATCTATGAGAAAATGCTGATTATTCGAATTGACACTGCCCTCAAAACAGACTCAACTGATCCGGATCTTTTTCTTTCTTTTTCTTGACAGGTTCATCGTCAAAAACCGTTCTGCCTCCCAGCATAACTACTTTTGTACGCTCATGTTCCAGAAAGTCCGAATACCGTGATGCATCAGGCACAAAGGATTCTTCCAGATTTTTTGAGATGGCATGGATCTTTTTCATCGCCTTGATTTTGTCACTACGTTCGATTACTGCCTTGTCGACGGTCTTATTAAGAAACTGGATGGTCTCATCATATACTTCAAGTGGTACCGGCGAAGGATGCCCGTCTTTACCTCCATGCGCAAAAGAAAATCGGGCAGGATCGGTAAATCGTGTGGGTGTACCGAAGATGACCTCACTGACCAATGCCAGTGATTGTAAGGTGCGAGGACCCATACCCGGCAGTAAAAGCGCACGTTCGAAATCGGGTAGGTCATTTTCATAGGCCAGGTAGAGGATGGAGCCCAGTCGTTTAAGGTCAATATCAGATGTACGTACATCATGATGTGAGGGCATCTGCATATGCATGACTTCTTTAAGCATCTTGCCTGGCGTCTCGTCCAGGATATCCAATATACCCTGTTGAGTATCGGAAGCATTCTTCGCCACAAGATTCAAAATGCTTTCTCCCGGTTTCCCATAAATAGAAGTATGGGGTTCGATTACCCAGGAGTCAATAGACTCGGAGTGCCAATGGTATCTTCTTGCAAACCCTTGCTCAGGCCGCATGCCCTGCTGCACCACAGACCAATGTCCTTCAGCAGAGAGAATGAAACTGTGCAGATATAGGTGAAAACCATCTTGTATGGCGGTATTGTCGATCTTGGCCGAGAGTTTACTGGCTCTGATGAGTCCGTCACCATCAAACCCATTTTGCATGGATAGCTCATACAGTTCGCGGGGCGTTTGTCGAGATTGCTTTCCACGTCCACCACAGAAGTACAATCCCAATTCTTTGCTGTGAGGGTTGATACTCTTCTTAAGAGCACCCAGTACCGAAGTAGTGATACCTGATGAATGCCAATCCATGCCCAACACTGCCCCAAAGGACTGAAACCAGAAAGGGTCACTCAAACGCTTGAGCACTTCCGTTCGCCCGTATTCCTGCACGATCACCCGGATGATCGCCAGTCCGAGTTTCCCCATACGTTCATAGAGCCAGGGTGGTACCTTGCCCCCATGCAAAGGAAGATCTGTTGTACCTGAGCGTCTCACGTTTTTCTACTTAAATCAGAAGAAGATATATCTTTCAAATAATACAGAGATTTGGGAGTCATTTTGCCCCTGATGAACAAATTAATGAAGAAAAGTTCGAATACAGGCATTCTATTATGTATAAGATAAAGGATACCAGCCATTTCAAAAATCAGGTAGTGAATAATCCACTAAAAATTACCGAATCAAAAGTGGCTGATGGTTTTGCTGCTATTTAACTCTTTAGTATGTTTGCCGTCTCAATAATGCATGATATGTCGACAGTAGAGGATTCGTCTAAAAAATATTGGATGTATACTATCATCTCAGGAATCGCTTTTGTTCTATTCCTGATATTTATCCCTGAATTCTTTTGGCTAACGCTACCTTTTCTCCTCACCTTTGGAGTAAAGGCATACGGAGCTATGTAAGACTCTGCAGGGAGTTTTTTCACACGCCACTGAAACTACTAAATCCACCATCCACGGGGATTATTGTTCCTGTTACAAAGGAAGATTCATCACTGCAAAGAAATTGTATAATTCCATTTAATTCAGTGATATCACCAAACCGATCCATGGGAGTATTGTTGATAATCGTCTGCCCTCTTTCTGTATAAGATCCATCCTTATTGGTTAGTAGGGATCGATTTTGATTACCAATAAAGAACCCCGGTGCTATTGCATTGACCCGAATTCCGTCACCATATTTTTGCGCCAGCTCAGTACTCAACCACTTGGTCAGCATATTGATGCCTGCTTTGGCCATTGAGTAGCCGAATACACGGGTCAGCGTTCTTTCTGCCGCCATGGAAGAAATATTAATAATGCTGCCTTGCTTTTGCTCTGCCATTGTCTTTCCAAGCACAATGGAGGGGACGACAGACCCCATCAAATTGAGATCTATGACTGAACGAAGATCGGGTATTGAGACGTCAAATACGGACTTCCCTGGAGGGATGGTAGCTCCTGGCAGGTTACCTCCGGCTGCGTTAATTAAGACATCAATTCGGCCCCACTTATCCAGCACTTTATGCCTTACTGTAGCCATTTGATTTTCGTCTGTTACATCGACCGCCAATCCCATTGGGGTGCCGAAAGTTGCTAGGTCTTTTAGCCTTTTTACCACGCTTTCGTCCCGATACCCCAGCACCACTACATGGGCACCTTGTTGGATTAAGTGCTTACAAATGGCCCCGCCCAATGTGCCTGATCCACCAGTGACTACAACAACCTTTCCCATGACATTAAAGGGAACTTTCTTTGCCGCCATTTCTTTCAATATTTCATGTTGGAGCCTCCAAGTTATTCAAAAGATATCGATATAATCGATAGAAATTTGTTACTTCGATTTATGAAGTACTTAGAACAAACGATGCGGTGGTATGGACCACGTGATGCTGTAAAATTGATTGATATACGACAGGCAGGCGCTACAGGAATCGTATCAGCCTTGCACGACATTCCAGTAGGTGATGTGTGGGATAAGGAATCTATTGAAGCGCATAAGGAATTGATTGAAGATGCAGGATTGGTGTGGAGTGTAGTCGAAAGCGTAAATGTTCACGAAGAGATCAAAACGGCCGGACCCAATCGTGATCAATACATTGCATGGTATCAAGAGACCCTGAGAAATCTCTCAGATTGTGGAATAAAAACGGTTTGCTACAACTTCATGCCAGTTGTGGACTGGACGCGTACCGATCTGGACTACGAGATGACAGATGGCTCCAAGGCGCTTCGATTTGAAATGATCGCATTGATAGCTTTTGACTTGTTCATACTCAAGCGACCAGGTGCTGAAAGTGATTACACCGATGAACAGATAGCGATGGCTACCGAGCGTTATGAGCAAATGTCTGATGGTGAAAAAGAGCAGCTGAGAGCTAACGTGACGATGGGACTGCCGGGAGCTGCATCTGGGTGGACTGTGCAGGAGGTTCGCGATAAACTGGCTACGTATGAAAATATTGATCGAAGTCAACTACGGGAAAATCTGGCATATTTCCTTAGAGCTGTGGTACCCGTTGCGGAAGAGTGTGGGGTAAGTCTGGCAATCCATCCTGACGATCCACCGATTTCTTTATTGGGATTACCCCGAGTGGTAAGTACAGAGGCAGATGCCCGATTCATCATCGAAGCCTCTCCTTCCCCATACAACGGACTTTGTCTCTGCACGGGATCTTACGGCGTACGAGCGGACAACGATCTCCCAGGTATGGCTGAAAGACTGGCGAAGCACATACACTTCATACATCTAAGAAATGTGAAGCGAGAGGAGCATGGCAGTTTCTACGAGGCCGATCATTTGGGAGGAGAAACGGATATGTTTGCTGTGATGTCAGCATTGTGTAGGGAGCAGCAATCACGCAGTGTGTCCATTCCCATGCGACCAGACCACGGACATTCTATGCTGGATGATATGCATAAGAAGACCAACCCGGGATATACTGCCATCGGCAGGCTGAGGGGGCTTGCCGAGCTTCGCGGACTCGAATATGGGATACTGAAACAGATGTCATCGTAAGGCTCGGTATGGTAGGTGAAATCTTCATTATATCTGAAGATCAGTACATTTCACATACGATTATTTGGTTATACCATGAAATATCATTTCCTTGGTAGGGTATTGATGAGCATATGACAGATCATCAAAAGGGTAAACCTATTGAGGCCGAATTAAGCCGGGATCTCGGATTCTATTCGGCATTGGCAATTGGTGTGGGAACCATGATTGCCGCTGGCATATTCACCTTATCAGGTCTTGCTATTCGAAATGTCGGCTCCGCTGCTATTGTTGCTTTTCTTCTGGCTGCTGTTGTATCCATCTTCACCGCACTGGCCTATTGTGAATTTGTTTCTATCTATCCCCGTTCAGGTGAGGGCTATTTATACGCAAGGAAGACTTTCTCCCCTCCTTTGGCATACATGGTCGGATGGTCTTTGTTTCTTGGGTATACAGCCAGTTGTGCGTTCTACATTGCCAGTCTCTCCAGTTACTTCATCGAGTTTATTTACCATACATCTTACGGTGGACTCATCGGTATTGTGACCTTAATCGGCCTCACCTTCCTTAATGTCAAGGGCACTAAGGAGTCCGGCGGTTTTCAGGTCATTGTGACAGCTGCCAAAGTGATCCTGCTAATATGGTTTGTGATTGGTGGATTAAGTTATGTGGATACGGATGAGATCATTGCGAAGTTTAGCTCTGATCCAGTAGCGATCGTCAGTACATCAGCGTTGGTCTTCATTACTTTCTTTGGGTTTTCAGCGATAGCCGCAAGTGCAGGCGAAGTGAAGGACGCTCAGCGCAATATTCCTCGAGCCATATTCTGGTCTGTCGGCATTGTAACGGTCCTATATACCTTGGTTGTTTTAGTCACTATTGCGGCCAACCTAAGTGAATATACAGAAGCGGCTATGGGAATTGCCGCTAAGCAATTTTTAGGAGGTTTTGGTGGTATGGTGATAATAGCTGGGGCCATCTTCTCTATGATTTCTGCTTCGAACGCCTCGATTATGGCGGGTTCACGCGTGGCTCTGGCTATGAGTCAGCTGGGGCATTTACCCAAGGAAGTCGGTCTCATAAATCAACGTACTCGGACTCCTATCATGGCCCTGTTTACAGTAGGTGGGACCATAGCAATATTTACGTTGTCTTTACCGCTGGAGGATCTGGCACACTTTGCAGATACCGTCCTGCTCATAGCACTGATCATGGTGAATTTTGCATTGATAAAGCATAGAAGAAAGTACCCAGATATTAAGCGCTCATTCCGTGTCCCTTTCGTACCTCTTATACCGATCATTGCCATCGTGGCCAATGGCTATCTACTAGTACAAATATTTCATCATACCCTACCTGCTTTGTTGGCAGTAGGAAGCTTGATCGTGGGAATGCTGGGTTTCTTGTCCTGGAAAGGAGCGCAACCCGAGGAGGAGTCAGTACCAGGAGAAGCAGCGCGCGTTTTAATGGAGACATTTGCACCTCCCAAGAATGACAAACGTGACTATATCTTGGTGCCGTTGGCCAATCCCAATACAATGAAGGATCTACTGGGCATTGCAATCGCCCTGTCAAAGAAGGAAGATCGTGTGATTGTTCTGCTTAGAGTCGTAGTTATCCCGGAGCAAATGCCCTTGTCTACATCTTCGCTTGAAATCCAAAAGGATCGACTGCTGCTGGAAGAAGCACAACTCATGGTGGAACAGGCAGGTGTACCTGTAAATACAATGCTCAAGATTGGTTACAACGCGGGCAGAGCTATATTAGAAACAGCACGTGAAAGACATTGTCAGCTAATTATTTTAGGTTGGAAAGGATATTCCAGCAGTCGTGACAAGATCCTGGGGCAGGTAGTAGATACAGTGGTTACCTACGCCCGATCTGACCTGATGCTGGTAAAACTTGTGGAGCCCATTTCCTTTAAGAAAATACTACTGCCCACTGCAGGGGGGGCTCACGCCCGGGCAGCTGAGCAATATGCGGCATCTCTCGCCGGAAACTTTAACGGTGACATCACGATCTGTAGGGTGGAAAGTGACATTTCAGCTGTCTCCCAAGCTCAGGCCGAACTTACCCAAGCCATCGAACGAATTGAAGCAGTAAACGGTATCGTACCGGAAACACGTATTATTCAGGATAAGTCGATCACGAAAGGGATCATTGAGGCCAGTAAAGACTATGACACACTTGTCATCGGAGCAACACGAACCAGTATCTATCATCAAATCATGTTTGGATCAATCCCCGAGCAAGTGGCCCGGCAGGTCAATAAAAATCTGATCGTAGTAAAACATCACAATCCGGTAAGAGCTTTGATAGGACGGGTGATGGGAGATTAGGTTTCATTTATGCTAATCGACCGCGGATTCCTAACTCAATCACTTCCAGATCCTTTACAGCTGCCTGGTCAACAGAAAATCGAAGAACAGTCCGAATCTTATGAAATCCATGATGACCACAGGCCCCCGGGTTCATATGAAGACACTGATACTTTTTGTCATACATCACCTTTAGAATATGCGAGTGACCTGAAATGAAGAGATCTGGGGGGGCAGTCTCCATGATCTCTCTGATTCTTCGGTTATATCGCCCGGGATAACCTCCAATATGTGTCATGAGCACATCCAATCCATTGATGAGAAATCGCTGATCGAGAGGAAACTTCGTAGTAATCCGGCGATCATCGATGTTACCGTAGACACCTCTTACGGGTTTGAAGGCTTCCAGCTGATCTATCAGCGATGGATCCCCCACATCGCCAGCATGCCATATCTCATCGCAATCTTTGAAATGATCAAATAATGTCTGATCCAAATGACTGTGTGTATCAGACATTAGACCAATCTTCAATACCCGAGGTTGCTCATCGTGCATAGACATAAAAAAAGAAGGTCGGACAGAATACATCTGACCGACCTCATTATAAATCTAATTATCTACAACCAAATGATTATTGCAGAATTATCATTTTTCTTGTTTGTACCATATCGGCAACTTGTACACTGTAGAATAACAATCCATTTGTTCCCAAATCATGTTGATTGATTTGAAACTCGTTGTATCCTCGCTCAAACTGTCCTACTCTATTGAGTACCTGACGTCCGTTAGCATCTCTGATATTCAAGTCTGCAGCACCAGAAGTCGGCATATAGAATCCAATGGTTGTCTGATCTCTCACTGGATTCGGGCTGTTTTGGAATACTGCCAGGCGATCATCCGCAGAGTTTTCAGCATACTTCAACGCTAAGGATTGGGTGCCGCTCGTCACTCCAGTGGCCTTAGCCTCAGCAAGTTGTGAGTTGATATCTAAAGCTCGACTTAAGTACAGTTCCTGTTTTGCCCGCACTACTACTTCAAACAATACATCATTTGTAGCGAAGGAAGTTTCATTGAAAGAGAACCAGGTTGCAGCCAGGGCCCCAGCATTGTTGTCAATATTTGAGAAATTGACACTACCATTTTGAGCCAGTTTTCCATCACGAATTTCAAGGATTTCAAGCTTCGAAGGATCAATATCTACCGTCAAACTCAATGTGTTGGCCGAAGTCGCATCAGCAAATCGGAAAGGTATCGTCATCACCTCACCACTTTCGGCTAGATGATTATCAGTCACCAACAATCCTTCCCGAGCCTCTACGTCATCAGCTTCAACCTCCAGTTGCAGTGTTCCAATATCTCCAATTTTAATCGCTTCAAATTTCAGGTTCATGTCACCACCATCGTAGGGAGAAATCTTGAATGAAGAGGGCATTTCTGCCAGAAGTGGGGAAACAGTATCAGGGAACTCGTAGTCTGCTGGATAGAAATACCATCCTGCCGTTCCATTGAAATCAGGCTCGATACCAATCAACATATTCTGCAGAGCCATAAGGTCTCTAAAATCTACCACATCATTTTGGTCGATGTCAGCAGCGATCAGTTGCTCAGGTTTTTTCAGCTCTCTAATACCATCCACATGGAGTGAGAGTAATGCATAGTCATACATGTCAACTCCTTCCATAGGATTAGTAGTCTTTGAGGGAGTTACTTCCAGCGTTCTTCCCAGAGGAATATTGTCGAAGGCAAAAACACCTTCTTTATCGGTTCGCTTCATCATTCCCTCCATTAGACTAACCTCTACATCTTCGATTCCTTTTTCAGAGTCACTATTGACAACTTCACCACTGAGAGTGCCACCCAAACATTCAAAGCTATTTGCCTGAATGATTACTTCAACCATCACGTAGTCGGAGTTGCCTGCCTTATCTTCCACAGTAAACTTCACCTGATTACTACCAAAATCTTCACATGTGAATACGGAGGGTTCCAGTGAAAACTTCAGATCTTCCTGTGAGGTACAGTTATCATAACTACTTCGGTCAAATTCTTTTGGCCATAATTCGATCATACCTTCATTAGTATCTGTCATCATCAGGACCGCAGTCACCGACGATAGAGCACTGACATTGGGAGCTTTGGTATCTTCAGCCTCAACATTTACGATCATAGAGCATTCCTTGGCATTGCCGCAGATATCAAAAGCTGTAAATGTCACCTTGGTCTTACCTGGAAGATAGTAACCACTAGCGTCGTTTCCACTATAGTTCACATTGCCATAGCCACTGCCGTACCCAGACCCATATCCATAGTGATTGTATCCATCTCCAAGATATTTTCGCGAATAGGCATAGTAAACGTCGCCACATTCATCATGTGCTTTAACCTTAGGTATCTTTACATAGGTCTTCTGACCATCACAGTCTCCACCATTTACTTCCATGTCCTCAGGACAATCGTAAAATTTAGGAGCCTCATCGTCATACAAGTATATTTTCTGAATGTAAGTCCACTTGCCGGAATAGTGTTCACCACCGTATCCGCTGTTGTACTGACACCAGTCGATAAGCTCCCAGTGTCTATACACTACTTTACAGGGCTTGTGATGATACCCACCATAGCCATAACCGCCAGTTGATCCATATCCTGAATCATGCGGATCGGAATGGTATGGATGTACTTTGTCTTCGTATCGTAGACCAAGTTCTGCACAACCATGATGATTGAATTCTGGCCAATTGTAATAGTGAGGGAGATGGTCTGGATGCATTGATCCACCACATTCTTTCAAGTGATAGTCTTTCGGCCAGTGCACATCCTTATTTCCATCGAAAGCATGACTTCCGTAAGAGTCTTTAATATGAATTGTCTGTTGACACCAGTATTCATCGTAGTGGTATTTAATCTTCCACTTTCTGATGATCTTACCACGTCCACATTTGTCCAGCCATTTTTCTGTCCATGGACCATAGATGTGTACATTGTAACCATACGCTGCCTTGGGATAACCATAATAATCCAGATTATCATGCAGCTCTCCACATTGCAAATACACATGCTCTTCGGGGCAATGGAAAGGATTGCCTCCAAGAGCCGATTCTGCCGCCTGGACATTGTTAGTTAGGAAAATCAGTGCTATCCCAGACAATAAAAAGCACTGAAGTAATGTTCTTGTAATCGTCCTACTCATGGGTAATTCTTGTTTTAGGGTCGATAAAATAAACATACATTCAAGGGTCTCCTACCTTTGCAGAAGTTGTTCTTAAGATTAAAACTACACAATATATTTCGCAAAATAGATGCCTAATTTGCAATGTGTTTGATATTAACACTTTAACTAAATCTTTAACAATTCATACTTCCGAGATTATATATTTACCCCCCTTCCGATATTTTTTATAACGTTATCTTTACTTCCCAGCATCGGGCAATTTTCTATATATTGAGATTACTGATACCTAATAGATTTAACAAATGCCGGTAAATTTTAATCGAATTATTCTACTTATTTATGTCCTCCTGGCCACCCTCTTTTCCCTTAGTGCTCAGGACACTGTATACATTCCCAAGTCAGACTATGTCTTGAAGTTTACGCATCAGATAAATTGCAATCCCATTGAAGATCAGGCAGGCAGTGGTACCTGCTGGAGTTTCAGTACCAATTCATTCATAGAGTCCGAGTTGGCAAAGATGGGCGAGAAACCGATCGATCTGTCTGAGATGTTCTTCGTTCGCATGACGTATCTGGACAAAGCTCGAAAGTATGTTCGTTACCATGGAAAGGCCAACTTTAGTGAAGGTAGTTTAGGACATGACGTGATGCGCATGTATGCAAAATATGGAGCTGTACCAGAAGAAGTCTACACCGGACTCACCGATGGAAAGACTCGTCATAGTCACGGCGCCATGGTCAGAGAGCTGCACAAGTTCCTGGAAGACATGATTGAAACAGGCGAAATAGAAGCGGATTGGGAGATCAAATTTAACATGCTGCTGGATCAGCATCTCGGGCCTTTTCCCAAGTCCTTCATTTTTGAAGGAAAGACATTTACTCCGCGAAGTTTCGCTGAGGAATTTGTCGATATTGACCCCGCTGAATATATATCATTGACCTCGTTTGGGACCTATCCCTTCAATGAAGAAGTCATCCTGGAAATCCCGGATAATTATGCACATCAGCCATACTACAATATATCTGTTGATGACTTGTTACAGACTGTTGATTACGCTTTGGAGAGCGGTCGATCGATGGTGTGGGACTGTGATATCTCTGACAGAGGATTTTCGTCGGCTCGCGGCCTGGCGATATATCCAAATGTCAATACCCGGGAATTGGCAGAGGTGAATGAAGCGTTTCGAGTGCCCACCGAAGAGCAGACGGTTACAGATGCCTCAAGACAAGAACAATTCGATAACTATACACTCACAGATGACCACCTGATGCACATCGTAGGTCGCGCTGAAGATCAAAATGGCACACCCTATTATTATGTGAAGAATTCATGGGGTGAAAGGCCTGGGCTGGATGGTTACCTATTTGCCTCCAAAGCATATGTGATGAAAAATACCATCGCTGTTATGTTGCATAAGGATGCAATTCCTTCCGAAGTAAGTGAAAAGATCTTTGGTGCAGCCCCAAAGAGTGAGTGATATATCGTTCGATAGGTTAAGTTTGTCGTAAGTGTGGGAGGATATAGTCTAATTGATGAACTTCTATGCCCCTTTAGTCCTTATCTTTAAAGAAGCAAAACTAAATGTAAGAGATGGATGATCGAAACGATCTGGCACAAGACATAGTAAAGAGTCATGTGATGTATTCGCTGGGAGCTGGTCTTGTACCTATTCCGCTGTTAGATATAGCCGCTGTATCGGCAGTTCAGTTGGATATGTTAAAGCAACTGGCCAAATTATATGGAGAGGACTTTAAGGAATCATCCGGCAAAAGTTGGATTTCGGCCATTGCGGGAAGTACCATGGCTCGTATGGGAGCTTCTTTGGTCAAATCGGTTCCGGGTATTGGATCAATCCTCGGAGGTGTGACTATGTCAGTTTTGAGTGGTGCCTCTACCTACTCCATCGGTCAGGTTTTTATCTGGCACTTTAGTACCGGTGGTGATTTTATGAACTTCAATTTTGATAAAGCCAAAGAGATCTACAAGCGGGAGTTTGAGAGAGGTAAGCAGGTGGCTAAAGATATGGAGAAGAAGAAAAATAGTGGTGAGGAAGCCAAACCTAATCATTCCTCTGACAATCCTGAGGCGAAAGATAAACAACGGACTGAGGTGCCTGATAAGAAAGCGGAGGATGTTTATATTCGATTAGAGAAGTTGGCAGAACTTCATAAAAAGGGGGTAATCACTGATGCTGAATTTGAGGTACAAAAGAAGCGTCTCCTAGCTCAACTCTAATCCGAATCACTAAAATCCTGCTTTATATCTACAAAAGCTCCTAGTAATCGAATAATGGGAAGCAACAAGGGACCGAGGATATATCGTAACTGGGGGACGTTAGAAAATGCCATAATCACAATCCTTCCGATGGCATAATAGGATCTAATAAATAATCGTCCTAATGCATTTTTGACAAGTATTTGGTCCCGGAATGCGATCATCTCTGCATATTCGGTGGAATCTCTATCAAAGCAAAAAGTCACTAGAAAACACTCTTTCTTTACGTTGGAGAGCTTTTGCTCCAAATTGATCAATTCCTCACTATTTTCCTGACGAATACTTACGACAATTCTGTCCTTGGATTCAAATTTTGCGATCTGCCTTTTGGGAAAAGCAAATACGATATCCACCCTTGAGCCTGCATACAATATGCCTTCTTTGAAGGTGTCTTCCTGCCAGCCTGAGGAACGATATTGGCTACGATCTTTCTTGACAAGGCTGGGTAGCTCGCACTTGATACTGATATCTTCCTCACCCATATTGGAAAGATGTGCCTTCACATAAGCTTTGCCGGTCGCGGCAAATCTGGATTTACTAAAATCTACTGATTCAATCTCAAATTTAAGACTGTCCTTCACAGTGATTGAGGCTGGGTACTTCTCAAAATAATCCTGGTAATGAATCCCTTCAAGGAAAGTATCTGTCAATGCCCTAAGCAGGAAATGCCAATCCCAGAGAATTATCTTTTCATCCAATCCCAATGTTCGGGCAGGATCATCAAATGAAGAAGTAGTGATCAACATCGCATGCTTACAGCGATAATAGTTCCTGGCTTTGATCAGAGGCAGAAGGTCATTCTTACCCACCTTATGAGTAGCTGAATACCTGAGGACTTTCACAGCCGTCTTTATCCCGTCCTGGTCCAGGATCATATCCACACCAAAGTCCTGGCTATAATCGGTAGATTTCAAGTTGTATCCCCTTACACGGAAGAAATGCGCAATAAGATCCTCAAACCCTCCTGGGGTCGTATTCTGAAATCGTACAGGTATCGAAGCATGCAGATAATCTTCAACATCCAACTTAGTGAAGTCTAAAGTCAATTTCCTCGTCATTTTCCCGGCTAGTCATATAAATAACCCTACATGAAGTTAACGCTTTGTCTAACATCATGAAATACTAATGTCACATCTCTGACGGGTGTACTATGATATAGGTCAATGTAGAATGCTCTAGTAGTAGCATTTTTCTTGCCAATGTAGGCGACAAGAATTCTACAAATTGATATTCTGATCTGGAGACCCTAGAAAAGAACGAACCGTTTCAAAGAAAATTTCCTTTGATTCCACAAATGGAAAATGTCCGGAATCTTCCAGGAGTATAAATTCGTTGACAGGTATTTGCTTGGCTAATGAAGGGCCTGAAGTTGTACTTTGTACATCATGCTCCCCATACAAAATTAAGGTGGGTACTCTCATTTCCTGTAGCCGTTCGTTAAGATCAACATCTGAGAAGTCCTTACTGAGAAATCTCAGTTTTGCACCTGAAGCGGCAAAGTCCGGTTGGAAATCCAGCACCAGGCTGTCAACGTATGACTGATCATAGAACTCCTGAGTAAAGATCAATCGATACAACGCTTCATAAGCTGATGTTTCACCATTCTGAAAAGCAGGGGACTGAATAATGGCCTCGCGTGCATTTCGATCCTCTTCAGATTCTCGCTGGGCCAGAAGTTCTTGTTCTTGTTCCTGCAATTCGGTGCTGGCTGCGGTCGAATTGATGAGCAGTAAACTCAGTAGCCTCTCCTCGTGTTCAAGGGCATAACACATGGCCAGTAAACCTCCCCAAGAATGTCCCATGACATTCCATTTATCGAGATTGAAATGCGAACGAATCGCTTCCATATCCTGAATAAAGCCCGGCATGGAAACTGTAGTACTGTCGACATCAATCTGAGATCGACCACTAGCCCGCTGATCATAATAAATGAGCTGGTAGCTATCCGCAAGTTCATCCATATGGGGTAAGAAATAAGAATGATCCATACCCGGCCCACCATGGATGATCAGTATGGGAGGACCAGATCCCCGAGTACGGACAAAGATGGAATCCCCCTGGGAAAGTACGTATTGAATGGTTGCCTGGTGGTCAACCTTGCCTGAATCCTCACTTAATACATTAGAAGAACTGCTATTATCATCTGATCTACAGTTAATTAGCAGCAGGCATATCACGAGCCCAAGTAATGTGCCAGATACTGAGACTCTCATTTAGGACACGTAAAGTACATCCTTTACTGCCTTAATGATTTTCTCAGGATTTGGCAGATATTCAGCAACCAGCGTGGGTGCATATGGTAGTGATGTATCAGCTGAATTAATTCTGGTGACCGGAGCATCAAGATAATCGAAAGCATATTTTTGTACTTCATACGCCACCTCGGCACTTACTCCTGAAAATGGCCATGATTCATCTACCACAACCAGTCGATTCGTCTTCTTTACAGAATTCACAATGGTTTCATGATCCAACGGTCTGATCGTTCTCAAATCAATTACCTCAGCGGATATACCCTCTTTTGCCAATTCTTCAGCAGCCTTCTTGACTTCTTCCATCATCTTATTGAACGAAACGATGGTGACATCGCTACCTTCTCTCCTTACGGCCGCTTTGCCTATAGGAACCAGGTATTCTCCCTCAGGTACTTCTCCTTTCATACCATACAAAACTTCAGACTCCATCATGCAGACCGGATCATTATCTCGTATAGCTGATTTTAGCAAGCCTTTAGCATCTGCCGGATCAGTGCACGAAATCACTTTAAGGCCCGGTGTATTGGACATCCAACTTTCAAACATTTGCGAATGCTGCTGTGCTAACTGACCAGCAGAACCAGAAGGTCCCCTAAATACGATTGGACAATTGAACTCACCTGCTGACTGTGATAATGTTTTAGCTGCATTGTTCACAATCTGATCAAATGCCAGAATAGCAAAGTTCCAGGTCATGAATTCAACAATCGGTCTGAGACCATTCATGGCCGCACCTACTCCCAGACCGGCAAATCCCAATTCAGTAATTGGAGTATCAATCACACGCTTCTCACCAAATTCATCCAGCATTCCTTTACTGACTTTATAAGCGCCATTATACTCTGCAACCTCCTCTCCCATTAGAAATACGGTCTCATCCCTACGCATTTCTTCACTCATCGCCTCATTCAGCGCATCTCTTAGTGCAATTTCTCTTGCCATTCTGTTATTATTTGAAGTCCCAAAAATATATTTTATTGTAGAATATCTGCTCTTTTGATCAGGAATATGACTTGCCCGCTGATACTAACAGCACCGGTTGAAAAATCTTTGCACTGGAGCTGTACTAAAATAATGACTAACTTCGTATAAAGTTCATACCCGATCGATAAGTAACCGAACATCGATTTACCTTACTTACTGTTCCAAATGTCCTTTCAAACTTATGAGATTGTTGCTCAAGCTTTTATTGCTTTCTCTAACCATACTGCATAGTTGTGTCTCTGATACAAAGCGCAAGGTGTCGAAAGCTCCCGCTATTGACGCTTCTCTTAAAATAGTAGCTCTTAACGATCTGACTCAGTGTAACTTATCTTTTCCGGGACTTGACACCACACTACTTCTTAATCAGGGAAAAGCCTCCATACAGATACCACTGCAATCCTCTACCTACTTAGACCTAGTATTTGACGATAGTTTTCACACTGAGTTATACCTTGATCCAGGATCCGATCTCGTGATGGAAATCGGTAGAGAAATCAGCTTCTCAGGTAGGGGGGCTGAATCCAATACATATCTCCAAAAGTACCAACGATTTGTAATGGCCAATAATTTAAGGGCTATTTCGAGATTTGAAATGGACCCGCCATCCTTTAAGGATGCCCTACGTCATGATCGCATTAAATCCGGGGCATTTCTCAAGCACTATCAGTCGAAAGCAGCAAATCTTGATCCTAAATTTATGGAGAGAGAAAGGGCACGTATTGAGTATACCTGGATAAATGATATGATGGCCTATCCCGAACTTCATCAGGCAGCTTGTGCGTGCGAATTTGATCCGGATGAAGAATTTACTGAAGTGTACTATGAGGGATCATTTACCGAACCACATCTTATCAGCCTCAAAACTTACCGTGAGTTTTTACTAAATAGTATCATGCAGAAAGCACAGGTTCTGACAGCTGACAAAGGTGAATCCAGGGCCAGCCACGCCATTGCTTTGGATGTGATCTCAGACGAACTGGACGATGATCATATGAGGGATATGCTCCAGTATGAACTGCTGAAGGATGCAATGTATTTACCCCTTCAGGACTGGCATGAGACCTTGCTGGAGGTATTCAATAAGCGCTGCGATAATGACCAGTTAAAGTCTCAGATTAGCAGAATGTATGCCCGTAAAATAAAGGAAGAGTCTGCGATGGATATATCAGCTAAGTAGTTATGGTCGCCAGATCAAGCCCTCCAAATCTACCAGAACTCATCATAAGTAGATTATGGTCCTGCCAGTCCTTTCCTTTGAGAAAATCTAATAGGTCCTCGCTACTGTTAAATATCTGTAGATCATCTCGTTTAAATGCTGATCTGACCTCTTCCTCACTAAGATCAGGCATTTTCTTCATCGAAAGTGTATGTTTATCAAAATAGACGATTGCCTCATCGGCTGATTCCAGGGCACTGGCGTATTGTGGTAAAAACTCCGCATTGAGACTACTGAATGTGTGTAGCTCTACGCAAGCGGTTAAAAGTCGATCAGGATAAAGTGATTTGGCAGCTTGAGTCGTAGCGCGCACCTTGGAGGGTGCATGTGCAAAATCCTGCCACGTGATGTGGGACTCTGTACTCCTTTTGATTTGTAAACGTTTTGCGGCTCCTTTAAAAGTGGAAGCCGCCTCCAGGAAGTGATCATCAGATATACCCAAATCCTTGCAAATGTGCCATGCCGCACGGAAATTCTCCATATTATGCTGACCAAAAACGGCAGTAGATACTTCTTTACCCTCATGCATCAGATAGTTTCTGCCATCTTCCACCCGATGGTCAAACCGGGAATAAGGCACCATTTTAACCTCGCCATCATATTTACTAGCCAACTTTGTCAGCCACTGATCGTTTTCAAAGTAATAGACCGTACTCAATGGGGCTTGTCTCTCCAGAAACCCACCAAAGGCATCTACGTATGAATCCATAGTTGGGAACACATTCATATGATCCCATGCAATACCAGTAATAATGGATAGATGGGGTCTGTAATGCCAGATCTTGGGTACTCTGTCAAGCGGAGATGATAAGTACTCATCCCCTTCAATAATAATTAGGGGAGCATCCGATATTTGTACCATCGTTTCAAATCCCTCTAGCTGTGCGCCCACCAGGTAGTCAAAAGGTATCCCGGTATGCTGCAGTACATGCATTATCATACTGGTTGTACTGGTCTTACCGTGGCTACCTGCCACCACCACGCGTTTCTTGTCTTTGGATTGTTCGGCTACAAATGCGGGAAAAGACAGGATTTTTATTCCTAAAGACTGCGCTTTGATAAGCTCCGGATTGTCCTTCCGTGCATGCATACCCAACACAATAAGATCAATATCATCCGAGATTCGCTCATCTTTCCAACCTATGCAATCTGGCAGAAGCCCGTATTGCTGGAGGCGACTTCGTGCGGGTTCATAGATTTCGTCGTCCGAACCGGAAACAAGATGGCCCGCTTTTTGTAATGTTATGGCCAGATTGTGCATAATACTGCCACCAATCGCGATCAGATGAATTTTCATAAATTAGACAGGGTTTTAATTCGTAAGCCTTTGCATATTTGATAAATAATAAATCGGATTGCACGTACGTTGAAGAACCGGATCATATTACGAGCAAATAAACAAAACAAAGCATGAAAATTAGAGGCATAAAGAAGTTGATCGTAGCTATTGCTTTTCTGGGTACCTTATCTACATTGACTTCGTGTAACCGGGGAATCGGATGTCCTAGTGAGTTTTCTCTTGAACAAGTTGTTGTAAAAGTTGTTAATGGCATCGTGAGTATCATCGATTAATATGCCATATGACTATTTGGAAGGCACTTACTTCCAGCGAACAGCTGGATGACATAATTGCAGCGTCCCACACCAAACCACAATTAATTCTCAAACACAGTACACGATGTAATGTCAGTTACATCGCGAAATTAAGGCTCGAAGACCAATGGGACTTTGACTCTGAAGATCTTGATGCCTATTTACTGGACCTACTTGCCTATCGAGAGCTAAGTAATTTGGTCTCCAGCTTATTTCACGTCTATCACGAATCTCCACAGCTATTGATCATTGAAGAGGGAGAATGTACGCATGAGTCCTCTCATCTAGATATTTCAGTGAGTGAGGTACATGAAGTTCTTGCCTAATGTCCTCGGGAGAATTTGAGATTTTCCATACCGGAGATGGCTCCCACTCATTGAAATCAGGTCTATACGGAGACCGTTATCATTCTTCTAGAGGTGCCATTCAGGAATCTATCTATGTGTTTATTGAGCATGGGTTTCTAACGTGTCAATCCCTTGATCATCTGAATATTCTTGAATTTGGATTTGGTACCGGACTGAATGCAGCGCTAACCTGGAAATACCTACAGGCTTCAGAAAGAAGCCAAAAAGTGCATTACAAAACCCTGGAAGCGCACCCTCTACCCGCTTCGTACTATTCGCAATTGAACTACAGCAAGTTGCTATCCTTGCCCCATTTCTTGAAACTCCATAGCTGTCCCTGGAATGAGACATGCACATTAGACCCCCAGTTTCTACTTGAGAAGTCTCATCAATCTTTCGAAACATTAGAGACGGATAATTGGGCGGATCTGGTCTATTATGATGCCTTTGGTCCCAGATATCAACCGACGTTGTGGCAAAAGACAATGCTGGAAAAGGTTGCCAGGGCCATGAAGTCTGGAGGACGGTTTGTAACCTACTGCGCCCAAGGAGCTTTTCGCCGTATTATGGTGGAGCTGAATTTTACAGTTGAAAGGTTACCAGGCCCGCCAGGAAAAAGAGAAATGATATCGGCGATAAAATCCTGAATAAGGAACTGCTCGTCGCCTATTATATTACCTTCGCTCCGAAACATCAATATTGAGATATGGAGCCGTCTCGAGAGATTATTCAAGTATCAGAAAAGTCCGGAGAAACCGAAGTCGCCCTATTAAGTGATGTGGATTGTACACACTATATGGTGCTGGGACATGGTGCTGGAGCCGGAATGGATCATCCCTTTATGGAAGGTCTGGCTAATAGCTTGCTAGCACTGGGTATAGGTACCTTGAGATACAATTTTCCGTATATACATAGAGGAAGTAAGCGACCGGACAGACCACCCGTTGCGCAGAGCACAATTCTGGCCGCTATTAAATATCTCAGGAATAAGGTTGATGGACCGATCGTCTTGGGAGGAAAATCATTTGGTGGCCGAATGGCTTCTCAAACAGTTGCTATACATCAACCTGAAGAAGTGCAGGCACTGGTATTTTATGGATTCCCCTTACACGCTCCAGGAAAACCCGGCATTGAAAGGGCGCAGCATCTAAGGGACATTAAGATCCCTATGTTGTTTCTGCAGGGTGATAGAGATGCTTTTGCTAAGATGCACCTATTGACTCCGTTAATTGATAGTTTGCCGCTGGCGCAACTGGACTTACTGGTAGGTGGTGATCACGGTTTCAAGTTTCTTAAAAGGACAGGTATAGACTTCGAAAGTGCTCTGAAGATGCTGGCTGAACATACAGCTACATTCATCCATTCCCTTTCTTAAGGTTGGCGGACATCACTCTATGAACAAGAAAGCGTTACTAGCCATCTTAACGGGCTCCATTATTGCTGGCAGTAGTGGATTGCTGATCAAGAGTATTCATCTGCCAGGAGCGTCTCTTGCATTCTTGCGCATGGCCATTCCAGCCCTTGTTTTGGGGATTTGGATGGCCGGATCAGGCATCCCTTTTTTCAGGGGCAAAATCCGACCCTTGCTATGGGCCTCTGCGCTCAATGCAGTACGCATGTACCTCTTCATTCTAGCATACCAAATGACGACGGTGAGCAACACCATTATCATGTTGTTTACATGGCCCATATTTGTGAACGTACTGAGCTCAATCATTTTAAAGGAAAAGATCTCACTTCGGCAGATATTTTTGCTTTTGCTGGCATTCAGCGGTATACTGGTCATCTTTAGTGGCGAGGGTTTTTCCTTTTCCAATATTCATTTTTTAGGAATGTTGGCAGCCCTCTTTTCAGCTATATTCTTCAGTGTGAGTTATGTGATTTTCAAACGAGTGATTCATCAATATAATCGAAATGAAATCATCTTTTATCAGAACATTCTAGGTGCCGTAATATTCTTACCGGTCTTTTTATTCATCAATGAGTGGCCGGTTCCCTTGGAATGGCCTCTCATATCGATCTATGGACTTTTAATGGGCGTAGCAATATTTCACTTCTTCCTGTATGGTCTAAAACATATGGATGCATCCAAGGCATCTTTGCTCCAATATATTGAGATCGTGAGCGCATTGTCCATCGGAGTGATTTTCCTGGACGAGAGGTTGACCTGGCGAATTATCTGTGGAGCTCTTCTGATTGTATCTGCCATTACCATCATGCAGAGATCAAAGTAGGACGTAACCTAATGGAAACGTCCTATTCAATTGACAGACTGTAATATCTTGCTTAATGTCTCTTTACCCGGGTTTTACGGGTCCCAGTTTTCTTTACAGCAGTACCTTTTCGGGTTTTTGCTACAGCCTTTGTTTGAGCTTTTGTATGCTTTACCGCCGTTCCATCGGCTTTTCGTGTTCTTACGGTAGTTTTTTGGTGTGAAGCACCTGCCTTGGCATTGGGCCTCTTCACCCCTGCCGAGGTAGATGATCGGGTTATGGACGCTTTTCCTCCATTGGGGCCGGTGACTACTTTGGTGGAGTGAGTGTGGGAGATTCCTCGCTTCGTACGGTAGTTTGTAATCGACTTTTGGTGCCGGTGCACTACGGTAGTAGATATCCTTCGCTTAGGAGCATAAATTCCGTGCGCTTTTGCGACACGATGAGTAGTTGCTAAGTGGAATGGTCTTACAATCACTCTTCTATGATAGAACCAACTGACAGGTCTGGGTCTCCAGGGCTTCCACCAGCGAGGATAATGTTGCCATCGCCAGGGTGAAATCCAGGGTCTGTAGGCAGGACGATAGATAAAACGTACAGAAGGCCATGCCCACACATTTATGACAAGTCGAACTTTACTACTAAAGTCCGGACCTCCCGTGGACTGATCTTGTTCTTCATAGGGCTCTATTACGATCGCTTCACCAAATATATCTTCATCGCCCACGATTTGTAGTACTGCCGTTGTTGCATCTGTTTTTTCAATTTCAATGACTGCGATATCCTGTACTTCGTTCTCACTAATAGGTACCTGTAGTACAATCGCATGCAGATTACCTTCCGTATAGTCCTCTATTCGGATGTAATCGATATCGCCATCCTCATTTAGATCCAGATTATTGATCAATTGATCCTTTTCATTGATCTTCTTTTCAAAGTCTTCTGGAGAATCGGAAGATGCGAATAGATCCAGTGCGCCTTCCAGGCTGAAATTGTCTCCGGGCACACCCTGAATTTCCTGTGCAAATACGGTTGCATTCGTCTGCATCAGTAGGATTAGAGCGGTGATGCAGGAAATAATGATTTTATTAATTGCCATTTCTCTCAAATTTTATGGGTTTGTTCTTTAGAGTAGAAATGATCCAAAAGGTTTAATCCTCTTTTGAAAAATTATTCGAATAGTTCAGAAAGCTCCATCCATCGCTCGGTCTTCTCTTCGATTTCCTGCATATGTTTTCCAATGGTTTCGGAGATTTCGTTGATTTTCTCCATCGGTATACCTTCCTCATTCAAACTACCTTCCAGCTGCTTTACCTCCTTTTCCAGTTGCTCAATTTCGCGTTCCAGTTTACGAAACTCATTTTTCTCCTTATTCGTGTACCGTCTCGGTGCCGATTGATCTTGGGTAGGTTTTTCAGGAGAAGTTGTCACCTTTGTTGATGCTGGTTTATCTTCCACGTCCGCTTCTGCCTGCTGCAACCTGTACTCCGTGTAAGTGCTGTTGTAATCTTTTATTTGTCCATCTCCCTCAAAAATGAACAGATGATCTACCAGCTTGTCCATAAAGTAACGGTCATGTGAGACCAAGATTAGGCATCCAGAATAATTCATGAGAAAGGCTTCCAGCTTGTTGAGAGTCAGCAGGTCCAGATCGTTGGTTGGCTCATCCAAAATGAGAAAATTGGGGTTCTTGATAAGAACCGTCAATAGATATAACCGTCTTTGCTCTCCCCCACTCAGCTTCTCGACCGGCTTATATTGTGTTTCCGGTGGAAACATAAAATGCTCTAAGAACTGAGAAGCGGATAATTTCACACCATTGGACAATGTGAGATACTCCGCAATGTCCTTTACCACGTCGATCACTCGCTTCTCTGACGCTACCTGAATACCCTTTTGGGTATAGTAGCCAAATACTACCGTCTCCCCCAGATTGATCTTGCCCGAATCCGGTTTCTCTGATCCTGTAATCAGATTCAGGAAGGTGGACTTACCCACTCCATTTTTACCCACGATACCCACGCGGTCTCCTTTCTTGAAGGTGTAGGTGAATTTCTTCAAAATTGTGAGGTCGCCATAGCTTTTGGAGACCTGTTTCATTTCCAGAATCTTACCACCAATCCGGGTGACTTTGACATCAAGGGTTAGTTTAGGGTCTATCCGCTTGTTACTGGCTTTGTCTTCAAGTGCATAAAAGGCATCAATCCTGGATTTAGCTTTGGTGGTTCTGGCCTGTGGCATTCTTCGCATCCATTCCAACTCTCTTTTCAACAGGGAGTTTGCCTTTTCTATCTCCCGGTCGAAAACAGCTTCACGTTCCGCTCTCTTCTCCAGGAAGTAAGCGTAGTTTCCTTTGTGTCGGTACAAGTTGCCATTGTGGAGCTCCAGAATCTGATTGCACACCGTATCCAGGAAGTATCGATCGTGTGTCACCATAAACAAGGTGAGGTTAGACTGGTCCAGGTATTTCTCCAGCCATTCGATCATTTCGATATCCAGGTGGTTGGTGGGCTCATCCAGAATCAGGAAATCGGGATTGTTCGATAGTGTGATAGCCAATGCCAAACGCTTTCTTTGTCCGCCCGATAGGTCTCCCACGATGGCTTCACGATCATGAATGCCAAATCTGCTCAGGTAGATTTTAAGTGCCCGGTCATAATCCCAGGCGTGAAGGAGATCCATTTTCGCTGTGGCTTTTTCCAGAGCTTCCAGGTCCTCAGGAGTGCTCTGGGCAGATTGTTTATCAAGTACGCTTTCATAATGCCGAATCGCCGCTTTGACTTCAGCATGTACTTCATCTATCAGCTGGTTGACTGTGAGTGCAGGATTAAATGTTGGATCCTGCTCCAGAATACCGACTCGTATACCTTCCTTAAACTTGACGGTACCACTATCGGGCACATCCGAACCCGAGAGGATACGTATCAGAGTGGATTTCCCGGCTCCATTATTGGCAATAAGCGCCACCTTGTCACCACGGTCCAAACCAAAAGTCAAATCATCAAAAAGCTGATGCTCAGGAAAGTTCTTTGAAAGCTTCTCTACTGCCAGGTAATTCATGCCACAAATATGAGGAATAATTGGGCAGGAAAATACGTCACCGTGAAAAGAGCATATGATTAAGGAGCTATCGCTTAGGTTGGAACCTCTACTTATATCGGCCTACTTCCCGTTCGACTTTAATATTGTTCCAGGCCATCCGAAGGGTGGCTTCCAGCTGTGCATATTCAAGGCGTAGTTTTCCCTCCTGATGAAACTTCACGAGACGCATGATGGGATAGAAAGTGAACGATAATAGCATCTCATTGGGTAGGTCCTTGATCATCTTATTTTGCCGTCCTCTTTCAAAGAGATTATAAAGAGGATCAAAATAGTTTTCAAATTCATCGGTCTTAATTCGCTCGATCAATGGAGAGTTGGCAAACTGCTCCAGAAAGTCGAAATGGTCCGGTCTACGTAGAAAATACTGGTACGCTTTCCGCAGTAAAATCTTAAAACTTTCATCCAAAGGGAGAAAACCCTCATATCCATTAAAAATGCTTTTGCTGGCATCTCGCTGCACTCTGAGATAGAGCTGTCGCAGCAAATCTTCTTTGTTTTTAAAGTAGATATAGATAGTAGCGGGGGAGACATTTGCTTGCCTGGCTATTTGCGACATCGACGTGTCCGCCAGTCCCTTTCGGTTTATCAGATCGATGGAAGCGTCGCAGATGGCTTGCTCCTTTTTAGTATCTCTTGCCCTCATCTATGGATTAGTTTCGGATTTGTGAATAACTATTCACATAATTACAAGTCCTGTGCCATAGCAAGCCGAGCAAATGTTAAGGTCATTGTATATTAAATGTCAACATATGATAAGGCCTATCATCTGGTTCTTCTTGCTCATTTATAATATCTCTGTCAAACAGTCGGTTAAGATTATTTCCGGCCAAATCTTCGAGACGCGATGCTACTTTCAAATTATAGCCACCTGCACGCCATTTTTCACTAGGGTGCAAATATATCCTGGATTCCCCTTGAGAAACATCGATTGACACTGGAATTTCATTTTCGGATAGGAAAATTCGCAAGCATTCTTGCAAAAGTGAATAATCCATCGGTTGTCCAAAATCTATAATGAGAGGCTCCATACTATTACTGGACGGTACAGCAATGGACCATTCAGATATCGAAGGTCGATTTCGATCCGGTTTGCCCACATGAAATGTTTTTGAAAAGTCACGAATTAAAGGTCGACCCAATCGATCCTTCCACGCCCTACTTACATGGATTGTGTATCGTTTACCCTCAGTGAGAGGTGTTCCCCACATGGAGTTGGGCCCCAGATCTCGTTTTATTCTTCCCGGATCTAGCCAAAGCGTAAGTCGCTTATGCGTACTGTCCCAAAGCTCGGGCTGCAGCGGCAAGAAAATCTGAGAAATCGTATCTCTTCCGGATGTCACCAACATATGATTTTCCGAATAGCCCTCCCCCATGGGTTGTGAAAATTCGAGATATATCTTCAATAGATTCTCGGGTAGGGTATCAGCGGTCGGATAAAAGTGTTTCAAATATGTAGTTGCTACACTCTCCGGCACCAGGCATCTGGCCAAATGTCGATCCTTGAGGTAGACGTCATATTCCAGGCCTGGGGTAAAAGGCACAATTGGAGTAAATGTAAAACCGGTATCATCAATTTCAACCTTACCGAAAATCGGATGAATAGATCCTGCTAGTTTTACTGAGACTTCTGCTTTATCAACCTCTTCCTCATATCTGATGAGAACCGCAGTCCTCTGGCCTTCAGCATTTAAGATAAAGGAAGCAACTTGCCCGGTGAGTGGAAAGGTGAAAAATAGCAGTCCAGAAATGCACAGTTGATATACCAGTATGCGATTTACAACCATCGGTTTGCCGTCCCTGTATAGAGATCTAAATCCCCATTGGATTTTCTCTGCAACATGACGAAGCGTTGATCATCGAGCTTGTCTAACTGAAGGACATTTACCAATGGAAGGGAAATAAATTCCACACCTGCAGTACCGCTATTTTCCTCGACCTTCTCTGTGAGCTTGGATGAATAAGCCTCGATGGCATCATAGCTGATTTTCATAAGGGCACGGCTGGTATTTGCCATCAGAAGATACGATTTACCATCCCTTTCCATGCTGATTATATCAAGTGGCGTATTTCTATTTCCCAGTTCAGCGATAGTTCGACCCATTACATGTTCATTATCCTTAAGCATATTCATCGGAAAGACCACAAGTGGTGTACAAGTATAGCTGGCCACTATTTGTGGCTCACCATTAAGATAGGTAGCGGTAAAGGTCTTGATGGGTGAGTGCGTTTCAAATTGTCCATGGGCCGCATGCCAAATCTCTAGTGTCGCTACATCCTGATCATCTTTGAATGGATATGCCATACTATAAAGGGCAGAACTAAATTCTTTATTCGAAAGACCACTTACCAGAACCTTGCCATCAAAGTAGTTTAAGTCACTAATCGACCATCCTCGGAGGGGGCGTCCTCTACGATCTTCCGCATCTTCTGATACTGCATAGGTCAATTCTGAAGTGGTATATGACAGATTCGAAAGATCGAGCTTATCCATTTTTCCCTCATCAAAAGTGATGATGACCGGTGTGCCATCTACAAAATGAACACCCAGGTATACCTTTTTAGAGAGGGGGTTAATCGCCATATCCTGAATCGTGATATTGTCCACAGAGGTGCCCAGTGCATCGGCAATCTTTTTATCGACGTTTTTGATGTCAATATCTTCTGCCTCACTCCGCATCTCTGTATCTCCCGTTTCAATGGCAAAGATCTGGGCATTCTCAGAGTCCCCAATAAATAGGATGCCGTCTGGACCAAAAGTCAGAGCATTCACAGATTTGATATTAGGGGAGCCAAGAGCATTAGAAACAGGTGACGCAATTATAGCGGAGGCCATTGCACAGCAAAGAAGTGCCATCAAGAGAGTACGTTGTCTCATGGTAGAATATTTAACGTGAAGAAATGGATTTATAAAGAAGGATCACACACTAGAGCCTGAAGATAATAAATCGACAAGACATTTGCATGAACAGCAAGATTTCAGATCCTTTTTAACGTAATTACGCTGAACTCTTCGAAAAGTCTTGTCGTACGGAAAATTTCAGTGACCTCAATCGATTGATCTTGATTTAGCAGGTTGATGATCGTCTCAATCTCTGCATCCTCCGACAAGATCATACATGTCTGAGCCCCTGCCTTCATTCTGGATGGAAGTTGATCTGCCAGTCTTCTAAAATACTCCAGGTTCTCCCCTGCATAGAAGGCTTTCTCCCGATCATTTGTAGGTTCTTTCCGGTAAAAGGGTGGATTGATAAAAATGTAGTCAAAGGTCTCTTCATCAAAGGAATCAAACAAATCCGATCGAACAATAGAAATAGGTAACCCCAGATTTTTACTATTAAAATGAAGTCCTTCAATTGCTTCGGGGTTTACGTCACTAGCGTAAACTTGAACACCTCGTTTTGCCAAGGAAAAGGAAAGCATACCGGATCCAGCGCCAAGCTCCAATACTACCTTCCCCTCCAAAGGAAGTTGCTTTGAAAATTCGATCATGATCTCGGTCGATAGATAGTACCGAGGATGGAAGACTGACGGATACACCAGTAGGGATATGCCGTCATAATTGGCCGTATTTACTTCTTGTGATCTGCTTTGTGTCCAGGCTTTTAGCGCAGGAAAAAGCAGTCTTTTTACAGAGTTCCTGATTTTTCGTCTAAGCATCTTCCTAGAATCCTTCGATTTCAGGCTGTCGATATCGCAGCCAGTACTTTTGCAGGAACTTGATTTCATAAGGATATCGGAAGATATTAAGCCGATATCGGGGAGTCGAAATCATACGTATGACACGCTTCTTCAATCGGGTGAGTTTGACATCAGATGCGGTAGGATAATAACCGTTTAGTACGGTTTCAAAGCCCTGTATTCTATCTACCATATCGGACGTAAGCCAGGGAGTCAGTGGATTTTTACGCAGATCAAAATTGAGCCAGGCTGGCTGTAACCAGTCCTCTAATCGAGTCGGGAAAGAAAAACCCGCCTCCTGAATCCGTTGATACAATTCGGATCCTTCAGTAGGTACAGGGCTGTATAGATAGATGATGATTTCTGTAGCTGGATTAATCTCCTTGATCTCTTTTATGAAAGCGATATCAGACTCGATTTGCTGCACTACGCTTTGCTCATCCCTACCCGGCAGACCTAAGACAAAGGAGTATTCAGGTATAATATCAAATTGGGCCATCCTTGCTGCAAAGGATTTAATTTGATCGGCGGACTGCTTACCTCCCTTATCCATTTGTTTGAGTATCTCATCATTCCCACTTTCAGCTCCGAAGAAAATCATTTTGCATCCGGCCTCTCGCATGAGTCGTAAAGTATCATCTTTGTATTGATCGATCGTGTCTATCCGACCTTCTCCCCACCATTGTATACCATCATCCAATATCAACTCTGCAAACTCCTTGACACGCTTCTCAGATACAAAGAAGTTATTGTCATGAAATTCAATTGCATCCACATCGTAATTAGCCCGAAAAAACTGGACATCCCGATAAATCAAATGGGCAGATTTACCTCGCCATCGTCCCTGATAGATAGGCACCACTGCACAGAATGAACACTTAAAAGGACATCCCATACTCGAATGATAGGCCAGGGTTCTTTCTCCCAGGAATGTCTTTGCCAAATATTTCTCAAGTGGGTAGAATCGATTTAATCCCTGATAGTCTAATGGAGGCAGTTGATCCTGATCAAGCAAAGCTTCCTTCTGGGTCCTGATGATCTCTCCATCCTCATTGCGATAGATCAGGTTTGCGATAAATTCGTAGGGTGTTCCTTCACAAAGCGACTTTATGAGTGCCGGAAATGCTTGATCGCCCGGACCGTTGATGACAAAATCCACATAGCCGGAATCCAGCACGACTTTGTGCTGGTTTGCAGCAAAATATCCTCCCCAGATCTGATATACATTAGGGAATTCCTTTCTCACTTTCCTGGCAATAGGAATTGCCTGATTAAGCTGTGGCCCAGGCATAACGGTGGTGCCAAAAAACATCACATGATCACTGCTCAGGTAGGATCTTATCTTTTCATGCGGATTGTCTTCCAGATTTCCATCGACATAAATGACCTCACAGCTTGATGTCACCGCCGAGCCCACCTGCAGTATGCTGTTAGGTATCCGATGATTGTAGTTAGCTGATCGCGGATTAAAGAGAAGCACTACGGGTTTCTCTTCAGGTTTCGATTTAGTCACGGTGTACATCGTCCTCAAGATAAAGATTCATCTTCAACCATGCCTGATTCTGCCATTGACCGATATAGCTCACAATAGCGTGCTACTGTGTTTTTCATCAGCTCTATGACCATAGGTGTATGACTTAGCTGTTCCTTCAGCTTAGCACTAAGTAAACTGGCGAGACCCTCCTGACTGTCAGCGACACTCCATCTTTCATGTTTTATATCTGCCGCAAGTCCAACTCGCCTGCTTACTATATGACAGCCGGCTGCTAATGCTTCAACAAACACGTAACCATACCCCTCAAATTGAGAAGTGTGTAGCAATATTCGTGATCGAACCATATACGCTATCACTTCGGCCCTGGACAAATGGCCCAGCATTTCGATCTGATTTTCCAATCGATTTTTCCGGATCAATTCAAGCAAAGAAGCTCTCTCTTGGCCCTCTCCAATGACGACTGCTTTTATCGAGGGAAATTCAATACGTAGGTGCGCTATTATTTCAATAAAGGTCTTAAAGTCCTTGTTTTGGGTCAGAGAGCCAACACCCAGCACGTCAATGGTGCGGGGATCTTTTGAAATCTTCATCGGGTCAATTCCCCATCCAATGACCGAACGTAAGGAAGTCCTCCATCTATGAGGAAGAAAGTGAGCTTGATAACTTGTCAGAGCAACAAGATTGAGTCGAAGTACGGTAAAAAGTGCCCTGTATCGGTTTGTTTTTCTCACATCCTGCCCCATAAGAGTCGTCAAATGAGGCACCTGGAGCTGCCGACCGATTATAGCACCTAATATTGCGGTATCACTAAGCCAAAAACTATGAATAAGATGAAAAGGGTTCTGTTTATGAATCGATCTGGCCAGGATGTGGGTTTGCCATCCCGACTGGATTTTGTTGAATGGCCAGGCTCGAGAAGTATACATTGCATGTATCGGTAGATCATGCCACTTATATTTATACCTATACTTTGGATATGATAAAGTAATCACTGTGATCTTATGGTCACTGAGCGCTCCAAGATGTCGAATGAACAATTGCATCGCCGGTATGCAAGACGTATCTTCCTCATCCCGAGGAAAGCCGGGAACGATCATCAAAATATGGAGTGAAGTCATCTCATCAGGCGCTCAAATCATTCAAAGATGTAATGAAAATGCATATTTGTTATCATTGTGGAAGAATAAAACTTTGATCGTGAAACAATACCTGGCTCGGTTTAACCAGTCATATCCTGGCATCGGTGACACACGAGAGGCCCTTCGGGAGAATTTGTATATCGGTCTATTTGTGGCAGCCTTTCTCTATTTGGTGCGTCCTTTCGGTATCGGTGGTTATGATGGTCCGCATCTATGGTTGCTATGCCTGGGCTTTGGCCTTGTTACATATGTCATGTCCGTCATTTTCAATGTCATTGTTACTGATTTACTAGGTTTTCGAGGGGATACTCCCTCATGGAAATTGAAACACTGGATCCTGACGATGTTGATTTTGATTGTCTGGATTGCAGCAGGCAATTATATCTATAGCCTCATCCTGATGGGTAAGGAATACTTCCATTGGCGTGAATTTCTGGCGATGCTTTATGGCACTGCAATTATCGGGATCTTCCCGGTAGCTTTTTACGGTTTCGTAAATCAAAACAGGCTGGAAAAACGGAATAAAAACCTTGCGAAAGACATTTCAATCGTTTCACACAGCTCTGAATCCGAAGTAGAATTTGTGATTACGAGTAAGCGGCAGGATAGCAAGATTATGATGACTAAATCATCCTTTCGATATGCGCAGGCGATGCAGAACTATGTCAGACTCTACCTGTATCAAGACGGGAATGTACAGCAAGAGATCATCCGCTTGTCACTTGGGTCACTGGAAGATCAAGTGCAAGATACTCAGATAGTCAGGTGCCACAGGTCGTATATGGTTAATCTGGATGCCGTGCAGGAGGTTAGTGGTAACGCTCAGGGGCTCCGTCTCACTCTACAGGACATTGATGAGGAGATTCCTGTATCTCGCAGTTATATTTCGAACGTAAAACAACACCTTCAGCACAGCGTCTGATCCGCACATAGGTCTTTACATGTGCACTCAAATTGTTTGTCATTCATCCCCATGGTTTGTCATTGATCCCCAATCCTTGTCATTCAGCAAGTTATCCTTGTCAACCGACACCTATAGTGGAATGTACCAGAAGATCATAATAGATTACAGTCAGTAACTATAATACTGGAATTGTCATGATCAGCAACCTTTTATTAAAATCACACATCATCCTTGGATTCATTAGCCTTGTACTATTCTGGATACCCATGTTCGCACGTAAGGGAGGCAAATCACATGGAAAATTTGGCAAATTATACGTCTATGCCATGTCATGGGTTGTATTGAGTGCGGCTTTGTTAAGTATAGAAAATGCCTTGCAGGGACTATATGAAGGAGCGGTACTGCTCGGCTACCTTACACTAATCACCGCACATCCCTTATGGTATGCTATGGCGATCTTAAAGAATAAGAGAAACGTATCTGAGCGATACAGACAATCCAAGCTCATATTTGATGCGTTGGTAATTATCTGTGGAGCACTGACGTTAGCCTATGGCTTCTATCTGGGAGGAGAGGGTGGCTCTATTCTCATGATTATATTTGGTTTTTTGGGAATGACCAATATTCCGGATTTTGTACGAGATGTGCGCGGCATCGGACAGGAGCAATCTTGGATCATCGTACATCTTTCCGGTATGCTGACTTCGGCTATTGCAGCCTATACAGCCTTCTTTGCGTTTGGTTCAAGGACTTTCTTTACATTTTCGGGATATATGGCTGTGATACCATGGATCATGCCGGCCGTAGTAGGGCTCATCTTCATAGGACGTTATAAGAAGAAGTATCAGGCCCAAAAGGCCTATGCAAGTACTAACTGAGTGCTATTGTTGCATAGCCAGATAGTCAGAAATTTCGGTGATTGCGATGTACGACAGGATGGTATTGAAATTGCTGACGCACCATTGCTCAAGTTTCTTGATCTCTTCTCTGGTGAGATGTGAAAGGGATTTCTTCAGTTCTTTTCTGAATATCTTCTGATCAAAACTTACTTTCTGCAGTATCGTCTTACTGTAAGACAGCCAAGATGTACTTTTCTCCATTCAGTGTTATTTAGGAAATGTTACGACCTTAGAACGAGATTGTGGTTTTCAGATTATGAAAGATAAAAATATTATTTGTTTTTCTTCTTAAATCGCTTATGTTTTCGTCTGGAAACCTTGTCTAAAATCACCTGTTTCTTCTGTTTTCGTTTCCGATCTCCTAATAATTTTTCTGCCAGGTCAGGACGTCCCAGGTTTTCCAGGGTTTTTCGGATTTTACCGAAGTTCTCCGGTTTGTACCAAAAGAAGAATAAGTGTTGATTTTTCTTCTCTTGTTTGGTTTTGGCCGTGTATAGAGGTTTAAGAGTATAAGGATGAACTCCAGAATAGTACACGACCGTTGCAACCGTCATGGGTGTTGGTGTGAAGTCCTGTACCTGCTCCAGTCGAAAGCCCAAATCCTTGGTTTCAGCAGCCAGATTCGCCATGTCAGCTTCATTACATCCTGGATGACTGGATATAAAATAGGGAATTAGCGGCTGGCTAAGACCATGCTTCTCGTTGATCGCATCATACTTCTTTTTAAAACTTTTAAAGTGCTTAAAAGAGGGCTTTCGCATCACCTTTAGCGTTTGATCAGAAGTGTGCTCTGGTGCTACTTTCAGACGCCCACTCACGTGCCTGCACACCACCTGCTCCAGGTACTCATCAATAGTTCCATCCGCCTGCTTATTATAGTCATCCACAAGCAAATCATAGCGTATTCCACTTCCCACAAAAGCCTTTTTCACTTTGGGATGTTCATCTACTTTGCGATATAGATCAGTCATCGCCTGATGGCTGGTGTCAAGGTTGCTGCAGACGACTGGATGTATGCATGAGGGACTTACACATCGATCGCATATCGACTGGACCTTTCCTTTCATCTTATACATGTTAGCTGAAGGTCCGCCAAGATCTGATATATATCCCTTGAAGTCGGGCATGGTAGTGACCTTCTCAACCTCATTCAAGATAGATTGCTCTGATCGGCTGGCAATGAACTTACCTTGATGTGCAGAGATCGTACAGAAGCTACAGCCTCCAAAACATCCCCGATGCATATTGACACTAAAGCGGATCATCTCATAAGCGGGAATACTACCTCTCTTACTGTATTTGGGATGTGGCATGCGGGTATATGGCAAGTCAAATGATCGGTCTATTTGCTCCTCAGACATCGGAGGATAGGGAGGGTTAATGACTAGCATCTCCTCTCCCACTTTCTGCAGTAGTCGACGAGCCTGTACCTTATTTGATTCTTGCTCAATATGTTTGAAATTGGCGGCAAAACTGATTTTGTCGCGAAGACATCGTTCATGACTGTTGAGTTGGAAATCTTCCCAATTTTTATTGCGGGGAAGAGCACAATCTACGGGTTGTAAGAACGATGTTTGTGGGACAGTATTTATCCGATCAAAAGGCACCCCTCTTTTCAATAATCGGACGATTTCCCGCAACGGCAGGTCTCCCATACCATAAACCAACATATCAGCCCCGCTATCCTTTAGTATACTGGGCATCAATTTATCTGACCAGTAGTCGTAATGCGTGACTCTGCGTAATGAGGCTTCAATACCTCCAATCAGGACAGGGACCTCTGGATACAGTTTCTTGAGAATTTTCGTATAGACGGTGGTGGCGTAATCAGGACGAAAACCTGCCTGTCCTCCTGGAGTGTATGCGTCCGTTGATCGCCTTCTTTTGGCAGCCGTGTAGTGATTGACCATGGGATCCATACAGCCACTACTGATACCGAAGAATAGTCTCGGTCGTCCCATCTTCTTGAAATCCCTTAAATCATCCTGCCAGTTCGGTTGTGGTACAATTGCTACGCGAAGTCCCTCATCCTCCAGGATGCGTCCGATTACAGCAGTACCGAAAGCGGGATGATCCACATACGCATCTCCGGATATGAGAATAACATCAAGTTCATCCCATTCTCTTGCTTCCACCTCCTTCCGGGTGATGGGAAGCCAAGTCCCTATATCGCTTTCGTAGGCCATGATACAAAGGTAACCCGAATTACGGTCGTTTGTTTACCTCACCGCCCTATCGTAGTCAGTAGGAAGGCTAAGTAATTTTACGCATTCTAAGGTTCTGGGGTGTAACCTCTAAATATTCATCTTCACGAATGTACTCCATCGCTTCCTCGAGAGAGAAATCAATCTTAGGTGCAATCCTGGCTGCATCATCCGATCCAGCGGCTCGCATATTGGTCAACTTTTTGCCTTTTATTACATTGATTTCCAAATCATTAGATCTTGCATGCTCACCTATTACCTGACCTTTATAAACTTGCTCTCCCGGATCAATGAAAAATTTACCTCGATCTTGTAATCGATCCAGTGCAAATGCAAGAGCTTGCCCTTGCTCCATAGATACCAGCGAGCCATTAAATTTGCCACTAATCTCACCCTTAAAAGGTGCAAACTCCTTAAATCGATGGGTCATCACTGCTTGGCCTGCTGTACTAGTAAGCATTCTGCTGCGTAGGCCAATGAGGCCGCGTGAAGGTATAGTAAACTCAAGATGCTGTATATCTCCCTTTGGCTCCATCACTTCCAGGAGTCCTTTCTGTTGAGTCACCAGTTCAATTGCCTTTCCGGCATATTCTTCAGGGACATCAATGACCATGTGTTCTATGGGTTCATGCATTTGCCCATCAATTTCTTTCATAATCACCTGGGGTTTTCCTACCTGCATTTCATACCCTTCCCGGCGCATGGTCTCAATGAGAATAGATAGATGGAGGACTCCCCTTCCGTAAACATTAAATTTATCCTCCGTATCGGTCTCTTCAACCCGTAGTGCGAGGTTTCGTTCAGTCTCCTTCATCAGACGATCTCTAAGATGCCTTGACGTTACAAACTTGCCTTCCTGACCATAGAAGGGCGAATTATTAATCGTGAACAACATACTCATAGTAGGTTCGTCCACCTCAATGCGCGGCAAGGCCTCCGGTACTTCGAGAGCGGCAATAGTATCTCCAATGTCAAACTGATCCAGGCCTACGATAGCGCAAAGATCTCCGGATCGTACAGAATTCACTTTGGTCCGACCCAGACCTTCGAACACAAAGAGCTCCTTTATTCTAAATTTTTTCTGCTTACCATCACGTTGAAGGAGCATGCAGTCCTGACCCTCCTGCAGGTCTCCGCGGTATACACGGCCGATAGCTATCTTTCCGATGAAGTTGCTAAAATCCATGGAGGTGATTTGCATTTGGGCATGTCCCTCATGGTAAGGAGCCGGTGGTATCTGATCCAGAATACAATTGAGCAATGGTGTTATATTATCGGTGCGTTGCTTCCAGTCGTAACTCATCCAACCCTCCTTGGAGGATCCGAAAATGGTCTCAAAATCCAGTTGATCTTCACTGGCATCCAGATTGAACATGAGATCGAAAACATCACCCTGTACCTCCTCAGGAGTACAGTTTTCCTTGTCCACTTTATTGACTACCACAATGGGTTTTAGACCTAGCTCGATCGCCTTGCTAAGCACGAATCTAGTCTGCGGCATGGGACCTTCAAAGGCATCCACTAAAAGGAGTACTCCGTCTGCCATCTTCAGTACTCGCTCAACCTCACCTCCAAAGTCGGCGTGACCCGGTGTGTCGATGATGTTAATCTTTACATCTTTATACATCACACTCACGTTCTTGGACAAAATGGTAATTCCTCGCTCTCGTTCGAGATCATTATTGTCCAGAATCAATTCACCCGTATCCTTCCTAGCATCCAGAGTTCTACAAGCTTCGATGATCCGGTCCACCAGGGTGGTTTTACCGTGATCCACGTGGGCTATGATCGCAATATTTCTAATCTCCTGCATGTGTGGTCTCCCCTTTTGGTAAAAGGGTGCAAAGCTAGAAGAGTTTTGACAATTCCACTGTTAATTTTCTATTACAGAAACCTCCTCCTTATGTATCTCACAGAAGCGCTCGTCATTTCGATATGGATACACATCTACCAGCTCACCTTCAGATAGTTTTTGCTGCATGTCTCGCCAAAATTTGACATCGTATAAGTCACCGTGCAGACGATAGAAAACTTCTCGCATTTTCGGGTTTCCGATAAGGAATCGCGGGAACTCCTCGGGGAAAATATCATCAGGACCTACATGAAAGTGGGGAGTTGCAGACATTTCCTCATAATCATCCCTGGCCTCTGGTATTCTCCTAAACTTGTAGTCGGTCAAAAAACCTATTTCATCATAATCATAAAATACTACTCGCTTTAATCGGGTAACTCCGAAGTTCTTCAGCAACATATCACCCGGAAAGATATTCACTGCCGCCAACTCCTTGATAGCGTTCCCATATTCATAAATCACATCTTCTGCTTCTGTAGGAGTGGCGGATTCCAAATAGAGATTCAGTGGCACCATCTTCTTTTCTACATATAAATGCTTTATTTCCACATGGTTTTCATCAATCTTCACTTTGGAAGGGGCATCATGTTTTAGTTCGTTGATAAGCTCCTCTGAAAACCGGTTTCTATCGAATACCAGGTTTTCAAAAACATGAGGATCTGTCATTCTACCCACCCTGTCATGGAGATTTACAATGGCATATTTTCTTTTTACTTCATCCTGAGTGGCCATTTTGGGTGGAGCAAAATGATCCTTGATAATCTTGAAGACCACATTATAAGAAGGTAAGGTAAATACATGCATGACCATTCCTTTGATGCCTGGAGCGATCACAAACTTATCGTGGGAGCGATTGAGGTGTCGGAGAAAATCTCGGTAAAATACTGTCTTTCCATGCTTCTCAAATCCAATCGAGTTGTATAATTCGCCCAGACTCTTCAGGGGTAGGAAGCTTTTCAGAAAGTCTACCATTTCACTGGCAATATCCACATCCACCAGAAAGTATGAGCGGTTATAGCTAAAGATAGAACTCACGTCCACATCATCCATCAGCAAGGCATCCACATAAATCCCATTTTCTTCATGGAGCAAGGGTAGCACAAAGGGAACAGACAAATAGCTTGACTTTAGACGGCCCACTATATATGCCCCCTTATTTCTAAAGAAGATCGATTTGATAGTCTGTATTCGATAGTCCCAAATATTGAGATTCAGCTCCTGGATCTTATAGTGAAAAGCCTTGGTAAGGTAGATGATATCCCGTTGAGGATCGTCCCATTTTGCATCAAACTTGTACCGACGAAGGACCGAAGTAAAAACATATTCCATGTCCTCATCAATATTAAACTCATGATAGATGGGTTCTGTAGATTTAAACTCGCGATAGGTAGCCGTAGCATGCACGAACATATTGTCGGGGTCAGCACTCATGCCCTTGTGGCTATGCCTGAAAACCGAGTTGTAGAAAGTCTCAGCAATGTTTCTTGTGTTGAAATTCTTGATTTCGTGCGTGAAGTATTCTTTTGTCTGTCTCCAAACTATATCATCAGAAGCCTTTTCACCTAGTAGCTCTAGCACTTTCTCTGTCGTATCGCCAACAGCATCACGATAGAATGAAATGCGTTCGCGTGCATCCGACTGTATACCATGCCAATCCTGACGTTCAAAGCGGATGGTAGCTCTCTTTGTGATCCTCTTGAAAAGATAGAAGTATTTGTGATAGGCACCCAAGATCAGATGCGCAGCATCATAGGGTAATAGTTTTTCGAACATGGCATCTATTTCTTACCGAAGCATAAAAGCAAAGTGTAAATGTAGTTCAAAATATCACGTCCATACACACACATTTTTTGTGAAATCTACATGTCCAAAATGGCTTTTTTACACTGAAAGGCATCAACTTGAGGATTCCTGTCGTTGATTTCTTCGAAAAGAATAGCTTTGCCTGCTCATTAAAATAAGCATATGTTTAATTCACCAAGAGGAATATTTTTCCTTGCTACAATTGTCATTCTCATCAGCTGTAATAAAGACGATGATAATCCATTTCTTTCCTTCGAAGAACAACTTGAGGTAGATCGAGGAATCATCAATGATTATCTCATGGCCAATGGTTTGACGGCTCAGGAATCAGCTTCGGGCTTACATTATATCATTACAGAAGAAGGTCCGGGAGATCATCCGATAGCAACAGACGTTGTTGAAGTAGAGTACAAGGGTTATTTTCCATCAGGTGCTGTATTTGATCAAAGTACTGAAGCACGAGTTGACACCTTTCGATTAAATCAAGTCATTCCTGGATGGACTGAGGGTGTTCAATACCTGAAGTCAGGTGGTGGAGAAGGAAGACTTTTCATACCATCTTACCTTGCTTATGGTACCCAGGGTTCTTTTAATGGCGTGATCCCTCCCAATCAGGTGCTATTCTTCGATGTAACACTGGTTGATATTAAGTAGGGAGATCTGCATTTTAAGTTGCCTTTCAGTCGATTATGTAGTTAACACTGCTAAAACATGATTGATTATATGCTTTGGTGGGCTTCTGCCAAAAATTTATTTGTGCAATCGATTGCTTCTAGGCATGGATAATTAATTCAAAAGTGTAATTTCATCGCTTCAACTTAAACCAGAAGTGATTTGACATGAAAGGATTAGAATCCCTAGATTGGATCGTCATTGCTCTATACTTCATCGTTCTTTTTGGTATCGCCATTTGGGTGATTCTCCAACGAAAGGACAGTACGGAGGACTATTTTCTGGCCGGTAGAAATATCGGATGGTTTGTAGTCGGAGCGTCGATCTTTGCCTCCAACATAGGTTCGGAGCACGTGGTTGGTCTGGCTGGAACGGGAGCCAGCAATAAGATGCCACTGTTAATTTATGAGCTCCATGCCTGGATCGTATTACTGCTTGGCTGGCTGTTTCTGCCATTTTATGCCCGGAGTGGTGTATTTACTATGCCGGAGTTTCTTGAGAGAAGGTATAGCCCGGCAGCGCGCTGGTTTCTTTCTATTTTCTCGTTAGCCGCCTATGTCCTGACGAAAGTTTCAGTAACGATTTATGCGGGAGGAATTGTGATTTCCACGCTGCTTGGCATCGATTTTTGGGTTGGTGCTTTTTCCACGGTCATTCTTACAGGCATCTATACGATCCTGGGAGGAATGCGAGCTGTGGTATATACAGAAGCTATTCAGGCAATCATTCTCATTATTGGTGCTGGAGCGCTCACTGTCTTAGGTCTCCAGGCTGTGGGTGGTTGGTCAGAACTCAAGCAGTCGGTGGGTCCTGATTATTTCAACATGTGGAGACCCGCATCCGATCCTGATTTCCCGTGGCCTAGTCTGGTGATTACCAGCTCCATTGTTGGTATTTGGTACTGGTGTACTGATCAGTACATTGTGCAGCGTGCATTGACAGCCAAAAACCTACAGGTAGGACGTCGCGGTACTATCTTTGGTGGATTTTTGAAGTTATTTCCAGTATTTCTATTCCTCATACCCGGTGTGGTAGCCCTGGCATTGAAGAATCAAGGTGTGATTGAATGGGACTCACCCGATCAGGCATTTCCTGTGTTGATGAGTAATCTACTTCCGTCAGGGCTGAGAGGTTTGGTTGCTGCCGGACTTTTGGCTGCTCTTATGAGTTCTCTGGCTTCTGTTTTCAACTCTTGCTCTACACTCTTTACCGTCGATATTTATAAGAAGCTATATCCTGACACAGCAGAGAAAAAATTAGTGCAGGTAGGTCGGTATGCCACCGGAATAGTGGTAGTACTCGGTATCTTGTGGATACCGGTCATGCAAAATATTAGTGGTGTCCTGTACGAATATCTGCAATCTGTGCAGTCCTACATCGCCCCTCCTATTACCGCCGTATTCTTGCTGGGTATATTCAGTAAGCGTATTACTGCTAAAGGAGCTATGTTTACACTCATCACCGGACTTGTGGTGGCTACCTTTAGAATTATTTTCGAGTTAGTAAAAGATAGCCTTACACCTGGTTCTTTCTTTCACACCTTTGGTGATATCAACTTCCTCACCTTTGCTGCGTGGATGTTCCTGGCATCTGTCCTGATTGCTATTGTAGTCAGTGTGCTAGATAAGGCACCAGATGAAAAGAAACTGGCAGGCTTGACCTTTGCCACACTATCAGATGAACAAAAGGCCTCGAATCGAGCGAGTTATAATGCCTGGGATATTATTGCTTCGTTGGCCGTCCTGGCAATCGTAGTATTTATCATGGTATCTTTTAACGGAAAATAGGATAACTATTCTAGTACAAATAAAAAAGAGCCAGCTTCATTGACAAGCTGGCTCTTTCTTTTTTGATCTATTTAGGTACATTCCCATCGATCCCTAGGGTGCTGGATTGCTGATTTCACTATGAACTGCATTAATTTCCTTGATGCAGTCATCACTAAGATTAACATTAATGGAATTTATATTTTCTTTGAGCTGATCGAGATTGGTTGCTCCCACAATATTGCTCGTGACAAAGGGTTGCTGGTTTATGAAAGCTAGTGCCATGGTAGCAAGAGAATGACCATATTTCTCAGCAATTTCAAGATATTTTCCGGTCGCCTCCCAGCTCTTTTTACCATTGTATCTTGACATTTGTTTAAACTGGTTGATTCGGTTTTCGGCTTTGTCTTCTTTTTTATGATATTTTCCCGACAAAAGTCCAAAGGCCAGTGGCGAATAAGGTAAGCAAGCAACTTCCTCACGGATGGACATTTCCGCCAGGCCTACCTCATAGCTCCGATTGAGCAGACTATAAGGATTTTGGACACTGGCTATTCTTGGAAGATCTTTTGTAGCAGCCAGATGAAGGCATCGATGCACCGCCCAGGGTGTCTCATTGCTGAGTCCAATGTGTCGAATTTTTCCAGCCTTTACCAGATCTTGTAACGTACCAAGTACTTCTTCGAAATTGTCCTTCCACATGTCATTCTTGTCATGCGCATAACCCAACTTTCCAAAGAAATTGGTCTTCCTTTCTGGCCAATGCAATTGATAAAGATCTAGGTAATCTGTCTGTAGTCTCTTTAGATTCAGGTCAACAGCGGCATTGATTTGATCCTTTGAGAAAGATAGATTCTTTTCATTCCGGATCCAGGTGAAAGCTGGCTGCGGACCAGTTACCTTGCTGGCAATGATTAGGTCATCACGTTTGCCCCTCTTCTTAAGCCATGTACCGATGTACTTTTCGGTTAGGCCCTGTGTATTGGCATTGGGTGGAACTGCATACAATTCGGCAGTATCTATGAAATTGATGCCCTGAGTCAGCGCATAATCCAGTTGTTCGTGTGCTTCCGACTCCGAGTTCTGCTGTCCAAATGTCATGGTGCCGAGACAAATCTTACTTACTTCCAGTCCTGTTTTTCCTAGTTTATCGTAAATCATTAGGTTAGTTTGTTTCTTCAAAAAAGTCCCTAAAATAAACTTTAAAACCCAAAAACAGGGAGCCTCAATAAATCGCGAGATAAATTACTTTTAGGAAAAAATTTAGCAAAAGGACAAATGGATATTCGATTTGAAAATAAGGTAGTACTGGTGACTGGCGGGTCACGGGGCATAGGTCGAGCGATCAGTGAAGCATTTGCTGAGGAAGGAGCTATTATAGCCATTAACTATCGTGATAATGATCATGCAGCCCGCGATGCACAGAGTGCACTTCCGGGTCATCTTCATCAGGTTTTTAAAGGGGACATTGCTACAGTGGAAGGATGCAAAGATGTGATTGACCAAGTGATACAGTCTCTGGGCAGAATTGACATTCTGGTCAATAATGCCGGAATTCACGAAAAGCATCCTATAGATACTACTGATTACCTGAACTGGGATCGAATTTTCAAAGAAACTCTGGATGTAAATCTGATGGCACCCGCACGTTTAATGTACTTGTGTGCCCGAATTATGATGTCACAGGGCGGTGGAAATATTGTAAATATCTCTTCGCGTGGGGCTTTTCGGGGAGAACCAGATCAACCTGCCTATGGAGCGAGCAAAGCGGGCTTAAACGCGCTTTCGCAGTCATTGGCCATCAAGCTTGCACCCTATAATATATATGTAGGTGTAGTTGCTCCCTGTTTTGTCGAAACGGATATGACACGTGACATACTAGAGGGTCCGCTAGGTCCTGGCATCAAATCTCAAAGTCCTTTGGAGAGAGTCGCACTACCGGAAGAGGTTGCTCATGCAACCCTGTTCCTTGCAGATCCCAAGAGCAGATTTTCAACAGGAACTATTGTGGATGTCAATGGAGCTTCATATTTGAGATGACCCCGTTTGTACCGTATTAAAGACCTACTACTTAGTTCTCAGGAAGTGGATCTTCACGCAGGGTAATTCTATTTAGCATGGCGGTTTGGGATCCAGGTACCTGTGTTCCATCTGGATAGACGAGTGCTATCCCAATCGTGTTTTGTCCCATAGGAAGTCCCTCTATGTAATAGGGTTGCCACTTATCCAACATGGTGACTTCTCCGTTCACCTGAAGTTTGATTTTATAGTCGTCACCGATTTCAGCGTTCACTGGATAGAAATCCAGCATAATCTTTTTCGTGTCATCCCCAACATAAGTACCCTTGGGTCGACTGTAGAACAGGATGGGATCAGTTAAGTCTTCCTCACTGGTGATGGTACCTCCCTGCACGTTAACTTTTTTAGCAACTCTTGCTTTCTCGGTCTTGATACTCTCGTGATAACTTCGTGAAAGGAAAGCCAGTATGTTATGCTCGCCATCTTCCACTTCGTGCTCAAATGACGCCTCGTATTTGGCCGCATACGGCTGAGTATCTACAATCAAATGTATATGCTGCCCGTTGCCAGAATTTGCACACATTTTTTGATCCGCATCAGGTGTTTGCTCTCCAAGTTTATAGTCGTCACCGGAAACACCGAAAGAAAATCGACCATCTGTATACTGCATATCTCCAATACTGGCATCTGGATACTGTTGCGATCTTGTAAATGGCGTAATCGCATACTTTTTTGGTGTATCAGACTCAACCACTCCTGTCTCACTAACATTCGTAGAAGAGGAGTCGCTCTTACATCCAAAAATGAATACACTGATTATGAGAATTAAAGTAGCCTGTATAAGCTTCATTATATATGTTTTTTTCTGATTTGTAATCGACTCTCAAAGTTAACATAACTAACAGGAAAAACATTATTGATGTTCAATCATTTTGTTATCCAAAGCTTATGTACTGGCAAACCCCAGCGGTGATCTATTGAAAATAACTTGGAGAGGTGGTTGAGTGACCTCCGTTATAGGTATACTTCTACAAGGGAGATTTTGTTATTTTGGAATGATCAATTTCATATAGTGACTTCTCTCTCCAATATCTCAGGTACACCAGACGTACAAGTCAAATACAGAACTTCCGAGCCTGTCTTGCTGGACTGTCCTCGATGTAAGCATTTTGTGGATAGTGACCATATAAATATGAGGACTGGTGAAGCTGACTGTCCAAACTGTGGACATCACTTCTCGCTTCAAAATGAGATAGGAAAGGATCCTCTACGACGACCCGAAATTGTGATGCCCAAAGGTATCGATGTACTAAAATTGAGTTCGTCGCTTGACATTGATGTTGATTGGTATCACGCTGCTCCCAAGCGATCGATAGCTACGATTATTTCCGGATCTTTCTTTTGGAACCTACTTCTGATTCCCTTGGTCATCTTTCTCGCGTTGTCAGGTGACTTTTTCTTTATTCTATTTTTTGGAGGGCATCTGATGACAGGTCTCGCTCTTATTGTTTACCTGTTTGCCATGTTGGTAAACAAAACAAAGATTGGTGTGACCAAATCAGGGATTACAATTCGACATGGTCCGATCCCTGTATTCAATAAGAGTCAGGATATACCTGTAGAAAACATAGCCCAGCTGTACGTAAGTCGATATACGGAACGCTTTAGTAACAAGAAAAGTAAAGGGGTGCAGGCTTATGCCTTATCAGCTATCCTCAAGAATAACAAGGTGGTCGAATTAGTAAAAGGTCTCGACCGGGATACACAGTTATATCTCGAACAGGAAATTGAGACATACTTGGGCATAGTGGATCGCCCGGTTCAGGGCGAAGTGACCAGAAATCAAAAGGGAGATGGCTAAACAATCGCAGGAACAATATAAGAAGGCAAGTGAGGTGAAGGAAAAAGAGCCTACCCTATTGGATTGCCCCGTCTGCCATTCATTTCTAAGTTCCTCTGATGTAAATATGGAAAAAGGCATGGCTAAATGCAGCCACTGTAATCATGTATTCTCTTTTGAGGAAGATGGTTACTGGGATCCCTTTGGTCTACCAACAGATACACAGCCTACAGGTCTAGAAGTATTGAGACTACAGTCTCTGCTGGAGATAAAGCTTCGGCATTATTCTAATAAAAACAAAGGAGGTTTTGGGTTTATATTTCTCTTCACCATACTTTGGAATGCGGCACTCCTACCCTTCTTGTATATCATTATATCTTCGGGTCAGATTCACTTCCTACTCTTCATTAGTATTCATCTTCTAGCCGGACTGTCCATGCTTTGGAATGTTCTGGGTACGATATTCAATGAGAGTATTGTTGAGGTCACAAGTCATTCACTGAAAGTAGTCACAAAACCCTTTCCGTGGTTTCGAAGAGGAAATATAGAAGTATCGACAAGTGAAATTGAGCAATTGTATGTTTCGAGAACAAAAAGTGAGAAAAAGACGCTTAGTAATGACTCTGGCTTATCGCTATATGTCCTGACAAAAAAAGGTACTCGACATTTGTTACTTTCCGGTCTTGATAAAAAGACATTACATTATATTGAAAAAGAGATTGAACATTATCTGAAAATTGAGGATAGAAAAGTTAGCTAATTTCTTGACCTCATAGCTTTTTTCTTTTCGCGAGCCTTCAGACGTTTTTTCTTTCTTTTAGTTTTCTTACGATCTTTTTTTGCCCTTATTTTTTCTGGGTCACTGGTTTTGAAAATACCATTATTTCCTTTGCCTTTTAATTTTTTAATGAAGACATATCGAAGGCTGATGGCTGTTTCTGTTTCAAAAGCCTTATCTGAACTATTCAGATGGTACACTGGCTTAAAATCCCATGATAAATTAAATCTTCCCAGGGTCATCTCGGCACCTGCGATGGCTGTAAATCCACGGTACTGAAAGTCTGTACCTTCGGCAGTTTGTTGCCACCGATTATGTACTCCACCACCGAGATAGAAATTAAATCGCTTTGATATCAGCGGCTTATGCATTTGGGCCAACAAAGTTCCGGTTGTTTGGTTAGTCACCGCACTACTGGATACAATACCCTGTAAGGTAAATCGTGTGATAATACGTTGCTGGACAGTTACTCCAAAATCACTTCCCATCCTTAGACCAGCTGCCGTAAAATATGCCTGAGCTTTGCCGACAACTGGAAGTGCTACTGCAACAAGTAGCATCAAAACTAATCGTTTCATTCGCTTTCTGTTTGGAGGAATAATGGTGGGGGAAGCTATATTCCTGGAATTCCTCACTCTAACTGCTCGCCTTTCAGTAATATTACTTGCAAAAGCACTTTTAGTAAAGGTTTAATACAAGTGAATGTGGATGTCTTACAGAACATGAAAAGGATCTGGACTTTTTACTTGAAGGCCCAAACAAAATATGATATCCACTCTCCCTATATTTCAAACCTAATAGAAGGTCTCATGGCGCCTCTAGGCAAGGATGATCTTACTAAAATTCAAGCAGCGGAAAACGAGCGATCAAAGCTTCTAGAAGATCAGCGAAAAATAACGATGGAACCCATGGGGGCTGGAAGCAGGCTGAAAGATAATGATGAGATTACAATACGTCAATTAGCAGCCCGATCACTTTCTACACCGAGGCAATGCGCCCTCTACTTTAGATTAATCAAATGGCTGCAGCCAACTACGATTCTAGAGTTGGGTACCTCACTTGGCATCAGCACCTTATACCACCATTTAGCTGCACCCAATGCACACCTGGTTTCTATAGAAGGAAGGCGATGCATACATAAATTTGCTCAGGAAATGTTTGCCAAAAACCAGGCAGGGAAAAACGTTGAACTACTACCCGGATTATTTGATGATCATCTAAGCAGGGTCCTAACATCATTTGTGAAAGTGGACTATGTATTTATTGATGGAGATCATAAGGGATCCGCTTTGATGAGGTATATACAACAGATATTACCTTATACACATGATAAATCTATAATTGTACTGCATGATATTTATTGGTCAGATGATATGATGTTAGCGTGGAGAGAGATCGTCACCTGGCCGCAAATTCGGGCTTCGCTAGATACCTATGATATGGGCATCTTATTATTTAATCCGTCCATCCTTCACAAACAAAATATTAACCTGGTTTCTACCTGGCTAAAGCCGTGGAGGCAAGGATTCTTCTGAATCATCAAACCTACCGATCAGAACTCCGAAATCCAATTCTATTTTTATTAAATACAAATTGATCAGTAGACGTTTCGAACTCCTGTATGTCTTCCAGTGTGATCAGATTAATATTAGCCCTTTGATCTTTATGAAGGTTGGCCAATCTTAAATTTTGATTTTTAACAGCTTGATCAACGATCGTGCGAATCGCCCGGGCATTGCCAAAATAGCGATCTCGATATTGATATAGAAATGTCAGATAATGCTTAAGATGCTGCTGTGCGTCGATATTCAACTTATATCCATTTTCCTCCAGCATTTTCTCTGCTATTTGATATAACTCTGCTACTGAATAATCATCAAATCGTAACACCTTGTCAAACCTTGATCTCAGTCCTGGGTTTGTCTTCAGGAATGATTCCATGTTATCAGGATAGCCAGCTACAAAGACAAAGAAGGCACCCCGATGATCTTCCATTCGTTTTAAGATAGTCTGTACTACCTCATTACCATAATCCGCAGAATTTCCATGGTTTCCGCTGGTCAGAGCATAGGCCTCATCAATAAAAAGCACACCTCCCATCGCTTCATTGATTCTTTCGGTGGTCTTCAAGGCAGTCTGACCTACGAAGCCTGCGACCAACCCCTGGCGGTCCGTTTCAATCATATGCCCCCTTTCCAGTATGCCCAGCGCCTTGTAGATCTTGGTAAGAATGCGAGCTACCGTGGTTTTACCTGTGCCAGGATTACCAATAAAAACTGTGTGAAGATTGAAAGTATTCAAAACACTCTTGCCCACAGATCGGTAATAGGTCACCAAATCTACCAGTTCACATATTTCTTTTTTAATAGGATTCATTCCTATCAAATGATCCAATTCGGCAAGGCTAGTTTCCAACAGTTTCTTGTCAATCGGTATCTTAGGATGAAACTTGATAGGATTGAGATCAATTTTTTCGATGTCAAGTGCGGTGACCGTTTTCAGTTTATCTAATGAGAGATCATCCATATCCTTCTTCTTCATGATACGCAGTCCCAGATTAATCTTGGCTTTCTCAATCAGGTCGAAAACAAATCGTGCGTTTCCAAAACTACGATCACGTCGGCGAAAAGCCTCTGTGATCAATTGATCTATTTTCTTTTTGGCCGCATTTGTGAGTTTTATACCTTTTCTTTCACAAGCATATTGAGCTATTTCTGAAAGCTCCTGAGGCATAAAGTCCTGAAAATCATAAATCAATTTAAATCGGGATTTCAGTCCCGGATTTGAATTCAGAAAATGATGCATTTCCTTGGGATATCCAGCTGCAATTATTGCCAGATCACCTTCACCATTTGACATCTCTTTCATCAGGATCTCTATTACTTCCCGACCAAAGTCTTTGGTGTCATCATTTGTACGGGCGAGGGCATATGCTTCATCAATAAAAAGGACACCTCCACGTGCCTTCTCGATTGCTTCCTTGACCTTGGGTGCAGTTTGACCAATATATTCGCCCACAAGATCCACCCGGTCGACTTCATGCACATGCCCTGAGCTTAGCAAGCCCATCTTCTTATAAATTCGGCCCATCATACCTGCTACTGTAGTCTTTCCAGTGCCAGGGTTACCGATAAAAACAGAGTGAATGTTGATATCTTCTGATTCTTCGAATCCCCTTTCTCTACGCAATTGTAGAAACTGTATATACTGAGCGTGGTCACGAACACGTAGCTTTATTTCCTGCAATCCGACCAATGCATCTAGCTGCTCCAGCACATCTTCAAATGTCTCAGAAAGGTCCTCATCAGGTGCCAGTACTATGGGTTTCCTTTTGTGAGGAAGGATTACAGCAGGTATTCCAATTTCGTTTTCCTCTGCCACTTCAAATGGAATCACTGCAATCAGATGATCCATAAATACCAATTCAAGTGAATAACTCCCCGGGCGCCATGAGCTCCGCACATTGCTGCCCCAACCGGCAGTGATAGTGATGTAGTCCTCGTCCTGTTTAATGTTTTGCAATCTGACTACCTGGCCTTTAAGCTCTCTTGCACCATTATAAAATTTGGCAAAGAGCTCACATTGCCACTTGTGAGTCTCATTCAGATTCTTAAAAACGAATTCGCCGTAAACATAGCGTGTCTCTTCAGAACTGAACTGCTTATAGTAATTGCGTTCCTCCTCAGGTATATCATCAAATGGACCTTCATAGAGCCGAAGCGATTTCATTTCCAGATACGGATTGTTCTCTACCGTAAATGGTGAACCTGCATCCTCAATGTAGAAGTATTTAGTGGCCTCCTTGCGATCATCTATCCATGACTCCCAATAGTATGTGCCTTTTTTCCAGAATGTTCCCTCATTTTTATTACCCCATCCCTCGCGGAGATACACGGTATGATCGTATTTGCTGACCTTCTTATTAAGTGTAAGCTCACAAAGCTGCTTTCGTTTGCCTTTATCCACCGAAAAACACCTCAATTGGATATTGATATCCCAATCCTCTTCATCGAACAGTTTGTTGTGAAAGGAAAGCTCAGCATATATATAGGACACTTCATATCGATCAAATACCTGGCGATACTTTTTCTTGTTATCAGCCAGCCATTCTGTTGATGCATAGACCTTTAGTTCTTTGAATTTGTAAGGTCGATGTGATGCTCCTTCTGTGATATTCTCCAAAATTGAACTAAAACTTGTATGATTAATTTAAGTGTTTTTTATCTGATAAGCAGCCATGTGGTCAAATATCAGACAATCATAGCATGAACATATGCAAAAATTCACTATCTGTATCAGGTGAACTTATAAAAAATTGTGTTGTTTAAAAACAGGAATCAAGCTACTTTTGTGCCCTTCAAGACAGAGCAGGCACTACAATACGATTTAATGGCAAGAGTAAAATTTAATTTTGAGGATAAGAATATTTCTACCGTTGTGGTGGAAAATGTTGAGGTCGGCGAGTCTATATTAGATGTGGCCGAGGATAACGATGTCCATCTAAATCACAACTGTGGAGGAGTATGTGCCTGCAGCACCTGCCATGTCTATGTGGAGGATGGAGAAGATTATCTGGAAGAAATTTCTGACAAGGAAGAAGATTTCATTGATCGGGCGATTAATCCCCGGCTTGAGTCAAGGCTGGGCTGCCAGTGTATCATTCTAGAAGATAATGCAGACGTTGAGATCACGATTCCTGATCAAAGCAGAATTATAGGACATGAGCACTAATGTGCCAATAATAATGATCACAAAATAAAATCGATTTTCATCAATGGGATTTGAAGACTTTGACGACCTTCCTATAAATTGGAATGATCATGAGGATATTGCCATACAGTTGTATGAGCGATTTGGGGATGAATTTGATGAAAGCAAGATTTATCGAATTCGATTTACAGACCTTCTGGAATGGATCCTGGAAATCCCCAGTTTTGAAGGTAAAGGAGAAGATAGTTCAGAAGGCCATTTGGAGCAAATTCAGGCTAAGTGGGTGTATGAGTGGCGCGACAATAATCGATAGATACTGATACAGTGAACTATCTAGAGCGTTTTAGGACCATTCATACTTTTGTATTTGATATCGATGGTGTACTTACCAATGGCATGGCACAGTTGATGCCTGATGGCACCCTTATTCGATCCATCAGTATTCGCGATGGATTTGCGATTCGAACAGCCATTGCAAACGGCTACCATGTATTGATAATCAGTGGAGGTAAAACACCTGGCATCCATAGTCGGCTGGGGTATCTGGGTGTCTCAGATATATTCACAGGAGTGGATGACAAGGAGAAACAACTGTTAGACATCTGTCGAAAGAAAGACATTGAGTTGGAGGGGGTATTATATATGGGAGATGATATACCTGACCTGAAAGCTATGCAAATTGTAGCTCTCCCCTGCTGCCCGGCAGACGCAGTGGATGAAGTGAGAGACCTCTCTCTCTACATTTCGCACAAGAACGGTGGTGCAGGATGTGTAAGAGATGTCATCGAAAAAGTGTTGAAGCTAAAGGGTGAATGGCCCGGATATCCGTACTAGGTTTTCCTAAGATCGAACCTGCTACAATCCTGAAAAAAGCCAGGCAGTATTTCTTATTTTACTCCCATGTCGTCCTCATATTTAGTTGCACTGGCAAAGTTAATCCGGCTTCCTAATCTGCTGATTGTAGCTTTTACTCAATGGTTATTTAATCACTATCTCTTCACAGCTACTCTTTATCGCTTTGGTCTGATCAATCCCATTAACAATGAGGTGCTGCTTACTCTGGTATGTTGTACGCTCTGCATCACAGCAGGAGGAAACATCATGAATGATCTGGTGGACGTAAAGATCGATCAGATCAATCAAAAGTCCAGAAATGTGATAGGGCAGACAATCAGTGAACGCTTGGGATGGATATTCTACATATTATTTACAATGTTAGCTGTCATTCTGGCTATTGATCTAGCCCATGGCGCAAACAGGATCACTTTATATTTTATGTTATTATCTCCTGTGCTGATGCTGGTAGCTTACAACTACTGGCTCAAGAGAACCTTTATACTGGGCAATCTGATCGTGTCTTTACTTTGCAGCCTGGTTATTCTGATCATGCCTCTTTTTGCGCAAGAAGCGTTGAATGAACTATATCTACTGGATAGAGGATCCTATTACTTTGTCTGGTACCTCACCTTGATTTTTGCTGCTTTTGCATTTCTGACGACGCTCCTGCGCGAGATCGTCAAAGATATGGAAGATCGGGATGGAGATATTATGGCCGGTATGAGGACATTTGCCACTACTGCACAAGAACACACAGTAAAATCATTTATGATTTTGATCTCCCTGGTCATCATGGGCAGCATTGTCGTTTTTAGCTCACTTTGGTGGCAGCATCTCATTACGCAGGGTAAAGTCTATTTTGTAGCCCTCATGGTCTCTAGTCTCTTCATTATGTTTTATCTCGTGAAAGCTTCATCCAAGTCGGATTTTGGTCGACTAAGCACCTGGTTGAAATTTTATATCATGCAGGGACTATTATACATCACCTTTTGGAACATATAGCAGATGCAGGTATTGGATTTAGCGATTTTTTTAGCAAGCGGATCACCACGACGGAAACAGTTACTCCAAGCCGCTGGGTTTAATCATGTTCGACAACAAGCCGTGCCAGTTGAGGAGATATATCCAGATGATTTTATTCCGTCTGAGGTAGCTCCCTATTTAGCCAGGTTAAAAATGAAGGCGTCAGTCAGCTATGCTCGCGATGGAGAGATTGTGCTGACTGCAGATAGTATAGTTGTCTACAGAAATCAGATTTTGGGAAAGCCTTTAGATAGAGATGAAGCGATAAGAACACTCAGCGAATTATCAGGAGAGCCCCACACCGTATACTCCGGAGTATGTCTATCCAGGGGCAGTACCAGCAAGACATTGCTCAGTGCGACGCAGGTCCAGTTCTATCCCCTTTCCGAGGAGGAAATTAGTTATTACGTGGATACATTTCGTCCCTGGGACAAAGCTGGATCGTATGGTATTCAGGAGTGGATCGGTCACTGCCGGGTCCATTCAATCCAGGGATCTTACAATAATGTGATTGGACTACCGACCGCTCTAGTATATGAAACATTAAAACGTCATTTTATCTGAAAGGTCAGGGACACCCATTCATTTTCAGTGTTTTGTCTTATCAATCGAGCACCTGTTTTCTCTACCTGATCTACCATCAATGAACTATCTGATCTCAAGATCCCGGAGATAATCAAATGGCCAGTCGCATGAATCATTGACACCATATCAACCAGATGATCCAGAATCACATTTCGAGTAATGTTTGCCAATAGTACATCCACAGGATCCAGGTCAGCAATCCGAAGACAATCATCTAAAATGCTTTCAACTTCAGAGGTGTCATTGCGTTGCACATTTTCCTTGAGATTGATCATAGCTACTGGATCCTTTTCAATGGCGACCACGCTCGAAGCTCCCATCTTTGCTGCCAGTATTGCCAGGATGCCACTACCTGAACCGAAATCTAATATCGATTTTTCTCCCAGATCCAGGTGTGACATGGCTCGAATCATCAACCGGGTGGTCTCATGATGTCCTGTCCCAAAAGCCATCTTAGGCTCGATTTCAATCGAATGCGTGAAGGACCCGGTGGGCATGTGAAAGGGTGCCCGAATTACACAAAAATCATCGACTTTTATTTCTCTAAAAGATGCTTCCCATATCGCATTCCAATTTTGATCAGGTTTGAATATTGCTTCATATTCAAAAGAGATTACAGACTTCAGGGATTCAATTTGATCTTGCAGAGCTGTATTCCAATCTTCCTCCTGGATTCCCGTCATTATGAACCCTTTTTCCTTTTCCTCAAAAGCTTCAAAGGAAAGCGTGTGCAGATAAGCAAGAAGTATGTCATGCCCTGTTTCACTGGTACGGAATGTAATTTCTAGCATCGTCGTGATTTTCTAAAAATAGGTGCCTGCCAAGGTAGTGAAGATCTTGTATCATCGTACAGAGTCAAAACATTGTTTTGAGAAGATTGGGATAGTATCATCGAAGACCCGCCGGGATTACTATTTTTGCTAAAACAAAGACATCAATCGTTCTGAGATGACAATAATAGACGGAAAAGAACTTGCAAAGCAGATTAAGGAAGAGATTGCAGCTGAAGTGGCTCAAATCAAGGATAATGATGGAAAAGTACCCCATCTCGCGGCAGTCCTGGTAGGTGATGATCCTGCCAGCCAGTCTTATGTAAGAAGCAAGGTAAACTCCTGCAACCAGTGTGGATTTGAATCCACTCTAATCAAAAAAGACGATAGTATTACGGAAGAAGAGCTACTGGAAATTGTCAAGGACTTAAATAAGAATCCTGACATAGACGGCTTCATCGTGCAGCTTCCTCTTCCCGATCACATTGATGAGCATAAGGTGACGCTTGCCATTGACCACCGCAAAGATGTGGATGGTTTCCACCCCATCAATGTGGGACGCATGACCCAGGGTGTGGATTGTTATCTACCTGCTACACCTTATGGCATTCTACAAATGTTAAAAAGATATAAGATAGAAACTTCTGGTAAGCATTGTGTAGTGCTAGGTAGATCCAATATTGTGGGTACACCCATGAGTATTCTTTTGTCCAGAAAGGCATATCCTGGTAATTGTACGGTGACACTAACGCATAGCCGTACCCGAGATATTCGCGAAGAATTGCTTAGAGCAGACATCATCATTGCTGCCATTGGAATTCCTGAGTTTGTGAAGGGAGACATGGTGAAAGAAGGTGCGGTCGTTATTGACGTAGGAATCAACCGGGTGGAAGATCCTTCCAGAAAGCGAGGTTATCGATTGGTGGGTGATGTGGATTTTGATGAGGTAGCTGAAAAGTGTAGCCATATTACGCCCGTCCCCGGAGGCGTAGGCCCCATGACCGTCACCTCACTTCTCAAAAACACACTCAAGGCTGCCAGGAATGAAGTCTATGGCTAATCCGGCCGAAAAACAGATACTAGTATAGAAATAATTGATCAAGTATTAAGACGTACTCAATGGGATTTATTGAAGAACTCAAGTGGAGAGGAATGCTCCACAACATGACAGAAGGTGTCGAGGAAGCATTGTCTACCGGAGCTACATGTGGCTATATTGGCTTTGATCCCACGGCCCCATCTTTGACAATAGGCAATTATGTCCAGATCATGATCTTACAGTTTTTTCAGCAGGCTGGACACAAGCCCATTGTATTGATGGGAGGCGCCACAGGACGAGTGGGAGATCCGTCAGGAAAGGATCAGGAGCGTGTACTGCAGTCTTATGAAAAGTTAGACGAAAACCTGGAGCATCAAATCCAGCAATTCAAGCGATTGCTAAATTTTGACGAAGGACCAGAAGCCGCACGGATGGTGAATAATCTGGACTTTTATAAGGATATGAGTGTCCTTGATTTTCTACGCGATGTCGGAAAGTCCATCAATGTGAGTTACATGCTGGCAAAGGACAGTGTAAAGACACGATTGGAAAAGGGCCTATCTTTTACAGAATTCAGTTACCAGCTTTTACAGGCCTATGATTTTCAGTGCCTTTATGAAAAATATGATTGCATTCTGCAGATGGGAGGATCTGACCAATGGGGTAACATTACTTCCGGCACAGAGTTCATCCGTAGAAATTTGGGTAAAAAAGCGCATGCGATTACGACACCACTTCTGACTAAATCAGATGGTTCAAAATTTGGAAAGTCAGCTGAAGGCAACATCTGGCTGGATCCGAAACTCACTTCTCCCTATAAATTTTACCAGTTTTGGATTAATGCGGATGATGCAGATCTGCCTAAGTATTTTCGATATTTCTCCCTGAAGGACCAGTCGACGATCGAGTCACTGGAAACTGAATATGCAGAACAACCTCAGTCCTTAAAAAAACTGCTGGCAGAGGAGCTGACCCGAAGAATCCACGGTGATGACAGCTATGAGTCGGTCATGCATGTATCAGAACTCATGTTTAACAAGAAAGCCAATTTAGAGTTTTTACGCTCGCTTAAGGCCTCAACCTGGGAGGCATTAGCAGAAGAACTTCCGACCACTCGGATTAATGCGGCCGTGATATCGGATGGAGTTGAGATTTTAGATCTGCTGGCTGAGCATTCTTCCATCACCCAGTCCAAGGGGGATGCACGAAGAGCTGTAAAAGGCAATGCGATCAGCGTAAATAAGACCAAGATTGAATCCTTTGATCACAAGTTGAGCGAATCTGATTTGATGCAGGATCGATACCTGTTAATCGAAAATGGAAAAAAGAATAAGTACATTGTAGAGGTAATGTCATAGGAACTGCATCAACGAACATGAAAAAGATATCACGGAAACGATTTCTACGTCAGGGCGCAGCTGGAATCGCTGGAGCCTCCCTGCTAGCTGGATGCAGTACCCGTGCTGTAAAAGAAGAGGCAACTACTTCTTTCGATCCCGACCGACGATACAAGTGGAATATGGTGACCACCTGGCCACCCAATTTTCCGGTCATTGGTGAGGGCTGTAACCTTTTTGCCCAGTGGGTTTCTGAGATGTCTGGCGATCGAATGCAAATACGAGTATTTGGTGGTGGTGAATTGATTCCTCCCTTGGAGACCTTTGATGCGGTCAGTACTGGTACGGCCCAGCTGGGTCATGGATCAGCTTACTATTGGGCAGGGAAAGTACCGGCTGCTCAATTCTTCTCTTCGGTTCCCTTTGGTATGAATGCTACGCAAATCAATGCATGGATACAGAGTGGTGGTGGGATGGCTCTTTGGCGTGAACTTTACGAACCCTTTGATTTAATCCCTTTCGTAGCCGGAAACACGACACCACAGATGGGTGGGTGGTTCAACAAGCCTATCGATTCGGTCGACGACCTGAAGGGACTGAAGATGCGCATCCCTGGCCTTGGAGGAAGAGTATTTGAACGAGCTGGAGGATCGGCAATTTTGAGTGCCGGGAGTGAGATCTATACAAATCTGGAGCGCGGAGTCATCGATGCTACTGAATGGATAGGTCCCTTTCATGATTATATCATGGGTTTTCATAAGATAGCCAAGTACTATTATTCGCCAGGATGGCATGAGGCGGGTACAGCTTTGGAGCTTCTGGTAAACAAGCATCTTTTTGAAGAACTCCCACTTGATCTCCAGGTCATTCTGGAATCCGCTAGTTTTCGCCTCAATCAATATATTATGTCAGAAATGGAGGCCAAGAATAGTGAATACCTTCAGAAGCTTTATCAGGAACCTGACCTGGAAATTCGAGTATTCCCGGATGAAGTACTGGACAAACTCCGGGAAACAACAAAAGAACTACTGGAAGATGTAATGGCTAATGATCCCAAAGCCGCAAAAGTGTATGAATCCTTCAAGGCGTTTAAGGCTTTGAATAAGCCCTGGAGCTCACTGACTGAGCAGGTTTTCTATAACACGATTAGTTAATAATCAAAAAATTCCAGATAGTGCTTCTATATTTTTAATTTGGAAGAACGGTTCCAAATTCCCGGTCCTCTCATGAAAGAAGTACATAAACTGCCGCCATTCTTCGCTGTCATTTATTGTTTTATTATTAGTATTTCTGTCATCACGCCTGGTTGTAAATCACAAGTGAGTGAGGATACGGCTTCGGAAGGCATGGTGGAAACAATTGATGATGGATCTGTAGAAAGTCTCCCCAAAGAAGCTCCAGACCAGCAACCTGCTTTTGAAAACCAGACGCGGGTAAAGGCTGTCTCCACGCAAACTCCGGTCCAGGTAGAAATTGTAGCCGAAAATCTAAGTCATCCATGGGGTATCACCTTCTTACCGGATACCCGCATGTTGATTTCGGAAAAGACTGGGACTATTCGAGTCGTAAGTCTACAGGGAGAAGTCGGAGATACTATACTGGGAGTACCACCAGTTTACTATCGTCAGGATGGTGGCTTGATGGACATTGCTCTGGACCCTGATTTTTCCGATAATCGGACCGTATACTGGGCTTTTTCTGAACCCTTCGATACAGGATATATTGCCTCAGTAGCCAAAGGTATACTAAGTGCAGATGAGACACGATTTGACAATGTCGAAGTTATTTATAGAGCGCCTCCGGCAGTGGAAGGTCCAATGCATTACGGGGTGCGACTCTTATTTGATGATGAAGATCAGATGTTGGTGGCACTGGGTGAACGCTTTGAGCATCGACATCGCATCAAGGCACAGGAATTATCCTCGGCTTTTGGTAAGATAATTAGGATTAATGGGTTCGGTGAGCCGTCACCTGGAAATCCCTTCGAAGGGGATTCTAACGCATTGGCGGAGGTCTATGCGACAGGATTTCGCGATCCACAAGGTCTGGCTTTTCATCCTGAGACGGGGGAACTGTGGTCTAGTGATCATGGCACTAGAGCTGGCGATGAAATCAACCTCATAGTGCCCGGTGGTAATTACGGGTGGCCGCTTGTGGCTTATGGTTTGGAATACAGTAGGGAGCCCATTTTGGAAGGACAGACTCAGAAAGAAGGCACTATTCAACCTGTTTACTATTGGGATCCTGCCATTGCCCCCGGCGGCATAAATTTCTACAGTGGAATCAATATTCCTGAGTGGAAAAACAATCTTTTTGTGGCAGCCCTACGGGGTAAACATCTAGTCAGATTAGTCATCGAAAATAACAAAGTGGTAGGTGAAGAGCGATTACTGACCGAACTGGACCAACGACTTCGCTCGGTTGTGGAAGGTCCTGATGGAGATCTTTATGTCACCACCGATGAAGATGAGGGTATGATTGTACGAATTCGAAAAGCTGATTTATAAATTATACATGAGTACATTGCGTTTTGAGGGTAAGACCGGAATCGTGACTGGTGCCGGATCGGGTATCGGTTTTCGTATTGTTGAAGAACTTCTAAAGGAAGGGGCCCGGGTCATTTTTAATGATATCGATGAGAATCAGGTGAATAGGTGTCTATCTATCTGGCCCGGTGACAGGGTGAAAGGGCTGGCAGGTGATGCAGGTGACACCCAATTTATCAATCAACTGGTGCAAACGGCTGTAGATGCATTTGGGAGTCTCGATCTGACGATTTGTAATGCGGGGATCACCAGCTACGGAAGCTTTCTTGATTTCGATGAAAATGCATTTGAAAATCTAATCAATCTAAATCTCCGGGGATCTTTTTTTCTGGCCCAGAAATCAGCGCAGCAAATGATCCGTCAGGGAGAGGGAGGAAGAATATTATTTATGTCGTCAGTCACCGGTCTCCTGGCACACCCCTATCTGGCTGCATATGGCATGACCAAAGCTGCATTACAAATGCTTGCCAAAGCACTAGTGCATGAACTTGGTCCCTATGGTATCAATACCAATGCGATTGCTCCGGGAGCCGTTCTTACAGAAAGAACAGAAACCATGGATCCCAAGTACGGAGACAACTGGGGTAAGATCATACCGACGGGAAGAGTAACCTATCCTGCCGACATTGCCAGAACCGCTTTATTCCTTGTATCAGATGATGCAGCACAAATCACAGGACAGACGCTGGTGGTCGATGGTGGCATGACTTCGCTGGGAATCATACCTCCGGATATGGAAAAAGGCTAACCCTCGCTCTCACAATACAACTTGTATTGCTCGATTAAATATTTTCGCTGCTCAATTCGATCTACCGGTTTGAATTCATAATGATCAGACTCGGTCAAAAAAGAAGGTTCTACGTGCAGTGTTTGTTGAGCTTCGAGAGGTTCATTTTGTTCAAGGTACACGATAAGGGGTTCCATCGAAAGGAATTCTATAGGGTCTGCGACGATGGCGTCGAGAAATTCAAAAACATCCAATTCGGTATCTTCCACATCACCCGTCTCACACATCAGTGACCATACAGTGCCAAGTCTCCAGAAGTACTGATCACCCAGGCAGTCTTCAGCAAATGGAATATCTGTCGCTCGCAATTCCGAATAGTACTTGTGGTAGGCATTATCCCCTTTCCAGGCATCGTATAAGGAATGCCATTGAGGATCCCGGACACATCCTCTGATATGTAATCCTCCCTGATAGGCCACCACACCCTTCAAGTCCTCCACTAGCTGCTTAACGTCAGTAGGAAGTAAATCGTAAGTCTCTGGATCTTCAATTTGATCCGATTGGTAGTTAATGCCACGTAGTTCTGCCACAAATGTCGTTAGTTGAAAACTGTCGTTAAATCTACTAAACTCCTGATCACCACAGTAGGCTTACTATCCCAGGGATCAAAAACTATATTTTCTTCCCGTTGTAGCCACACGGTAGGCAATCCCTGCCCCAGAGCACCCAGAATATCGAATGGATTTCCGGAAATGAGATAGCAATCTTCTGCTGGACGCTGCACTTCTGATATCAGGTGTTGATATACTGCAGGGGAAGGTTTAAAATCTTTTACGGGATCCACACTGATGATAGCATCAAAATGACCTGTAATGCCTGCATGCTCAAATAATGCACTTAAGTCCCCGGGCATCCCGTTAGAAAAAGCCACCAGAGCAAACCCACGTTGACGTAGTGAATCTAAAGCCTCCGGTACTTCTGGAAAACAGGGAAGTTCTCGATAGCCTGCCAGCAGATCTCGTTTTATTGTTTTGGTGAGATTGCATCCCGCGACTTTACAGGCATAATCAAGTGCCTGAGCAGTACAGATCGGGAAGGTAACATATTGACGCATCAAAGATCTACGAAACGAATATTCCAGCTGTTTCTGCCGCCATATAGACACTATCAAATCAGCCTTTTCCGGAAAATATGTAACAAGCCTTGCTGCAATACCAGACGGGTTAATCAATGTACCATACACATCGAAAGCAAGAACAGGTTTATTAGCATTCATATGTCAAAGTTTATTAGCAAAGTCTTAAAAGTTACAGCACCCCAAAATCTTTCTTTAGTTTTGAAGGGTGAAAAGGTGCAGTCATTAAAAAACAAATTCATGAGATTATTTGCTAGGGGTACGTCCCTTTTTCTATTCTTGGTGGGATGGTTGACATCCAGTTGCCAACAAAATGGAGTTTTTTCCACCACACAACTAGATCTGCAAACAGAAACTATTTCAACCGAATTTAAAAACCCATGGTCATTTGCCATTCTTCCTGATGGTCGGATGCTAGTGACCGAAAAAGAGGGTGAGTTATTCATACTTGAAAATGGAGTAAAATCTGAACCTGTCGCAGGATTGCCTGAGGTTTTTGTGCGCGGCCAGGGAGGTCTTATGGATCTCGAACTACATCCCTCCTACGCCGAAAATGGTTGGCTTTACATCAGCTATGGATCATCAAGTGATGGCCGAGAGGGTAACACTACGGTGATGCGGGCTAAGCTGGAAGGAAATGCATTGACTAATCAGGAAGTGATATTCAAAGCCGAGCCAGATAGTAGAAGAGGTCAACACTGGGGTGGCCGGATGGAATTTGACAAGGATGGCTATCTGTATGTGTCTGTGGGTGATCGAGGAGCCAGAGATGAAAATCCTCAGAGCCTGGAAAATCACTGTGGCAAAATACATCGAATGCATGATGATGGAAGTGTACCTTCTGATAATCCTTTTGTGAACATGGAGGGAGCGGTACCTACGATTTTTTCATATGGTCACCGCAATCCTCAAGGTATGGCTCTAAACCCGACGACTGGAGAGATCTGGACGCATGAGCATGGACCCCGCGGTGGTGATGAGCTCAATGTGATCAGAGCTGGCAACAACTATGGTTGGCCTGTGATCACCTATGGCATCAATTACAATGGTACCGAAATAACACCCCTAACCGATAAGGATGGTATGCAACAACCTGTGACATATTGGGTGCCCTCTATTGCACCTTGTGGTATGACATTCATTACCGGGGACATTTACCCCGAATGGGAAGGAAGTATCATCCTGGGATCACTAAAATATCAGTATCTCCATCGATGTGAAATGCTGGGGAACAAAGTCATTATGCAGGAGAAAGTACTGGATGGTTTTGGTCGCATGCGGACTGTCAGGCAAGGTCCTGATGGCTACCTGTATTGCAGTATCGAGGGCAAAGGTATTTTTAAGATAATTCCGGTAAGATCATGATGAAGTTTTGGATCATCTCCCTAGTGACCGCATGCTTTTTTTCATTTCAACAAGATAATGATCTAGCTGCCAGCATGGAACGAGGGAAAGAAATCTATGAGGATTTCTGTATTGCATGCCATCAGGCGGATGGCAAAGGTCTGCCGGGAGCATTTCCACCACTGGCCAATTCTGATTACCTTCTCAATAAACGAGAAGCATCCATACGTGCTGTCAAATACGGACAGCAAGGCGAGATTGTGGTAAATGATGTCACCTACAACGCCATTATGACTCCTTTATATCTCGCAGATGATGAAGTAGCTGATGTAATGAACTATATACTACACAGTTGGGAAAACAAGGGTGGTGACATCGTCACAGTAGAAGAGGTGGAGAATGTCAAAGAGGTAGAGGAAGCAAAAGAGTAGCTACTAGCTTTGACCAAAACAACTTGCCAGAAGTGCCTGCATATATGCCAGACCTTTATTACGAGAATACTCAATATTTCGATTGGGAATTTGATCGATATCCGGATATGATTCCAGGATTTCATCAATACTATCTTCCCGTAAAACCTGGATGGTCGGATAGGGCGATCTGTTGGTATAGTTGGCTGGGTCATCTAATTCACTTTCTACAAAGAGATACTGGGGGTGAAAACTCACCAGTTGAAAAATGAAGTCATAATTTAACTCACCCAATAGTACTTCACCTCCCAAATAGAGGTCGTAAAAACTCTCAAATTCTTGATAGGTATTGGGTAGAATCAAAAGGACCGTTTCGCACTCCGCGTTTGAGTCCAAAAATTCAAGCTCTTCATGAAGCACTTCATAAATGGTTTCATCATCGCTGCTATTGCAAACTCTCATACGCACTCGCTCCTCCAGTACAGCCTTTGAGGCAAAGGGACAAAAATTGCACCCGATCACAACTTGCCGAAGCCAAGTACTAGTTTGCTGTATGATCACATCATCACTCACAAATCGGTCTATTTCTAGTGGGGAACTCATCCGAAATTTCGTTAAAGGTTAGATAAGTCAAAAGCCTCAAAATAAACTTACAGAATACGTTGGATATATTTTGATCTATTTTTCTGTCGGATCCTCAAATCCAAACCAGTGTGATAGCACCCGTTCTGCTTTTTTTCTCTGTGGCGTGAATTCCACATCAGGACCCAGCGGCACATTTCTTCGTGCACTCCAGGCCTTTCGTCTTTCCTCCATCTTTTTACGAACTCCATCGTAATCCAGTTCATGAGTTCCCGGAAACCACTTCCAAATAAATAATCCACCAAACCATTTGGTCGACCACATCACCTCAAAAAGCGCTTCATAACATGTGGCCTGGAAATCGTCTGATATTACAATTGCCTCCGCATTCACCTGATTAGGCCAAACCCAGGGCTCGATAGCCGCATCGGTACAGTTCTTATATCCAATTTCGGTGAATATGACTGGACGTTGATATGCACTAGCAACTTGTCTTAGACTGGCTGCATGTTTTTTCCAGGATCGAATCAATTCCTTCTTTTCGGGTGACTCCTTGTTCGTCAGCGGAAAATAGGCCTGAACTCCAATGAAATCAAGCTCATTCCAAAATGTGATTTGCTCAAATTCGTCGTGAAAATTGGCTGCGTATGTGAGTTGTCCGCTGTATACTTTTCTGATATTTTGAATGATTGATATCCATCTTTCGGGATATCGCGTGGATGGTTTCAGTAATTCTGTTCCTATACACAAGGCCTCTATTTGCCCTTCGGCTGCTAACCGGGCATAATGGAGTATCATAGATTCGTAATGTCCAAACCAAGTATCCCATTCTTGATCTGAATTCATTTCTATGTCTGAGCGCCATTTTCCATCAGCTCGAGTCAGCCAAATATGCGGCTTCAGCATGACTTTCATCCCGTTTTCATGTGCCAATCTTGCCGTATGGAGAATCCCTTCATCGCGCTCTCCCCACCAGGAACGACTGTTGTCATAATGTAGCTCTGGACTGTCGTGTTTCTCCTGCCAGGCAAATGGCGTCTGAGAAATCCATTCCACATTTGCACTCAAAGCATGATCAAAGTTCTCACTGATGACAGAGTCTCCTGCCACCCAACATACCCCGCGTATTTTTTGATCTGGAGAGATAGTAGGTAGATTAGCTTCTTCAGGCCCCAAGCTCCATTTACCCAGCCCCAAAGCCAGCAAAATTCCTATGAAAAATAACCCTGCCCGCATAGCCGAAAGATACATTATTTAGTATTGAGAAGCACCGGGAGATTGAGTTATTTGGATATGATATTACTTGGATTTTTTCGACTTTTTCTTCTTCTTTTCGTGGTTTCTGATAGAAGCCATTTCTTCTTTGATATCCAGGGTGAAATCCAAAGATTGAGCTCTAGTTGTCTCATTATCATCGATCGTTAGCTCAAAAACCGGCACTACTCCCCCTAAATACTCTTGAATATCAGCGAGGATTTCTCTCTCTCCCTCACTGCAAAAAGACACTGCATGTCCTCTTCTGCTTCCTCGACCCGTTCTTCCGATACGATGGACGTAGGTTTCAGGCTGATCTGGTAGATCATAATTTACCACAAAATCCACATCCGGAATATCGATGCCCCGGGCTGATACATCCGTGGCAACAAGCATCTTGATTTCTCCCCGTTTAAACTGATCCAGTACTTTCATTCTGTCAGCATGAACCTTATCACCGTGTATCGTCCTGGCCACTATCTCTACTCGTTCCATGGCTTTAGCTACGCGCTCTGCCCTCACCTTAGTTCGAACAAATACTAATATTTTTGAATCAGAATTTTCCTTGACAAGTCTTTCGAGGTAAAACCTTTTGTCATCCATTTCGATAAAGAGGGCCTCATGATATACATTTTTTGTTACCGGATCACGTGGGGAGATCTGTATCCTAATGGGATTTGAAACGAGAGAATAGGCCAATTTTTTGATCTTTTTATCAATGGTTGCCGAATAGAACAAGGTTTGCCTTTTGCTGGGAATGACCTTTATGACATCTCGGATATCTTTTATAAATCCCAGATCTAGCATATGATCTGCTTCATCAAGGATCAAAATCTCAAGATCGGAAATCGATAAATGTCCCTGACTTTTCAAATCGAAAAGTCTGCCAGGGGTAGCTACCAGAATATCAATACCCGCCTTAAGGTGTTTAATCTGAGGATCCTGATCTACTCCTCCGATCAGTGCTAAAATCTTCATCTTTGTCCCCCGAGAAAACTGCCTAAACACATCGGCTACCTGAATAGCCAGTTCATGCGTAGGTACCATTACCAGGCATCGGATCTTTTGGTCCTTCAAACGTTTGCGAAGGAGCCTGTCCAGTACTGGTATGACATAGGCAGCGGTCTTTCCTGTACCTGTCTGCGCAATAGCCAGTAGGTCTTCTCCTTTCAGGACAGAGGGGATCGACTTAAACTGAATGTCGGTTGGACGTCGGAATCCCAGATCAGACAAGTTTCTTTTTAATACCGATGCTATGTGGTAATCTTCAAATCGCATGTAGCCGAAAGATACGACCCACTCTCCTATTTTTTAGGATCATCCATGTAGTCATTGAAATTATCAGAGATTGACAAAACAGCTATAAAAACAGCCGGACACCCTCTTGTTTTAACAATTTTGCAATTTACATGAATCCTATTAGGAATGATGCATATAAACCGTCTATACATTAACATAATTAAAATAAATTATATATTTGCCGAAACTGCTGCATGCCAGGGCATCTCATGAAATTAAGAGTTACCCGGTGACGAAGAACGATATTAAACCTGGATAATATGCCGATCAAATTCAGACGACTGCTGCTGATTACTCTATGCCTGATTAGTGGTAGCTCACATATCTATTCGCAAAATGAAATGGCTATAGATACTGGTTCCACATCCTGGATGCTAGTATCCACAGCTCTAGTCCTACTTATGGTACCAGGTCTGGCCATGTTTTATGGAGGCCTTGTAAGGACTAAGAATGTACTGGGTACCATGATGCATAGTTTCGCTGCTATGGGTATCATGACTATTCTTTGGATCATATTTGGATACTCTATGTGCTTCGGACCTAACATCCTGGGAGGATGGTTTGGCTGGAATAGTGATTATATCTTTTTGGAAAGCCTGGACACCTCCATTATGGAAGGTGGTGTTCCTGAATATGTCTTCAGCATGTTTCAGGCGAAGTTTGCCATTATTACTCCGGCACTCATTGCCGGGGCATTTGCCGAACGAGTAAATTTTAAGTCTTACTGCCTATTCATTGCCCTTTGGGGAATATTGGTGTATAATCCCCTGTGCCACTGGGTATGGGCGGAAGATGGTTTTTTGTTCAATCTGGGGGCAAATGGAGCGATTGATTTCGCAGGAGGAACCGTGGTGCATATATCCGCTGGTGTCAGTGGTCTGGTAGCTGCCATATATTTGGGAGCTCGTCGAGGGTATCCCAAGACGAGTATGCCACCCAGTAATCTAGTCATGACGATGATTGGTGGCGGTTTACTATGGGTTGGATGGTTTGGGTTTAATGCAGGTAGCTCAGTAGAAAGTGGATTGAGTACTGCTCAGGCACTGACAGCGACACAAGTTGCCGCAGCGGCAGGTGCGATCACCTGGATGATCATTGAAGGCTATCATCAGGGTAAAGCCACTGCACTGGGCATCGTATCCGGTATATTGGCAGGTCTCGTCGCGGTGACACCCGCGGCAGGTGTTGTGCAACCTTTTGGGGCTATGATGCTTGGCATTTTGGCCTCTGTCCTTTGCTATCTGGGGCTCTTGTTGAAAAATCGATTGGGCTATGATGACAGTCTTGATGCTTTTGGAATCCATGGAGTGGGTGGTATCGTAGGAGCCATCTTTCTTACTTTCTTTATTCGGGATAGTTGGATGGAAGAAGCTGCCAGCCTAGCCGGTGGATCATGGACCGTGGTGCAACAGCTGGGAGTGCAGATTGTGGCAGTTGTTATTGCACTGGTATATGCTGCTATCATTACCTACATCTTATTGGTGATCATCAGTAAGACGTTAGGATTTCGATCAAATCCCGCCAATGAAATGCAAGGTCTTGATCAGGCCTATCATGGAGAGCATGGCTATGGAATGTTAAATCCCAATTAAGAAGAGTTATGAAATTAATTATTGCCATTATAAGAGAAACTCAATTAGATCAGGTACGCGAAGCTTTGATTGAAGCCGAAATAACACGTATCACAGTGACACGGGTGTCAGGACATGGAAGGCAGCAGAATGTTGAAATATATCGCGGTAAAAAAGTCGTGCCTAATTTAGTACCTAAGATAAAGCTAGAGATAGCGGTCAATGAAGACTTTGTTGATATAACGGTAAATACCATAAAGAAGGCTGCACGGAGTAATGATCAGATTGAAACCAGCGAACATGGTACCATCGGTGATGGTAAGATATTTATCCTCCCCATCGAAGACTGTATACGCATCCGAACGGATGAACGAGGTACAAAAGCCATTTAAGGGAAATATCCACTACACAATCGATATTGAAAAGGGACGTCATTATGGCGTCCCTTTTTTGTTTTCCTACTATCGAAAACTTATTTATATTTAGAATTTTGTCTAAATATCTAAATGAATAAAATTTTTAAAGCTCTTAATGATCCTACTCGAAGAGAGATCCTAGAAAGGCTCAAGTCTTCGGAATTGACGGCCGGAGAAATCGCAGATGCATTCAATATTACTCGGCCCAGTATTTCACATCACCTGGATATCCTTAAGCAGGCTGGTCTGGTCAGTAGTAGACGAGAAGGGCAATTCATAAAGTATACCATAGAAACTACTGCTCTGGAAGATGCATTGCAGTGGTTTATCAGATTATTAAACTTGGACTCATGAAAGATCATATTCAGATTTTAAAACAGGACTGGTGGCTAGTTATACTGATGATTATTCCAATTATTCTTACTTACTGGGTCTGGGATCAGATACCGGACTCAGTGCCTGTCCATTTTGATCTGGGAGGAAACCCTGACCGATTTGGTAGCAAGACGCACACAATGATTGGCCTTCCGATACTAACCTTTATCATTTACTTCGCAGTCGTTTATTTGCCTTCCATAGACCCAAAACGAAGAATAGATAACCATCAAAGGAGCATTCGATCCATGCGAAGGATCATCACCCTTGCATTAGTCGTTATCAATATCATGGTCATATTGACCTCCTATCAATCCTGGAATCCTGGTAAGTGGATGGGTGCAGGTGTGGGAGTTCTCATTATCGCGATTGGCAATCAGTTGAATTCTTTAAAAGACAACTACTTCATAGGAATACGTACTCCCTGGACGCTGGAGGACCGCGATACCTGGCGCAAAACGCATCGGTTTTCAAGTCGTTTATTTATGATTCTTGGACTTGCGATTACTATTTGGTCCTTATTGGGATTGGAAACCCACACCACAATGTTTCTGGTGATATTGCTTGGAGGGCTGGCTATTACCCCTCTACTCTACTCTTACCTGGTATTCAACAAATCTAAAAGAATATGAAGATCCTATTTTACTTATTTGCTTTAATATTTAGTTTATGCCTTCAGGCACAAACCACTGAAGATCTGCTTATTATCTCTCAGGAAGACACAATCGGCGGAACAATCGTCCTACCTGCAACATCAGTCCCTGTACCTCTTGTCATCTTAAGCTCGGGAAGTGGGGCTCAGGATCGAGATGAAACGATAAACAGCTTCAAACCTTTTCAGTTGATGGCTGACACGTTGCAAATGCATGATATAGCTTCGTTTCGGTACGATGATCGAGGAGTCGGCAGCTCCAATGGTGATTTCCAAAATACCACACTTTCTGATATGTCAAAAGACCTGCAGTCTATCATAGTAGAACTTAATACGCAGCTTAAAGGAAAGATCAGCGATATCTATCTATTTGGGCACAGTCAGGGAGGTATCATTTCTATGCATGCAGCAGGCGTTGAAAAGAGAGTTTCGGGTCTGATCTTGATGGCATCGCCTATATACCCACTCTCTGAAGTAATCAATGACCAGGTGTCTCTTATTCAGGGTAAGATGGGCAAATCAAAGGAGCAAATTGCTGGGACATTGGAATTTCAGGAGAAAGCCTACAGAGCCATTGAAACTGATACAGGTTGGGATGATCTGGAGCGAGATTTTGTCGAATTATTTATGACTGAGATCAATGCACTACCAGAAGCTCAACGTAAGATGATTCCAAATCCAGAAGAAATGGCAAAGAGTCAGTACCGTCAACAAGTACTTCCCATGAAGTCACCACAGATGAAAAGTCTGATTTTACATGATCCAGCCCGGGATTTGGAGAAAATTGACCTGCCTATTCTGGCACTGTTTGGAGAAAAAGACACGCAGGTCCTGGCAACCAAAAACAGTACGCGACTTCAGAAGCTCTGTGATGAAAACTCCCTTCATTGCGACATACAAATTCTGGAGAATGCAAATCATCTTTTTCAAAGAGCCAATACAGGTATGGTCACCGAATATACCTCACTAGCACAAGCTTTTCTTTCTGGATTTATGTCTGCCATAGTACAATGGATCAAGACTAATTAGGTATTTTGAGATTACTTTAAATCAAGTAATTCCAATGCATATCCAGAAGAGACTTATCTATGTCGTAGCACTCATGCTAGTGCTCCAATTTAACTTATCAGGCCAGACACAATCATCACAGAATAGTCCTCCCCTTACGATGGTTGAGGATCCCCTTGATGTGGGTTTGTCTCCCGAAAGACTGGCTCGCATTGATCGGATGTGCAATGAAGCGATCGAAAATGGTGAAGTGCCTGGCATAGTTGCCCTGGTGGCACGTCATGGGAAGATTGCCTACCATAAGGCCTTCGGCATGGCTGATAACGCGTCCAAAAAGCCCATGAAAACCGATGCAATATTCCGCATCGCGTCACAAACAAAAGCGATTACTTCTACGGCCGTCATGATGTTATGGGAGGAAGGTCACTTCCAATTAGATGATCCAATTTCTAAGTATATCCCTGAATTTAAAAACCCCCAGGTCCTTGACCGATTTTCCTACAATGACACGTCCTACACTTCCAAACCTGCCAATAAGGAGATCACAATACGACATTTGATCACGCACACCAGTGGAATCGGCTACGGTCAAATCGACGGAAAGGAACCGATGAAACTCATATATCATAAGGCCGGAATCACCGATCTGTTCACAACGAAAGATATATCCATCAAAGAAAGTGTGCTGAAGTTGGCAAAGCTTCCCCTGCATCATAACCCCGGAGAGGCATTTACCTATAGTGAAGGTCTGGATGTACTCGGATACTTTATCGAAGTTATTTCTGGTATGTCATTCTGGGAATTTCTGGAATCGCGACTTTTTAAGCCACTGGGCATGAATGATACCTACTTTTATTTACCCGATGCCAAAGCGGACCGCCTGGTGACTGTACAAAGAAAGGTGGATAGGCAGTGGGAGAAATTTCCTGTTACATTTTATGATACCGACTATCCTGTAAAAGGTGCTAAACGGTTTTATTCCGGGGGTGCCGGATTGTGTAGTACCGCAAAAGACTATGCGACGTTCCTTCAGATGTACTTGAATGGTGGCGAGCTAAATGGCATACGAATACTTAGCCGGACTACAATACAGGCAATCATGGGTGATCAAACGGGTAACCTTTATGCGAATGGTGACGAATATTATGGCCTTGCCTTTGGCGTTCTCACAAAGCATGGTCAGGACCTGGGAGGTCGTGGATCTGAAGGCACATTTGATTGGGGCGGATATTTCAACACACAGTATTTTGCGGACCCCAAAGAGCAAATCATAGGTGTAATCATGAAACAAACCCAAGGTCCCACAAATGACAATACTGGTTGGAGATTTAGGATACTAGTAGGGCAATCGATTGACGATTGATTAATCATTCTGATCAGCCTAGATCAAGATAAGTCCATTTTCTCTCAGGGACCGGTAAAAGGAAGAGGTTATAAATGCTGAAAAATCCGGCGAAACCTCCTGTATATACGATTGCTTAAACATTTCGCACGAAATGGGATGTTCCATTGTTTCTGAGAACATATCAATAATCCAGCTTTGAGCTTCGTTGGGTACGATTATTTTTACTGATGCCAGATTTGATTCTATCGATAGTTTGACATTCCTGTTCTGATCATCAGGTTGCATGGATACGGGTTCTCCTCCTATCCACATGACCATCTGATGATTGGACCAATCAGCAACTTGCTGGTTCGTCGTTGCATTCAGAATTTGATCGGGATCCAACGTGGTTTCAGGAATCTCAAAATCAAACCATTCCTGAAGCTCAATATCAAATCCCCTTCGATGCATATAGTTATAGAGCGCCTTATTCAGGCCTTCACTATAGAAAGGATGATCAGTGCCCTGGCTATCAATATGCTGTAGGTCGTTATAGGCAAATCCCTCAAATTCAGGTCCCACTGATTCTACTGCATACGCTGCCGGATCGAGACCAACAGGACTATGAGCCGTCATGGTAAAGCGATGCCAGTAAGCGGATGAGACATATCCACACTCGAAGAGCTGACGGACCACCTCCAGTGCATCCACCGTTTCCTGTGCTGTTTGTGTGGGAAAACCGTACATCAAATATGCGTGTACCAGGATTTTCTGCTGCTGGAAGTTCTTTGCCACATTGGATACCTGTGCTACAGTCACACCCTTCTGCATCAGTTTCAGAATTCTATCAGAGGCGACCTCCAAGCCTCCGGAGACCGCGACACATCCCGATCTTCGTAGCAATCGACACAGATCTTGAGTAAATGTCTTTTCAAATCGAATATTGGTCCACCAGATAATCACCATTTCTCTTCGGATGATCTCCACTGCCAAATCTCTTAAGAGCCTGGGAGGGGCCGCTTCATCCACAAAGTGAAAACCATTGTGTCCCGTCTGGTTTATGATTTCCTGGATTCGATCACACATGAGCCCGGCTGTCAACGGATCATATCGATTGATGTAATCCAGAGAGATATCACAAAATGTACATTTACCCCAATAGCAACCATGAGCCAATGTGAGTTTATTCCATCGACCATCGCTCCACAATCGATGCATGGGGTTAAGTAGGTCCAGGACTGATAAGTATTCATCTAGCTTCAAATCACTGTAATCTGGAGTTCCTGTTTGAGAGAGGTTGCAGTCACTCATTTCAGCACCATCTATCCACGTAGTCAGACCATCCCTAAGTGTGAAGGTCCTCTTCAGCTTGGTGATACTTCGTCTACCCTCCAGATGTTCTATCAGACAACGTAACGGCGTCTCACCATCATCAAGGGTGATATAATCTATATACTTAAACACGCTACTATCCTGTAGAGACCGGAGTTCGGTATTGCAATATCCTCCTCCCATCGCTACTCGAATGCCCGGATACTTGATCTTCACATGTTGGCCTACTTTCAGAGCGGCAAAGAGATTACCTGGAAAAGGTACCGTGATACAAATCAGATCGGGACAGAACATTTCAAGCTCCCTGTCCATTATCTGTGACATCCTTCTCGTTACCACCGTCTGCATGTAGTTGAGCTGATCTTCCATTTCCTGAAAATTGGACAACGACTGCGACAGTGATTCGGCATATTTAGAAAACTGAAACCACGGATCTACCGTCTTTTGAATAAAATCTCCGATATCTTCAAGAAAAAGTGTTGCCAGATGTTTTGCTTTATCAGCAACTCCCAATGTGCCAAAGTAATAGTCACTTCTGACAAAATTCTGGAAGCGGCGACCTTCCGGGAGAAAATCACGCGCTACAATGGTATGTGCCAGTGAAGGATTTTTGCCCTGAATAAAAGCTATCACGGGATCGATGGTCATCAAATATTTATGCTGAAGAGAATAGATTCTAAAGCAATCTTCATCCAGTTCAAGATCCCGATCCATCACCTCCTGAAAGACAGATGTAAGACCATTCCTTGAGAAAATAGCCAGGATGACCTCCAGACTCAGATCAATCTGTCTGGTAGTCACACCCAATGTGTTAAGGTATCCCTTTAAATACATGGTGGCAGGATACGGAGTATTTAACTGAGTGAAAGGAGGTGTGACAAGAAGTACCTTCATGTATTGGATTAATGATATGTGCCTATTAAAGATACTGTCTCTAAGATCATCGATTTTAGATCTTCGATCTTATCTATTACTAAACACTTTTACCTACTACAATTCACAGTATTTGAAAACTCAATTATCAAAGCGGTACATCATTTCTTTCCAATTCGTGAATATGATGTTTTCCTCTGCAAAGAATTTCCATAGCTCAGGATCTGCAAACATCTCTGCCTCCCAGACACGTTGTTGCCAGGAGTTTGTTATTTCTTTCAACTCATCAGTATGATAAGAGGGGTGAAAGATGATTTCAGTGATACCATTTGGCAATTCTCTTACCAATGACTTGAAGTTTTCCATCTTCTCCTCATACGTTTTCCCTGTGGGTACAGAAGTAAAGAAATCCAGTTTAGGTAAACTATATTTTTTTACATGACTAATCATCTCTTCAGTAATCGGATAGCCTGCCTTCTTGAAATGATCCACGACCATCTCATTCTGCATACTAATTACCATCGCTGGAATGCGGTATTCCTCGGCGACTTTTAAGTAGGCTTCTGTAAAATCATGATGGCCGTAGAGAGTCCCCATGTGTGTATCAATATGCGTTGGATTAAAGCCATCTGCTATTGCCTTATTTACCTGTGCTCGTATCTCTGCTTCAACCTCTTTGGCAGAAGCATTTCCCACGACCTGCTGCACACTATGCCACATATTACCTTCAGGATCAATTAGACCGGGTACCTTGTCAGTCTCTACAACTGTTGGCCACCGGTATGTTTTCCACTCGCTGGTGAGTGTCAGGTGCAATCCCATGTCAAATTCCTGATATTGTCGTCTCCAATCTGCCATCTCCTCATATCCGGGACAGGGTACCATGACGGCCGCTGACTGAATCATTTCATTTTGCAAATAATACACACCCGAATGGTTTGCCTCAGTGCACATTCCGATATCGTCTGCATGTAGCATGATCACCTTCCTTCCGGCAGGGTACCCCAATTTTTCGGCCCAGGTCTGAGACTGAGCCGGTATTGCCAGTAATAGTACCAGCAATGGTCCTAGCAACTCTCCGTTAAATTTCATGATATAACGCATCATGTGGACAAAACTAGGGCAATGGTCTTACCATAATGTCTTTGTAGTAGACCGTACTACCTGGATCATGCGCTTGCAAAGCAAACGTACCGCTGCTGATTACCCGACCTTTCGATCCCTCATCACGGAGAGGGTTTTCGGGTTCTGTATAGTCAACCACTACGATGTCATTGATCTTAATGATTACTCGCTTGCCCTCCACTTTTATATATTCGGTATACCACTCATCATCACCTACATAGTTCTCCTTCACATCCAGGATAGAATACAGGCTTCCTGTACGTCGCCAATCACTCTGAGAATTGTTGACCTGCACTTCATACCCTTTTGAAGGCCAACCTTCATCCTGATACTGCGTATGGAAATAAATGCCAGAGTTAGACCCCTTCTTAGTCATTACCTGAGCTTTAAACTCGAAATTCTTAAAATTATGGCCCTCAACCGGACCTGTATAGAAGAGGTGTGACCTTGCCCCATTCACTACGATTTTACCATCTTCCAGTTTTACTGATGCTTCGTGCTCATTATTGGTCCAGTCCTCAAGGGATGTACCGTCAAATAGCGAAATCCATTCGTCCTGAGCATTGGACGAGTTGATCACTAATCCCAGAAGAAATACCAGAAGATAAAGTTGCCTATAGATCATATCTAAATTTTTTGAAAAGATACGATGATTCCTGAAATCGAGATGATAGAGTCTAAATCAATGGCCGGTAAATCTGAAGATTTGTATACGAATCTCCTTTTGGAGAAAAATGTTCAGATTCGACAGAGAGCAATCCTCCCAGGACCACTCTTCGTTGAGTCCTGGCGATCATTCTATCATACATATACTGCTCGGATACGATACCGCTATCTTCAATATAGCATCGACTTGTATGTATCTCATCGACTTTGTGTTTTTCACCATCTATCACCATCTCCGACTCTGCATGTGATTCCAGCCCGTCAATTGTCCAGTTCAAATAGGCATGGATCCTATCGGGTTCTGCTTCAAGTCTATACGTAGCGGTCGTTGGCATTTTGCCTCTAATGTAGTGCGACTCCTGGGGTAAGAATATCCATTGCTTGAGAAATGGTTGTATTATGAAATCACGGTCACTAATGCGCCAGGGAGGATCTTTTCTGTTTACACCCGCCAGATATAAGATCAGGCGATTGCCATCCACATCCCGTATATGAGCCTCGCGCCACATCCAACGTTGATCCACGGGATCCAAATCAAAGTTGAAACCCGCCATCTTAAGTCTATTCACTAACTGATCCAGATGGTCTGATTCGAAATAGAGCACCGGTGTATCTTTTTTTGTATCGATGTTTTCCACATGATGTATGGAGAAGGTCGTATTTCTCTCGGGGACAATCATGCGGACATATTTCGGTCGACTGTCTACGATCAGGCGAAGACCCAGGCACTCATAAAATCGCACCGCACGATACAGATCGGAGGAGGGGATTGTGATCTGGTTCAAATCCATCATGAACTTCCTTCCTTTTCACCACCTTCTGGTCCATAGAAAATCACCCAGGTTGCAAAATCTTCTGTAAAGGTTTCAAAGCGATGTGCTACACCTGCCGGTACAAATAGGAAATCACCGGTCTCAAATGTAAATATTTCGTCACCCTTGCTGAAGGTACCACTACCTGAAATAATTACATATACCTCATCTCGGGTATGCGGAGTCTGATGATCTTTTCCAATCGGTTTATAGACTTCCACGGATAGCGAACCATGGGTAAAGACTTCAGTAAACCTTTGTTCTGATCGTTCAAGTAATTTAAGTGCTACTTTAGGGTCCACCTTCATTTTTACTGCGTTTAGGAAACCCTAATGTAGCACCTTACATTTCAATATTCAATATCCCCTGAGGTATGTGGTCAACTTATTTATACTAATCAGTAGCATACACCCCTGGAATGTTAAAATGTAATTTCAAAATGGATGCACCGGATAATTTCTGCCTACCACCCGTCGTTTTACATGCACAACAATATTTGAAAACATGATCATATCACTCATTTTGTTCCTACTGACACGAAAGTAATCAGCTCATGGATCGCAGAACTTTCTGCAAAGTCTTCCCCTCTCTGGCTGCCTTTGGCACTTTACCGCTCAAAAGTATAATTAGAAATTCTTCAGAATTGCACCACAGAACTATACCGTCATCTGGCGAGCAAATTCCTGCCATTGGATTAGGAACCTGGATTCAATTTGACATACCAGACAATGATCCCGAAATGGATCAGCTTAAAACCGTTCTCGAGATGATGTTGGCGCAAGGTGGTAAGCTCATTGACTCCTCACCTATGTACGGTCGATCTGAAGCAAATATCGGTGATTTGACATCGCGCATGAATGCTGCAAATCATTTCTTTTATGCAACAAAAGTTTGGACATCGGGCGAAGAGGCTGGAAAACGACAGATTGCCCAATCAATGATGAGAATGCAGCGTGATCAGCTCGATCTCCTTCAAATTCATAACCTCCTGGATTGGTCAACACACATCAAAACGCTGATCAATCTAAAATCTTCCGGTAAAATTCGCTACATCGGGATCACGCACTACACAGACAGCTCGCATCGTCAATTGGCGGATGTAATCAAATCGAATCCTGAGATTGACTTTGTTCAATGTAATTACTCTATCGAAGGAACTCATGCGGATGAATTCCTCTTTCCGATAGCACAGGATCATGATGTTGCTGTAATCATTAATACACCTTTTAATGGGGGGAGTCTTTTTCGAAAGGTACGAGGTAAAGATCTCCCGAACTGGGCAACTGACCTGGATATCAATAGCTGGGGACAGTTCTTTCTTAAATACATCCTAAGCCACCCGGCAGTCACTTGTGCCATTCCCGGCACCTCCAACCCTAAACACCTCATGGACAATATGGGATCCGCCAGAGGAACACTACCGGATATGGACATGAGAAAGGTCATGAAAGACTACTTTAACAATCTCTAAAGACTGAATCCGACCATTCCTCCACTGTATGATACTTGAATAAAAACCATATGAAGCTTTTCAACACTAGTTTGACGTAAGTCCTTACATGTTTTGATGCATCACGGATGAAAAGCTGGTGGACTGTGTTATATGAGATAGTGAAGATATGAAGACATATTAAAAATCCTTTACTTTGGTCTAGCGATGACATCGTTTTGATATGGGAGCAGACAAATTATATTGAATATTCTTATGGTAGATCAGATTAAGCAATTTGTTCGAAACCTGTCTATCAATCTGGGACTTGATTTGACAAAGAATCTTCGGTATGACCGACTTACCAACGTTATTTTAAAGAAGTGTCTTAAATCGGCAAGTAACTGCATTGATGTTGGATGCCATAAGGGTCAGCTCTTAGAGGAAATGATCAATCTTGCACCCTCAGGTGAGCATTTCGCATTCGAACCATTGCCCCACCTATTTCAAGATTTACAGCATCGATTTGGTGAACAAGCAACCATCCTTCCTTACGCACTGAGCAGCCAATCAGGGAGTGCAAGTTTTCAGTTTGTGAAGGAAATGCCTGCCTACAGTGGTCTTAGACAACGATCATATGATGGTAAGTCTCCTAAAGTCGAAGAGATCAAAGTGGAGAAACGCACGCTCGACTCTGTCGTACCGTCATCGTATCAGGTAGATTTTATGAAAATTGATGTAGAAGGTGCCGAAATGGATGTGCTGCTAGGTGCCCCGACCTTGATCGACAGGAGCCAGCCCATCATTCTTTTCGAATGCGGTATAGGGGCTATTGATCACTATGGCTATAATGCCCGAAAGGTGTTTGACACATTACGGGCCCTGGATCTCTCAGTAAATACGCTGGATCAGTGGATCAACCATTTGGAACCTTTGAAATATGAAGATTTCAGTCAACTTTATGAGACGCAAGCAGAATACTATTTTATCGCCTATAAATAAATTATAATCAATGGTTTTTGAGCATTATGCTTTAAATGTTAAGGATCCGCACAGGATTAGTGACTGGTATTGTACACACATGGGTTCATCTGAAGCTCTTAGAAAAGATGAGGCACCTTACACCGTTTTTCTGGCTGATCGAGTCGGTCGTATCTTTTGTGAATTATACAGCAATCCACAGGGTGGCTATCTGGACTTTTATGATACGCATCATCTGACATTTCACATGGCCTTTGTATCTCAAGACGCTGTTGGAGACATGAATCGTCTGCTCGAAGTAGGATGTTCGTTAGTAGAAGAGATAAAGTCGGATGAGCACCATCTGGTCATGCTACGGGACCCTTTCGGTATTCCATTACAATTATGTCAAAGGCACTATAAATTAGGGTGAAAGCTAAGTGTTTTCAAGGGCATCCGTGCGATTATTAAAGTACTTTTATGATCTGAAATTTGGAAATTTATGAAGAGGTCTTTACTATTTATTTGTGCTTTTATCTCTTTACTATCATGCACCTCGGAAGATTCTACTGTTGTCAGCGACCCGATAGAAGAATTTGCATGGGAGATAGATCGCTTTGCCGATGTAAGAATTTTGCGATATCAGGTCCCTGGCTTTGAAAGTCTCACTTTGGATCAAAAAAAACTGGTGTACTATCTCACCCAAGCAGGTCTAGCCGGTCGCGATATTATGTATGATATGAACTACCGGCACAATCTGGAGATTCGTAGGACCCTCGAAGCTATCATCAAGAACTACGATGGAGATAAGTCAGCCGATGCCTGGCAGGACTTTATGACTTATACAAAACGGGTTTGGTTTGCCAGCGGCATTCATCATCACTATAGTATGCAGAAGTTTAGACCTGGTTTTTCATCCTCTTTCTTTGACAACCTCTGTCAGTCTGTTGGAGTCACCATTTCTGAAGAAGCGAGGAAGGCAATATTTGATCCTGCCTACGATAATAAGAAAGTGAATCTTGATCCCTCTCGTGACTTACTGCTGGCATCGGCTGTAAACTTCTACGCTCCCGACATCTCTGCACAGGAAGCATCCGAATACTACACGCAGAAAACAGCGAATGATAGTGAAGAACCCGTATCTCACGGCCTCAATAGTCGGCTTGTAAAGAATACTAATGGAGAACTCATAGAAGAAGTATACTCGCTGGGGGGTAAGTATGGTGATGCCATTGCACAAATTATATCATGGCTGGAAAAAGCAGTCGTGGTGGCAGAAAATCAGCCACAAGCTGAAGCGCTAGAACTATTGATAGAATACTATAAGACTGGAGATCTTGCCACCTGGGATGCATACAATATAGCCTGGGTGAAAGCAACTGAAGGAGACATAGATTATATCAATGGATTTGTGGAAGTATATAATGATCCCCTGGGGTTTAAAGGATCTTATGAAAACATTGTTGAAATCACGGATTTCGAAGCATCGGCCAGGATGCAGGTCTTATCTGAAAATGCACAATGGTTTGAAGACAACTCACCGATAATGGAGCAACACAAGAAATCCAATGTGGTCGGTGTAAGTTATAAAGTGGTGAATGTAGCTGGAGAAAGTGGAGACGCTTCACCATCCACTCCCATAGGAGTAAATCTCCCGAATGCGAATTGGATCCGGTCAAAACACGGATCTAAATCTGTCAGCCTAGGTAATATCATTAATGCTTATGATAAAGCCAGTGGTCCCGGACTTACTCAGGAATTTGCCCATGATCAGGAAGAGATAGAACGTGCCAAAGAATATGGTGAAATTGCCGACAAATTGAGTACCGCTCTGCACGAGGTGATCGGTCATGCCTCCGGACAAATCGAGCCCGGTGTGGGGAGCCCATCCGAGACCTTAAAAAACTATCGCTCCACGCTAGAGGAGGCACGTGCAGACATCATTGCGCTGTATTACATCCTGGATCCTAAAATTGTTGAATTGGGATTATTACCTTCCATTGAGGCCGGAAAGGCCGAGTATGATGCCTTTATCAGCAATGGTCTCCTCAAGCAATTGCGAAGGTTGAGTCCAGGAGAAGATATCGAAGAATCACACATGCGAAACCGACAGCTAATTGCTGCCTGGGCTTATGAAAAAGGGCAGGATGAGCAAGTAGTTATAAAGGTGGAGCGCGATGGAAAAATCTATTACGACATTCGTGACTATCAAAAATTGCGTTTAATATTCGGTCAATTACTACGAGAAATCCAGCGCATAAAATCGCAAGGAGATTATGAAGCTGGTAAAAACCTGGTCGAAACGTATGCGGTAAAAGTTGATCCGGAAGTACACCAGCAGGTTCTGGATAGAACTAGTGTTCTAAACATCCCACCTTATGGAGGCTTTGTTAATCCCAAACTTGTTCCTGAAACGGATGAGAATGAAAACATAACCGATATTCGAATTTCTTATCCAGACAGTTTCATAAAACAAATGCTTGAGTACAGCGAACATTATTCTTTTCTGTAATTTGAGTTGTAACCAAAAATGCCCTTCAATGGGTCAATATTGATCACTATGAAGTTTCGCAGTATCTATCCATTTGCGATTTCAGCAATGCTGTGTCTTCTGGGCCTAGCCTGTCAGTCAAATAGCATCCACCAACAGATGGAGGATGGTCCAAGTTTTTTTGACTGGATCAAGAACGATAGCGTGAAGGATGTGACACTTCGTTTTCATTGGGATAGTCTGATCAAACATCTGGAATCAGAAGAGCGATTTGATGCTACAGTAATGATTGATGATCTAGAATTTCCTTTTCGTCTTTCTACGAGAGGGCAAACACGAAAGAAAATTTGTGATTTTCCCCCACTGCATCTTTCCATACCCGATAGTATAGATAAAGTGATGGGCTGGGTTGATTTTGGAAAATACAAGATAGTCAGCAGGTGTCATACCTCTGATACATCCAGTCAGCTAGTTTTAAGGGAGCACCTGGCTTATAAGATAGCAAACGTCCTTCTACCCTACTCCTTAGAAGTGCAACTATGCCATATTCGATACATCATCGGGGGTGATACCTCACATGCATATGGTTTCATTATCGAAAATGAGAAAGAGTTTGCAGAGCGAACTAATCTGCAAGTAATTGAAGGAAAATATCAACGACCTGATCTGGTTGATAGAAAGGATTATCAGCGCTTTACTCTATTTCAATATCTTTTAGGGAATACGGACTGGAATTTAAATGCCGGTCACAATGTGATGGTATTTCAGTCTCCAGGTGCAGACACACGATCGGCTTTGATCCCATATGACTTTGACTACAGTGGATTGGTAAATGCACCGTATGCAACCCCTTTTCCAACGCTTCCGATATCCCATATCACCGAACGCCTTTTTCAATATCGAGGTAAAATGACCGACAATTTTGACGAAGTCATTGAAGAATTCAAATTGAAGAAGTCACAGATATTGGATCTGGTCGACTATGAACCCTATTTACCACATTCTGACCGTGAACATGCCCATCAGTATATTGAGGAATTCTATCGGATCCTGGATGCCACTGAGCTCAAAGAGATACTTTTTAAACATCAGCAAAACCAATGACCAAGATTCAAAGATTACTGATTGCAAACCGTGGTGAAATAGCTGTACGAATCGCACGATCGGCAAAAAAAAGAGGAATAGAGACAACTGCCATATATAGCGATGCCGATCGTCATGCTCTACATGTGAAAGTTGCAGATCATGCCATACGAATAGGTCCTCCACCATCCCGAGATTCTTACCTGAGGGGCGACCTTATTATTCAGGAGGCATTAGCTCATCAATGCGACGCAATACACCCTGGATATGGATTCCTAAGTGAGGATCCTTCATTCGCAAGAGATGTGAAGGAGAATGGATTACTATTTGTCGGGCCAGATGAATCTTCAATCTCGCTCATGGGTGATAAGCTGGCAGCCAAGAAGCTTGCAGAACGTCTTGACATCCCGTTAGTTCCAGGCTCAGATGGACCCATCATCCATCCCGAAGAAGCAATCTCCTTTGCCGAAGAGATAGGATTTCCTGTGATGCTTAAAGCTGCGGGAGGCGGAGGCGGAAAGGGTATGCGGATAGTCTATAAAGCAGAGGATTTCGTCTCTGCTTTTGAGAGATCCAGTAGCGAAGCACTTCAGAGTTTTGGCAATGCAGCGGTTTTTATAGAAAAATATATAGAATCCCCCAAGCATATAGAGGTCCAGATACTTGCGGACCATCAGGGAAGTGTATTGCACTTATTTGAACGTGATTGCTCTGTACAAAGGCGTCACCAAAAGGTCATCGAGGAAGCCCCTGCTCCCATCATGAATCCCCCATTGAGAAGTAAGCTCACAAACGCTGCGATTAAACTGGCAAAGGCAAGTAACTATGTCAATGCCGGTACCGTTGAATTTCTTGTAGATGGTGATGACTTTTACTTCCTGGAGATGAATACCAGACTTCAGGTGGAGCATCCGGTCACTGAGATGATTACAGGATTAGATCTTGTACAGCTGCAACTAAGTGTGGCAGAGGGATTACCTCTGCCTGTGGAGCAGGAAGACTTACAAATCAGAGGGCACAGCATTGAGCTAAGGGTTTATGCCGAGGATGCGACCTCTGATTTTGTACCCAGCATTGGTCGAATTGAACAGTACAATGAGCCAGATCTCATGAACGTACGAATCGACAGTGGCTTTCGCCAGGAAGATGAGATTAGTATCTACTACGATCCTATGATTGCTAAGTTAATCGTGTATGGAGCCAGCCGGATGTTGGCCATTGAAAAATTGGTTGAAGCCATTCAAAGGTTTGAAATAAAAGGTGTCGAGACTACACTTGCTTTTGGAGCTGGCGTCTGTAGGAACGAAGTCTTTCGCAAAGGCACGCATACCACGAGATTCATACAGGATGAATTTGACGCTTCCGCTATTCCTACAGAACACGTAAGAATCATTGAAGAGATATCAGAACAAGTATTTAGGAAGAAAAATCAGCAACTGAAAGTCGCTGATACCTCTATCGATTGGTATAAAAAGCAGTAGTTCAGAACTTTGGTATCGTATGAAAACCGGTGATCTCAATGTACTGTCCATTCATAGCGATACCCTCTACATCAGCTCGATTGGCTCTTACTTCCACTTCTGCTTTATCGATCTTTAATTGATCTGGCATATTGATAGGTACCCATCGGTTTCCATTATGATCCACAATACTCCAGATCCCGGTTTCAAGATCCTGATAATTTATCTTCCCCTTAATGATCATAAGTTTTTGCAAGTTTTTCGATCTGATCAGTGAGCTTCATTATTAACGCCGACTGCTCCTTAATCGTTTCATTTAAGTCAGGTAGGTTCACCTGCTGATGATCAAACTTTGAAATGACCGAAGAGACTTTCCAAATTTCCAGGATTTCACCAATATTCAATCGATAGGGTTTATACTTGGGATTGTCAGAATACAGCATCAAATGCCGATGACGTTCCAGATGGTTTTCGATCCGTTTTACAACGACTCCGGATCTGGTGACCAATACAAATACATGATCATCTACCACGAAATGGTTCCAATGCAATGGAGAAATATAGTTGCAGACAACGATATCTCCTTCACAAAGATTTGGAACCATACTATCACCCTGCACATCAAAAGATCGTAACCGTTCGTGCTGATGTGAATTACCAGGCAAGCGGTATCTTGGTAAATCGCTGAAGAAAGAGGCCTCAACTCGCTCATGACAGTAACCTGCCTGTGCCGGTGTAGGTACATGAACTATGAATTCTTCACCCTCCTGATCTTGTACCAGGGTTAATTTGCTCACCATCGAAAGCGATTCTTCATCCACAAACATATCCCCCTGACCGGTATATAGATACATAGGATTGATACCAAAGACCTCATAAGCTCTACGAATCACATCAAGAGGAACGTCACGTTTCCCTTTGATGATTTCGCTTAAATTTTGTGGATGATACTGCAGTGCCAATGCGAATTGACGGCTAGATTTCACCTTCCCTTCTTCCTTAAGTTGAAGATGACACTGGATGAATCGTTGGCTGACAATACTTGCCATTATATAGTTTGGTGCAATCGCATCAAATATATAATATATTTATAATATAAACGAGACAGCTTGCTATTCTTCCGTCGGGTTCTTTTTTATGACCCAATCGTAGGCCGCCGAAAATGCCCTTGACCAGGGTGAAACTTCGTCCTTATGCCCCTTTGGATAATTTGCCCAGTTCCACGGATAGAATGATCGCTCAATATGAGGCATCGTAGCCAGATGGCGTCCATCTTTACTAGCTAGCATGGCACAATTATAATCACTTCCATTTGGATTGGAAGGATAGCCTGTATAAGCGTAGGTAGCCGCTATTTCATAGGTGTCTTCAGGTTCAGGCAATAAAAACTTTCCTTCACCATGTGATATCCAGACGCCTAATGTACAACCCTGTAATGGAGCAAGCATTATACTGGCAGATTCCCGGATCGTCACCGAAGTGAAAGCACTCTCGTGTTTGCCTGAATCATTATAAGTCATGCGGGAAGGCCTCTCATCATTTGGATTTATCAAATCCAATTCAAGGAAGAGTTGGCATCCATTACAGATCCCCACACTCATTGTATCCTCTCTTTCAAAAAACGCCGTGATTACCTGACGTGCTCTCTCATTGTACTTGATAGCACCCGCCCAGCCCCTAGCTGAACCCAAAACATCACTATTAGAGAAGCCACCCACAGCTCCGAGAAATTGAATGTCCTCCAATGTTTCACGACCATTTATAATATCTGTCATGTGCACATCACGCACTTCGAATCCTGCCTCATACAGGGCATTTGCCATTTCTCTCTCAGAGTTACTACCCTTTTCTCTTAAAATTGCCGCTCTGGGTCTCAGTTTACTATCTGTAGGTCGTCGTTTACCTTGCCATTCGTCAGGAAATCTAAATCGTAGTGGCTGGGACTTGTAATTAGAATAGCGCTCTTTAGCAAGCACGGGCTTCGTTTGATGTGTATCCAGCAGGTAGGACGTGTGGTACCAGACATCTCTATACCAGTCCACATTCAGGCAATAATATGCTCCATGAAAGGTAAGACCCATTTGATTGCCCTTGAAAGGACTTCCTATTTCAAAATATTGGACTTCTCTAGCTTCCAATAGTCGCTTGAGGTCTCCTTCCAGGGTATCCTGGACTACCATACCGGGTGCTTCCGAGAAAAGTATCGCAACAAGATCACTGCCCAATGCCGAAAGATCCAGCATCATGGAAGATGCGGTTTCAGGAAAACACATCTCCAGTAAAGTAGTGATCAATCCACCAGATCCAATATCGTGTCCCGCAAGAATCGATTCATTGACAATAGCTTCTTGTAGCACATTAAAAGTAGTCTGGATTTCTTCGGGTGCCAAGACTGAAGGTATTTGTGATCCGATTAGATTCCGCGTCTGACCAAATGCACTGCCACCCAAGGCAAAATCAAGATCTGATAGCGCTAGATAGAATATAGCACCTCCATCCGGGTCGAGAACGGGCTCTACCACCTTGCGCACATCTTTGCAGTGGCCCGCAGCGGATACGATTACCGTACCGGGAGCTAGCACCGTTTTATCAGCATACTTTTGTGCCATGGAGAGCGAGTCCTTTCCTGTGGGAACATTCACACCCAGATCAATGGCAAACTGAGACAATGACTTCACCGCAATATATAAGCGGGCATCTTCACCCTTATTATTACAGGGCCACATCCAGTTTGCACTCAATGACACAGACTGCAAGCCCTTCTGTAGCGGAGCCCAGACAATATTCGATAATGACTTCACGACAGCAATTTTCGCCCCTTCGCCTGCGTCAATCAGGCTCGAAACTGGAGCATGTCCGATTGAGGTAGCGATACCGTCTTGCCCCTTGAAATCCAGAGCCATGACGCCACAATTGTTGAGCGGAAGTTGCAGCGCTCCTGCACATTGCTGTTTAGCCACTCGCCCACCTACACAACGATCTACCTTGTTGGTGAGCCAATCTTTGCAGGCTACAGATTCCAAACGCAAGACATCTGCCAGATATGACAATACCTTCTCACTCTCGTAGGCAACTTCTTCGAAGGTTCGGGATATCGTCTCATCTTGCATGATGGTTTTTGGAGAACTGCCAAACATATCGGAAAGTGCAAGATCCATGGGTTTTGTACCAGAGGAACTGGAAGCAAACGTAAATCGCTGATCACCGGTTACCCGTCCTACCTCATACATCGGTGCCCTTTCCCTGGCCGCTATTCGCTCCACTAATGCTATATCATCGGGATGAATGATCAACCCCATGCGCTCCTGACTCTCGTTTCCGATGAGTTCTTTGGCACTCAAGGTCGGATCACCCACTGGCAATCGATCCATATCAATGACTCCTCCCGTCTCTTCCACCAATTCAGAAAGGCAATTCAAATGCCCGCCAGCACCATGATCATGAATAGAAACTATGGGGTTATGATCGCTCTCTACCAGTGCCTGAATGGTATTAGCCGCTCTCTTTTGCATCTCCGGATTTGATCGCTGGACCGCATTGAGCTCAATACCCGATCCGAATGCACCTGTATCAGCAGACGAAACTGCGGCACCTCCCATACCAATCCGATAATTCTCTCCACCCAGCACTACGATCTGATCACCTTTACTGGGTGTGTCTTTTCCGCTATAGGCTAGCTTTCCATACCCAATACCACCAGCCAGCATGATTACTTTGTCAAAGGCGGTGATCTGCCCATCTTCTTCGTGCTCAAAAGTGAGTAGAGACCCTGCAATTAAGGGCTGACCAAATTTGTTTCCGAAGTCAGAGGCTCCATTTGAGGCTTTTATTAGTATATCCAGGGGAGTCTGATAAAGCCATGGACGTGCTGCTATCTTTTCCTCCCAGGATCTGCTATCATCCAGTCTTGGATAAGAGGTCATATACACTGCCGTCCCGGCCATGGGAATCGATCCTCTGCCACCTGCCAAACGATCTCTAATCTCACCTCCTGACCCGGTGGCTGCACCATTGAAAGGCTCCACGGTAGTTGGGAAGTTATGGGTTTCAGCCTTCAATGAAATAACCGATTCAAAATCTTTAGTCTGATAGATAGAAGGTACATCCGGTTTTGCCGGTGCAAATTGTTGTACAACAGGTCCTTTGACAAAGGCCACATTATCTTTATATGCCGAGACGATATCGTTGGGATTAGTCTGGCTAGTCGCTTTGATCATTTGAAAAAGCGACTGAGGCTGTTCTTCACCATCGATGATGAACTGACCGTTGAATATCTTGTGGCGGCAGTGTTCACTGTTTACTTGTGAGAATCCGAAGACTTCCGAATCAGTAAGATTTCTACCGAGACGTTTGGCCAGTTCTTCAAGATAAGACACCTCATCTTCACTAAGAGACAACCCTTCCTCCTTATTGTAGGCCGCAATATTTTCCACTTCAAGGATCGGTTCTGGATCAATCGAGATATCAAAGATTTGTTGATCTAATGTCTCATACTTCTGTAGCAACATGGGATCAAAAGAATCTTCGGGCTTAACTTTCGCAAAAGATTCGATGCGTTCAATATGATCTATTCCCATGTTTTGGGTGATCTCGACTGCATTGGTACTCCAGGGTGTGATCATGGACGCCCTGGGGCCTACAAAAGGCCCCTTTATTGACATCTCATTGATCTGATGACCGGCAAAGAGCCAGTGTAGACGTTCTAGAGTATCATTTGAGAAATTCTGGGAGGATTTTACGGCATAGATCCTGGAAGCCGGATTCCCGAAGAAGAATATCATTGTTACTTCATATTTAGTCCTTCCACTTGGTAGTCGGACGTTAGGTTCACAAAGGTCAAAGGTACAGTTATATTAGAATCATCTATATATTTAATAATAAAAAAGGGGTAAAAGCTTTTGCCCTACCCCTTTCTGTGCATTTCTTTTGTAGATGTTCTATGCTTTGATGATTGCAGTAAAATCATCAGCTTTGAGTGAAGCACCTCCCACGAGGCCTCCATCCACATCTTCCTGTCCAAATAATTCAGTTGCATTACCTGGTTTTACACTTCCTCCATACAGGATGTGCATATTAGCAGCCGCTTCATCACTGTAATTTGCACCGATCATATCACGGATTTCTTTATGCATGTCTTGCGCCTGCTCCTTCGACGCGGTTACACCAGTGCCGATGGCCCAAATAGGCTCGTAGGCTATGACAATATCATCCAGTGCATCCTCAGCTAGATGAAATAAACCTTCCTGGAGTTGTTTTTTCACGTATGAGACATGTGTTTCTTCTTCTCGGATATTGAGTGGTTCACCACAACAGAAAATCACTTTAAGTCCCGCATTTCGCGCAGCGTCAACCTTGGCAGCTAACAAAGCATTATCCTCCCCAAAATACTCTCTGCGCTCAGAGTGCCCCAATATCACATAGTCAATATCAAAAGATGCTAGCATAGGCGCCGAAATCTCTCCCGTATATGCACCTGATTCTTCCTGATGGCAGTTTTGGGCTGCGATTTGGACCTTAGACCCGGCTATAATCTCTTTCACTTGAGATAGGTACACAAAGGGTACACCCAATATGACCTCTGTATCTTCAGGTATATCTACACTGCTGATTGCTTTGGCAAGTGCCTCCGACTCAGCCTTGGTATTATTCATCTTCCAGTTACCCGCGGCAATTTTTCTTCTCATAAGGATCAGTTATTTATTTCTTTTGATTGATAACACAAATCGTGATATCTTAATAAAGTCGCAATTTTAGGTACAAAAAGTGAAAATATAAAATTGAGTGCTCAAAGAGCAGATCTTCTTCTCATTTCGACAGAACTTAGCTATAGATCTGACTCTTGACCCTGAATTTCATTTAAGCCGTTATTTTGTTGTTGTAACATATGATTTCCGACTGAAAAACATACCGCAACGGTACCTGTTTATGACTTACCGGCCGGACTTTACTATGTGCGATACCAGGACCGACAGGTCAAACAATCGAAGGCCCTGGTGAAATATTAATTTTCCGCTGTGCTCTTGATATTATTTGTCAGGTCCATATCGGCAAGCCTTAGAGTCGGATCAATAGTGATCATCGCAACTTCATCGATCGAGTATGGCAAACTCATAGAATAGGTTGGATTTGTCCAGGCCCAGTCAGGTTGTAAAGTGTATTTGATATCTCCCTCGGATACCTTGGCATTCCTCATCATCACCAAAGGAATAGTATGCCATTCTACCCTACCATCTTTGAATCGGACCTCTAAATCTACTGGCATAGGCATCAGGCCCTTTCTTTCAAGATTTACAATGGTCGAGTCACCTTTACCATCAATTGATTCGATACTATAGTCTATAAACTTCGTTGAATTGACAAAATAGTCCTTATACCAGTCCAGTTGCATGCCTGATACCTTTTCAAACACTTTAAAAAAATCAGCAGGACTGGGATGTCTGAACTTGTATTCATCATAGTACCTTAAAAGGCCTTTATCTAACGCTTCTTGACCGATAATGTACCCTAGTTGATGAAGGAGTACATTCCCCTTTGAATAAGCCGCAATTCCATAGATTCTATTGGCGTTAAAGTGATCTGAATGTGTACTAAGTGGCTCCTCGATACCCGCCAATACAATTCTTCTATATCCATCATATGCTGCTTCATACAATTGAGTCTTTAGTTTTCCAGGAAGGAGGCCGGTCTTCTTCAATTCTTGCTGAAGATACTGATTACCATAGTTAGCAAAACCCTCATCCATCCATGCATGATGCCCCTCGTCAGTACCAATAACACCCTGAAACCAACTATGCATCAATTCATGCAGGCATACTCCCACCAGACTTCCTAAGCCACGATCTCCCGTAATTAAAGTGGCCTGTGGATATTCCATTCCTCCGTCACCTCCTTGGATAAATGAATAGTCTCGATACGGATATTCACCAAATCTTGCCTGAACGATTTCGAAAGTACGCTTCATTATTTCGGGCAGGGCTTCCCAGTGCTCTCTACTATCTATCTTCCTTTTATAAAAAAAATGTAGGGTGATTCCATCTTCCGTTTCGATTGTGGTATGGCTATAGTCGGGGTCAGCAGCCCAGACAAAATCATGCACATTGTGAGCTTTGAAATGCCAGGTTAGTTTCTTCTGCCTGCCGGACTTCACTTTCTCAGAGGTATATCCCTTACCAATTAAAGCTGCATTTTGCAGGTGTCCCGTAGCGGCAACCGTGTATTTTTCGTCAAGGGTAATCTGTACATCAAAATTACCAAATGGCGCATAAAATTCACGAGCTACATAGGGGTCCGCATGCCAACCATCCCGGTCATAAGCTGCCATTTTAGGGTACCATTGAGCCATCGAATATGCAATGCCTTCGGCATTGTCGCGACCACTCCTTCTGATTTGAATAGGTACCTGACCATAAAATTCCATTTCAATCATCACAACTGAATGGGGCAGGATGGGATCGGTAAGTTGTACTTCTAACACCGTACCCTGCTCTTTCACTATTTGATCCTCTCCCTCCAATTTAAGAGACTTCACATGCAGGTGGCCTTCTTCCTCCGGCTCTAAGTGAAATATTCGGTCTCCTATCCGTCGATCGGGATCCGGAAGATTTCTGGAACGTACATCCATCATACTCCCCGGCTGGAAAGCATTGAAATACAAATGATAGTATACCTCCGTAAGTGTATCCGGCGACTGATTGTAGTAAAATAGTCTCTGAGTACCGGTGAACTTATGCGAATTGACGTCTAAGTCAACCTCCATCCGATAATCTACTTTCTGTTGCCAATCTTGCCCCTGCAGTTGAGAAACCAGAGTAAACAAACCTATGATCAGGACGGATATCATCTTATCTTTCATATCTAGGAAACTATTAATGATAGGACTTACGAGTTGTAGTAAGAAAATGCCTTTTTAAAGTTTGATAGCCACCCATATCTCTTACCAAAGTACAAGGTATAGAAAACTAAAGAGATAATAAAGAAGATCAGCATCCACTCCAGATTGAACTCCTTCACTCTAAAAAGTGCAGGCGTCTGAAGCGCCGATGCATCAAAAGTAACGATGGCAGCTCCGTAAATGTTCGTCGCTGCATGCATACCGAGCATCAACTCCAATCTATCATCCAGCACCGTGACTATTCCGGCAAAAATGCCAAACCCTATGTAGTAAGACATCATTCGGACAAAACCAAATTCACTAACCTCAGGGTTTGCAACATGAAGTAAGCCAAATAAAAGTCCAGTCAAAATGACGGCCAGCCACTTACTTTTACTCGCCGACCCAATTACTTGCATAAGATAGCCTCTAAAGAATATTTCTTCGAATGACGTCTGGATCGGCAGGAACAGAAGTGCTACCAGCAGCAAGGGAAAGAAAGCACTAGCGTCGAACTGGAAAGTATAATTGTCAGGATAGGCGAGGTAATAACATATCTCCAAAAATGCGGTAAGTCCAAACCATACCCCAAAGCTGAGAAGAACTCTGCTCCATGATATGCGTGCGTAGGGTGTAATCAAAGTCTTCCAGTCTCTTTTGTGAAAGAAAGTGACACCAAGCACCAAACCCAATAAGCCTCCAAAAAAACTTGTAATCATTAAGAGAAGAAAAATCGACTGATCTAAATTAAGATCTGTGGCAGTTGGCATTGATCCGCTGACGCCTCCTGATGCCATAGCATAGGTGAGAGGAATCTGACCAATAATAAGACCTACCATCACGAGAATGATCGTACCAAGAACCGGTAGGAAACCTCTCCTTCCCTGTAATGCTGAAGTGAAAAAGAACATAAAAGAGTTGGAAGTGTTAAAATTTAGAGGATCTGAAATTACAAAAATCCCGCAGCAGTAGCTGCCGCGGGATAAAAGGCTTGGTTTGGTTAATAGACCTTTGAACTTTTATAAGCAAAAACCATGACAAAAAATCACCATATATTGCCCTCTAACAATCACAGGGGTCTAATCCTATGCACGAAGTTTTAAAATCATTGTACTTTTGAAGAGTATAAATATCTCATTTGATATGAAGAAACGATCGCAACTACTCCTGATAGCCGTAGTAATGATATTTATTGCTGCAGCCAGTAGATTCCTTCCTCACTGGCATAATTTCACTGCAGTGGGCGCTATGGGCTTGTTCGGTGCGGCTTACTTGCCGAAGAAGTATGCTTTTTTGGTTCCTTTGGCGGCTTTGTGGATTAGTGATTTGATCCTTAACAATGTGGTGTATGCCGCTTTTTACGAAGGATTTGTTTGGTTTAGCATGCGGTCGGCTTTTGTCTATCTTGGATTTCTGGCGATAGTGGCCGTAGGTCTGTGGCTATTTCGATCTGTAAATGTAAAGAACGTCCTCTTAGCTTCCGTTCTCGGGTCAATTGCCTTCTTTCTGATCTCAAATTTTGGTTCTTTTATCGTGGACCCTCTATACCCTAAGAGCCCGAGTGGACTTACTGCTGCCTACGTGGCTGGTCTTCCATTTTTTTGGAATACACTCATGGCAAATGTCTTTTTCTCCACTGTCTTTTTCGGTGCTTTTGAATGGATAAAGCGAAGCTATTTCCAGGTACAGCTCGTCCGTGAGTAGTCAATTGGCAGGTTCGGGATATTCCACCCGTATATGATGAATACTCTTAAGCACCTTCTTTAGGGAGTTTCTGACTTTTTCCAACTCTTTGAAGGAAATATCGGCATATTGAAGTTGTCCATGCTTTTGCTTATGAGCTATGATCTTATCCACCAGGTTATTGAGATCTTCCGACCCGGGGTTATTAAGACTTTTACTAGCAGCTTCAATACTATCTGCGAGCATGAGTATGACTTGTTCTTTGGAGGTTGGCTTTGGTCCCGGATATCTGAATTCATTTTCTAAGGTCTCACTTCCTCCCTCTTCGAGAAATTTTTTATAAAAATACTCAACACGTGTAGTGCCATGGTGTGTCTTGATAAGATCAATAATTAAGGACGGTAGTCTGGCCTTAGTAGCCATCTCAACTCCTTGAGATACATGGGCGATGATCATGGTCGCACTTTCTTTTGGAGTCATATTGTCGTGGGGATTTATATTACCCTGATTTTCGATAAATACGGTAGGGTTATGCACTTTTCCAATGTCATGATATAGAGCAGCTACTTTCAGTAACAATGCATCTGCCCGAATAGCATCAGCAGCGGCCTCAGCCAAATTACCCACCTGGAGGGAGTGCTGAAATGTGCCGGGTGCTTTGATCGAAAGTTCCTTCAACAGGGGTCGATTTACATCCCCTAACTCTGACAGAGTGATCGAAGATGTGAATCCAAATACCCGCTCTAATAACGGAATCATAGGATACGCCAATAGGGTAAGAACCGCATTAATGCCAAACCATCGAAAAGTCGACCAGTCGATCGTTACAAAGTTACCTTCCTTGATCAGGGCCAGTCCTAAGAAACCTAAACAATAGGTAATTAGAATCAGGAAAATGGTATTGAAAAATTTAGACCAGTAGCGAGCGATTTGATTCGAAAGAATGGCCACTATTCCAGCTAATACTTGTAGAAAAGTGAACTCATATCCCAGTGAAGAGAGAAAACTTGCAATGAGAATAATCACAATATGTGAAAACAAGGCCAGTCGATCATTATAAAAGGTCTTAATGACAATGGGAGCAATACAAAACGGAATAAGATACGAGCTCAGGGTTTCATTTCCTTCAATGATATATACGAAGTAGCTAAAAAAAAGCAACCACATCATCATGAACATAAGCTTTCGGACACTCGAAAAGACATGCTGATGATTAAATTGAAGATAGAAGATAAAGACCCCTATGATCAAGCTCGTAAGGATCAGGTAACCGGCGAAGACAAATAAATAAGATTTGTTTTCAGTGACTTGTGCCTCGTAGGCGTCCCTAAAAGAATCCAGCTTAAGTTTTACATCGGGTGTTACCAATCCATTTTTGGGTATGATGAGATCTCCCTGAGTTACCATCCCGCGGGTGCGAGGTACTCGGTTGAGCGTTGCATTGAGAAATTTTATTGTGAGTTCTTCACTATAACTAATGTTGGGATTGATGTTGCGTTCCAACACAGGATACAAAAGTGCAGCATGATTTAGTGTGCTCTCGGAGAGATGTGTGGTAGTGTATCTGAGCGCTTCTTCAATTGTCATGGGCACCTGCTCGGTGACTGTATTTTCAGTGACTACTTTAATGGTAGTCCCATTTCCAGGATATAGACTATCATTAAGAACAAGTCCTCGACTGTATAAGGTATCCAAAATCATCTTGCCAAGTCTCAGATAACGGTCGGACCGTTGAAATACATCGCGATATTCATTTTGGTTCAAATCCCGTGTTACCTCAAGAAATTCGGTCTCAAATTCAGTCGATGCTATGTCACCTTTTTCAGTATCCAGGGTATAATAATATCCTGAAGATGCCCTTGCATCTTGTAGTTCCAACGCAAGATCCTCGTCAGGTTTTTGAATGGCAAAATCAAACGGAGCTTCCAGATCACCATATCTCCAGATCTGACCCTCCTGATACTCATATTTAAATCGGACATTGTTGGGAAACAGTAGACTAATCAAAAAAACGGTACCCAACACGAGCAGGTACTTAAAGATATCTAAGCGATTGCGTACTAGTCTTTCCAAAAAATTACTCATCCGATTTGGTCTCTACCCTTCCAATGTACTTCTTCTACATGCAACACCTTAGCACTAAAACGTGCAAATGCAAAGAAAAAATCCGAAACTCGATTGATATAGGCTAATAAATTAGGATCCCTGATGGCCTCTTGAGCATTAAGAGATACAAGTCTTCGTTCTGCTCGACGGCAAACAGTCCTGCAAATATGAGCCTTTGAAACCACAGGATGTCCTCCAGGTAGCAGAAAGTATTTGAGTGGTTCAACGTGATCACTCATGGTGTCAATATAACTTTCAATCTGCTGGATGTCGTTTGGAGCTATCGGATCCATTGGCAGAGAAGCAGTAGCCGCTGTGGCAAGATTAGCACTTATGCTGAAAAGTTGATTCTGAATACTTTGAAGTGGTGACGGATCAATCTCGGTCGGTAGGTTATCCATCAAAGCACCCATAAAGCTGTTCAATTCATCTAGGGTACCATATGCTTCGATTCGAATATCATCCTTCAAATATTGTCCTCCACCAAATAGTGAAGTTTTTCCTTCATCACCCTTACGTGTATAGATTTTCATGTAATACGTCCTTTGCATGATTACTCATGCATTATCAATTGCTTAAAGATAAGAAAAGGACCTAATGTGTATAGATAGTTTCTAAGCCGTTACCTTAGCAGCATTCAGTTCATCACTCTCGATGAGGCCGTCGCGCAACCGGACAACTCGAAGGGCATGTTCTGCAATGTCAGGCTCATGCGTCACCAGTATGATGGTGTTTCCTTCTTTGTGCAGTTCGTCAAACATGGCCATAATTTCGTATGAGGTTTTGGTGTCCAAGTTACCTGTCGGTTCATCTGCCAGAATAATAGCGGGATCATTCACTAACGCTCGCGCCACAGCCACACGCTGTCGTTGCCCGCCCGACAGTTCATTGGGTTTATGATCTACGCGATCTCCGAGTCCTACCTTTGTGAGTACTTGACGAGCTTTGCTCAATCGATCCTCCTTTGTAAGACCTGCATATACCAAGGGCAACGCCACGTTTTCCAATGCCGTCAATCGAGGTAATAGATTAAAGGTCTGAAAGACGAAGCCGATTCTGCGATTTCGGATGTCGGCCAATTCGTCGTCTCCCATCTCACTAACTTGCTCTCCACTCAGCAGGTATTCTCCCGCTGAAGGTGTATCCAGACACCCCAGCAAATTCATCAGTGTGGATTTACCCGATCCTGAAGGCCCCATCAATGCAACATACTCATTACGGTATATATCAAGATCCACAGATTTCAGTGCTTTGACCTCGGTGGTCCCCATTTGATATGTCTTGCCGAGGTTACGAACAGATATAATTGCTTCCATGTATTTGATCCATTAGTTGAGTGAAGATGGTTGGTAATGAGAGACCCATATCGACTACAATATCTTAAAGATGCATCATTTAAACTATTTGGTTGGATCAGTATTGCCTTGTCATCGTCCAAATTCTTCTATCTATATACTAGTAAGTATCTGAGAAGTCGTATTTTCGAGGCTTTAAATGGGATCCTTTTTTGACTATGGTTTCAAAACCGAAGTACATTGCAGTTGCTGGAAATATTGGAGCAGGGAAGACAACTCTCAGTACCCAATTAGCAAAATACTTTAATTGGAGTGTTCATTATGAAGATGCCGACGATAATCCCTACCTGGCTGACTTCTATAACGATATGCAACGGTGGGCATTCAACCTCCAAATCTATTTTCTCAACAGTAGGTATAAGCAAGTACTGAAGATCTTGAATGGCGAAAAGACGGTCATTCAAGACAGAACAATTTATGAAGATGCGCATATCTTTGCTCCTAACTTGCATGAAATGGGTTTGATGTCAACTCGCGATTTTGATAATTACCAGGATTTGTTTGCCACGATGTCTTCTCAGATCAGCGGTCCTGATCTGCTAATTTATTTAAGGGCTAGTATTCCTACCTTGGTAAGTCGTATTCATGAGCGGGGTCGCGATTATGAAGGCAACATGAGTCTTGACTACCTCAAAAAACTCAATCAGCGATACGAAAACTGGATCAGTGGTTATCAGGAGGGTAAATTGTTGATCATTGATGCCGACAATGTAGACTTTATCAATAATCCGGAAGACCTGGGGAGTGTAATTGACAGTGTTTCCAGCCAGCTCCACGGTCTATTTTGAGACCTCTGCCACCATGGTCTCCGCTATTTTTTCAGGATTCTTTGCTCCATTCGTCATCATTTGCTGTACTAACATATACAGAGCAAAATGAATAGTGATTGCCACCACAAAAGCAATCGTTCGATACCGGGCATTTCGTAATTTTTCTTTTGAAGATTCCATGATCTTTTAGTGCAAGACGCAATGTGCTTTCTTACGAATTCTTAATTTGGAGTAAAATTCAGGCACATGTATGTTAAGTCTTTCATAATTACTGCATTATTAGCATTCCTTACTTTGAATATCCAGGCTCAGGATCCCATGCGATTTGAGGAAGTCATCAATTCATTCAAGGAGGAAACGCTGCGGACAGATAGGCGTCCCATCATATTTACGGGAAGTTCCAGTGTCCGAATATGGCGATCGATCAATGAAGATTTTCCCAAGCATTACATTATTAACAGAGGGTTTGGCGGATCTCATATGAGTGATGTTCAGTACTTTCTCGAAGACCTGGTGCTGGCTGATAATCCTCGCCAGGTCTTTATCTACGAAGGAGATAACGACATTGCATCAGGTAAATCCAAATTGGTCATTATGGAACATACCGAGGATGTATGCAATCGAATCATTGCAGCAATACCCGACGTGGAAATATTTCTCATATCCCCAAAACCTAGTGTTGCCCGATGGAACCTTAAGGAGGATTATATGGCCATGAATAAAGCCATGCAGGATTATGCTGAGATGACAGATCAAGTGAGCTTTATCGATGTCTGGGCACCTGCTCTGGATGAAAGCGGCCATGTTTTTACGGATATTTTTCTGGATGACAATCTACACATGAATGCAAAGGGATATGAAATCTGGAAATCCGTGATTGGTCCGTATCTGGCTACACCTTAGGATCAGTCATCACCCAAATGGGCTGGCACTGGCTTACCAAATCGCAATAGAAAGAGGAACAAAAGTCCGAAGGCCACTAAAACAAGCAGCAAGGAAATCAACCATCCTCCACCCAATCTGGTAGAGAGGTAGACTGCCATGATACTGCAGCTACCTACTACTATTGCATAGGGCAGTTGAGTGCGGACATGATCGATATGGTTGCAATCTGACGCTAAGGAGGAAAGTATCGTAGTGTCTGATATCGGACTGCAATGATCACCCATGACGGATGCACCCAGAACGGTTGCAATGACATTGAGAAGAATTTCGACGCTGACTTCATAATCTAGTCCTGCTTCCTGACTAATCGCCCAGCAAGTTGGAATAGCAATAGGATATAGTATGGCCATGGTACTCCAACTCGAACCTGTACTAAAGGCGATTAAACTGGCTAACAAGAATACCAGGACAGGCATCCAATATGGATTGAGGTTTCCAACCAATGCCGAACTCAGGAAAGTGGCCGTCTGTAGCTCATCGGTTGTGATCGCAAGAGCCCAGGCAAGAGTCAAGATCATGACCGCCGGCATCATGGTCTTCAATCCAGTGATCATAGTATGCATTGCTTCTATCAGCCTCATTGTTTTATTCCACAAGGTGATGCCCAAGGCGACTATGACTCCAGAAAAGGATGCCCACAACAATGCAATGTAAGAGTCAGAACTCCCAATCAAACGTCCGAGTTTTCTGAATCCCGACACATCCTTACCATCAAAAAATAAGGACATGTGTGACCATACAGAGCCCCAGCTTTCTGTTAATCCATTGGCCCCCATATCACTTAATTCATTATATAGACTATCCATACCGGTACTGATGAGACCTAATATCGTCATCAAGATCACTGTCATCACAGGAAAGAAGGCATGTTGCCACTTTAAAGGAGCTCCCTTTATCGGACTTAAATCTTCCATATTAGGTTCATCTTCATCTGGAGTAGCGGCACTGCTCACCTGACCTGAAGTCCTGGCCCGCATTTCGGCAGTATGCATAGGACCGAAATCGCGCTTCATCCTGACCACCATCAATATAAATCCCAAGGTGAGGATGGGATAAAATGAATACCTGAGAGACCTCATAAAAATGGCGTAGGGAGTTAGGTCCTTATCAAAACCTTCCAATGATTGAATTCCCCCATCTATATAACCTAGTTCAGCACCAATCCAGGTCGTAATAAAAGCTATGGCAGCTACGGGAGCCGCGGTACTATCCACAATATAGGCCAATTTCTCGCGACTAATTCTAAACCTATCTGTGACCGAACGCATAGTGTTTCCGACTATCAAAGTGTTTGCATAATCATCAAAGAAAATGGCCACACCCAGTAACCAGGTGATAATTTGGGCACTGGTAGAAGACCGGGCATATTTCGATAATCCCCGCACCACCCCAGCCATGCCTCCATTTCTACTGATGATAGCTACCATACCACCTATCAATAGACTAAATACAATCACACTTAGATGCCCTGTATCAGCCAGAGCAGCTATTGCGTATTTTTCTACTACTTCCAAAATTGAGGTGAGTATATAAAATGGTGCATCTATGCGCAAACCACCAGCGATCACTGCACCTGACCATATTCCAGCAAAGAGGGCCACGAAAACTTCCTTAAATAGTAGTGCCAGAAGAACAGCTAGTAAGGGAGGTATGATACTGAGCCATAGAGGCAGACTGATGAGCCGAATACTGCCCGATCGATTCTTTGAAAGGTGATAGAGTTTTAACGTGCCTGAAGGATCCTGGATACGCACCAAATGTCCTTTCCGTGAAAGGGGTTGTTTTATTCTTCCTCGACCCTCACGAAAGTAAATGACTTCTTCTTCTCCATTTATTTCAAAAGTCGTACTATCTGTAAAAGGCCCCGATATTTCAAGAAGATCTGATCCAGGAGATTTTTCTAGACTAAAGTTCTGTGCTGCCAGATTCTTTGAAGGGGAAAAAGCTTCAAATAAGATAATGGAGACTATTAAGAGGCATCGCAGAAACATATATTGCATTTTTTTCACGTTAGAGAGAAAGAAACAAATTATTCCCTTAAAAATAGAAAGTCCAATAAGACTAGAGCCTATGAAAAAAAGACTGCATTTGTTATTTCCATTATGCTTTCTTACCCTACTTTCTAACGCTGTCTTTGGTCAGTCATTTGAACTATGGAATATACCATTTTCTGTGGATGGTACAGCCCTTGCCAATCCGCTGGCCGGAGGACTTAATGCACCTCAGTTTTCGACGGTAGATCTAAACCGGGATTCGGTACCTGACCTCATGGTTTTTGATCGAAGTGGCAATATCTTACTGTCCTATATTCGAGATGGGGATGACCCGTCAGTCCTTACCTTTGCACCTGAATACCAGGCTCAATTTCCGGCCATGGTAGATTGGGCCTTATTTCGTGATTATAATGGGGATGGTGTAGAAGACATTTTCACCTATTCGACTCTTGGGGCACCGGGTTTTGACGTCTATCGTGGATCATATGAGGATGGTTCTTTTGACTATGAAAAGCTCATTTTCAATAATCCAACCGGTGTGCTGGGATATCCCACTTCCAGTGGATCAATTGCCAACATCTATTGCACTGCAGCGGATATGCCTGCGGTCATCGATGTGGATGGAGATATGGATCTTGACATCTTAAGCTTTCAGTCTGATGGAACTAAAGTCTTCCTGTACAAGAATCTATCGGTAGAAAAGGGATATGGTACCGATAGTCTTGATTTTATTCTCTCTGATCGTTGCTGGGGTAAATTCGTAGAGAGTTTTAACAGTAATGACGTGGTTTTGTCTTCCGACCCTGAAACCTGCCCCGCAAGCCTTATCACTGCAAGGCATCATGGAGGATCGACCGTCACGACTTTTGATGTCAATTTCGACGGTGATCAGGATTTACTCCTGGGGGATCTCACATACGAGACGTTGCTATTTCTCGAGAACGGAGGTACTGCTGACCAGGCTTTCATGACATCCCAACGACAAAATTTCCCGGACTATGATGTTTCCGTATTTATTCCCTTTTTTCCTGCTGCCTACATCCTGGACTTTGATGGGGATGGCCTTCATGATATGATTGCCGCTCCCAATCAAAAAGATGCACGTGAAAACATAGATGTTGCCTGGCGATATCAAGGGGTGATGCAAGATGGACAATTGGAATTCAGATTTCAACGATCAGATTTGCTAGTATGTGAGATGCTGGATTTTGGCACAGATGCGAGTCCCTTATTTTTCGATTATAATGGTGATGGAGTGCAGGACCTCATTGTAGGAAGTCGATTTCACAAGAACTACAATCCCGATTATCCATCGAGCTTGTTTCTCTTTGAGAATGTTGGAACCAATACGAACCCTGACTTTACACTAATGGATGAAAACTGGCTTCAACTTCAGACTATCACGGAAGAAGTGGATGCGCTCGCTCCCACCGCTTCCGATATAGATGGCGACGGAGACCTTGATCTGATTGTTGGCAATAAAAGGGGTAAGCTTTTCTTTATTGAAAACATAGGCATCTTCGGTGGTCCTTTTGTGGCAGGTGACATTGCTTATCCCTGGTTTGACATTGATGTGGGTTTTAGCAGTGTCCCTGCGGTAGCGGATGCAGATCAGGATGGAGTGAAGGATCTGATTGTGGGTGAAGAAAGAGGGAATATCAATTTTATCCGGAACATGGGATCTGCCATCAGCCCGGTATTTAATCCGGACCTTTCCAGCCCAGATAATTCGGAGGAATTTGGAGCCATTGATGCTGGTCAAAATCTAGCTGTTTTTGGCCTGGCAGGCCCCACAACCTTCATCAGTGAAGGTGAGGAATTTTTGTTGGTAGGTAGTGCTCCAGGAAATTTTCTTCTTTACAATATGGCCGACAATCTGGTAGAAAATGTGGGAATACCCCTGGAATCAGAGTTAGATAATTTGAAGGATGGGGAACGTTCGAGAGCAACGATACATGATCTGGACGCCAATGGCTACCTCGATATTTTGGTCGGCAGCAGCCGTGGAGGACTCACGCTTTATCGCACCAGCATGCGATCAGATCAGATTGTACCAACGCGCGAATCAAAGCTTGCATCGATCGACATGCAACTGTATCCTAATCCCGCAGGTCAGCGCTTATTTGTTAAAACAGAAGATAACGCTATACAATCAGTCAAGATCTATAGTCGAACGGGGCAGATCATCACTAGCTGGGAAGGTAATCGTCCGGATGTTTCATTCGATGTGCAACATCTTGAACCCGGTATCTATGTCATGACTATTTATACGGATAAGGGAACGGCCACTCGCAATTGGGTGAAATTTTAGCCTAACCGTAGTTTCTTGCACCAAAAAGAAGACTACCAATTCGTACCATGGTGCTTCCTTCTTCGAGGGCAATTTTATAGTCTCCGGACATTCCCATAGAGATGTGTCGGAAATGAGGCGCATCCTCAAAATAAACTGATTTGAGATAATCAAAAGCTTTCTTCAATTTTCGGAATTCTTGCCGAACCTGATTTTCATCATCCGTAAATGTAGCCATCCCCATCACGCCACATATCCTGACGTAAGGTAGATCTTTTTCACTAATCGAAGTCATGAACTCGTCTAGTCGATCAGGATCAATGCCGTACTTTGCGGATTCCTCCGCTATCTTGACTTGTAGCAATATATTGGTGATCCAATTGCTTCTCCCAGAGAACTTATCAATCTCCTGTACCAATTTGAGGGTATCGACAGAGTGAATCATATGGGCGTGCGGGATCAGATGCTTGACTTTCTTTGTTTGCAGATGACCTATCATATGCCATTCAATATCGTCAGTCATTGTGGCAGCCTTTTCAACAAGCTCCTGCACACGATTTTCTCCAAATATTCTTTGTCCCTTATCATACAGCTCCTTGATCATCTCAACCGGCTTAGTCTTTGAAACAGCGACCAGTGTAGCGCCAAGAGATTCGATTTCCTCCAATATCTCTTCGTACGAATTAAGCATGCGATATTTTATATTTATCTCACTTCAAAATCTTCAACAAAAATAGCGGTATGTAGTTACAATTTCAGGTACATGATAGACAAACAAAATTCACGGCAGTCATTTGGGATTCACCCTTACAAGATATTTGTGTACCTGATCATTGCAGGGATCACGGTGCTATTTCTCAGTCTGAGTGTAGCTTACGCCTATACAAGGGTGCAGTCTAACTTTCCGGCTGTCAAGTTACCATGGGTTTTTCTTCTAAATACTTTAGTGCTTCTGGCAAGCTCTGTGATGCTCATCAGAGGTAAAAAGCACTATCAAAAAGATGATGGTAGTGAGCTAAAACAAGCGTTACAGTTTACGATTGTGTTGACGCTTATTTTTCTCATCGGTCAGGGTTACGGCTGGTATGAACTATTCCAACGAAATATCTCATTACCTCAAAACAATGGGATGGCCTATTTATACCTGATTTCGGGAGTGCATTTTGCGCATGTTCTGGTGGGGTTACCTTTCCTGTGGGATTTCTATAGAAAGGCGAAACGTGATATAGTCGAACCGGTAAGTGCTTTGTTGTATTTTTCAGACCCCGTTAAAAAGATGAAATTGAATCTCCTAAATATCTACTGGCACTTTCTGGATGCATTATGGATATACCTGGTTATATTTTTTGCTGCAAATTATCTTTTAAATAGCGGTATCGCTTCTTGATAATTCTTCGATACCTCTTGTAATAGTCTCGATAATAACTCACGCTATTGGATACACCTTGTTGTTTTTCAAGCATATCATCTCGTACATCCTGTCCGGCAGGTTGTGGCAAGAAACCTTGCTCCTGCATCCATAAATCATTAAAAATCTTGCTGAGATATCTACTACCATGATCAGATAACAAAATCACAACCACATCGTCCTCTGTTAGTTGGTCCTTCATCTGATATACCGCCTGCAAGGCAGCTCCACTTGAATAACCCACGAACAGACCTTCTTCTTTAGCTAATTCCCGAACCTTAAGTGCAGCATCTTTATCCGAGACACGTACGAACTCATCAATCACAGAAAAATCCATATTGGCAGGAATGATCGTTTTTCCTAAACCTTCTATCCGTATAGGTTTAATCACACTGCGATCATATACTCCCGATTCATGGAACTTCTTCAAAACAGAACCATGACCATCCACAGCAATTACTTTTATATCAGGATCCTGCTCCTTCAGAAAACGACCCGTACCTGAAATCGATCCTCCAGTACCAGCACAACAGACATAATGCGTGATCTTCTTATCTGTCTGCATCCAAATCTCAGGACCGGTAGTGAGATAGTGCGCCTCCATATTATCAGTATTATAATTCTGATTTAGATAATATGAATTGGGAATGCGATCCCGCATCGACTTAGCCTGCGAGTAATAAGATCTTGGATCTTCTGGTGCAACTGATGCGGGGCATACCACTACCTCAGCTCCCAAAGCTTTAAGACCCTGAATTTTTTCCTCACTTGCTTTCGAAGTAATCGTAAGAATACATTTATAACCTTTGATGGCGCATGTCAATGCCAGGCTAAAACCCGTGTTTCCAGATGTCGCCTCGATAATCGTTGCACCTGGTTTGATCTTTCCAGCTTGCTCAGCCTTAGCTATCATGTATCTGACAATTCGATCCTTGGCAGACAATCCAGGATTATAGGCCTCAACTTTAGCAAGAACTGTTGCCTTGATTCCGTCGAGATTCTGAAGTTTAACTAAGGGGGTGTTGCCAATGGTTTCTAAAACATTATCAATGATCATAATGCAGCTTTAGCTTTGTGCAAGTTTTGAACTGGTTCGCATAGCGAAGGTCCGGATTTTAATCCGATTCTCCATATAAACCAGGAATTAATATCACTCTGGCGTTCAAGTAAAAAGATAATTAATGCATGATTACAAACTGACATTCAGTCATATAGGCTTAATAACTATAGGCGTGATAGAGGCCTTTGCATAGGCAATCGATTTGAGCACTTTTCGGTCGGATTTTCGATAAACCAGATATTGGCCATCCTTTTCCACAATCTCCCCTTCCATGGACTTGTGATCGCGATAGTGCTCCACGGTTGCTTCTGCCTCCTCCCTGCTCTTACAAACCTTACTCATATTTGACCTCTGTACTTCATCGAAGATCGCCCGAAATCTGTCAGCCAAGCCAAATTCCAGAATGGCACCAGAAAGCACATATTGAAGATCAGCGAATGCATCTGCAACTTCTGTAAGATCTTTATTTTCAATTGCCTCCTTCAACTCTTGCAACTCCTCTTCCAGGAGATTTATCCTCAGGGCGCACCGGTCAGGTGATGGAATAACGGGTTCCCTTTCAATAGGCAGATCAAATACCTGATGAAATTTTGCTACGTCAGTCAAAGCTTCGGGTTCCTGATACTTCATTATTTAAATCATTTACTCTTGCAAAAGTATTAGTTAAATTTAAATATTTAGAGTTTCATTCATCTTACATGATCACACCCAATTCATTTCAGCTTAGGTACTATGGCAAATTATTGTATTGGAATCACAGGGGGAATTGGTGCAGGAAAAACCACCATTTCGAACATGTTCGCATTGCTGGGGGTACCTGTCTATAATTCAGACGAGCGTGCAAAGTACCTGATGGTTCATGACGAGTCCTTGATAGGTAATGTGGTTGAACTACTGGGAAAAGAAGCTTATCATGATGATCGCACACTTAACAGACCATTTGTTGCGGAATCCATTTTTGATAATTTGGTGATGCTTTCAAGAATAAACGGCATTGTGCATCCGGCTGTGGAAAAGGATTTCAAAGCCTGGCAAAAGCAATATGAGGTGCCATATGTATTAAAGGAAGCAGCCTTGATTTTTGAAAGTGGTTCGTTTCTTTCCCTTGACGCAGTGATAAATATCCATTCCCCTGTGGACATACGAGTGAAGCGGGTGATGAAGAGGGATCAAGCAGATGCTGAATCGGTGAAGAAAAGAATGCAACACCAATGGCCAGATGATCGTCGACAGCAGATGGCGGATTTCAGCATCTTCAACGATGGTTCAAAATCGTTAATTCGGCAGGTACTTGATATGAATACATATTTGATCGGAAGGTGTAAAAACTAAAACAGTACGTATGATTAAACTGAAGAAATCCAGTGACTATGTTGCCATGGAAGACCAATATGGTGCTCATAACTACCATCCTTTGCCGGTAGTTTTGAGTCGTGGAAAAGGAGCCGCTGTATGGGATGTTGAAGGAAAGAAATACTATGATTTCCTATCGGCATATTCTGCTGTCAATCAGGGTCATTGTCATCCCCACATTATTAAGGCATTGACGGATCAGGCAGGGCAGTTGACATTGACCTCCAGAGCTTTTTATAATGATCAGTTGGGAAGATTTGAAAAGTACGCCACAGAGTTTTTTGGTTTTGACAAACTGCTTCCTATGAATAGCGGTGCTGAAGCCGTGGAAACGGCTTTGAAACTCTGTCGAAAGTGGGGCTACGAGAAGAAGTCAGTACCTGTCAACAAGGCTAAAATTGTATTTGTCAGTGGAAACTTTCACGGTCGTACACTGGGGGTCATATCCGCGTCCGTTGACCCCAGTAGTACGGGAGGTTTCGGTCCATACATGCCTGGCTACCAGGTTATACCATACAATGATCTTGCCTCACTGGGTACAGCCCTGCTCGACCCTGATGTCGTGGGATTCATTTGTGAACCTATCCAGGGAGAGGCCGGGGTCATCGTACCCGATGACGACTACATACCGGGTGTACGTGAGCTTTGTTCCAAACACAACGTGCTGTTCATAGCCGATGAAGTGCAAACAGGTATAGCCAGAACAGGAGCCAGAATTTGCTGCGATCATTATGAAGTGAAACCTGACATCCTCATACTGGGCAAAGCCCTGTCCGGGGGAGTACTACCCGTGTCTGCGGTACTGGCAGATGACGATGTAATGAAAGTGATAAAACCAGGTGAACATGGTTCTACCTTCGGTGGTAACCCACTGTCTTCAGTCGTTGCAGTAGCTGCCCTGGAGGTCGTGGAAAAAGAAGGTCTCAGTCAACGTGCTGAAATACTGGGAAACAAGTTTCGTAGCCGACTTCAGTCACTTGAGGGGAATCCTATGATCACTGACGTACGCGGTAAGGGACTGCTTAATGCCATCGAACTGGATATAAATGAAGATTCGAAGTTGGCATGGCAGGTCTGTCTTGACCTCGCAGCAGCAGGTCTACTGGCAAAACCGACACATGGTAATATCATTCGATTTGCCCCTCCCCTTGTCATCTCGGAGGAAGAACTTGAGGAGGCTACTCAAATAATCCTGAAAGTCTTCAATAAAGTGGAATCAATCAGCGTTTGAATGCCAATAGCGGGATGAAATATGTACAATTCAATATCCGGCTAAACGCAAGACATGTTTCTTATTAAATAATTCAATAATCTATAGTTGCCTAATAATCTTTACCTTTTACATTAGCTATTGTTAAATTTTTCTAAATTCGTTTTTGCGATGCAATCGCAACCGGATGAATGACTTTAGGAAAAGAGGTAAACAAAAAACAACTATGAGGAAACATGCTTTTACATGCATATTCGTTTCCTTCCTTTCATTCTGCATGTATGGACAACGCACTGCAGTTTATACGGAAGCCAACGCACATTTCAAAAAGGGACTTGAGTTTTTTGATCTTGGCTTGTATGGAATGGCCCAGGCTGAATTTGAGGAAGTACTTACTGATCAAACACCGGTCAACGAACCCGAATACAGAATTATAAAAACCAAATCCGAGCTTTATCATGCTCGATGTGCCGTGAGACTGGATCAACCAGACGCACAGAAACTCATGCTGGATTTCGTCAGAAAGAATCGGCCTGATCCCACCGCCAATAAAGCCCTATTAGAACTCGCAGACTATTACTTCAACACGCGAAAGTATGATGAGGCCATAGAGTTCTTCGCCATGATGAATCAGAGTGGATTTACCGAGGAAGAACGTACGGAAATCACCTTCAAACATGCCTATTGCCTATTTGTCAAAAAACGTTTTGATGAAGCGAAGGCCAAGTTTGCACAGGTTATGAACTATGAGGGTCCCTATTACCACCCAAGCAACTATTACTACGGGATGGCCAGTTTCTATGGCGAGGACTATGAGGAAGCGGTAGAACGATGGAAAATTGCCGAGCAGTCACCAGAATATCGCCTCGTCATCCCCTATTACATCGCTCAGGTGTACTTTACGGAGGGCAGATATGATGATGTCATTAACTATGCAGGTCCGTATGCGACTCGATCTGGGGTCAAAAACAGAACCGATTTACATCAACTGATTGGTCAGGCATACTTTGAAAAAGGTGACTATGAAAGCGCACTGGGATTTCTGGAGTATTACGAAAGCCAATCTAAAAAGATGCGCGAAGAAGATTTCTATCAGCTGGGATTTGTACAATACAAGACCGGTAAATACAAGGAAGCGATAGAGAACTTCAAACAACTCGATAAGAGCGAGACTGAATTAGGCCAGTCTGCCATGTTCTATCTGGCAGACTGCTACCTAAGGGAAGGTGATCGTACCTCCGCACGCAATGCCTTTCAGAAGGTGAGCCGATTGGATTTCGATCCGAATATGCAGGAAGAAGCACTATTCCACTTTGCCAAATTATCCGTGGAACTGCACTTTGACCGTGACGCTGTAAATGCTCTACAGCGCTTTCAGCCCACTTCGGTCTACTATACACAAGCCCAGGAGCTCCTAAGTGAAACACTGGTAAATACTAATGATTACAAACAGGCCATACGCATTATAGAGCGACTGCCTGAGCAAACGCCGCGCATCAAAGAAGCCTATCAGAAAGTAACCTTTCAACAAGGCCTGAAAGACTATACAGATAGCAATTTTGAAGATGCACTCATGCATTTCAACAAATCACTGTCAGCCCCGGTAGATCCTAAGGTGACTGCACTCGCGACTTTCTGGTCGGGTGAAATTCATTTCCTGCAGAAGAAGTATGTAGTTAGTCGGGCCGTCATGGAAAAATTCTTTACTCAAGCAGCCGGCCTGTCTGATTTACCGCCCAGTGCTTCACTTGGCACTGCCTACTATACGCAGGGCTATAATTATCTCAAAACAGAAGACTACGCCAGTGCGCTCTCCAATTTCGATAAATCAATCACTGAAATTAAGCGTAGGGGATCAGGAAGTGCATTATTAGCTAATCAGGTTCTCCCTGATGCCCTTCTCCGGGCGGGAGACTGCAACTTCAAGCGAAACCGCTACAGTCCTGCCATCACATACTATGACCAAGCTATAGCACTACAGGCGCCAGGATTTGAGTATGCATTGTTTCAGAAGGCGATTATAGAAGGGCTACGGGGAAGACCTTCTGCTAAAATCGACGTACTCAACAATCTGGTCTCCAATTACCCCAATGCCTCGTACGCGGATGACGCGCTCCTGGAAATGGCTGAGACCTATCAGGGTATGGGACAATTCGAGCAGGCTATATATCCACTAGATCGATTAGTGACGGTCTATTCCGGTCGATCGGAGTTAATCAATAAGGCCTATTTGAAGTTGGGCTTGATACATTACAATCTGGGAAAGGTAAATGAAGCTCTCGCCAGTTATAAGAAGATTTTTGAGAACAATCCGACTTCACAGGAAGCGAAGGATGCACTAGCTGCCATCGAGGAAATATATGTCCAGGATCTGGGAAGACCGGATGACTACGTAGCTTTTGTGGAATCAATCCCCGGCTATAAAGTCAGTGGTGGTGAGCGAGACTCGCTGAATTATCAGGTGGCAATGCGTCTCTACGAAAACGCTGAGTACGAACGAGCTGCCGTCGCTTTCACAGACTACCTCGACAAATATCCCAATGGGTTCCATGCACTGGACGCTTATTACAACCGCGGCGAGTCCAACAGTATACTAAAGGTCTTCGACGCCGCACTCCGTGACTATGAGACCATCATATCCAAGGGGCAAAGCCGATATTATGTACCATCCCTGGAAAAAGCAGCTCTGATAAGTTACAACCATGCAGAAGCTTTCCAAAAAGCATTTGAATACTACAAGACTTTGGAAGGACTAACCACTGAGCCACAGCTTCGTTTTGAAGCTCAGTTGGGTGCCATGCGATCAGCTTTCCGTGTTGGGGACATGCAGGCCACTGAGACCTATGCAGCCAAAGTCGCCAGCAATCCATCGGCCACCTCTGAAGAAATTGCGGTTGCAAAATTCTATCGGGGTAAGATCGCCTATCAAAATAAACGCTATGCGCAGGCACAAGCGATGTTTGAAGATGTGGTGGCGTCCTCTAATGATGAACATACTGCAGAGGCGCGATACCTGATTGCTGAGATTTACTATCTAAACCGGGAGCTGGATGCTGCCGAGGAAGCTTGTCGTACTTCCTATACGGAGAGTGGCAGTTATCCATACTGGGTGGCCAGAAGCCTGATCTTGCTAAGTGATGTGATGGTAGATAAAGGTGATCTCTTCAATGCTAAAGCCGCCTTGGAGGCAGTGATAGATAACTTTGCAGAAGATCCTGAACTGGTACAGATCGCAGAGGCCAAGGTTCAGCAAATTGAAGCCCAGGAGGCACAAGAAAATCGGTTAAATACTGATCCGGAAAGCAATCAATTGGTGCCTCTTGAAAACGAAAATGATAATAAATAATCCTAAACCCGATATAATGAAATATCGCTTAGCTATAATATCCTGCCTACTACTGAGTATTTCCATCATTCAGGCACAGGACCTGGAAACGGAGACAGTAGAAGTGGTAAAGAACTTTGAAGCACGTCTTGGAGTTGCCCAAAAAGTGAAACTGGAACCCGAGCTCTTTGAGGCAGAAATCACCGAAAGACAGTTTGACTACAATGTGCAGGAGAAGATGCTCACGGTGGAATACCTCCCTCCCACTATTCGCGCCATCTCTATGAGCACGGAGGAATTATCGGAGTCCTATAATGGATTCGCCAAGGCAGGATTTGGTTATCCGCTATCACCCTATCTGGACGCGGGATACCTATATGAAGGAAGTACGGGTTCTAATTTTCTGGCTCGCATTTCTCATCATTCTGCCAATGATAAAAATGTCGAGAATCAGCGGTTTTCTGACAGTGATGTACTACTGAAAGGAACATACATTACCGAGCAGGGTTTCTCAATCGATGGCCATGCGGCAGCTGAACTCAATCAGTATTCTTTCTATGGATATCCTCGGGAGGATACGACGTTCACAAAAGATGATGTACTGAACCGCATCAATGTTTTTAGCCTCGGGGCCAAACTGTATAACAGCACCGAGACGATAGGAAAGCTGAACTACTGGGCTGGATTTGATGCCTATCAGCTATCCAACAACTTTGCTACACGTGAGACCGGTTTGAACCTGGACCTGGGACTGACCAAGTGGTTTGGGGAAAACCCTTTGACGATAGCCCTGGGTACTGACCTCACCCGGCTCAAAGACACCTCCATCCAAAAGCTGAATACCTTCTTTGTGAATCCTACTTTCAGTTTCGGGACCAGTAATGTTCGCATTCAGTTTGGAGCCCGGATGGAGACCAGTAATGAATTGTATTATTTCTACCCGGATGTGGAATTGCTGATCAACCTGGCTGGTAATAACCTTTCAGTATTCGCGGGTGCTGATGGTGGACTTCGAAAAAATAACTTTCGCATTCTGTCCGACTATAATCCATTTATGGTATCTGAACTATCGGATATCCGCGTATCCAGTTATTATGACTTTTATGGCGGAATCAAAGGGATCGTTTCCGGTTTGGAGTACAGTTTCCAGGGAGGATTTAAGCCGACTGATGATCTGGCACTCTTTGAAGTGAATCAGGAAAAGCCATGGACCCGCTATGATGTGGTTTATGATACCGCCAGCATCATTTACTTTAAAGGAGCTGTCAAGGGCAAGTTATTTCCTAAAGTAGATATTTCAGGAAGTGTCGTCTACAACATTTATGACCTGAACAATCAGGAGAAAGCCTGGTATCTTCCCAAACTGCAGACCAATGTGGGCGTTACTTATCTGACGATGGATCAGCGTCTGCGATTGAAAGCGGAAACCTATGTCACCGATCCCGTGGAGTTTCAGGATTTGGATCTCCCGGATGAGCCTAATCTACTCATGGATGTTTCACTTAGTGCGGACTATTACCTCACGGAAAATTTTGGAGTCTTTGTGCACTTGAATAATCTTGCTGCTAACAAATATCGTCGATGGTACAGCTACCCTAATTTTGGGCTCAATGTACTGGGAGGTATTACTGCTAGATTTTAGGTCTTCATGAATTTACTCATATTTCTTTTCTGCTAGGTGCAACCAATGGAGGAATGACACGTCTATACAGATGTCATTCAAATCATGAAATATGAAAGTCCAAGACACATTAATTGTATTAATACTTACACTGGTAGGCCTGACTACCCTTGATGCACAAAATTGGTGGAAAAGATCCATTCGTGGTGAAGGTTCAGTGGTTACACGCACCGTAGACCTCCCGGCCTTTGACGGAGTGAAGAGTGGTTACTCATGTGACATTATACTCACGCAGGGTCCCGTCCAGAAAGTTGTGATGGAAGGTCAGGAGAATATTCTTGACAATCTCCGTCTCGATGTCGATGCAGGTGTCCTTCGAATTAAATACGACAGGATGGTGCGCAGAGCGGAGAACGTAAAGATCTATATCACGATACCCAAACTTACCGTAGCCTCAGTGAGTGGCTCAGGCGACATGGAAACCACTAACACCTTTACCGGTCTGGACGACCTGGAAGTGGGTGTCTCAGGTTCGGGTGATCTTGAATTGGATATTGAGGCCAGACATATTTATGGTAGAGTCAGTGGCTCAGGAGACATCGAGTTGGACGGAAAGGCTGATTTTCTGGAAGTTTCGATCTCCGGGTCTGGTGGCATGGATGCCTCGGATCTTACTTCCAACACCTGTGAGGTCAATGTGAGTGGATCAGGTGGGGCAACCGTCTATGCCCGTGAAGCGATCGATGCAAGAGTCTCCGGTAGTGGTAGTGTACGGTACAAAGGAAATCCTGCACAGGTGAGCAGTAAAGTAAGTGGTTCGGGTGGCATTCGTGCCATGTAGGAGACTCCTACTGACTAAAATAAAAATGAGAAGAAATTAGAAAAGGTCCTTGATGGGGCCTTTTTTAGTCGTCCTTTATGACATTTGATTGGGTGCCAAAAAAAAAACAACAAAAGATCTAACTTTTAGATAAGTCAATTTGGTAAATGCGAAAGATTTGTTCATTAAAGAGAAGATCAAAATCCAATACTATAGTTTTACCAGATACATTGTGAGGTAAGGGAACCTGTCTTGGATCAAAGGCATATATCTTATTTTGACCCGTTTTAAAATTAGTAATTGAAGCAAAATATCTGGGAGTCATATCCACCTGTTCAAATGATAAAATGGTTGTATGAATATCTTCATAGAAATCATAATCAATAATTCTGAAGAATCCTTGTACATGAGCTCTTTGAAAGTTTAGATCATCTTCAGATAGTAGATTAGCACTTGGCGTATACTCTCCAAAATCAAAACATATGGAGGAATCTGTTCCTTCAGGCATCAGCCTATAGATGCAATCATTGAATGTTTCTTTATATGAAACAAAACCCGCTTCATGCTTCTTGAAATTATACTCATCCACGGGAATCTTTATGGGGAGTGTTGGAGCCCTTAATATCTCAGATGATCCATCCCATCCATATATTTTTAATATAAAATGTCCCTCTGCTCCAATGGGATCAACAGGTCTTACGATTATACCACTCTCGACGGTGGAGAAAGATTTACAGCGCTCTTGTAGCTTTACTTCATTAAGAAATTGAAAGTATCTGTCAAATATCAATATGCGATCCCCCTTGTCTACAAGGAGTGCTAGTTTACCTTCAAATGATACGACTTGGATAACACTCGAAAATTCACCATGCAAGTCTTCGTAAATTAAGTCCTTTACATAACCCTTCTTGTCAAGTAAGTGAATAGACTTTTTTGAAAAATCATGTAGAATAAAATGCTCATCTGATACCGAGGTTAAAGAAAAGGGTCCATAGTGAGAATTTTCTCCTTTGAATTCTACTTGTAAAATAGGGTCCGAAGCTAGTTCAATGGTATCCTTAACCATATTTAATTTAAATGGAATCGTTGGTATAGGTGGTTTTGCAATTTCCTTCCTACAATTGGAATTAAACAAAAGAAATATAATATTCAAAAGAATGGTCTGCCTACTCATTAAGATCCTTTACTCATCAGATGTTGTTCTATCTGAATTTTGGTGGTTTCCCTATCTGATAAAGCAGTCCCTTCTTCAAGGACAGCCGTGGGGTAATTCGAATATCTGTTCTTTATAGCTGTATGGGAAAAGATGACTTCAAACCTAAAATTGGAGATAAAAAGAGCGCTGTTAGGTCTATCAAAGACCTACATAACAAGGATGAAAGCATCACCTACAATCATCATTACTGTCATTTCCCTACCAGCCGTTCATCAATCACCAAGGGCTGCACATCCACCACTCGAATCCTTGCCATCTCCAAATGCAACGGATTGATCATAAAGTTCCATTCTTCAGGTACCAAAGCCGAGGGAAGTGCCAACACTGGACCTGATGCTTTAAGATGTATCCCATCAGTGAAAACCTTTTGTGACGCATGCTGATAGGGAAACTTCTCCCAATTAAGAGGAAGCAACTTAGGATCATAATACTCAACATGTACATCATCCGGCACCTCTATCTTGACCATAATTCGATCATTCGGTACATGTTTCAAATCCATATGCACTAACATCTCCAGAATGGCGAGAGATCTGGAACCAGCACAGTAGACGGCTCGAGTACCAGGTATATTCCATCGACCACCGTAGATTTCGGCACCGATACCTGAAAGAGTATCATACTGCCTCTTCTTCCGATCGATCCGATAGATCAGCATCTCCTAGGCAAATATACCATGGTCTATCCTACCCAGCTCCTGCTTTACCATACCGATGCCAAAACTGGTATCTAAAAGGGAAAATGGAGTCTGCCCTCCCAGTGGTAAAGACTCAGTATACAGCCAACTATTGAAGTTTTCTATGGTACCGAAAACATCTCTCCCGTAGGCATACAACTCGGCTAACTCGAAGATCCTCTCACTGGTCTCTAAGTTGTAGACTTTCTTTTTGGTGAGGCTACTGTATGAGGCGGGTATGATAGCTGACAAAGACTGTACAGAGTGCTTTATCTTACTGGCAAAATCAACAAAATCAAGACGCGAAACTCCCTCCCTACTGGCAGTAATCATCTGCAAACTGTACGCAGAAAATGGCTCTTGTAATCCTAATACATCACTGGGAGTCAACTTATACATCTTTAGCTTATTTACTAATATATACTAGCAAATTTACAAATAATCCCTTGGGTTGTCAAGTAAATCGTAGTAAAGAGAGACACAGCTCCAACAGTATCTTTTTATTTAATCTACATTTATGGATAAATAAATCAACAGACTTATTGCTTTCTAATTATTTAAATCTACATTTATGGATAAAATATGAAAGGTACACATCTGGGCGAATTTGAAGAAATCATCTTATTGACCATAGCATCGCTATTGGATCAAGCATATGGTCTGGCCATTAAGAAAGAGATTGAAGAAGAAAGTAATAGAAAGGTTACGATTAGTGCCGTGCATGCAGCTTGTAATCGTTTGGAAGACAAAGGATTTCTAAAGTCGCACTTTGGTGACAAGTCGGAACACCGGGGTGGTAAACGCAAGAAGTTGTACCAGGTAAGTCAAAAGGGTCAACAAGCACTACGAGATGCCAGAGATCTACGAATGAGATTATGGAACAAGATTCCCAGAACAAGCTTTGATTTCTAGATGCCTAATAGCAGGTCAAATAATAAACAATTCCATCCACCCAAGAGAGTACTCCAATGGCTAAGATGGTTCTGTGATCCTGTCTATTTAGAAGAGATAGAGGGGGATCTATATGAATTATACCAGGAAGAAGTAGAACTGTATGGTCCAAGAAGAGCAAAGAGGAAATATGTAATGCATGCAATACGATACTTCAAGCCCTATTTCTACGGTAAGAAAAAGTTCTGGAATCGTGTACTAAACAATCTTCAAATGCTATCACATAATATCAGATTTTCCCTAAGACACATGAGCAAACAGAAGCTCTATACCTTCTTAAATATTTGTGGACTTGCACTGGGAATGACGTGTTTTAGTGTGGTTTCATCATTTGTCAAGGATGAATATTCCTATGACCAATACCATCAAGATGCTGATCAATTGTATAGGCTATCTCTGCAATCGATAGTGATGTCTTCTCAGGATGAAAATCTATCAGCTCAAACTCCGATATTATGGGGACCGGCCTTGAAGCGGGATTATCCGGAAGTAATGTCATTTACTCGATTTGTAAGGTTACCCAGCGAGGATGACCCCTGGCTATTCCGAACTACTAAGGGGGAATACCGCGAACAGAATATCCTTCATACAGACCCAGAGGCCCTTCAGATGTTCAATTGGCCTCTTTTACAGGGAAGTGTTGAGCACGCCCTGTCAAACCCCAGATCCATCGTGATCACCCAGTCCATGGCGACAAAATACTTTGGTACAGAAGATCCCATGGGAAAAGTGATCGAAATAGATCCCCATCTCCGAAACAATGATGGAATCCTCACTCAAGAAGTTTTTGAACATACGGTCACGGGTGTACTACAGGATATACCCCATCATTCACACTTCACATTCGATTTCCTGGCACCTGCCGACGATCTTGGGGAAGTCTTAGGTGGGGATATCAATACTGGAGGAGATCTCAATCCATGGTATTGGAGGGGACCCATTGCTTATACGTACTTAAAGCTCAAAGAGGGGTTTTCTGTTCAATCTTTTGAAGCAAAATTCCCACAATTTCTGGAGACCTATCTTGGAGATGCCACTACATCAAGAGGATACTATTATATCCCCTTTCTACAACCTATTGAAGAGATCTATTTAGGAGGAAATATGGACAGTCAGCTATCTCCTGTGGGTGATCGAACTTACCCAAGGATATTTAGTATCGTTGCTTTGTTGATATTAGCACTGGCCTGTATTAATTTCATGAATCTTGCAACAGCACGATCTTCCATACGTGCCAGAGAGGTGGGTATTCGAAAGACGATTGGTGCATTTCGTCGTCAACTGATCCTTCAATTTCTGACGGAATCGGTTCTAATCAGTTTCTTCGCTTTTATCATCTCGATCGCATTGGCCAGATTGGCCCTGCCTGTATTCTACAGTTATCTGGGTAAGCAATGGGTCTTTCATCCAGAAATTCAATGGCCATTATTTACAGGTTTACTTTTCCTTAGTATAGGAGTAGGTCTTCTGGCAGGGAGCTATCCTGCCATGATCCTGTCGCGTTTTAAGCCGGTGGAAGTGCTCAGAGGATTTATGCCTAATACACTGCAATCCACGATGATCAGAAAGGGGTTAGTTGTCTTTCAGTTCTTTATTTCCGCCTTTCTCATTCTGGCAACCCTGACGATTGTAAGGCAAGTGAATTTTATGAAGCACCATGAACTGGGATTTGACCAGGATCATGTACTGGTGTTACCTCCTGACGTCATGCAAAATTTCTCACAGAACGCCAGTTCACTAAAAGAGCGACTTCTTATGATACCTGAGGTTCAGGATGTGGTGCTGACTTCAGCAGTTCCTGGACAGAATGTAAATGGTGACGTGTATGCTGAAAAAGGAGCGGACCCGAATACGGGCTTTCCCATAGGTGAGTTCTTTGTAGAATCCAACTTTCAATCCTTGTTTGACCTGAATCTACTGTCGGGAAGAGATTTCTTTGATAGTGAAGAAGGAGATCGACCCATCATAGAAGAGAATGGTAGTGTGAAAGAAGTGAAAGCCATCCTCAATAGGGAGGCGGTAAAGAAATTTGGTTGGATCACACCCGAAAATGCCATAGGAAAGCAAATAATACGTGACCCAAATGCAGGAGACTGGACAGCAACAGTCATTGGTGTGGTGGAGGACTTCAACATTCAGACGCTACAAGAACCGATGGTACCTATAGCATTGATCATGATGCCCCGATATAGCCACGCAGCTATTAAGCTGAAAGATGGAAATCCGAGATCCGCTATCGCTGCCATTCAAGAAACCGTCAATCAGTTTGACCAAAGCATAGTGTTTAACTACAACTTTCTGGATGAGACTTTTCAGCAACAATATGAGCAACAGGAAGATTTGGCCGAGGTTTTTAGCTACTTATCTATTCTTTCTTTAGTTATTGCCTCACTAGGTCTATTTGGTCTTGCATCATTTTCCATCTCATGCAGAGTCAAAGAGATCGGTATCAGAAAAACCCTGGGTGCTTCAACATCAGGACTTGTGGTTCTGCTGTCCCAAAACTTTTTATTGTTGGTGGCGATCGCTATTCTCTTATCGATTCCGGTCACATATTTCGTTATAGAGCAATGGCTTGAACTCTATGCTTACCGAATTGATTCCCATCTGATCACATTTCTGATGGGCTTCGTAATTCTTTTCACCATAGCACTTCTGACCGTGAGCAGTCAAACCCTTAAAGCAGCCCACAGAAATCCAGTCATCAGCTTGCGAGCCGATTGAATTTTACAGAAGCTACTCGGACATACTCTTTTCTCTCAGGGGTAGTTGTGTAGTATGATTCCTTACTATCTTTACCTCGTGAGCGCGAAAAGAAACTATAAAAAAATCGTGGTAAAGGTGGGTACTAATGTGCTCACAGAGGATGATGGCATCTTAAATGTCCGTCAGATCAATGATTTAACCACCCAATTAGCCGAGGTGAAGAGACAGGGAATTGATGTGATTCTTGTCAGTTCTGGTGCAGTGGGAGCAGGACTTTCAATGCACAAACCGCAACATTCATTGAGCCGCGTGTCTCGTCGACAATTGCTGGCGGCTATCGGTCAGCCCAGATTAATCAATCTCTATATGCAGGCATTTGCTGAGCATGATTTGCATGTAGCACAGATATTAGCCACCAAAGAAGATTTCAGAGATCGCCTGCATTATCTCCATATGAGACAGTGTTTCCAGGCATTGATTAAGGAGGATGTCGTCCCGGTTGTCAATGAGAATGATGTAATCGCCGTCGATGAGCTAATGTTTACTGACAATGATGAGTTGGCTACCCTGGTTGCTTCCATGATTGATGCGGATGCTCTATTTATCCTCTCCAATGTAGATGGCGTATTTGACAGGGATCCGGCAGATCCAGCAGCCAGTATCATTTCAAAAGTAGATGACAGTACACCGGAACCAACCATCATGATTAACAGCAAGTCAAAATTTGGTCGTGGAGGGATGCATACGAAATGGCGGGTAAGTCAGAAAGTGGCTCAAATGGGCATTCACGTGCACATAGCCAATGGTCGATCTGAGAATATACTATTGAAGATTCTGAAGGGTGATCAAGTCGGGACGCATTTTCAGGCACTACAATCATTATCTCCTGTCAAGAAATGGATCGCATATCAGAACGATCATCAGCGAGGGGCTGTCAGCATCAATGAAGGAGCGGCTGCTGTACTCAAAGATGCAAACCGAGCCACCTCTCTCCTACCAGTGGGTATTACATCCATCATTCGACCCTTCAGTAAGCATGATGTCATCAGAATAAAGGATGAACATGGTAAAACAGTGGGACTGGGAAGAGCTCAATACTCCTCTGAGACACTGCAACGGTATCTAGGCCAAAAAGGACGCCGTGCACTGGTGCACTATGATTATTTGTTTATAACTTCGGACTAGAAGGAAAGTAAAGTTAGTAATGGAGACAGCTACCATTGAAATAGATGTTCTGACGGGACTTGAAAAACTTAGTAAATCCGCCAGAAGACTTGTCCAGTTGAGTGATGAGGAGATCCGGGCCATCTTATATGATATTGCAGATATCACCGGCCAGCATCACGATCTCATACTGAGGGAGAATCGCAAAGATCTTGATCGAATGGATCCGGCTAATCCCAAGTATGATAGACTGTTGCTCAATCCAGATCGACTCATTGCCATCGAAAATGATATTCGGGCTGTTGCTGACCTTCCCTCCCCGCTGGGTCGCATTCTAGAAGAACGTCATACCGACGCGGGTCTGCACCTAAAAAAAATATCTGTGCCACTAGGGGTAATTGGTATCGTATACGAATCAAGACCTAATGTGACATTTGACGTGATTGCCCTTTGTCTCAAGTCGGGCAATGCTTCGGCTCTAAAAGGTAGTCGAGATGCACATTTCTCCAACCTGGCAATCGTACAGTTGATCAAAGAGGTACTGATGAAATATGGTCTGGAAGATGCGATCTACTTGGCCCCCAGTGCCCGTGAAAGCCTCTCCTTCATACTGGAGGCTACCAATTACATCGACATTATCATCCCCAGAGGTAGTCAGGGACTGATCAATTTTGTACGGGATCACGCAAAAGTGCCAGTTATAGAAACGGGTGCTGGTATTGTACACACCTACTACGATCATTCAGCTGATCTGGAGCTAGGCAAGAACATTATTGTCAATGCGAAGACAAGAAGAGTCAGCGTATGTAATGCCCTTGATACACTTCTCATCCACAAGGATCGGGTGAACGATTTGTTAGTCATTTTTGAGGGATTGGATCTAGAAAATAGCCTAGAAATCTTTGCCGATGATATTTCATATGAGGTTTTGAAAAATCATTACGATAGAAATCTACTGCACGGTGCAACGGTAGAGGATTTTGGCACAGAATTTCTGTCCATGAAAATGTCGATCAAAGTAGTTGAAAGTATGGAGCAAGCGCTCGATCACATTGCTAAATATAGCTCTAAGCATTCGGAGGCAATTATCGCATCAGATCAGGAAACAATCGACCATTTTTTCAAAAATGTAGATGCCGCAGCCGTATATGCTAATACTTCCACTGCATTTACCGATGGTGGACAGTTTGGGCTAGGTGCTGAAATTGGTATCAGCACTCAAAAACTACACGCGAGAGGTCCTATGGGCTTAGCAGAAATTACGAGTTATAAGTGGATAATCTCCAGCAATGGACTGACACGCCCATGATATCTGATTCATCAGAATACAAATACATGCTCTTGACGATCTACATCCAGGTTTTTTGATTTGCGTTTTCTGTCTTTGTCTATGACATGCACCATATTAACCTGGTCTTCGTAGATAGCAAGTAGCACACTGCTTTTGACTTTTATACTACCTGATTGCTCAAAAGCATTCTCAGATCGCAAAATGACTGTGATGGTCTCCGTGACACCTTCACCCTCCGCATAGCAATCTACGAGTGAAAGATTTACCGATGCCCCTTCGTTAAAGACCTGAAAATTTGCATCGATATACTCTTTAACATCCATTTTTATCTGCTCAGAGGAATCACTGAAGATCCATTGGTTCACATGGTTGAATTGTTGCATTCCAAGTTCGAAATCGTTGCGAAAAATGCGATGCCTCACTTCCATGTGTTGGGCATCATCTTTTGAGATATAACAGATACTGACATAAAATGCATGCCAGCTACCCAATAAATAGAATAGCAACGTCCACATAGAACCTACAGTCCGTATTGATCCAACAGATAAATCATACCTGCCATCGTTGCGGTGCCCAGTTCCAACTCGCGAAAGTGAACGGTCTCAAAGACATCATTAGGCGAATGGTGAAGGTCAAACATCTTCTGACCATCCACGATCAAACCCATCATGGGAGTACCGTCAGCTCTATGCAGAGGTCCAATGTCGACACCTCCTCCACCTTTGCTGATGTACGAGATTGTATTTCTTGGAAACAGTGGCAGAAAGCTTTCGACTTTGGCCCGCTTTTCATCAGGTGCAGTCATCCCAAATCCCCGAGGGCTAAAACCTCCGGCATCCGACTCAATGGCCACGATATGACGTTCTTTCATGGCAACAGCACTATCGGCGTAGGCTCTTCCACCACGGGTACCATTTTCTTCATTAATAAACATCACTGCACGAATAGTGCGTTTTGGACGAATTCCTTGATCCACGATGAGTTTCAAGGCTCCCAGCGAGTGCATACAACCCGCACCGTCATCATGAGCGCCATCTCCCACATCCCAGGAATCCAGATGACCACCCATCACGATGATCTCATCAGGAAACTCTGTACCTCGCACCTCTCCTACCACGTTGTAAGATTGTGCATCTTCATACCATTTACAATGCATGGATAAGTGTATAGTAGCAGCAGGATCAAGGGCCAAAATATCATGTAATTTTTCGGCCGATTGCACGCCCAAGGCTGCTGCCGGTATGGAGTCGAGTCCCTCCTCATAGTTGCCGGTCCCGGTATGAGGTGCATCGTCATAAGACGAGCTCACAGATCTTATCAAACTGGCAATTGCACCTTTTTTGGCGGCTGCAATCGCTCCCCGGGAGCGGACTATGACATTCGCGCCATAGGAGGACCCAGTCGATATATTCCGTTGATCGAACGAGGGATTATAAAAGACGATTTTACCTTTGACTTCCTCCTGGGAAAGAAGCTCAAGATCATCCACCGATTGCACTTCGATCACCTCCCCCGTTATTCCCCTTCCTGGCGTACCGATAGATCCGCCAATCGCCAGAATAGAAAGATCATAGTTATTCCCATTACGATCGGTAAGTATTGCCTTTTCCTTCGCACCTCTTTCCCAGTGTGGCACCATGACGGGTTGTAAATAAGTGGTATCAAATCCACAGGTATCCATCACAGACTTGACCCAGTGAATGGCTTCTAACGAGGATTTTGAGCCACTCAGTCGGGGACCAATCTCACATAGATCTTCCAACCACAAGTAGCTCTGTTTGCCAGTCAAGGCATCATCAAAGAAGTTTTTGATCATCCGCTTGTCTTCATCATTCTGACTGTATGAAGTTAGGACCAGCATCATTGATAGAAGAAGTAGTGTAGTGCGCATCGAGTGGAATATTTTCTGCCTATAAAGATTGGAAAATTCCATCAGGGACATTAAGTCGAAGACCTGTGGCACGGTAAGTAATTCGAATCTTTGAATTTAAAGGTTCCTGCACTTCTAGCGGACATCCTATTATACGGCTCATATTCACACCCAGTATGAAACCGCCGGCAACTTTGATATCATCGGTCACATAGAGAACGTATTTTTTCTCACGGGGTGCCTCTTCTCCCGGTGCCAGAAAAAGCTCAGTGACTTCCACTCTATAACAAAGAAAGCCCTCTATCAGCTTGCTGTCTGTCCTATCCTCATCCACGACATATTGAAATTCACCGAGATCAGATGAAGACTCCAGGAAATAGGGTTGCTGCACCATTCCACCAGCCTGATTTCTGGATATCAATTTATTTTCAGCCGGCAATATCAAGTAAGGATTTGTCAGTTCATCATCCACTTTTTCCTGCACTAAAATGGAGTCGGTGGAAAAGTATACGCACTTTGATTCTCGCGTAGCAAGAGATGCAAAATGCCGAATATAATCGAGTGTAGTACTGTCTGGCACTTCATCTTCACCTGACATTTCCTTGGTAAGGTAACTCACCAAAGAATCAACGTAGGTTTCGACCAGCGGTTGTTGGAAATATTCTAAACAGAAGCTGCCTTGTGTGGTTTGAGCCCGGCTGATGGATAGGCAGGTGAGAAAACATGTCAGTATAAGAAATATCCGCATAGTTATTCTAAATATGATTGATGTATTAGAACGAGTGATTTACATATCAAAATTATTCATCCTGATGATTATCACAGATTTCTATTAAAATTTTTCGGATAGTATGTAGGGTAGCATCTTTCTCCATGTAGGCCAGTCATGCTTCATATCACTTCCCCAGATGTCAATATCATGCCAAATACCCTTACTCCAAAGCACCTCTGAAAACCTTCGGGTTGCGTCAGGAGCTTCATAATCTCCACTACCCGCATAAAGATGTATGTGATTTGATCCTTTTATAGCTTCCAAAGTATGATAATCATGCATATTTGGCACATAATGTTGAGGTGAATTAAAATACACATCATCATTCCAAAATCCTTTCGTGTAAGTCGACAGATCGTAATCTCCACTCATTGCGATTACTCCATTTAATAGATCAGGACGTTTAAAAAAGAGGTTTACTGAATGAAGTGCACCCAGGGATGCTCCCGCAACAAATATGGGTGTATCAAAGCTAGTCTTAGACTTGATATAAGGCACTACTTCGGAATAAACATAGTGGTTGAATTGTCCCTGACGAATCGCCTTATGATGAGGTAGCATAGTAGGATGTAGCCAAGACTCAGAATTAATACTATTAATGCTGAACACCTTCACCTTTCCTGCATCGATGTAAGGAGCGATTTCATGAATAAGCTGGAAGCGCTCGTATTCAAGGTAGTCAGCTCCGGCAGTAGGGAGCAATAGCAATGCAAATCCATAGTGACCATAGGTGACTATGTCCATATATTTGTTGAGCGCCGGACTGTGCCAGCCATCTATGATGCGATCCATGTAAGTATTGTTGTCAAAAAATAGAAATGGAGATTACTTAGCGTCCTGTTCAAAGTAATCTCCACAAAAGTAGTTCTTATGCTTGGATTCTAAAATCCGCCCATTTGTCCCATGCCCATCTGCTGCAGCTGCTCTGTCGTCATTTCCTTATAATCGCCTTCCGGTTTTTTGAAGAAGTCAGAAGGCAAGTCTCCTGATATCTCTACTGCCCGATAGGTCATCCCCATCATTCCCAGATCCATATTGATCTCCAAAGGTGCACCTTCCAGCTTTAAATGATCCATATTCTGAACAAATGCCTTGGGTACTTTTATTTCGGGAGTAATGTAGAAAATCATCGTAGCTTTCTGTCCCTGGTTTACCATTTCGATCATGGCTTTGTGACATTTGTACCCGAGGATCTCCTTGGTATCACTTTTGTCATATTTCACACCACTATCACCCATCATCGCTTTGGAAGCTTCAGCTTGCTTAGCTTTTTCATCGGATGATTGGACCGTCTTTATCTTCTGCCCCATCATGTCGATATAGCTTTCGCTTGTATTGTTATTGAAGTCCTGATACATCTGCATATGCATCATCCCTCCCATCATTGTCATATCTACTTTTTGTTGCTCTTCATTGAAGTATATCACTTGTGTAGATCCCTTCATCGCATCTAGCATTTGGCTCATTTGTGGGTTGTCTGTCTTGACATCAATAAGCTCCATTTTCACCATTCCTTCACTCAGCTGTTGAGACCATCCGGTGAAGGCCAGTGATGTGCAAATTGTCAAGACTACTAAGGCTTTAAATCTGATCATTATTTTATTAATTCGTTAGATAAACTTTAAAACTAACGCAAGGTCGCAAAATTTGATTCATTATGCTGGGATTAAAGAAGAATCACTAGCGTGATATTCGACTATCAGGGACCACCCATGGAAGTATGGCAAAGATAGTGCATCAAAATGCCCACTCGTCGAGGTAGTGACGGAAGATCTTAACGGTATTGATCGCGTCATCAATCGCCCGATGAGGCTGTCCCTCAAACTCATAGCCTTCTCTGGTCAGGGCTTTCTGGAGTCCGATAGGTTTATTTAATCGCTTGAGCTGTTTGTAAGCCCTTTTTAAGTTTAAGTATGGATCCAGCCAATCATATTCCAGGTCATGGAGGATACTGTCATTTCGAAGTAAGATCCGATCTTCTTTACCCCAGGCTACCAGCAGATACTCTTCTTCATAAATTTCTGCCCAATCTATGAATTTCTGAATCACTTTTGGGAAGCTATCGGCACGTTCCACCTGGTCTTGTTCTATACCTGTAAGCTCTGTACAGAAGGCTGAAAGCTGCTGGTTGATTTGAGGCTTTACAAACTGATTGAAACTACCCAGTTCTTCACCAAATCGATTCAGCTTGATAGCTCCAATTTCTATGACTTCCTGTACATTATTAGGTGGTGCACCTCGCCAGCATGTTGCCTCGAGATCGTAAAGTAAAAAGTTCAAATTCTGCAGGTTTTCAGTAAGGCCGGGAATGGATTTTAACCAGAAGTTACGGTTGATTTTTGTGACCGAATTCGATGCAATTCCGCATCAAGACCGTATCCTTCCAGACGATTATGATAATAAAACAGCAACTTCAGGTTTTCGGTTGTGATATCTCCACCTTTGGTCAGTTTTAGCGGCTTTTTAGCGTGGTATAATCCCAAATTTTTCAATCCATCTTCCACGACCTCATCTAGGGGCCAATTTACAGGTTCAGAGATACGGATCTTTTGCTGTTGCTCCAGTTTTCTAAGCTTTGATCTCAAATGCTCTAATTGCTGCTTAAACTCATCCATTGATATTATACAATCTTCAAATGGTAGTTTAAGAACACCAAATAAATCCAGTGCGGGATTTCGTTTCACGAGGATTTCAAATGCGGTAAAGGCCACCAGATGTGAGGTCAATACCACGTTGTCCCTCTTGAATCGCTCGACAATTCGCTCACTTAGGAGCTTGGTGTATACTGACTCCCGTTGGAGGTCCTGGGATACTTCATTATCTAATTTGAAATAATCTGAAATATTGACTTTTCTACCATGCTCATCAAAGCTATCTCCTTCATCATCCACAAAATTCCCAAGCACATCGAAGGGCTCACCAAAGGACATGACAATCTCTGAACTCTCGTTATAGAACTGAAAGAGGAACTTCAACAGCTTCCGCTTACTCTTTGAATCATCTTTAATCTCCAGGTATTTATCACGTCCTATACTCCGTAGATGTTGTTCGATCAGATATCTCGCTTCCAGCACAAAGTGATAATCGAGAATGAGTGGCACAATGAAGATCTTGTTTTCAGTCTGGCCCTGGCAGAGTGATCGCTGAGCCTCAAGAACAGTACCAAGGAGACCTAGTTTTAGTTGTGTCTCCATTTTACCTGACCTTGATCGTGTACCTCCGGGAAAAAACAAGCTATGCACTCCTTTCTGGATACTAAGATTGCTCATCGCCTTAAGTGCCTCCAGGTAAATAGGATTTTTCTTTCGACGATCTACACGATACGCTCCTAATCGATTCATGAAATAAGCGGCAGGACCAAAGTTATATAGATTGAGACCTGCACCATAGGAGAACGAAGGCAAACCTACTTTTAGATCTACCGCATATCCAATCAAAACAGAATCCAGATTGCTGAAATGTGTTGGAACAATTACGATCGTTCCTTTGCGAGCCAAATTTCGGATCCTCTCTATGTTGCCATAGATCTTGATTTTGTGAAACAACTGTTCTTTCCTACCCCAGCCCTTTGTTTTCTTACCCCGTTTGCTCAGGAGTCGCTTGAATAAAGCAGTAAGAATCTTACGTGCTTGAAGGTACGTCTTGGGCACAAAGGAACCGACTATTTCTTCGGAGTATCGATCCGTGATACTGTAGACCGCCTCCTGCTCCGCCTGCTTAAGCAAGGCATCATCATTTGATTTTCGAGCGTCCTCCAGTTTTTGTCTAACCCTTTTCCAGAATAGCTGCTCCTTGGGAGGATCTACCCGCCAGGGTTTATCCCGCATTCGGGTTCGTTCCTGGTAGATCGTCTTGGAAAGTAGTTCTGAAAAATCCCCTTTGTATTTTTCTTTGAGTCTCTCCAGTGTATGCTTATTGATCTCCTCAATGAAGTCTCTCCTGCCAACGCTCAATTTGTAGATTGGCCAGTCTTCAAGGTCAGGTAAAATATGATCATACAACTGGAGTTTCTCTTCCATCGCGTCCTTTTGGTTTCTTCACGTTTCTACTTACGACTCTTGCTGCGCGTTAAGTTCCTCAATATAAGTTAATATAGTTTCTTGCCCTTCACCGGATACGGATGAAGCCAAAAATTCTGGAGGAAGCGACTCCCAATATTCAAGGAGTGTTCTTCGGATGGCTTTAATTTGGGCAGGAATTTTCGATTTTTTCAATCTGTCGATTTTCGTGTAGACAATGGAAAAAGGAAGCATGTGCTCCCCCATCCAATTGATAAATTCTAAATCGATCTGCTGTCCCGGAATATTGGAATCGAGCAGGACAAAGGTATTGACCAGTGCATCAGATCCCACCAGGTAATTTCGAACCATTTTTTCCCAGCGAGCACGCTTTCTTTTCGATTCTTTAGCATAACCATAGCCAGGCAAATCAACCAGCAACCAGCTATCATCCACCATAAAGAGATTAATCAACTGCGTTTTACCCGGTTGTTTTGATACTTTTGCGATCGACTTTCGACCGGTCAGCATATTTATCAGAGAAGACTTTCCCACATTGGATCTGCCGATAAAGGCATATTGCGGCACTGCCAGATCAGGCACCTGTCGTAGTGAAGGGAAACTTCCGATAAATCGAACCGATTTCATTTATTAGATTTTCTTAAAATTTTGCGATTTTTGGCTGCCCAATTTAAAACTATTGTTAATAGCAACAGTTGAAAGGATACACTTCGTTCACATTAGCGTTGAATAGCATAGTTTTTGATGGCGAAATGGACGTAAAACGCAAAGCCTTGCAAAAGTACATATCTACAGGTTTGATTCTTGTCTGCATAGTCCTGTTTACACAGAGCATGGAAGGCCAGGTTCGTTTTGGTTTTAAGGGAGGTTTGAGCACCTATGATCTAGGGGTCACTAATCCGCTGGATGTCATTAATGATGGTTCCGACTTTAGACTGAATGTAGAAGACTCAAAGTATGGCTATCACTTTGGTCTCCTCTTGCAGGCTAAGTTTTCTTCATTTCTCATTCAGCCCGAAATCATTTTTAATTCGAATGCTGTTGATTATACTTTTCAGGAGGTAACCAACGGGAGTCCTGGTTCTATCTTTTCAGAAAAATATCAGCATCTGGATATACCTATACTCTTCGGTCTGAAAGCCGGCCCACTGCGTCTGATGGCAGGACCCGTAGGGCACTACTTTCTGAACAGCACTTCAGATCTACTCGATCTCGAAAGCTACGAGCAACGCTTTGATGATCTAACCTATGGATGGGAAGCCGGCATCGGCGTGGATTTGCTAAATCTGATGCTTGATGTGCGCTATGAAGGTAATTTTACCAAGTTTGGTGATCATATTGTGTTTTCCGGTCAACGGTTTGCTTTCGATAATACGCCGACCCGACTTCTGGCATCGTTGGCAATAACCATCAAATAAGGTGCTGCTCTTGAAATTTCAGAATAAGATCGGAGTCGACTTTATGTGCTCCCCCATACTTGTGCTCTACAACATGCAGTGCATTTTCATCATAATACCTCATCTCTTCAGCAAGAATTTCCGGAGTTAACAGTTCGTCCTGGTCTCCATAAAATAGATGCATGGGTTTATGATCAACATATGCGTTCCATTGGATGCAGTTGATATCACGTGGGAAACTACCGGCCCACAACAGGAGATGTTCGAAGGAGGGCTTGAAGCGTGCCATGTAGCGTGTGATTGTTGCTACACCTTGCGAAAAGCCAAACATGATAATTCGATGATGTTTCTCTCTATACCTGAGTAAAATCTCCTCTAGAAATGCAGTGTGTTCATCAATTTCATCCAGTCGATCTTTCCGGGTCATCCACGATGCTACGACGTGACCCGAAGTGCCACCCCAGTAAAACCTATGAAGTCCCTCAGGCGCTAAGATGAAATGTCGGGAAAGATCTAGTTTTCGAAACTTTTGAATGAATCGATCAGCAGCCTGACCATACCCATGGCATACTAGCCAAATGTATTGAGTTTGGTCACTTAAAGTACCCAATGTGTAAAAATGACCTGTTTTCTCAATTTTGACCCTATAATGGTCAGCGGGCTGTAACTTCAAAAAGTTTCTTAGTTTTTCTGTCTTCCAAATAAATCCCGATTGTCCTGACCGAGTACCGGGACTGCTCTGGGTGCAACATCTGAAATCTGATGAAATAGTTTATCCACATAAATCCAGTTACCTTCCAGATCCAAATGATACCCAGAGTAACTGCCATCTGGTACCATGAGTACTTGTTTCTGCTTGTAGGGACTCTTCATGGGAATGAGATTGTCAAAGGCGATCAGGTCAAGGTCCTGATCAAAATTGAGACGTACGGTGACGTCGGCAGCATATTTCAGCACTAGACGGTTCCAATACTCACCTTCATGATTTTGAAAAACCGGTGCTCCAAAAGTAGGCTTTCCTTCCGCATCAAAAGAAATGACGTCTGCTACCTTCAAATCTTCATATAGCTCATATCCGTTGTAGCCAAAAACTACGTAATAAGTTTTGCCTCCTCTTTTGAAGTCCTTTATGCCATAGTAAAGGGCCCCGAGCCAATTATCAGATCCCAGGATTTCTTCATTAGGACGTTCTACCAACTCAGCCCAGTCCTCCAGTACTATGGGAGCATGTGGATTAGATCGATGCTGCAGCACCCCGTAATATTTGAAGTGGTCATCGTCTAAGAATAGCTGTCCTGTGAATATCCGAAAGGTTGAATCTGGAGCATATATGATTGAGGTCCTTTCAAGCTTTTCAAAAGGATAGTGAAAAAGTCCCTGCTCCTGTAGAAGTGCGGTCAGCATACTAACAACTTCTTCAAATCGATTTTGTCGGATCGTTAGGTCATCTGACATCATCAATTCTTCCGTATAAGCCATGAGACTATCTTCCTCTGCAATTTGTGAAATGGCAGTAAGTGAAGACATCACCAGCAGGAATGCAACAAGAAAACACGATACGAATTTCATTCTCTACTTGCTTCTGTTTGAATTTCTAACGCAAAAGATACGCCAAGTGATTCAAGTGTATTGAAATTTCAGGGTATTATAACACATGGGGACACTTTAATCGCACCGACAGTCTATCCCCGGCGGCGTTTACCATTTTTATAATCCATGAAAATAAATTCACCGAGCCCATCGAGAGAGCTATAGAAAGCCTTCCCATTGTTAGCTGCGGTAAACTGATCGACAAATCGTACCAGGTATGGATCCTGTGCAATCATAAAGGTCGTGATTGGAATGTTCATCTTTCTAAACCTACCAGCCAGATTGAGTGTACGCCGGATGATCTGCTTGTCCAATCCAAAAGCATTCTTATAGTACCGTTTTCCCTTTTTGATACAAGTAGGCTTCCCGTCAGTAATCATAAAGACTTGCTTATTGGGATTGCGTCTTTTCCGTAAGATTTCCATGGCGAGCTCAAGGCCCGCCACTGTATTAGTGTGATAGGGACCCACCTGTAGATAAGGAAGATCCTTAATCTCCACAGTCCAGGCATCATTCCCAAAAACGAGAATGTCCAATGTATCTTTGGGAAATCGCGTTGTGATATACTCTGACAGTGCCATGGCCACTTTCTTAGCGGGTGTGATTCTATCCTCACCATACAAGATCATCGAATGTGAGATATCAATCATCAGAACTGTACTAACCTGACTTTGATAGAAAGTCTCCCTAACCTCAAGATCCTCTTTGGTAATTTTAAAATCCCCAAGTCCATGATTAATCTGCGCATTTTTCAGTGATTCTGACAATGCTAAGTGTTCTAAGGAATCTCCAAACTGATACGGGCGAATGTCTGAAGTGAACTCATCTCCTCTACCTCCTGACTTGGTATTATGATTGCCACGCTTAGACTTGGCGACGGTACCAAATACGTCATCTAAAGCACGACGCCGCAGTGCGATCTCCATCTTACGAGCAGGACGAAAACCTCCCTCCTGATCCCGTTGCTCCAAGTATCCTTGATCAATCAAATCCTGAATAAAATCTGCAAGACCATAGGAACTATCAGTCAGATTGTATTCGCGATCCAGTTCGGTCAGCCATGACAAGGCTTCTGAAACATCACCCGAAGTATATACCAACAAGTCCTGAAATATGGACAATAGCCGCTCAAAGGGTGTTTGACCCTCCTCTCCGGGTATGTAAGCTCTAAATCTCCAACCTCTCATATACTGATAAAAGTTATAAATAACTGATAAGGTAAACGAATGTGTTCACCAGAGAGTTTAAAGATGGGCAAATTTCTCCTGCAATATCGGCAGGAAGGTGGCAATTTTAAACGAGGAAATTAGGCATTCATATCATCAAACACTTTCATCACCTGTCTTACATGACCTTCAGAAGTAGTGAGCAATTCCTTCTCATCCTCATTCAACTTCAGCTCAAGAATCTCTTCGATTCCGTTCTTGCCAAGTTTTACAGGGACACCCAGGAAGATATCTTCCATGCCATACTCACCATTTAGTTTGGCACAACAAGGGAAGATGCGCTGTTCATCACGAAGGATTGTGGCTACCATCTGAGCGGCTGCAGCGCCAGGTGCATACCAGGCACTTGTACCCATGAGCTTCACCAGCTCACCACCACCTTTCTTGGTGCGCTCTACGATAGCATCCAGGGACGCATCGTCGATCATCTCTGTCACAGGAATGCCTGCCACAGTAGTGTATCTTGGAAGTGGTACCATCGTATCGCCGTGTCCACCCATCAGTACCGCCTGAATATCCTTGGGACTCACATTAAGTGCTGTGGCCAGAAATGCCCGGTAGCGTGCCGTATCTAAAATACCCGCCATTCCAAATACTCGTTTATCACTAAGCCCACTGACAGAATGTGCAGCATACGTCATGACATCAAGTGGATTAGAGACTATTATGATGATGGGATTCTCACTATGTTCGAGGATACCTGTAGTAACCGATGTAACAATTTTGGCATTGGTAGAAATCAAATCATCACGACTCATTCCCGGTTTTCGAGGAATGCCTGCTGTGATCACTACAACGTCACTATTGGCTGTATCCGCATAATCTTCAGATCCGGTTAACTTAGTGCTATAGTAATCGATCGGTGCCTGCTGCCAGCTATCCAATGCTTTACCCCGGGCCAGATCGCCCTTGATATCAAGAAGAACAACCTCGTTTGCAACATCCTGATGTGCTAACACATTGGCAACGGTAGCACCCACATTTCCGGCCCCGACTACTGTAACTTTACTCATTTTTGATGATCTTTTTTGATTGACGCCCAAATGTAGAAAATAATTAATCACGTTTGAATCCCGAAAGCCATTTATTCACGTACATATTGAGTACAATCTGCACGAAAATGACTTTAATCAGTGGATATTGGTAAAATCTTCCTGAAATTTGAGGGAGATTCAACATATAATTATTAATTTTAATATGTTATCACTTTACAAAAAGTGCCAAGTGGCATGATGTTTTCAGCAAAATGGCAGTTTTAAAGTCATTAACTGGACAGAGATTGTATAATACAAGACGATTCGTGACATCCTTAGAACTATATTTGGGAAGAAATCGTTAATTTTGAGATGTTCATTAAGATTGCATTGTGAGAAAGATTCTTTATACACTTTTACTTACGGTTTCAATCACCTCCTACTCCATTTCTCAGACACATCTTGACCATTCTCCATGTGCTACCACTGGAGAATATCCGGAGTGGCTTGCAGCATATCTTGAAAATCCAACACGTCATAATGCACGTAGCGCGGATGATCTAATGATGCTGCCCATTACTTTTAAGTCAGTGGGGAACTCTGAGGGGGAGGGGCACTACCCTACACTCAAGATCTTCGAGTCACTTTGTCGGTTGAATAAGGATTTTGAGCCTTACAATATTCAGTTCTATCTCAAAGGAGATATTGAAAAGATCAATCGTGATCTGTACTATGATCATGACAACTTCTCCGATGGATTCAAAATGATGCAAGCAAATAAGGATCCACTCACGATAAATGTCTTCATTACCAATGACGCTCCCAGTAATGCATGTGGATATTTTCATCCAAGTGCTGATGGAATCGTTGTAATAAAGAATTGCATGGGTGGTAGTGGTCACACACTAACACATGAAGTGGGACATTGGCTATCGCTTCCCCATACTTTTGCGGGTTGGGAAGGTATGAACTATGACCCCGAAGAGGATACACCTTTGTTTCTGGATGTCAGTGGTAAGGATACAATCTTTGTGGAAGGTGCAAATGGTGAGAACTGTGATCGTGCAGGCGACCGTTTTTGCGACACCCCTGCAGACTATTTGAGTATCGGATGGAATTGTAGTGGTAACAAAGAGAGTCTTCAGGTGCAAAAGGACCCTTTTGGTAACGACTTCAGAAGTGATGGTACCAATTACATGAGTTATTCATCCGATGCATGTCAGTCCAAGTTTAGCACCATGCAAGTGGATGCCATGAGATCCTATATAGATTTTGCTAGGAGTCACTTTCTATTCTCGGGATTTCAGCTGGGTGATGTCAATAGTGATCCTATGTCATCTGTATATCCAAAACCCTCGGAAAAGGTGCACTATCAGGGAATTGAACTCGAGTGGAACCATCATCCAAATGCCACTAGATACCTGGTTCAAATAAGTAGGTTTAGTTTCTTTGCTGCAATTGATTATGAATTTGTGGTGAGTAGTAATACCGTCAATATTGGAGATCTAACCGTTGACAAAAATTGGTATTGGCGAGTGAAACCATATAATGATTTCGATGTGTGTGGTGATTTTACAGACTTTGGAGGATTCCAGACTTTTGATATTACCGATGTAGAAGAAATCAGTCCTAATAACGGAGTAAACATCTATCCAAATCTGGTGACTGGAAATCAACCCATCAATATTGTATTTGAATTCAATGAAATTCTTCCTACGAAAATTCAATTGTACAATATCGGTGGCCAACTCCTACAGGATTTCGATATTCCCAATCCAGGAAGGCAGACCATTCAGGTGGAATCCGGTAATCTGGCTAGAGGAATGTATATCCTTCGCCTATCGACTTCTAAAGGGCAACTGACCAAACGACTTACTGTTCAGTAACATTGATTCGGATTTCAACTCAGTTTCTACAGATTAAAATTCTATTCCATATACCTGACGAAAGTCATGTATAAACCATACTTTTGGCCAAACTATTAACATCAGATCTAAATGAATCTTCACGAGTACCAAGGAAAAGAATTATTGAAAAGCTATGGCGTAGCCATACAGGAGGGTATTGTCGTCAACACAGTTGAGGAAGCACTTCAAGCGTACAGCAAGTTGCAGGATGAAACGAATACTAAATTTGCTGTTGTCAAGGCGCAAATACACGCCGGAGGACGTGGAAAAGGTGGTGGAGTAAAACTTGCGAAGAATGGCGATGAGTTGAAAGAACATGCCAGCAATATTCTGGGTATGATGTTGAAGACGCCTCAGACTCCCGGAGGTATGGAAGGTCCAGGAAAATTGGTACGAAAGATATTGATCGCTGAGGATGTTTATGCACCTGATTTTGATGCCTGTAAAGAGTACTATGTCTCTATCTTAATGGATCGTGAGCGAAAGTGCAATGTGATAATCTACTCCACAGAAGGTGGCATGGATATCGAAACAGTTGCCGAGGAGACACCTCATCTTGTGCACAAAGAATATGTAGATCCTATGTTGGGTCTTTTACCTTTTCAGACTCGTAAGATAGCCTTCAATCTAGGTCTGAGTGGCCAGGCTTTTAAAGGAATGACTCGATTCATTAGTTCTCTGTACAAGGCATTTGTGGGATCTGATGCTTCCTTGTTTGAAATAAACCCCTGTCTAAAAACCGGCGATGATCGCATTCTGGCAGTCGATTGTAAGGTTTCTCTGGATGACAATGCTCTCTTCCGACATAAAGACCTGGAAGCCATGCGGGATACGGACGAAGAGGATCCCACCGAAGTGGAAGCCAGAAGTCATGGATTAAACTATGTAAATCTGGACGGTAACGTCGGCTGCATGGTAAATGGTGCAGGTCTTGCAATGGCTACGATGGATATCATCAAGCTATCAGGTGGTGAACCTGCTAACTTCCTGGACGTAGGAGGCACTGCTGATGCCGAACGAGTGGAAAAGGCTTTCAGAATTATTTTGAAAGATCCCAACGTCAAGGCGATACTTATTAACATCTTTGGCGGTATCGTACGATGTGATCGTGTCGCGAGCGGCGTAGTGCAAGCTTATAAAAACCTGGGAACAGTGGATGTACCCATCATTGTAAGACTGCAGGGAACCAATGCGGATATCGCAAAAGAGATCATCGATAAATCCGGACTCAGTGTACGATCTGCTATTAAACTGGAAGAAGCAGCCGCTATCGTATCAGAAGTGCTTTCTTAGATTTGGCAGCAAAGACCTATACCCTTTCTGAGCTAACATCCTATATACACAGGGTGGTAGCTCTAAACTTTCCTGAGCCATTATGGGTCAAATGTGAGATCCATCAGGTAAAGGCTAGTCGGGGACATCAGTATCTGGAATTGATACAGAAGCGACCTGATTCTGATCAGGTCGATGCACAGATATCAGCCGTACTATGGAGCAAGGACTATCTGCGAGTCAAGCACCAACTGGGTGACGTGCTCCAGCAGCTCTTGCAACATGGTACTGAAGTGGCTCTACAATGTGAAGTACAATACCACCCTGTATTTGGGTTGAAATTGAGAGTTCTGGATTTTGATGCTGCTTATACCCTGGGACAATTAGAAGTGATCCGACAGGCTACCATTACAAAGCTCAAACAGCTTCAGTTAATTGAAAAAAACCGCTTGACAAATTTGCCTCCTGTCGTCCAGCGAATAGCCATCATCAGCACCCGCACAGCTAGTGGATATCAGGATTTCATAAACCATTTGCAGCAAAATGAATTGCATTTTCAGTTCCAAACTCAACTTTTTCATAATGCCCTCCAGGGTGCTTCAGTGAAGGGTGAACTACTGGATAATGTCAGTCTGATAACAGAAAGAAGAGATGATTTTGATGCAGTAGTGGTGATCAGAGGCGGTGGATCACGATTTGATTTGAGTGCCTTTGATGATTTCGAAGTTGCACAGGCTATAGCGAATTTACCACTTCCTGTCCTGACAGGTATCGGCCATGAGACAGACCAGACTGTTGCGGATCTTGTCTCTTATCAGTCCTTTAAGACGCCAACCGCCGTAGCAAGTTTTCTACTGGATAGAAATTTGCTGTTTATTTCCACCATTTTGAATCTTCAATCCCGCATTCACAGATTAGCGACCCATCAGGTGCAAAAGCAGATACAACAGCTCGAGAGACTACAAAGCAGCATATCCTTTTTGAGCCAGAAGCAGATAGATATGGCTAGATTTCAACTACAAAAATTGGCGACCCAGATATCCTATGAAAGTAGAATATGCATTGATTACTCACGTAGATATCTCAGCGAATTGAGAACGAAAATAGAATTACTCGATCCACGTTCCCTACTAAAGAAAGGGTATTCATTCACTGAAAGGAAGGGTGCACGTGTGGAAAGTGTAGCTGCCCTGAGTGCCGGAGACTTAATACACACGTATTTTCGGGATGGGTCGGCAGAAAGTGTTATCCAAAAAATCACAAAATAATGAGTGATCTTCTGCAAAATCTCAGCTACGAAGACGCAATGGCTGCTCTTGAAGCGATTGTCAAAGATCTGGAAGCTGGAAAAATTAGTATGGATCAACTTGATTTGCAAGTGCGAAAGGCCAATGACCTAGTCGCTTATTGTGAGCAAAAACTAAGTTTGATTGAAGAAAAATTAAAAGATGCCAGGGAAGACAAAGTACAGGAAAACGAAGATCCATTTTAACGTAAAGTATCTATGCATTAGTGAGGTTCAATCTCTGAAATAGCTTCACAAAAAACTCCCTGACACTGGTTATATTCACAAGTTTTGAATCATTCATAGCCTTTATTGTAAGAAATAATCCGATTGGAAACAGTATGATGCATGGTAGCCATGCGGCAAGGGTAGCATCCAACGTCATGCTTCTGGCCAACTTCTCAAAGAGTTTGGAGATAATAATGAAGAACATGAAAAAGAAGATCGCCACCAGTAAGGGATAACCAAATCCGCCTTTTCGCACAATAGCCCCCATCGGTGCCCCAATAAATAAAAAGATGAAACATACTACGGCAAATGCGTACTTGGTATGCAATTGGTATGTATACCGCTGCCGGCGCTCCTGCTCTGACCTCAGCTTCTGTCGATATTCATACAATCTGCTTTTCGAATTACGAATGATGTTTCTTGCATTTTCAGCATACACCATTCTACGTTCCACATCGAATGTAGCTAGAATACTTTCGGCCTGATGTAATGAGTCCAGGTAAGGTTGCTTTACTACAAACTTCCGATTTTTATCTCTTGGTACTAATTTCACCATAGAATCTTCTCCTTCCAGGGTGCTGTCAGAGCTGGTGGCTAGCAAACTGTCTTGCCGCATTTTTTCCATAGCTCTTGTCATCAGTGGTGGTAAGGTATCTACCCCTTGGGGCTCTCTCATTCGCTGCTCTGAAACAGCCGCTGCTTTTTGCTGAAAAACAATTGTGGAATCAGTTGCGGCATCGTAATAGTAAAATTGCATTTTCGTTCGCGTATCTGAAATAATCCCTCTCTGTAGTCGATTGATTCCCCGAGAGATCGAGTCGATCCCCTCAGATAGCTGAGAGGTACTTAACATAGCATGATACGACTTGAACAGATTTTCGTCAGTACGTCGCAGATTAAACTCACCTAGATCAAAGGTCTTGGTCCACTCCCGAAAGCGGGTACGGATAAAGGGAAAGTCGTTGGAAACATTACTGGGTTCGGCTTCCTGATATTGCTGACCATCCTTGAGATGCATCACAAAATATCTTCCATTTTCTGTGACATACATCTCACCTTCATCTGCCCTGACGAAGTTAAATTGATTTCGATTATTACTATTATCATCATCAATCATCACATCAGAAATATGTCGATTGTCAGCTGCTTTGTGTCCGATACGAATGGAATACCCCTGAAAATCATCATTGAATACTCCTGTAGTTAGTGTCAAAGCTGGCTTTTGCTTTTTAATATCGTATAAACGGCTTCTGGACTTTAGGTTGGCATACGGTATCACGTAATTAGCACAGAGGAATGAGGCTATTGATACAAATGCGGCAAATATCATACTTGACCGCATCACCCGCATCAAAGGAATACCAGCTGACTTAAGACTTGGCAATTCGTACTTTTCTGCGAGATTGCCATATACCATCACACTTGCGAGAAGCATGGCAATCGGCAGTGCCATGGGTATCAAAGAAAGACCCATGTAGTAAATCATCTCAATCAAAACAAAAAAGCCGACTCCTTTGCCAGCAATGTCATCTATATACAGCCAGAGAAACTGCATGGTAAGTACAAACATCGCAATAGAAAAGGCCATTAGGAAAGGTGGAATAAACTCCTTAAAGAGCAGCTTATCGATCTTCTTAATTCTAATCCATCTATCCAGCATATTGATATTCCCGGTATCTCACCTGTTTAAACGCAAAACTTCCGCTTTTGATGCTAAAGCTATTTGAAACAATATATCACGCTGTGAAAATATGTCCGCAAGATAGATAGAATACGTAAATAGCTGATGTATAATAGCGGCAGGAATTTTTTAATCGATATGTAACAAAAGATAAATTGCCTTCGTCTTCCCAGTGTTATGAGTATCCAAACATTCAATAATCAGATACTACCACTAAAGGATAAGCTATATCGGTTTTCCTATCGGATCCTGAAGGATAGTCAGGAAGCGGAAGATGTTGTGCAAGAGATCATGATTAAGGTTTGGAATAAGCGGGATGAGTGGGAAAACTGGTCCAGCATTGAGGCCATGTGTATGACAATGACACGAAATATGTCGATCGATCGTACGAGAAGTAAACATCGTCGTGTCGGTCAATTACCTGATCATTATGATGCACCTGCTGACACTGCAACACCGGAACAAACGGCGGCCAGCAATGACATGATGTCTCATATTAAGCAGTTGATCGACCAGCTGCCCGATATACAAAGAAGCATCATTCAGTTGAGAGATGTAGAAGGATATAGTTATAAGGAGATTGCCGACATGATGAATATTTCCATGAGTCAGGTGAAGATCGGAATACACCGAGCCAGACTCTTTTTAAAAAATGAACTTGTTAAATCGACCGAATATGGAAGATCACAGAATAGATGAACTACTTAGTAAATATTGGGAAGGAGAAACTTCACTGCAGGAAGAGCAATTCCTTCAACAGTATTTCTCTTCAGGCTCCGTTCGAGAAGAGCATGAAGCATTTGCTCCTTTGTTTCAATTTTTCTCGCATGCTAGGGAAGATGAAATGAAGACAGAGATAGAGATACCTGTCATGGAGAAAAAAGAAGCACGTACTCGATCACTCCCCTCTTTAAACTGGATTGTCGGTATTGCAGCATCTTTGGTTCTCCTTCTTGGGATATTCTTTAGCTCACGCAATGACGACACATTGACACAAGAAGAATTTGTCTACGAAGACACGTATGAGAGTCCAGAGCTTGCTTATGAGGAGTTCAAGAAAGCAATGTACATGGTATCCAGTAAAATGAATAAAGGCATGAGTACTGCAGCAAGCACATTGGAAAAAATGGAACCTCTGGATGAAATACTTAACTAGTGAAATTTGGCACTTATATGAGCAGGATATATTGGAGTTATTTTGTATCAGGTCGAAGAAGCAATACCGCAGATAGCCAAGTTATATAAGGCTATGGATACCTGTCCCGGACTAGCTGCGGGGATGATGGGCTGTTGCAAAAGAAAACCAATTTATACACTCAATTTGAATGCTACAGTCCGCTTATGATCAATTATGATCTTCCGTCGAACATGAAACAGACACTTATTATTAACATGATTTTAAACAGCAAAATATAATGAAACAGATTGCAATATTAGCAGCGCTCTTCATCATATCATTCAGCACTATACAAGCACAGAGTTCACTTGAATCCTTTTTCAAGAAATATCAGGACGATGAAGCATTTACCATTGTGAATATTAGTCCCAAGATGTTTGAAATGATCGCCAAGCTTGATGTAGATGATGACGAGGGTGTCATCAAGACACTAGCCAATAGCATCACTGGTCTGCGCATACTCGCAAAGGACGAAGGAGATGGAAGTGCTCTGTATGATGAGGCTACCCGTCAAATCACCAGCAACAATTTTGAAGAACTACTGACCGTACGGGATAAAGGTGAAAACATCCGTTTTCTAGTAAGAGAAGGCTCAGGTGACATCATCGAGCATCTGGTATTGCTCGTAGGAGGTCTTGACCAATTTGTCCTTCTGGATATCACGGGTAGCATTAACCTTAAGACCATTGGCAAACTCGGAAGTGCTATTGACGTACCGGGAGCTGAACATCTTGAGAAATTAAATGATAATTAATACAAAGCAATAAAGCACCGTACTCTTCATCAGTGGAGGGTACGGATTGCAATTAAAAGACAACTATTGAATCCAATCAAATGAAGATCATATTTACTCTATTTATACTTACCCTGTCGACCCTGTCCTTTTCTCAGACTAGAGGTATCGATGATTTCATCTGGCACTACAAACAAATGCCAAACGTCCACTCTTTCAAGATCGGCTCCTTTTTCACACGTATAGGTAGCTTATTTGTTGAAGAACAATCAGCCAGGAGAGTGATTCGCAAAGCGAAAAAAGCAAGAATCCTAGTCTCAGAAAATAGTCGACTTATCGAGCCAAACGACTTAAAGTACTTGAAAAGAGATATTACTAAGGATGGCTTTGCATTTCTGACTAACATTAGGGATTGTGGCGACAAAGTAGATGTGTTCATTCGAGAGGATGAAAAGTACATTAGAAATATTCTGGCTTTTATTGAGTCAGATGATGATCAGTTTGTGCTTCTCAGCGTGGATTGTCGGTTGACGTATGATGAGATCAGTGACCTCATTAATGATCCAGATCTCTAGGCACAATGTATACTAATGGAATGATCCACCTGCATGGAGGTGTACAAGACCATCTGAGTCCCACAATTGTCCTTTGATTTGATGTAGAGATCTAGTCATGAATCAGTACCTTGCCAGCAGGTAAAATTCATGATATGAAATGGCTCTTCTCCTTGTCTCTATTGCTTATATTTCTGATATCGAGCTATGCTCAACCCTTACCTACCAGTATCGATACCCGTGAGGAGGCTTACCAGCAGAGACTCCTGCTGGAATCTAGTAGTCCTTATGAAGAGATACCTGTAAGAAACATAGGTCCATCGGTCTTCAGTGGAAGAGTCGTTGACATAGAAGTAGATCCCAACGATGCCACACATTTCTATGTAGCATATGCCTCCGGAGGCCTCTGGGAAACAAAGAACAATGGAACCACCTTTCAACCTCTGTTCGATAGGGAAATGGTGATGACTATTGGAGACATCGCCGTAAACTGGAAAGAAAACATAATCTGGATTGGAACCGGTGAGAACAATTCTAGCCGCTCTTCTTATGCCGGCATGGGTATGTATCGTAGTGATGACGGAGGAAAGTCATGGTCTCATGCAGGTCTGATCAATTCGCACCACATCGGTAGAATCATATTGCATCCTGAAAATGCGGGGACACTGTGGGTGGCAGTATTGGGGGCATTATACTCCGCCTCCGAAGATCGTGGCATATATATCACGAAAGATGGCGGCGAAACCTGGGACAAAACACTATACATCAACGAAAACTGTGGTGGTGTCGACTTAGTGATAGATCCCAATGACCCCAAGCTCCTTTATGCTGCCATGTGGGAAAGAACTCGTAGAGCATGGGATTTCACTGAAGCAGGAGTGGGTTCTGGTATTTATCGCAGCACTGATGCCGGTATGTCATGGAAGAAAATCTCGAATACTTCGCAGGAGTTTCCGGATGGTGAAGGTGTAGGTAGGATTGGCCTTGATATCATAAGTCATGAAGGTCAAACACATCTACTGGCTATTCTGGACAATTACAATCGACGGCCTGATGAAGAGGTAGAAGAGGAATGGATCACCAAAGACCAACTGCGAGATATGTCTGGGAAAGACTTCCTTGAACTAGAAACGGATAAGATCAAAGATTTTCTCTCAGTGAATCGCTTTCCACGGGAGTATGGAGTTGATACGATCCTTAAGATGATTAAAGACGAGGTAATCACTCCTCTTTCCCTAGTCGAGTATTTGGAGGATGAAAACTCTCTTCTATTTGACACAGAAGTTGTCGGAGCTGAGGTATATCGGTGGGATGCGTCGGATGAGACCTGGGAGAGGACACATGACGAATATCTGGATGGCCTCTATAACAGCTATGGATACTACTTTGGTCAGATAAGAATCAATCCTTCTGATCCAGACAGGTTGTATATTTTGGGAGTGCCTGTACTGCGATCAAATGACGGAGGTATGACCTGGACCAATATCAATGGCAGCAATGTGCATGTAGACCATCATGCCCTGTGGATCAATCCCCAAAACAGTCAACATTTGATTTTAGGAAATGATGGAGGTATTAATATATCGTATGATGATGGCGTCAGTTGGATCAAATGCAACATGCCTCCGGTAGGTCAGTTTTATGCAGTGGCTGTGGATCATGCAAAACCCTATAACGTCTATGGAGGAACTCAAGATAATGGTGTATGGGTAGGACCTAGTAACTATGAACCCAGCTTGCGATGGCATAATACAGGACAATATCCCTACAAAGGGCTCCTCGGTGGTGACGGTATGCAGATCCAGGTAGATTGGAGAGATAATCGTACCGTGTATACGGGACTTCAATTTGGAAATTACTACCGGATAGACCGGATTTCAGGTGATCGAAAGTCCGTGAAGCCAAGACATGATTTAGGTGAAAGACCACTTCGATTTAACTGGGAGACTCCGATATTACTGTCCCGCCACCTCCAGGACATTATTTATCTAGGGTCCAATAAACTGCATCGGTCACTCAATAAAGGAGACAACTGGACGACCATCTCAGAAGATCTAACCGCAGGAGGAAAAAAAGGAGATGTCTCCTATGGCACCCTTACATGCATTGAAGAATCACCCCTTCAGTTTGGACTGGTTTATACCGGAAGCGATGATGGAAAAGTTTATAAGACATCGGATGGAGGACGCACCTGGATATCTATAGACGATGGCCTACCGCAAGATCTATGGGTGGCGGATATTCAGGCTTCGGCATCAGATCTCGATGTACTTTATGTAGCCTTGAATGGCTACCGATGGGATCATTTCGACGCGTATCTGTACCAATCAGAAGATGGAGGAAGTTCCTGGAAACGCATTGCTCTCGACTTACCACAGGAACCTATCAATGCGATAACTGAGCATCCAGATAATCCGGATCTACTCTTTGTAGGTACAGATCATGGTCTTTATGTTTCAACTGATCGTGGAGGAAAATTTGTCGCCATGCATCACAGTATACCCGCTGTACCGATCCATGACTTAGTCATCCAGGATCTAGCAAACGATCTGGTAGTCGGCACACATGGTCGTTCGATTTTCATTTTCAACATAGAGGAATTAAGCCACATCAATGCCGATAATCAAACCGATACACTGCTTGTCTTTGCTCCTGAAGATATAAGACACAGTAGTCGATGGGGTACTGAAGTGCGGTATCAGGCAGATTCATTCAGGACCCCTTCGATTTTACTTCCTTACTATACAGGAGGTGCTGGATCTACTACCATCCAAATAATGAAAGGTGAAGAGTCTTTGAAGTCATGGCAAATGGATGACGATCCAGGACTTCACTATATCGAATATGACGTCACCGTCGATCCGGCTTCCAAAGAAACCTTTGAAAACTTAATGAAGGAAGATGATGAAACATTTGAGATAGAAGATACTGATAATGGTGCGACCTATCTTCCCCCTGGAAAATATACAGTAAAAACAGAACACCGAGGTGTTGTTAAAATGTCAAGCTTTAAAGTCAGATAGCATTTAGGTTCCCTCAGGAAGTTCTAATGCATCGATGGGTTGGACTGCCGATCCGGCAATCCCCCGAATCGATCCATACATATGATTCGTGTTAAGCAGGACTTTTTCGATTTGCTTTTCCCTTCGTTTCCATATGGCTTGCATCGCTCTTTTTTCCTTCATCAGTTCTTCATGAAGCTGGGTAAATCCATCGACAATTCCTTCCACCTGCATTTTGAATTCATTGCTTGTAAGAAAATCATAGAGAAGTGACATTTTATCACCACTCTGCTTTTGGAAAGAAGCCACTTCGGAAATGCGAATAAGATTTTCACGTAGTATAGCAGACAAGGCTTTAAATTCATCAAAAGTACAAACCCAGATACCCGAAACCTCTCCCATTCTATCCATATCCTTCGGCATGGTCTGCGTCACAATCACCCCAATATCCACTTTTCTATCGCGCATATCCTGCTTGAGTTTATCAACCCAATTCATCTGGAATGCCTTCGTGCGTTTGCTTTCGTAATAGATTGATCCCACCGTCATCCCCCTTCGATTGGAGACCACTTGCAGACAATCAGCACCGTGCGCACCCGTTTTTACCGAGGAAATTTCATCTTGGGGAAAAGACTGCAAGAGAAACTGCTCAATGGCCTGTTCCTGAACTTCTCCCTGCATTTGCATGGAGCCCTGCTCCATCTTCCGGGTCATTTCATCGATCAGCTTTTTTTGATCCGCGAGCTTCTTTTCATACTCATACTTGAGAAGATCCTGCCGTGTTTCCAGCTGTGTGCGGACCGTCCGCTCGATGTCTGATTGTCTTCTAAGAAAATCCTGCTCCATTTCAAGCTTTACTTGCTCCTTTTGAAGCTCCATCGATCGTTCTTTGTTGAGTATATCGACTTCTCTCCTCTTCAAGACTAATATTTCCTGCTGCTTCTCCTTCAATTGTTGCTCTATAGAACCATATGTATTTCTTGCTTCTTCGATTGCTTCCTGCCTCAATTGCTCTGCTAATCTTATCCGTTCCTTTTTTAACTCAGCCTGAATAATCTCCCAGGTCTTCGCCGAAAGTTGCTTAACTTCAAGGCGTTCTCTCTCCAGTGCATCCTCCTGCTCCTTGACTTGTTTTCTCAACTGTACATATTTCCTGTTGAATTCAGCTCGAAGTCTGGCCTCCGCGTGTCGTTCAATCATCTGCTCCACATTCATATCATATCCACAAGATGGACATTGCACATGCGTTTCACTGGATGTTTTCTTATTTGACTCAATCATATATATTGATCAATTATAATATATCAAATATATGGATTTATTTGATATGTTTGTTCGGAAGAGTTTCTCCTTGGACTTGTGGAATCTTTTCAGGTATTTGTCGGAATGGCATTGCTGGGGCGCAATAAAATGAGAGGCAGCCTGTTGAAATTGCTATATTTGTTAGTATAGATAGACATATTAAATCGAATGAGTACACGCATTACGGAGATGTTTGAGGGAGTGGATAAACTGGATAAGAAATCAGTTTCATTTCTATTGAAAGCTATTGAGAGTAATAACCTTCCAGGATTTGACTATCTGGAGTTTAAGCAGGCCCTGAATGGACTTCGGAAAATGAATATGGATGATGATACGGCCATGCGGTCCGCTTTCACGACAGGAACTACTGTGGGATTGACTAAGTCCAAGTTAATTGCTTCTGCCGAGCACTATCGCAAGGTTCTTATGCAGGAGAAAGGTCAGTTTGACAATGCCCTTAAGAATCAGATGGCACAGAAGGTACACGGCAAGAAAGAAGAAAAGATAAAATTGAGCACCCGTATTTCAGAATATCAGGCTAAAATTAAGCAGTTGGAGAATGAGATTCTCAAATATCAGGAAAAACTGGAAAAGGCAGATAGTGAAATAGAAGTCGCAAAGGGTAAGATTGAGGAGACCAAGCACAAATTTGAATCCACATTTGCAGACTTCATCAATCAGATCGATCGAGATATCGAAAAACTAAAGATTGTATTGTAGCCTCCATTTAAAAACGTAGAAGAGATGACAAATTTTAATTCAATACCCAAATCCAAACCTAAGTCTTTTTGGAAGAGACCTGAAGGTATAACGGGTACGATATTCTTACTCGCACTGGTCGTAGGAGGTGGATATTTATTGGTAAATTTTCTACCAACACTTATCGCCCTTGCCAGCAATGTACTCTATCTGGCAGGTATGCTACTAGTATTGGGTGCCATCATCTACATGGTGCTAGACCCCCGAATGCGGAATCTCGTCTGGTACATGTACAAGAGTGTAATGCGATGGGTCACTGGTATCTTTGTCACGATTGATCCCATCGGAATTCTAAAGAACTATGTGGAAGACCTGGAGGATAGCCTAGGCAAGATGAGTAAGCAGATCGGAAACCTAAGAGGACAGATGCGCAAGCTCAAAACCATCATGGAAGAGAACAGCAAGGAGATACAAAACAACATGCTGATCGCTCGTAAAGCCAAGGAACAGGGTAATGAAAAACATATGTTGTTGTCTTCTCGTAAAGCTGCACGTCTTAAAGAGTCCAATGAAAAATATAGTGCTCTGCACAACAAGATGACCATTCTTTACAGAGTGCTCAATAAGATGTATCAAAACTCTGAGATACTTCTGGAAGACACAAAAGATCAGGTCAAACTAAAGGAGCAGGAACGAAAAGCTATAAGAGCTTCACACAGCGCCATGAAAAATGCCATGGATATCATCTCAGGGGACGGCAGCAAGCGAGAAATGTTTGATGCTGCTCTCGAAAACATTGCGGATGACCTGGCCAATAAGGTAGGAGAAATGGAGCGATTTATGGAAATGTCCAGTACATTTATGGATTCAGTAGATCTTCAGAACGGTGTATTTGAAGAGGAAGGTCTCAAAATGCTGGAAAAGTGGGAAAAGGAAAGCACCCTTATGTTGCTTGGTGACGGAAAGGAAGCTACCGATACGCTGGATCTCAATGAGCCACAGATTGAGAGAGAGAAAATTAAGCGTTCCGGGGAGTCTTCCTCATACGAGGGTCTATTTGAATAGTAAGTTCATATAAATACCTCATTTAAGATTCTATATTTGTCAGCTTTAAATCTTGAGTGATGGAATTAAATGATTCAGGATATGTCATCCAGGGCATTCCTGTACTAGATCTTGCGGACAAATATGACCTGCCTCTCTTTGTCTATGATGGCTCTGTAATCGAGCGGCAGTACCAACGCCTTACGCACGCATTTGATGCTCCTAATGTAGTCTTTAACTATGCCTGCAAGGCACTCACTAATCTTTCGATCCTCAAACTAATCCGATCTCTGGGAGCGGGAGCTGATGCCGTATCCTACAATGAAATAAGATTATGCCTTCAAGCGGGATTCAAACCCGATGACATTATCTATACGCCCAGTTCAGCGTCCATTGAAGAATATGAGAAAGCCATGGCCGCCGGTGTCCGGATCAATATCGACAATCTCGAAACTCTTGAATATTTTGGTATTCACTTTCCTGATCAGCCCGTATGCATTCGGATCAATCCCCACATTATGGCGGGAGGAAATAAAAAGATATCTACAGGTCATATTGATTCAAAATTTGGCATCTCCATTCATCAATTAGAACAGATAAAATCTATTGTAAAACAATATAAGATCCATGTAGAAGGGATTCATATGCACACGGGATCTGACATCCTGGAAGTCAACGTGTTTCTTCAGGCCACTGACATACTATTCGATGTTGCCAAGCACTTTCCTGAAAAATCCTACATAGACTTTGGAAGTGGCTTCAAAGTCAAGTACAAGCCTGATGATGTTGAAACCGATATCACACTCTTTGGCAGAGAAATGAGCCGAAAGATCATTGAGTATCGTAAGATGATCGGTAAGGACATTCAATTGATGTTTGAACCCGGTAAGTTTCTTGTATCTGAAAGCGGATACTTTCTGGCTAAGACAAATACAATCAAACGAACGCCTTCCAACGTTTTTGCAGGACTGAATACCGGACAGAATCATTTGATACGCCCCATGTTTTATGACGCCTACCACGGGTTACTTAACCTGACTAATCCGGGAGGAGAAGAGCACATCTACTCCGTGGTAGGATATATCTGTGAGACCGATACCTTTGCATGGAACAGACCCCTACCCGAAATCCGAAAAGGTGATATACTGGCTTTTCAGAATGCTGGAGCATATTGTTACTCAATGGCCTCTAACTATAATTCAAGATTTAGGCCTGCAGAGGTGCTCATCCATCAAGGAAATGACTACCTGATAAGAGAACGCGAAAATTTTGAGGACTTAACCAGACATCTCACGGATCCCGATTTTCTTCGATCTATTCCAGGCTAAAGACCGAGTGATACAATCTACCTAATAAACCACCAATCAGACCCCCTAATAGGAGGCCTGCCAGTACATCGACAGGATAATGAACTCCCACATAGACTTGAGCCACACCTACACTAACTGCCCATACGGCGAGTGCCCATTTCCACTCACTTCGTAGAATATCTTTAAGTAAAAAAATCAGAAAGAAGGCCAGCGCGGCATGATTCGTTGCATGAGATGAGGTAAAACTATATCCACCACCACATCGAATACGTGTGTTGACTTGACTCGATATGGTCATGTCATTACAGGGCCTTACCCGTTGTACCGTCTCTTTTATCACCTTGCTACTCATGGTGTCAGATACCATAATAGTCCCCATGGTGAACATCAGGATCCAATGCGCATTCTTAGGAAAATTGAAGAGAATAAATGAAATGATAAAAAGATACAGGGGCGCCCAGAATAACTTATGGCGATATAAGGGTACAAGAGCATCTAAAAATGCATTGTCCCAGCCATTCACAAGAAAAAATAGCGATTGGTCCCAACTGAGAATTAAATCCAACATCAAATTAGCTTCCTAATTCAAAGCTACCGAATATCAACCGTAAATCGATAACTTTGAAATTCACCTATAAAAACAGTATTTGTGACTTTAATAAAATCAATTTCCGGAATACGTGGCACCATCGGAGGACGATCCGGAAATAATCTTACGCCACTTGACATCGTGCAATGTTGTTCGGCTTATGGTACGTGGCTTCTAGAAAAAGGGAATACGCCAAAAGTTGTCATCGGCAGGGATGCTCGGATTTCAGGCCCTATGGTATATGAGCTCGCCGTCAATTCACTGCTGGGGTTGGGAATCGATGTCGTCGACCTTCACCTTTCCACCACACCCACCGTCGAAATGTCTGTTCTATATGAAAATGCAGGTGGAGGCATTATCATTACTGCCAGCCATAATCCAAAGCAATGGAATGCTTTGAAGTTTCTTAATGAGAAAGGTGAATTCATATCTGCACAGGATGGGGCTCGAATTCTCTCCATAATTGAAGAATCTGAATATTTCTTTTCGGAAGTCGATGACCTGGGCACCCGTAGCAGTGGAGCAGGGCATTTGCAACGCCATGTAGATGATATATTGGCCCTTGATCTCGTGGATGTAGACAAAATTAGAGCACAAAAACTGAAGGTAGTGGTTGACTGCATTAATTCTACCGGAGCCCTGGCTTTCCCGCCATTGTTGGAAGCACTGGGAGTGAAATACAAGCTCCTAAATGATGATCTAAGTGGAAAGTTTGCACATAATCCAGAGCCCCTCCCCAATCATTTGGAAGAATTAATGCGTCATGTAGGCGAATATGACTATGATCTTGGAATCTCCGTAGATCCTGATGTAGATAGACTGGTCTTCATTTGTGAGGATGGAAGCATGTTTGGCGAAGAATATACTATCGTAGCTCTGGCAGACTACATTTTAGCAAGCACTCCTGGCAATACTGTCTCTAATTTAAGCTCTACGCAAGCACTTAAGGATGTCACAATCAAACACGGTGGTACATATAAAGCTGCTGCGGTGGGTGAAGTCAATGTAGTGAAAAAAATGAAGGAAACCGATGCCGTTTTCGGTGGTGAAGGTAATGGAGGAGTGATTTATCCGGCGTTGCATTATGGCAGAGATGCCATGGTGGGTACTGCACTTTTCCTAAGCTACATGAGTACTGAAGGGAAGAAGGCTAGTACACTCCGTGCAGCTCTGCCGGACTACCATATCTCTAAAAACAAAGTGCAGCTGGGTGATGATGGCAATCCTGATGCAGTCATCCAACAGATGAAAGATCGATATGCTGACCTTGACAAAACGGATATTGATGGTTTGAAGCTTCTATTCCCCGGAGAGTGGGTCCATATGCGAAAAAGTAATACAGAACCAATTATTCGCATTTATGCTGAAAGTCATGGTGCTGAAAAGGCAGATGAATTGGCCCAAAGATTTGTAGCTGAAATTAAGTCATTGGTTGAATAATTGAGTGTTACCTGACATTGAGATGAATTCCAAGAAAAGAGTCTACTTTGACAATGCCGCCAGTACACCAATGCTTCCGGAAGTCCTGGAAACTATGGCAAATACTATGAAGGAAGCATTTGGCAATCCATCTTCGATCCACTTCTATGGTCGTCATGCCCGGAGCATCATTGAGGATGCACGGAAAACTGTAGCACATACGCTGAAAGCATCAATTGGTGAGATTTTCTTCACCAGTGGTGGATCGGAGGCCAGTAACATGGCATTGATCTGTGCGGTCAGAGATCTAGGTATTGAACGCATCATTAGTTCTCCTCTCGAGCACCATTGTGTCCTACATACTTTACAGTTCCTGGCATCACAGGGTATTGATATTCAGTACCTTGATACAGATGGGGAGGGACATCCTTCACTTGATCAATTAGCTGCATTGTTACCTTCTTCGACTGCACCTACCCTGGTAAGTCTAATGCACGCTAACAACGAAATTGGAACACTCACCGACTTGATGAAGGTCTCAGAAATATGCAAAGAATACGGAGTCCTTTTGCATTCCGACACCGTACAGACGATTGGACACGTGCCCATTGATCTGACAGAACTTTACATTCATTTTATCACAGGATCAGCCCACAAGTTTCATGGACCAAAGGGTACTGGCTTTCTATACATCAACAGTGATATTGCTATCAAACCGTTGATTCATGGTGGAGCACAAGAACGCAATATGCGTGCTGGTACTGAAAATATTGCGGGAATTGCCGGAATGGCCACTGCCTTACGACTCGCCGCTAACCAGCTAAATGATCATGAAAAAAAACTATTGAAGATGAAACGGCATCTTCATGAATCACTTAGCAGCCAGTTTTCTAATCTCCAATTTAATGGAGATCTGGAAAATAGTCTAAGTACCATTATTAGCGTCACCTTCCCTGCCAGTCCGAAGTCTGAGCTTCTGCTATTTACTCTCGACATTGAGGGCATCAGCGCATCAGGAGGCAGTGCTTGCGCATCTGGCACTCAGGTTCAATCTCATGTGCTCGCACATCTTAGACCCGATGATCCGGGTACGACCATCCGATTTTCGTTCTCCCCAATGAATAGTCTTGACGAGATCGATTACCTGATCAATAGATTAAAGAAGGTACTGGCGTAAAGCGAATTGAGCAGCTTAACACTGCTCAACCGTTACTAGCTTCCTTTTTTTTTCTCTTGATCTTGTTCAATTTTGCCATGTCCCCATAGACCTCCTTAGCACGCTTGTTATAAGCACGTGCTGCTTCTTCAGGTGTATCGAACATTCCTATATGCACAGCCTTCCCATTGATGGTAATGATTGCACGATATTTCTTGTTTTCGATGTACACACCCGTGTAGCCGGTCTTACTGGTTGTCTTCCGATTACGGCTTGAAGTTGATCTGGTTCTCCACTCCAGATTCTCCAATCGACAATCGAGTTTGTTGCCATTTTTGGCACCAACCAATTTCATCTGAGCGGATGGCGGCGCTTCTAAAAACTTTTCAGCGATATAACGGTGCAGATAGATTGTCTCTATCTTGTACTGACCATCAGCTCGCTTCCATGATTTTTGAAAGACTGCACATCCCGAAGAATGGCGACGAAGATTGTTGACAAAATCAATCTTTGCCAGGTACGGATCGGTGGTTAGATGATGATATATCTCATCATCCAGCACGACGTTCTCGTCTGCGTTTTTTAGTTTAACCTTGTAAAGCAATGTAAATGAGTGTTTAAAAAATTTACGGATTCAGTGTTTTAAACTGTTAAGTCTAAACCACCAGCCTACAAATTTCGAAATATTTTTTGCTCTACAAAATTTTTAACAACATAATTGCTTAAGAACATTAGACTTCTCTTCTAAACATGTGTGAAGAAATATTTATACGTAGATGCTTCGATCTTGCCAGATTAGCCAGAAAGGCTGTCAAATTCAACCCTCAGGTCGGTGCTGTCTATGTGAAAAGCGGCCAAGTTATCGCCGAAGGTTATCATGAATCTTACGGAGGCTCTCATGCAGAAAGGAGAGCTATTGAAAAATTCGAAGGAAAAGATATTGAAGGAAGCGAGGTATATGTTTCATTGGAACCGTGTAGCCATTTTGGTAAGACCCCACCCTGTGCCGACCTTCTGATAGAGGCTAAAGTGGCTAAGGTGCATGTTGCATTGAAAGATCCAAATCCCACTGTAAATGGAAAGGGAATTGCACGAATTGCCAATGCCGGCATTTTTGTGCAGGTCGGTACCTGCCGTAGAGAGGCAAGACAAATTTTACGGCCTTTTCTCACCAATCAATTATTGAAAAGGCCGCACATCATCCTTAAGTGGGCTGAATCCCAGGATGGATTCATTGCGGCAGAGAATGATCGCACAAAGATTAGCAATCCTTACACAGACCGGCTGGTACATAAATGGCGATCGGAAATCGATGCAATTATGATAGGTACCAATACCGCAATAATTGATAATCCCACCTTATCTACCCGATTTTATCCTGGTGATAATCCCTTAAGGATAGTGATCGACAGAAATAATCGGGCTTCCGATACTCTCAGGGTGTTCAGGGACGGATGTCCAACTCTCCTATTTACGCACAGATCAAGAGTTGAGTTACCATCACAGGTGGAGCAGATAATTTTACCAAAGACAGATACCAGGCAAGAACTTGACTTCATGTTATCAGAAATGTATGCACGTGGTATATCCAGACTTATGGTTGAAGGTGGCAGCCAATTACTAAAAAGCTTCCTGGATGCCGGACTATGGGATGAATGTCGCAGAATCCGTAGCACATTAATGCTCCACTCAGGTGTCAATGCCCCACAATTATCCAACCCTTACCAATCTAGAACCAGATTGCTGGATGATGTGATTGAATATTATGTAAATTCCAGTAAAGACCGAAAACCTGAAGCACAAGCGAGAACGTATTGATGTTAAAATTATTTTAAATGCCCCGGGCAACAAGAGCTCTCCTTTGTATTTCATGTTTCATTGTTGTTACTTTAAAGTGGAATTTGGACTGGAATTCAATAGATATGATGTTTTACATGCGTAAGTGGCTATTTGCTGGTAGCTTTATCTTGGCACTGTTTACATTCGGCTATGGCCAGAAAATCCAATGGATGTCCTTCGAAGAAGCAGTGTCTGCTCAACAAAAAGAGAAGCGGAAACTTGTCGTAGATGTCTATACGAAGTGGTGTGGTTGGTGTAAGAAGATGGATGAATCGACATTCTCCAATCCGTATATCGCTAACTATATCAATGAACATTACTATCCTGTTCGATTTGACGCCGAGCAGAGCGACCCTATCAGTTTTCAGGGTAAGAATTACGAATATGTGCGAAATGGCAAGCGTGGATATCATGAACTTGCCGTAGAATTAACAATGGGGAGACTAAGTTTTCCTACTGTAGTATTCCTGGATGAAAATTTATCGGTGATTCAGGCTTTGAGAGGTTTTCAATCTAGTCTGAGGTTTGAGCAAATTATGACGTATTTTGCTCAAGACTACTATAAGGATACGCCATGGTCCCGTTACAGTGAGAACTATCATACGGTACGAAGTCAAAACTAGTGGATTGTGAAATCTAAGCCTAGTGCATCAGTTTATTTCTTTTGCACTTGCTCTTCATCCCCACACAAAGCGCGGTACAAGCATCAAAAGCCTTACATCCCGCAGGACTTGGGAATATGTGACATTACCTCTTCGACCTGATACAAACTAACTCCAAATTTATAGTACTCGTATAGTGTTACAGTCCACTAGTCAACGGCGATTCCATTCATTGATTCTAAGCTGGTAGCGTACCTCATCAATGGGCCATGCATCCTGGGAAATCGTACCCTCCAGAGAATCTTCAACTGCTGATGTAAGTAAGTTTGCATTAAAGTCTAAGCCTGTTACGGATTCGACTTCATCGATATCTACCATATAAGATGTAAGGGGTTCTTCACTTTTATCATTTGGAATAATGAACCCGATTCCTTTGATCTCTGGTTCATCAATATCCATCAAGACCTTAAAGAATGCATCAGGAACTGCCACATTATTTCTACCAATGCGTGAAGGAAGGGCATTATGGAATATCGGACCCGTTATCACGATCAGCCGGTCATTGAGGCGCGCCCAGTCTCGGGTTGCTTCTTCCAATTCTCTCCATATCCCTCCATTGAAGTGATATCTCTGCGGACTTATATTACTCATCAGGAACGTTTCATCCATGGCTTCTCGGGAGAACGCTCGGTCCGCAGCAGGCACCAGATGACCCCGCGTGAAACCTGATCCGCGATAATCTTCATAATGGGCGGATCCAGTAGAAATTGAAGTGTCTTCGCTGAAATAGTCAGTCCTGGATACCTTGCGTGCATTAAGGTGCGCCCGTTCTAGTTCGTAAGCCACCCAGGCTGCCTGCTCAGTTTCTTCATCATAGGCAAGGTAGTAGTGTTTGTGTGCATGGATTGGATTAGCACCCCCGGATGGAAGATAGTATGCCGCTGTGTCATCTCCCATTCTTATACGATCTGAGGTTTGATCAAAAAACCTGGAAATGAGAGGCTTGGTAAGTATAAAAAGTAGAATGAGCAGCATCACTGCCAATCCCAGCTTCACACTACCTCCCACTATCGAATGTTTACCTTGCTGATGATTCCTTCTAAACTTTGCCAATGTTAAGATATCCGTATAGTGAAAGGACAAAAATAGAAAATAGGTCTACTCTCCTATCGAATGAGCGTCACATCGCCAGCAAAATGTCGCCGTGAGCCATCCGCTAGCTGGAGTGTGACTCGATACACATAGACTCCTGGTGTCATCAATTCACTATTGGCAAAACCATTCCATCCCTGGTGCTCGTTCTCAACGTAGAAGATTGATCCGTTTTGAAAAAGACGCTGACCCCATTTACTAAAAATCTGAAACTCAGTGATCTCATATTGTTCAAGACCTCTTACATAGAAAACGTCATTAATACCATCTCCATTAGGAGAAAAAGCATTAGGAATCCAGATGTAAATATTTCGATCTACCGTGAAAAATATCTCATCACTCTCTACACAACCCGCTGCATCAGTCACTTCCAGACGATACCCCATATCAAAATAAGGCATCAGCGAGTTATCAGGACAATCGTCACATGATGCAATCCCACTTTCTTCATCGTAAGACCATCGATACTCGAAAGGAGCGGTGCCCATGATCCAGGGATCTACCTTGAAGCTATCCCCCAGGGTAAGTGCTGCACCCTCTCCCAATTCAAGCATTAGTGGGGGAGCAAACTCTACGGTGATAGAATCATATACCACATCACAAGCCGTCCGTGCTTCGACAGAGTAAACACCCGGTTCGGTGACTTCATAGGTAAAACCTACAGATCCGTCTTGCCAAGTATGTGTGGCAGACTCCTGCGTTCCTGACAAGACTAACGTATCTCCTTCACATACAAGGACGTTTTGACTTTGAAGATCCACCGATAGTGGAATAATCCTAATTCTTGTTGGATCCTCAAGTGGTATGGTCCTTGGATCATCTGAGACAGTAAATCCTCCTAAAGACTCGGGTAAATTTTCAATTCGTGCCTGATTTTCATACACGCCTCCCAGATCACGGCCTAGTCTCACCTTGACTTGCAAGCTATCTACACCTAGGGGAATTACCATATCATCAATGAAAAGTTCATTTGGAAGTGTTCCTTCTCTGACTGTGCCACTATACGGATTGCGAATGATCTCTACAATCTCAAATCCCTCAGGCATCACATCCTCGAATACAATATTCTCACGTGTTATAGCACTGGCATTGGCAATAATGAAAGTGTAGACAACTTCCTGACATGGGGCTGCTTCACGTACAGAAACGTCTTTAGTCAGTTTAATGGTAAAGGGACAGCTACAACCATCACTTCGATCCGCAGGATCTCCATTAGTCCTTATCTGCAGTCTTCCCGTGTTTTTATCTATGGCAAACAACGTGTTTTGCGAATTGCCTCCCTGAGGTCGGCCGTAGCCATACAAATTGCCAAATGCATCAAAAAACAAGGTACCTAGCGATGCTGCAATCTGACCGGGAGGACCAACTGCGGTAGTTGTACCATTTTCAATATCAATTTTTATCAATCGGGCATTATTGCCATCGTAGCTATAGCACTCACCGGTAAACGGATCAAATGCCATATCAAAAAACAAGAACGGATTGTTATTTAGTGGAACTATGGTAGTAGGATAATCGGGCTCGCGTAAATCAATGAAAACCAGATTTATATTTGCACTGCCAAATCCTATTTCATAAGGACTGCCAGAAATCACCAGATAATTACCGTCGGGTGTACAGGCCCCTGCATAGTAGTTCATCCGGGGTAGTTCACTCAGTACTCGCAGCCTGGTTACCTGCCCGGCACCATCAATGCGCAGCAGACTAGTGATATCCTGATCGATCACATAAATGAAGTTATCCGTGACCCTATAACCCATCGCATTCAATTGATGGCCTGGCCCAAATCCAGGAACTTGCTGAAATGTGACTCGTTCAGTGACAGGATCAATGAGAACCCTTTGAAGCTCGTTGTATGAACCAGGTCTTAAGGTCAGATAATAATCTCCACGACATACAAATGGCTGTTGTGCATAGCTGATCGCCACCGTAAGTAAGAATACCCAGAAAAGTGGAATAAATCTATTCATTCAAAAGCTTGCACTGCGTCTTCAAGATATAATAAACACCGCGAACTCACCACTTGTTTGTAGTTAAATAAGATTTAATGTCGCCGAACCAGTTTAACAATTACCTGAACATGGAAATAATCGATTTTTTACCTTTATGAGAAGCCTAAATTCACACATGATGCAAAAAAGTACGAAGATTTACCTCATTGCTCTTTTGGGATGCGCACTTGTAATACCTGCTCAGGGGCAGGGCTTACTAAATCGTGTTCTTAAAAGATCAAAAGACAAGATTGAGCAGGGAGTTGAAGATATGCTGGTAGAAAAGGCATCAGACGCTATCTCCAGAAAAATCTATCGATCTATGTCCGATGCATTTGACAAAATGATTTATGATGCAGCTAAACAGGACAGTGCCTATCAAGCTAACTATGGGGACAGCGTAGCGATCAAATATGGCCAATTGGCTGATAATTGGATGGCCAGAATGAATGAAGCTGTGGATCTACCAGAAAGTTATGCATTTGATAGAACCCTTCTTATAGAAACCACATCGGGGAATGATGTAAATGAAATGACGATGTATCTTTCTACAGAAAGTCCTCTACTAGCCATTGAACAAGAGGAAGGCTCTGAAATGCGTCTGATTGTCATTGATACTGAAAAGGATGTCACTGTCCTATATATGACCGATAAAAAAGGCAAAAAGACGGCTCAGGCAATTCCCAATATGATGCGTTTTGCCGGCGCGATGGCAGCTTCCTATGAGAGTGACAGTGTCGATCAGATGGATTATTCGTTTGAAGCTACAGGAAAAACCCGCAATGTTGCCGGATACACTTGCCAGGAATATAAGGGAGAGTCTGAAGACTATGAAAGTACATTCTACATAACTGGCGAACTGGATGTAGACTGGAAGGAAGTATTTGGAGGAATGATTGAGCGTTTTGCAGGCACCTCATATGATGATAAAGCTCTGAAAATGAATGGTTTCATGTTGGAATCCCATAGTCAGCATAAGAAAAAGAAGAAGGACACATCCAGTTGGATAACTAAGGAAGTCAAAAAGGATGGTCCCACAATCATTAATGCAGATTATGAGTTTGGAGGCATGTCGACTTCCTGATTATGATTCATACTATACATTTACTAAAAAAGCAATATCATGATAATACTGTATTTCATTTTCGGACTAATAGCTCTTATTGTCATCCTCAGCCTGATTGCCCCGAAATCCTTCGAAGTACACAGGACTGTCACGATAGATAAGCCGGTTGATGATGTTTTTAGTTATTTGAAACTGCTGAAGAATCAGGATGACTGGTCTCCCTGGGCATTAAAAGACCCCAACATGGCCAAGACATTTGAAGGTGTGGATGGCACTCCCGGCTTTATTTCGAGGTGGGAAGGCAACAAGCAAGTGGGATCAGGTGAACAAGAGATTAAAAGTATCATCGAAAATAAGCGGATAGATAGTGAGCTTCGATTTTTAAAACCCTGGAAATCCACTTCTGATGCCTTCATGATCGTTACACCTGAAGGTGAGGGTACTCAAGTAAAATGGGGATTCTCAGGTAAGAGTAAATTTCCAATGAATATCATGATGCTATTCATGAGTATGGACAAAATGATGGGTAAAGACTTTGAAGAAGGCCTGAGTCGATTAAAAGTTAAGTTGGAAAATTAATGACTTGCCATCAATCACTAGCCCTCAACTAAGTCAAATTCAAATGATTCCACTCGCCGAAAGAATGCGGCCCCGAGATCTTGAACACTATGTGGGTCAAGACCATATTGTGGGGCCCGGAACCGTAATCAGAAATGCCATTTCGAAAGGCCAGGTCCACTCTTTTATCATGTGGGGACCCCCGGGGGTGGGAAAGACTACCCTGGCAAAGATTATCGCTAACGCATTTAATCGGCCTTTCTTTGAGTTGAGTGCCATTAATGCAGGCGTAAAGGATATACGTGAAGCCATCACCAATGCGAAAAGGCAACAGTTTTTTGACACTCCAAGTCCCGTATTATTCATTGATGAAATTCACCGGTTTTCTAAATCGCAACAAGACGCTTTGCTGGGTGCCGTCGAACAAGGAATAGTTACATTGATTGGAGCGACGACGGAAAACCCTTCATTTGAGGTAATTTCAGCTTTACTGTCCCGTTGCCAGGTATATGTCCTTGAACCACTCACCTATGATCAACTCAAACATATTGTAGACCAGGCTATCGCAGAAGACGAGAGTCTTAGAAGAAAGGATATAAGGGTACTTGAGTATGATATGTTGATCCGTTATTCGGGAGGAGATGCCAGAAAATTGCTCAATGCGCTGGAAATTGTGGTGACCGCTGCTGAAAGTGATGCATTAATTGAAATCACTAATCAGATGGTCGAGGAAGTGATTCAGCAGAACCTCGTGATGTATGACAAATCTGGAGAGCAACATTATGATATGGCATCAGCCTTCATTAAGTCAATTCGGGGCAGTGATCCCAATGCGGCTGTCTACTGGCTTGCCCGTATGATCGAGGGCGGTGAGGATGAAAAATTCATCTGTCGTCGTATGATCATTTCTGCTTCAGAAGATATTGGATTAGCCAATCCAAATGCACTGCTTATGGCTAATCAGTGCATGAGTGCAGTACAAGCCGTCGGATTTCCTGAAGCACGTATCATACTATCTCAGACAGCCATCTATCTTGCCATCTCGCAAAAGAGCAATAGTGCCTATATGGCCATCAAGGAAGCTCAAAATCAAGTACGCACTACCGGAAACCTATCGGTACCGCTTCACTTACGCAATGCCCCAACCAAACTAATGAAAGAGCTAGATTACGGAAAAGACTATCAATATGCTCATGATTTTGATCAGAACTTTGTTGCCCAGAACTACCTGCCGAAAAAAATCGAAGGCCTGAAGCTTTACGAGCCACAGGCCAATGCATCTGAGGAGAAGATCCGGGGCCGACTGCGTAACCAATGGGGTGAACGATACGGCTACTAATTCGGAAAATTCGATTCCTCAGGTTGTGAACAATTGCTATCCTACAAGTGTACTTAATACCGTAACTTTATATCCATAATTTGACGATAAAGTATCAGGCTGACATATGAATGTAGATACCACTGACAATGTGAGGATCATTAGGGAAAGTGTAAGAGATTTTGTGGAAAAACACATCAGACCAAATGTGATGAAGTGGGACGAAGAACAGTACTTCCCAAAAGAGGTATTGCAGCAGATGGGATCCCATGGATTCCTTGGAGTGCTCGTACCTATCCAATACAATGGTGCTGGCTTGGGATATCAGGAGTATGTTACCGTTATCGAAGAAGTAAGCAAGGTCTGTGGATCTATTGGTCTTTCTGTCGCGGCCCACAATTCTCTTTGCACCGGACACGTCATGCAGTTTGGCAACGAAGAGCAAAAACTCGAGTATCTAACCAAGCTTGCCACAGGAGAATTTATAGGTGCGTGGGGATTGACTGAACCCAATACTGGAAGTGATGCTATGAGGATGCGATGTGTCGCCAAGAAAGATGGTGATCACTTCGTACTCAATGGCACCAAATCATGGATCACTCATGGCAAATCAGGAGATGTTGCTGTGGTGATTGCCCGTACGGGAGACCTTCTGGATAGTCGGGGTATGACAGCCTTCCTGATACCTTTCGGTACGCCTGGATTTACCTCTGGCAAGAAAGAGAACAAGTTGGGCATGAGAGCCTCCGAAACTGCAGAACTTATCTTTGACAATTGTCGCATCCACAAGTCTCAGATTTTGGGTAAAGAGGGAGAAGGTTTTATCCAGGCTATGAAAGTCCTGGATGGAGGTCGAATATCTATTGCTGCTCTTTCCCTGGGCATCGCTAAAGGCTCCTATGAATGTTCTGTCGACTATGCCAAAGTTCGCGAGCAATTTGGAAAACCCATAGGTCAGTTTCAGGGTATAGGTTTTAAACTTGCAGATATGGCCACACAGATTCAAGCAGCAGAATTATTGACACGAAAAGCGGCTCACTTAAAAGACAATGGAGATTCAGTAACCAAGGAGTCAGCAATGGCAAAACTTTTCACCTCTGAACTCGCTGTAAGATGTGCAAATGATGCGGTGCAAATACATGGAGGCAATGGATATACCAAAGAGTTTCCTGCCGAAAAATTTTACCGTGATGCAAAACTCTGTACTATTGGTGAGGGAACTTCGGAAATCCAAAAATTGGTCATTAGCCGGGAAATATTGAAATAGGGTACTTCCACTCCCCTATCTTTTCTTTCAAATTGACTATATTCTAGTCATGAAACGTCTCTGCCTTCAGTGTAAAATAGAGTTGGTAGGTAGACGGGATAAGAAATTCTGCTCCGACTATTGTCGAAACACCTACAACAACCAACTCAATAGTGATTCTTCTAATTTGATGCGAAGGATCAACAACATCTTGCGCAAGAATCGACGTATTTTAGCCAAGTTGAATAGATCTGGTAAAACTAAAATCACCAAAAATAAATTGGTGGATGAAGGATTTAATTTTCAATACTTCACTAACACATATACCACGAAAGGAGGAAAGATCTATCATTTCTGCTATGATCAGGGATATATCAACCTCGAAAGTGAATACTATATGCTGGTCGAACGACAAGACTATGTATGACCAATGTGCCCTAAAAACACATCGATAGCTTGCATTCTTTCAATATGCCCTAGGGCTGAACTTCTTAGTTCTGGCATAACTCATGTAGTCTATTGATTTCTGATAGTGGCATGTCGCGATATTTACTTGCCCAGTTTCTGATAAACTGCCCCCGAGGATCCAGGATTTTGGCCTGCGATGCTATGTTGAAAGTGACTTCCTTTCGTACATCACTACCGATGCCAGCGATAGCATTCCAGTTTCCATAATTACTACAAGGATCATAGTCAAGCAACCTGGACTCGAAATATGATGCACCCATTTGCCAGTTTAGACGCATATCATTTACCAGGTAAGTACCCACCAACTCTCTTGCACGTCCTGACAGAAAACCTGTTTGATTCAACTGCTGCATACAAGCATCCACCAGTGGTACACCTGTAGTCCCATTTGCCCATTGCATAAATGACTTCATATCCGACCGTAAGTCACGACGAATCATACCTCTAATACCACCTAACAGGAATATTGCATTGCCGTGTTTCTTCCCCATGAGACGGAAGTAATCCCGCCAAAGTAATTCGAGGAAAACAGAATAAGCTCCGGCCTTGTCTCTTGTACGCTTCTTGTATTGTTCAAGGGCTTGGTAAACCATCTTGGGAGAGATACAACCATGGGCCAGCCAGGGACTCAAACGAGAACTCATTTCCTTCTCGAGAAAGGCTCCTTTAGATGCCGAATATTGACGAATTGAGTCTTCTTCTATAAAGGTCATTAAGCGTTCTTTACCAATCTGCTCACCTCCCACAAAAAAATCGTCATCGCGTATTACCTCATATTCACTATCCAAGGTCAACTCACTAACTTTAGGAATGGCACCACGGTCTATGTCGAATGTAATGGGGGGAAGACTTTCTGGTGTAGATAGCGGGGATCGGATAGGCACGTATCGCTCAACCTCCTTTCTGAATTGATTAAAATGATCAGGTGTATGGGTGATTGGAAATGGTAAATCTTGCGTATAGTACAGCATTTTTCCTCTGGAAAAGCGCATCTCCTGTCCGATAGTCCAAAGCTCCTTCTCCAAAGCATCTTGCACCATGACTTCGTCTCGGGTACGCTCGCGATTACAGAAGACCCAGCTTGTTTTATATTGATCAGCTATTTTGAATATCTCTTGCTCTGGATATCCCACGCGGACGATCAAATCAGATCCCAGTGCCTGGAGACTTTTTCGAAGGCTATGTACACATTCTGATAAAAACCTGGCGCGATGCCAACCTTGCCTACTGAACCCAAACCTCGTAGTTGCCCTAGTAATTCTCGGATCAAAGACAAAAACAGGAATTATTTCGTCGGAAGCCTGTAAGGCATCCGTCAAAGCCTCATTGTCCTCTAACCTAAGATCAAGTCGAAACCAGACAATCGAGCGGTTCTTCATAATGGATGAGAATCAATTAGAGACAAAACACTTTCGAGAGTATTCATACGAACCATTATCTAAGTCTTACCTTTACAGCTTTAAAATTAAAAAACATTGAGAACCTTAATTTTGTTGATTTTTCAATGATATGACCATGACTACATTATGAAACAAATCGCATTCATTTTTTTACTATTCGCTACGGGGTGCATGTCCTGCAAACAAGGTGCCGAAGGCCCGGTCGATTCAAGCACTGTACCTTCTGAGATGAAGTCTCTTTATACGGAAATCATGGCTGTACATGATGAAGTGATGCCCCAATTAAAGATGGTAGCTTCACTCCAAACATCCTTAGGTAATAAACTCGATGAACTAAGACGTGAGGAACCTATGAATACCGACCTCATGAAGGAAACCAATCGGGTATTGGGATCTCTAAATCGTGCAGACAATGCTATGAGTACCTGGATGCAGGATTTTGGAGCTTTTGATACCTTGGAAGAGGATAGAAAACAAGACTTCCTGGAACTTAACAATACAGAGATCAATGATATCAGAGATATGATTAATACCAGCATTAAAGAGGCTCAGGCATTCTTAGAAAAAAATCCACTTGAAAATGATGAAAGTATCCAGTAGTATTTTCATACTTCTTGCCCTCATTGTTGCAGTGATGGTAAGCTGCAGTGACAGTGACAGTGACAGATTGCCTTATCTGGGTGATACCGTAATAGAAGATGGAGATACTATGTACTATACAATACCGTCCTTTGATTACATCAACCAGGATAGTATCCATGTGACAGATGAGACACTGGCCGGCAGACCTTATGTAGCAGACTTTTTCTTTACCAGCTGCCCTACCATATGCCCTAAGGTAAAAAGTCAAATGATTCGCCTTCAGGATATGCTAGGGCCGGATGAGTCGATCAACTTTTTATCTATGTCTATTGACTACAGAAAAGATAGCGTCCCGATTCTCAAAAGGTATGCAGACAAGTTGGAAATCAATGATGATCACTGGCATTTTGTGCAGCTCAAGAAAGACCAGATCGAATCGGTAGCCAACCAATATTTTAATATAGCTTTTGAAGATGAAAGCGCACCAGGAGGATTTGACCATAGTGGCAGATTGATTTTGGTGGATGGTAAAGGGCGTATTAGGTCCCATTGTAATGGTACCGACCCGGAATCAGTAGATCAATTTGCAAAAGATATCCGCTTGCTATTGAATGAAGGGTAGGCTATTTTTCGTGTCATTAATACTACTTACAATTCTGGCAGCTTGTGTAGAAAATCCATATGTACAGGGGAAGCGTCTCTATGACCTCCATTGTGCCAATTGCCACCTGGACCAAGGCCAGGGTCTCGCTTCAATGAATCCCCCATTGAACGATGTGGTTTTTCAGGAGGACTACGCAGATCACTTTGGCTGTATAGTGCGATTTGGACTTAATGACACCTTACTAATTGGAATCCGCACCTATGATATTCCAATGCCAGGAAACAAGGATCTGACTGCGGCCGAAATTGCCAATATTTACAACTATATTGTTCATAGTTGGCATCCAGAGATGGCTAAAACCACGGAGTCAGAAATACAAGAGCAGTTAAAAACCTGCACGATCAAGTAGATTTCATCGTTAGTACATTGGATTGTAACAACTCTCCGCAAGAAATATTAGAAAAATTAGATGATCTAATATTTGTATGTATTTTTGACTCGTACAGAGATATATCTATGAAAAAAGCAATAGTCCTAGCATTCAGTTTATGGTCTTCAATTGTATTTGCTCAATCAAGTCTTGAGATAACCCTTCAATCCACCTCTCCGGGTAGTTTTTTAGTTGAATCTTGCTCAGACGGACCGGATAGTCTCGTTTTTATGAGGTCATCAGATATCCGCGAAGAGGTATTTAACTTATCATTGGGTGGATCTGCGACACCTACGACTGATTACACACATGGACTGGCTGACGATCTCACCTTTGGAGAAGGTGAGTCTTCCATTACACTTCCTATCACCGTCATCAGCGATATGCTGGATGAAGATCGCGAAACTATTCTCATCTCTGCTACGAATGTCAATGGTCAGACTGTGGGTGAGTTGGAAATCATCATTCTTGACATGTTGGAAGTAAATATTGCACAAGAAGAAATTGAAGTTTGTCAAGGAGAATCTGTGACTTTAAATGCTGTTATTCCAGGAACGTACCATTGGATTCTGGATGGAGATACATTGGTTGGAGAAGAGATTACATTCGTCACGGATGAAGAAACTACTGTGACTGTCTTCACAACCTATGGAGATTGCTATGCGGAAGATGAAATTGATATTCAACTTCTCACGGGGATAAAATTCAATGAGGGAGATACCGTGTATGTATGTCTGGGTGAAACGGCCAATATCACCGTAGACATCATTGGTAATCCAACGGGTGACTACGTTTGGACACCTATGGATACTACGATCAATATACTGGCTGATCAATCAGTCCAGATCACCACCATGGAGAGTATGAAATACTACCTGACTTTCCAAAATGAATCTTGTCGGGTAGTGGACTCGGTTTACGTCCGAGTTGATTCACTACCAGACTCAATTCCTATTACCATTATTCCCGAAAAAGAAACCTACTGTCCTGGAGAGAAGGTTGTACTCATCGCACCTTATCTCAATCCGGCTTCATTTCCGGATGTTGAATTTCTATGGATGTATGATGCAGCATCACCACTCAGTAGTGATTCACTTGAAAACTTTGTATTCACTACAGAAGATACATCCGACTTTGTTCTACAAGTCACCAACAATGCATGCATGCTTAGGGATACTGTCGAGCTTATTGTGATTGATCCACCCGTCAATCTTTCTCTGACGGATACCACAGTTTGCCCCAATAACCCCGTGGATGTTGAGCTACTTAATGCAGATGATTTTGATGAAATCATGTGGAGTCCCGAGGAGGGAATAAGTTGTACCGATTGTGCAGATCCTACTATCCGAGTGCCCGAAACCACTACGTTTACCATGACCGGTATGAGTGAAGGATGTCCTGCTTCTGGCTCAGTTACTGTCAACATTTTCCCCCCGGACCTTATCAATGTCATACCTGACACCACCGTATGTCCGGATGAGCCGGTCCGACTGATTGCAGTGCAAGCAAATGAATATGATGACCTTTTGTGGGAGGGTCCTGGACTCCAATGCACCAATTGTGAAAGCCCTATTGCTTCCACAGGAACGTCCAATTTTTATCAAGTGACGGGAACAAAGCCTGATGGTTGCCAGGGTATTGGAGGAGGTGCAATCACGATTTTCGACGTTCCAAGAATCACCTTAATTGAGTCAGACCCCACCAGTCCAGTAGAAGTGGGTACAACCGTATCACTTTCTGTGAGTACGGCCCCTGATGTATCTAATACGGCCACATTTACCTGGACAGTCAATGGGAATGGAATCGATGGAACCGGACCTACAAATAGTACGGCAATTCCTTCAGAAGGTGATAATGAGATCAAGGTTTCCCTGGTGTCCCAGGAGGGATGTATGTCCATGAATTCAATTAATATCGAAGGTACTCCACCACGGTTTGAGATTCCAAGTGCCTTCACTCCTAGTGGAGATGATATAAATGATCGTTTTAAAGTATTGATATTTGGTAATATTCGACTCGCAGAATTCAAAGTATTCAACCGTTGGGGCCAGGTCGTTTTTGATGGAGTAGACCCTGACGGATGGGACGGAAAGCATAATGGAAAAGATGCGCCATCTGACACCTATGCATACACCGCTGTTTTAGAGCTCCTGGACGGAAGTATTCGCACAGTACGGGGTGAAGTAGCACTCGTCAGATAATCACAAGCGGTACTCTGCTATATATATTTATTGGATTTTCTTAGGATTCCCAAGTATCCATTAAGCACCTGTCGTTCAAGTACTAAGAGCGCTTTACATCATTGAAAGATTAAGGATCTAAAAACAAAGAGCGCTTGATAGGAATATCAAACGCTCATTACACCCTAAAAAATTAATAAACTATGAAAACAGTTGCCTTAAATTATTCAATGTAATATACAATAACTTTAGATGTCACCAAAACTATCTTTGATTTTGGGTAGGAAACCTCATTAAAATTTTGTCTTGATTTCTACTTACCTCACTTCTCCTCCGTATATATATTAAAATATGTTATAGAAATTCATTATATGTGTTAAATAGGTGAAAAAGTTATTTTCAGGAGGAAACATCTGCGATCTTTGAAACGTTACTACTGTACCTTATAACAACAATTTAAGTCTCAATGATCACAAATGAAAAGGGTTTACAGACGGTGAGTGACCCCGTCGTAAACGAATCTAAGAACATTATCGAATCTTTCATTGTGGAGCAGTTTAGTAAGCTTGCTCTGAATGAAAACATGGGTCTGAATAGTCGCATTAAGCGTACTTTCAGTAGACCCTAGCTTACTCAGTACCAGCTTTCATAAAGCTGAGTCTCTCTCAGGTTAGTTTTACGGTCTTTTGATAGAAAATGAATGGTCAGTTTTATCACGAGACAGCGTAAGGAATCAAGCATTCAAGACTATTTTTCACCTTTATTCTAAGATCACTCTGCCCTGACGTAGTATCTCAGGGGGACTGGCTGTGCAATCTACTACGGTGGAGGGTTCTCCTATATAAGATTCATCCAGTATGAAGAGATCAACTGCCGATTGTAGTCTCTGGATCATGTCCTCGATAGGATCTTCCACTTCCATGTAGTCTCGCGCAATAGATGTCGTAATCAATACCGAAGATAACTTGTCAACAAGTTCCTGCACAAATGGATAATCCGGAATCCGGATACCGATAGTCCGTTTACGATTCTTGAAATAAGTTTGAGCTTCTTTGCTGGCCGGCAGTATGAAAGTCACCGGACCGGGTGTATTCTTATGTATCAGACGAAAAGTTTCCTTATCCATGGGTTTGGTTAATGAAGAGACCTGCGAAATATCAGAACACATTAGCGTCAAGTCTGCCTTATTGGGGTCAATCCCTTTTACTCGACAAAGCTTGAGAACTGCCTTTTTACTGGAGGGAAGACATCCCAGGGCATAAAGGGAATCTGTGGGATACGCCACTAATCCATCGTTCTCCAGTACTTCGATGACCTGCTGAAGCTTTCTTGTGGCCGGATTGTTTCTATGAATGTGAATCTGCCTGATACCTGATTACACTTAAAATGGTATAAACTAACTTAATCATCCAAGTCGTCCAACATATTGGCCAACATATCTCTGAATGTAGTTTTTGAATCTACAACTTCCTTAGTGATTACATTGAATTCTGCCAGGGCATGAAGGATTAACTCATGGGCAATCCAAGTGTCTTCCTGAGACCTCGACAATTTTCTGGCAAGACTGGATAGTCCCGGAATTTTCTTGAGTTTTGCCTGGTATTCCTTATCAGACTCCTCTTGCATAAGTTCTACTGAATGACCCTCGGTAAACCAATTCTTGACATCCTCGAAAATATCAACATCCGTTTCCTTCAGGAACTTGTCGGGATGCGGAAACTTGGTCATAAATTCATCCTTAAAAGCAGCTCCCATCAATGCTAAAGCTACTGCATAAGGTCCCTCCTGCTCTCCCTCATACACTAACTCCACCTTGCCTGTGATAGAGGGGATAATACCCCAGAAGTCACTTAAACGAATAACTGTTTCATTTTCTTTATTGATGAGCATTCTCCGCTCTGCAGAAGAATAAAGGTTTTCCAAGGCCGAGATACTTAATCTGGCTGATACCCCACTTTTTTCATCAATTAAGTCTGAGTCTCGGGCGGTAAAAGAAATACGTTCCAAAAGGTCATAGGCGATTTCTGGCACAGTAACCCTGGCTGATTGTTCTTTGTCTATTCTGGCCTCTTGTTTGGTGATCGCCTTGGCATCTTCCAAAGTTTCCGGGTAATGGGTTAATACCTGACTCTCGATTCGATCTTTCAAAGGGGTAATAATGCTTCCCCGATTAGTATAGTCTTCTGGATTGGCAGTAAATATAAACTGAATATCAAGGGGAAGTCGGAGTTTAAACCCACGAATCTGAATATCCCCTTCCTGAAGTATGTTAAATAGTGAAACCTGAATCCTTGCCTGAAGATCAGGTAACTCATTAATCACGAAAATAGATCGATGAGATCGTGGAATCAATCCATAATGTATCACTCGTTCATCACTATAAGGGAGCTTCAGCGTCGCTGCCTTGATGGGGTCTACATCACCGATCAAATCTGCCACACTCACATCTGGAGTTGCTAATTTTTCCACATACCGCTCATCCCGATGTAGCCAGGTTATAGGGGTCTCATCTCCCATCTTTTCTATAATCTCTACAGATTGCTTTGATATGGGATGAAGGGGATCATCATTGAGTTCACTTCCTTCAATCACCGGGATGAATTCATCTAGAAGTGATGTCAATAAGCGAGCAATGCGGGTCTTGGCTTGTCCACGTAGACCAAGCAGCAAAATATTGTGCTTACTTAATATAGCTCGTTCTATGTCTGGAAGGACTGAACTTTTAAAACCAACAATGCCTTTAAACACATCTTCTCCAGATCCCAGTTTTCCGATCAGATTGGATCGTAATTCCTCTTTTATTGTTTTCGACTGGTAACCTGATTTTTTAAGGTCGCCAAGTGTTTTCACTAGTGTCATTTGTTACTGAGATTTTTATTACGAGAATCAAAATTCGCAGATACGCCTCGGGAACAATTATCCTACTTCCTGAATTTCCGATTCCACTCCCAATTTTTTTAAGAATAATCTTTCACCTTCACAGGCCTCCTCACTTACTCGATAAATTATAGAATTCGTGAGATAGTGCAGGACATCTACATCAGGGAATTTCATTCCTACCGCAGCTGCTATCTCATCCCGCCTTTTTAAACCTGCTTCAAACAGATCATCTAAATAGTCCAGAGTCTCATCTTTAACTCGATGATTGCCCACCCATCGTGCAAAGATGAATGGAAGCCCAGTCCACTCCTTCCACATCTTTGATAGATCATATCTATAGGCAAAATGCTGCCCCAAATGAAGTGCCCTATCCCCGATAAGTAATCCCCCAGTCGTTCCTCGAATATTCTGTTCATAACCTGGTTGGGAGCGAACAAACTGGACTTCAAGATTTAAATATTCACGCATCAGAATCCTTAACAAGCTATTTGAAGTATTCGATTGATAATCCAGGTAGACAAAGCGGGTTTCCTCAATGGGTACCTCCGTTACCAACAATACGGACTCCACAGCACCGTCCCCCACGATACCCCACTTTGTAACCGGCTTATGAGATGGCAATGTATGTATCGATGCAACGGGCACCACGCCGAGGTCTGCCTTACCCTTCAATAATCTCGCAGCACATTCAGCCGGGGTATCCATCGTAATATCGAAGCGTTCATCAATGCCAGACACCGATCTCAGTCCAACAATGTAGGGGCTCGTATTCAAATAGGAAACTGCAGAGATCTTAAGACGTTCTTTCATTATTTACAATATAGCATAACAGGTTCCTCCAGGATATGTTTTGTGGAGAAGCTCCTAACTAGATAAGATCTTAATTATTTATAACCGGCAGGTCCAAATACCCCCTAAAACCATCTGAATCATCAAACTCTACAAGACTATAATCTTGCACGATATTGTATAAGGTATCTCTTTCAATGGGTGTTTTTCTAGCCTGCTTTATTAACTGCACTAACTGTTGGGTACTGAGCGCTGGATTTTGGTCTTCAGCTCCAGCCATTGAATAAATTTTAGTGGTATCATCAATAGTGCCATCGATATCATCCACTCCATAAGAAAGTGACATTTGAGCGGTGGCCTGTCCTATCATGGGCCAGTAAGCTTTCACGTGATCAAAATTGTCAAGATAAATACGGCTAATAGCATAATTTCTAAGATCTTCTAGCATCGTCACTTCCTCCAGATGAGACATTTCATTACCCTGATTTCGAAACTTAAGAGGTATAAATGTCTGAAAGCCTCCCGTTCTGTCCTGGAGCTCTCGCAATTGACGCATATGATCTATACGATGACTATAATCCTCGATGTGACCATACAACATAGTGGCATTGGAACGCTGACCCAACTTATGCCAAATTTCATGAAGAGCAAGCCATTGGTCCCCTGTACACTTGTCGCCTGCTATTTGCTCCCTTATTTCTGGATGAAATATCTCAGCTCCCCCGCCCGGCAGTGAATCTAGTCCTGATTCCTTCATCAAGCGCATCCCTTCTTCATACGATATCTTGTCCTTTTTAAATATATAATGGTACTCGACGGGAGTCAGTGCCTTGACATGCAGTGATGGTCTGTGGGCCTTGATGGCGCTAAACAACTCTGAATAGAACTTTACATCATATTGAGGTAGGACACCACCCACTATATGTACTTCCGTCACCGGCTTTTCATCATAAGACCGTATGATCTCCATGATATCCTCCATTGTATATTCCCAACCTTCGCTTCGCTTCTTGATCATTCGGCTGTAAGAGCAGAATTTACAGGTATAGATGCAAACATTTGTAGGTTCCACATGGAAATTTCGATTAAAATAAGTGACGTCTCCATTCTTAGCCATTCGTGCATGATTACTGAGGATACCTAAGACCCCCAGGTCAGCCTTTTCAAATAGGATCAGCCCTTCCTCATCTGAAATGCGTTGGCCCTGTAACACTTTATTGCCAATGGCCTTAATTTGCATATCGCTGCAAGTGGCTTCTAACAAGGAAAAACTAGTATTATTCACACTCATTTTACTTCAGTATTTCACAAGTGAACAAAGGTAGATTGTAATTGGTTTGATCCAACAATATGCAAGACTAATTTTGGGCGAATATTCTAAAATTCAAGTTTAGTTACAGACTTATTAAGTTTAATCCCAATTTGCTGCGTTCAATGAAATTTTTCCAAATATTATTTGCCATAGTATTAAATTGTACACACTAACATTAATACTTATGCGGCATTGATGATGATTTTATTCTGTATATTGCCTGCACCCATACTTTCATAGAGATGTACTCCTTGATACCAAGAAAAGAAGTAAGCGTTCATGAAGATCAAGATTGCATTCAGGGCGGTATTGATACTAGCCATTTTAACATACATCCTGCCATTTCTAACCGCACAGGAACGATTGCATGGCAGCATCACTGACGAAGAATCAGGAGAGCCACTGATAGGTGCCAGTATACTACTGCAAGGCACCACGAGAGGAACCGTAACCGACTTCGATGGTTCATTCGAAATACGGGTGGATGCCCTTCCAGTAATCCTCGAGATTTCTTATTTGGGATATGAAACTGTTGTCCAGGAAATCAGTGATGCATCCAGTCGACTTGACTTTGAGTTGGCCCCTACCAGTGGAATTACACTTGCCGTCACCGAGGTCACAGGCCAACGGATATCTGAAAAACAAAAAGCAGCTCCCCTAACAGTGGAATCACTGGATGTATTGGCTATCAAGGAAACACCTTCTGACAATTTTTATGATGGACTTGGCTCACTAAAGGGCGTCGATCTCACGGCGGCAAGTTTGGGTTTCAAGGTGGTGAATACACGGGGATTTAATAGTACCAGTCCTGTGCGCTCTCTCCAAATCATTGATGGGGTAGATAATCAATCTCCGGGTCTGAATTTCTCGTTGGATAATTTTCTGGGTGCATCGGAACTGGATGTGGTAAAAGTAGATTTGATTGTAGGAGCCAGCTCTGCGTTCTATGGTCCCAATGCCTTCAATGGTGTGATCAGCATGGAGACAAAAAACCCTTTTTATCAAAAAGGACTCTCAGCAATGGTTAAAGCAGGTGAGCGATCATTGTTGGAGACAGCTGTTCGATGGGGAGATGCTCTGTCCAACAAAGAGGGGAATGACTGGTTTGCCTATAAGTTTAACTTATCTTATTTGACTGCACAAGACTGGGAGGCCAATAATTTCGATCCGATCGATGATAGTCGGGTGCCCGCTTCCAATCCAGGAAGATATGATGCAGTGAATATCTATGGTGATGAGTACTCTCCCTCTGGTGATTTCTCAACTTTTGAGCCCTGGATATATCCTGGTTTGGGAAATTGGTATCGTACTGGTTACATGGAAAGAGATCTTGTTGATTATGGGACCAAGAATTTAAAAGGTAATGTAGCATTGCATTTTAGAACAAAGCCTAGTATGAAGGATGATTCACCTGAACTTATTATCGGCTCCAATTATGCCAATGGTACCACCGTGTATCAGGGAGACAATAGATTTAGCTTGAAAAATATCCAGTTTTTCCAGCACAAAATAGAATATCGAAAGCAGGGAAAATTTTTCATTAGGAGCTATTTAACACATGAGGATGCAGGTGATTCCTACGATCCATATTTCACGGCTCTAGCACTTCTTGATTCAGCTAAAAGCAATCCACTTTGGAATCAAGATTACGAACGGTTCTTTAGGGATGAGTTTAATTCTCAAATTATTGAATCAGGCTACCCAAGGCTGCAGGTGATGGTGCAACCCGATGGCAGTGTAATTCTAGCATTTGATCAAGAAGCTGCTAATATCTGGATCGCTAATAATCAGGACCAGTTGACAGAATGGCACAGGATAGCTGAAGCACATGCAAACAAGCAAAGTAACCCCTCCGTTAGCGAAGATTTTTACGCACCTCGCACAAAAAGATTTCAGGAACTCTTTGATGATATAAGGAGTAAGCCCAGATCGGAAGGTGGTACTTTGTTCATTGATCGATCACTTTTGATGCATACCCATGGCGAATACACTATTACTCCTTCTTTCACAGACAAGATCGTGCTTGGTGCAAATTTTAGACAATATCGACCTGCATCCGAAGGCTCTGTATTTTATGATACAGCTGGCCTGAGAATTATTAATAGCGAATTTGGAATATACTCTGGGTTCGAAAAGAGTGTATCGGATGGCAAGTTTAGATTTTCAGGGACCTTGAGAATGGACAAAAATGAAAACTTTGATTATCTGTTTTCACCGGCAGCAAGCGTTGTTTTTAAGCCCAGGGCCAACAATTTTCTTCGATTTTCGTTCTCATCGGCTATTAGGAATCCGACACTGACGGACCAATACCTATTTCTAAATGTAGGCAGGGCTATTCTTGCTGGGAACTTAAATGGTGTCAAAGGTTTAACTACTATTGAATCACTCACTGATTTTTTAGCTAATCCCAGACCAAATGTCTTACAAACCTTTGACATTGATCCTGTTCGCCCGGAGAAAGTTAGAACATTTGAAGCAGGATACCGAAGTACTCTTTTCAATAGTTTATATCTTGATGTAGGCTATTACTATAGCATTTACAATGATTTCCTAGGATATAACATTGGTGCAGATGCATCATTTGATCCTACAACTGGCTTCCCCACCAACATCGATATTTATAGATATGCAGCCAATTCTAGAAATCAGGTAACAACACAAGGTTTAGCTATAGGACTGAATTATTATTTTGCAGGGCATTATACAATTGCCGGCAATTATTCCTGGAATAAATTAAATAAGGAATTTGTTGATGATCCGATTATACCTGCATTCAATACGCCAGAGCATAAGTTCAATATCAGTCTTTCAGGTCGCAACCTTTCAGGTTTCACCAAGAACCCCATCGGATTTAACATAAATTACAAATGGATTGACTCCTTCATATTTGAAGGTTCACCGCAATTTACGGGTGGCATTCCATCCTATAGCCTACTGGATGCTCAAGTAAACTACAATTTGAAGGCTATTAACACTACATTCAAGATTGGTGCCTCGAACCTTCTAAATAATAAGAGATTTCAGACATATGGAGGCCCAGCAATTGGCCGCCTTGCTTATGTCTCGATGGTATATGATTTTAAAAAAGCTATTAATTAAAATTCAAATTACTACATATGAAAATTAGGTACTTATTAATACTCCTACTATTGGGTGGGTTGGGTTTACAACTATCTGCCCAAGAAAGATACTTGGATCAGGTTTATGATGGTGTGGAGATAACTTCAGGATTAACTTATGGTGAAAACTTCAGTGTATTGGCCTTGCTGAGTATTAACACTACTTATAAAGAAGAATTGAAAATGGACGTGTATGAACCTGCTGGTGACACATTGGACAACCGACCATTAATTGTTTATCTGCATACAGGGAACTTCCTACCAAAGCAAGTCAATGGAAGTGTTACAGGATCACGGACGGATTCTTCAGTAGTTGAAATTTGCACAAGATTGGCAAGGATGGGATTTGTTGTAGCTGCTGCGGATTATCGACTGGGATGGAATCCGTTTGCTTCTTCTCCCAAAGAAAGAACTTTTGGCCTAATCAACGCCGCGTATCGTGGACTCCAGGATGCTCGTACATGCGTGAGATTTTTTAGAAAGAATCACAGTGAGGACGGAAATACTTACGGTATTGACACGTCAAGAATCGGAGTATGGGGTACAGGCACAGGAGGTTACATTGCACTAGCCGCTGCAACTCTTGATGAATACACTGAGATTGTTACTACCACAATGCCGGAAGGCAAATTCACAATAGATCTGACCGATGATGGGATAGCAAATCCCATCCCTATGGTCATTGAAGGAGTGAATGGAGATATAAATGCCACCTCAGTAGGAATCGCTCCTCCTGGGTACATTATTCCAGAAGGTGACACCTTGTGTATTCCCAATCATGTCGGGTATTCATCATCATTTGATCTCGTAGTCAATCTTGGAGGTGCACTGGGAGATATTTCCTGGTTGGAAGCTGATGAGATGCCAGTGATATGTCTTCAAGTTCCGACTGAGGAAAATGCACCATATGATTCTAGAATATTATTAGTGCCAACACCCACTGATGCACTTCCTGTCGTGGAAGTTCAGGGCAGTAAGCTCATAACTGAAAAAGCCAATCAATTGGGATTGAATGACGTATTTTTAGGAATGGATGATCCGTTAACTCAACGAGCTAAAGAGGCATCTGCAGTCGCCGGACACGACTACTTTGAGGGATTATATCCACTAAATCAAGCAACCAACATGTTTGGACGAGTCGATGGCTCACCATGGGTTTGGTGGGAAGCCTCTGTCTGGGACACTATTATGCATCCTTCAGCTGGGATGGGTAACGTTCCTCCCGGAGCCACTTACCATGATGTTGCCTCCTTTAGTTCCCCCACAGCATCAGCTGAAAGAGCTAGAGCATATATTGACACTATTGTAGGATATTTTGCACCGAGAGCATTCCTGGCTTTGGGACTCGATAGTATCTCTACTTCAATACCTTCGCTCGACAACAGGGATGTAGGCTTGACCGTTTCTCCCAACCCTTCACCCGAGATAGTGCGCATCCAGACTAACACTGACTACCAAATGCGTACAGTGCGAGTGATTGATCTTTCAGGAAGAACCGTGGCTCAATACGATCGTGTGAATAATAGTTATTTTGAATTTTATCATCAGGACCTACCACGAGGCATGTATGTCATGGAAGTCACCTTTGATGAGGGAAGAATTACAGAGAGATTAGTCTTTGATTAAGCAATCGATTTAATATACCTTTGAGGCGCCTGGAAGCATATCCAAGCGCCTCTTTTTTTGTCAAGTTCTATGATCTCTGTTCTCATACCTATTTATAACTATGATGTAGTATCTCTGGTGAATCACCTCCATGACAACGGTATGAGGTTGCAAGTACCCTTTGAGATCATAGGTATCGATGATGGTTCTGAAGTATCATATCGGGATATAAATCAGCGAATTGCCCATTTACCTAAGGTGCGTTTTGAAGTATTACGTAAAAATATTGGTCGGTCTGCTATCCGAAACCTTCTGGCATCCAAGGCGCAATATGAATATTTCCTCTTCCTGGACTGTGACGGCTCGATACCTCAGGGAGACTTTCTGGAAAGATATTTGGGGTGTTGTGACCCAAAAACAGTAGTAGTAGGTGGTCGAACATATCGAAACGAAAGACCTGCAAAAGAGTACATGCTACACTGGAATGTAGGACGCACCCGAGAGCAGAAGCTTACTACTGGCTTCCAATCTAACAACTTTCTGATTCCAGCCAGTGCATTCCACGCAATCAACTTTGATGAAGGAATACATGGATACGGGCATGAAGACACAGTGTTTGGCTATGTCTTAGAAAAGCAGGGTTACCATATTAAGCACATAGATAATCCAGTGATCCATGAAGATCTACAACCTGCCGGAGAATTTCTTGAAAAGCAAAGAAGTGCCGTCAGGAACCTAATTTCTCTCAAACATAAGTACCCGGAGGTAGAAACTCGACTCACCAGAATTTGTGCGTTGATATCCAGAGCAGGGATTTCCGGTCTCATAACGGCTTTATTCAAGCAGAGTGAGATGCAACTACGTCAGAGCCTATTAGGACCTGTTCCATCCGTATTTCTGTTGGATCTTTATAAGGTAGGGTACTACCTTATGCTTAAAAATGAAAAAGAGACCATCGTTTGATCGTCTCTCTCCCATCTCAGATTAGGTTTATCGTCTTTTTCTGTTGGGTTTTTGCCCTAACGATACATTGAAGATACAGCATAACATGCTGTAAATGAATACCCGTATATCGGTATTTTTTAAATAGGAAAATACAGTAAGACATAAGCCTCAGGTCCCTAGTGTCTAATGGTTTACGAAAAGGACATATATAAATTTCTTGAGGATTTTAATTGAAGGATTTCTCGCAAACTATCCTTGTGAAGGGGCTGGATCGTGATTTCTGATTTTTGTAGTTACATTCCAGAGCACTATACCCGCGCATACAGATACATTTAGTGAGTGTTTCGTTCCGAATTGCTCGATTTCCAGACAGAGATCCAGATCAGGTAAGATGTCTTCTGATAGCCCCTGGATTTCATTTCCGAAAACGACCGCTAGCTTCTGCTTTGTCGGATTGAAATCTTTCAAAAGTGCAGAATCTGTCGTTTGCTCTATACCTGCGATCAGGTAATTTTCACTTTTGAGGTGTCGCAGACATTCCTTGGTACTTTCAAAATGCGTCCATGATACCGACTCTGACGCGCCAATAGCGGACTTTAGAATTTCACGATGTGGAGGTTTGGGTGTAAAACCGCACAAGTAAATATGTTCTATTGCCAGTGCATCACAGGTCCGAAATACAGCTCCCACATTGTGACCTGATCTAATATTGTCTAGTATCACCACTACAGGCAATTTTTGCTTCTCCTTATATTCACTGAGAGAAAGCCTTCCTAACTCCTCAAGCTTTAATTTCCTGAACTTCCCATCCATGCAGTAAAGGTAATGGTTGAGGATATTTTAATGGATGATATTTATAGTTTAGCATTTCGTAATACACGGATTGAATATTGCCGATGACAGAAAAAGGACGAACCCTGTACCTGGAAGATCTTCTGATTGCACTCTGCATATATGTTGTCCTGATAATAATTCATGGCTATCGATTTGGTGATGAAGATATGTCAGAGACACTTTCTTATGCCCTGTATCTGAAGGACTCATCCCTGTATTCAAATGACTTATATATTCAATCAGTAGGAAAAAGCATCTGGAATGAGCGTTTTCCATTTACGGTAATGTTGAGTCTGTTTTCTCACCATCTGCCTGCGTATGCATTCTTATTACATCTGACCAGCTCCATTTCTATGATATTCGGCCTATGGTATCTTTCCAGTATCTGGCTCAAATCAAGGTATCTTCAAATTGTCTTTGTACTGGTTGCCCTAATTCTGCTCTATAATATCACCCTCGGAGGTAACGAAATATGGTACAATTACTTTGTACCAAGTCATGCTGCCAAGTGTATTGCAATATGGAGTTTCTATTTCTTTTTCCGCAAAAGGATCACACTTGCTTATACTGTATTGATTGCCGCCACCTTGATGCAGCCTGTCGTTGGTGCCCAGATAGCATTGCTACTTGCCATGGTCTCTCTACATGAAATGGTCTTTAAAAAAAGTCAAACCTGGAGGGATTTGTTACCCGGTGTAGCGATCTATGCTCTCGTTGCCGGACTTTGGATCAGTATCATCTTCATTAGCCACCTCGTGCAGGATGTGACTATTACAGATAGGGCATTTTACGATATCATGGAAACCCGGTTGGCGCATCATTTTTTTCCAGGCTACTACCCTATGAAGAACTATGTATTTCTGGGCTCTTTAATGATCATTTGTACTTTCTTATGGCATAAGATTTCCGATAGAATGACCATTCTTTTTTCCTACAGCCTGCTGGGTATGATTCTATATATTGTACTGATTGAATGGATGAAGATTCCCACGTTTTTAAGTGTACAGTGGTTCAAAATTACGGTTTGGTTAAAACCCTTCTCTTTACTTGCTTTATTAATTTACGCCGAACGTAGTATTCACTTCAAACCTTCATCGAGGGTACTTGTAGCCGTGAGTTCGGTAGGTTTGATTGCCATAATTTGTTCCGCATTATGGGGTATTGGTCCTTTTCAGAATAACCCATACCATGTACCATGGAAAGCAACATCCGATCCCGTAATGCAATCGGCCTATCGCTTTGGCAGTCGACTTCCTGCTGATGCCTGCCTAATTATTCCACCGGATATGACAGGGATAAGATATCCGGCGCAACGTGGTCTTTTCGTTGATTACAAGAGTAATATTCATTCAAAGGAATATATGGCTGAAGCACATAAAAGGCGAGTTGCACTCTACGACATGCGACTGGAGGTGCGTCAAGCAGGTAAAGATATCGTTCGAGAGGGAGCTCAGTTCTACAGGAACCTAAATGACTCAGACTTCAGAAAGTACAAAGATGAAGGAGCTACGCACGTAGTGACGTGGGCGGACCACCAGCTACCAATGGATATAACCTATCGGGATTCAACCCTTATCGTCTACAAGCTCTGATACCTTGATTTTTTGTGTCTTGGTATGACTTTGGACCACGGCTGCGGCTACAAAATCAACGAATAATGGATGTGGATTCTCTACAGTACTTCTTAACTCGGGATGGAACTGTACACCGACAAACCAGGGATGGTCAGGGATTTCAATAATTTCGACCAGTCCTGAGGCAGGATTTATTCCCGTGGCTTTAATGCCACCACTTTCAAATAACTCCAGGTATTCGTTATTGAACTCATACCGATGTCGATGCCGTTCCTGTATGGATGTCTCACCATATGCCTCATACGCTCTGGAGTCCTCTCGTAGTTTGCACTCATACGCTCCCAACCGCATGGTTCCACCTTTCTTTGTGATGGTCTTTTGCTCTGACATCATGTCAATGATCGGGTGTTCTGTCTTAGTAGATACTTCCGTACTTGCCGCATCCTTCAAATGCAGCACATGCCTGGCAAATTCGACAGCAGCACATTGCATACCTAGACATATCCCGAAAAAGGGAATCTTATTTTCGCGGACATATTTTATGGCCGTGATTTTACCTTCGATGCCTCTCTCTCCAAAACCCGGAGCGACCAGGAGACCGTCCAAATCGTGTAAGACAGTAGCCGCATCTGTGTCCTTTTCCATTGACTCACTGTGGATCTGTACTACATCTACCTTGCAATCATTGACAGCACCAGCATGCACAAATGATTCATAGATTGATTTATATGCATCCTGCAGCTCCATATATTTGCCAATCAACCCAATCTTGACGGTCCGGTTCGGATTCTTCAACTTATGGAGGAAGTTCTTCCAATTATCCAGATTGGGTTCGGATCGGGAAGTCAGACGCAATTTATCTAAGACAATTGTATCCAGATGCTCCTCCTGCATGAGTAAGGGAACATCATATATAGTTTCTGCATCCAATGCCTCAATCACAGAATTGACATTTACGTTGCAAAAGAGTGCGAGTTTCTTTCTTATCTCAGAAGTAAGCGGATATTCAGTACGACAGACTAAAATATCAGGTTGCACACCTGAATTAAGTAATTCTTTAACTGAGTGTTGTGTTGGCTTGGTTTTCAGTTCTTTAGCTGCACTCAAATAGGGAATCAAAGTAAGGTGAATCACCAAACAGTTTTCCATACCCAAACCATTACGCATTTGTCGGACAGTTTCTATGTAAGGAAGAGACTCAATGTCTCCGACAGTACCCCCTATCTCCGTGATCACCAGGTCATAGTTGCCAACCTGTGCGAGTCTGCGTACCCGTCGCTTGATCTCATCGGTGATATGCGGAATCACCTGCACAGTCTTTCCCAGATAGTCTCCTGCCCTCTCTTTATTGATGACCGTTTGATAAATCTTGCCTGTGGTGACGTTATTTGCCTGAGAGGTGGGCTCATTTAGAAATCGTTCGTAGTGACCCAAATCCAGATCCGTTTCAGCACCATCATCGGTGACGTAGCATTCACCATGCTCATAGGGATTGAGTGTTCCGGGATCAACATTGATATAGGGGTCAAACTTTTGAATAGAGACTCTAAAGCCACGAGATTGCAGCAATTTTGCAAGCGAAGCTGAAATGATTCCCTTTCCTAATGAAGAAGTTACTCCGCCCGTAACAAAGACATATTTGGTCATACTGAATAGATTAGTTGGATACTATGTTACGGAATACAAAGGTACAACGTTTTGACGGATAACCATTAAATTAACGTGAGATATTAAAAATCGGATATGTGTTTCATCCTGACCATAATGGTTTTAGTAGACAATTTTTGTAGAGTCGATGGAGGTCCTGGTCCGCCCTGTTTTTAATAAGAATTATCCGACAATATGAGTCGAGACTTCGGCTATTTGTGCTTTTGTTTTAATTTTGCATCCACTAATACTTGAAGTGAATGGCAGGTCATAATAAGTGGTCTAAGATCAAGCGAAAGAAAGGTGTTGCTGACGCCAAGAGATCGAAGGAATTCAGCAGGATCATCAAGGAGATCACCGTTGCTGTCAAAGAAGGCGGTTCTGGCGATCCTGACTTCAATCCCCGACTTCGCGTCGCATTGTCCAACGCAAAAGGCGTCAACATGCCCAAGGATAATATTGAGCGCGCCATCAAGAAGGCATTGGATTCTGGCGGTGACTCGTTGCATCAACCTACATATGAAGGATACGCTCCTGGAGGAGTTGCCATTTTTGTAGAATGCACCACGGACAATCTAAACCGTACGGTTTCGAATGTACGGGCGATTTTCAATAAACGCGGAGGGAACCTAGCTACTACTGGCTCGGTGGATTTCATGTTCGATCGAAAAGGGATATTCATCCTGGATAAGGAGGGAAAGGATATAGAGGAGCTGGAATTAGAACTGATTGATGGAGGGGCGGAAGAAATCGACATTGATGATGAATCCAATGAGATCACCGTGACGGTAGCCTTTGAGGATTTTGGCACTATGCAAAAAAAACTGGATGATCTGAATCTGGAAGCTCGGAGCGCAACGTTGGAGAGAATACCTTCAACCACAACCACACTGGCAGTCGACGAGTCTAAAAGTGCACTGGCCCTTGTGGAAGCACTCGAAGAGGATGATGATGTGGTGAATGTTTTCCACAATCTTGAAATGACAGAAGAACTCGAGGCCGCATTATCTGAATAGGTTACGAGCCGAATATTTCATTCTTTTTTTAGTTACCTTATTCCTCTGATGATTTCTCAGCAGACCATAGATGCAATATTCAATGCTGTCCGAATAGAGGAAGTAGTAGACGACTTTGTGAAGCTCACCAAGCGAGGGGTAAACTATAAAGGTCTATGTCCTTTTCATGATGAGAAAACACCTTCATTTACAGTGTCTCCTACCCGTAACATCTACAAGTGTTTTGGATGTGGACGAGGTGGAAACTCGGTGAACTTTGTGATGGAGCATGAAACCATGACCTATCCCGAGGCCCTTAGATATTTAGCCAAGAAGTATCAAATTGAAATTGAAGAATCGGGTGTCCCTGAAGATTATGAAGAGTCGAAACTGGAAAGAGAAAGTCTTTTTCTCATAAATCAATTTGCACTTGAATTTTACCAGAAGCAGCTCTTCGATACGGACATTGGAAAGAGTGTTGGACTTAGTTACTTTAGAGAAAGGGGCCTCCTCCGCAGGACGATTGATGATTTCGGATTAGGGTATGCACCCGGGTCCAGAGATGCCCTGACAGAAGCAGCCGTGAAAGCGGGGTATAAAATCGATTTTCTACGAAAGCTGGGATTGACGACGGATAAAGATCGCGACTTTTTCTTCAACCGGGTCATCTTTCCCATTCACAACCTCACCGGTAAGGTTGTCGCCTTCGCTGGAAGACAACTATCAAATAATAAGAAATCACCTAAGTATATCAACTCCAAGGAGTCTGATATATATCATAAGAGTAATTTCTTGTACGGTGCACATCTTGCCAAGGGTCCCATCAGAAAGGAAGATCATTGTATACTGGTAGAAGGATATACCGATGTACTAGCTCTCCACCAATCAGGCATCAAAAACGTGGTAGCGTCCTCTGGTACAGCACTGACAGTCGAGCAAATCAAACTGGTCAAAAGATATACCCAGCAAATAAAGCTACTCTATGACGGAGATGCGGCAGGAATCAAAGCGGCACTGAGAGGTGTAGACCTGGTCCTGGCTCAGGACATGAATGTAGAGCTGGTATTATTGCCGGAGGGTGAAGACCCTGACAGCTATCTGAACAAGGTGGGTGCCTCGGCCTTTAGAGAATATCTAAACAAGGAAGCCAAGGATTTCATACTCTTCAAGACGGATCTGATTTTGGAGGAAGCAGGAGACGATCCTGTGAAAAAGGCAAATCTCATCAAGGACATTGTAGATAGTCTGGCCCATATTCCGGACCCTATCAAACGAGCTGTTTATGTCCGCCAATGTTCTTCACTACTATCTATTGACGAAAGTATCCTGATTGCTGAAGTAAATCGGGCGCTGAATAAACAGTCACGCGATCAGCGAATAAATAAGATACGTGAGGCCCAGCATGATTACGATGTTCGGAAACAACTGTTGGAAAATGAAGCTCGGCTACAGAAAGCAGATGGAACACCGAGCAAGAAAAAGGTAGCTAATGATCATTACCAGGAAAAGGATATCCTACGACTTCTCATAGTTTTTGGAGATCGGCTCAAAGAAGAAGATCCACCTGTGACAGTAGGAGAATACATTCTTTCCAATATTCAGGAGGTTATTAATGAATTCGAAAATGAGACCTATGCCAAGATCGTTATGGAGTACGGTCAAAGATTGTCACAGAAATTGCCGGTAGACACTGAGTACTTTATCAATCATTCGGACAAGGAAATAAGTGAAATCGCCGTGGAATTATCGTTTCCTGAACATGAATACAGCGAAAACTGGCAGAAAATGTGGGGAATCATACTCCAAACACAACCTATGCCTGAGGAAAACGTGATTCAGGACAGTATACAGGCACTATGGCGCTTTATGCTACGGAAGTATCAAAGACTTATAGAGAAGAACAACGAAAACATCAAGAAAAGTCAGGCAGAAGAAGGGAAAGAAACTGAGCTAATGACCTATTTGCGTACACACCAGTTGCTGGTAGAGCAGCGAAACTTGCTGGCGGAAAAGCTAAATAGTGTGGTGCTATAAGTAAAACACCCGACACAAATTGTGACGGGTGCCCCTTATATTCTTTTTATGAAAACGAAAGACTAAGCGAGTTGATTGATACAATTCAAATCTTCAAAAGCCTGCTTCAGTCTGTCCACAAAAGTGTTTTCACCGGCTCGTAGCCACTGACGTGGATCATATGTTTTCTTGTTTGGCTTATCGTCACCTTCAGGATTACCAATCTGGGTTTGCATGTAGTCTCTCTTGGCCTCATAGTAATCTCTCACTCCTACCCAGAATGCCCATTGCATATCCGTATCAATGTTCATCTTAATGGCACCATACTCGATGGCCTCACGGATTTCTTCCTGAGAAGATCCAGATCCACCGTGGAATACGAAGTTTATAGGATTCTTTCCTGTACCGAATTTCTCCTGAACAAAATCCTGAGAATTCTTGAGAATGATGGGACGTAGCTCTACGTTGCCAGGCTTATATACACCATGCACGTTTCCAAAAGCTGCCGCGATGGTAAATTTATCACTAATAGCATTCAATGCTTCGTAGGCATAAGCCACTTCTTCAGGTTGCGTGTAAAGTCGAGCACTATCTACATCTGTATTGTCAACACCATCCTCTTCACCACCAGTGACGCCCAACTCAATTTCAAGTGTCATTCCAATCTTAGACATGCGCTCGTGATACTTGGCACAGATCTCAATATTTTCCTCAATAGGCTCCTCAGAAAGATCCAGCATGTGGCTACTATAAAGAGGGTATCCCCGAGACTCATAAAACTTTTCGCCAGCATCGAGCAGCCCATCTATCCATGGTAGTAATTTCTTTGCACAGTGATCAGTATGCAGAACTACAGGAACCCCATAGGCTGCGGCCATGGTATGGACATGCATGGCACCGGATATACCACCTAGAATCGCGGAGTTTTGATTCTCATTGGACAGGCTCTTACCTGCAAAGAAGCTGGCTCCACCATTAGAGAATTGTATCATCACTGGAGAGTTTACTGCCTTAGCAGTCTCCAATACTGCGTTTACTGAATTAGTCCCAACCACATTTACAGCCGGTAGGGCAAAGTTATTTTCATTGGCATAGTTAAGCAGATCTGTTACTTCCTGCCCATGCAAGACACCTGCTCTGAATTTTTTACTGCTCATATCTGATTTTCTAGTATTTAATAAAGTCTTAGATTATTCCCTGCTCAGTAAGATACCTCTCAGCGTCAAGAGCGGCCATACATCCGGTTCCTGCCGCAGTCACCGCTTGCCTGTACACCTTGTCCTGAGCATCTCCACTTGCAAACACACCCGGCACTTTTGTATTTGCTGTATCAGGCTTGGTGATCAGATATCCTGTCTCATCCATATCCAGCCAATCCTTAAACATATCAGTATTTGGCTTGTGCCCTATGGCAACAAAGAATCCCTTGACAGGTATCTCACTCTTCTCGCCCGTCATAGTATTTACAACCCGCACTCCCGTCACCTCTTGCTCTCCCAGGATTTCCTCCGTTTGAGTGTTCCAATGGACGATTATATTTTCGGTATTCAGCACTCTTTCCTGCATGATCTTTGAGGCTCGCATTTCGTCTCTTCTCACCAATAAATGCACCTTAGGACAGAGCTTGGCGAGATAGCTTGCCTCTTCAGCAGCGGTATCTCCTCCCCCCACGACGGCCACTTCCTGGCCCCTAAAGAAAAATCCATCACATACAGCACAGGCTGAAACCCCCATATTGGTAAGTCGTTTTTCAGATTCCAGTCCAAGCCATTTGGCGCTGGCTCCGGTGGAGATAATGATGGTGTGAGCATGTACTTCCGTACCGCTTTCTGTCCAAACCTTATGTATCGGCCCGGATAGATCCACCTTTGATATCAATTCCATCCGAACATCGGTGCCAAAACGCTCTGCCTGCCTTTTGAACAAGTCCATCATTTCCGGACCCATAATTCCATCAGGAAAACCAGGGTAATTTTCCACGTCGGTGGTGATCATCAGCTGACCTCCTGGTTCCTGTCCGGTATAAAGTACTGGTTTCATTCCTGCTCGAGCAGCATAAACCGCTGCAGTATATCCGGCAGGACCTGACCCGATGATCAAACACAATACCTTTTCGACTTCTGACATTCCTTTTCTAATTTGAAGCTGCAAAAATAAGAATTTATTAACGTAGCCAGAACTAAAATGAAAATCTCATTAGATAAATAGCTTATTTATAAACATTACTTATTGTGGTTTAGGTTATAGTCATATGATTCATTTTTTGAGATAATCGAATTATTTAGTGCATTTGTCCGTTAAAAGCCATAATAGTAAGTGTGTATGTATACCTTACTTATATTAGAATCTTGAATTATACAGTAGTATGTTAGCATTTCTCTATCCGATCAGTTTTTCAGCTTCGCTCCTTTTTCTCATTCTGTGGCTTGTCTTCATGGCACGTAGAAGCGGTGCGATGTTCAGATTTCTGTTTGTTGTAAGTGCTCTTGCTTGGGCTGCTGTCATTATGACCTCCAATGTCGCTGTGGAGTATAAGCTAATGGTCGGATTTCGGGATCTCATCGTACTGGGATTTGCCAGCCTGCTGGTAAATTGGGCAAGAGAGAATCTCGCCCTGGCTATCGGTTTAGTTGTGGGGATTTGCTTCTTTTTGGGTCAGATTTATATGCCTGTATTAAAGAGCACTTTCATTGAACGACCCTCGGCTGATTTCATAACGGTAGATCCTGATGCGGAGTTAATCATTGACATCAAGCCTGACTTTCGTAAAGATTTAGAGGAGTCTTTGTCATCCTTCGACTACCATCTCGAGCAGTTAGTCTCCCCCCAAGATCCGGAGCAAACGCATGTGGACGAATGGTTCACACTGGATTTGACAGGCGAGGTTGCCTCAAGGATTCAAGAAATCTATGAGCAGCTGAGCAAAAGTCCCTATGTCGATTGGGTAGAATTCAACGAATTAGTGCAGTTGTCTCCGATTGAAAGTGAGCAAGGGGTAGAAAGTCCTGCTGTTAGCTATGAGTTTGGTGTGAATGATCCGGATGCTACCAAATTGTGGTCATTTCAGGCATTGGAGATTCCTGACTTACATCAGATCCTTCAATCCACACTAGTGACTCCTAGGAAAAAGGCATTGATTGCTATTCTAGACACGGGCGTGGATGGTAATCATGAGGACTTACAAGATAATTTTGTCTCAACCAAGGCTATCTATGACAAGGATGTACAGGGTCACGGAACACATGTTGCAGGTATAGTCGGAGCTGTCACCAATAATAATATTGGAATTGCCTCGATGACAACTGATCGAAGTTACTTTTCGATCACCAGTATAAAGGTGCTCTCTGACTTTGGATTTGGCTCGCAAGCTACTATCATAAAAGGAATGATCGAGGCTGCCGATCTCGGTGCTGATGTGATTTCAATGTCGTTGGGTGGTCCCAGCAATGATGAGAAGCAAAAGGCCTACACGGAGGCAGTCAATTACTGCCGCGACAAGGGATCTATCGTAGTAGTCGCTGCTGGAAACTCATCTTCCAATGCTGCTAATTACACGCCGGCCAATGTAGACGGCGTAATCTCAGTAAGTGCAATTGATGATAGACTCAGAAAGGCGTCCTTTAGCAACTCTGTCGAGGACTTGAGAATGGGTATCGCTGCTCCGGGAGATAATATCTATTCCACCTTTCCAAAAAATCAGTATAAGGCACAGCGGGGTACTTCCATGGCAGCTCCCTTCGTTTCCAGTTTGTTAGGCATCATGCGCTCCATCCAACCGGATCTCTCTACTGAAAAAGCTTACTCGATTCTTGATCAGACGGGTATTTCCTCAAAAAGCCCGAAGGAGACCGGACAAATCATTCAGCCGGCAAAGGCAGTACGAACTTTGCTTGACTAATGCTGTGTTAAGATGTCTTGAAGAACATTTATCACACGGGCTCTGTTTGCAGTCGCGTCTTCTGCCAGTTTTAGATCCACAATCCATTTGGCACTTGCATAGATTGGCTCACGTTGGGTCAGAAGGTTTGTAATATGTTCTTTGTATTCCTTCACATCTGCCTGCTTCATAATGGGTCGATCTCCACTCGAGGAAGTAAGTCGCCGGGTCAGATCTTCTATGGAAGCCCTTAGATAGACAGTTTCACCATTTTCGTTCATATAGGAGATATTGTCATTAAAGCATGGTAGTCCTCCACCGGTAGCCATCACAAACCGGTCATAGGTTTCAACTACCTTTCGCAGATGATCAAATTCTAGCTTTCGAAAAAAAGGTTCTCCATATTCACTAAACAATTCTGAAATCGGCATTTGCACTTCGTCTTCAATCCACTCATCTAAATCAACGAATGGAATTTGTAATTCCTCAGCGAGGTGTTTGCCTATCGTACTCTTGCCAACACCCATAAATCCAAGTAGAAAAATCCGCATCTTTGTCAGTCCTTATTTGTCATGTTTTCGCAAAAGGCAGAATCACAAGTATAAACTTTTAAACAGATGAAATGATCATCAAACTTCCATACTTAGTACTTTTTATCTATTTGCTATCTGGATGTGGACAGAAAATAAAAGATAGTAACCACTCGGAGCTTCATCTGGAAGGGGCCAGAGTATCAGAGATAGTCTCTCAGTCTTTTGAAAAGGATTCTTCATCCATTAACGCAGTGGATTGGGAATCAAAATGGATATCTTTCGATACCGTCTTCAGCGGTGATATAGTGACCGCTTTATACACCTTGTTAAACAAAGGGAAGGTGCCATTGATCATCTCTGAAGTAGAAAACACATGTGGATGTACCTCTACCATTGTGGGACAGGATGTCATCCAACCCAATGCGAAAACAACAATTGAGGTCAGGTTCAACACGGAAGGCTGGATGGGCGAACAAGAAAAGGAAATAAAGGTTTGGACGAACACTACCCCATCCTTGCAAATTCTAAGACTGGAAGGATATGTGAAAGCCATTAAATAGCGCTACTTTCATATTCAGCGACTTCCAGATGCAAGAACTGGCGGTCAAATGCTATTTTTGGATATAAATTATTAATTACATTATTCATGTTTGAAATACTAGTACTGCAGTCACAACCCAATCCAATCATTAGTTTCCTACCATTGATTGGTATATTGTTGGTATTCTACTTTTTTATGATGCGTCCGCAGCAGAAAAAACAGAAAGAACAAAATACATTCGTCGGTAATTTGGCAAAAGGAGACAACGTGGTGACTGGAAGTGGTTTACTGGGAAAGATAAATAAGATAGAGGGAGATATCGTGACTCTACAGGTGGATCAGAAGGTCTTTATCCGAGTTGCCAAGTCAGCCATTTCCAAAGAAATGACCGACTCCTTCCAGAAAGAAGGATAATGTCCCTGTCCTCAGGAAATAGAAAAAGTTCATTTGTTCCTTCCGATCGTGTAGGTATTAGTATCTGCCTTGCCATATCCTTTATTGCCTGGTTTCTAACCAAGATGAGCAAGGAATACCTGGACGAACATGACTTTGCTGTCAGGTATGAGATCCCTGAGCATTTGACTACGCAGCAACTTCCAGCAGATAGATTGAGTACTGAGCTCCGGGCCAAAGGGTGGGCTTTCCTACGCATGGTATTAACTCGTAGTGAAGACACGCTCGTGGTCAATACAGGCGAATATCTTCAACAAAACATCAGCAGCCGCCTGGCACTTGCCAATCATCTTAGAGATCAGGTCACTGATCAAATTGAAATCCGAAGTATCACACCAGAGCAGCTATCCTTCAGACTTGTAGAAAAGGCAAAGAAGAGGATACCTGTTGTCATGGCAGGTCCTTTGCCCCTGGATGGCCAGCATCAAATGCGGGAAGAAGCCCGGTTTGAACCCGATAGTGTAACCATTTTTGGTCCTGCCGAAACAATTGCCAGTATCAGTCAATGGTACATGGAATACGAGGGAGAGGAATTGGATACGGATACCCGGATAAGTCTTTCATTGCAGCCAACCGAGAATGGAGTCACTTTCGATACTTCAGCCATTGATCTGGTAGTTGCCATAGAACAGATCACCGAGAAAGAAATCTATGTACCGATTACATTACCGGACTCCTTAGCAGGTAAAGTACAGGTTTTTCCTGATGAGGCGCTTATTCGATGTTCTGTAGGTTTGAGTAAATTTGATGAAATTAGCGCATCCCAATTTACGCTGGTTGCACAACCCGGATCCGCTAAAAACATCTTTGAGGTGAGTGTTAAAAACAAGCCTGAAATAGTGGAGCTTCTATCCTACTCTCCCCGCCAGGTAGAAGTTTTCAGAATAAACCAATAGTCGAAAATTCATGAATAAGACACTCATAATATTTGATTGTGATGGCACTCTCGTCGACAGTGAAGGCATTGCAAATGAAGTATTTATTGAGGCCGTAAAAGACCTGGGAATCCCTCTGACGGAGGAAGAAGCCTGGGAACATTTCCCTGGCACCTCCCTGGCACTCTGTATGGAATACGTGGAACAGACCTATCAGACCCGTCTACCCTCTAATTTTGTGGAAATGCAACGCAAACGTCAGCGAATTGTCTTCGCTGAAAAATTACAGCCCATTAAAGGGGTTAGATCCGTATTAGAAGCACTTCAGTTTGATCGTTGTGTAGCTTCAAATGGACCTGAAGACATAGTCAGACAGAATTTGATTACTACGGGACTAAGCGACTTTTTCAATGGAGATATTTTTAGTGCATACACAATTGGCAAGTGGAAGCCTGAACCCCATCTTTTTCTCCATGCGGCAGAGACAATGGACTTTTCTCCAGAGAATTGTATAGTAATTGAGGACAGTGAAGCCGGTATCCAGGCAGCCCTCAATGCAAATATGAAAGTCGTTGCATACCAACCACCTTCCATGCATTATAAACCTTCAGCCCACCCCACGGCTTCTTTCTCTATCATGAAAGATCTGCCAGATATCCTGAATTATCTTTCGTAGACAGTCTCGTAAATCGAGTAGGAGAAACGAGCGATAAGTGAATATCGGTCGTTTCGTCCTCTCACACCACCCAGCGTACGCTTCACGTACTGGGCGGTTTCATTAATTTTGAACAATAATAGGCATACATGTCAAACAGTCCTGTATGCGCA
>JBNKUI010000011.1:0-66420 GCA_050298535.1 Saprospiraceae bacterium
TGTGGAATCCATAAATCAAAAAATCGCCCTCGCAATCCGCAGAGCACGAGGATTTAGAAACTTGCATAATTTATCCAATATGATTTACCTCATTGCTGGAAAACTAACCTTCAATTTCCACTAAATGTGGAACAGACCCAATAAAATTTTCATAATGAAAAAAATGACAGAACAAAGGTTTAAGGTAGTGTATCGAATTTTATTATTTCTTACCTGTCTCACAGGAGCTACGACTTGGCTACCCTTTTTGAGATGTCCGTTTGACGGAAGTATCTACCAGTGGTCCACATCCTTTCTGGGATACATGCTGAAGAGTGCAGGGGTCAGCACACATTATTTCTACATTCTTTTTTGGACGGGTATCTGGCTACTTTTAATTTATTCATTTTTCTGGATCAAGAATGTTCGAGTGTTTAAATTTTTATTAATTGTTTGGTATGGATCTATGCTGCTAAATATGTCTCATGATCTTATCCAGGGAGAGAGCTTTATGTTTCATGGTGACACTTTGGGAGTTCATGTAGATTTGAGTCCATTTATCATTGCTTTTATGGTTGTTGTGATAATTATGGTTGCGATGGTACTTGCAGGTAGAAAGGGTGACATGATTTTACCATCCTGGAGCAAAAGAAATACCAGATGGCTAATGGCCTTATCCATGTGGATTCCACTGCAGGCACTTCTTTTCGCAATTGGCGAGCCACATGGGACCACGGATGAGATAGCTGTGGTGATTGCCTTGCTACAGGTCATACTAGTATATTTTGGCATGAAGGCGTATGAGCTAAATCTTGATGTATCTTCAACCACAAAGATGTTATCGCCTACTATTTTATAATTTCCCGTATGCAACTTCAAATCTATCTGGACAAGCTGTTGGAATACTTTGAGCGAGAGAAATACTTTTTATGCTTTTGCCTCGCTACCACTATCATTGCCTTTGGATTTGAAATATTTAATATTTCGATTTCGATTGATGAGGAGGTTGCTTCGGTAGTAGATCAGCCAATGAAAGTGTGGCTCAGTATGGACCGGTGGGGCATGTACCTCTTAAATGCAGTATTCCATCCGGGACCACCGTTGCCATTCTTTCATTTCTCGATGGGTTTATTCGCTAACCTTGTTGCTTTTCTTATTGTAACACATATTTGGGATTTTTCCTCACCGTGTGTCAAATTTATCGTTGCCATTCCAGCTCTTTCATATCCTTCGCTCAGCTTTACGCTGACCTTCAATCAATCGCAGTACGGATATTTCGTCGGATTGGTGCTGGCTGTATTGGCAGTATATGCTTTTATCCGTTTGAACCAGCCAGTGTTCAGGTATTTACTTGTGATAGGTATGCTTATGTTGTCTGCATCGATCTATCAGTCTACCATCCTGGCTGCACCAGTTGTTTTCTCCATCTACCTTTTTCAGAAAGCCAGAGATACTGAAAATTTAAGGTCCCATGCTGTTCAATTTGGTGAGTTCATGCTGTTGGTCATGGCTGGAGTCGTCTTACATGAATTCTTTTCGGCTATTATTCGACAAGTTTTCGAAGTGACATCTCGCTATCAAGGTATAGAAAATGTGTACAGTGGAGAGTTCCTTCAGTCGTATGATCCATTTTTTGTCATTCGCGAGATTTCAGCGGTATTAGTGGGACAACGATGGTACATTGGTTGGATCATGGGGTTCCTGGTAGGTTTATCCATTTTATTCAATTTCATACAAGTCTGGATCAAGAGTTCAGATGTGAAATTAAAACTACTGAGGTCGATTTTTCTGGGGACCGCAATTCTAGCTCCCTTTGTTCTGGTCATCGCTACTGGAAGGATATGGCCTATGCGAACCTTTGTGGCACTTCCTTTACTGGTGGCTGGTCTGATTACGCTATTTGCCTTTCATTTGTCCCGGGGCCAGTTGATCTTTCTAGGGATCTATATGGCTTGTTGCTTTGTCCATTTTGCGCATTCAAACACAAGATTGTTTTATTCTGATTATATGATTTGGGAGCAGCAAAAGCTATTAGTAAATAGAGTGGTGTCATATCTGGAGCAAAACCATGGCGCCAGTTTGACTGGGACCGAGCAACAACCATTAGTATTTGTGGGGGTGCCACGGTTTTCAGAATCGCCCGTAGTGCGACATGAGGAGACCTTTGGAGCTTCCATATTTCATTGGGATACCGGTGGGAACAATCAACGCATATTTCGAATTTTCTCGATACTTGGAGTAGATTATTTCCGAAGACCTAATCGTACTGAAATATCCAGAGCGCAAGCATTTTCGACAAAGATGACCAACTGGCCAGCGAAGGGAAGCGTCCTTTTTCAAGACGGCATTTTCATAATCCGATTTTCGGAGCCAACAGAATGACCCCTATTTCGTTTTAGTATCAAATAAGGTTTGGAGTTTCTTGAGAATTATACCAATGTTAACATCTGCAGTTCTCATGAGAAAGCTCAGACTTCTTACTTTTACGGCTATGTCTAATTTCAAATCTTGCCTCATCTTTTGTTTGATCTGTTGGTCCCTATCTGCATGGGGTCATCACCGGCTCCCACCTGGTTTTGTAATTGAAGAAGTGACTTCACAGCTTAATCGTCCAACTGCCCTGGCTTTCGCTCCAGATGGTAGGATTTTTATAGCGGAGAAATCAGGTGCTGTTCGGATTATTGAAAATGGCATTTTGCTGGATGCACCCTTTTATGAGGTGGAAACTCAAATTCCTAACGAACGGGGATTACTGAATGTAACCTTGGATCCTAACTTTGATGATAACGGCTATGTGTATTTGTTTTACACGATTAAGGATGCCTTGACCAACAAGGTAGCAAGAGTAACAGCGGCTGGAAATGCGGCAATTCCTGGCAGTGAGATTGAGTTAATCCGATTTGATGATATGTGGGGTGCCTGGCATAATGGAGGTGCCATGGTATTTGATGACAACGGCACCTTGATCATCAGTGTAGGTGATGGTACCAATGGACCTAAGGCTCCCAAGATGTCTGAGCTCCTGGGCAAGATGGTCCGAATTAACCCCGATGGGTCGATACCAGAAGACAATCCGTATTATGATCAGCTAGAAGGAAGATACAGGTCTATTACAGCATACGGGCTGCGAAATGGGTACACTATGGCTCGCTCCAAAACTTCGGGGCGTATCTTTCTTTGTGATGTTGGAAATACTGAATATGAGGAGATAAACGAGTATATACCCGGGAGCAATTATGGTTGGAATAGGGTAGAAGGGCCTCTTCCACAAGGCATGATGCCTCCGGATGAAAATTATCAGGATCCTATCTATAGTTATATTCATAATGATTCAAATTGTGCGATCGTAGGTGCCGCTTTCTACGAACCCGAGGATTACTTATTCCCTGAGGAGTATCATGGAAAGTTCTTCTTTATGGAATATTGTGAGGGGAAAATATTTTACATGGATCCTGAGACTTATGATGTGGATACTTTCGCTTCTCATTTTGATTTTGTGAACAACCTTAGTGTGAGTCCGGATGGACATCTTTATGTCACACAATTAGCGACGGGACAGCTCTATCGTATTTCGTACATAGGATCAGGAGCTCCTTTTGTTTCAACGCACCCTCAATCAGTGGTGAAGGCAGTAGGTGATTCGGTAGTCTTTGAGGTCGAAGTGATAAGTGAAGGAGAGGTAGACTATCGTTGGATGAAAAATGATGAGGTTATATTGGGTGAGGATAAACCGGTCCTGGTGGTTAGAGATCTTATGATTAGTGATGATCAGGCTGTCTATAAATGCAAAGTCGAAAATGCATTGGGCGAAGTTTTTAGCCGTGATGCCCTACTTACAGTTGTTGAAGGCAATTATCCAACAGTAACAATTCTCCGTCCTGATGCGGGAACACTATTTAGTGCTGGAGATACTATACAACTATCAGCTGAAGCAACAGACCTGGAAGATGGAACTTCAGTCAATCAGTCCGTGACCTGGCAGATTGATTTTCACCATGATAGTCACACACACCCTGCGCTATCCAATGCGGTCGGGACAGAATATCAATATGCAGTGGGTAGATCGGGAGAAGTAGATACGAATGTCTTTTACCGTATATATGCGTCAGTCGAAGATTTGGATGGACTCCAGTCAGAGTCTACCATTGATATCCTGCCCCGAAAAATCTCCATGCGGTTATTTAGTGAGCCTGCCGGACTTGTTTTGACGGTCGACGGTGCTGCTATGCGTACCAATAATGACCTCAGGAGTCTGAATGGACTTTGGCGAACCATAGAATTGCCGGCCTATCAGGTATATGACAACCATTTATGGATTTTTGATCAATGGATGGATGGTATAGATTCTACCAGACTGAGAACCTTTGTCGCAGAGGAAGGTCTCCAGATCGGCGCAAGTTTTTCAGACGCAGGATTTTATCACAAATCGGATAGTACGCCACTTGATGTGCGGTTTTTTGTAGGAGTGGGGGAAGATACGGTCTACTATAAAATGAAACAAGAGCATACGATTGATGACAACTGGGATGTTGGGTCACCCTATTTCTGGAGCACCGACTTTCCCCGGGATGAATATAGTGGCCTATATCGTGGCATCCTGGTGCCACCCATTGATGCATCGTATACTTTTCATGCATTGCATGACGGCCAGGTGACACTTATGATTGGAGATAGCGTCATTTTGGATCAGTCAGAAGCTGACTGGACCACTCAACAAACGAGCGACGTTACGATTGATCTTAAAGGGGGAGTAGGCTATAATTTTAGTTTGTTCTATGAGCATTTTGGCTGGGTTTCTCGAGTGCAGTTGTCGTGGAGTTTTGGTCCAGTGGTCCGAGAATTGGTGCCAGGGCAGCATTTTGAAAAGGGATGGCTGACTACAGGAGTCGATACTGTCACACCCAATTCAGTCTTACAGGTATATCCCAACCCCAATCATGGAGAAATACTGAACCTTGACTGGCGAATTAGTAGGAATGAACAGCTAGAAGCAAAAATATTCGATGAAAACGGGGCCTTGATACGTACACAACCTTTGTTGGTAAATGGAGGGCATTCTCAAATAAATGTGCTTGATTTAACCTCAGGTGTATATTTTCTTGAAATTCAAACTACGAAAGAAACTATTACAGAGAAGTTTGTGATGGTCCGTTAATTTGAATTGTGGGCTTGCTTATTTAATCACTGCAAAAGTCTGTATTTTGCGTCATGGACTTCCACAAAATGCCCAAAGTCGAGCTGCATTTACATCTGGATTGTTCTCTTAGTTATGAAGTGGTGAAGAAGATCAAACCTGAGATTTCTCCCCATGAATATCAAAGAGATTTTATCGCAGGTGTAAAGTGTACCAGTCTGGTGGACTACCTCAAGTGTGCTATAAGTGGAATCGAGCTAATGCAGACTCCCGATCAGCTGCAATGGGTGACCTTGGATCTTTTTGATCAACTGAAGCAAGATGGAGTGATTTATGCAGAAATTCGCTTCGCTCCCCTTCAGCATCTAGAAAAGGGCCTGGACGCCGAAAAGGTGGTCGAAATCGTAAATGAGGCGATGAGGGAAGCTCAGGCAAGTACCGGTATCCGGGCTGGTCTGATATTATGTACACTGCGCCATTTTTCACATGCTCAAAGTATGGAAACCATTCACCTGGTGGAGCAATTCCTAGGTACAAGTGTAGTGGGATTTGATATCGCAGCGGATGAGGCTGGATATCCGATTGACGCCCATGTAGAGGCTTTTGCGTATGCAAAAGAAAAAGGGATACCATGTACCGCTCATGCTGGCGAAGCATGTGGGCCAGAAAGTGTTTGGGAAACGCTTGAACACTTCTTTCCGAGCCGACTGGGACATGGTGTGAGAAGTATAGAGGACACTTCCCTGATACAGCATCTGGCACGGCACAAAATTCATCTTGAAGTTTGTCCTACCAGTAATGTCCAGACTAATATTTGTGATGCTGTATGTAACCATCCTATCGATAGGCTATATGATGCAGGAATCAAGTTAAGTGTAAATACAGATGGCCGGACGATTTCGAATATCTCTTTAACGCAGGAGTATATGCAGCTGCATAGATGTTTTCATTGGGATGCTGAAAAATTTAAACAGTGCAATTTATTTGCCATTGACGCCGCATTTACAACGGACGAAATAAAACGGGAAATTCGTGATTTAATTCTAAAGTCTCCTCACTACATTTCAAGTAACCATGTCTGAGAAAACCTTTAAGGCTCAATTAAATCGATTTGATTCTGATTTGTGGGGGCACCATTTTATGGTGCCAATGGATGTCTCAGCTTATTTTATTGAGGGAAATAATAAGCGACTTATTTGTAAGATTAACAACACAATAGAGTTTCAGTGTGCACTGATGCCGGATGGTGATGATCGATACTTTATCAATTTGAATAAGTCCCGCTGCAAAAAAATAAAAGCAGAAATTGGCGATGATTTACAAGTTTCTCTAAAGCCAGATACCAGTAAATACGGGCTTCCTATGCCGGAAGAATTTGAGGCTGTCTTAGATTCTGATGATGAAGGTAATCACTTGTTTCATGCCTTAACTCCAGGTAAACAGCGAAATCTGCTTTATATCGCGGGTCAACCTAAAAGTAGTGATATCCGTATAAGAAAATCCTTAATAATGATTGAGCATTTAAAGCAGCATCAGGGTAAAATCGATTTTAAGCAGCTTAATGAAGATTTTAAACTAGGAAAAGATAGACCTGTTTGATTATTTGTGGTTCGTCTTCTCACGAGATGTGCTGCATTAATGATAGCCTTCCGCCTGTAGATTAAATAGTTCGGCATAAAGTCCTGCATCGTCCATGAGTTTTTCATGGGTGCCAATTTCCAATACGGTTCCATTTTTAAGCACCAAGATTCGGTCAGCCATTCGTACCGTGCTAAATCGATGCGAAATAATCACTGCCGTTTTTCCGATCGTCAATTTTGCAAATCGCTGGAAGGCCTCGTATTCCGCCCGGGCATCCAGAGTAGCTGTCGGCTCATCAAGAATTAGCAACTGTGCATCCTTCATATATGCACGGGCTAGTGCTACTTTCTGCCACTCTCCTCCTGATAGGTCTTTTCCCTCAGCAAAGCGTTTTCCCAGGACCTGTTCATAACCCTTTGGCAGTTTATTAATCACATGCTCAGCCAGACTTTGCGCCGAGGCATTCTCGATCTTCTCCATGTTTTCGCGTTCATCAATATCACCAATGGCTATGTTTTCGCGCGCAGTCAAATAGTACCTTACATAGTCTTGAAATATGACGCCAATTGCATATCGATAACCTTCAAGGTCATATTCACGAATATCCGTACCATCCAGATAGATAGTGCCTTCGGTCGGATTATACAGCCTCGCCAACAATTTTACCAATGTGGTTTTGCCCGCGCCATTTTCCCCCACCAGTGCTAATTTTTCTCCCGCTTTTAGTTTGAAATCTATATTGCGAACGGCCCAATTATCCGATTCAGGATATTGAAACCCAACATTTTCAAAAACAAAACCATCTTTGATTTGGGTGGGAAAAGGAAGTGTGCCTGAAGTGCTGCTAAGATTGGGTTTTTGGTCCAGAAAGTCGAAGTAGTCCTTTAGATAGAGGGCATCTTCGGTGATTCTTGATAAACGATTAAATATGGATTGCAAAAGATTTCGCAGCCTATTGAAAGATCCTGAGAGAAAAGTCAGTTCACCCAGTGAAAGAATACCATTTACCGTCCGTACAATGATGAGAAAGTAGGCTCCGTAGTACGCCAGATCACTGACCAGAGGAAATACACTTCCCCAGATCGATCGCTTGATGGCCAAATTTTTATTGACCTCGTAGTACTTGTCTGAGAGATTCTTAAAACGATTCTTTAAAAAACCAGCGAGGCCAAATAGTTTTACCTCCTTTGCTGTGATATCGCTGGCTCCTATCAGTCGAAGGTAATCCAGCTCTCGGCGTTCTGCTGTCCAGGACCTTACAAGCGAATAGCTGCTTCTGCTAAAATACGCCTCGTTGAGAAATCCGGGAATAATGGCTACCATCAGCAAGAGTATCAGCCAGGGTTCGAATACGATCAGACCGGTGATCAGGGAAAAAACCGTGATCAGGTCCTGAAACTGCATCAACGTTGAACTCATAAGCGCGACTCTACCGGTCGTCTGGCGTCGTGCCAATTCTAATCTGTTGTAGAAGTCCGGATCTTCAAATTGTGCAAGGTCCATTAGGGCCGCTTTTTCGATCAGCTCCACAGAAGATTTGTTAGCGTAGAGATCCCCCAGCAGTCCGTCAGAAAGTCCAATACCACGATTTAGCAAGTCAGAAAAGAGTGCCAATGCCAGCTCGATCAGTAGATAAATCCATAGGTCTTGCATGGATTTAACATCATTTCCAATCTGCAGCACTACTTCGTCGATGATCAACTTACCCACCCAGAGCATCATCACCGGTACCACCGCTTTTAGCAGTCTCAAAACTATGTTGGCGAGAAACAGTCCTCGATGAGTTTGCCAGATCTTTTGAAAGAATCGAGGAATGTATTGAAGGGCCTTTAGGCTTTCCTTAAACGAGGGTTGTCTCTTTGAATATCTTGATCTTCTTGCCATGCGGTTTTTAAAACCACAAATAGCTGGGAATAGTTCTCTCCCCGAGAGCATCTATACTGCGGGTATATGTATCTTTCGGTGCCATGAAATATATACTTGGATCTGTTAGGCTCATACTATTTGCTATTACCATATCCGTTGGCATACTGATCGCTATGTTTAGTTATGCCCTACCGGGTGATCATCTAAGGCATAGCATGGCCGTCAGAAGGCGCTGGATTCACTTGTTTTGTTGGACACTAGGCTTTTCCATTGCGAGAGAGGGAAATGTTCCTTTGCAAGATCCTGTGCTTTATGTTTCAAATCACAGATCCCTTATGGATCCGGTGGCTACGCTGTATTTTATTTTTGCCTTCCCCCTGGCCAAGGCCGAAGTGGAGAAGTACCCTTTGATCGGATTTGGTGCGAAGATCACGGGTTTGTTGCTGGTCAAAAGAAACAATATGAAAAGCAGGGCGCTGGCCAGGGATGCTATCAGAAACACGCTGGATCGGGGATACTCCGTCTTGATCTATCCCGAAGGTACGACCAATATCGAGCGTACTGTGATGCCGTTTAAGGTAGGATCATTCGAGGTGGCCATGGAAGAAGGTATACCAATCATACCCATTGCAATCGAATATGCCGATAGGGAGGACCACTGGAAGGAAAGAACCCTCCTGGCACAGTATTTCTATCAATTCGGAAAATGGAGATCTCGGTGTGCGCTTACTTTTGGAAAACCCATCCAGGCTAAGTCAGCAGTTCATGCAAAAGATCAGACTGAATCGTGGATCAACCAGACTATCCAAGAGAAAAGAGCCTTATTTGATAAAGGATTATTGTGATTCGCTGCGACGATTGATTTCATCTCGAATCCGGGCTGCTTTTTCGTAGTTTTCCTCAGCAAGTACTTCGTCTAACATTGACTTTAATGCATCAATCGAGTAGCTGGAAAGCGGACCTTGTTTCTTCTGTGACTCTCCCGATTTTTCAATGACTACGGGTCCTTTGGACTCTTCGTCAGACCCTTCGGCAGAGTCATCCAGGATAACTCCTGCAGATTCCAGGATAAATTCGTAGGTGAATACAGGGCATCCAAAACGAACAGCCATAGCCAATGCATCTGAAGTGCGAGAATCTATTTCAATGATTTCTCCTCTACGGAGACATACTAGCTTGGCATAGAAGATGCCATCCAGCAAGTCATTGATGATCACTTCCTTTAGATCAATACCAAAAGTATCCAGGGCGTTTTTGAATAGGTCGTGAGTCAGCGGACGGTTAGGTGTCATGCGTTCCATGGCGACTGCAATTGCCTGAGCTTCAAAGGCTCCGATGACAATAGGCAATCTTCTGGAACCATCCTGCTCTCCAAGTACAACAGCGTAATTATGTGACTGCGACACACTATGTGACAGTGCCACAATATCAAGCTGTATTTTTCTCATATCGGTCATATCGTAATACTCCTACGAAACTTTAGAAACGAATGTATATAATTTATTGCGAAAGCCGTTCCAAAATCAATTGGACTGCTCCTTGTATTCCTTTACAGCTTCTGTCAATCTCGGCACTACTTCGAACAAATCCCCGACGACACCATAATCAGCTGCTTTAAAAAATGGTGCTTCCGGATCCTTATTTATTACAACGATAGTCTTAGAATTGTTTACACCTCCCAGGTGTTGAATAGCTCCTGATATACCGATGGCAACATAAAGGTTAGGGCTGATCGCCACACCGGTCTGACCTACGTGTTCATGATGAGGTCGCCATTCATTATCAGCCACAGGCCTACTGCAGGCAGTTGCAGCACCCAATGCTTCTGCCAGATCCAACAATATGCCCCAATTTTCAGGACCTTTAAATCCCCGACCACCTGATACTACGAGCTCAGCTTCAGGAAGCGGTACCTGACCTTCCTGCAGCTTGGTTGAAACGACTTCAATGTCAGATGAAGGGACGGCTACATCTAGCACCACTACTGGGCAGGCTTCCCCAATTTCCTCGGGTGCAATAGTGTTTCCCATAACGCTGATCACCATTTTTTCACTACTTACCTTATAGGTTGCTACAGCTTTACCCGAAAAAACCATTCGTGTCACCGTGTCTTCTTGCAGTACACTGTTTGCCGATGCAATTAAGGCTGCATCCAGCTTTATTGCGATTTTGCCGGCCAAGGTTTTCCCGGTAGACGAACTACTTAAGATCACGGCCCTTGCATCCAGCTCTTGACCTTGATCACAGATTAATTGTGTATAGACCTTGTCATCAAAATGCGTAAACGTAGTTTTAATATGTTTCACTGACTTTGCTCCATAGAGACCAAGTTCAGATGCATTTTTAGCCTCTCCGATCACCAGGACATGTAGGTCAACATTCCATTCCTGAGCCAACCGTACACCGTACGTTACTGCTTCAAAGGCACTTTTTTTACACTTTCCTCCTAGGCTCTCGGCATATACCAATACTGACATTCTTCTAATTTTTTTACTGATATCGTTTAGATTACTTTGGCCTCCTCATGCAGGAGTTTCACCAATTTGTCCATTTCTTCAGGATCTACATAGGTGCAAGAAGTTCTTTTGGGTGGCAACGCGTATTCTGTGATAGTTGACATTTCAATACTTTCCACTTTTTCCTCCACATTGAGGGGTTTTCGCTTCGCCATCATGATACCTCTCATGTTGGGGATTCTCTGCTCGGCCAAGCCTTTAGCACCACTGACTATGATTGGTAAAGACAATCTGATGGTCTCTGTTCCTCCTTCGATATCTCGGGTCACCGTTGCTTTCCCTTCGTCTATATCCATATGACTAGCGTAGGACACAAAATGCAGGTCCAGTAAGGCAGAAAGCATGGCCCCCATTTGAGAACCATTGTAGTCGATGGTTTCTTTACCAGTGAGAATAATGTCAAAGGAATGCTTGCCTACAAAATGTGCAATCTGAGTTGCAACATCGCGCGCGCTGGCAGGTGAGTGATCAACCCTGACGGCTTCATCGGCTCCAATCGCCAGTGCTTTTCTTATGATAGTATCATTTTCAGCAGGTCCCACATGTATCACCGTGACTTTTCCACCATGCTTTTCCTTAACTTCTAATCCCTTTACCAGTGCATACCATTCATCATAAGGATTCATGATAAACTGAACACCGTTGATATCAAATTGTGTGTTATCATCTTTGAATGCGATCTTCGCAGTGGTATCTGGAGTTTTACTTATGCAGACAAGTATGTTCATTCAAATAGTACTTAGATGTTTATGAATCAAAGATAGAAACTCTATCTATTAGCTCGAAATTGTCAATAATAAGTAATTGTTCGGCACATTATATACTAACCTATGGAACGTATAAAATTATTAGAGTCATATCTATCTGAGTCCCCACAGGATCCTTTCCTCCATTTTGCTCTTGCCAAGGAATGGGAAGGCATAGGCGAGCTGAAAAAGGCGCTGGAAAAGTACGAGTATTTGCAAAAGACCTATCCTGAATATGTAGGTACTTATTATCATCTTGGAAAACTGTATGAGCAGTTTGATCGCAACCCGGATGCCATCAAGTGCTATGAAGTTGGTATCAAGGTTGCCAGAGAGGCTCAGGACAGCCATAGTGCCGGAGAACTTAGAGGTGCATTAGACGAACTGATATATTAAATAGGGATCGACTATCTGGTAATTTCCACCTCTCCTGTAAAGACCCATGTAGCCGGTCCTCCTAGCCAGATATCTTCAAATCCCTGAGGAGTCCGATTAAAACGAACCCGGAGATCTCCTCCCTTGGTGCGGACATTCACCGTTCCGTTCCTCTGATTATGCTTTATTGCGTAAGAAATAGCGGCAGCTGTGACACCCGTTCCACAACTGAGGGTTTCATCTTCCACTCCTCTCTCATAGGTGTTTACTTCGATACCCTGCTCCAGTTCTTCCACGAAGTTTACGTTGATTCCTTCCTTTCTAAAGCGATCTGAGTACCGAATGGCCTTTCCGGATTCTACAATATCCAGGTCGGAGAGGTCCTCCACAAAACTTACATAATGTGGCGATCCTGTATCAAGGATAAAGTATCGACTATTGAGCTCCACGGAGTCAACTGGCTGCATGGTAATTTCAACAGTTCCATCTTCCTCAAGGCGAGCGTGATGTTTTCCATCATATGCCATGAAAGTGCCTTCCTTCCCAAATCGTTGGAGATAATGCATACAGGCCACAGCGCAGCGAGCTCCATTTCCACACAAAGATCCCACTTTGCCATCAGCATTGAAGTAGATCATGGCAAAATCTGCCTTATCTGAAGGCTCGAGTAGGATAAGTCCATCTGCTCCTACTCCGAATCTTCGGCTACAAAGCCGGTTGATAATTGGCTCATCCTGGGGGCTCAACCACTGTTTTTCGAACTGATCTACGATCACAAAATCGTTTCCAGCCCCCTGAAATTTCATGAATGGAATTAAGGTCATTCTTTAGAGGTTTCAAATAGTTCAATCTCTTCTCCAGTTTCAGCTTCTATCTGACACTTTCTCATCAACATAAGTCCGAACAATAGAACTAGGAGTGCGAGACCAAATAATGAAAACTTCCACCCCCACATATTTCCCATGTACTCATCATTTTCGGTTTCCTCAATCTCTGATTTTTTTTCATTGTTCATGAGAAGGTAAAGTTAAAGGAGTTTGACGTAATGTGTTGCATTAACAATGAAGCACATGTTGTTATTGTCGTTTTATTGCCATTTGCCTCTTTCACAAAGAGAGAATTTCAAGGCAAGATTGTACGTTCTTAATCAGCGAAAGGTTAGCTTTTTGTTAACATCCTTTGATTTGGAGCACTGCAAGTTCAAATGTAATAACTTAATTTTGTGGGGAGAGTATCAAGATGGTACTGTAAAATGGAAATATGAGAAATGTAGCCCTGATGATTTTGGTTGCTTTGATGAGCTCACTGATGACTGTGGGGATTTTCAAGTATTTCGACACGCCAGAGAAGATCATCATTCGAGAGCCGATACCAAAGACACAGCCGACAAGTACTCCAATGAACGATTATGATCGTCCCAGTCGATCTGCCTCCATTCTGGCCACGACACCCACAGATTTTGTTACGGCAGCCACAGCAGCTACACCGGCAGTGGTCTATATTCGGACCCTTCATCGGAACAAAGACGGCTTTTGGAAATATAAGTATACTGCATCTTCGGGAAGTGGTGTGATTATTTCTCCGGATGGATATATAGTCACAAATCATCATGTCATTGATCAGGGATCGGAGATTCATCTGACGCTGGACGATAAGAGAGAATATGAGGCCGATTTAATTGGAAGTGATCCCACGACAGATATTGCACTATTAAAAATCAATGCCACTAATCTCCCCTTTATTGACTTTGGGGACTCCGATTCGGTACGCATCGGCGAGTGGGTCCTTGCCATTGGAAATCCCTTTCGGTTGGAATCTACTGTGACAGCCGGCATTGTGAGTGCTACTGCACGAAATATCAGCATTCTTGACAATGAAGCCAGTGTTGAATCATTTATTCAGACTGATGCTGTCGTAAATCAAGGCAACAGTGGTGGCGCTTTGGTTAATACCAATGGGGCTCTAATTGGTATTAACGCTGCTATTATCACTCAATCGGGAAAATATGAAGGCTACTCCTTTGCGATTCCCTCTAACCTGGCACAGAAGGTGATCAGGGATTTAAGAGAATATGGTGAGGTACGAAGGGGGCTGTTAGGTGTGAGTATAAAGAATATGACATCAGACCTGGCTAAAAAGCTTGACCTCAAAGAAGTCAAAGGGGTGTATGTGGATTATGTAAATCCAAGCAGTGCCGCCAGGAAAGCCGGCCTGAAGAGCGGAGACGTGATTATTTCACTTGATGGCGCCGCCACCGAGACATCTCCTCGGCTGCAGGAGTTGATTGCCAGAAATCGACCTGGAGATAAGGTGGATGTGGAGTTTATCCGCGATGGGGACGTACAGTCTACCGTAGTAGTACTACAGCAAAGGGTGGTACGAAAGTTAGATCCCATGATGGTGGAACTGGGTTTTGAGCTCAAGGACCTGTCTGAGTCCGAAGTGGTGAAGTATGGTCAGAGTGGCGCCAAAGTCAACAGCATCTACCGGGATAGTAAGATTATGGAGACTAACATGGACCTGGATTTTATTATCACATCGGTCAATGGCAAATCAGTAAACAATGTCGAGGAGACCTTGCAGGCCATTCACGATGCGGATTCAGAAATCGTGGAGTTAGGTGGCTTTTATCCACAGTATGAAGGCGATTATCTCTACGCTTTTAGTCTACGGGATTGATCCCTTGAAACTCTAAGTGAGTTATACCCAGTCGGGTGACATTACTTTCCCTGTATCATGTGTAGGTTAGTCGCTTTAATCAGAGAGCGATGTTAAAACTAAATCTTACAGTAGTACACAAAAGAGGGGAAGGTCAGAGGTTCTCTGCTGAGGTGGAAAAAGCATTGGTAACAAAGGCGTATCATGACTTACTCCTCCTAGATGACTTGTTGGGTTCCGCTGAAGAAGAGTAAGTGTTTCGGCAGATAATTAAAATGATTTCGTTACTTGGAAGATAAAACTGCCTTGTCAGGCAGTAGGTCATTTTTATGATGACTCAGGATAATCTAAATATCAAATGATAACCTTTAGAAAGATAGTCTTGACAGTAAGTGCACTTGGCTTCCTTCTGGCTACAGTGCAAGGACGAAATAGACAGGATATTATCGATAGCCTCGAGCAAGTCATTCAGTCGGACGCCATTGATACAGCCAAGTTTTATCCATATACGCAGGTGATATGGCACTATCAGCATACCAACAAGCCCTACGCGCTAGAGCTTACACATGACCTCAGAGCCCTTGCATTAAAGCATAAGAAGGATGCCTGGCTCAATAATGCGTATTACTATTATGGTGTCATTTATAAGAACTCCGGGGAATACGAAAAAGCCAGGGTATATATGGATTCGAGTTTTGCGATCGCTAATACCAGAAATGATACTGCCCGAATCACCTATGCAAGTTATCAATTGGGAGTGATCGCAAGCATGCAGCACCAGTATGAGGCTGCAATCAATCATCTGAATCGTGCGGAGCGATTGTATGCATCATTAGATATGCCTTCCAGTGTGGCGATGACACTGAGTTCGAAAGGCAGTGTCTATCGCAAGATGAAACTATATGAGAAAGCACTAGAAGCTTATTTTGAATCACTCTCAATCAATGAGGAGCAACGGGATTCCTCTGGTCTAGCTAATGTCTATAATAACATTGCTAATATTTATGCTACTGTAGACTCGGCAGATCTTGCCTTTCTATACTATGATAAGCAGGAAGCAATCAATGAAGCGCTGGGCAATACATACGGATTGAGTTTCGTGTACGAAAATCGTGGACGCTTATTCCACAAGATGGGTCAATATGACAAGGCCATTGCTTCATTGCAGAAGGCAGCTGACATCCGAAGTGAGATAGGCAGCAAAGATTATTATGTTGCCGCTATATTGCAACTGGGAGGATCATACCTCAAGAAAGGGCAATTGAAGGAGGCGTATAAATATATCAATGAATCATATCAGACCGCAACAGAATACGGTCTTACATTTCGACTCCAACAATCGAACGAGATGATGGCTAAGGTGAGTGCTGACATGGGCGACTACCAGAAGGCTTATCAGCATCACCTCAATTATCAGTCCATAAAAGATAGTTTGTTGAATGAGCAAATCTCTGAACAGGCCCTCCGGATCGATGCGCTCACTGATCAGGAAATGGTGCTTCGGGACCAGGAAATTGCTTTATTGTCCACACAAAATGAACTAAAGGACCTTCAAATTAGATCGAGAAATCGATTCTTATTTATCACCATATTGGGACTGATCGTTCTGGGTGTGCTCAGTGGTGTTATCTATCACAGCCGTCAAAAAGTGCGGAGTCTGAATGCTGCTCTTTCAGAAAAACAGGCCGTTATTGCCAAGTCACTGTCTGAGAAAGAATTCTTATTGAAAGAAATTCATCATAGGGTCAAAAATAATCTTCAGATTATATCAAGTTTGCTCAAACTGCAATCAAGATCTGTTGCCGACCGGAAGGCTCAGCAGGCTTTGGATGAAGGCCGTAATCGTGTACGATCCATGGCTCTTATCCATCAAAACCTTTATCAGGATGAAGGAAATATTTCAGGCATCAAGGTTGAGAAATATCTACGTGAGCTAGTGGATGAACTAGTCTCTGCCTATTCGGTCAAAAATGAAATCGATTTAGAACTTGATATCGAGGAGATGGTCCTGGATGTTGACGAGTTGGTGCCAATCGGGTTGATCATCAATGAACTGGTCACGAACACACTGAAATATGCTTTTCAGGACTCCACGGGTGGGAAAATAGTGATCCGGATGGAAACGACACCTGCCAATATGATTAGACTGGAAGTAAGCGACAATGGAAGGGGGTATGGTGAAAACGAGGGAGCAAGTGGATTTGGACAACGATTAGTTCGATCTCTGGCAGCACAGCTTGATGCCACCTATGAAATTGAGCACGAAGACGGTGTAAAAATCACATTCATGATTCCATCACTTAAGCAGGTAGCTTAAGTTAGTTACCTACAAGTTGACTTTGGTGAGTGTTTCTAATGTGTAATCCATCATTTCCTCATTTATATCCAGATGTGTAACCAATCGAATCGTATTGTCACCCAGTGCTGCACTCATGATTCCATACGCTTCAAGCTTTGCTACCAGATCATCGGCGCTGCAATGATCATCTAATTGGGCGATTACTATGTTAGTATGTACGGGATTTACCTCCTTTATAAATGAGCACTTTCTCAGCACATTGCCAATAGATTTCGCCCGGTCATTATCAACTTTCAATCGATCAATGTGGTGATCTAGTGCATAGAGACCCGCGGCAGCCAATATCCCTGCCTGACGCATACCGCCTCCCATTACTTTTCGATATCTACGAGCCTGATTGATGATTTCCTGATTTCCAATGAGCAAAGATCCCACGGGTGCTCCTAAACCCTTTGAAAGGCAAATGGATAACGTGTCAAAGCGCTGTCCCCATGCATTGTATTCGTCGCCGGTTTCTACCAACACATTGAAAATTCGGGCTCCATCTAAATGAAATTTTAGATGGTTGGCATCACATACCTTCTTGATAGCATCAATCTCATCCAGGGTATAGTAGCTCCCTCCTCCTTTATTGCAGGAATTCTCCAGCGAAACCAATGAACTTTTGGGAAGCCAATCATGTCCGGGCCGTACAGCTTTCTGTAGCTGGGATGCCGTGATTTTTCCATATTCCCCATCCAGCAGATGTATCGCCAATCGCCCATTATAGGCATATCCACCGGTTTCGTATTGAAAGATGTGAGAGTCTTTATCACATATTACTTCTTCGAGGTCTCCTGTGTGTACCTGAAGTGCTATCTGATTTGTCATGGTGCCAGATGGACAAAAGAGGGAGGCCTCGTGCCCAAACATGGATGCAACACGTGCCTGCAATCGGTTGATTGTGGGATCACCTCGGAATACATCATCTCCCACCTCAGCCTGCATCATGGCTTCTAACATGGCTTTCGTGGGTTTTGTGGCCGTGTCGCTCAGTAAATTAACCTCCATCATCTGTAAAGTAAATTTAGGGCCTGAAAGGTGTTGAAAATGTATCGAATAAACAAGAATATGTATGCATGACGTCAATCTAAGATCGTAGATAAGTATCATCAAACAATGCATCTTCAGACCTAAAATCGTACTATATTTGTCGTATGCAGCATATTCGAAATTTTTGCGTTATAGCCCATATTGATCACGGTAAGAGTACCTTATCCGACCGCTTGCTGGAGTACACGAATGCAGTTTCCGATCGTGACATGCAAGACCAAAAATTGGACGACATGGATCTAGAGCGTGAGCGAGGTATCACCATAAAGAGCCATGCCATTCAACTATATTACAAGGCTTCGGATGATCAAGACTATACCTTCAACCTTATCGATACTCCCGGACATGTGGACTTCAGTTATGAGGTTTCACGCTCGATTGCGGCATGCGAGGGTGCACTATTACTCGTGGATGCCACACAGGGTATTCAGGCACAGACCATCAGCAACCTCTATCTTGCTATTGAGCATGATCTTGAGATCATCCCTATACTCAATAAGATTGATATGGAAAGCGCCATGGTGGACGAAGTGGCCGATCAAATTATTGATTTGATTGGGTGCGGACGAGAAGAGATCCTGATGGCCAGTGGCAAGACAGGCCAGGGTGTTCCTGAGATTCTTGAAGCTATTGTAGAACGTATACCCGCACCGAAAGGAGACGTAAATGCTCCCCTCCAGGCTCTGATTTTTGACTCTGTTTTCAATCCCTTTAGGGGTGTAATTGTCTACTTCAAAATTGTGAATGGCAAGCTTCGAAAAGGGGATCAGGTAAGATTTGTCAATACGGGTAAAGAATATGAAGCCGATGAAATTGGTGTACTGCAGTTGTCTCAGATTCCCGTCAAGGAATTGACGGCTGGCAATGTGGGATATATCATTACCGGCATTAAAGTATCCAAGGAAATCAAAGTCGGAGATACGATAACCCATGTCGAACGCCCCTGCTCAGAAGCTATCAAGGGTTTTGAAGATGTGAAGCCCATGGTTTTTGCCGGAATATTTCCTATCGAAAATGATGATTTTGAGGATCTGAGAGACAGTTTAGAAAAACTTCAATTGAACGATGCATCCTTGATTTTTGAACCGGAGTCGTCCGCGGCTCTGGGGTTTGGATTTCGCTGCGGTTTCCTGGGCATGCTTCACTTAGAAATTATTCAGGAGCGACTATCCAGGGAGTTTGATCAGGAGGTCATCACTACGATTCCCAACGTATCTTACCGTGCATACCTCAAGAAGACTCCAGATGAAACCATCATCATTAACACGCCCAATGAGCTGCCAGATCCTACTCTCGTGGATCGAATCGAAGAACCCTACATCGAAGCGCAAATCATCACAAAACCGGAATATATCGGCACCATTATGAAGCTTTGTATGGATAAACGAGGTGTCCTGACCAAGCAGCACTACCTGACAGAGGAGCGAGTGGAGTTAACGTTTGAGCTTCCTTTGGCAGAGATCGTATTTGATTTCTATGATCGATTGAAGTCCATCAGTAGGGGATATGCAAGCTTTGATTATGCACCCACTGACTATCGGGCATCGGATCTGGTTAAGTTGGATATCAAGCTAAATGGAGACCCTGTAGATGCATTGTCCGCATTAGTACACCGGGAAAAAGCAGAGGCCTTTGGCCGGCAAATATGTAAGAAGCTCAAAGAGCTCCTTCCACGGCAGCAATTTTTGATTGCCATACAGGCAGCTATTGGAGCTAAGATTGTAGCGCGAGAAACTTTGTCTGCTTTGCGGAAAGATGTGACCGCTAAATGTTATGGTGGAGATATCACTCGTAAGCGAAAACTCTTGGAGAAACAGAAGAAGGGCAAGAAAAAGATGCGACAGATTGGGAATGTGGACGTACCACAAAAAGCATTCCTGGAAGTACTCAAACTAACCGACTAACCGATATCCATCATTATTGGATGGAAAGCTTTCGAAGGACTTGATATGTACCTACCTGGACACGAACGGTATAGATCCCTCTCGGTAATCCCGCGACATCAATTGTCACATCCTCAGAAGCCCATATTGATCGTTCGAGCACAACACCACCCAGGGGACTCAAGAATTGAATCTTACTATCTCCGCGATTACCAGCAAAGTCTATGCGTATGAAGCCATGACTGGGATTAGGTCCAACTGTCAGTCCTTCGAGTGGATTGATCTCTGATGTAGGAGTGGTTTCATCAGCTTTTATTACTTGTGGTTCGATCGTGCATCCGTTCACATCGGTTAGTTCCAGTGTATAGGTGCCATAATCCACATTAAGCAGATCCTCTGTGGTCGAAATAATACTTCCATTTTCATCTTTCCAGGTATAGTCATAGGGTGCTGTACCTCCTAGTGCTGTAATATAAATACCTGCATTACCTCCAGAGGCGGTGATGTCATCTACACGTGTGATCAATTCCAGGGGCTCTCCTATGAAAAATTCCTCCACAAACGTACATTCGGTGGTGTCAGAAATAGTCACGGAATAGTTGCCAGGAGAAAGGTTCACTGCTGTCTGAGTACGTTGTCCGTTACTCCAGACATAGCTATAGGATCCGCTTCCGTCTACTACCGTGGCAGTTGCAGATCCGTTATTTTGACCTGTACAACGTACATCACGAATATCCAGCTCAGCACTGATTTTTTCTAACACTGTCACATCAAAAGAGCAAGTAGTACGAAAACCATTGCCCGCAACATAAGTATACGTTTCAGTACTGGTACCGAGGGGAAATTCTCTGCCGGGGCCAATTCCCGTAAAAGTAGTGATACTACCTGTCGGACAATTGTCAATGATGACAGGCCTTTCATAGTCCACAATGCCATTGCAGGCAGGCACCACGATACTATCGGGACACTGCCAGAAAGGGGCAAGAGTATCAAGAATAGTCACATCGATATCACGGCTGGTTATATTGAGGTTTTGATCAATCACTGTGAACTCGATAAATTTTCTTCCCAGGTCACTACAGTCAAAACTGGTTTGCTCCAATTGTATGTCCAGGATGCCACAATTATCAAAGCTGTTGGAGTCAACAGCTTCGGGAGAAAGAGAAGCCATACCGGACTGGTCAAGATAAAGCTTGATAGGCCCCCTGATCCTGGCTATTGGTGCGACATCGTCTTCAATTTCTATCTCGGCACCGGCCATCGAAGTACATCCCAGAGCGTCAGTGACTGTGACCTGGTAGGCACCCGATGTCAAATTATTGATGTTTCGAGTGGAGTCTCCGTTGCTCCAGGCAAACGTCACCGGTGCCGTAGCGCCCGCCACAGTGAGTGCTATCTCGCCATCTGGATTTTCGTCGCAGGAGGTAGGTTCAGCACTGATCGCAAGGACCAGTCCACAGATGGGTACTTCAACAGTTACCGAATCCACATACTGGCAACCATTGGCATCAAATAATTGAACTGTGTATGTGCCCTCTCCAATATCAGGTAATACTGCAGAGTTTACACCATTATTCCAAAGAAAATTGTAGGGATCAGTACCACCACTGGCTGATGCGATGACACTTCCATTTTCAGATGTTTGAGACGTGGGCGTATTAATAATGAAAGTGATGTCAAGTGGATCAGGATCTTCCAGTACAATAGGATCAATCACATGGAGGTTGCCCAGATTGTCAGTAATGGTGCACCGGAAAGTGCCTTCACTTAGTTGGGTGATAGAGGCAGTGCTGTCTCCATTATTCCATTCATAGGTATAGCTGGTACCTGGCCCATCTACAGCAAGTGAGATAGCACCATCATCAAATTCATTGCACGAGGGGGCTCGTTCTTCCACGATATCCACCTTGATCATGGTATCTATCAGTAGCACTTCTCCCTGATATCCTTGCCAAAAGTCAAATAGATCATCCGGGGAAGGATTATCGAGGACAAATAATCGGCCATTGGGATAGATTCCATATATCGTAGGATTATCATCAGGCATGAAGTCGATGTTGGCGGCACTGCTATCGATAATAGGGTAGGTGGCACCGGTGATCCAATCTCCAGCCGAAGCCGTGGTCCTTCCTTCCAAATCGAGTTGCCCCAGGATGCTATCGGTCTCTATGTGGAGTACCCGAATGTCATCCGTACCCTCCGGTCCATAAAGTGCATAGAACTCCCTTAAAGCACCAGATTGGTGATAATTAAAACAGGGCTGACAAGAGGCTGCCGAAAAATTTAAGATGACTGTCTTTCCCTGACTTAGATAGCTATAGACATGGTGCTGCTGACCATTGATATCAAACATGTTGAAATCAGGTGAAATCGAGTTGTCGGAGAGCTGAGCATTTATCTGGAAGATTGACAGGATAAGCATCAAAAAGGTACATAGTTGCTTCATACTGCATGCATTTGATAAATCCTTTATTATCAATATATTATATATAAGGTGCACAACCAAGGCTATTAAAATATTTAACGCATTGGCTAATGATGACCCATATTATATAGTATAAATATAGATAATTTATTACTAACTGAATATCAGTATATAAATGAGAGTCTCAAGGACTTCCCCGGAAGATCTACAGAAGGTAAGACTAGGAGGGAGATTGCAACCTATCCTCCTGCAATGGTTGTATTTTCCTTAAACAAGGAATCTACAAATGCCTTTTTGTTGAAGATTTGCAATTGTTCTATGCCTTCTCCAACGCCGATGTATTTAATAGGGATTTTAAACTGATCTGAAATTCCGATGGCCACACCTCCTTTAGCTGTGCCATCCAACTTTGTGAGTGCCAGAGCAGACACATCGGTGGCTTCAGAAAATTTTCGACATTGTTCAAAGGCATTCTGACCGGTGGTGGCATCCAGTACCAGTAGCACTTCATGCGGAGCACCAGGCATTTTCTTAGATATTGAGTTTCTGATCTTTCCCAGTTCTTTCATGAGATTGATCTTGGTATGCAATCGACCCGCGGTGTCTATGATGGCTACGTCTTTATTTGTCCTGATAGCATGATCTACGGTCTCATAGGCCACGGCAGCTGGATCTGACTTCATTCCTTTACTGTAGAAGTCACATCCTACTCTTTCCGACCAAATCTGCAATTGATCTACGGCGGCGGCTCTAAATGTGTCCCCGGCTCCCAGGACGATGTTCCATCCTCTTTGCTTGTACTGATGCGCTATTTTTCCAATTGTAGTTGTCTTCCCTACACCATTGACCCCGACAACCAAGATCACATGAGGCATTTGATCCTGCGGAAAATCAAAATCTTCCAGATCCTCCGTATTATTTTCGGCAAGTAGATTGACGATCTCACTCTTTAGTATAGAATTGAGCTCATCAGTAGAGACATATTTATCTTTCGCGACTCTTTCTTCCAGACGCTCAATAATCTTGATAGTAGTTTCAAGTCCTATGTCTGCGGAAATAAGGATTTGTTCCAGTTCATCCAATACCTCTTCATCTACCTTTGATTTTCCAGCAACTGCCCGGGTAATTTTGTTGAAAATATTAGATTTGGTTTTTTCCAAACCTTTATCGAGATCTTCTTCTTTCTTTTTGGTGAAGAACTTATCGAAAAAACCCATGGTAACTTAAGTTGATGTAGGTGAAGTGATTACGGTTGTCCTAAATATAAGAAAGCCGACCATACAGGTATGGTCAGCAGCAGATAAATAATTTTGAAGATGGAAGTATGAGCCTAGTAGCCTACTTATTAAAGAAGGCTTTTGCTTCATCCTTGTGGACCATCAATTCTTTGTACATGTATTTTCCGGTCTTAGGATCTTTGATTGGCTTTACCACCTTTACATAGTCCTTACCTGAACCCGCATTAGCAGCTCTTTGAGATACACGGGCGTTTTTACTGACTTTTGCCATGCTTACTTAATTTCTTTGTGAACAGTATATTTCTTTAAGATCGGATTGTACTTCTTTAGTTCCAATCGATCTGGAGTATTTTTTCGATTTTTTTGAGTCACATACCGGGATGTACCAGGCATTCCGGAAGATTTATGCTCCGTACACTCAAGAATAATCTGGATTCTGTTTCCTTTTGACTTCTTTGCCATGATGCAATCTGTTTAAATCCGGTGGTTAAAATTTAACGCCTGTCTCAATTCCTTTTCTTTCAAGCTTCTTCAGGTAGGCATATATTCCCAATTTATTGATATTGCGAATCGCCTTGGCAGAAACTTTCAAAGTAACCCACTTATCGACTTCCGGGATATAAAAACGCTTCTTTTGCAAATTTGGTGCAAAAAGGCGCTTTGTTCTCCTGTTAGAGTGAGACACATTGTGACCTGAGATCGGTTTTTTACCTGTAAGTTGACAAACTCTAGACATAACTGTAATATTCTGTTTTGCAATCAGCCTTCATAGACTGAGACCTTGCTGTGACCTCGGCAGGATTCGAACCTGCAACCTCTTGATTCGTAGTCAAGTGCTCTATCCAGTTAAGCTACGAAGCCATTTAGTTACAACCCCTTTCACTATCTTCCAACCGTTGTCAGGGTTATTTTTTTCAAAATAGGATGCAAAGGTACACTTAATTTAGGGAATACAAAACCCATTTTACAAAATTAAGGTGGATGAGATCCTGCTATTTAATGGAAACCATGGTAATAACTCTTTGGATTTCAGGGTCTAGAGGGATGGAGTCATATAGATTAAAGTCATATATATAGTTTCGCTCATATGACTTTTCAGATTCGATCTTGTCCCACACCCGGTCGAGGCTCTCAGGAAGTTTTCCCGTAGTTTCATATCTGGCACATCGGGTCGGGGGCAACTGGCGTCCAACCATTCCTCTGGGGATCATATTTAGGTTTTCAACTGCACAACCCAACAGCACACTGAATTCGCTAATATTTTCCAAGTCATAGTCAAAGAAAACGTTGTAAGTATCATTAGATATTCGATTCTCAATCTTATCAAACAGTGACTCAGTAGCCCATCGTTTCCATAGGCTTAGGATATCCTGATAATATTGACCCTCTGTAATCTGTGTTTTGGTTGCAATCCCAATAATCTTAATGCCTGGAAAGTATACTCTCTCAAATGCCATATGTTTATCACCGAGTTTCTCAGTTCAAAGACTGTTTATCTGGTTTTCTGAGAGCGCAAAAGCCCGAATGAATTGGCTAATGCTTGACTATTGTTGATAATCCCATCCTGAATCCATCACTTACTTTCACCTGATAAGTGCCTGCAGGCCATGGACTCATATCAACTTGAATGCTTCTGGAATCTTTTGAGGGAGTTATCTCTTTTACCAACCTTCCCAATATATCATAAATCCTAATATATTCCACCTCAGTATTGAAATTACTTATATCGACGTTGAGGATGCTTCGCGTCGGATTAGGCCCCAGGAGTATTTGTGTATTTACCAGCTCGCGAAGGCCCGTCACCATATCAAAGGTGTTTTCAAGATTTAAGCGCCCTCCACTGACCAGTTTGTCTTCGAGACTAGCTATAGGTGTTACACCATCGAGTATGTATTTTTTTATCGAACGAAGGGTCTCTTCCTTGTCCAGGTTGGCATTGTCGCAGAACGTAGCTTCCGGAATGCTGTACAGCAGACCAATTGCTCCGGTGACATGGGGTGTAGAAAAGGAGGTGCCTCCATCTATAGCATACGTTTGATCTGGTCCAGCGACACGTATATTTTCTCCGGGGGCACTCAAATCTACATTCCTTTTACCCCACCCACTAACTGCTAATTCATCGCTTTCATCTGTATTAGTAACAACAATTAGGAAGTCACTGGAGCAGTCACTGGGAATGTCACCAAAGTTGTCCGTATTAACCTGATCATTTTCGGTAGCACCCACCGCAAGAATACCTGCCGCACCGAGTGTGTTAAAGCTTCCACACAATATTGGAAACTCGGACTCTCTTCCTCCTTCGTAGCCCCAGGAATTGTTAATGGCTACCACATAGGCGCCTTCGGTACCCCCGCTGGATTCGTATAGCTGTCGCATATCGATCACATACTGGAAAGCCTCCAGAGCCAGATCTACCGTTTTATCTTCAGAACTAATCACCATGAGTTTGGAGTTCCAGGCCACTCCTGCCATACCTTTTCCGTTGTCCGTGCTGGCCGCAATCACGCTGGCTACCCCGGTACCGTGATAGTCATCCGCCACCGCGTGTTTATCATCTCCGGTTTCGAGGTTGACACCAAATCGATCGTCCACGTAGCCATTCTGATCATCATCAAATCCATTGTTTGCTATTTCCCCTGTGTTTTCCCATAAATTATCCTGGATGTCCTCATGCGACCTATCCAGTCCAAAGTCAAATACGGCAATGACAATCTCATCACCACAAGGTGTGGTGCTTCCATCGGCATCATTCCATAATTCTGGAAGCCCGATCCGCTGCAAATTCCATTGCTCACTGTACAGGGGATCATTGGGTTCTATCAGTGAAGATCCTCTTCTCGTGAGGTAGTAATTAAATTGTACCGCTTCCACGGCAGGATCCCGTTCCAGTTGTGCCTTGACTTTAAGCAGATCATCATTTTCAGACAAACGAATCTTGTGCACATTCGTTGCTGAGAATATTGCCTGAGTACCGATAGACCGCCGTTGCTGCATGATCTGCAGATCCTGGATCTTTTGATCCGAGTGGAGTTGTACGATCAATTCATTCTCAACAAATCGGGCAGTCTGCGAAAAAGTTGCCGCAAAGAGCCCAATGGATAGACATAGAGTAAGAGTAAATGATTTCATAGATGTAGTTTCAGATATGAAACGCAGAAACATATTATACCAATGTACAATATACGCTTATTCCCAGTTTTATTGGGTGACGACCAGTTGACCCAGTCCGTCATATGCCATGCGAGTGATGTTATCAAGACCGTAGGGTTCGAGATCCGCCACTTCTATCCATTGATTGTCCCCATTGCGGTTTAATTCGTAGATTTTTGCTCCACTGGCCATGATGAGCTTACCAGGCCCCGTGATCGTGAAGTCTTCTGAACCAGGCAGGGTTTTCTTGATGGTGGAGCTTCTGCCGACCGCGAGATCCCACTCCTTAAGCATCCAGTAGTCATCCGAATACTTATGAACAAACATTATTTTGCCGGGCTCGGTCTGTGCAATGGAACGACCGATTTTGGTGCTGATGAGTTTTCGCTCACCGGTATTCAAGTGCACAGCATATAATTGATGTGGTTCCCCCACTTCAAAAACAGCCACCCATTCCTCATTGATCGGTGTATAATAACCTACATTTTTGGCTGCAGGTGCTATCGGCTCACCTCCTCCGGATCGATCCATCGGATATTTCCATAAAACCTGCTTGTTTTCATTTTCGACTTCGACTACCACACAGTGAATCCACTGACCATCAACGGAAACTGTGGGTGAATACTCACGATCTACTGTTTTTGTGATTTGTGTTACCTGCTCACTGCGCAAATTCAACAGAAACAAATCAGTAGCCTCCGGGTTGCTTTTCGGGGCGGCGGCCAATAGAATCTCATTTCTATTGACAAAAGAGGCCTGATTATTATATCCACCTGTATTAAATCCTGAAATGTATCGCGGATTTGAGACTGATAATTCTCCCGCTTCTGTTCGGAAATCAAAGAGATAGAGCTCTGAGTTTTGAGCCTGGGAGACAAAAGGTAGCAAGAGTAATGCAAAAAGTCTGATACACATGATCTGTTGGAATGTTACTTCTTATTGGCCGTAGTGAATAAACGATTCCATCGAATTCCATTTTTCATATCACCAAATTTCGTAGAGAACCAGATGAATAGAGGCTTACCCACGATATGGTCTTCTGGCACAAATCCCCAGACACGCGAATCTTCAGAGTTGTGCCTATTGTCACCCATCATCCAATAATAGTCCATCTTAAAGGTATACTCAGTCGATTCCTCACCATTGATATACACCTTTCCATCCCGGATTTCGAGATCATTGCCTTCATAGTTTTTGATCACCCGCTTATATGGGGCAATCGAAGCTGGAGATATCGGGACGGTCGCTCCCTTCCTGGGGATATAGATGGGTCCATAGTTATCTACCGTCCAATTTCCATTGATATTGGGATCGTATGGAAATAGGGGTCTGGCACTTTGAGGAAGCAATTCGACAGTGACATTACCCATTCCTTTTATTTTTTCCACTTGTTCCTCATTGAGCATATATACCGGATCGCGACCATCGGAGATGTTTACTCCAAAGTCCAGCAATCTCTTAGTATTTAAAGGACCTCCCTGTGAACGAACAATGTAGGCAAATTGCACTTTGGAGGGATTCGGTAAAGGTTTACCATTGATCATGACCTGTCGATCGACTATTTGAAGACTATCACCGGGCAATCCGATGCACCGTTTTATATAATGATCCTTTTTGTCAATGGGACGTGTCACGATTTTTTCACGGATATCTGAGGTCTTTGCTACACCGCCCCGTTTTATATCGTAGACCGAAAAGGTACGTGCCGGTGTGATCACCACACTATCTCCCTCTGGATAATTAAATACGACGGGTTCGTTGTGCTCTATTTTATCAAATGCAGGCAGTCTGAAATACGGCAAGCTAGGCTTTTCCCAATAGGACTCTGCATCCAGAAATGGAATGCGATTGTGCAATAGGGGTACCATAGCGATTGTCATCGGAGTTCTGATACCATAGTGCGCCTTACTCACACAGAGGAAATCACCAACTAATAGTGATCCCTCCATTGATGAGGTGGGAATCTTGTACATCTCAATAAGAAACATGCGAATGAACGCAGCTGCAAATACGGCAAAGATGATAGACTCTGCCCATTCACGGGCACCACTTTTCTTGAAAGGGTTTTTTTCCTGAAGTCGGGCATATTGCTTGGTCTTACCTGCTTTTTGGGCGGCGTCCAGCTTACTCTTGTAGGCTCTCTCTGCTTCCATTACAGGTCCTTCGTACTTTTCTTCGTCCTTCATCCCCAAATAAAAAAAGTAGAGAGGCGCGGCAACCACGGCAATGAAAGATTGCCAAAAGCTTTGCTTGCCGAAAGACCGAACGAGATCAATACAAAGAGCCGCAAGTATGAAGATATTAACAATAGGAAAGAGCAGCCAGGCTGCATGTGCCTTGGTTCGACCCACAATTTCCGCCCAGGTGGCAAAATTAAGACCTGGTACTAATGCGTGCCATCCCGGCTTTTCAGCCTTCTCAAAGACCTTATACAGACTAAGGCTCAAAAGAATATAGGCTATAATTAAGAATAGAAACATCCTTGCTCTGCTGATTTGTAAACGCTGCAAATATAACCGAATTTGCCACAGTACATTCGTTACCACTTTGTTAATAAGGCCTCAGTGGTTATTATCCATCGACCAGGGTCACCGGATGGAAGATGAATTATCGCTCATCGATTTCCGATTTTGCATGTGGGGGAGGACCAAGTGTATTATTCATGGCTAAAAAAAGAGCCTGCAGTTGGAACTACAGGCTCTGGTTTTCATTTGATGGGTCCACAAGGACCCACTATATCAGGTTAATTCAACGTGAAGGTCGACTTACCTGCCAGGTATCCTTTGTTGTATACCTCAACAGCATATAGACCCTTTTCCATTTCAGTTTCTGACTGCCAACTTAGGCAACTCATGGCATCCGTGCCAGTGTACATAAGCTCCTTTGCTTTGGTGAATCCAACTTCTTCGCCGGTTTCTACATTAGTCAGCACCCCAGATCCCATGCTTTCAACCATGATAGTCTCACCCTTAGGACTGATGATTCGCAGGTGGAATTCTTCATTACCAGGATCTGCCACATTGTTCTCATTTGCCTTAAAGCAGAGCTTAAGGAGATCGATGTTCTTAGCAGAACCTCTTTTTACCTCTTTGCCATTGCCTTTCAACTTGAATCCCTGTACATCAATGTCCGTTACATTGATGACGGAAGCTCTTGTCACTTTCTTAGACAGCATGTTGTTTTCTTTTGTAAGGCCCTCTTTCTCCTCTGTCAAAGCTGCCTTTACGGTCATCAACTCATCATTGACTTGACGTTCTTTCGTGATCTCATCGGTGAGGATGCTTTTTTCTTCGGTCAGTCTTTCATTGTTGGCTGCCAATACCTCATTTTCCTCCCGTAGTTTAGTAAGTTCAGCCAGTGCGGTTTCAGCCGATTCTTTTAGTAATTTGATCTCTTCGCGAGCAGCCGCCAGATCACGCTTTGATCCGATCAGGCCGCTGATCTGATTCTTTTGACTCTTAAGTTCTTCTTTCTGTTTCTCAATCAGTGCGTTTAGGTCCGTATTGTCTCCTCTCAATTCCTCAAGATCTGCCAATGCTTCGTAGTACTCCTTTTCCAGTTCTGCTTTTACTTGAGCGGCTTCATCGATTTCCATCTTGTGTTTTTCGATGAGTTTAGTCTTTTGACTGTTGCTGTTGTAGAGCCAACCAATAACTCCCAAGAGGGCTAATACAGTGACAGCTGCCACTGCAATCAGTTGGGTCTGTGAACTTTTTTGACTCATTTTTAAATGAATTTTGAAATTAGTTATAAATAAGGCTTTGTTTGTTAACGCAATGTGACTCTAATTGATTGTACCTTGCAGCCTGATTTTGTTTAAATGCCTTTTTATAGAATCAAACACCATGCTAGAAAGGATACAAACCGGGAACATATTGTTCATTGATCTGGAAACTGTCAGTGCGCAGCCAAACTATGGCGTTCTGAGTGAGCGGATGAAAATCCACTGGCAAAGAAAGTGCAAATTTTTGTTACGAGCACAATCTGAGGCCGATATTAACGATGAACACTATGCAAAGGCTTATTCCGACCGGGCTGCGATCTTCGCCGAGTTTGGCAAAATCGTGTGCATATCCATTGGCTACATACATGATAAAACACAAGAGCTACGCATGAAGTCCTTTTATAATAAGGACGAAGCTTCATTGTTACGAGCCTTTGTAGCTCTTATTGAGAGCCACTACCACGACCCGGATCGACACCTTATATGTGGGCATAACATTCGGGAATTTGACATACCCTACCTCTGTCGCAGGCTCTTGATCCACAGCATTGATCTACCGACCATTTTTAGATTGGCCGGGAAGAAACCCTGGGAAACCAAACACATCCTGGACACTATGGAGCTCTGGAAATTTGGTGACTACAAGAACTACACATCGCTGGATCTACTGGCAGCTGTGCTGGGTGTCGAAACACCCAAAGACGACATCGATGGCAGTATGGTTGGTCAGGTGTTTTGGGAGGAAGATGACCTGGATCGAATCGCACGGTATTGCGAAAAGGATGTCGTGACGGTGGCGCAGGTGCTACTGCGTATGAAGGGCCAGGAGTTGCTGACGCCGGAACAGATTGTCTCGCGGTGATAATCTATTTCAGTGTAGTTGTCGATTTCGAGAGTGAGAAGATGTTGTTCTGAGATGTTTAGCGGTTCATGGTTGAGTTCTTTTCCGGGAGTAGTTTCTTTCTCTGGGCGACCCACTCAAAAAATCTCTAATGCAATTCAATATCCGCGGTGAGGTACACAGGCTGCCATACTATCTCTTGGGTACTTCTCCTGAGCACTTCGAAAAGCTGACTTTCTAACAATTCTTTTTCCATTTCTTCATATCTTTAATCCATAAATGCCGTCTCGTGGAATCCTTTCCAAAGGCTGCCTAATTTGGAACACCAATACACCCCTCCCTCACCTGAGCTTTCATTGATAAGACATGGCAGTGTCCTGGATGTAGGTCTTATTGGAGGTTATCGTCATCTTGCGTATGGTTCTAAGTTTTCTGACCCTTTTGGCAAAGTGCTTCCTGATAACCTAATCGATGCCCAAGATAGTGGTGGTCAAACTACTTATCCTGAGGGAGATAGGGTACGTGGATTCTTTACTTCCCGCTTCTATCAAAGCTACTTCCATCTGTACATTGAGAGGACCTTTTACTTTAATAAAAGATTTAATGCTTGGCTAGGATTGGCTCCCGGGGTTGAGTACTTTGATGACGTTAAACCAATTCAGGCGGAAACGGTCCACTTTGTGAACGATAGGCCTACTGCGGACCAGTTTTATCTGTATACGACTTCTTATAAGAGAATCGTGGCTTATGGTTATTTATTGTCGCTAGGTGTCAATTACAATGTAGGAAACGTGTATCTGCAGCTTGGGTTTGAAAGATCAAACTACTTTGTAGGGGCCCGATATAAGTATCTATTTCTCGGAGCCGGTTTTAGAATCCGGTATCGGGATTAGGGAAATTAGCTCTGGTGGAGAAATTTAATTATTTAAGATGGAGGAGGTTCTGCCAGCAGGGACCTCCTTCATATTTTAAAACATACCTGGAAAATAGATCCTCATTATTTCTGGCAAAGTTCGAGGAGTTCGCTACGTATCGGCGTTTGTTGGTTCCTGAAGACTTTCAGCGATTCAAGACTTTCAGAAGAAACAAATTTGGGCAACCGTCGGTGGTAGCAAAATAAAACAGGTCCGGAATAGCTGAGGTTGGGTAGATTCAACAATTGAACGATTCGACGATTCAACATCATGAGTGGAGGCTCTTCTCTGCATCGATTGGTCCTGGATAGGCCTACGATTTTCGAATTAAATAGTAGTGCAATGTGAAAGGGTCCGGTCGGAGAAATCACTATTGAGCCAGCAACGAATGAAGTCAGCATTCCCGTGGTCCTGACCCTGCTTTTAATCTCCTCTGCTTCCCTTAGATTGAAGAATCAAAATAAAAAGACCGGATACCGGATGCCGGATACCGGCTACCGATACATATATTTGCGGACATGAAACACTTAATAGCACCTTCCTTGTTGGCGGCGGACTTCGCACATATCGCAGATGCTGTGGCCCTGATCAATGAGAGTGAGGCAGATTGGCTCCATATCGACGTGATGGATGGGGTCTTTGTACCCAATATTTCTTTTGGATTTCCGGTACTGAAAGCAGTACAACCCATCCTCAAGAAACCTATGGATGTGCATCTCATGATCGTGGAGCCTGAAAAGTATGTGGAGCGCTTTAGAGAGGCAGGTGCTGATCTCATCACCGTACACGCAGAAGCGTGTGTACATTTACATAGCGTGGTGCAACAGATCAAAGCTAGTGGAGCCAAAGCGGGTGTTTCACTGAACCCCCATACGCCGATTTCTCATGTCTTACACATTCTCGAAGACATAGACATGGTCCTGATCATGTCCGTGAATCCCGGATTCGGCGGTCAGAAATTTATATACAGTACCCTGGAAAAGATCCGACAATTAAGGCAGGAGATCATAGCGCGCAATCTTAATGTGCTGATAGAAGTGGATGGAGGCATAGGTCTACAAAATGCTGAAGAAGTGCTCCGGGCCGGAGCCAATGTGCTGGTCGCAGGGAGTGCTGTGTTTAAAGCAGAGAATCCGGCAGAAACTATCCATCGATTGAAATCAATCGGAGTGAATAACATCCTGGTCTGACGCGCGTTTTCAATTAGTGAAATCCTGGCATGAATAAAAAACTTTACCCATTACTTTTACTGGTCGTCGGCGCATTCACCTTCTTACAAGGGCAAAACTCAACCGTCCTGGGCTATGTCAATGATGCAACGAATGATCAACCGATAGACCTTACCACCGTCTTTATAGAAGGGACCAATCGAGCGGTAGAGTCCGATGAGACCGGATACTTTCAGATCACCATACCAGCTAATAGTCGGATAAACCTGGTTTTTAGCCGGCTGGGATACAAGAACTATACACTGGAGGTTCCGGCATTATCCGATGGGGAGTCCATTCGGTTCACCATCGAGTTGGCACCGGCAAATTCAGACCTGGAAGTGGTGGTGACAGAAACCAGGGTACAGAACGCCGGAATGATAAAAGAAGATGTGGAAGAGCTAAAACTGCTGCCGAGTACAACGGGAAATATAGAGTCTGCGCTACCACATATCGCTTTGGGAACGAGTGGAGGTACTGGAGGAGAGCTTAGCTCGCAATACAATGTGCGGGGAGGAAACTATGATGAGAATCTCGTGTACGTCAATGACTTTGAAATATATCGGCCACAGTTGATACGTGCCGGTCAGCAGGAAGGGTTATCGTTTCCGAACATCGATCTGATCCGTAGTCTCTCGTTTTCCTCCGGTGGATTTCAATCCAAATTTGGGGATAAAATGTCTTCGGTACTGGACGTGAAATACAAGCGACCTGATTCTACTGCAGCGTCTGTGGGTCTAAGTTTGCTGGGAGCTTCAACACATCTGGAGGGGAGTAAACACATCGGAAAAGGTGAGTACCGAAAGTTCCGTTACCTGATGGGAGCACGATATAAGACCAACGCTTACCTCCTGGGTTCTTTAGATACGAAGGGAGAGTACATTCCCAACTTCCTGGACGTGCAGGGGTATTTCACCTATGACATCAGTAGAAGTCTTCAGCTCGGGGTATTGGGTAATCTCAATCAAAGTATCTACAAGTTTACCCCTAGCACACGGACAACAGCACTCGGCCTTATTGACTTTGCTCTACAACTCAATGCTGATTTTGAGGGGGGTGAAGTAGATGATTTTACGACGGGCATGGGTGGAGTCTCGCTGACCTATCTTCCCGATAGAAAGAAAAATCCCTTTTTCTTAAAACTTCTGGCATCCCGATATCAATCGGAAGAAAATGAGGCTTTCGACATTCTGGCAGATTATCGTTTGAGTCAGATCGAAACCAGCCTCGGGAGTGAAAATGCCGGTGAAGAAATAGCCGTCTTAGGAACCGGTATACAGCAACAATTTACCCGGAATTTCCTCCAGCTCAATGTCCTTAATATTGAACATAGAGGTGGGTACGAACTTCAATTGCGAAATGACAATGCAGTCTCTGCCAGTCACTTTTTTGAGTGGAGCCTTAAGTATCAGAATGAAGATATTCTCGATCGAATCAATGAATGGGAAAGACTGGACTCGGCTGGATATTCATTGAATTATGACCAGAATCAGGTACTGGTGAAGAACGTGTTGAAGACTAAGAACGATTTAAATTCTAATCGGGTGAGTGGTTTTCTTCAGAACACTTACACCTATTTGCAGCCAGGGAAAAGTGAATACCAGGTGACAGCAGGAGTTCGTATGAACTATTGGGATCTGAACAATGAGATTGTGATTTCACCGCGAGCTCAATTGCTATACAAGCCATTAAGCTGGGATAAAGATGTTTCTTTCCGACTCGCTGCAGGTTACTATACTCAACCCCCTTTCTACCGGGAATTAAGAAGGCGGGATGGCACTATCAATGAAGACCTGAAAGCTCAGAAGTCGATTCATGTGGTGGGGGGGATGACCATGGACTTTATTGGCAAAAATCGTCCCACGAAGTTTCGACTGATTACAGAGGCCTACTACAAGAAGTTGTGGGATTTGGTGTCGTATGATATCGATAATGTAAGGATACGATACAGTGGTGAAAATGATGCAGAAGGATATGTGATGGGGTTGGACATGCGACTAAACGGTGAGTTCGTGAAAGGAGCTGAGTCATGGATCAATCTCAGTTTTTTGCAGGCACGAGAGTCACTGACAGGTATACAGCATATAAAAATAGAGGAGGGTGGTGAGAATCGACAAGAAGTTGATTTTGTCCCCAGACCCAGCGACCAATTGATGACTTTGGCAGTGTTCTTCCAGGACCATTTGAGGAGAAATGAAAACCTGAAGATGCACTTCAATTTCACATTTGGCTCAGGACTCCCTTTTGGTGTCCCTAATAATAATGCCATCATCAGAAACCCCTTCCGATTTAAGGAATATCATCGGGTAGATATTGGGTTCTCTGCACTACTTTACAATGAAAAATGGGCCAGTAAACGGCCTAAGCATCTGCTGGGTTTTACCAAAAATACATGGTTGAGTGTTGAGGTATTCAACCTGCTTCAGGTGGCTAATGTTGCATCTAACACCTGGATTAAGTCAATCTACAACGTCCAGTATGCGGTGAAGAACTTTCTTACGTCAAGAAGGATCAATGTGCGTCTAAAGGTGGATCTGTAGTATCAGTGATCGGTTAATAAAGGTGCAGTTTTCGACGGTAGATTAAGATCCGGCATACTAATTGGTCACGTATCTATATTATGAGAGGTTGCATTCTACTAGGGTTATTTGGCGTGTGGCTGGGAAGTAGTGCCTTGGGACAATGTCCCACTAGCTATCAAGTAATTGGAAATCCAAAGTGTCTTTGCATTGAGACACTCAGTCCACCGGCCACTATGCCGGGATCAATTTTATATACAGCCAATGGATTCAGTCAAACTTTTTTTCTCACATCTGGAGGAAACTGCCCCACAGGTACCACACCATATACCACTAATAATTGTAATGGAGCTTTGAAAGAGCCAACAACTGACGCAACATTGGGGGGATTTTCTAGCGAGTGCAACTACTCAGCAGGAATACTTCCGGTCACAATAATCGATTTTGGAGTGACTCTACAAGGTCCAGGATTGATGATCTATTGGATGGTTGCAGAGGAGATGGGTATTGATCATTATAAGATTGAGCACAGTTTAGATGGAATTGATTTTTCAGAAATAGGGGAAATGGCTTCGAACTATGATGGTCATGGTGGACTATACGAGTTCAATTCAAATCAATTTGGTCCAGGGATGCATTACTTCCGATTGAGGATTATAGAAGTTGATGGGTCTGTCGCTTTGTCTGCAATTCAAGATGTAAAGCTTGACTTTAAACAGTCTGCCGTTCTTTATCCTACTCTAGCAATTGATCGGGTGACGCTGCAATGGAGTCCGGGAGAGATGGATGTTCAGCGCATCACTCTTCATGATGTCTATGGACGATTGATCTGGTCATCAATTTCAATCGACGAATCAATTCAAGAGATAGATGTAAGTGATATCCCTGCAGGTTCGTATTTTGTGAATCTAGTGTCTAAAGGTGGCTACTCAAAGCTTCTTCGTTTTGTGAAACTATAACTAATTCAAAGAAAAGACTACCTTTGCACCCTTGTTGATAATCCTGATGTTCGATTTCGGATGAATCAGGTATGGTTAAACCAAATAAATTTAAGACAACATGCCAGTTAAAATTAGACTGCAGCGTCATGGGCGTAAAAAAGCCCCTTTTTATCACATCGTAATTGCTGACTCCCGGGCACCTCGGGATGGTCGCTTCATCGAAAAGATTGGTACCTATAATCCAATGACCAAGCCTGCGACGATCGAATTGGATCGCGACCTGGCTTTTGATTGGTTGATGAAAGGTGCTCAGCCAACAGATACCGCCAGGGCAATCCTGAGATTCAAAGGTGTATTGTACAAAAAGCATCTGATGCGTGGTGTACAAAAGGGTGCCATGACAGAAGAAGAAGCACAGGCAAAGTGGCAAAATTGGGTTGACGAAAAAGAAGCTAAGATTCAGAAACGTCGTGAAGCTACGGCCGCTGAAAAAGCTAACTATCTTGAGGCAGTAAGTGGTAAAATACCCTCAGTAGTTGTGAAAGAGGAAGAACCCGCAGAAGCACCAGCGGCCGAAGAAGCAGCTGAGGCACCTGTAGCAGAAGTAGCTGCAACGGAAGAAGCACCTGCAGCCGAGGCAACTGAGGAAGCACCAGCTACAGAAGAAGCTCCTACAGAGGAAGAAGCACCGGTAGCTGAGGAAACACCTGCAGCTGAGGAAGCACCTACTGCAGAAGAAGCTCCTGCAGAGGAAGAAGCACCGGTAGCTGAGGAAGCACCTGCAGCCGAAGTAACTGAGCAGGCACCTGCGGAAGAGGAAGCCACAGCAGAGCCAGAAGCAGAAGAGAAGTAATCACCACATTTGGTAGATAGACTTGATTGCACCGGCAGATTTCTTTTACCTGTCGTCGCATTTCACTATCTTTAAACACATACTGAAAAAATACTTGGACCTAGTAGCCTTAATTGCGCTACTAGGTTTGTCTTTATCTAAGAAAAGAAGAAATAAATGAAGCCACTGAGTAAAAAGTACCAGGAAAGCGCCGAATCAATAAAAGAAGCAATTCAGGCATCTGATGAACTAGCCACCTATCTCAGCAATGAAGAGGAGGAGGACTATGCGAAGTTGCAGGCTAAGTTTGAAAAGCAGATCAATGATCTGCATGAAGAAGTTGCAGCCAAGGATCCTCTACAATTGTTTTCGCTAGAAGATATCTTAATTGATCCTGGATTTGAAGGACTATTCTTTCCGCGTATTTTGGGCTATGCCGTACTGCGGGGTGATACCAACGAACAGTTTAAGTACGTACGACCTCAAGAACATTTTAAGAAGGTACTGTTAGCTATTTGCAACTCTATGTACTTTGATATTATCAAACGAAGAGTGGGTCAGGCAATTCAGATTGGATTTGCACTGAGCAGTGATATTTGGATTACCAATCTGGTAGATGAAGTGGATAACAAGCACGTGAAGCAATTTCTGATGACTCAGAAAATGGATAAATATCGAGTGGAGAAAAATCGTCGTTCCGGATATGTCCGATTTAGAAAGCAGTTTCAAACTACCAATTTTGAATCTACAGAGTTTCCCGCAACACCGGGCGAGATGGCTACCGGGTTTGGATCGGTCAGAAAGTTCTTAGAATACCGTATCAGCACAAAAGCAGACCATTCCAGTTATATTTCTGAAATACTTAAAGTGCTTGAAAATAAGGATCTGGCAGGAACGCAAAAGTATGTGCATCTGATGGGCCTTGTTATAAATTTCATTGACTTTAGAGGTGAAATGAAGGATAGCCTAAAGAAGGTCCTAAACGAGCAACGAAAGAAGGACACGAATTTCAATGAGCGATATTTTGTCTTCCTCCATGAATTGCTCCAGTCCTCACTGCCGGTAGATGCAGACTGTGATGCGCGTGTACATGACCTTCTCGATGTGAGTATTCATGATGATATGCTGCAGTACTATGACGCCCTTAATGAGTTGGCAAAGAAAGGGTTCGTTCATGAAGAGGCACAAGAAGCTGTCCGAAAACTTTATGCAAAGTATGATGGCTTGTCCATGATCAATGGTTGCCTTAGACTGTCTGTTCTCAACCAGTTTGTTCAGGTGTTGAGAAATCTGACTGAGTCAGAATATCCAGATTACTTTGAGTTGAATAAGACATTCGTTACGTACATGGATATCTTTGATTATCAGCAGTTTAATCAATGGCTAAAGGAGGATTCTCTCAAGTATGTGAAAAGATTGCTCAAGAAATATACGGATAAGCGCGGACGAGATTATCAGGATATCAAGAAGTTCGTCATCCCCACTTTCCAGGACCTTGGCTTTATGAAGGAAAAGGAAGTACTTGAGTTATTCAAAACACGAAGAAAACGAAAGAAAGCCACCGCCTAGATCACTCTCTATTGGTCAGGATATTCGAATCGGTATCCGACACCGCGAATACTTTTAAAATAGCGGGGATTCTTTGGATTTTTTTCAAAGTACTTGCGAAAGGACAGGATGAAGTTGTCAATAGTACGGGTGGAAGGGAATACATCATAGCCCCAAACAGCTTGTAGGATCTCCTGCCGGGATACCACTTCATTCCGACGTTCGATCAGTAGCTTAAGGAGCATCGCTTCCTTTTTGGTGAGGTTGATTTCGCCGTCCTTACCATGTGCGGTATAATTGCTGAAATTAACCCAATAATCATCAAATTCAAATTGTCTGAGTGAGGCTTCAATTTCGGGATTGCTTCTCTTCAGGACATTCTTGATCCGCAGGAGTAACTCCTGTAGATGGAAAGGTTTGTTGATATAATCATCGGCCCCCATACTGAGACCCTGCACCCGATCTTGCGGTGTATCCTTAGCCGTCAAAAAAATGATGGGTGTCTTATCATCACGGAGTCTTATCTGCTCACATACGCTAAAGCCATCGACTCCCGGCAACATCACATCCAAAAGAATGAGGTCGAAGTGTTGGTCAGACCAAAGTTGTATTGCAGTTTTTCCTTCACCTGCGACGATAACTTCGTACCCCTCCATTCTCAGATTGAGGGCAATAACTTCCTGAAGACTTTTTTCATCTTCTACCAGCAAGATGCGCATAGTGATACTACTTATTTAAGTGGAATTCGTAAGATGAAGTTACTTCCTTTTGGAGTATTACTCTCCACATCAATTCTCCAGCCGTGGTATTCCACCATTTTCTTTACAATATACAAACCCAAACCCGTTCCTTTTGTTGAACGTGTCTCCTCATGTCCTGACCTATAAAACTGCTCGAAGATTCGGCTACGCTCTCCTGGAGGAATACCTATGCCCCGATCTTTAACTTCAATACGTATTTCATCTTTGTTTGAGAGAATTTCGATCTGCACCGGTGACCCGGGGTCACTATATTTTAATGCGTTTTCTATCAGATTAAACATCATGGAATGAAAACCCTGAATATCCACCTGTACAAAAACCTTACCCTCTGATTTTTTGTGGATTAGTACCTGCGCTTCAGGTCTAACTCTTCTTATATGATCGGCGACTTCGGTTACAAGTTCATGCAAGTCTCTTTTTTCAAATACAGGTGTGAAAGACTTGTCAAGTTTGGCAGATAGCAATAGGTTTTCAACGAGGGCTGAGAGCCTTTCCGTCTCTTTCAATCCGTGACCGGCAAGATTTTCCTGTTGGGAACGATCCAACTTTCGGGTTTGCAGCGTCTCAAGTATAAGGCTAATAGAAGACAAGGGGGATTTGAGCTCATGCGTGATGGCCAGTAGGAAGTTTCTTTTTTGACGTATCGTATCGATCTCCCGCCCATATCCACGGTTTATAAACCAGATACCAATCATAAGGGCAATAACGAAGACAAGTCCTTCTCCCAGGACCATCCAGAATTGCTTATTTCTTTTATCCACAAATGACTGGTAATCGGCAGTTTGTCTGAAGTCTTCTTGATGACCATTGGCCTTCCATATGACCTGCTCGGCTTTGACCGAGGCAATAAAAAGCTCATCGTTTTTTTTGATGAGTAATACGGCCCACCATAGGAGGGCCAATAACATGTAGATGAGTATAAAGTGTGAAAATAGTCTTAGCCTGTCTACTTTCTTTTTTCTCATGAGGATTGATACACGTGGTCAAGACCTCGCAAAAGGATCTGACCGGCCATTTCAAGATCATCATCGGTATGAGCAGCGGATATAAACCCTACCTCATATCCCGATGGTCCCAGATAAAGACCTTTATTTAGTAAGAATTCATGGAGCTTCTTAAAGAAATCCATGCTGGCAGGATCAATATCACTCGCTTTCTTAATCCTTTCTTCTCTAAAACAGATCCAGAATATGGATCCAATCGACGCCAAATGCATGGGATAGCCCTTCTCTTCCACATGCTCCATGATTCTGGATACAAAGTGCTCGGTTTTCTGTTGTAGTTGGCTATAAATATGCTTTCCTACCAGCTCTTCCAATGTTGCCAGACCGGCAGCCATGGCTACGGGGTTTGCCGAGAGTGTGCCCGCTTGATATACAGGACCTTCCGGACTAATATGCGACATAATTTCTTTGGATGCAGCAAATGCACCCACTGGCAATCCACCTCCAATGATTTTACCAAACGTGATGATGTCGGGTTGAATATCATAATATCCGGCGGCACCTTCAAAACCAACGCGAAATCCACTGATTACCTCATCGAATATGAGTAGGACTCCATACTGGGTGCAAAGGGCCCGAATCCCTCTCAAATATTCAGGGTCTTGTAGTAGCAATCCATTATTAGCCGGTATGGGTTCAATAATGACGGCAGCGATTTCTTCCTGATGCTTTTTCATCACCCCTTCGAGCCGGTCGAGGTCATCCAAAGGCAAAATCAATGTCTCTTTGATGAATGCATCCGGTATGCCAGCGGAGCTGCTGGTGCCAAAGGTTGCTAGTCCCGAACCGGCATTCACCAATAATGAGTCGACATGGCCATGATAACACCCATCAAATTTTACAATCTTATCCTTCCCTGTTACGCCCCTTGCCAGACGAATCGCCGACATGACAGCCTCAGTACCCGAACTTACAAATCGAATTTGTTCTATATATCTATGCTTGTTTAAGATGAATCCTCCCAGTTGATTACCCAGTCGGGTAGGGGCACCAAATGAAGTGCCATTTTTCACCGTTTCGATTATTCGATTCCTGACTCTTTCGTGATTATGGCCCAAGATCAACGGACCCCATGAACAGCAGAAATCAAGATATGTATGATTGTCTTCACAAGTGATTTTACTGCCAGAACCCTTCTTGATAAACAACGGAGGGCCGCTTACTGATTTGAATGCGCGCACTGGCGAATTCACTCCTCCGGGGAAATACTCTTTCGCGGTCTCAAAGAGTCGGGCTGATTTCTGACGATCTCTCATACTTATCGTTGTGTAGAAGCTAGTTGGTAACTGATATGCAATGTTAGTTTTTTTCGGGCAGTAAATTGTCTTTCAGGAAATAGAATTGGCTATCTTCGTCACATACAGACGCAGACCGATTGATAATTGAATGAGCCAGACCCTTAAGTCATATATACCTAAAGTACTGAGCGAGAATAAGATAGTGTTACTGCAGGGTGTTGGAACTCTACGGATGAACTATCGGCCAGCAGTCATCGATGATGGTCTCTCGGTAATGACCGCTCCTCGCGAGGAGATCTACTTTGTACCGGGTGATGAATCGGCTCTCGACCCTGTCCTGGTGAAAATTGTGGAGATGATCGCGCGCGTTGATCAGGACGAGGCCACTGATTTGGTCCAGCGATTTATGCAGGACCTACAGAAGGAACTCCGCGAGAATGGATTTATCACGCTTCCAAATGTAGGTTGGATTAAACAGGACAACTGGGGCAATTTGTTTTTTGAGCCTGCTGCAGAGTATATTGAGATGAACTCATTCTTTGGCCTCGGAAGTATCGAACTTCCTGAGGCTCTCTCCATGGCTGAGCAGGAAGCATTGGCTGATCTGAAGAAAACAGCCAGTGAGCAATCGGCGGCTGCCAAACTTCAACGAGAAAAGGAGCGTCGGAGGTGGGGCTTCATCATAAGTGCCCTGGCCCTACTGGTGATATTGGGTGTCGTCTATGTGACTAATAGAAATTCTTCAGGTGTCGGTGACAGCATACCCACACAGCAACCTACTTCACAGGATGAGGATGAAAACATGGATGAAGATAGTTTGAAGTTGGAGGATGTAACGCCTGATAGTTTAAATCCGGCTGGAGTGAGTCCACCTCATGTCAGAGAAGAAGGGCCAAACTATTTACCAGTTCTTACCAGTCAGCTGGAAGTTGCCGTTGAGACAGAGGTGGACAAAAGTCCTTGCATCATTATTGTCGGAGCTTTTGGTCTGGCATCAAATGTCGAGCGGATGAAGTCTAGAATTGAAGAGGCGGGCTATCCTTCCGTAGAAATCGAGGGAAGCAGACTTACCAAAGTGGGTTTGCGTTTTGATTGTGGTGATTCGGATGGTGAGGTGCTCAATTGGGCACAACAGAACCTGGATCAGAATGCCTGGATTTTCAACGAAAACTAGGTGGCACCTTTTAAGTGCCTTCTTATCTACATCCCATTCATGTAAATCTGAATTCCAACTATGCTTGATTCATTTATCAATGAGATCTATCATCACGAGAAGAAGACATTTTTTCTATTGGCAGGTCCCTGCGTGATAGAAGATGAACATACACCCCTTGAAATCGCATCATATATTAAGCAGATTACCAATGCTTTAGGGATACCTTATATTTTTAAGGCATCATATCGAAAGGCGAATAGAAGCAGATTGGATTCTTTTACGGGTATTGGAGATGAAAAGGCATTGGGCATTCTGGCTGACATTCGCAATAGATTGGGTATACCTGTAGTAACCGACATTCACAGTGAAGGAGAAGTGGCACTTGCGGCTCCCTTTGTCGACGTCCTTCAGATACCTGCATTCTTGTGCCGTCAGACTTCACTCCTGGTGTCTGCAGCAGCCTCAGGCAAGTGGGTTAATATAAAAAAAGGACAGTTCCTGAGCCCGGAAGCCATGCATTTTGCCGTTGATAAAGTGAGAGAAAGTGGTAATGAAAAGGTATTGATCACAGAACGAGGTACTACATTTGGGTATCAGGACCTGGTGGTTGATTTCAGAGGTATACCTGTGATGAGAAAGCAGGCTCCTGTGATTTTAGATTGTACCCATTCGCTACAAAAGCCTAATCAGACGAGCGGAGTAACAGGTGGATTGCCTGCACTAATTGAAACAATGGCTCGAGCAGGTGTTGCTGCTGGAGTGGACGGTTTATTTATTGAGACACACCCTTCCCCCGCACAGGCTCTTAGTGATGGAGCCAATATGCTTCCTCTTGAACGACTTTCGGATTTGCTAGAGCAGACGCTTGCTATCAAATCGGTGTTATCACCGTAAGTTAAAGCTATGGTACATAGAGTTGAAGTGACCGTTGCGCCGTATAAGATTGATGACGAGGCATTTATCTATCGCATGGTGGCGTCCAGGTTGAAGCTTGGAACGAGACCTGTGCCCTGGAAGATTGTACGTCGCTCGATCGATGCGAGAAAAAAGCCTGTTTATAAATTACTGGTTGAGGTCTATGTAGATGAAGCGTTCCCGGATGTGGTACCCGACTTTTCAGAGCAATTTCAGAAGGTAGATAATGCGCCGGAAGTGATGATTGTAGGTGCGGGACCTGCAGGATATTTTGCTGCTTTGGAATGTATAATATTGGGTCTGAAGCCGATTGTTTGGGACCGAGGCAAGGATGTACAGGCCAGGAGGAGGGACTTGAGAGCAATCCAACAATTCAGTGAGGTGAATCCCGATAGTAACTATTGTTTTGGAGAAGGAGGTGCTGGGACCTACTCCGATGGTAAACTTTATACCCGGTCCAAGAAAAGAGGGAGCGTCAAACGAATTCTGGAAATGTTAGTTTTCCATGGAGCTACGGAAGATATTTTGATAGATGCACATCCACATATTGGATCCAATAAACTACCTCGGATCATTGCAAATATCAGAGAGTCTATTGTCAATTATGGTGGTGAAGTTCACTTTGGCAAACGGCTTACCGATATGCAGATAACTGCTAGCGGTGAGATCACGGGGTTGACGTTCAATCAGAATGAAACCGTCGCAGCACGACACGTCATCCTGGCTACAGGTCATAGCGCCCGAGACGTATATTCATTGCTTCTTAAAAAGAGAATACGTTTCGATGCTAAACCCTTTGCGATGGGAGTTAGAATTGAGCACCCTCAACAAATGATTGATCAGATGCAGTATGGTCGCACACCTCGTGAAGAAGGACTCCCGGCCGCATCATATCGTCTGGCATGCGAAATCGGTGGGCGGGGTGTGTATTCATTTTGTATGTGTCCGGGAGGACTCATCGTACCTGCTGCCACGGCTCCCGGTGAGATAGTAGTGAATGGAATGTCCCTATCCCGGCGTGATTCTCCTTTTGCAAACTCTGGCCTGGTGACCTCTGTAGATGCAAAACAATGGGTAGAGCATGGATTTGAGGGAGTAATGGCAGGTCTCAAGTATCAAATGATGGTGGAACAATCTCTGTTTCAATATGGAGACGGTTCACAAAGTGCACCCGCCCAGCGTGTTACCGATTTTATCACAAAGAGAGAGAGTGCCTCTTTACCTGCTACATCTTATATTCCAGGCATTTATAGTGCACCACTTCATGCGCTGCTACCCGCAAATTTATTTAAATTGTTACTTCAGGGGTTAGAGGTCTTCGGAAGACGAGCAAAAGGATATATTTGTGACGAAGCAGTGGTGGTAGGTACTGAGAGCAGGACGAGTGCACCCATCAGAATTCCCCGTGATCCAAGATTTCTAAATCATCCACAAGTATCCGGACTCTACCCATGTGGAGAAGGAGGAGGATATGCAGGTGGAATTATTTCTGCAGCTATTGATGGTCAGCTCGTAGCAAAAGCGGTTGCTGATCAGGTGAAATCACACTGAATGAAAGATATCGTTGATCTGGTCGGTCGTATTCTACTGGCTACCATATTCTTATACGAGGGTATTGACTCTATTTGGTACTTTAAGAAAACGAAGTCCCTTATGACTGAATATGGTATTAATTTCCAGCAGGATCTGCTCCTTATGGCGGCCATATTTTTGCTGTTACTAGGTGGAACACTTCTTTTGATTGGCTATCGGTCCAGATTCGGTGTAGTACTTATTCTCCTGTATTGGATACCTCTCACATTTATAATACATAGCTTTTGGAATGATCCTCCCGATATACGGCGCATGCAATCGATCCTCTTTATGAAAAATATGGCGATTGCCGGAGGTCTGCTTTCGGTTTTTGTGAATGGCAGTGGTAAGTATAGTGTGAAAACCTTACTCGCCAACACTAAGGTACCCAAACGGTTTAGGTGATGGTCGTTCAAAGATCGTCAGGGTCAGGATTCAACACTTCACCGCAAAATTTGCAGTAAGAGGCATCAGGATCATGACCTTCTTTGCTGCATGCCGGACAACTCTGACCGGTGACCTTTGCATCGGCTCTTATCAGACTGGCTGAAACAATACCGGTTGGGACAGCAATGACGGCATAACCTAATATCATAACTGCCGCCGAGAGAAATTTACCAATGTTAGTGATCGGTATGATATCACCATATCCCACGGTAGTTAGGGTGACGATAGCCCAGTAAATGCTGGTGGGAATACTATCAAACGCAGGATTGTCCTCACCTTCGATCACATACATCAACGATCCAATGATCAAGACTAATAGGACAATGAAGTAGAGAAAGACAGCGATCTTCTTTTTGCTTTGATTGATGGAGTCTAGAATGATTGCACCCTGAGTCATGAAAGATCCCAGCTTGAGAATCCTGAAGATCCTTAGGAGACGCAGAGATCGTATCACAATTAAAGATTGTCCTCCGGTAATGAAAATACCCAAGTAGGTGGGCAGGAGGGCCAGAAAGTCGATGACGCCATAGAAACTTGAAGCATACTTCCATGGCTTATATACCGAATACAAACGAAGAATGTACTCAATGGTAAAGAAGACAGTAAAAACCCATTCCAGGACCCTAAGTTCAGAGCCCCATCTGATGCGGAAGCTTTCAATGCTTTCGAGCATGACTACCACAACACTCAGTGCAATCACTGCCAGTAGTATGAGATCGAAGAGCTTTCCTGCCGGTGTGTCAGATTCAAATATGATCTCATGAATCTTGAATCTAAAGCGACTGAATTTTCTCCGGCTCTGACCTGGCATTACTGACTACAAATGCTTTAGCTCTAATATATGGGAAAGTTAGGTAGCACTTGCGATATCTTCTCACAATTCCAAGCTGTGTGATAGGCCTCCGATGTTGTATCGCGTTACTCAATCCAAATCGGTCCATTTACAGGTTGGTGATAGTGTAAGACCACATACTTTTAGCATTACCCTGAGCATGATAGTATATCTACAATCATCACAATGTCAATACTCTAAAGATTATGAGAACGAGAATATGGTGCCGGAAGTTGGTAAATGAAGCACCATAAAAGAAAGGAGGAACACTGCAAAGTCTCTTCAACGGGATGGCCTCTAAGCACTCTTAGGGGAAAATTGACGCAGTCTCCTCCTTACTTTTACAATAAAAATAAATATAGTTAAAATCGATAAACCAATGTAATAAACAAGGAAGAATTCTGACAATACCTTAAAAAAAATTATAATATGAGGATAAGATGGATAGGTCGGCTAGATATCATACAAAATCCGAGTCTTTCCAGTTCTTTCTTAATTCTTTGAGTTCCTCAAGATTAAGTTCATCAGGATCTTCTTCTCCCAGGTCGAGATATTCTTCCTGTTCATAAAATTCAGCGTGCTGTTGCTTTCGATCCATTTTTCTCAGCTCCTCCTCAATCATGCGTTCTTCCCAGTTTTTGCCAATCCCTGGAAAGCCAAATACTTCCACAGCTTCACTGGCTATGCCAATACCCCATCCTGCAACGCAGACTAGGGTGATAAAGGGTGGCATTCTTAACGCAAAGAATAAGAGAGCCAAGAAGATACTCGTGAATATCCATGTGCTAAAATGTTTGTAGAATTGCTTGACCTTTCTCACGCGTTTTTCAGCAATTCTGTATTTCTCTTCGTCTTGTACCATTCAGGCTATTTAGGATTGGACAAAATGTTCTTTTAGTTAACGATAGAAGTGTATCCCTTTGTTCATTAATATGAGAATTTATTAATAATCACGTTCACTTTTTTCGAATACTAGCTCCCAGCCATCCACTAAGAGCACCTCCGATGCCTCCAATCAGACCTGTCAATAGCGCGAGGATCATGCCGGAGATGCCACCAAATACCTGGCCGATCTGCTGACTTAGAAGATGATCGTTTTTCACATCCAGAAATGTAGCCATTGAAAACCAAATAAGTAATAAGGATAGGAATCCCATCAAAATACCTGTTGAAATCGTGGGTTTTAGGATATAAGTGCCCAAGAATACTGCAAGAAAGGTAGCCATCCAATGGAAGTATAAACCTGCGATCAGTGCGAGGAGACTAATAATAACGAAGGCAGCAATCCTAATCATTGTTGAATACGATTTTCTGTGTAAGATGAGATTTGAGAGAACCACGATCTTTCACGAACCGTAGGGGGTAATAATTGCCAACGGCCCAGTCCTCTATGGTGTGTTTGTAGAAGGGGCTGCCAGGATTTCCAGATTGACCTCCGGGGTAGATACCCCACGCTTCAACTTTGGGATTGCTCAGCTTTACGATCATGCGCCATGACGGGCCATGCGTTCCTCGCATGGCATTGAGTGCTCGGGCTGTACTACCTACCTCAATATCACTGACGGAGAATGCAGGAATACGAGTCAGATGATTGATCGTGACTGGCCGATGTTTTCCATAATCATATGAGGGATCCAAAGCGAGTAAGCTGTCACAGTATTGCACTGACTTTTCAAAAGCCATTAAGGCCAGTACACCTGCATCTTCAGTGATTTCTGTGTCTTTAATGTCGAATACGGAATCTTCAGGATTTAAGTGTGACAACTCAATGGTCCGCCAGATTTCGGGAGTCGATACCTGTAAATCTTTCGAAGTACGATAGAATTCATCCCACGTGAGTCGATAGTATCTTTGGTACCAGTCATCAAAGAAAATGGGCTCAACGCGATCCTTATCGTAATGGAAATTCCATTGTTTTATTTTGGCTTGCCATGTTGATGAAATTTCAGCATCTGCTATTAGGTCCAGAAGTATAGGACAAAAGTCAGCTGCCAGCTGGCTGTAGTTATCATTTTGAAGATGCTTCATGTCTTCAACAGTCCAATTCGATCTTTCCGCCAATTTTTGATTTAGTGTGCGGCTTCTATAGTCCTCAAAGTATCCATAATAATAGTAGGGATATGTTGTATCAGTAGAATGTTGGTTGGCACTCGAGATGAAGCCTCGATCTGGGTTTTTTACCATAGGCGTGCGATCAAACGGAATCCGTCCTAACCAATCGTTGCTGCTTTTTGCTCCATCCAGGATCATTTTGCCTTGCCCTGGTCGTTTAATGGGAAAGCTTCCCTGTACTTTGATCGCAATATCGCCCGTTGTGCAGGCAAAAGCAAAGTTCTGAGGTGGTGTGGTGAATGACTTTAGGCTTTCAATGTAGTCGTCGTAGCCTCGGGATTTATTGAGGCTACTAAATGTTTGATTGATGCAGGTCTCCAATGCGACATGTGGCAGCCACTTCAATGCAAGATCAATAGAATCATTGTGCAATATCGGCCCCCAATGGGTGAAAAAAATGGTATCTGTCACCGTTTCCCCCCCTTTAATAAGGTATTGTTCGATGCTGGGTATTGCATCATATGTCTTACCATCAATGATGTATTGTTCTTTCTTTTCATCTGACCACTGAATGGCATAGAGGTCTGAAACATCATGTCCTACGTTCGTTTGTCCCCAGGCAATATGTTCATTAAAGCCTATAATGACATTGGGGATGCCCGGAAATGAGACACCATAAGTATTCATGTCTGCAGATGCTAGGTGAAGTTCGTACCATACAGATGGTAATGAAAGTGATAAATGGGGATCGTTGCAGAGAATGGTAGCACCATCCCTGGTCATGGAAGGGCCTACCGCCCAATTGTTGCTGCCTATATGGGGAGGCGCATCATTTACATGGTGAGATCCAATTACCTTATCTAGTGGCTGAGGTGTTTCCTCAATTTCCACATCGTTGAAAGGCCATTTCACAGATTTTGGAATAATGGGGGATTGCAGTGGATTCCATTCAGGAAACAAGTATTCATACTGAGCTTCCCCGAGGAGTTTTTGAGTATTTGTGTTGGCAATGTCTTCGTTTCTGCCACAGAGGGAGAGGTTCATGGACATCATGACCAAGGCAGTTTTGAGGACTGACCAGGGTTCGGGCTTATAGTTTAGGAGTTTGAATTCCAGTGGCCAGTCTTTCCTCTCTAGTGAATTTACATATGCATTCACACCAGCCGTGTATGCCCGTAGGTCTTCATAGTCAGGACACTTTTTCCATTCTGCGACAAACTTCTGAGCCGTCCATCCCATACCCATTTTACGCATTCTGATATCATTGGCCAATAATCGCTCTCCAAGTATCTCTGCCAGCCGGCCACTTGCCTGTCGACTGACGATGTCCATTTGCCAAAGTCTATGTCGTGCGTGTGTAAATCCCGTTGCGAAGTGGAGGTCCTTACTTTCTCCGGTGAAAATATGTGGGACAAGCCGGTCGTCGTACCAAATCTCTGTAGGAGAGGAGAGTCCGCTATATGTCATGTTGATCTCCTTCGTTAGATCACGGTCCTCTGCATTCTGCCAAAATCCATCGAATGGGTTCAGAAATCCACCCACAGGTGGAATGCTGTTGCCACCGAGCATCAATGCTGTATTGAGGAAATATAGATATGGTCCCAGCAGTGCAGCCGGTATGAATGTACGGATGAACTTTTGCATTACCTCATCAATATAGCGAATCTCGACAATCTAGGCTTACTCAATTAGGATGGATGGATTAGCTGCTATGCGAAACTCCCAGGGTTGCAGAGATAATGCGCTTCCTTCGTTAATGTTCAGGTCCTGACCTGTAAATAGATCTGATACAATGCGAACCGATTTTTTGAAAGTAATCTGAGCAGGCTGCGGTGTGCAATTGACAATCAAGACCACCGTTTGACCATCGAGCTCACGTTCCATGGCAAATACGGTTTCAGAATCTGCAATAACCTCAAGAGGACCACCATATTTCCCATTCCATAGTGCCCGATTGTAGTCCTTTAGCTGTAATAGGCCCAGGTAAAGGCGATTAATTTCTTCATCGATCTCCCAAGTTAGCGGAGTATTGTCCTCGAAGGCTCCCATTATCTGAGCTTCCTGTCCATTGTAGATCAAGGGAATTCCATCGAGAAGAAAAGTGAGCGCTGTAAAAGCTTTATAGGAAGGGCCAAATATGGTGGCAGGATTTTCACCAGAAGCTTGTAATTGGGCATTGGTTAGAAAGTTAGCATGGGTGTATCCCACTGGATGTGTACTCCGATCATTTTCAATGTATTGGATCAGGTCCCCCACATTAGCTTCTCCGGCAGACATGTCTTTCAGCAATTGGTAAAGGCTCCAGGCATAATCTGTTTGAAAGCATTGCTCAAGGTGCGGGATATGTCCAGAAGTTGCAGTCAACATATAGACAGGCTTGATGCTTTCCAGTCCCGTGCGCACATCAGCCCAAAAGTCATCAGGGACAAAGTCGGATTGGACACAACGGAAGCCATCTATTTCCGCCGCGCGCAGCCAGTATTTCATCGATTCGATAATGGTATTGCGCAGAGGCTCTACGGTAAAGTCCAGCGCAGCGGCATAATGAACATCCGTCGAATTGCCATTGCCATCCACAACATGAGTTATAGTATCCGCTTTCTTCAGGTACCATTCTGGATGTGATTGCACCCAGGGATGATCCCAGGCGGTCTGATTAGCCACCCAGTCGAGTATCACATATATTTGATTTCGCTTCAGTTCAATAACGAGGCTCTTGAAATCCTCAAAGGAGCCCAGCTCAGGATCGATCTTGGTGAAGTCGGCAATGGCGTAGGGATGTCCGTCAGGAGTTTCTCGTCGATCTAATCCTACCGGATATACAGGAAGAAAATTTATGACATTGACACCTAGCGCCTTGAGTCGGGGTATGTGTTCTCGAAAAGCATTGAACGTCCCTTCTGCTGTATAGCGGCGAAGGTCGACTTGATAAATGCTGGCATTTCGTACCCACAACGGATAGTTCATTTTACGCATGTCAAACATACGCGATTTGGAAGCATCGTTAGGGGATACGCTGTCAGAGGATTGGTCTGATGCACAGCCCATGATCAAAAAAAGCAAGGTAAGTATGATTGATGCGACCCGGTAAGGTCTAGTTATAGTGAATCGTAATGGAGCTATTGGATGGAATTTTATGATTTGTATCATCAACTTGAATTGAAATTTCAGACCCATGATTTGAAACCTCAAGTTTAGCAGGATCTAGGGAGATCTCCAAAATTCGTTTCCGAAACTGAATATGAAATTTGTAGGATTTCCATTGAGCAGGACAGAAAGGATGAAAAGTCAGCATATTGTCCTGCACGCGCAAACCGGCAAATCCTTCTACGATGCTCATCCATGTGCCGGCCATACTGGTGATATGACATCCGTCTTCTGAGTCATTATTGTAGTCATCCAGGTCCAGTCGTGCGGTGCGAAGGTACATCTCATAGGCTTTATCATAGTCTCCAATCCTAGCTGCCAGTATGGAGTGGACACAAGGTGACAGCGAGGATTCATGTACCGTCATAGGCTCATAGAATCTGAAGTTCTGTTCGATCATTTCGGTAGTGAAGTGGGATTCAAAAAAGTAAAGACCCTGCAGCACATCGGCCTGCTTTATAAAGCAAGAGCGGAGGATGCGATCCCAACTCCAATACTGATTGATGGGTCTCTGCTCTTTGGGGATCTGTGAAGCGGGCTTTAGATCCTTGTCCATATACCCTTCCTGCTGGATAAATATGCCAGATTCATCTTCTGGTAAATAGAGATTGTCACCTACTTCTACCCAGTGGAGTAACTCTTCTTGACTCAATTTTAACTTGTCAAACCACTCTTCTCTTAGGGTGTCTTGCATTTCAGTCAGTGAGTTGCTGGTGAATCGCAAACACCAACGCGCAATGAAATTGGTATACCAGTTGTTATTGACATTGTTTTCATATTCATTAGGTCCCGTCACTCCGTGTATGACATAGCACTGTTTGGGAACAGAAAAATGGACGCGCTGGACCCAAAATCTGGCAATGGCAACGAGGACTTCGATCCCTTTTTGGTCTAAATAGTCCCGTCGGCCCGTGTAGGTCATTTCACGATAGATGGCATAGGCAATAGCTCCGTTTCGATGGATCTCCTCGAATGTGATTTCCCATTCATTATGACACTCTTCACCGTTGATGGTCACCATCGGATACAGTGCGGCACCTTTATCGAATCCCAGAAGTGCGGCATTTTCGATCGCTTTTTCGAGATGCCGATATCGGTACTCAAGCAAGTTTCGGGCGACCCCCTCCTCAGCGGTTGAAAGGTAGAAGGGTAAGCAATAAGCTTCAGTGTCCCAATATGTGCTACCACCATACTTTTCTCCCGTGAACCCTTTTGGACCGATGTTGAGTCGCGGATCCTCTCCTGTATAGGTTTGATTGAGTTGAAAAATATTAAATCGTATGCCTTGCTGAGCCGCGATATCCCCCTCAATCACAATATCACTTTGATGCCACTTATGATGCCAGGATGCCACATGACTATCCACCATCTCATCGAATCCCACCATCATCCAATTTTCCAAATCGTGAAAACTAGTCTGCCACAGACTCTCCAGATCATGATAAAAGGAAGTATGTATACCCACAAATTTATCAAGACGCACGCAGTCACCTTCTGAAAGGCCACAAGACCAATAGTGTCTAATTTTCTTATCCCCATTGCGAGTGTCAATTGCCTGGAGACGTTTATCAGAGAGGAAACAGTTTTGCATTGCGGAGTATTGAACCACAAACTCAGTGCGTTTAGTCTCACATTGTAGCTGAATGATATCTGAAGTTGTACGGGTTTCATACTTATGCCAGAATTGCTCATTATAATTTGCATCAGCATTCATTACATCGCCATTGATACCTGATTGGATCTCAATGGCGGCGATTCCTGCTTCCAAGGTGACTTCATATCGAAGCAAAGCAAGGTCCTTTTCCTGATAGTGGCAAAGTCGGGTAGACTCGACGGCAATGATTACATTGGATTGAGGCATACGCGCCCGATATGCAATATGCAAGAGGCCTTTTTGCATATCGAGAATACGCTTGTATTCAAGAATATCCCAGGTCTTCAGGTTGAGTTCAACTTGATTGATCTTGATATGAAGATCACACCAATCCGGTGCATTTAGCACTTTCGCAAAGTACTCTGGATAGCCGTTCTTCCACCATCCAACACGAGTTTTGTCAGGATAATAGATGCCGGCTATATAAGTACCTTGAAGAGTAGGGCCAGTATATTTTTCAGCGTAGTAGGCTCGTTGACCATGACGTCCATTTCCAATAGAACAAAGACTTTCTGCGATCTGCTGAGTGCTCTCATCGTACCGGTACTCAATGATTTTCCAGGGATGATGTTTGATAAAGGACTTCATGGTAAGTATCAAATTAAATGCACTCTAGAATGCTTTCAGGGGTTTGGTTGAGTAATGTATCGATCACTAAATCAGCGGCACCCAGGCTCAGAGAATCTCCGATACCCACAGTGTGCATTCCAGCTTCCTGGGCGGCCTGGATACCCTTGGCTGCGTCCTCCAAAACCAGACATTGGTCAGGACGCACACAAAGCTTACGGGCTGCTAATAAAAATCCCTCCGGATCCGGTTTGCCATGTGCGACCATGTTGCCATCAATCATTACGTCAAAAGAAGAGGTAAGTTCCAACTGACGTATGATTGCAACGGCATTTTTGCTGGCAGATCCCAGTGCAATCAAATAGTTTTCTTGGCGAGCTAATTTGATAAATGACTGAACACCTGGCAATGTATCGCGATTGGTTATTTCTTGTATACTTTCCAGGTACCAGGAGTTTTTCTTTGCACACATATCGATTTTTTCGTCTTCAGATCGAGTCTCACCCGCTAATTCCAGAATGATTTCCAGTGAATGCATGCGACTAGCTCCCTTAAGCTGTTCATTGTCGGCTTCTGTAAATTCAAATCCGAAGGAACGGCACAAGCGTTGCCATGATCTGTAGTGATATCTGGCAGTGTCTACAATGACTCCATCCAGATCAAAAATAAATGCGGCTATAGTTGATTTCATAGAGGCAAAAGTAGCATTCCCATACCACATACTGATAGTCAAACTTCCAGCATTTCAGGCAGAAAGCGAAGCCAAATAAATCCAAAATTCGTGATGTCCAAACAGGTGCCAGGTCTGTACATGCCACCTGCTGATGACACTATCGGATGAAAAAGAAAGACTTCTCTTCCGACAGATCTGGTGCAAAGCTGTATCCCTCTAAATCAAATGCTTTGAGGTCTCCCGGTGTGGTAATTTTATTTTTTACGATATACTGTGTCATGTACCCGCGCGCCTTCTTTGCGTTAAAGGAAATGAATTTTAAATCGTCACCTCTATACTCTTTAAAATGTATATCATAAATATCTGCATCGATGGTGTCGGTATCGACAGCTTTGAAGTATTCTTGTGATGCCAGATTAATAATCACATCACTTTTGATCTTTTTTAGATCCTTTGCGATCAAGCTGGCGATGGACGATCCCCAGAACTCATAGAGATTCTTTCCCTTGTCTGTCTTTAACTTTGTGCCCATTTCCAACCGATAAGGCTGCATCACGTCAAGAGGGCGAAGGAGCCCATACAATCCTGATAGCATTCTGACATGGTCCTGCGCAAATGCAATATCCTCATCTGAAAACGTCTCAGCCTCGAGACCTTGATATACATCGCCGGTAAAGGCAAAAATAGCTTGCTTGGAGTTCCTGACGTTGTGGCTCTTCTCAAAATCCTGAAATCGCTGTACATTCAAATCAGCGAGTTTTTCACTAATCGACATCAGCTTTCTGAGGTCACCTGCCTTCTTTCCCTTCATTATGGACACTAGCTCCATGGTATCCTCTTTAAATCTCGGTTGAGTCCTTGGAGCATCTACCTTATCATAGTTCAAAGATTTGGCAGGAGAGAGTAAAATGATCATTTGCTAGATATTGTGATTACAAATGTAATGAACAAGCACTGCAAACTATAGTTTATCGGGATAGTCAAAGGTCAATCAAAAAGGCCCTGTATGGGTATCATACAAGGCCTTAGTATACATTCTGAAACGCTTTGTTTAGAAGATAGAACCCTCTTTTTCAGGTACGCTCTCTTCAACAGCTACGTTGTTTACTTTTCCCTTGATGGTAAGCACGATCTTTGGCTCCTCCATATTGGTGGTCAATGTTACTGTCTTGGTAAACTGCCCGATGCGATTGGTGTCATATCGTACATCAATAGTAGCACTTTCTCCAGGAAGGATTGGTTCTTTCGGATAGTCAGGTACAGTACATCCACAACTACCTTTGGCATTCTTGATGATAAGAGGCTCCAATCCAACATTAGTGAAAATGAACTGTCTTAATGGCTCTGATCCTTTTTCGATCTCACCATAATCCATCACCAATTTTTCAAATTCCATTTGAGGACCACTGATGTCCTTAGCTTTTACCTCTTTCTCAGCTGTTTTCGCCTGATCGGCTGCAGGAGTAGCTGTTTGAGCAGAGGCAACAGAGACAAATAGGGCGAGCAGGCAAATTGTATTTATTAATTTTTTCATGTTGTATAGTGACTTTAGATCTTCAAATTTAAGATTAATATATGTAAAATGGAAAAAGAATCAAGACCGTGAAATCCTGCCATCTCCATGTTTGATCAATCTCTACAAAGGTTGTAACGAAAACTGCGCCAAAATATGTTCCCCAATGCGTATAAAATTTGGCACATATATCGCTAGTTAAATATGAGGATGTAAGAAATATCTAAAGATGTATCTTTGTAATCATATGTCCGGCCACGTCGGACAGTAGCCGCAGAAGGAACTCGAATCTTTTGATGAATAACATAGCATTTGAATCAATTCTTGAAACCAATGAAAAGTCGATCTCAGGCGATGAGGCTTTCAGAATGGAAGTGCTCAGAGATTTTTATATCTGCTGTGTCAGCCGTGCGGCTTCTATTTTAGCACGTAAGGAAGTACTGACAGGAAAAGCCAAGTTTGGGATAACTGGAGATGGAAAAGAGGTGGCACAGGTGGCCCTGGCAAAGGCATTGAAGGATGGTGACTTCAGATCCGGATACTATCGCGATCAGACTCTATTGTTAGCTAAGGGAGAAGTATCCTTAGATGACTATTTTTCACAATTATACGCTGATTGTGATCATGACCCATTCTCTTCCGGTAGGCAGATGATGACTCATTTCGCCAGTAAGCTTGTCAATGAGGATGGGACCTGGACCAACCATATGCAACAACTCAATAGTGCTAGTGACATTTCGTGTACTGCAGGACAGGTGGGTAGAGCGATTGGTTTTGGTTTGGCATCTAAGAAATATCGTGAGATGCCCAACATTGGTGATCCAAAATTGACCAATCAGGGCAATGAGATTACGATTTGCACGATTGGAGATGGTAGCACTAGCGAGGGTGCTTTCTGGGAGTCTGTAAATGCAGCAGCTGTTTCCAAAATTCCTGTAGCGTATTGTGTATGGGATGATGGATATGCGATTTCCGTTCCCTCAAAATACCAGACCGTAAAGGGTAGTATCTCCAAGGCTATGCGGGGATTCTTGATGGATGAAAATGGAAGTGGAATACGTATCTACAGAGCAAAAGGTTGGGACTATGTAGGGCTCTGCGAGATGTTTCTGCAGGGATTAAAACGCGTACGGGAAAATCATGTGCCCGCCCTTTTTCACGTGGAAGACATGACCCAGCCCATGGGACATAGCACATCGGGTTCACATGAGCGATATAAACCCGCAGATCGCATTCGTTGGGAGAAGGAAATGGATTGTATTGATGCGTTTGGCGGATGGATTATCAAGGTAGGGTTGGCAGACGTGAGCTTACTGGAGAAAATCCGAAAGCAGGCTCGTGAATATGCCAGAGAATGTAAAAACCGAGCCTGGAAGAGATTTATTGACCCGGTTCTCGTGCGGAAGGCAGAGCTCACAGAACTCATCGGGGGCTTTGCGCCCGCCTATGATGAGGCAACTGAGGCACTTCGAAAGTTAAAGCGTCTAGTGAGTCCTTTCCGGAGTGAACTAGTGAGTCTGGCTCGTGAAGTATACTTTGCATTGGCCAAGTACCAGGGACTGTCTACAAAAGCATTGGGTAGATGGCTGTACGAGATGGAGGAAGAATTTGAGAGAAAATACGCTCCACACCTTTATTCTGAGGGACAGTCATCTGCACTCAACGTGACACCTGTTCTCGCTAGATATGATGACGACAGCGAGTCTGTCAATGGATACCTTGCCTTGAACATGTACTTTAAAAAGGCCTTTGAAAAGCATGAAAAACTCTTTGTTTTTGGTGAAGATGTGGGCCGATTGGGTGATGTGAATCAGGGAATGATGGGAATGCAGAAGGAGTTTGGGGAGGCTCGAGTATTTGATACAGGTATTCGCGAATGGACTATTATCGGATCAGCGATTGGCATGAGCATGAGGGGATTACGTCCAATAGCCGAAGTGCAATATCTGGACTATTTGGTATATGCCATGGCGCCACTTGTGGATGATCTGGCATGTCTTAGCTATCGATCTGCAGGCATTCAAAAAGCTCCAGCCATCATCCGAACACGGGGACATCGTTTGGAAGGAATCTGGCATACCGGTTCACCCATCGGAATGCTAATCAATAGTATGCCGGGGATCTATTTGTTGGTGCCCAGAAATCTAGTACAAGCAGCTGGCATGTATGAAACTATGCTGCAGTCAACTGATCCTGCCATCATTATCGAGCCACTATCTGGTTATAGACTCAAGGAGCGCGTACCTAGTAACCTCGGAGAGTTTTGTGTGCCGCTGGGTCAGCCAGAGATCATGCATGAGGGTACCGATGTGACGCTTGTCACCTATGGTATTTGTGTTCGTATTGCTCAGCAGGCGGTAAGTCGGTTGTCCAGGTATAGTATTTCGGTAGAACTTATTGATGTTCAGACGTTGATTCCATTTGATCTTGATCATGTGATCCTAAAATCACTGAAAAAGACAAATCGCATCATTTTTATGGACGAGGATGTGCCAGGTGGAGCTACTGCCTATATGATGAGAGAGGTTTTGGAAAAGCAGGGCGGTTTTGATTATCTGGAGATTGTACCTAGAACCATTACAGCCAAAAGTCATCGGACACCTTATGGGTCAGATGGAGATTATTACACTAAGCCCAATGTGGAAGATGTATTTGAAGAAGTGTATGATTTGATGCGACATCTTGATCCACAAACTTTTCCAATCGAGAAATAATCCAGAAGCCCTTATCCAGTGTCGAATCGATTAGTCATTATTCCCACCTATAACGAAAAGGAGAACATCGCAAAAATCATCGATGCAGTGCTCTCATTAGATCCCGTATTCCACGTGCTGATTGTTGACGATGGATCACCCGATGGGACCGCTGATATTGTGAAGGCACTCCAAAAGACACATGATCGGATTCACATCCGGGAGCGTGCGGGCAAACAAGGACTGGGCACGGCCTACATTGCAGGCTTCAAGTACGGACTGGAGCATGGCTATGACTTCATCTTTGAAATGGACGCAGACTTCTCTCACAATCCTCGTGACCTTGTACGTATGTACGAAGCCCTGGAAAATGGAGCTGACCTCGTGGTAGGTTCAAGGTATACCAAGGGGGGAAATGTAAAGAACTGGCCCTGGGATCGTATCATGTTGTCGTATGGGGCGTCACTTTATACACGTTGTGTGACTTGGATGCCTATTAAAGATCCAACGGCTGGTTTTATCGGGTACCGGAGAGCAGTTCTTGAAGCCATACCACTCGATCAGATACAATTCGTCGGATATGCCTTTCAGATTGAGATGAAGTTTTCAGCCTATTTGAGAGGGTTTAAACTGGAGGAGATCCCTATCACCTTCGTAGATCGTGTTGAAGGTGTATCAAAGCTGTCAAGCGGCATTATACATGAAGCAGTCTTTGGCGTCCTCAAAATGCGGGCAAAAAGCTTGTTTGGCTCCTATCCCTAGACGGCTTCTTTCATATCATTTTTCCTACTTTATGATGCGTTCTTTTTGATACAGCAGGGGTCCTCATTACCTATTTCTGCTCCAAAACTTCAATTTGGGTCAATTTTATCCCACTTTGACACACTAAGAGGGTGCGGATCTTAGTGTACCTCTCAATAAATATTATTATATTTTTTAATGTGTTTAAATCTGTTTTACATTAGTATTCACATTAATATATATCATAATTTATTGTTATTTCACTAATTTGATGATACTTATCTCTTTATTTGATGATAATCTTGATGCCGAAAGTGCTCCTGTATTAAGATTTGGACTGAAAAGAATAAAAAAGTGGGAAAAAGTGGGTAAAAGTGTCAATTATTCTATTTTTGATGTATTACTAGCTAGATTAACCGGACTTTATGCCACAACTGTATGGTGAGTATCCCTGCAAATTAGATGCAAAAGGGAGGCTTAAAATGCCTGCAGCCCTGCTGAAAAAGCTGGGAGGTGATGGTCCGTGGACATTCTTCGTAAACCGAGGTTTGGAGAATTGTCTCATGATTTATCCCGAAGAAGTTTGGGACTCAACCGTTGAGCAGATTAGGACCTTGAACCCGTATCGGGCGGAAGACCGGAACTTTACCAGGATGTTTTTTAGGGGAGCCCATGACATAGTCACGGATTCCGCTGACCGGATTTTGATCAATAAGGGGATGCTAGAGCATGCAGGTATTGTTAAGGACGCGATTCTTTTTGCATATCTGGATCGGATGGAGCTTTGGAACCGGGATCGATACTTTGAAATCCTGGATGCTGATGCTCAGGATTATTCGGAGCTGGCTGAGAAGGTGCTGGGAGGTGGTCATCAAAGTGCTTCCATATGATGGAGTCATATCACAATCCAGTACTCCTGAGGGAGACGGTCGAGCACATGGTGATTGAAAAGGGGGGCACTTATGTAGATGCAACCTATGGAGGAGGAGGACATACAAAATATCTGTTGGACGCATTGAATGAAAAAGGTACAGTGGTCGCGTTTGATCAGGATGAGGATGCCATTAAGAACAAGATTGATGATCCACGACTGATCTTACTCAGATCTAACTTCAGGTATATTGGACGCTTTATTAAGTATCTAAAGATCAATAAAGTAGATGGGGTGATGGCCGACTTAGGTGTTTCATCATATCAACTCGATGAGGATTCAAAGGGGTTTTCATTTACTGCCGAAAGTACATTGGATATGCGCATGAATAGCAGTGCAAGCATGACTGCGGCAGATGTAGTAAATAACGAACATGAAGCAGATTTGGTGGCAATGTTTAGTGCATATGGGGAAGTAAGAAACGCCAGATCTCTGGCAAGAGCTATTGTTAAAGCAAGGTCGCAAAGACCAATTACGAGCATTCAAGAATTTCTACTGTGCTTAGAACCTATGATTATGGGCAACCGATCCAGGTATCTGGCGCAAGTTTTTCAGGCTATTCGTATTAAGGTCAACGATGAAATTGGTGCTTTGAAGTCATTGCTGACAGCAAGTGCTCAGATATTGAAGGTAGGTGGGCGACTTTCCGTGCTCACTTACCACTCTTTAGAAGACAGGGTCGTAAAGCATTTCGTAAAGCGCGGTGCTTTTGACCCCCGGAGTCAATTTGCATCAGATGCCTTTGGAGAGATACCTCAATGGTGTCTGAAACCCGTAAATCGAAAGCCTATTCTTCCTTCTAGAGAAGAAATAGAAAACAATAGTCGAGCGCGTAGTGCCAAACTGCGCGTTGCCGAAAAAACTAGAAGCTATGAGTGATAAATCCAAAAAAGGTAGGAAATCGAAGAGTAAGGATGCATCTGGACTTGATTCACTCTGGGTGGCAAGAAATCTACCCTATGTGTTTTTCCTCATCCTTCTGGCCATGGTCTATATCGCTAATGCTCATTATACCCAAAAGAAAATTCGAAAGATTGATAGTCTAAAATCTGAAATCAAGGAGTTGAACTGGAGCTATATGACAGCTAAGTCAGAACTCATATACCAGGGTACTTATACGCAGCTTAGTGATGATGTGCGACTTAACAAATTGTCTAACGAAGGTAACTTCCCTCAGAAATTAGATTTACCAAAGTCTAAATCCCGGTAAAAATGAGTAAGAAGCGCGAGTTACTGGCACGAGCTTACATTATTCTTGGAGGGATATTTCTGATGGCTCTGATCCTCATCGGAGGGACAGCCCGCATCAGTGTGTTTGAGGCTGATAAATGGCAGGCAAAAGGAGACAGCACCAAACTTAAGTTTGTAGATATTGAGCCCGATCGTGGGAATATTTATTCTGAAGATGGCTATTTACTAGCCACTTCTGTGCCCTTTTTCGATGTGCACATGGATTTAAATTCGGAAGCAATGACGGACCGGATTTTTGATGAGCATGTTGATTCTCTTGCCATATACCTCTCTCGCTATGTCTTCAAAGGCGAATCCGTCAACTCGCTAAGACGACGGCTGGTGAGAGAACGGGAGGCAGGCAATCGTTATTTCCTGATCGAAAAGAATGTGACTTTCGATCGATTAGAGCAGATAAGGGGGTTCCCATTGATAAGAGAGGGTAAATATCAGGGTGGTTTATTGGTAGAACGTAAATCCCGTAGGCTCAAACCCTTTCAGAACCTTGCTTCGAGAACCATTGGATTGGATCGCCAGAATGCGCAGTCGGTGGGTCTGGAAAGTGCATTCGATAGCTACCTCCGTGGGAATGCTGGCAAGAAGCTGATGCAACGACTGGCTAATGGGCTCTGGATACCCGTGCATGATTTGTCGGAGATTCAGCCAGAGCGAGGTATGGACATTACTACCACTCTCGATATGAGGACGCAGGATATTTGTCAGACAGCTTTGCTCCGGGGATTGCTCAATCATGATGCTGAATTTGGAGTTGCCATCGTAATGGAAGTCAAGACAGGGGCAGTGAAAGCTATTGCAAACCTCAATCGTCAGCAAGGAGGTCATTATTGGGAGTCATTCAATCATGCGATTGGTGATGCTACAGAACCAGGCTCAACATTTAAACTGGCTTCAGTAATGGCGTTGTTGGAAGATGGCTATATTTCTGTGGAAGACACAGTAAATATAAATCACGGCCGGGCCTATTTTGGAAGCAATGAGATGAGGGATTCAGAGTGGCACTCAGAAACAAACGTCACAATTCGTCGAGCATTTGAAATCTCTTCGAATGTGGGAATTGCAAAGATCGTCGACAAGATGTATGGCCAGTCTAATAGAGGTCAGCAGTATGTAGATCGCTTGGTCCAGTTCGGATTGCGGGATAAAACGGGTATCGAAATTGAAGGTGAAGGAACGCCAGACATAAGGGATGTAAGTCATCCTAAATGGAGTAAAGTGATGTCTTTGCCCTGGATGGCACATGGCTATGAGCTAGAGATTACCCCTTTGCAAACGCTAGCCTTCTACAATGCCGTTGCCAACGATGGTAAGAAAATGAAGCCCTTTTTGGTCAAAAATGTGCTGGATGGCGGTCGGGTCGTGAAGACCTTTGAACCACAGGTCCAGATTAAACAAATAGCCTCTCCAGCCACCATTCGAGAGGCACAAGCTCTACTGGAAGGTGTAGTACAGCATGGCACCGGATCAGCCCTTAGGTCAAGAGATTTTACGTTTGCCGGTAAAACCGGCACTGCCAAACTGGAATACTGGAAAGAGGGAAGCGATAAGTATCAGTCTTCTTTTGTCGGATACTTTCCGGCCGAAGAACCCATGTACTCATGTATTGTTCTTATTAATAATCCCCGCAAAAACGGGTATTATGGTGGGGTAGTGGCAGGACCTGTATTTCGGGAAATTGCCGAAAAATGCATGGCTACTGATGAGCAACTTATGGCGAAAGCCTCCATTCCACTTGAAGAAGAAAACCAATCTTTGCCCAGCTATGAAGTTGGGTATGCCAGTGATATGATCGAAGTACTCAAGCATCTGAATATTGACTTTAGTAATGAGGTGGAAGGCTCCTGGTCGATCACCCTGCCCGGAGAGGGGGAGGTAGCGGTGAAGGATCGCACTATCGATAGCAACCTGGTGCCCAACGTTGTGGGAATGGGACTAAGGGATGCCGTGTTTATCCTTGAAAACCGTGGTATGACTGTGAAGATTAATGGTCATGGCAGAGTAAAGGACCAGTCGATAAAACCTGGCTCCAAATTGCAAGGTCAAAGTATCATGCTCTTTCTAGGTTAAATCATTTGTGGTGAAATCTCTCCAAAACATCCTGGGATCACTTTCGCATAAGGTACTTCAGGGGGCTACCCACACTGCTGTTGATGGTATTACGCTTGATTCCAGAGCTGTACAACCTAACTTTGCGTTTCTTGCCGTCAAAGGCTCTGCTTCTGATGGGCATAGTTATATACCCGCCGCAATTGCAAATGGTGCATCCGTAATTATTGGTTCTGCATTCACTTCTTTTGAAGAGGGAATAGTGTATGTCGAAGTGTCTGATTCTCGATCGGTGGCAATAGAACTCGCTGCCAATTTTTATGATCATCCTGCATCAAAATTAAAGCTCACCGGTATTACAGGTACAAATGGTAAGACATCGCTCGTCTATCTCTGTTATCAGGTTGCCAGTCTATTGGGTTATAAGGCGGGCTTGCTTTCAACTATTGAGAACAGGATGGGAGATGAGGTACTGTCTTCAACTCTTACCACACCAGATCCCGTCAGTTTCCAGGCTATGTTGTCTCGAATGGTGGAAGCTGGATGTACACATGCATTCATGGAGGTAAGTAGTCATGCATTGCACCAACACAGGGTTTCACCTTCTATGATTGATGTGGCTGTTTTTACGAATATTACACATGATCATCTCGATTATCATGGTACGTTTGACAACTATATCGCAGCAAAGAAGCTGCTCTTTGACAATCTTCCTGAGGAAGCAGATGCATTGGTGAATATCGATGATAAGAGAGGGCTGGTCATGCTTCAAAACTGCAAAGCTACCTCGCATACCTTTGGGCTATATAAAGCAGCAGATTACAAGGGTAAAATTCTGGATAACTCCTCAACGGGACTGCATTTACTGATCAATCAAAAAGAAATTTTTAGCCCGCTGATTGGGGCATTTAATGCCAGTAACCTGGTGGCCGCCTTCGGTGTAGGCATGCTCCTTTTTGAAAATGAGGAAGCCATTCTACAGGCATTGAGCTCCGTAAAACCTCCTCCAGGTCGATTCGAGACTTTTCATGATGTGAGTCGTGGGATTACAGCCATTGTAGATTATGCACATACACCTGATGCTCTAAAAAATGTGTTACAATCAGTGATGGCTATTCGTAAAGGCAACGAGGAAATCCTCACCGTAGTTGGATGTGGCGGAGATAGGGACAGGAGCAAGCGACCTGTCATGGCAAAAGTGGCATGTCAATACAGTGATAAGGTTTTTCTGACGTCCGACAATCCCAGGTCTGAAGATCCATCCGCGATACTGACTGATATGGAAAGCGGAGTACCCGAAGATAAAAAGCACCTTGTGATACGAATCGAAAGTCGTGCAGACGCCATTAAAGCCGCATGCCTCATGGCTCCGGCAAATGCGTTGATTCTGGTTGCCGGAAAAGGGCATGAAAACTACCAGGAAATTAAAGGTGAGCGTATTCATTTCGATGACAGGGAGCAAATCAAAATGTGTCTACAAACCGACTAAATACCGAAAGTGATCATGAAAAGGAAAAAGCACAGGGATTTATTACATTTCAGCATAAACTCTCAATAGCGACTTATGCTCTACCATATCTTTGCTCTTCTCCAGGAAAAATACGACATACCAGGTGCGGGTCTATTCCAGTATATTTCATTCAGGGCAGGACTGGCCATTATACTTTCTCTAGTGATCTCCATGCTGCTGGGAGGTAGAATCATTAAGTTTTTGCGGAAGCAACAGATCGGAGAAACCATTCGTGACCTGGGGCTGAAAGG
>JBNKUI010000012.1:0-2003 GCA_050298535.1 Saprospiraceae bacterium
GGGACACCGCTTGTTAGCCTGTGGAGAGCATTGGGTTGCCAAACTCTGTGAAGCAGGAACCGGAAAGCTCAGCGATGGGTTCGAACCTGCGGTCATTTGACTAGCGGGAATCCTCTCCCTTTAGGGAGAGGAGGATGTCAATAGGGATGGATCATGATCAAGAGAATATTTATTGGATTGCTAATTATAATAGTCGTTTTGGCTGCCCTGCTCGTCGGCTATTTATTCTCGATAAAAGTTGATAGGCCCACCAAAAATATTCAACCTATATCTGTACTGTATGAAGAAAAATATAGGGATAGTGCAACTCTAACAGAGAAATGGTTGGAAGATGTATACCGAAATAAATTAGTTCCATCAATTTCAATTTCCGTCGGTGTTCACGGAGAAATTGTGTGGGAAGGTGTGATAGGTTATTCAGAACTCAAGAGCGGGATTTTGGCCAAGCAAAACACAGAGTATAGAATTGGAAGCATCTCAAAGCCAATGACAGCAACTGCCGTAATGAGGATGCAAGAAAAGAAAATCATCAATATAGATAACGCGTTTGGCACCTATGTTACAGACTTCCCTCCGCAAAATTCTGATTTTACAATCAAGCAACTAATGACACACCAAAGCGGAGTCCGACACTATATCAACCAACTAACTGAACATTTTAGTACTAAAGAGTATGCCTCTACTCGAGAAGCAGCTTCCATAGTAGAAAACGATGCTTTGCTATTCTTACCTGGAGAAGGGTTTAACTACAGCACTTACGGGTATACCTTGCTCTCGCTGGCAATGGAAGAAGCTTATTCCATTGCTTTTGAAAATATTATGTATAAGGAGGTATTTTTACCTGCCGGAATGAAATCTACGGAGTTAGATAAAAATCGTAAATCACCAAATAAAAACATAGCAACGCCCTATCTCCAAGTTGGAAAATCTCTTTATCGATCGCCTAGTGTAAATTCAAGTTATAAATATGCAGGTGGTGGTTATCTATCGACTCCCTCTGACATGGTGCACTTTGCCAACGCGCTTTTAAAGGATGCATTGTTAAGTCCGGCTTCAAAAAAGATCATGTGGACACCTGTTGCTCTAAGCAGTGGTGATATGAACCCTGAAAACTATGCATTGGGGTTTAGGGTAGGACGAGACGATCTAGGGCGGTATCTGCACCATGGGGGGAAAAGTGTTGGTGGATATTCGTTTCTTCTAATATATTCTGAGCTGCAAATTGTGGTGGCTTTTGCTTCTAATGTAACTCCTTCCGGAAATTCAATTGACAGGCTGGGTGAGGCTAAGAAAATTGCACGTATATTTGCATCTAAAATATAGCAAGGGTGTCTACTTAACGCCAAAACTACGCATTTTGGACATTTTGGAGTATGGTTCTCGAAATATTATCCCAAGACACACCGCTTTGCATGCAAATTACACATGCCTTAAGCAAAAGACGATACATGACAAAAGTCGTAGTACTAGGCAATGTGGGGGTGGGCAAGAGCACTCTTTGTAAAAAATTAAGCATCGCGAAGGGGCTGCCTGTTTATCAATTTGATAAGCTTCAATGGAATCCCGGTTGGGGGCCAACTCCGGTTGAGGAGTTTAACGCTAAGCACGATGCGCTGTTTGAAAAAGACAAATGGATAATTGATGCTATGGCAACGATTGAATCCATTGAAAAAAGGCTTTCAAAAGCAGATACGATAATGTTTGTTGATTGTGATACTGGTGGGCTACAAAGCGTCAATTTATGTGCTTATTCAGGCTATGACCTGACTTTGTTGAAAACTGTCCAATGATTATGAAAACGTGGAAGCTAATCAAAATGATTTGGCAGATGAATGAGTATCTTAAACCCAAAATAATTAAATTACCCTCTGACGATGTCTCCGATCATTTTCATGGAGTTGATCATAGGTATCGAGCCATTCCATCATATAAGTGTGGCTGGTGGGTTTGGCCACGAAGAAATAATGGAAGCGATTTTCCAGGACACATTCGATCATGGTTGA
>JBNKUI010000013.1:0-6392 GCA_050298535.1 Saprospiraceae bacterium
CGAGTGCTTTGTCTCAAAGGGATTTGCCAGAAATTTCGAGGCTGTTTTGGTCGCTGTCGAGGCGCGACAATCGACCATAGCCATAGCTACGGAAGAGCGGAGCAACAAAGAGAGCGGGCAAAAGAGACCGAAATTGATGTAAGGCTCTTTGGAGATAAAGCACTATCGTTGCACTTATGTCTTGGAGCGGCCATAGCCTATACTGTATGAGCCAAAGAAAAGATAGGAGCAAGGTAGTGAGAATGAATAACCTGGTAACATCGAGAAAAGACAGAAAGATGCAGCGAGTTTATAGGGTATAGCGTAAAGACATTTAGTGTGACCGATCAAGGCTGACAGCTGGCATCCCGATAATTATCGGGATTGACCAACTTTTTCTGCAAAAAGTTGGCCGCCGGAGGCACTTGATTAGAGAAATAGAATGATAAAGGGAAATGAGATTAATAGAGATGTTGTAAGTAGAATGGACAGAAAGATATAGCAAGTTTATAGGCCATAGCGAAAAAGCATTTAGTGTTGCATTATCGGGATTGACCTCCCGATAGATATCATCGGGACTGCAAAAAGTTGACCGCCTGTGACACTTGATTTTAATTATTTAAAAATGATGACAACAAATACACTATGAAAGGAAGATATTTCGTGGCCTTGGGCATGTTTTTGTTGGCATTATTATTATATATCGATCGCATTTGTATTTCGGTGGCAAAGGATCCGATCGCCGGTGATTTGAATATTAGTGACAAAGCGATGGGGTGGGTGCTATCTTCTTTTGCATTGGGTTATGCGCTGCTGCAGGTGCCGAGTGGTATGATGGCCGATCGATTTGGCCCACGCAAAGTGTTGACCTCTATTGTTACCTTTTGGTCGGTGCTGACAGCCGTGACGGGAGCGGCCTGGAATTTTGTTTCACTTCTGATTATCCGGTTTCTTTTTGGCGCGGGAGAAGCCGGCGCGTTTCCCAGTATGTCTCGCGCTATATTTAGTTGGTTTCCTATTAAAGAGCGTGGAATAATCACGGGTTTAAATTTTTCGGGATCCCGACTGGGGGCTGCATTTGCCCTTCCCTTTGTGGCATGGCTTATCACAGATTATGGATGGCGAACATCCTTTGTCATTCTGGGAATCATCGGTATCGGTTGGGCGGCAATATGGTGGTTAGCATTTCGGGATCGACCGGAAGATCATCCCCGGTTGTCGGATCAGGAAAAGAAAGAGATATTATCTACCCGGCAGGAGGTGGTTGAAACAAACGAATCAGCGCTTTCGTGGGGGCAAATGAAGCATTCGAAAAACCTGTGGTCGGCCGTTGTACAGTATTTCTGCAGCAATTTCACTTTCTTTTTTGCGCTCACCTGGTTATTTCCCCATTTAAAAAGCAAATACAACCTGGAGGCGATGGAAGCCAGCTGGTATGCGATCGCACCATTTATCGCTGGGGCCGTGGGAAATTGGGTAGCCGGAGGCTTGGTGGATGCTATTTATAAAAAAGGAGATTGGAATAAATCTCGTCGACTACCGGCTATGATCGGATTTATATTAGCCGCCTTTGGAATGATCGGCAGTGTATATATGAATTCACCTTTGGGTGCCGTTTTTATGTTGAGTATTGCCATCCTGGGCGCGGACATGACACTACCTCCCTCATGGTCTCTTTGCGTGGATATTGGGAAAAGGAATTCAGGTGCAATTTCCGGTTTTATGAATATGGCAGGTAATATCGGATCCTTCCTCACTGCATTGGCTTTTCCGTATTTGACCGGTTGGACCGGATCAGTGGATTATTTTTTTTACGTGGCGGCCTTATTAAATGTACTGGCGGTCATCATGTGGTGGCGGGTAAAAGCGGATGAAGGGTTAGCCTATTAAGCGTAGGCTTTCGCTGATAGATGTTTAATACAAAAGTATTTTATGAAAATAGCTTGTATTGGTGCTGGATATTTTGCGCGATTTCACGTGGAGGCCTGGACTCGCATGTCGGATGTCGAGTTGGTAGCCATTTGTGATAGCGATGCGAAAAAGGCCCAAAGCCTTGCAGAGGAATTTGGTGTAAAGCATACGGTCGGTAATGTTGACGATTTATTAAAAATTCCGGATCTCGATGCTATCGATATTATTACTCCCCCATCAACGCATCTGGAGCTCTGTAAAAAAATAATAGCCGAAGGCAAGGATATAATTTGTCAGAAACCCCTGGCACCTACCCTGCAGGAAGCACAGGAAATGGCTGCCTTAGCACTGTCTGGAGGCGTACGTCTGATGGTGCATGAGAATTTTCGATTTCAGCCCTGGTATAGAAAAATGAAGGAATTATTGGATGGGGATATCATTGGTGATACCATCCATACCATTCGTCTGCAGATACGTACCGGGGATGGCTGGGGTGATGATGCATACCTGGACCGGCAGCCTTATTTTCAGACCATGCCGCGACTTTTTATTTATGAAACCGGAATCCATTATATCGATGTCTTTCGATTTTTAATGGGAGAAATATCCAGCGTATATGCCCGGCTGCGAAAATTAAATGGTGTTATAGCCGGGGAGGACTGTGCCTTGGTGTTGTTTGATTTTGAAAACGGTACGCAAGGTGTCCTGGATGGTAACCGATATAACGAGCCGAATTATCCGGATCCCCGCTATACGTTTGGAAGGACCCTGGTCGAAGGAAATAAGGGTAGTATCCGACTGTACTATGATGGGAGATTGACAGTTCAGCTTCTGGGAGAAGAAGAAAAGGAAATAGAATACAAACACGAGAACAAGAATTTTGCCAGCGACTGTGTCTATGCAACACAAAGACATTTTGTGCATTGCATAAAAAATAATCTACCCTTCGAAACGGATGCTACTGAATATCTCAAAAACCTTCAAGTGCAGGAAGCTATTTATGAAAGCAGTGCCCAACGAAAAGAAATAAATATTTTGAAGGATCGATAAAATACACTTGGGTTAGTTCCGACTCTGCTCGTAAATCGCTATTCAATGAAAAAATAACGGCTGCTATGAAACAATTAATACTGCTTTTCTCCGCTCTGTTGATGTGGAGTGCTTTTACATTGGCTCAGAAGGATACACCATTCGTCGGTGAAGAGGTGATTTTTGAGGAGCAAAATGGCATGCTCAGGATCGAAGCCGAGCATTTTTACAAACAAACCGACCAATCGATTCGGGCCTGGCATCGTCAGAGTGCGAATGATCTGGCAAAAGTGTGGGGTGATGCCGATGGTCCGCACCCGACCGGAGCGGGTGGAAATGCCTACCTGGAAGTGCTGCCGGATACCCGTACCACGCATGATGATGAAATAATTCGGGGCCTTAATTTTTCGAATACTCCCGGCGAAATGGCGGTGGTTTATTACAAAGCCTATTTCAATAATCCCGGAAGATATTATGTACATGTACGCGCATATTCGACTGGCACCGAAGATAATGGCGTACATGTTGGATTGGACGGTGCATGGCCGGAAAGCGGACAGCGCATGCAGTGGTGTGAAGGAAAGAATGCCTGGACCTGGGCCAGTAAGCAGCGCACGGAGGAGGTTCATTGCGGAGAACCTTACCTTATTTTTCTTGATATAAAGAAAAAAGGTCTGCATGAAATCATGTTTTCGATGCGGGAAGATGGTTTTGAATTTGATCAATTTTTGTTGACTAATGACAAAATGTTTATTCCTTCAGAAAATAACCTGCCGACCATTAAGTTGAAGGCTGGATCGTTGCCATCAGAACCTCCTCTGGTAGCCAGTAATCCGGTAGTGAAAAGGGATATTTATAACACCGTATTATCCTTCGGCCAGGGTGTCAAGTTAATGCGGGCCCAGCATTTTCCTGTAGTGTCGACAGATTTCTATCAGGACCAGCAGTGGTTAGCCATTAATCCGGAAGAGCATAAGGAAGCGGAGGCCAGCAATATCTTTTCGCATCCGGATGGTAGTTATGACGTGGTTTTTTTGGGGGTGGGTGAAAATAATGGACAGTCAAAATATAGGGTATCTGTAAATGGAGAAGAAGTCAGTTCTTTTACGGTACCTCTGAGTATGCATAGTTTTGAAGAAGGGGTGAGATATGTGGATTTATGGGAAAATATTCCACTGAAAAAAGGAGATAAAATCACAGTACATGCCGCAGTGGGTACAGACGGTGCTGAATTTAGCCGGGCACGTTGGGGTGGTATTGCGTTCACTCCTGTCGGTAGTGGAAGAGATTTGCTGCAGTATTTGCGAGGCTTTTCAACTAAGCAGAATGTAGCGGAACAAGGTCCCCAGGAGGAAGAAAAAGATGCCCCCAATTTGGAGTTTAGCGATGTAGCGGATCGAAGTCCAGATGGAGATGGTCAGGTAGTGCTCTCGGGTGAATTAAAACAGTGGCACAAAGTGACATTGAGCCTCCAGGGGCCATTTGCCCATGAATTGGACAATGAGCCAAATCCTTTCACGGATTACAATATGAGGGTGGTCTTCCGGCACGAATCCGGATCGCCCGTCTACACAGTACCGGGATATTTCGCAGCCGATGGCAATGCCTCGGAAAGTAGTGCCGACCATGGAACCGTCTGGCGAGCCCATTTAAGTCCGGATAAGACGGGTGTTTGGAGCTATGAGATCCATTTTGAGAAAGGAAAAATGGCTGCTCTCACACACGTACCCTGGACGACTGAAGTAGAGCCCTATCATGGCATCCGTGGACAATTCTCCATTAGTGCTACTGATAAAGAAGGTCGTGATTTTCGATCCCGGGGAAGACTGGCCTATGTAGGTGGACATTACCTGCAATTTCAGGGAGATAAATCGTATTTCTTCAAAGCAGGATCCGATGCGCCAGAGACGCTATTGGCCTACGAAGATTTTGATGCAACGTACACTTTGAAGACTGATCTGAAAACCTGGGAAAAGCACGAACAGGACTGGAATGAAGGGGATCCTGTATGGCAGGGAGGTAAGGGCAAAGGTCTGATCGGCGCACTCAATTACCTTTCCAATAAAGGGGCGAATGCTTTTTCATTTCTCACCTATAATGCAGGGGGTGATGGTTACAATGTTTGGCCTTTCGTCCAGCACGACAAGAAGTTTCACTATGATTGTTCCAAACTGGATCAATGGCAGATTGTGATGGATCATGCCCAGGCTAGGGGTCTTTATTTACACTTCAAACTCCAGGAGAACGAAAATGATGATAATACGCGCGGAAACGTAACATCCGTTCCCGAGTCACTGGACGGGGGAGATGATGGACCCGAGCGCAGATTGTACCTCCGCGAACTCATTGCCCGATACGGTTATCAGCTAGCGCTCAACTGGAATCTGGGTGAAGAAAATACGCAGACGGTCGCGGATCGAAGAGATATGGCAGCCTATATCCACGCGATGGATCCCTATGATCACCATATTGTTATTCACACCTACCCGAATCAGCAGGATGCAGTATATCCTGCATTGTTGGGGGATCAGTCAGTACTTACGGGTGCTTCTCTTCAGAATCATTGGGATGCTGTGCATCATCGCACCTTGCAGTGGGTGAGAGCATCTGATATGATCGGAAAGCCCTGGGTCGTGGCCAATGATGAGCAGGGATCTGCTTCAGAAGGGGTACCTCCCGATCCCGGATACGAGGGCTATGATGTGAATACGATCAGCTACGATATCCACGATATACGTAAGCAGACGCTTTGGGCTAATCTGATGGCTGGTGGTGCGGGGGTGGAATATTACTTTGGATATAGACTTCCCCAGAATGACCTGGTGTGCCAGGACTTTCGCAGTCGTGACCGATCGTGGGATTACTGTAAGATCGCCATTGATTTCTTTGATCAAAGTGGCTTGCCCTTCTGGAAAATGAAAAACCGCAATGATCTGATTGGCAATCCGAATGATGAGAAGGACAAATTTTGCCTGGCCAAAGAGGGACAGCATTATTTGATTTATCTGGCATATACGTCAACAACATCCCTGGATCTGAGTGATCAGGAGGGAGTTTTCTATGTGTCCTGGTTTAATCCCCGCACGGGTGAAAGCCATCTCAAAGGCTCGGTCGAAAGCGTAACGGGAGGCGAGGAGGTAGCCATTGGAAATCCCCCGTCCGATGCGAGTGAAGACTGGGTGGTGATTGTTTCGAGGTAGGCTTTTTTCGAGTGGGTGTGGGTTTGAGTGTAAGTGGGTGGGACGTTTTTACCTGCACTAACCCCTAACCCTCCGTGGGAACCGAAGCTTCTGGCGAAGGTTACTCGCTACTCTGCGAAAAACCTTTAGATTAGTAAAGATCAATAAATTGATATATAGTTATTATCATCATATATATCTTTCTTTTTGCTTCTTTTTCTTTGTTAAACTAACATTGTATGTGTTGATAACTGACCGAAAACCAAGTGGGGCATTTTAGGCGAAAACCTAGGG
>JBNKUI010000014.1:0-91874 GCA_050298535.1 Saprospiraceae bacterium
GGGATAAATAAGGGTGTAGATGTCTTTGCCTTCCTGAAAAGTCTGGCCATTCTGGGGATATTTAAAATAGGAGTCCCACTTACAATTGCCCGCAAATGAACTTACTGTAGCTATCAAGAACATTATTATCGGGAGGATGATGATTTTTTTCATGATGTATTGAGTTTAGATTGTTTTTAAAACTGTTTGAATTAATTGGTTACATCTTACTGTCAATCTCACTCAACTTTTGTCCTCACATCCCTATTTCATTAACACTTTCTTAATATTTTAATGAAATTGATTCCTAACTGATATAGGTATATTCCATTGATAATCAGAATATTATAATCATAAATGCTGTCTGAAAAATGTTCTTTATAAATGAAAATCGATCCAAAAGAGAGGAAAGTAAGTGATGCACGGACTATTTGCCACCATAACTTAGCCATTCCCGTACTGAAGAAAACTCTGCGATTTCAAGATATCCTCCAAGTGTATTTGCTGCGATTCTAGATGGACTACATCATTGTTCATTCAACAGCTATCTCAAAGGGTATCCGCACTACTACTAGAAATGAAAAAGACCTCCCTATTACCAGAGAGGTCTTTGATATATGATGGAAGGACCCGGATTTCTTATCGGACATAGAATTTTGCATGGTACTCTGTAGAATCTCCACATTTCGTCTTAATGCGAGCCTTTAGGTTGTAAGTTCCACGCTTTAGATTTCGAAGATATCCATCACTATTTCCAGTGCCTTTGCACCATTCATATGGATAAGATGTCTCCTTTCTTATAAACTTTCCGTTTACATATAACTCTACATAGGCTACATCTTGATACTTTGCCACATCAAATCGGACATAAACATCACTTCCATAACGATACGTGCCATTGTTCTTCGGGTATTTAAACCACCCCTTGCTTTCGCAGGTTCCCCCGCCAGTGTTGCCGCCGCCACCATTACAACCTTTGTAGTAGCACTTGTATAACTGCGCTCCGTGCACGCTGCTGGAGGATGATCCATTAGTAGTCTTGCAAATCATGTGTCCCTCGCAATCATACCAATATACTGTGTAGTGACTCTGTCCGCATGGATATACTTTGAAAAGAACTTTTCCATTTTTCTTATACATGCAGATCGTGTAGTTCGGGAATTTCTTGTGTATGTCTTTCAACCAGGGTAGATCATATAATGGATTGTTAAATTTGCAGTAGTTTCCCCCACCGTTACCACCGCCACCTTTCACATAAAAGGTACAGTATATGTAGTTTACATTGCCGCACTTGTCCTTAATCTTCGCTTTGAGTTTATATGTGCCAGGCTTCATGTTGCGCAAGTAGTGATCGCTGTTGCCACTTCCTTTACACCACTCAAATGGATAAGAGCTCTCTTTTCGGATGTACTTTCCATTGATATACAACTCCATGTAAGAGATATGTTCCTTATACTTGGGATAAATAAGGGTGTAGATGTCTTTGCCTTCCTGAAAAGTCTGGCCATTCTTGGGATACTTAAAATAGGAGTCCCACTTACAATTGCCCGCAAATGAACTTACTGTAGCTATCAAGAACATGATTATCGGGAGGATGATGATTTTTTTCATGATTTTAAGTTTTGATTGATATAGAAAATGTTTGAATTAATGGTTACATCTTACTGTCAATCTCACTCAACTTTTGTCCTCACGTCTTCATTTTATTAACACTTTCTTAACATTTTAAGAAAATTTATTCTTAGCTTGTACAGGCTCATTGCATTGATAATCAGCATATTACAATGATAAATACTGCCCGAAAATTCTTCTAGATAAAATAAAAATTGATCCCAAAGAGAGGAAAAGTAAGTGCCGCAGGGGGGAGTCGAACCCCCACGCCCTTTCGAGCACACGCCCCTGAAACGTGCGTGTCTACCAGTTCCACCACTGCGGCATCTTGGAAGTGGGTGCGCAAGATAGTAAGAAATGGAATGATGGTATTTGAATATGAGAGAAAAATCTTTGTACTCACTCAAGCTTGGCTAAGCACAATAAAAAAAGCATCCGAATTGCTCCGGATGCCCTGGTTTTCATTTAGCGGTTAAAACAATCTGCTAACTATAAATGGATTCTTTGCCAAATTTCTTAACTATTAGATAGTAGAAGATGGCCCGGTACTTATTACGATTGCTCTTGCCGATCTTTTCAATAGCGTGGGCAATGCCGGCATCGAGGTCATCGCCTGATAAGCCCAATTTCTTTTGCATGAAGTTTTTCTTCACACGTTCTAATTCAGCTTTGTCAGAAGCAGATACAGTCTCAGAGTCTCTGTTATAGATAGAAGGTCCGCATCCCTTTGTGACAGCTCTTAAGAGTGTCCCATCTACGGGAATGCCTAGTTTGGTCATTTCTTTGGAGTAGGCAGCTACTTTCTCATCTAATTTGCTCATCTGATGATAGTTTGTTTAGTTAATAAATTGAGATCAATAAAGTTACACATTATAGTTTACAACCATAAATTGGAAAGGATTAAATTTCCTTAAACAAAGTCTATTGCTACGATCTCATGATCCAGCACTGAGGGTACTTCCAGGTTTATCGCCCCATCATTCAGTTTATATGCTACAATTTCATTGGCTTTCAGCAATTTGACAGTTCGAATTTCCCTGCCCTCTGGGATCTGTACTGTAACTCTTTGGGATGATAATGGTATAAGTTCTCGATATGGGCCCTTAAGCATCATGGGATTGGTGAGATTTACCAAATGTACGGTCATACTATCTTCCTGCATCCAGGTGCTGATATCTACCACACCGGCTCCTTCCACTCTTACAGGCAGGTCATCTTTGGCTGCCCATCGCACGATGTTGGCCAGTAACAGGCCATGATCCCTTGCCAAAATATCCCAGAAAGTACGGTCAATATCCCAGGGGATAAAGGCCACTCGACTATTACCTTTTTCCTGGAGGTAGACCTCACGTTGGTGTGTTTCTTCCGTCCGCGGGTATACATGTTCCATCGGTAGATCCGGATAGGAAGGAATCAACGTAACGGGTTCGGGAAAATCACCCAGAGGACGTGTATCCAGGCGGTATATACCATTAATGATGCGGTTTGCATCCTCCAGGCCTTCCAGAATTGGGTGATATTCTCCCTTATCATCGGCCTTTAGTTGCAAATATGAATTCTTCATGGGACCCTCCACAGTACCATTGGTACTTACCTGAAACAAGTTCTTAAGCCCAAAGTCATCTCGCTTGTCACCCTGCTCATCATAGAGTGAGGTCTCAAATGTGGCTACAACACTTCCACCCTGCTCCACGAAATCATATATCTGCTGGCATTGATGATCAGAAAGAGCAGCAATATTGGGCAAAATCAACAACTTGAAGGAGCTAAGATGGTCGGGATCCAATAAGTGGTCATTGACCATCTCAAAGGGGATCCGGGCTTCTACCAGAGCATGGTACATACCCTCAGCATGATGCCCGTAATGATGTTGCCACTCCTCACCTCCATATCGTCTGCTGGTCTGCTCTGAATATACGACCCCTATGTCCGCCAGAGGTGCCTTATTGCGCAAATATTTTTCATGCTTTGCAGCAAATTCGTAAATATCCTGAACCACGGGCAACCATCGTTCATCGTAAATCACACCTCCAAACTTCACAAACCACAATCGCATATTGTGCGCAATACATTCACTAGCCCAAATCCTTATTTCAGCTTCAGTCTGCACCGAATCTTTCCATCGGTATTCTTCTTCTATTCCCACACTGAAAATACCTCCCAGCGGCTTCATGCCCATGGTAGCACGCAGTTCTTTAGCCCGCTTTCCATTATCCCAGGGTGCGGTAAGTCCTCTGCGAGCCTGGTGATCAGTAAAGAAGATATCTGATTTTTCACCAGTGACAATACGATCTGGAAATCCGTTGGGTATGAATCGTGAAGTAGATTTTACATCCTGGATGGTTGAATCCCAGAGTACCCATAGCTCACGCAATCTTTCAATCCGCCACTCCGTCCATTTCTGATATACCGGATCAAGTCTTTCTGTATTCTCCGGTAGTTCCATCCCTGCATACGATCGGAAGTTTGATTGACAATGCTTGCAATAGCAGACCCCATGGCCTGCCCATCGATTTGAAAATATTCCATCAATTTCGAAGCGTTCCATGACCTCTCGATGTACCCTATCCATAAATTCGAAATTGTAGGGACCTAAGGCACAAGTCACCCATAATTCTTTATTGGACCAATGCCTGCGCAATGCTCCATCCTTTTCCGTTTGGACCCAATCGGGATGATCATTATAGACATCGTCCCAACAGGCATGGGGATCTGTACGAGCGATGACCGACATTCCCATACGGCGACAGCCTTCCACCAAATAACCAAAGGCATCCTTGCCATCCAGCCATTTACTTCGATGATGATATGGTACATCGGTGGGATAATACGCTACAACGCCTCCTCCACTCAAGCATGCTGCATCTGCTTTGATTTTTTTAAAATAATCCAACCAAAAATCAGGATCATAATTACCAGGATCATTTTCCACAAGTACCAGCTGTGCCCATCGCATAGGGCGATCATACCATGTATCTGGTGCCGAATAAAATCCTGGTACATAGGGATAAATCGCTGCACCCGACCCTGACACGATCGTGTGTTTGAGAAAACTTCTTCGCTTCACAGTTGTATTTTTTAGGTAGTATATCTGATATGGTACGCCTCAGGAAGATAAGAAAGTATGCAGGCACTAGTGGACTGTAACAGTTAAATCGAGTGCGCCCTGATACAAAATAACTCCCATTTATACTACTCATATAAGTGTTACATTCCACTAGCGAATGTATTCCAGTTGATATTGACGATCTTCCAGGTCCTGATAAAACTCATCAAGATAACGAATGGAACGTTCCCTCTCCTCTTCAGGCAGCATCTCAAAAGAGGAGATAATTTCGGTAAATTCTTTCCTTTTAGCACGAATTTTTGATATTACTCTCGGCATCAACCTCTGATTTGCCTCATAACCCAAGTATACTCTCTTAGGACTTGATCCGGAAGATGCAAAAACATAAGGTGCATCTACAAATCGTGAAAAATCAAAGTCATAAGGTACCGGCACCCTCTTACGTGCTCCTTTTTCGGCCAGGATGTATACATTATGCGCTTTTTCCAGGCTAATATCCCTGTTGCCTATCATATACTGAAAGAGAGAAACTAATTCCACCTGCGAAGCGTCTAGCGCTTCCGGAGGTGTTTCTGGACAATCGCACTTCTCACGTCTTAGTCTCTGTGACAACTCCGTACTGTTTTCAATAATAAAAGCCAGAGACTCCATATGATAACCGCTATCCGTATCGACATAGGATATGGGAAATAGATGAGTGCGAAAGGATAGGCCAGTCAACGCTTCATATAACTGGTATACTAAAAACTCCTTCATTAGCACAACCTCGGAATACGTATGAAACGTACAATGTGTCACCAACTTATACTGATCAAAGGTTTCCCATCTGAGGTCACGAAGCGCACTCTTAGAAAAATTAAGTCTTAAGGGTGGAAATGCACATTCTTTCCGTCGAAAATTTCCTCGAGCTCCCACCTTAAGCTTAAAACTATCAATTCGAATATCCTCTTTTGAAATAAACATTTTGGCTAGAAATTCCTTTTCCTCCAACTTATATTCTACGACCGAATCGATTGGCATTTCTAATACTATATGACATCCATCGCAGCTGCTGATAAAATTAAACAGGGTTTCTTCGTCTGAGACATCAGGCTGAGCCTGCAAAAGAACAGGAATTAAAATAAGCACAACTAACCTAACAAACCGAGGCATACTGTATAAAATAAATGAGTAATACCATACCTGATTAACAGGCATGGTATTTAATAAATTCGATTTTTGGATGATCTCTTCCAATTAATTATTCACCATAAAAATACCCATGTCTTTAGGAAGTAATTGTGATGATTTATTAATTGGATTTTGTGGCTTATTTTTTACAGACTTCACGAGGAAAGGTACTCGTAGCTGAACAAATCGCTTCAATTCCTCGATGGTGATCACCCCGTCCTCTCCGTCTACCTGCTGACCATTTTCTTCTTTGAAGATATCAGCCTTCACCATTTTACCATCTATTTCCACCTCTTTATTTTCGAAGGCCTCGATGATTGCTTTGGTAAAAGCACCATTTTGCCAATGATCATCCTCATACGAAAATTCATTTTCGCCACAAGAGGCGAAGATCTCCATACCGGCAGTGGCCGTAATTAAATCGCTCATCACTTTACTGGCGGCGGCATCACTAAATGATCGACTGCCGGCAGATCCACTATGACAAGCATCGATAAAGACCAACTTATTACCATCTACATTTCTCAGTCTTTTCAAAATATCTTCATTAAAATCTATCGTAGAGAGCTCTTCATATTGTGGGTCATAATCGGAAGGAAGCAATACATATCGATCATTCTGCAATACTTTTCCATGTGAGGAGATAAATACAACTACCAGGTCATTTTCTTTGATGCGACGATCTCGTGAAAGATTGAGAAAAGCACGTTTAATATTGTTTTCGGTAGTCTCCTGATCGGAAAGTAACTGAATAACATCCACCTTTTTAAATCCACGTCCTTTATCGTCTCTCAATTGCGCATACATTTCGGCAAATGCCTGTGCATCCTTTGTTGTATATTTTAGATCTTCATGATTGACTCCGATGGACACTACATAGAGGCTGGGAGCACCCTTTGGTATATATTGAAATCGTAGCGGTGTACTTCTTGCCAGTATATCTTTGCCATCTTCTGAATAATACACGATCTGCACCTCATTTTCACCCTCTGCCAGTTGAACCGTATTACCGTAAGTCTGCTGGATTCGTCCTCCCACGTGATTCTTTGGAGGCGTCAATCTTGATTCATCCAGTTTTTGACCTTGCGATCGTCGACCATTAATCAGCACTGCGAAATTCTTTTTATCAAATCCTGACTGCGAAACAGCAAGGGCTTTCACATCCACGCTCCGATCACTGACCTCTACTCTTCTGAATTCATCCACATCATGACTCACCCAGAAAATTTCACTGGTTGGTGCCGTGGTCATGGGGGTCGTAGTAACCACGGCCGTATTATTCGGGATCTGTAGGGTGAACGATTTTTTGATACCGACTACAGTTTCTGTAGAGTTGGTCTCAAATCCAATTTTAATATTAGGCTCTGTAAAAGTGGGCTCATAAGAGAATGTAAAATCCAATGAATATTTTTCCTGTGGGGCAATGGATGGAATTTCCATACGCTCAGATCGCTTGGATGTAACACCCGCCGGCAAATCGAACTCTGCCATCAATGGATCTGTGGAGGCACCTCCTATGTTAGTCATTTCTACGGTCAAGGTCACGGGCTCTCCTGGAGCAGGCTCATGACCTGGCTCAAAATGATGTTGATTAAACACCAGATTGGCAGGATTAGGCTGGTTTGTGCTGATCACTGCTTTCTGGCTGGCCGCATATGTACCATTGGCTACCAAATCCAGGTCCAATTCGCACATACCTTTTGGAGGATTTTCTCCCGCATAAACAGGAATTCTTACGGTCTTGGTGGCGCCGGGGTTCAATGTTCCTACATAAAACTTGTCCCAGTGCTTCAAGCTACTGGAAGCGTCTCCTTTTACATCCACGGTTATCTTATTCAATGTCTTCGCACCATTATTAGTCACCTCCATGCTTACAAATCCTCGTTCGTTCGCTTCGATATAACTGTTGGCATTATCATCATGAAATACCGGAGTCGTCATTTTCAAAGCTCCGGATTTGATGCTTCCAAAAGTCTCTTCCTCTTCCTGATCATCTAGTTCAAGGTCCTGAATTCTGTATGAAACCGATGTGAGGTACGTAAGAGAATTTCGAGTAGCTCGCAGTGGTCCGGAGTTCCCAACCATAACCAAATCACCCGTCACATTGGATTCGGTAAGACTATAAGCCATTTCATCTCCTTCTCCATTATGGATCTTTATGATATCATGGTCTACCTGAGTTCCTGACTCATCCACCAGAATTACCTGCATAGTTGAGTTCTTGGCTCTAGGCAGGTGTGACCAAGTATTTCCAAGGAGAGCAAATCCACCTCCTGCCAATTCAATTATATCTGAAGCGACATCACCGGCTTCTCCGCCATAGACCTGGTCCCACATGAGGTTTCCTTTATCATCAATGCGCACTAACCACATATCAGAGGCTCCTGCTCCTTTTCCATTATTGGCACCTGAAATTGCAAACCCTCCAGTTGATACACGGGTAACTCCTAACGCTTCCTGATTTGATCGATCTCCAAAAAATTTAGGTCCTCCCCATTGATCTTTACCGTTAGCATCAATCAAACTGGCCCATGCTTGTGAAGGAAAATTTCGATTCTTAGCTGAAGTACTGCCCACCAGAATAAATTCATCCTCCCTTGCTGGCTCAATATCAGTGACCCATCCTTCTGAAGGAGAGGAAAATCCAACAGCATTAATACCATTCTCTAAATCAAATTTCACCACGTGTAGGACAGATCCTTTATCCGCTGATTTAACCAGCGCCATGATCGTACCGGCTTCACTGATTACCAGGTCATCAATTTCGATATCCTGATCTGTTGTTTTCCACTCTTCGATGATCTCACCCTCTACATCCATTTGGACGATCCATCCAATCTTCTTTGTAGACACATCTTCATTATATCCAGAAACCAGTAAAGTGCCATCATACAATTGAACTACACTTGCGAAAGATTGATTATCAAAGCCACCTGCCTTATTCCATGTGATTTGCTCACCTGTTGCGGCATCCAGTACAACGATCAAACCATCGGTATCAACGAATGATGAACCCATAGTCTCGCCCACTGCGATCACAAATCCATTAGAGGTTTCTATGACATCTCTTATTTTCTCGTATTTATCTAATTGACGCATGTAGTCCCAATTGGTGATGAGACTATAATCTTGTGCAGCTACGACATTTGCTGTGAAGAGTACTGCTAGAGTGATGTAGAAATTCCAGTGTTTCATAGTCAGGTACTTTTGCATTATGGATCTCGTTACACCAGTACTTTGGATGGGTTTCGATTCGGTTTTTTCAAAGTACTGCATAAAGTTATTGTAAAAAATTTAGTCTACTTTGTTCAAAGCATTCAGTATTAAGTGTCTTCAGCCAAAGAAATGTCCTTCAAAAGCTTAAATTTCTTAAGATTTCTTCTCTTATACTTCATTATTGTCAACTTGACTCGTACCTCAAGCGCATTATTTGCTCAGGTGCATTTCGACACTTCACTGGCAAGCGCTCAAAAGGCCCTGGACATAGATGACTATCAGAAAGCAGACAGTATAGCAAGAGATCTATATAGCATCGCTAAGGCCCAGGGTGAGGCCCAGGGTGAGATAGCTTCACTTGCCATGTTAGGTGATATAAACCTTGATCAGGGGCAATATCGATCCGCTCAAAGCTTGTACACCCGGGCACTACAACGGTTAGATAGCATTCCTGGAAAATTCCCAGGTCTCCAAAGCGATCTACTTCACAAACTGGGAAACTATCTCCTCACTCTAAATAACTATGATCAGGCTATACTTCTACTGGATAGCGCCCTTCTGATACGTTTGCAAACCTATGGTAGCGATGGACTGAAAACGGCAGATACCTACAACAATCTGGGCATCGCCTATCAGGCCATGGGTGATATAGACAAAGCCTTAGAATATCACTTTGAATGTCAGAGGATTCGCGAAAGTCAATTATCACCTCCACACAAACTCCTGGCACAAAGCCTTAACAATATAGGTCTCTGCCTAGAGATAAAGGATCAGTTTGAGGATGCTCTTGACATATATAGCCGGGCATTAGACCAATATTCCAGTGTAATGCCACCTGATCAATCAGCCATGGCGGATGTCTTAATCAATGCTGCAAGTGCTTATATGCGAATGTATCAGTTTGAGCGTGCGATCACCTACACAGAACGGGCTTTGGATATATACAATCAAGTGTATAAAACTGATCATCCCTACAAAGCATTGGCCCATAATAATATTGCCAATGCATACCTAAGTAACGGTGAGGAACGCAAAGGTCTTCAGCACTACGAGGAGGCCCTCAGCATGCGCATCGGCATATTTGGAGAGATACACCCTGAGGTCGCTCAAACGTATTATAATCTAGCTGTCTATAATATGATTGTCGGCAAATACGAAGAGGCAAGGGCTCTTTTCCAAACTTGTGAAAGATCATTAGGAAAGGATATGCTTGAAGAGCCCGATCTCAGTCGTATCAATAATCATTTACTCTATCTGGAAGCCCTACGGCAGCAAGCTGAACTGGAGGTCATGATTTTCAGAGACCAGGAAGGAGATATTGAGAATTTGGAAGCCGCCGCCCGACACTATGAGGAATTGGATAAACTCCTGGACTACTTACGACTTAGATATGAGTCTCTGGGTAGCAAACAAGATCTGGCAGGAGCTGGTCATTCAATTTATAGTGAAGCTATAGAGACTGCTTTTATGTTGTATCAGATGACGAACGAAGAGCGGTTCTGGCACCAAGCTTTCTTCTACAGTGAAAAAAGCAAAGCAGTCTTGTTATTTGATGCGCTACAAAGAAGCCACGCGGAAACTTTTGCCGGGATTCCGGATAGTCGGCTTGAAAGTATACGAAACATTGAACTGCAAATTAGTCTCGCTGAAAAAGAGCTGTATCTAAGAACCCTTGATCAAGCAGAGGCTATTGATTCGCTGAAATCTTACCTTCTACAGGCAAACAGGGAACTTCGGGACGAAATTGAAGAACTAAACCAGGATTTCCCCAAGTATTTTGATCTACGATACGCCACTGCAGTGCCCTCTATTGCATCCATTCAGCAGGACCTCTTAGACAATGACCAATCCATCGTCACCTATTTCAATGGCCCTACATACTTGTCAATCTTTTTAATAAATGACGATGACTTCCAGGTGAGACAGGTAGGCACCTCATTGGAATTTGACGCTTATCAGGACAGCCTTCTACAAAGTATAAATGACTTTCAACTCGTAAGTACTCGAGAATTGTCTCAAAACATAGGCCGATATTATCGAGCCTCCCATCTCATGTATAGATATTTGATTGAGCCGATTGAGTCTCATATTAAAAATGATCTCATTGTCGTGCCGGATGGTGCGCTCAATTTCATACCATTTGAAGCACTCATCTCAACCTACCCATCCGATGTGGATGATCTAAAGAGTCTTCATTACCTCGTCAAAGATCATCCTATAAGTTACAACTACTCGATACGTGCATTATATGCTCTCAACCAGCAAACTGATAAGATTTCGCTAAAATCTTATTTGGGATTTGCACCATCTTTTGATCCATCTATCAATCCCGATCTCCCTGAGCTTGCCTTTAATGACCAGGAGGTCATTGAAGCAAATGAATTTATGGGTGGAAAACGCTATGTCGACGATCAGGCTACCAAAGAACGATTCTTGAAACTGCATGACAAGTACCAGGTCATTCACCTTGCTACCCACGGACTGGCAAATCGCAATAGAGATGATTTTTCATTCCTTGCCTTTACTGATAATGGAGACCAACCCACTCACGACGAAACATATCTTTATACTCGAGAAATCTATAATCTCAGGTCAAATGCCAGGGTGGTGATCCTAAGTGCATGCGAAACAGCCACTGGAAAACTGTATGAAGGAGAGGGAATTGCTAGCCTGGCAAGAGCATTCACCTATGCGGGAGCCGAAAGTCTGATAGCTACGCGGTGGAATGTCAATGATCGAACGACCAAAGATCTGGTAAATGGTTTTCTCCGGGGTCTCAAAGAAGGACTTCCTAAACATGAGGCACTTCGTCAATCCATTCTTCATTTTCTTGATCATAGCGAACTTAGATACGCTCACCCTTTCTACTGGTCTGCTTTTATGACTATCGGTGATGTAAGCCCTGTCGAAATCACAGCATCCAAATCCTGGGTTACACTCCTACTGGCAGGATTCCTATTGATGGTTGGAGTTACCTTGATTTTGATCAGGCGAGAAATTAAGCGCCGAAAACCTTCTGTGTGAGAAAATCGTTTCTGAATTTACCCTCCGGATCATACTTGTTTAGAAGTGATTTGAAGTCTTCAATTCGGGGATATACCGAAGCAATTTGATCAGCCTCCATGTGAAAGATCTTGCCCCAGTGCGGTCTCACTCCATATTCCGATAAGGTGGCTTCAAGTTCAGGCAAAATAGCCAGCACTCCTTCCAATTCAGGTTTCCAGGTAAAGTGAAAAGCAATACGATCGCCACCATAGGCGGTACTCATCCAAAATTCATCACCTGCAATACTGCGAACTTCTGAAATGTAGAGCAAGGGAGTCAGTTTATCACCCATTCGTTGAAGAGCCATCATGGCATCTGGGGCGACTTCCCGGGGTACGAAAAACTCTGATTGCAGTTCATCACCATTGCTTGGTGTAAAGTCCAGTTTGAAATGTGGAAGCCGTTCATGCCAGGGACCAACCTGGCCCATTTGCTCGGTACAATTCTCAGCAGATACAGAAGCAATTGGGTGCATTTTCCTGGTAGCAGGTTTTGCACCATAGAATTCTGTCAAGTCCGATGCATTATCCGATCGTCGTTTGATCCATACCTGATTGATAGAGGGAGCACTCCAATCTGTAAAAAAGCTGACACTATATCCACTGGCAAAAATCTCATGGAAGTTTTCCTTTGCTGACTCAATAGGTAAATCTAGCAGTATGTCCTGGCGCACCTCGAATGTGGGTTGAATTTCCAGGACTAGCCGAGTGACTACTCCCAGTGCTCCCAATCCCACAACGGCACCTGGAAAATCATCATTGCCGGGATAAAGCTTGGTGATGGATCCATCAGCTTTGACAAATTCTACTCCTTTGACTATGCTGGCCAGATTGCCATTTTGATCTCCCGAGCCGTGTGTCGCCGTAGCTACCGCACCCGCTACTGAGATATGCGGCAGGGACGCGAGATTATGTAGGGCGAATCCATATCTCTGCAGGTATTGACTCAACTCCCCATAGCGAATTCCGGCACCGATGGTTACTCGCTTCCGCTGTCGGTCTATTTCATAGATATGATTCAGACTACGACTCGAGATCATCTCCGCTGGGCAATCCGCTATGGCGGAAAATGAGTGCCTTGTTCCCAAGGTTCGAATATTAGTAGCCTTACTGACGATTTCCTGCACCTCTTCAACTGATTTAGGTTGATGAAGTGTCTTTGCAGAATAGGTAAGGTTACCGGCCCAGTTTTTTCCCACATCACTTTGAAATCGAGGAATCATAGATCGAAAGGTGCTTCCGGCAATAGCAATGCCGGATGTCTTTAGAAAGGTTCTTTTTTTCATCTTCGCTTGGTTGGCAGATCCAAGGTGCATCGATGAAAATACAGAATCTCTTATACTTACCGAAACCTTGTTTTTGAATTACAATGTAATATGAGGATTACTGAACTGGTTCCCGGGTACCTCGCCAGATCATCTCTACCCCCTGGGTACCTTCTGCACAAAATTCCACGCATCGGCCAGTACCTTCAAAGGATAGATCATCCGTGAGATGCAAGGCGAATGATTCGGAAGGATGTCCACCCTGAATTCGATACAAATCATGAACAATGATTCCGGAAAGTCCTCCCCCATCAGAGATAGACCACTCAGTGACCTGCACATTTTCAGATCGGTTACTTTTGGGAGCCAATACACTCATCTGTATGGAGCTATCTGCTGATCCCACCACCAACTCACCGGTGTAGACGAGATTAGTATCCGAGCTATAGTAGTAATAAAGCTTCCACTCACCTGACCATTGATCCAACGGTGTAGTGGCAGGTGTACTTTGCAAGTACTTGACAACACCAATGCAAATAGCCAGAAGTAACATAAACAGAAAGAGGATATTTCTAAGTCGGCTGTTCATCTTTAAATTGTTTATAACACCGCCACTCTGAAGCCCAAACCAAATAGAGAATAGGATGGTCGTATAATTTCGACCAACGGATTTATGAGATCAATCTGCAGGGGGAAACCCACGGTTGCAAAGAGGTTTACTCGTGAATTGGGAGCATATTGAACACCTCCAATTGCAAAGAGCGAATTTGTTGTTTTGATCAATGCATTATCATCAAACTCAGAAGGCTTAAAACTTAGACCGTAGGAAAGTCCGGGATAAAACAACCATTTCTTGTTGTTGGTGCGTCCCACCAGGTACAGGCTCAGGCTGGTTGTATATAATGCCTCATCCCTGACGCTACTGGGTATATATGCAAGTGCCTGTCCGGTAAAGAAAAACATGAATTGATCAGTAACTGTCTGATAAAATGTCAATCCAATGTCTGCCACATCCCGGTCTGCCGTCAATTGGCGCTGGGCTATGGAGTCTTTGACTGTCGCCAACGCATATCCACCATTGATAATGAGGGAAGGTACGGTATTAAAAGGCTTGTACCGGAACCGAAGGCCCGCACTGGCTAACCCACTAAATGTCTGATCAGTGGAGCCACTGGGTTGAAATAGAGGGTCCGCTACTTCAGTTTTTGTATCTCCTGAAAAAACTTTGAAAGGTGAACTTGCCGCTGCATTGTCAAGACGGCTTCTTGCATATTTCACCTGAACTCCCAGGTCAAACTTCCCTGTCGTGGATACCCCGTAATATGCAAATAGATCTGCTGTGAACAAGGTGCTTCTCAGACGGTCCAACACAGGAGAATTGTCTCCATTTGCATGGAGCGCAATCTGGTACGAATTGAGCGAATTGTTTGAAATGATTTCTGCCTGTCCACTTCGGAGGACATTAGCAGCGGTTCCCTGCACGATAAAGCCTGTTTCCAGTGTATCGAGACCAGGGACTGAATATCTAAAATTCTGAGCTTGCGCAATATAAGCATGACAGGCATTCAATACTCCAGCAATGATGAAAACCCTTAAGAGATTCATAATCAAGATTTAGAGGTTAGAAACTAGAGTACGTGAAACAAGATAAGCTGGCGACCGGTCTGGACCGAAGTCAGCAGCATATAAAATGGTTCTGGCTCTCCACTTGGATTACAGGCACCCCCTGAGTTGTACTCAGCAGGCATCTGGTCTGCACTGATTAGCTCTCCTTCGTATTCCTCTACCGTAAGCCCTTTGGCGGTCCGGTCGATGCGAATTCGAATATAATTATTAGGAACATCGACAATGCCGGTGACTGGATTGTCATGATAAAGTTTATTGTCAGAATCGGGTACATTGCTACATCCTGCTGCCAACTCTACACTACCATTTCGTGGACCCTGTCCATTGGGTGAATCCGGTGGTAGGAGCTGCGGAAGGCCAATGATCGTACCATCTGGCAATGTATCCTGCACGGGATTGAACCAAATACAATAGTTTCGATCATTGGGGCTAAACCAGGCATTTACGATATTGGTAGGTACCTGTACCGGTGGAGTTGGAATAATAATCAATGGAGGTGTGGGAGTCACAAATAATGGATTGTCCAGAAAGAAAGCCGGATCTACAATCTCTGTTTGAGCCCCGATCGGTATCAACTGGCCACTACAGTCCGGATCATCGATAAGCAGTGAGGCATCGGGAGTGACGCCAAAGGGTATCTCCACCACCGTGGCGCCTAACTCAGCCCGGAACTCCGCATCTAATCTGTCTGTCCTCACGGCATTGTTACTTCTGTATGATAAATGAATTTCCCTGCCATCCAGTATTTCTGCGGGATTTGCTCTGATAGCTAGCTCCGTGCCTTCCGGATAGGGTCCGGGGGGCACCGCAATGTTTGTGGTCAATAATGATTCACAATCAGGGTTGCAGGACATGAGGCCTACCGCAAAGAGAATGATCACTCGGACTGGTGTAAGTGTTTTCATGATTTCTGGTTGATTTCTCAAGATTGAAATAATATGCTACTATTTATTTTTTAAATGCTTTTTCGCATTTGGGTGAGTATGCGATTTACTTGCTTTTCGAGAGCTCGAATATTCACAACCATGTCTTCGTGCGACATCGTTGCAATTTTTTGCGCTTTTCTCGGTTTCTGCTTATGCAATTCAGTATTGATATCCCTGACGACCGTCAGTATTTGACTTTGGTGTATTGATTTGGAAAGAAAAGAGAAGGTCTCCTCCAGCTTTCTGGATATTGTCTTGTCTTCCCAATACCGATCCACACCTTCCAAATAACTTAGTCGATTATTATCAAAAGATTCATATACTTCATTATATCCCCGAATGTCTTTATCATAGTTTTGATAACCCGACGGAGAACTGTAGTATGAACCTATGTATGGCATGTGATCTCTTATATCCTTAGCTTTCCTTAGGTAAGCCAATAGATTGGATGATATTTCTCTGAACTGTTCATTTTGTCGCAGGTATTGCTCTTCCAATGCCACTTCGAGGTCTCGGGTGAGTTGATCAACCTGGTCTTCCAGGGTGGTAATCTGCCCCTTAAGTTGTGATATCTCTGCTTGCTGTTCGGATGTTAGAGATTCATAGTCTGCGATCTTCGACTCTAGCTCTTGCCTGTTTTGTTCAAAGAAAATAATGGTATCCAGGAGGGTCTGGTTGAGAGCATTAAGCTGAGTTAAAGTTAACTGGTTTTTATTGCGTAGAGCTTTGACACGACCTTCCAGTTCCTCTATCCTCTTCTTAAACTCAGGGCTTTCTTCCGCCATGTTTACTACCAGAAACTCAACAAACAATTCCTGTTGCGTAGTATCCAGTTCAAAAGAGCCATCCAGTGGTTTGAGCATTTGATGTTCTTCGGATTTCAATGATATGGCAATCTTTGGCTCAACATCATTTCTCACCGGATAAGTAAACTTGTACTTGCCATCACTGTCAGTTTGGATCTCACCGATATCAGATATGGAGAGCGTCGCGTCAGACATAGGTGTGATTTCCTTACCTATTTTCTCCTGAATATTCAGATGGATATCAATGGTATTCACTACTTGTCCCATCATATCGGACTGTATGAATAGGACACTAAGTAAAAGTATGGCAGTCCTGATAGTAGTTTTCATGATTGATGACTTTCTCATTTCTATCAATTTATATCCTCGAATTACTAATGGTTACCATCTGATCACGAAAATCAGACTTTTTTCTAAGCTTTGCCCAATTTCAGCGCTGCTGAAAGGTGAAAATCACCTATTTGGGCTAATTACCTATAGGATCAATTTCCAATTCACTACTGTTTTCTTCTTCCCAGGGTACCATTTCCTCAAAATCACCATCAGTCGTCGATTCGGATTCATTCATAGTATCATACCCGGAATCAAAGTCACCAAATCCTGCATTTGCATTGATCATTTCCACTTCATACCAGGGTTTGAAACTATGTGGTTCAATCAAGAACCGGTTCAAGTGCTCTTCCTTTATCATTCGGGCATTGTGCTTTGCCTCCAACAAGAAGTTAGTAATGTCCCGGGTCAATCGGATAAGTCCAAATATGGCTGCTAGGGTAGCTGAGGCATATCTGTCATCACCAGTAGTTTCAACCAGGATACGTAGAAAATTCTGTGAATAATCATCCTGCAACTCCTGAAATCGATACCTCAGTGAATTCGTATACATCTCCTTGTTGTTTTTGATCAACTTCATCTTTTTTCGATCCAGGAAATCTCGCTTGATAGCTTCTAGCTCCTGGTTAAATTGCTGGGCTATTTTTGTGTAAGCACTTTTCACTCTGGCTACTTGCTCGGGGTCTAACTGGCTAGACATTGACTTAAATCGTCCCACCTCATTCTCGGCATTAAATTTCAGGTCTCGAAATCTTCGCATGAAATCGGTCTGCAGAAATCCATACAGTGCTTTATCAACATTCTTATATGCCAAAGAATTTAGTGCTTCACCCGATTCACGGAAGTTGAAAGTGCGTTCTATTTCATTGAAAGTGTATTCTACATCAGATCGCTTTCTATCACGCTCACTCCTCAGAAAGTCAGCTTCACTTCTGCGATACTGCTCCTCCTGACGTCGGAATTCTTCCTCAGGATCCAGAAATATCGGTTCATTATTTTGCTCTTCAAATTGCTCTTCAAATTCTTCTTCAAACTCTTGCTCAGGATCATTTTCCTGATCGTTTTGGGGAAGACCGATTGGTGCTCTATTGACTCGGACTCCAGTATTTCGTTGAGTCACCTTATCACTGTCTTGGGCTTGCATTCCATGGGTGCCAAGGGCCACCAGTACAGCAATCAGCAGGGTGATTATTGATCTATTTTTCATGACTTTTTAGGTTTTAACTTTTGGTTATTTTAATCTGTCTACAACCATAAGTGTATTTTGATGGTAAGGATGTCCTGGGTTACTTGTGATTTTTTCAATTTCTTGCTCACAAGTCTTGTTTTCTTGTGCCAGACAGCTTAGTACAAGGTTCCATTCTGCAGACTCCAGAAAGCGTATGTCGCCACTATTAGCTACGATTTCGAATCGTTCATGGGCCTGCCCATACTGCTCATCCTGGAAGTATGCATGTGCCAGATAGTAGGTGGCACTGATGTATTGTTCGGCATCAGGAGTGATGCTACTTAATTGCGAAATAGCCTCTTCAAAATCCCCATTCCCCAGGGCGGTAAGACCATTGGTTAACTCTATTGCCTGGTCAGCAGATCCTCTCATACTATAGTCCGGTGATTCATAATAGGCCAGAGCAGCCTGACTCCCCGTCATTCCTCGAGGTGAGAAAATAAAGAATGCTGCGATAAGTATTAAAAAGCTGGCAGCAATGGCCATCTTGTATATATATGAAGTCCTTTTGGTCTTCATGGTCACGACTTTGCCTTGCTTTGCCTCCATTGCCTTGAGCTCACTGCGAAGATCCTCGCTGATGAGGAAATCAAGTGCCTTGTGGGCTGTTTGTCTTCGTTCCAGCTCCGAGGCAAGATCACTATCCTGATCGACTTCCGCCTCAAATCCCCTTCGCTCCTCATCTGACATATCATTTGCCAGATAGCGCTCGATCATTTCTATTTTTTCCTGATTGCTCATTTTAGCTTGTTTTTAGAAAATTCTTCAAATCTGATTCTTGATCCACAATCTTCAACAGTTTCTTATAGCAGTTGTACCGTTGTCTCCGGGCTATTCCGGCATTATCAAGGCCCACTTTCTCTGCTATTTCCTCCATGCTGTAAGACAGCTTCCACAATTGTAAAATCGATTTGCACTTTTCTCCTAATCTGCTTAGCAGATCGCTTATCACTTCCTTCTTCTCGTCATCGAGGGAGAGTGTTTCAGGATTTTCATATTGAACCTGATCCAGTCTGCTTTCATCCTCCGTGTATTCCATTCGCTTATTCCGCTTTATTTTGTTTAGCCACAGATAGCGACAGATGGAGTACAAATAGCCACTGAGATTTCCATCTCCTCGATATTTGTTATTTCGCACGTTTTCATCCAATGCGATAATACCTTCGTGAAATATGTCAATACCTTCATCTCGACTTCCACTATTCTTACTTACAAAAGCTACAATCTGATTTTTCAGCTTACCATCGTTGTATATCGTTGCGATAGCGCGCTGTCTCTTGATTCCTCCTGCTTTCAAATCTTCTAAAAGTGATGTCTTATTGAAGATGCTTTTCATATCACTGTGTATTAAGTATCAGAAATGTCCTACCTGAATCGAATAATTTTCAAATTTCCACACTACTTGCCTATCATTCAGAGATTTCAATAATAAAAAAATATGGAATTCTCTATATAAGAAGCTATAGACCAATGACTTACATAAAAAATCGATAAGGATTTCCTTGTGATCTACTGAAATCTTGCAGTGCATTCCTACTGTATTTCGATTTGAGTGCGGCCTAAAGTCACTTTTTTAGCGCAACTTGTATTACGAAAAATAGGATTTTTTCAAGGGAATCATCACCGACAAATCCCCGTCGTAAGGAGGATTCATCAAGTAGTACCCGATGGAGACCCACATATTACCTTAGTGTAATCTTTAACCAGATTTTAGATTGGACAGGACTTTCACTCTTTATATCAAAGTTCTAATCAATAAATCCAAATTTAGTGCTTAATCACTTTTCGAAGAGCAGAGCCTTCCTCTGAACTAAACCGAAGGTAATAGGACCCTGGAGCCACCCCTGACAGTGGAACTTTCGGATGCGATGTTGTGATTTTTTTAGCCAGAACCAGATTACCGAGGACATCAAAAACTCTGACGTCAATAGGTGTGTCAGATATCAGTGACCATTCGACCCGCACATCATCCGTAGTGATCGTCGGATAGACCTTCACCGGTATTTCATACGTAAACTCTTCTGCATCTACAATGTCTCCCGAAGGTATGTCACCTACGGCAAGAGGCACATGCACAATAAAGTTGTCGGCAAAGGCATCCAGTGAATCAATAAAACGATGACCGGGTATGAAATCCTGTTGATAGATCAGATGCATGGTATCATCAACAATGTAAGGATAGGCCGTGGGGTAAACGGCCTCTACAAACTCGTAAAACTCTGGATCAGAAAGCTCGGGATTGATCAGATCATAGCCCGGGCTCCAGGTCTGGCCGTTATCATTTGATTTGATAGCGATCAGATGCCTATAGTTTTGCTCGTCCAACTCATTATAATTTGCTTCGGATACCGCTGAGTACACGATAAAAATACCTCCCTGATCATCAATCGCCATGGTCGGCATCGAAGTAATCGTACTATTGCCATAGCGGGGGATGTCATCAAACTCAATATCTATCGTGTCATTTCCATCCACGTCCAGGAGTTCTCCCACTAGAAGGGGATTACCCGTCATGGATTCATTCCAATAAGATATACCAGACCATCCCGGAAAAAAGCTACTCACATTGTCAGACGTATCATCATCCATTACATATGCATCTGCATATGTCACATGGACCATACCCATGGCATCAATCACTGCTGCACCACTGCCATCTGAAGTGTAAATGGCCAGCGAGTCTGGTGCAAAAGGGTCCTCTGGGATATCATCGATCGTATATCCCGAATTGATCACATATCCATCGAGCGGAAAATCATTAATGACGGTCTTGGTCCACGATGCTCCATTATCCGTAGATTTAAATAGTGCTACATCTCCCCATTCTCCAAAAACAACCATAGCGATCGTCTCATCTCTTGCCACCAGCGTATAATTATCCGCACTGATGAAGGCATACGTTGAGCTATCGACACCTTCAAAAGTCTGATCGGCTATATCCCATGTTTCGCCTCCATCCAGTGATCGGTAATACAGCAGATTACCATCCACACCTTCATAGACCTCCCCACCAAGCGCACCACTGGGAGTGGTAAGTCCGATGACATGTATCGTATTACCATCAGGACCACCCGCTGCCGAGCGCGGCCATAACAGGCCAAAAGGCGTCTCATTTGGAATCTCTGAGGACACCCATGCTCCATTATTATATTTCATCGTCTGCAGGAGATTGCTACTACCATGGGCAGTAACATGCAATGAATTGTCTCCCAATAGAATGAGCGAAGGCCAACCCGTCCGACTGCCTTCTATCCTCATATCCGGTATGGCACTCCAGACACCATCTATGCGCTGGTTGATGCCTGTACCTCGATCTGCATAGTCTTCCATGAAAGATCTGCTGAGAATCCAGGCTGCAGTGATCACCCCATCCTCTCCCACGATCAGACGACTTTGACTGCTGCTATTGGTCTGCAAGTCATACGTGCTTTGACCTATAATCTCTTCACTTACCAGAAAGTTAGATTGCAGTGGTAGTATGGTAGGTACACTGCCTGAAAGTTCTTTTTCTGCACCTAGGTTTTCCTGGCGATATATCATGGCATCCATCAAACTAAGTGGCTTGTTAGGTCTGATCATTTGCGCTGATAAGTCTAAAGTCATCAGGAATAAAGCAGGCAATAGAAGTAGAGTTCTGTTCATTCTTCAGATTGAAAGTTTGAAAAGGTGCATCGAAATCAATCGATTGCTAGCTTTGAAATGCATGCCAATTTACTGTTTTTTATTCCGCCCCATACTATTACCTTGGTCTGCTCCTTTTTTTTTCAAACCAATGGCACCATGACGTTACTATCATTTAAAGCAGTACACCTCATCACGATGGTGGCGTGGTTTGCAGGCTTATTCTATCTCGTAAGACTATTTGTTTATCACGCAGAAGCTTTCGAAAAGGAAGAGCCTGCGCGATCCATCCTGACGGAGCAGTATCATCTGATGGAAATGCGGCTCTATCGTATCATTACCACTCCAGCCATGGTCCTGACCCTGATTGCTGGTATCACCATGCTCATCCTGGTACCAGATTATTTGCAACAACCCTGGCTTCACGTCAAGCTCTCGTTGGTGCTAATATTAATCGGATATCATTTCTACTGTGGAAAAACCATCACCAGACTGCATCAAGGGGTGATCAAAACATCATCACAACGATTCCGACTGATCAACGAGCTACCGACGGTTCTACTTATTGCCATTATTTTACTGGCAGTATTACGCCAAAGGATATCAATAGTCAACTTATTTCTGGTCGTGATCGCAACGATAGTCATATTGGGTGGAGCGACGTATGCCTATAAACGCTACCGCATGCGCAAGAAATAAGTACGAGTGAGCGCAACAATTAGTGTCTCTGATTTGTCTACAGAGCGGCAATGAAGCTGTCAGGATATTCGTTGTAGAATGGCTGTGCTTGCTCAATGTCTAACTTTGGGTTGAAAAAAGGCCTGGCATTACTATTTTTACAAACTTATGCAGTTTTTATACCCCCTTTTTCTTGGTGCGTTAGCAGCGCTGGCTATTCCGGTGATCATTCACCTATTTTACTTTCGACGATACAAGAAAGTGATGTTTACCAATGTCCGCTTTCTCAAAGAGGTGAAAGAAGAGTCCAGTATTCGGTCCCGACTGAAGAATCTTCTCACTCTATTATGTCGCCTCCTGGCAATTTTATTTTTGGTTCTGGGTTTCGCCCAACCCTTCATCAAGCAAAGTGCTGAAGTCAAAAAAGGTCAAAAACTGGTCAGCATCTTTGTGGACAACTCCTACAGTATGGCTTCACTGAGTCAGGATGCTCCCCTGCTAGACGAAGCCAAGCGTAAAGCCGAAGAAATCATCAACGCCTACGATCTGGAAGACCAGTTTCAAATTATCTCGCATGACATGAGTGCGCGTCAGCAGCGCCTGCTAGGTAAGGAACAGGCACTGGCCTTGATCGATGACATTGAACTCACACCTGAGGTGAATAGCCTCTCGCAGGTTTTAGTGCGTCAACAACAAATGCTGGAAAGTGACCCTAACCCAAATAAAATCATCTATTACATCAGTGATTTCCAGGAAAACATTGTGGACTTTGACCTGACAGATACCTTATTCGAGTACAATCTGATTCCACTTCAAGCTGTAGTGGAACAAAATGTAAGTATTGACTCAGCATGGTTTGAGGCTCCGGTTCAGATGATGAACCGACCTAATCGACTGTTTGTAAAGATCAGAAACTGGTCAAATCAATCTGCAGAAAACGTACAACTCACAATCAGACAAGACGGAGAAGTGAAACCTGTCGGGTCGTTGGATATCGGACCCAGTACAAGTGTTATTGATACGGTACTGGTGAGTGTACTCACACCCGGGTATCAGCGGGTAGAACTCAAAATTACCGACTTCCCAGTGCAATTTGATGACACATACTACCTATCTTTTGAAGTTCGCCAGCAGATAAATACACTGATTGTAAATCAAGATAGCCCCAACCGTTTTCTCACTGCCGCTTTCGCCAGCAGACAGCATTTCGAAAGCACGAACCGGAACGCGGATAATCTCGATTATACCTCCTTCAATCAGTACAACTTGATACTTTTAAATGAGCTGAGAAGTGTCACCACCGGTCTCGCCAGTGCACTGGCATCTTACATTGATGAAGGTGGTAACGTTTTGATTTTCCCTGCGCGAGACGCAGACCTGACCAGCTACAACGCATTCTTATCTCAAATTAGGGCGGGACAAATTTCCTCTTGGGATACAACTACCAGCACTGTCAACTATGTCAACACCAATGAATTCATTTTTGGAGACGTATTTGAAAGCACTCGTAGAAATTTGCGCTTACCCACCACACAAGGACATTTTCGGATCATGAGTCAAAATACCGGCTCGGAACGTTTACTTGGTTATCGTGATGGAAGGGTCTTTTTGTCGAAATATCGGAGAGGTAAAGGCCATGTATATCTCTGTGCCAGTCCACTCAATGTGGATGTGAACAATCTTGCCACACAAGCGGAGGTCTTCATCCCGATGCTCTATAAAATGGCACTTTCTACCTCCGCCGCACCTCAGATTGCTTACACCATCGGTGCTGACAATATTCTTGAAATCGAAAACACGGCATCAGGCAATGAGGTCGTTTATAAAGTAAAGGGTGAAACATCGTTCATTCCTGGACAGCAAGCTATCGGAAAGCGAGTGATGCTACATATGTATGATCAAATAGAGGAAGCAGGCTTTTATGATGTTTTCCTACGTGAGGAAGAACCCCTTCGCACAATAGCATTCAACAGCAATCGGCTGGAAAGTAATCCTGTTTGCCTCAATGGAGATCAGATTTCTGCGCGTTATGCTGATTTTGCAAACATCGTCTCTGATACACAATTGGCGAATCTATCACAATACATACAGGATAAGGACCGTGGGATAATTCTCTGGAAATACTGTCTGATTTTAGCCTTGCTTTTCTTAGCTTTGGAGACGCTGATCATTCGCTTCTGGTCGGTGTAATGAAGAAAATGCCTTTATGCAATTACTGCTAAAGCAGGTAAAAATAATCGATCCTACCTCTGTTCACCATGGTCAGACCAAAGATGTACTTATAAGGAATGGGGTCATTCATGCTATTCGAAATACAATCTCAGAAGAGGTAAGAACTCTCAAATGGAAAGGTGCCTGTATATCACCGGGTTGGGTAGATATTGGAGCCTTCGTAGGGGATCCCGGACTGGAACATATTGAAACCCTGGAAAGTCTTTGTCAGGCAGCCTTACTGGGAGGTTTTACCCGAGTAGCCGTTCTACCTAATACGGAACCTTCACTCCAATCCAAATCAGAAATCGAGTATATCGTACGTAGATCTGAAAAAGAAGTGATAGATGTACTGCCCATTGGAGCCATGACTTCTCGATGTAAGGGAGAGGATTTGGCAGAAATGATTGATATGCATCATGCTGGAGCCATTGCATTCTCCGATGGTATCCGCCCGACACAAAATCCAGGTCTTCTTCTTCGTGCACTGGAATATGTATCTCAATTTGGAGGTATGATCATGAATCATCCATATGCGAAGGGGCTAAAACCTAATGGATTGGTACATGAAGGAGAAGTAAGTGTTTCTTTAGGGCTGCAAGGGATACCCAGCATAGCAGAGACTATGATGGTAAAGCGGGATATCGAAATCCTGCGCTACAGTGGCAGTAGACTCCACATACATAATATTTCCTGTAAAGAAAGCCTGAATCTGATACGCCAGGCTAAGGAGGAAGGACTGAATATTACAACATCTGTGGCCTCGCTTAATCTGGCCTATACAAGCAGCAAAGTGCAGGACTTCGATGTAAATTTTAAAGTCTTACCACCCCTAAGGACGGAAGAAGACCGCCAGGCATTGGTCGAAGGAGTAATAGATAGCACTATCGATGCAATCACATCCAATCACCGGCCTGTAGACCTCGAGCGAAAATCGCTGGAATTTGCCTATGCCGAATTTGGAATTAGTAATTTGCAGACATCATTTCAAGCAGCTCTTCTAGGACTTGGGCAAAGAGGAATAGAAGGTACGGTGAGAGGCATGTCTACCGGACCTCGAAGTATACTTGGTCTCCCTGCCTCCACGATTGAAAAAAACAACGAGGCAGAAATCACCATATTCCATCCTGAAATGGAGCATACAATCCGTCATGGTCAATTTGCCTCCAAGTCCAAAAACAACCCCTTCTTAAATCAAAACCTGACAGGGACTGTGCTGGGAGTGGTCAAGGGAAAACATGTATCCGTCTTTAATAAATAATCAAAATCATTTGAGAGTAGCGTCCAGCCCCTGGATCTGATATGTCACTTGGCTAAAAGCTGCTGCAAGGGTTTCATCAAGGATGTACTCTGTGGTTGAAAAACCTTAACTTTGAGATTAATAAAATTTTAATATGAGATGAATCCAATTTTCACTCTCGAAAATCCTGCTATTAAGAACGGAGTCATTGCTGGCTTAACGGGTGCTGCAGCAACTCTTGTATGCTATCTGATTAACCCCAAGTGGGCTTTGACTATCGCATCTTGGGTGACAACAATCTTGTTCATCTACTTGATGGTACAGTCAGTGAAGGCTGACAAAGAAGGCCAGGAATACACTTCATTTGGTGATGCTCTAAAGCCTGCATTCCTAACATACGTTGTGGCAAATTTTCTCTTCACAGTTTTCTATTTCGTACTGTTAAACTTTATTGCACCAGAACTTCAAGAAGTTCAAAAAGAAGTGGCGCTAGAATTTGTTGAGTGGATGACTGGTTTGTTAGGACAACAACCTCCAGAAGAAATGATAGACGAAATACAATCTAGAGATTATACATTTTCCATAAGTTCAGCATTGCTTTCATTCGCTTCTGGCTTAATAATCCCAGGTTTCATTGTAGCAGCGATCATTGCCTTAATTATGAAGGATAGAAAACCGAATCCCGATTTTTAAATGGATATATCAGTAACTATACCCTTGCTCAACGAAGCAGAGTCCCTGCCGGAGTTGACTCGTTGGATTCACAAAGTGATGAGTGATCATAACTTTACGTATGAAATCATCTTTGTCGATGATGGTAGTACCGACAACTCCTGGCAAGTGATTCGGACATTAGCGGAAGAATCTGCCGCGGTTAAGGGTATCCGGTTTCAAAGGAATTACGGAAAATCCGCTGCATTGCAAAAGGCTTTTGAGGCAGTGAAAGGTGATGTAGTAATCACCATGGACGCGGATTTGCAGGATAGCCCGGACGAAATACCCGAGCTATACCGTATGATTACGGAGGAAGGATTTGATTTGGTATCGGGATGGAAGAAGAAACGATATGACCCTCTCAGCAAGACCATTCCGACAAAGCTGTACAACGCGGCACTGAGAGCCATGAGTGGGATCAAGCTGCATGACTTTAATTGTGGATTAAAAGCATATCGAGGCGATGTTGTTAAGAGTTTTGAGGTGTATGGTGAAATGCATCGGTACCTACCCGTGCTCGCTAAATGGAGTGGGTCCAAAAAGATTGGAGAAAAAGTAGTCAGTCACCAGGCACGTAAATATGGTACCAGTAAGTTTGGATTATCACGATTCATCAACGGCCCTTTGGACATGCTTTCCATTTTGCTAGTGGGTAAGTTTTCAAAGCGACCCATGCATTTCTTTGGAGCCATTGGGACCTTCACATTTTTTGTGGGATTTGCCATCCTGGCCTACCTCTCAATCTCCAAAATATGGTGGGACGAAACCGGTATTTCCGACCGACCTTTGTTTTATTTCGGTATCCTGGCACTCATCATTGGAAGCCAATTGTTTCTCACAGGTTTCATTGGTGAGCTGGTAGCTAGAAACTCATCAACTCGCAATCACTACCAAATAACTGAATTGTTGGGTATGCCCGAAGGTGCCGCAAAAACCTATATCCAGGCGTAGCAAGAAGCCCATGATCCAAAGAATAAATCACGCTTTATCGCAGCATCAGGAGTTTGTCAAACTCATGCTACATGACAAGGCACTTCACCATAGCATCCAGGAAGTAGCTGAATGTTGCATCCAATGCCTCCAAAGCGGTCATAAAATCCTTCTTTGTGGAAATGGCGGTAGTGCCTCCGATGCACAGCATATTGCGGCAGAGCTTTCAGGAAGATATCTCATCGACAGACCGCCCTTATTTGCGGAAGCGTTGCATGTAAATACATCATACCTCACCGCGGTGGCAAATGACTACAATTTTGATCATGTCTATGCTCGTGCTGTGGAAGCCAAAGGTTTCCAGGATGATGTCTTGATAGCTTTATCTACTTCGGGAAAATCTCCCAATGTGTTGAAAGCAGTAGAAGTTGCGAAAGACAGGGGAATGATTACCGTCGGGATGACCGGGAGTAGTTTGAATCCATTGACCACTATGGCAGACCATCATATCGCTATTCCATCTACGTATACTCCCAGTATTCAGGAAGGACACATTATGGTGGGTCATATACTATGCGAGATAATTGAAGCAACCATTTTTGGAGGAAACACTACGGTTTAATCTCGTTTGACATAGAATACTTCAAAACCCTGATCATTCGCTCCCAACACCTTTACATGAAGGGTATCTATAGCAATCAATTCATACATTAATTTCTTAGGGAAATCATGTTCAGGATTTTCAAAAACTCGCTGTTTACCTTTTTTTGACACTAGTGTAAAGGGTATCGTCTTACCATCATTTTGCGTGGGAACTGTTGCTTTATATGATACTATACCATCTTCCTGAACGATTTCCAAGGTTTCAAGAATATTGTCCCTATCCTCTTTATAGGAAAACCCCGACATTCGATGGACTGAAACTTGTTCCCAAACCTCGACAACATTCCCATTGATGGCATGCCATTCTCCCTCCAGGAAGGAAGGTATGGCAGGAGTACATGCGAAAAGACTAAACATGCTTAAGAAGCACCAGGCCTTGAATGAATTCATCATTACTTTCTAATTTAAAGGTAAACGACATTTCAGATTAAAAACTTCCCATCCGATATCTTCAGGTCCTTGAAGAAATTCCTCAATGGATGGCCGGTCAGCGGGCAAAGCCTGCATAGTAGGAAGCCAAACTCTATATAAATATTCCCAAGCTTCTGCAACCCGGTTTATATCACCCTGCACATGGATGGTAGCATAGCGACCTCCGGTAAGTTTTCCCTTTTCGATAGCGCCCTCAGTATTACAATCTCTCATACATCTGATGGCAAAATCATAGCGATACTTATCGGGAGGTGTGAATGAAGGATGATCAATGGACACACCAAATCGCCGCATCGGGCCTTGGTACGACACCTCATTTTTATCAGCCCAGCGTATTAACGAATGATATCGTTCAAGAAGCTCGGATCCATCAGAGCCAAAGATCGCCCGGCAATAGTATACCGGTATATCAGGTAGCACTTCCATTGTAACTTCAAAATCAGACAAGTCGTTTTGGCTAACCTCTTCAATCACTTTTTGAAAGTCCAGTTCCTGTGTCTTATCAACCTCCACCATTTTTGGAGTCTTACGAAATTGGGACGGCGATATGCTATATCTACTTTTGAATTGTCGGGAAAAGTTCTCTGCATTGGGAAATCCGACGACGGTTGCAATATCCCCCACTCGCTGGTGAGGATGGAAAACTAACAATCTGGCACCTTTTTCTAACCGCCGCCGAAGAAGGAGTTCGTAAGGAGTTTCGTGTAGAATTGACTTGAAAATTCGCTGGAAGTGAAATGGGGAAAGATGTGCCTCTCTAGCCAGATCGAGCACATTTATCGATTTATCGAGATTATTATCAATGAAATCCAAAACATGATTCATTCTGTGATAATACACGTGATCACTTGAATTGCGCTGATTCATTCTATATCCTTTTCAAGAAATCTATTGTAATTTCTTGCACATTTCTGCATCCTGACAATCCCATGGTCAGCTCAAATTCTGACAAGTAATTGAGGAGCAGCTCTCGCACACCTTGCTCGCCGGCCAATGCAAGTGCCAGCACGAAAGGTCTGCCAATACCCACTGCCTTAGCTCCCAGTGCCAATGCCTTGAAGGCATCCATTCCACTCCGAATCCCACTATCAAATAGCACATCTACTTTTCCACCCACCGCATCCATCACACCCACAAGGGCATCCAGGCTACTGATACCTCCATCGACTTGCCGACCACCATGATTAGATACCATAATCGTTTGGACCCCTGCATCCACGGCAAGCGCGGCATCCTCAGGGTGTTGGATACCCTTGACGATTATAGGTAGGTGTGTCATATCTCGGAGCTGTCTGATGTCTGACCAGCTTAACGATGGTTTCATAAATACATCTACAAACTTCCGGGCACTCTTGAGAGAAATTCCCGATCGGAGATTATTCCAGGTAGAGCCAGGATGGCGATAGGCCATTTGTATCAGTGCACTAATCACCCTGAGATTGACACCTCCAGTTGAAGAGGGTCCTTCCTTTGTGTTTTTCGCCAGCTTTTTAAATACGGGGTCACTGGTATAATGTGCCAACCCGTGACCATGTAGATACGGCAAATAGGCACTTTGAAGGTCCCGTGAGCGCCAGCCCAGTAGTGTATTATCAACTGTTACTACCAGGGCATCAAAATTGGCTTGCTCAGCTCTACCAATGAAGCTGGATACTAAATCATCACTATTACTCCAGTACAATTGAAACATCTTTGGCCCTGCACCCATGCCCTGACTCAGGTCCTCGATAGATACACTTGACTGATTACTAGACATGAAGGGGATACCCAATTTTGCGGTTGCTCGTGCCACCGCCAGATCTGCCTGTGGGTGTACCAACCCCAGCGATCCTACCGGGCAAATAAAAAATGGTGCACTAAATTTCTTGCCAAGATATGTCGTTGAAATATCGCGGTGCTCTACGTCCCGCAATACACGGGGGAGTATCTTCCATCGGTCAAATGCCTGACAATTCCAATGCATGGTTTTTTCCTCTCCAGCAGCACCCATGACATATGCCCAGGCTGGTTCTGTCATCACCTCGCATGCAGCAGCTGCCAATTCACCATATGTAAATGGAATGGACATTTTCTTACCTCTAAGTCCCGCCATATAAATCTCTCGCTGGCGAGATAGTGCAATACTCTGTGATTCCATGTTTGATTGAAATTCAGCAATTAGAACAATACAGGAAGTTAATTAATCACCCGCAGTAGAACGAATTGAAGAAAATATATCTGCACTTAATCTCCTTCTTTGACCTTTAGATTTAGAGCTAACTGGATTCCACTGACCGCACAGTTTGCATTGTGAAATAAGTGATCTTCCTTTCCGAGTCATAACACCGCAAAGGTTGTGGAGGAAAATTCATCGAAGCACCTTATTCTGCCAGCCCGAAGGACGTTCAGTCAGGCCGGTAGGTATTTCAAGCCACAATAGATTTTCTAATGCATAAGCCGAGTGAAACGATTTTACTGGGTCACCATGTAAATTCAGGGTTGTATAAAATATCGTATTTTAGAGAAGCCAGCAATTGCTCTAGAAGCCTGAATTATGGCAAAACTCAATCACTTCCTTTTATCAGTAGCTCTGATACAACTTTTTCATAATGTTCAAGCCCAGGTGGGAGTTGATCCTAAGGTGAAATGGCTTGTTGAGTGGAATATGGATCTTCGTGAGTACAGGAACATGAAACGCAATTCCTCCTCAAACTTTTATTTTAATCCCGATACATTGACCATCAATGGGGTTTCGATGCCTTCCAAAAAAATGCATACCCGGGGTAATACAACTTTGCTCTACTGGCGAAAAAGCTACACTGTCTCCTTAAAGGATCGATTTCCATTTTCGTGGGAGGGCGATAAAAGATTACTAAAAAAAATGTACTTACTCAGTATGTCCATGGATCGATATTATTATCGCAATCGTCTGGCTTTTGAATGTTTTCAAGATTTAGGATTATTCCCATTATTTTATCACTATACCGAAGTCAGAATCAATGGGCAATCAGAGGGCCTCTATTTGGCAGTAGAGAGACCAGCAGACTATGCCTTGAATGCACTTGGTTCGAAAGCGATATTACGCAGAGGATCTTCTACTGTGATTAGTAAGGAGAATTTCGCAAAAGATATGCCTCGGACCGAGAGAAAGAAATGTATCATGGCATTTAGGTCTATTGCCCGAGCTTGTGCTAAATTGAAGGGTCAGCAACTTTATCAGGAGCTGGATAGCTTGTTAGATCTCAATGCGTATTTCTCGTGGTTGGCTGTCAATTATTTAATCAATAATGGCGACTATACTGATGAACTTTTCTATTACGTTTTACCTGAAACAGAAAGTGTACGTTTTGGAATTATCCCTTGGGATTTTGATGATATTTTTGCATCACAACCGCATGAGGGAAGAGCAGTGAGAGATGAATATTTGTCTACGGAAATGATATTTTCAAGTGAAGACCCTTTGGATCGGGCTATTGCCAAGGATGCGTATCTATACCAGAGGTACCTGGAGCAGGCCAATAAGGTCCTCGACATCTTAACCCTTGATCGACTTCGATCAATTTTTGAGGGAATTCAGGTCGAACTACAGCCCTATTTCCTCGATCCCGAAATCCTACGACTTTCAGAAAAGGATGTTGAGAAAGCCAAAGGCATGGATGGACTCATGAAGAAAATGCAAACGACCAGTGACTATTTAGTTTACCGGTACAGCCATATGAGGAAGAAAATCAGAGAGGAGATGCTATAAATCTTGCAGTGTCAACTCATCAGTAATATCTTTAAAATGGTTGTCAAATCGTATTTTTGCGATCCCTTATAGTGCCAATGAAGAAATATTCAATAAAGGAAATCTACTACACCATTCAGGGAGAAGGAATGCAGTCCGGACGACCGGCTATCTTTTGCAGATTCAGTGGATGTAATCTCTGGACAGGTAAAGAAAGGGATCGGGCACAAGCAAAATGTACCTTCTGTGATACGGATTTTGTAGGGACAGATGGGGTAAATGGTGGAAAGTATGAAGCCGACAGCCTGGCGCACAAAGTGAACTCCCTGTGGCCTGAGTCCATGAAAGATAAGTTCGTCGTCTGCACAGGAGGAGAACCATTATTACAACTGGATCAAACATTGGTACAAGCCTTTAAAACAGTGGGATTTGAGGTTGCAGTTGAGACGAATGGTACCATCGCCGCTCCTGCAAATATTGACTGGATCTGTGTGAGTCCTAAGCCCAAGAGTGAAATTGTACAAAACTCGGGGCATGAACTCAAGTTGGTTTATCCGCAATCAGCCGTGTCGCCAGAAAGCGTGGCATCACTGGACTTTGATTACTTTTTCTTACAACCCATGGATGGACCAGATGTAGATGCAAATACGCAGGCGGCAATTGAATACTGTCTTCATCACCCGCAATGGAGACTCAGTCTCCAAACACATAAGTTTATTGGCATTGACTAGGAAGCTTGAAAAACCGGGTTTGATGCTTTAGCCGTATCGTTGCGCTTTAAACTGAATGATCAGCGCAAGCTGGTTTTTAAATAGCGTTCTAAATCTCCACCTGATATTCGCTGATGAGCTCAGCATATATTTCATTCTCCCCTAAAATTATGGGATCCCCCAGTATGATCAGTTGTTCTCGAGCCCTTGTCAGTGCCACATTAAGCTTTCGATCTACACCATCGGATGACATGGAAATTATATTTTCCAGCTGATGGGTTGAATTGACACAAAGAGAGATGATGATAATATCCCTTGCACCCCCCTGAAAACGTTCTACGGTATCTATAGTCATCTCGGGTGATGTCAATCCCATATGCGATAATTGATTTTTGATCATTGCAATCTGAGCACGAAATGGCGTAATGATTCCGATTTGACTCGGAGATAGATCAATGCCGGAATTATTGTATATAGCAAAAAGGTCACTCACTATTTTCCCTACCAGACTGGCCTCATGTACATTGGTCTTACTGCTATATAATTCATCGGATGTCACCGGTAGGAAAGCAATCCGCTTGGACGCTAGGATATTTTGTAAAGCACTACCATCTGAAATAAGTGGCAGAGATCTGGTTTGTCTGTCTGATGACGTCTCATCTGAGAGTATCTTCAATGTATCATCATAAAAGTACTTGCTCGAAAATGCCATAATATCCTCATGCATCCGCCCCTGCATACTTAAGTGATCATAAGCCCATGTCCATTCTTCCTGTTGACATCGATAATAGACCCTTTCAAAATATGAATTTCCTACATCGACCATTCCAATACTCAATAGTGAGGGGTCCTGGACAATACGCTGAGAAGACGGTTGGGCCACCACCGCTGCAAGCTGTCGATGATCGCCAATCAAGAGCGCCTTGTCGAAATGGGGTACAAGTCCTGCCATCATGGGCTCAAGTATTTGTGTAGCCTCATCCACGATCAACCGATCAAAAGACTTCAAAGTAAATAGCTCGGGTTTACCCATTACAGAAGAAACCGTACCTACAATGATGCGATGTCCGGCGATGAGTTGCCTGAGGTCCTCTCGACGTTTGATACCTTTCATTTGCTCTACAAGCAATTGGCCCACGTATCGGGCATCCGTAGAATAACGAGATCCGATCCTTAGATAGGATTCAGGTCCTCCATTGATCTCATGTATTGCACAGCAGATCTCGTCGACAGCCCGATTTGTATAGGCCAATACCATGACATCCTCAGCTGTATTGTTGAGAAGATGCTTCACCAGGTTTTTTAGCATCACACTGGTTTTGCCAGTACCCGGAGGTCCCCATAATAGGAAGTAGTCCGAGCTTGCTAAAATCTTCCCCATGATTCGGTTTTGTTCCGTTGTCAATCCAGTATCACCTGACCACGAATGCTCGTCCTCTGGACCTGGGGGCTTAATTGTCAAAAACTTCTGACGTTTACTGAGCTCAAAGCTGCTGAATGTGTATAATGCCCTATACGAAGCATTGAACGAACTATCCAGCATGTCATGCTCTATATTCCAATACAGATGTTGCTGAAATACGGTATCATTAAATTGCTTTGCCCGTAGTCTTACTGAGACTGTGTCCCCTGAAATCTTAACTATTGAGCCCTTAAAAAGCTGGCTGGATAGGGGCGATTTATTTTCTATCACGGGATAAAGTAGAGCCAGGTCACCCTGTCGAAAGTTTGCCAAATCATTACTTTGTCCTGAGCGTTGTAAAATGATCACTGGCTCATTCTCTGATGTACGATTTTCTACTATAGTGAGAAAACTAATCAAGCTGAATTGATCTATCTTCTCATTTACAGAATTGATCCAGAGTGCTGCCTGCCCATTATTTCTATTACTTCCTTCTACGCCCGTTTTTGCCAAATGATGCTCACGTGCCGTCATGGCCGTCATGGCCAAAAAATACTTCTGCTCAAGACTGCTTAGTGCATCATATTGATCTACTAAAAGCTCAAGATCACGTTTAGTAAACCCCATGGCTTTAGACACCTCAGCTCGCAAAAAAACCGTAAAGGATTGGGGATTCTCCAGGTATCGACTAAGGTTACTCAGCTCAAAATCTAAAGCGAGCAACTCATTTCGGACCGCCAGTGCTTCATATTGTTGCGAGCGAACAGCAGGGGCAAACCGTAAATGATCCTCGTCCTTACCGGAATACAAGATGTAATTAGTAGGCTTGAGCTTTTCTTCAGAACTAGACCGAATCAACAGATCATACAAAAGAGTCTGTACATAATGACTATAGCTTAGACCATACGAATTGGGCTTGAACGGCATGCCCGATTTAAGCTCGACGATGGCAGCATCATCCTCGATGTCCGGATTATCATGAAGCACATCCAGACGCCCCTGGATCCCATATTGTTCTGAGTAGAATGTAGGCTCCAGGAAACAATCCTCGATTTTAATCCCCACTTTCCCAAAACTTCGGTGAACCACTGTTTTTAAGCCGTTAAAATGCTTCTGGGCCTTCTGTACTATTTCACGGGATGTGGCATCATCAAATAGCGAAAAAGCCAAAGGGTTAAGCGTAAAAACCCTGTTGATCAACGCCTTGAATGTGACATCGGGATTTGCCATAATCTCATCCAGAAAGAAATTGGCAATGTTTCCAAGCATCAGATATTTATTGGCAATCACCGGGATAAACTTTCGCACCAGATAGGATCCCGGACTGACTCCATAATCCTTGAAGCATTCGGCAATCGAAGTAATATCCACCAGAAAGTCAGGCTCCATAATAATGCCTTTAGGAAGATATTCACCTTGATCATCTATTTCCACATCGATGAGGTTCACTTCCAGGGGTAATTGCAGATTGTGCCCGATCAATTGAATAGAAGCGGTAAAAAGTTCATTCCTGCCCGGTAAGTTGTAGCGTACTTTCACTTTTTCATCCGGCTGCTTCCTGATAATCGCTGTAAATATCTCCTGATCATTATCGTGTTCAATAATGAGGGCCCGGAGATAGCGTTCGTACTTGACAATGGATACCTCACGCTGCAGATACACTTTATCACCCGGTATTTCGGAGAGTATAGTTGGGGTGGGAACAGCCTGAAAGATGAGACGCGATAAGTCCGAAAGTACCTTTAACCCAAGACGATACGTACTTTCCTCCTCTGCAGCACTTTTCTGCTCTGTCAGTTTTCGAAAACGATGAATATTATACAGTAGTCTTCCGGGCAAATTGTATTTATGTCCAGTGTAGGCAATAATGCTGAAGACCGTGTGAAACTGAATTCCTGTGTCTTTTATCGCATATTTACAGAGGTTGACCAGCAGCTCATACGATGCAGCAATCTTGGCCTCATATTCATCTTCGCTGCGAATGATCTTCTCAATGGCTTTGATCAAAAGATCAGCTAGTCCATCATTCTTCATTTGATTAAACTTTTTGCTAGTCCAGCGATCTGATAAGCCATTGATGTTAGGTCTTTGGTGGTATTGGCACGGGCTATTTCCCATGTGTTGCAACGACGCTGGATGGAGAAGGCTGCTCTCAACCCCAATGATTTAACTTCCTCATTCGAAAGTTCCAGACTTCCACAAATACCGATAACCGGTTTATCAAGTTCATCTGCTATCTGGACGAGACCCGATATCAGCTTTCCCTGGAGCGTTTGACCATCAATTTTCCCTTCACCAGTGATTACGACATCAGATTCTATCATAAAATCTCGCACAGACAGTCTTCGGATCAGATAATCAATGCCACTTACGAGATTTGCACCGAAAAAAGCCACCATTCCTCCTCCTACACCACCCGCTGCACCTGCCCCTTGGATAGTATTCAGGTCGATTTCATTTGTGCTCAAAATTAGATTTCGCAAATGATCCATCCCTTTCTCAAGGGATTTCAGCTTTTCTTCATTAGCTCCCTTTTGGGGACCATAAACATAGGTGGCTCCCTGATCCCCCGTAAATGGATTATTGACATCACAGAGTACATCCATTTGAAAGTCATTGCGTCGATCCCACTCTTCTATATCTACAATTTTATGCAATGTCCCACCCGTCGGCTGGAACTCTTCTCCCTTTTCATTTAGAAAGCGATATCCCAGAGCATGAGCGATCCCGACTCCTGCATCATTGGTAGCACTTCCTCCTATGCAAAGCACTACTTTGTTGATCCCGGCATCCATAGCATGTTTGATGAGTATACCGGTACCATAGGTGGTTGTTTTGAGGGGATCTCGATCAGCAACCTCCAGCAAATGCAATCCCGAAGCTTGCGCCAATTCTATGAAAGCCTGATCATCTGACCGTAGGTATGAAGCCTTCATCTTTCTGCCCAATGGGTCAAAAGTATCTACAGAAATCACCTCACCGCCCAGACAATAATGAAGCGCCTCAAGACTACCTTCTCCCCCATCGGCAATGGGGATAGAATGGCAGTATGCTTCCGGCCACGCCTCATTAATGCCTTGGCTAATTGCGGTACTTACTTCGATACTGGATGCTGATTCTTTGAAACTATCAGGTACAATTAAAATTCTCACGCTAACTCAATACAGTTTACCAAATTCTGAAAGACACAATGACTGAAGCTTCACAGATATCCATTGCAGGATTTGGGTTCAAATATCTATTTTGTGTCCAATGGAGGAAATTGATAAGGTAGTAATAAATTTTGATGAAGGGCAGCTCTTTCTCCTAAACATTTGCCTGGGATTTCTCATGTTTGGTGTATCACTGGATCTTCACCTTAAGGATTTCAGGCAAGTAGCAAAAGCACCAAAGCCGGTACTTGTGGGCTTGACCTCACAACTCATCCTTTTACCCCTTTTTACACTGCTGATTATCTTCATCACAAATCCTCCCTTTACCATTCAGCTGGGAATGTTAATGGTGGCATCTTGTCCAGGAGGTAACATTTCCAACTATATGGTGCATCGTGCCAGAGGAAATACTGCACTCTCCATTACCATGACTTCCATTGTAACCATTGCCGCTGTGATTATCACGCCACTTAGCTTTGCGGTATGGACTCAGGTACTGGAAACACCCCCAGAATTGGCCCGAACTATATCAGTAGACTTTTATGCAATGGTAAGTATCATCGTCCAACTGATCATCATTCCTCTTTCTCTCGGAATGTTGCTCAATCGATATCACCCTAAGATCACGTCACTTATCATAAAACCCATCAAGATCTTCTCGATTCTACTTCTGATCGGAATTATTGTCTTCGCACTTGCTGGTAATACCAAAATCATTCAAAATCATTTAGATCATGTCTTTTTACTGGTGTTGGTCCACAATGGCCTGGCTTATGTGCTTGGATACTTCTTTGCCAAATTGAACAAACTGGATCAAAAAGACGCGCGCGCCATCGCTATTGAGACGGGAATACAAAATTCCGGGTTGGGGCTCATTCTCATATTTAATTACTTTGCTGGTCTGGGAGGAATGGCCTTGGTAGCCGCCTGGTGGGGAGTCTGGGATTTGATTTCAGGATTTTTTCTTTCATCCCTTTGGGCACGATCCACCACAAAAATTCTCAAGCCAGTGGACGGTAAAATTTAGATAAGTAGGATAAATTAACAGTAGTATCGAATGAATGTTGTAGCTCAATCATTTTTGACTACTTTGTCCTTATAAAAGTGTAAATACGCATCAAGTCATGTCTGTCAATCTTCTAAATCTTTTTAACGACACGATCAGTAGCGAATTGAGTGCCAAGGCTGGTAAGTTTCTGGGAGAATCCACAGCCAATACGGATACAGCTCTCATCACCATACTACCGGCCTTATTGGGAGGGCTTGTACACAAAGGCTCTTCACCTGAGGGAGCAGCAAGGCTTTTAGAATTCATGGATAAGGAATCTATTGACGGTAGTTTGCTAGAAAAGTCTCAAGAATTTCTGGATGGTGGTAAAAACACACATAAACTGCTGGATACGGGTGAAGGCCTACTTGATGAAATTTTTGAGCAGAAGACACAAATCAAATCCATCGTCAGTCTACTAACATCTCGTGCAAGTCTCGGACAAAGTTCCTCCAGTTCGATATTGAAAATGACAGCACCATTTTTCATGCACCTCATAAGCAATCATGTCAAAAAAGAATCTTTGGATGCAAATGGACTCGCCAAACTATTGGATGAGCAAAAGAGCCATCTCAAACTTGCAGCACCATCAGGCCTCCTCGACAAATTGGGACTTGCCTCCCTTACCGAAGGTGTGAAAGGTGCGGTTCAACGGTCAACCACAGCTCCACCACCCCCCGAACCAACTCCCGTAGAAGTCAAAACTCAAGAAACAACGGAAGAAAAGGTAGAAGAAGAGGCCCAGCCCGTCGATGAACCCTCCACTAATTCGATTGCCAGTAGAATTGGACCCTGGATTCTATTATTTTTCTTGGCTGGGACTATGCTATACTTTATGAAAAGCTGCGGAGGGAGAGCAGGAGAAGAAATCGTAGTCGTCGAAAATCCAGAAGATCAGGATTCGATAAATGCGAGAGTGAACCCTAACGCTCAAAGTCAAGAAATGCAGCTGGAAATTCCAGCAGGTAGTTCCATTCGAACTGTCAATCAGAGTCTGGCCACTATCATTTTACCCAGTGGTGCAAAGCTTGAAACAGCGACGGGATCATTGCTGGATCGAATTTATGGCTTTCTGACCAGTGGACAAAAGGGTCCTTTGACCTTCACGCTGGATCAAATCACTTATGCTTCAGAGTCTTCTACCATTCAGTCGGATGCATTTGGTCTGATCGGAGATATCAGCAAAATATTACGCGCGTATCCTGAAGCTATCGTTGGCATCGAACATCCCGTCAACAGCGAATCCCCGGAAATGATACAACTTGCAGAACGTAGGGCACTATCTTTGAGAATGGCCCTTATCGATTTAGGGATTGATGGAAATCGTTTGACAGTCATCAAGCCCGACCAACCGATAGCCTCTTCAGGGGCTCAAAACGAGAATCAAGGATCCGTTGATTCTAAAACGGTACTTCATATTCGGATGCCTTCATAGACTGGGTAACATCCTTGATACAGAAATAAGGTTGCGATTGGGTGTGATGGGTGCTTAAAGAACCCGTAAAAACCCCAAACTGAAAAAAAACTGATATTTACAGTCGACTAAATGGCTTCAAATACGTTTGTAAGTATGATGCGTAGCCTCTTGATTGTCATCTATAGTTTTTTTTCGATTGCAGGAATATCCCAGCACAATAGCAATCCTTTTGCCATTCCCAGATCGGTTACGCTCAATTTTGATGCATCCAGTGACTTCATTTTGATGGATGTAAAGTTTGGAAATGTACTACCACTGAGGTTTATATTTGATACGGGTTCAGAACATACGATACTACTCAAGAAAGAATATGCCGATTTGCTGGGGGTGAATTATGAGAAAAGAATCGCCCTCATGGGTTCTGATCTATCCCAAGAGATATATGGTCATATTGCCAGAAGAGTCAACCTTGAAATTAGCAACTCGATACGATCGACTGTAGATATACTGGTTTTGGAAGAAAACTACTTTGAACTGGAAGAATTTACGGGATTAAATATAGATGGCATCATCGGCTCTAACATTTTTCGCCACTATATTCTCTTCATGAACAATCGGAAAAATCGTATACAATTTATTCCACCAAGTCAGTTTAAGCCACCTCGCAATTACCTTGAAGTTCCGATTTCTATCTATAAAAACAAACCTTATATCAATGCCTCCATTCAACAGGGAGATCATAAACTTGATGTATCACTTTTATTGGATACAGGTGCCGGACTTCCTCTTTTATTGTACACAAATACGGATGACCAGTTTACACTACCAGAAAAAACCATTAGTGGAAAACTAGGCATGGGGCTGGGTGGTCATCTAGAGGGATATATAGGGAGAATTGATCGATTCGAATTTGAGGAATACCAATTCGCTAATATGATCACAAGTTTTCAGGACCTTGAAGTGGAAACTATAGAGCGAGTTCCATTGCGAAAAAATGGTTTATTGGGGAATTCAATGCTTAAAAGGTTTAACTACTACATTGACTACTACCGTCAAAAACTTTATATCAAAGCAAACAGACGCTTCAGACGACAGTTCAAGTTTGATAAAAGTGGATTGATTATCGCCGCGACAGGTCATCAATTGCGTGACTATGTGATTCAACGTGTACTTGAAGATTCTCCCGCTGCAAAGGCGGGACTAAAATATGGAGATGTAATAAAACGCATTGAGGGGTTGCCCGCTGCTTTTTTTTCTCTGTCAGGCCTCAATTCAATACTGTCAAGCAGAACGGGTCGCAAGATCACATTGATCATAGCTCGCGACAAAGAACGCCTGAAAATTAAATTCAATTTGAAGGATTTAATCTAATTTCGCAACCTATGGGAAACACTGGAGGAAAATCGTCTCTAGAATTTAAAAGAAAATTTTTATTGGAAGTAGTTTGGTGGGTAATCACTGCCCTTCTGACTTTTCTTATTATTTTACCGGTCCTTCAAAGCAGTCAGCGCTATCCTTTTATTTTTACCAATTCTCTATTTATCGTCGCATTTATCACAATAGTACGATATACTTTTTTCCTAAAATACACGCTCATTGCGAAGGAACAATATGTAAAACTTGCTTTGATATTTCTTTGTATACCACTGGTCTTTACTCTCGTAAGCCACCTCAACCATTTTATAACCTACATGGATGAAAATTCTGCGGATAGTTTTTTAAGGGAAATACCTCAACTAAAAGCGAATCGGATTAGTAACTACCTAAAGGCGGAAATGCTTCTTTTTGGAGTTGGAAGTATTATTAGTGGTGTGTTTTTTCCCTTTAGGTTGCTGAGATCTATTTGGAAATACAGAAATAGAGGAGTTGTATAAAAAAAATAAGCAGCGGAATACTTTTATTCCACTGCTGTATGAAAAAGCTCTACCTCAACTAATTCTTTATGACGTTTTAAACGTTATACTCATATTATATATACCCTGCTCTACCTGCGAATCCTTAATCTTTTTATAGTTAAGGCGACTCTTTATGAAAGAATCCAGATAGTTGTTTTCGGTACCTGTAGACACTACTACAATCTCCCGATTCGAATTGACAAGAAACTTCAGTCTAACCTTCTCTTTGTCGATCCCAAACTCAGCAAGGTTTGGAGATTTTACAAACTCAATTACTTTTTCTCGTAAGTGCTCCACCGCCTCAGGCTCGTCGCCATCGAATGCGGAGACTGGTTTTGGAGTGATAAAAACTGCAAGCAGTAATAGTACGATCCCAAATTTTTTGATGATTTGCATAGTTGTTGTTTTCTATTGATTCAAAAAAAGAGGTAGTACTTTTTTCTACAAAATTTCTTCAGTGCTTTCGGTTAATAGGACGGGCCTTTTCTCATTAAAGTTGCACCTAGATTCCATTTTAACGATCAAATGGTCGTGACTCTAGATAAAAGGAGTCAATTAAGGGATAAATGTTTCGCAATGACTTACAAATGGTATCAGCTGTCGAGTTGATGGGAAGTCTTACAAGAGTATCACGCTCAGTCTCTATGTGCTATCTTTACTCCTTAAAACAGTGAAACATGTCTATCGTCAAAGATTTTAACGCATACCGCACCAAGATGAATGACCGGATTCTTTCATCTGACAACAAAGTGATGAAACGATTCTTCAGCCTCGACAATCAGACATACCAGGATGGAGCCCTTGATACCAGGACTAAGGAACTGCTCGGTCTGGTAGCTTCTATGGTTTTGCGATGTGATGACTGCATCCGCTATCATCTGGGCACCTGTCATGAACTAGGTATTAGAACCGCTGAAATCATGGAAGTGATGTCAGTGGCAAACGTTGTTGGTGGTTCGATATGTATTCCGCATACTCGACGGGCCATCGAATACTGGGATGCTTTGGAAGAGGAAGGTGCTTAAAAAGAATGCAACATTGGGTTCAAGTATATGAAACCTGGCTTCACCAGTGCTCCTATACGGCTTAACTAAATGTTTCAGTCCACCAGATTCATATGAAAGTTTTGACATATTAGTACTTTAGCTATCTTTTCAAAAATGCAAGAGGTTTGGATTATTTAAAGGAACTCAATAGTGTTCAAAGAGAAGCCGTAACTTGTCATGATGGTCCTGTAATGGTCATTGCCGGACCAGGGTCGGGCAAAACTCGTGTTTTGACTTACCGAATCGCGCACCTTATCGAATCGGGAGTACCTGCATTTAGAATACTGGCCCTGACCTTTACCAACAAATCGGCTCGTGAGATGAAAGAGCGGATCGGCGGTGTGGTTGGTGAAAAAGCAGGACAGGTATGGGCGGGTACCTTTCACTCGATCTTTGCCAGAATCCTACGAGTAGAAGCTCCCCATATTGGCTATCCATCCAATTTTAGCATATATGATACTGCTGACAGCCGAAGTCTTCTTGCAAGGATCATTAAGGAGATGAATCTGGACAAGAATGAGTACAATGTCAATGCCATCAGGGCCAGAATCTCTTCGGCAAAAAGTAATCTCATCACGCCGAAGCTGTATGCACAGGATGAAGAGCTACTCCGGATGGACCGTTTCAATAGGAGACCTATGCTCTATGCCGTATACAATAAATACGTATCCCAGTGCAAAAAAGCAGGAGCTATGGATTTCGATGACCTGTTATTCAGACTTTTTGAGTTGTTCCAGAAAAACCCGGAAAATGTACTTGACAAGTACCGAGAACGGTTTAAATACATCCTAGTTGATGAGTTTCAGGATACCAACTATCTGCAGTATGCCATTCTTAAAAAACTGGTAAAATACGAGGGGAGCCATGAAAACATCTGCGTGGTTGGCGATGATGCCCAGAGTATTTATGCTTTTAGAGGTGCCACGATCGACAACATCCTCAACTTTCAAAAGGAATTTCCGCAGCTCAATGTCTTCAAACTTGAGCAAAACTACCGATCCACTCAAGCTATAGTCGAAGCGGCAAATCAGGTCATACTGCAAAACAAGAAACAGATCCAAAAAAAGATATGGACCGATAAAATGGATGGTACCAAGATCCGACTTATCAAAACGATATCGGATACTGAGGAAGGTCGTCGGATTGCAGATCTCATTGTAGAGTATAAAACCCGATATCATGTACCTAATGAGGAGATAGCCATACTTTATCGGACTAACGCTCAATCTCGAGTCTTTGAGGAATATCTTAGACGATATAACATTAGTTATAAGGTCTTTGGTGGACTTTCTTTTTATCAGAGAAAAGAGGTAAAGGACCTGCTTGCATATCTCCGTATTGCCGTCAATCCCCTAGACGAAGAGGCATTACTCCGTGTCATCAACTATCCTAAAAGAGGTATTGGATCCAGCACGATTACTAATCTGACCCAGTATGCAGCAGAACAAGGCATCTCTGTATGGGAGGCGCTTCCCTCCTTCCCGGCAACATCCCGGGTAAGGAAGGTTCTTTCTCAATTCATGCGGTCTGTAGAGCAATTTGGTAAGATAGCCTTGGAGACTGATGCATTTGATGCTGCCACCCAGATTGCTGCTAAGTCGGCTATAATCGACGAATTGAAAAAGGATAATTCACTTGAAGGTATATCAAGACTCGACCATATCACCTCCCTCTTGGATGGCATAAAAGAGTTCATAGATAATGATGAGGTAGATGGGCTTGAGGTGTTGGAAGACAAAAGCCTGGCATCCTATCTTCAAAATATTGCGCTTATTACTGATCTGGATGCCAATGAATCTGCCAGTAATTATGTGACCCTAATGTCAATACACAGTGCTAAAGGTCTTGAGTTTGATTGCATATTTGTGGCTGGGTTGGAAGAAAAAATCTTTCCATCACATCAGGCAATTGAAGAGGCCGGCGATGTTGACGAAGAGCGACGTTTGTTCTACGTAGCCATTACCAGAGCCCGAAAACATCTGACATTAAGTTTTGCAGGATCTCGGTATCGGTACGGCAAGATCACACATAATGACCCAAGCCGATTTTTGGCTGAAATCTCAGAAGAGCTGATGGACAGTAATATCGGCAAAAGAATTGCACAAAAAGATCCAATACGACAGCGAGCGACGGTACAAGGTAACTTTACACCCAGGACGGCCAGAGCCAGAAAGCGGCAGGAGGTACCTGAAGACTTTGTACCTGCTTCTCCACATGATATTGCCGCCGGAATGCGTGTCAGGCATCTGAAGTTTGGAGAAGGGAAAGTCTTGAGCGTAGAAGGATACAATGACTCAAAAGTGGCTACAATTTTCTTCAAAGAGGTACACAATCCGCAGCGAAGAATCATGCTCAAATTTGCTAAGCTGCAAATTCTAAATTGATCCAAACTGAGAGGATAATGGTGTGACCCAAAGCTCGAAATATAGCGCATTGATACGACAAGAAGCTCAGCGTCTTGGTTTCAGCTTCATCGGATTTTCAAAGGCAAGAAAGCTTGATGAGGCTGCCAGGCGATTGGAGAGGTGGCTAAATCAGGGAAATCACGGTGAGATGCACTACATGGAAAATCACTTTGAAAAGCGCATAGACCCCACCCAATTGGTCCCGGGTGCAAAATCTGTTATATCCCTTCTATTTAACTACCATAGTGATAAAAGACAACATGATGTTGAAGCCCCTAAAATTTCCACCTATGCCTATGGTACTGACTACCACTTTGTACTTAAGGATAAACTAAAATCCCTGCTGAAGTACATTCGCGATCACGTGGGTCATATAGAGGGTCGCTGCTTTGTTGACTCCGCTCCTATACTGGAGCGAGAATGGGCCAGACTAAGTGGACTCGGATGGGTTGGGAAAAATACTATGCTCATCCACCCAAAAGCTGGATCTTATTACTTCCTTGCAGAAATCATTTCTGACCTGGATATTTCTGAAGATACGACACCTCTGAAGGACTATTGCGGTACATGTACCCGATGTATCGATGCCTGCCCCACTGATGCAATTAGCCCCAAAGGATATGTACTGGATGGTAGCAAATGCATATCGTATCTCACCATCGAATTGCGGGATGCCATTCCCGAAGAATTCAAAAGTAAAATGGACAACTGGATGTTTGGCTGTGATATTTGTCAGGAGGTTTGTCCCTGGAATCGTTTTTCAACACCAACGGAAGAATCTACATTCCAGCCATCTCAAGAACTTCTGGAGATGAGTGAGCACGATTGGATCGAACTCACTGAAGAAACTTTCCGGCGTGTTTTCAGGAAATCGCCCGTAAAACGGACAAAGTTTACGGGTCTTACACGCAATATTAGGTTTTTGACCGAGTGAAATCCGATCAACTGTCCTGCTTAGCAAACACCTTTTTCAGCAAATCACTTACTCTTTTTGCAGGATCCGTACGAATTGCCAGCTCCTCCTTTTCCACCATACCAAAGAGCCCCTCAAGCGCTTCTGTGGCCACATAATCGTCCAATCGGGGATTTACCTTCTCTACCAACGGAATCTTATTGTAGGCCGTAATCGCCTTTTCCCAATATTCAATAGCATTGAATTTATCCAGAGAATTGAGAATCTCCGGCTGAAACGCATCATATAAGCCCTGATAGGTCTTACCATGCAAATATTGAGTAGCCGCATCCTTTGGGCCCAATAGGATTTGCATGGCATCTTCGAAGGTTAATCCCTTAATAGCACTCACAAAAATGGGTTTGGCTTTTACTGCTGCATCCTCTGCTGCCCTATTGAGTCTCCTTACCAATTCTTCCTCTACATCTGAGAAACCGGGAATGATCTTTAGTTTTTCCGTTACTTTCCTTGCCTCTTCAGGAAGTAAAATTTTATAGACACTCTGATAATATCCATTTTCCTTCGACAAAGCATCAGAACCCTTTGATATACCAATAGTAAGGGCTTCCTTCAACCCCAATGCCACCTCAGCACTGGTAGGTTCAGTATTCATTAAGGTGCCTTGCACTTCCTGCAATACATCACATGAACAGAGTAGTAAAACGAAACTTAAAACAGCAACACGCATATAAATCTTCTTTGTATTAGTAGATCCGTTTGTCGGACATAATATTGTCTTCTTATCCCTTAATTTCAATCATGGCATGATCCACAATGCCTCCCAGCAATGGGTGTAGCTTACGGATGACAACAATATATCTGGCATTGGATGAGAGTTCATCTTTGAGACGTTCAAGAATCTGATAAGCCACAGTTTCGATCAATCGCACCGGTGCGTTCATTTCCTCACGACAGATATGATAGATCTGTTCATAATTCAATGTGTTCTCCAAGGCGTCCTCTAAACCTTCCTGGTCGATAATAGCTTCAGCAATTACATCAATTTCATAGTCATTACCCACTGATTGTTCTTCAGCGTAATAACCATGGAAGCTGTGAAATCGCATTCCCTTCAGACCAATTCTAGAGAGCCCCGACATTGGAAGATTAATGGAATATTAAAACCAATAATAATATTTTTACCCTAGATCGACGACATAAAGATGACAATATCCACACGAACAGATTTATTTGAAGCACCGGACTATTACAATCTGGATGATTTACTGGATCATGAGCATATATTGGCTCGGTCCTCAGTTAGGGATTGGGTTAAGCAGCATGTATCTCCGATCATCGAGTCACATGCGGAAGAGGGTTCCTGTCCTACTTATCTCTTCAAAGAACTAGCGGCAATAGGGGCCTATGCGCCAAGTCTTCCGGAAGAATTCGGCGGAGGGGGGATGGATGAGATCTCCTATGGTCTCATTATGCAGGAACTGGAGCGCGGCGATTCCGGTATTCGTTCCATGGCATCAGTGCAGGGTTCTCTGGTTATGTATCCCATCTATAAGTATGGCTCAGAAGCTCAAAAAAAGAAATATCTTCCCAAATTAGGCGCCGGAGAGTTGATCGGGTGCTTTGGTCTGACTGAACCAAATCATGGGTCAAATCCTGCAGGGATGGAGTCTCGTCTCCGATCAGATGGTAATGGATATGTACTTAATGGGGCCAAAATGTGGATTACCAACGCTCCGGTGGCAGATCTCTGTGTAGTCTGGGCACGAGATGACGAAGGGAAAATGAGAGGACTTATTGTGGAAAAAGGTACGCCAGGATTTACTGCACCCGAGATCAAAGGTAAATGGTCTTTGAGAGCCTCCATTACAGGTGAATTGATATTTGAGGATGTTAGGATCTCAAGAGATCAGTTGCTACCCAATGTCACCGGTATGAAAGGTCCACTCTCCTGCCTTTCCAAAGCACGATATGGCATTGCCTGGGGAGCACTTGGAGCTGCTATGGATTGCTATGACACAGCTCTACGATATGCCCTTCAACGGCAGCAGTTTGACCGACCGATCGCAGGATTTCAACTTACACAGAAAAAACTAGCAGAAATGCTGACCGAAATCACGAAGGCGCAATTACTAGTGTGGAGATTGGGTACACTTGCCAACTCAGGAAGAGCTACACCTGCACAAATCAGCATGGCCAAGCGAAACAATGTGGAAATCGCCCTGGATGTAGCACGAACAAGCCGACAGATTCTTGGAGGCATGGGTATTACCAATGAATACCCTATCATGCGTCATCTTATGAATCTTGAGACAGTCATCACCTATGAAGGAACCCATGACATCCACCTGCTGATCACGGGTCATGATGTGACAGGATTAAATGCATTTAAATAGATATGAGATCTATAGGAATTGATCGTTCCTTAATCTATACACCCATTATCTATGTCGAATGAATCTAGAGAAAGGCACCATTTTGCTACTTCATGACGTTGTAACAAAGATTCGGTAAAAAATTTTAAGACCAGCGGTGGTTGGAATTGAATTTGCTTTTGAGCGGTAATTAATGTAGGTTTTTAGCGGAAACGTTAATATCTTATTAAATCACTTAGGTACAAGTCGTATTTTTATAATTTTTAAGGTGTTTTGTTGAAGATGATACGGTTGAGGTTATTTCAATTTTGGACTGTACTGCTTTGTATTTGTGCGTCAGCTCAGGCGCAAACTGCTCGTCAGGTAGTCACTACCGGCGAAACTCCCTCTCTATCAAATGGCTCTTTTGAGGACATTGCAAGGCCCAGTGCTCCTCCCAGAGGATGGACTGATTGTGGATTTCCAAACGAATCAGCACCTGATGTACAACCCTCCGGTGCTTGGGAAGTTTATCGCCCGGCATATCATGGATATACCTATCTCGGCATGGTCACGCGCGAAAATGATACCTGGGAATCAGTGGGTCAAAAGCTTAGTACAAGCTTGATGGCAGGTCAGTGTTATCAGTTTTCCATATGGTTATGCTCTTCAAGCGAATACTGGAGTGCGGTCGTACCTGATTCGATTAAAAACCGGGAGGTGGCAGCCACCTTGCCGGAAAAGAACTTCAACCAGGCGATCAAACTAAGGATTTGGGGAGGTGCGGGATATTGTGACAAGAGAGAGCTTCTCGCCGAAAGCCGGACGGTGACAAATACGAACTGGGAAAAATACACCTGGAAAATTAAACCCACTCGAAATCTGTCTCATATCGTTTTTGAGGCTTTTTACAAGACCCCTACTCTATTTCCTTACAACGGGAATATATTACTAGACCACGCATCCGACTTCGTGCAAATCCCTTGTAGCGAACAGGAAGAGTTGGTGATCGCACCTGCTGTCAATATTACACAACCCATCGAAAAGGTAAATCCACGACAAAATCAAGTGCGTGTGAATGCTGTCGTACGAAATATAAAGTACCGCGACCAGATATCCTTTTATGTAAATGGTACACGCATTGATGTATTTGATTTCGATCCTTCTTCTGCACAATTTAGCACCCTTCTGTATTTGAAGGAAGGAAAGAATGCTATACATCTATCAGCAAAAAATGCAGCCGGTGAAGCGGAGGATGAAACCAGCGTTTATATCATCGAGCAGGGAAGACAACAGGAGGAGGATGTGGTCCTTGAGGAACCTGCACCAGAACCTACAGAGAACGTGGTAGCTGCACCCGCGGAAAAACCCTACAAAATCCTCAAATCATTGAACAATCGTACCGTCAAAACGGGTGAAATCATTCAGGTCGAGCGTTTATATTTTCAGGCAGACAGTTTCAATCTTAGCCGTGACAGTACCTATGAAGTACTCGATGAAGTATTCGCATTCCTTGCTGCTAACCCCGGGGTCACCATCGAAGTGGGTGGTCACACGAGTGGTGGTAAGGGATCTACTTCAGCAGCACTAACCATCAACACCAGATATAGTGACAATCTGTCAAGAGCCCGAGCGAAAACAGTAGCAACCTATTTAGTGAATAAGGGAATCAAAGCTTCTCGGATACAATATAAAGGATATGGCTCTCGAAAACCGATTGCCAGTAATGACACTGCTGCAGGTCGTCGACAGAACCAACGCGTGGAGTTGAAAATACTCAGCACTTCTTAGGTCCTGGAGATTCCTATCCCTCTACTACCTGAATTTGCCAACCCAGCGTGGTTAGGTCCTTCCAAAAATCAGGATATGATTTTCCTACTACCTTTGGATCTTCTATCAAAACCGGCCCTAGAACACTTAGGGGTGCGAATGCCATCGCCATTCTATGATCATGGTAAGTAGGAAATCTCGGTGCTGAATCCCATTGAGCCTTACCCTCCACCACGTAATAAGCCTTACCCGACTTTTTGCTAAACCGATCCGGCATTTTGGAAAAGCTAACACCCACTTTCGCCAATTCCGTTTGAAGTGCTTTGATCCTATCTGTTTCCTTGATCGACAATGTTTCCAGACCTGTAAATACACCAGTAATGCCCAGTGCTCCACACACAACAGCCATTGTCTGTGCAATATCCGGACAGAGAATAAAATCATGCTCGAGCATCACCGGAGCAGTCTGTTTCTTTTTAGTGATCTGTACACCACCATCCGAAAACTTTGATTGAATTCCCAACCTGTCAAACAGCTCAGCAGTGATAGCATCTCCTTGCATACTGTCTGCGAAAAGTCCGCCCAATGTAAGGTCTACCTTATCAGCTAACGCAGCATTTGCATAATGATACGAGGCAGCAGACCAGTCTGATTCGACACGATAAGGCCTGGCTAGATATTTCTGAGGTGCGATCGATATTCGGTCGTCCTCAAAAGTATACTTAATGCCGAAATAAGCCATCATATCGAGCGTCATCTGAAGATATGATCTTGAAACAAGCTTGCCCTCTAGGGTTATATTCAGACCCTTTGGAAGTACGGGTGCGATCATGATCAGTGCAGAAATAAACTGGCTACTGATGCTGGCCGGTATCGAGAGCTCATTATTGTCTGACAATGAGCGAGGTGCAATTCGTAGCGGTGGATATCCTTCATTTTCCTCATAGGTAATATTAGCCCCAATCTGATTTAAAGCTTCTACAAGTGGTCCTATGGGTCGTTGTTTCATGCGTTCAGAACCCGTCAAAATCTGGGTATCGGGCTGCAATGCTAGATAGGCCGTTAGAAATCTGAATGTAGTGCCGGCTGGACCCACGTCATAAACTTCCTCGCCAGTGTCCAATAAGGATTCCATCGCCTGAGTATCCTCACTGGTAGAAAGGTGCTCTATGGGAAAATGCTCATCACAGAGGGCTCTAATGATCAATGCTCTATTACTAATACTCTTTGAACCATCAAGCATGATCGTCCCAAGGAGTTCATTACTGGGTTTGCTAACTCTAAATGTCATCACTAATCCGAAAAAATGAACGGGAAAATAAGATTATTCTTCTTCAGGAGATCGATGCGACCTTCCAGCCTGGTCAAAAGCATGAATGATCTCTCGTACCAAATGATGCCGTACTACATCATCCTTGTCCAGGCGGATGGTGCTGATACCCTTCAGTGGTCCCAGAATACGGATCGTCTTTTGCAAACCAGATTGTTGACTTCTTGGTAAGTCTATTTGGGATAGGTCCCCTGTCACTATACACTTGGCAGAGGGTCCTAGTCGGGTCAAAAACATTTTAAGCTGCGTTGAAGTCGCATTCTGGGCTTCATCCAGGATAATGAAAGCATGATCGAGGGTCCTACCGCGCATAAAAGCCAGAGGAGCTACTTCGATGGTCCTGTTCGTCATAAACTGACTCAGCTTTTCAAATGGAATCATGTCATCCAGTGCATCATATAGTGGCCTGAGGTAAGGATCTACCTTCTCTTTAAGGTCTCCAGGTAAGAATCCCAAGCTCTCCCCCGCTTCAACAGCGGGTCGTGTGAGAATGATCTTCTTTACCCATCGATTTTTCAAAGCGCGAACGGCCAAAGCCACCGCCGTGTATGTCTTACCGGTACCTGCGGGTCCAACTGCAAATACTATATCATTCTTCTCGACTGCCTCCACCATACGTTTCTGGTTTCGGGTCCTGGCACGAATCGGTTTACCATTTCTGCCATGTACAATGGTAGTACGATCGGAGAAAAAAGTGGCTGCCGAGGAGTCTCCATTTCGAAGTAGATCCACCACATTCTGAGTCGTCAATTCCCTTTGCTCTTTCAGGAGCCGAACCATTAGTTCAAACTTTGACTTGGCATTTTGTGTATCCTTTTTAGGACCGGATAATTTCAGCTGATTTCCTCTGGAAGTAAACTGAACCTCTGGAAATGCGTCCTTTAGTAAGTTCAGACGTACATTATTCTGTCCAAAAAGATCGATCGGATCTACCTGTTCCACCCTCAATACGATCTCACTCAATAGCTTTTGATTTTTTACTTTACTGATAATTTAAATTTAGGTTTCTAACTTTGACGCGCAAAAATACGTGTATTCAATGAAGCACAGGGATATTTTTTAGTCCTATGTAAGATTTGCTTGAACAAAAGTTCTTCACACGGATTTATTCAATCTTCCCAACGTTCGCATAGCCACCACCATATTATGACAAATAGGAAAGAAATTGCAGTACAGGACTATATCATTTATCTGGAAGATAGCAAAACTGCTATTGCTACTTTTCTGGATCAACATAGACCCAGCAAGGTAGTAGTTTTGGTAGACGATAATACATCGATTCATTGTCTTCCTCTCTTGCAGGATATTGCTGTAGACGGTGTCATAACTATACCTGCCGGTGAAAAATTTAAAAACTTGGAGATTGCCCAATTTATTTGGAACCAACTTTTTACATTAAACCTAGACCGAAATTCACTACTCATCAATTTGGGTGGCGGTGTGATCGGAGATATGGGTGGTTTCTGTGCCAGTACCTATATGCGGGGCATGCGCTTTATCCAGGTTCCGACGACACTGCTCTCTCAGGTGGATGCCAGCATCGGTGGCAAGCTAGGTATTGACTATCATGGGCTAAAAAACTCTGTTGGGCTATTTAAGAATCCCGAGGCGATATTTGTAGATACTCAATACCTGGACACATTACCCTATGTTGAATTGAGGAGTGGCTTTGCAGAAATTATCAAACACGGATTGATCGGCGATATACAATTGTGGAAGGACGCTCAGGCTTGTGGGGATCTAAAATCTGTGTCATGGCAAAAAATAGTGGAGGACTCAATATTAGTAAAGAAGGATGTGGTGGATAGTGATCCCTATGAAAGAGGTCGACGAAAGATTTTAAACTTTGGGCATACAATAGGGCATGGTGTGGAAAGCGTTATGTTGGAGTCCGCGCATCCATTACTGCATGGAGAGGCTGTAGCCATCGGAATGATCGCTGAATCATATATCTCAAATAGAAAGAAAATGATCAGTGATGAAGATTTGAAAGCAATTGGCAATTACTTAATAGGTCTGTATGGTAGCCCTACCCTGCATGAGGGATCGTATGACGACTTCATTGTAAAGATGCGTCATGACAAGAAAAATCGGGGAGATGAGATCAATTTCACCCTACTTGAATCGATTGGCAAGGCACGGGAAAACTGTCAGGCAGACACTCAACTAATCAAAGAAAGTATAGACTATTACAACAGCTTAAGTTAGTAAGCGCTTGCCGAATACTTACGCCAAATAGATATATAGAAAATTTAAAACTAGTATCTTAGATATTAGGGTTAAACATAATATTTAAATATGGCAATCAATTTATCGCAAAATCAGCAGCAGCGTATCGTCAAGTGGTTATGGCGATTATCCATAGGAGGTGTACTTGCGATAGTATTATTATTTGTGGTAATTTCATTTCAGGACTTGCCGACTTTCGAGCAGATTGAAAATCCAAAGCAAGATGTTGCCTCAGAAGTATACACCGATGACATGACGGTCATTGGTAGATATGCCATTGAAAATCGTGTACCCATAGATTATGAAGACATCAGCCCGCATCTTGTCAATGCACTGATTGCCACTGAAGACGAGCGATTTTTTAAGCATTCTGGTATTGATTTTCCAGCTTTGGGTCGAGTTGCAGTTAAATCCCTAATCCTGCAGAAAGGAACGTCCGGAGGAGGAAGTACCATCACTCAACAACTTGCCAAGTTACTTTTTGACAGACCCAGTATGTCAAATATGGGGAAATTGAGAAAGGCCTTTACATTAATGATGGCCAAGTTCAAGGAGTGGATAGTCGCCGTAAAACTGGAGCGCAGATATACGAAGGAAGAGATTATCTCCATGTATTTGAATACTTATGATTTCTTGTACCTCTCCTACGGGATCCAAGCTGCTGCAGAAACGTACTTTGGAAAAAACCAGGAAGATTTAAGCCTCGAAGAGGCCGCGATGCTTATTGGAATGCTAAAAAACTCCTCGTATTATAATCCTATGCGTCGTCCCGAACTAGTGAAACAAAGAAGGGAAGTCGTATTAAAGCAAATGTTAACCCAGGATTACATCACGCAGTCCACGTATGACTCTGTCCGGGTCTTGCCGATTGATATGTCAAACTTTAAGAAGGCTTCACATAATACAGGTATTGCCCCCTATTTCAGGATGGAAATGCGCAAAGAACTCCGAGATATCCTGGCGCGGGAAGAATGTCTAAAACCAGATGGGACACAATACAATATTGACCGTGATGGTCTGAGAATCTACACGACCATTGATCAAAATGTACAGAAACATGCTGAGGCATCTATGATCAAACATATGAAGAGTTTGCAGAAGCGCTTCTTCTATCACTGGAGCATCGTCAAGCCAGATCCCTGGACCTATGACGAAGACAATAGTATAGTAGATATAAAAATGGCCAATCTACAAGCACAGATGAGAAACTCCGAAAGGTACCAGTCGATGAGAGACGAGATCCTGACTCCCGCGTTGAAATCATACAATGAGCATTTCGATCACGAGTTTACCGATGCAGATTTGCTGCGTATGCAGGAAGAGGAAAAAGAGTCTAGTCACATTTCAGGTTTGTACAGTCGGAAAGTGATTTCCAAAAGACAACGGGATCTTTACCGTGATGTGCTAAAGAGTGACCTCGGAAGTGAGCTGCTTGCGCAGTGGCGATCATTTAATAAGGAGGTGGACCAAGCCTTTAATACAGCGGTGAAGATGCGTGTATTCACCTATGAAAATAATAACTTTGAAAAGGATACCACGATGACACCCATGGACTCAATCAAGTATCATCGTAAACATCTCCAGACTGGCATTCTCGCAATAGAACCTCAGACTGGACACATCAAAGCCTGGGTGGGTGGAATCAATCTCAGATATTTTCAGCAGGATCACATCTATACCAATCGACAGGTAGGATCTACTTTTAAACCTTTTGTATATGGTACGGCTATTGCCATGCAGGGTATCTCACCCTGTTCTAAAATATATGACGTTCAATATACCATCAGTAAGGGAGAGAGTAATTTTGTAATTCCGGAAGATTGGTCACCTAAAAACTCTGATGGAGAATACACATCCGAGCCCATTACACTGTACCAGGGACTTAGAGATTCAAAGAATACAATCTCAGTATATCTTATGAAGCAGATCGGTGATGTTACTCCTGTGAGAACATTGGCTAGCAACATGGGTATATCGATAGAAAAACTACCTAGTGTACCTTCCATCTGTCTGGGGTCAGCCGATATATCGCTTTATGAGATGACAGGTGCTTACGCAGCCTTTGCAAATGATGGTGTATATATCAAACCCACATTTATAAAGCAAATTGAAGACAAGAACGGGAAGCTCATTTATCGTTCAGTGCAACAGGAAGAAAGAGCCCTGCAAGCTGATGCCAATTATGTGATGGTTGACATGCTTAAGAAGGCATTGGAAGGTCGTGGCGGCTCGTACGAGCTAAAGTCTGAAGTAGGCGGAAAAACGGGTACTACCCAAAATCATTCTGATGGTTGGTTTATGGGCATCACACCTAATCTAGTGGTGGGGACGTGGGTCGGCGGTGAAGATCGATGGATACGCTTTAGGGACCTTGCCAATGGCCAGGGATCAGTGATGGCCAGACCCGTGTTTATCGATCTGATAAAGAGACTTGAAAATGACCCAACCTCAGATTACGATGCAAGTTCCAAATTTCAGAAGCCGATAGGTGAACTCAGTATCACCATTGATTGCGAAGAATATGACAATCTCAACCCTCTCAATATACCAGAGACATTTGACGAGGAAGAAGAAATCATGTTCTGATCTAATGGGGAGGCTGACTGAAAATATGGTAAATCGCTGGTCCTTGACCGCTTATTAACTATATTTGGCAGCTTACAAATTGCTATACATGAGCAAGGATTTTGCCGGATCGGTGAGCATATAAATACTGTGTAATCGCAGCGCACTACTCAAAAGTAAACAGGGATTCAGTTGAAGTATAGTATCATCATAATACTGGGTGTTTATCTCTTCTTATCTGGTTGTTCTCCAGAGCCAAGCGTGATAGAGGATAAACTAATCACTCGAATTTCAATCGACCTGGCTGATACGATTGTTCAGGAAATCCTTGATTTTCAAGATCGATTTGTGCCGGACAGTTTGTTAGGCTTTTTTGATCACCATGATCCCACCTATCGATATCTTGCAGCCGGTGCCTTTGCTTCGATCCAGGATCCGACCTATGTGGAAGCCCTAATACCTCTGCTTGAGGATCCCATGGATTCTGTGAAGCAAATGGCAGCCTATGCATTAGGACAATTAGGGGATGTACGTGCTGAGTCTGCGCTCATCTCAGCATTTCAGGCAGTAGACACTACCAATACCAATCACATACTTAATGAGACCATTCTCGAGGCTGTTGGAAAGTGTGCATCAGCTTCCTACCTCCCATTGATCAGCAGCGTCAGCACTTATAAGAAGACCGATGATCATCTCCTACGAGGTCAAGCCAAGGCGATCTATCGATATATGCTTAGAGACGTTGTCGTAGAAGAAGGTACAGCAAAAATGATCGAATTGCTGGCTGATCCCGATATCGATAAGAGCACTAGAGTCTATGCCGCCGCTTATTTATCGCGTGCTAAAGACCTGGATCTTAGTGGTTCGGCCGATCTTCTGTCGCTCGTATTCGAAAATGAGACCAATGCAGACATAAAATTGTTCTTACCACAGGTACTGCTGAAAACACAAGATGCAGGCGCAGCCAATCTGTTGAACAAAGTACTGCGATCCGATGCCGATCATAGGTTAAGATGCAACATAATCAAAGCCTTTGGTAGTACCAATTACCGGCTGTACAGAAACAATATTCAAAGTAGGATACATGATCGGAATATTCATGTCGCCACCACTGCTGCGGAGACTATTCTACAATTTGGCGAAGCTCGATATTGGAAGAGTTACATGACATTGTCTCTTGGGGAGTTTCCCTGGCAGATCAAGACAGCACTGCTTCATGCTGTGAGCAAATTTATACCGGCAGGCAACGACATGTTTAGGAACATTAATGAAGATCTCCTGATGCAGCGTTATCGTGAGAGCAATTCAGTATATCAAAAAGCAGCTGCTGTGGAGGCTCTTGCCGAATATCCAGGTCGATATAAATTCATCATTAGTGAACTTGATAAAAATGAGGATCCGGTCATTCGTACAGGGTGCATTCAGGGACTGATTACGATAGTACGAAAACCCGTGTTTAATCGTCTGAGTCGTACCCTACGAGAGGCAGTAGTGTCCACACTACACAAGGCCTTACTCTCAGGTGATGTTGGTGAAGTTGAGATAGCTGCAAATATTCTAAAAATGCCTCAGATCAATTTGACACGGTATCAAATTGATACGCAGACCATTCGTCAACAAATCAAAGAAAGGCTACAACTACCTAGAGACATTGAGGCATATCTGGCAATTTTCCCAAACTCAGAAGAAATAAAACCAGGAGGAAGAGACTATCTCTTCACCCACGGGTTGGATTGGAAGTTGCTGAGTCAACTAGGTGACACGGTCTCGGTTTCAATGGAAACAAACCGAGGAACAATCGATCTGGAGTTATATCCTAAGATGGCCCCGGGTACTGTCGCTAATTTCGTTGACCTTGTCAATGTAAACTATTATGCTGATAAACCAATCCATAGAGTGGTGCCAGGTTTTGTGATCCAGGGGGGCTGCAATCGGGGAGATGGATATGGCAGTCTGGACTATAATATCCGCTCAGATTTAAGTCAGGTATACTATGATCAACCTGGATATATTGGTATGGCTTCCGCAGGAAATCATACGGAAAGTGCCCAATGGTTTATAACGCAAGGGCCAACTCCTCACTTGGATGGTAAGTATTCTCTTTTTGGGAAAGTCATTGATGGCCTTGATGTGATCTATGCAACACAGATAGGTGATAAAATTCAATCGATTCGTATCTTATAAGACCTAATTGTCAATGAAACAGTCTCCTTTATCCGAATTTCACCATGCTCTGGGAGCAAAGATGACCGAGTTTGCCGGTTATGAAATGCCATTGTCCTATTCTTCAGTACAGGAAGAACATGTGATGGTGAGAAAGCATTGTGGCTTGTTTGACGTATCCCACATGGGAGAATTCATAGTGAAAGGAAAGGAAGCACTTAGCTTGGTACAATCCGTGATTTCAAATGATGCTTCAAAACTGGAAAGGGGCCAGGCTCAATATGCATATTTTCCCAATGAGACCGGTGGCATCGTCGACGATCTCTTGGTCTACCGATTATTTGACGATCAGTGTAATGAAGGAGAGCAAGCGTTTATGTTAGTCGTGAATGCCTCTAATATTGAAAAGGATCTGGCATGGATCACATCGCACAATACTTTCGACACTCGTATCATCAACATATCCGAACAAACAGGGTTAATTGCCTTGCAAGGTCCTGATGCACAGAAAATCTTATCTGGCTACACAGACCTGGATCTGGACGGCATTCCCTATTATCACTTTATGAAAGGAACCTGTTGTGATTGTCCCAACATCCTGGTATCAGCTACAGGATACACGGGATCCGGTGGTTTTGAGATCTATGGTACTAATGAAGACATAAAAAAGATCTGGACCGCGCTGCAGTCACAATTTGGTGACCACTTTCAACCTTGCGGATTGGGCGCACGGGACACGCTTCGACTAGAGATGGGATATTGTCTATATGGTAATGACATTAGTGACACTACTTCCCCTTTTGAAGCCGGTCTTGGCTGGATCACAAAGTTGAAAAAGGACGCACAATTTGTCGGTCGTGATATACTTTTAAAACAAAAGGAAAACGGGATTGTTAAGAAGTTGGTTGGTTTTAAAGTTGATGATCGACGGGTGCCTCGGCCGGGATATACTATCGAAGATGAGAATGGTACCACAGTTGGAGAAGTTACCTCCGGGACATTTTCCCCTTCGCTATCATATCCAATTGGTATGGGCTACGTTCAGAAGGCTCTAAGCAAAGTGGAGACGTGTATTATGATCAATACCGGAAGAAAAAAACTTAAAGCCACCATTGTGAAATTACCTTTTTATAGAAGCTGATCAATGGAGTATATAGAAGCCAGGGGAAACTTTATAAAACACTGGGGAGATCTTGGTACGAAATGGGGCATTAATAAAACCATGGGGCAGATCCACGGTTTGCTACTCATTTCTTCTACACCTTTATGCATGGATGAGGTCATGCAGCAGTTAGAAATATCACGAGGCAGCGCTTGTATGAACCTAAAGTCGCTGGTCGAATGGGGACTAGTCTATCGAAAATGTCAGGACGGGTGTCGCAAGGAATTCTTTCAGGCAGAAAAGGATATGTTCAAAGTCTTTCGTCAGATCGTAATTCACAGAAAGCGTGAAGAACTTGAACCTCTCATTCATATGATTGACCAGTATGACGATATTCAGAAGGAATGTCCAGAGTCATCCGAGTTTTGCAAGGTCCTGAAAGACATAAAATACTTTTCGACCAAAGCTGATGCGACGCTTGATTCATTGCTGCAAACGAGTCCTGACTGGTTTATAGGTAGCTTCCTCAGGATGATCCGTTAAGTGAAATTCGACAATGTCTATCCATAAAATCTGTGCTCCCAAAACCTATACAAACATTTCTGAAGTCCGTGACGACTTGGTCGTGGTGATGAATGACAACGGTACAATCCTGTCGTTAGATACCAAGGATGAGCACGATCCGGCATCAATACATTTTCTGGAAGGAGCTCTCATTCCCGGCTACGTGAATGCACATTGCCACCTTGAGTTGTCGCATATGTATGGCAAAGTCAGCACGGGAACGGGTCTTTTGCCTTTCATCGAGTCCGTAGTTTCTTTCCGTGATATGGACCAGGAGGTCATAGACGAGGCCATTCGGAATGCAGATCGCAATATGTGGGACCATGGCATCATGGCAGTGGGAGACATTTGTAACAAGCCAGATACTTTTGAGACCAAGAGACAAAGTCCCATCTATTATCACTCTTTTGTTGAAATGTTTGATTTTCTGCAGGAACCATTGGCCAGGGAAACCTATGATCGCTACAAAGAGGTATACAATGTAGCACCTGCCGATGGGTGGAATGCCCGAAGTGCTGTCCCTCATGCACCGTACAGTGTAAGCAAGGATCTATTTCAGCTGATCAACCAATTGAATCAACATAATGATACCATCATTAGTATTCATAATCAGGAGACACCTGCTGAAAATCAATTGTGGCTAGATGGTAGCGGAGAAATCATTCCCCTATTTAGCAAGCTTGGCTTTAACTACGATACATTTGAACCGCTAGGAAAGGGGTCCATCCATTATGCATTATCTCAATTTTTTCCTGGACAGCACGTGCTATTTGTGCACAATACCTTGACTAACAGAAATGATATAGAAGCTGCTCATCAGCATTCAAATCAAACCTTTTGGGTATCATGTCCCAATGCAAATCTCTACATCGAAAACAGATTGCCCGACTACAAAGCTTTTATCGATACGGGAGCTACGGTATGTTTGGGTACAGATAGTCTTACCTCCAACTGGCAATTGTCCATTTTTGAAGAGATGAAAACTATTGCCCGATATCAATCCTACATACCAACTTTAGACCTCATCCAATGGGCTACGCTAAATGGGGCGAAAGCTTTAGGTTTGGATGACACACTAGGAAGTATCGATGTCGGTAAGCGACCTGGACTTAACCTGATTACCCTCAACGAACGTGGCAAAATAGATCAAAACAGTACCTCAACCAAGTTGATCTAGCCTTGATTTTGTGACCTCGATATCCTCGGTAAAAGAGAGATCAGGATATTTTCCCTCAAATTTTTCAATCCTCGATAGTAACTTTTGAAGAAACTCACGATGAGCTGCACCTGCTGGATGAATGGGTCTGTGTGTTAACGATAAATGCAGCGATTTCATCTCTTTCAAAAAGTCCTTGGCAGCGGTGGATAGATATTGATTCACAAATCTATCAAGAACATACTGAATGGCAATCTCATTGGGATGTGTCATGTCCGACTTAAAAAATCGGTAGCCCCTTAGATCATCAATGACCAATTCGTAGGCAGGAAAATAATGGCAACACTCAAATCTCTGTACAATATTATGCGTCATCACTAGCAGCCTGGCTTTTGAATACTGGCTCTGTACAAGGCCGTCTCTTAAATATCTCACAGGACTAACTGTGAGAAGAATTTGAAGGTCCGCATTAATCGATAATACTTCCTCTAATGCGCTATGCATACTTTCATACATCAACTCAACACTCAGTTCTTCCTTTTGAAATTCCTGCTGAGGAATCTTATGACAATTGGCTACAATTGCATCAGTCGCGACATGCCTATATGCGAGGGCTGATCCTAATGTCAAGATGAGCACTTTTGCCTGTCGGATACTTTCTGCTGCTTTCGCGTAGGCGGAATCTACCTGACTCAGTAGCTCCCCCAATCTGAGGCTGGAGAGTCGACCGTGGTGCATAAGACTGTGGAACAATCCATCCTGCTCGACAATATACTTTTCCGGCAATGGCTGGGGATTCACTAGTGAACGGAGGCAATAACTAATCGATACGGGATTATAGAGTATGCCTGATGGATTGGAATGTATCTTAAACCTTGACTGCCGAAGGTGCTTAGTCAGGTGCTCGACAAAACATGAGCCAATCGCGACAATCTGATCATCACGTTCCAAAAGAAATGTGGGCTGTGGTAAGTCAAGAGTGGTGCGAAATGTCTCGTTCATAAGTTTCCCAGTTCTGCTAAATGTATTATTTTTCCAACTATTTCAGTTTCAAAACCTGTGTGATGATAGTCCCTCAACACGTGTATGCATCTAAAATAATAGTCTTTCAGAAGGGGGTACAGATAACGACAAAATGAGTTTTCTCTCTAAAATTTTCGGTATTGGTCATGATCAAGAAGCAACGCCAGATGTCCTGTTTGGTAGATTTTCTGACAGCTATAAGGATGATGCCAAGTATGATGCCTGGGATCAATCCATCCAGCACTATGAGGAAGATGCCTATATTTCTTCGTTCGAAAAGTTTTTTGAATATCTCAGTGATAGCAAGCAAGAGAACGTGCAATTTAGATCTACAGAGACAGGTGTCGAATTTGAAATCCTTCAAGGATCCAAAAAAATAAATGGCTATGCCAATGAAGAGCAGTTTTGGGCCGAAGGAAAGATTGCCCATGTTTCAGAAAACAAGATCGGCTTCATGCGTCGGCTTCTGGATCAGAACTACAACTTGAAATATGGAAGATACTGTATCGATAGGGATGGAGACATCACTATTGTTTTTGATTCATTATCCATTGATGCATCACCCTACAAACTATATTACGGGCTCAAAGAAATCGCACTTGCTGCTGACAAGCAGGATGACCTACTAGTGGAAGAATTTGAAGTGTTAGTTCCGGTGAATACCGGACACATTGTTGAACTATCCGATGAAGAAAAGGCGATTAAGGCCACTTATATTCGGGACACTATTGAGAATGTACTTGACTATTTAAATCATGGAAAACTGAGTCCTACCCAATACCCAGGAGCACTTACTTACCTCCTGTTGAATGCCGTCTACAAATTGGATTTTCTGACGCGCCCTGAGGGTTTTCTCATGGAGGCATTTGAAAGAATGCACCGGACCTTTTTTGCCAGCGACGGGCTCAACAATAATCAGAAAAATCACAACCTAATCAAAGAGTTTCGAAAGATTCTTGAGCGCCCGGATGAACGCATTCTGCAAGAGCTATATCGTACTGTTGCCACTTTTGGCATCATAAATCCCAGTGGTCATGAGCGATTTCGCAATATAGTGGACGGTGAGCTTAAAAATATGGGCTGGTATATGGAAAACGGCTATGATGAAATCGCAACCTCCATTCCAGGATACATAGTAGGCCATGCATTATTCTACTACAGTCTCCCCGAACCAGACAAGGACCTGCTACTTCTCTATTATCAGATCACCGAGCAAGACTACTTTAATAAACTTGGTTTCAATCTGGAGTTCTATGATAGCGTCGGAAACTTTCGAAAAGGAGAAGTAAAGGATGCCATTCAGGTAGTCGTAAAATCACACAGAAATAAGTATCCAAGTCTTGACCCTGACTATAAATTGCTTGACTTTTCATCTATGCCCCGATTCGCAAGAAGCTATGTGATCATGATGCACAAATTGGATTTAACAAAAGTACGATGACATGGCAGTGGAACTATCCGACATTATAGACCTCTATCGTGATGTACTCATTCAGATTGCTACCCCCTACAGTACCGGCACAGGTTTCTATTTGCGAGATCACAACATCATAGTCACTAACGAACATGTGATCAGAGGCAATCGCCAGGTGGTCATCACAGGGCGTGAGATCAAACGACAGTTGGTGCAGGTCCTCTTTTTTGACATTAAATATGATCTTGCCTTTCTGTCCCCACCCGAAGAAATACTGCCCAAAGTATCCCTCACCAGCGACTCTATCGTCAGGGAAGGAGACCAGGTGATTGCTATTGGTCATCCATTCGGATTAAAATTTGCCGCCACCAATGGTATCGTTTCCAATACCCTGCATCGCATGAATGATATCGAGTATCTGCAACATGATGCCGCCTTGAATCCCGGCAATAGTGGAGGGCCGCTGGTCACCATGGATGGACACATAGCCGGAGTAAACACCTTTATCATCCGGGATGGAAACAACATTGGATTCTCTCTGCCATCAAGATATTTGAGCGAATCTATATATGAATTCGAATCTCGCGGCAGTATTGCCTCAGTTCGATGCCATGCCTGCGGTAACTTTGTATCTTCTGAAAACATTGAAGCATCCTACTGTCCCCATTGCGGTACGCGCATTGAACTACCCAATATGGTAGAAGAGTACGAGCCGATCGGAGTGAATAAGACCATCGAGATGATGTTGTCAGAGCTAAACCACAATATTGACTTAGCCCGAATAGGTCCCAATCTTTGGCAAATAGAACAAGGCAGTGCAAAAATAACGGTCGCATATCATGAAGAGACAGGACTCATTATTGGAGATGCCTTCCTGGTGCAACTACCCAAAAAGGACATCGAACCAATATACCAGTATCTACTAAAGGAAAACTATCATTTAAAGAACCTTGCCTTTAGCATTCGAGGCAACGATATTATTCTTTCTTTGATTATCTATGATCGCTATCTCAATGTGGAAACCGGAAAAACGACCATGCAGATGCTTTTTGAAAAGGCGGACCACTATGATAATGTGCTCGTGGACGAATTCGGGGCGCAATGGAAATCTTGAAGGTGCGTTATCTCTGAGGATTCCCGTTCACGGGGTGACGCTTTGAGGGTATCCTTCGTTTATAGAAATAATAACACTTTGTGCGCGGAAGGAAAGTAATGTCATTTCCAAATTTGCGTTGTAATATTGATTTGTCGTACATTCAAGATCCCATGGCTAATTTTTATCGTAGTTTTACCTTGGGATAAGACCAGGTCGTTTATGAAAAAGAAGCTTTTACTGTGGTGTTCATTTGTGATTCTGTTTCCCTTATGTATGCTGGCACAGGATATACATTTTTCACAATTCTACATGTCACCACTTAACCTAAACCCTGCGATGACAGGCGTGATGAACTGCAACCGGCGGTTTATAGCCAACTATCGCAACCAATGGGCCAGTGTGCTTCAGTCCAATTCTTTCCGGACGTTTTCGGCATCCTATGATCAAAAGATACCCGTAGGTCAGTACGATTACTTCGGAGTGGGAGGTACATTGTGGGCAGATGTAGCAGGTGAAGCTGATTTTCAAACGATGCAAGCAAGACTTTCAGGCTCCTACAGCCGAAGGATGGGTGGAAACAGAGATTTAGCGCACTACCTAGTATTTGGTGTAGATGCCGGTATCTCGCAGCGGTCGATTGATTTTCAAAAACTTCGATTTGGGACACAATTTGATGCCAATGCTCCGGGACTATATGATCCTACCCTGCCAAGTGGAGAGTCTATCGCCAGGGACAATTTCATATTCGCAGATGTAAGTGCCGGCTTCCTTTGGTTTACAGTACTCAATAAAAGTAACAACTTCTTTGCCGGTGCAGCCTATCATCACTTAAATAGTCCGGATGTGTCCTTTACTCAGGATTCAATCGTCCCCCTTTACTCCAAGTTGACCTTTCATGGAGGTGGTGAATTTGCTGTGGCCAACAATATTGGTTTAGTACCAGGAGTAGTCGTATTCAAACAAGGTCCATCCTTTCTATTGAATCTTGGTACATCAGTACGCTTCACCCTCGCTGAAGATGAATACTCAACAAATTCATTCCAGGTGGGTGCCTGGTTTAGGTTAGTGAATAACTACCTGGGGGGAGGGGGTGCCGATAACACATCAGGCAGTACTTCATTGGGAGCAGATGCGGTCATCATTTCTACACGATTTGAGTATCAGAATTTTGGTATTGGATTTTCCTACGACTGGAATGTTTCCGATCTGAATGTAGCCAGTAATGGTAATGGTGCTTTTGAATTTTCACTCATCTACACGATGTGTGGTAATGAAAATCGAGGAGTCTACTGCCCAAGTTTCTAAATCCAAACCTAAATATTGTATTATCATGTCCATTGGGTAGGGCCAGAGTTCAGCAAGTGCGCTAATTTTCATAAATTACCGAACGACAACGGCACACTCACCAGACTTAGATTGTTTCAAGTTCAAAAAAACCTAACAAATGTTTGGAAAAAAGACCGAAGATAACACCTCCCCCGTACGATCTTCAAACTCACTGCTACACAATAGTTTAGTAAAAGGATCTAAACTGGAAGGGAATGTGATGTCTGACAATGATTTCCGAATTGACGGAGAATTTGTCGGAAATCTCAACTGCACTGCCAGAGTGATTATTGGCCCCACCGGTGAGTTCAAAGGTGAAATTGATTGTGAAAATGCGATCATTGAAGGTCGGTTTAGTGGCAATCTTTTGATCCGTGGCGTATTGGAGGTGCGAGAAGGTGCTGTAATCGAAGGAGATGTAGAAACACATAAGCTTGTTGTCCAATCGGGATCAGTGTTTGATGTCAATTGCAGCATGGGTGAAAAAAAGCAAGCCTTACCTCCTCCTGTGACTCCGTCAGTACTTAGTGAGGTAGAAAATGGACAAATCGAATAAGAAAGACTCCGAAAAGCGGCTATTGGATCAAAAAGCGGCCAAAAACTATATGAAATATAGTGGAATGGCCTTTCAGATGGTAGCTTACATAATAGTAGGTATACTACTGGGAAAGCAATTGGATAAGTATTTCGAAACTGAAAGGCCCTACCTTACGGCCTTATGCGCTATTCTCTTTTTAACCGCCTACTTTATAAAACTGGTGTCAGACCTGAGCCGGAAATGATTTTATATTCAAGCTAAAGACATCTATCTTACCGTCTTTCAAGTATGTACATTGATGTCATCAAAACAATTCTTTGGCTGGATAACCGCTATTACCCTACCGCTGGTGCTAATTTCGATGATCCTGACCGGTATTGAAGGATTTGAAGCTACCAAGTCGATCACATCGATTAGCCTACCCTTTTTTGTGGTTCTAAGCATTATCATCTATTTTTTGGCGGTTCGGGCCGCTCGGAGTAGGGATAAGAATAGCTTGACCCGTCTGGTGATGGCTACTGTTTTTATTAAGTTGGTGGGCTGCCTGGCAATCATTATTATCCATGATCGAATGTATCATCCCGAGTCCGGGCATTATGTGATACCTTTCATAGCCTATTATATTGCATACACTGTATTCGAGGTCAAGCTACTGACGGACCTTAATAAGACTACGAAGAGTTATGGAGCAACTGAGACGAATCAGGGTTAACGCTCTGCCTTTCGATATCAAAGAAGGAAATGAAGAAAATGACTTCTCGCTACCTCAAGAAGGGCATCATGAAGTGATCTTACTGGATGAGGATCATCATTTTGTGCATTGGAATGCTATAGATACAGATTATAAGATGCTGGAGATCAAGATCGATGGGATCACTTATGAGGTAAAATTAGAGTCCTCCCTAGACTTACAAATTGAGAAACTAGGGTATGGCGAGAAGAAACTTGCCAACCACCTCACCATCCAAGCTCCTATGCCAGGCCAGGTTCTTGATATCAAGGTTAGTGAAGGACAAGCCGTACACGAAGGGATGGAACTACTGACTTTGGAAGCTATGAAAATGGAGAATGTGGTTCTCAACAAGCAAGCTGGAACCGTAAAAGCTATTCATGTCTCTGTGCAACAGAACGTATCCAAGGGACAACTCCTCATTGAAATTGAATAAACTCCGGACTTAGACCCCTTCTCTTGATTCTTTAAGAATTCTAATTGGTCAGGTATTCCTTTACAAAGAACGCCCGATATAGGTCGATTGATCGCAATTGCACGATCTTGCGGTAGTTTTGTTGTGTAGTGACGTAGATCTCAAATAGTTCAGAATCAGCAATGAACTCATCAATGTTCTTCTGGACTCCATCATAGTACTTCATTGCCTCTTCCCGGCTATTGAATCTGCGAATCACCAGCAAGGGTATCTTATTTCCACCTTCACCATCGAGCACAATGGTCGCTATGTTGAGCTTGTTGAGCTTATGATACTTATCGTTGTAGTCCGAAACCGAGGCGCGAATATCTCCTTGTGTCTTACCATCTACATCAGATTTCAGACTCACAAGCACCATGTGCAGCTTATCATTTTCGTTTATGCTGAAGTATGCATCAGGGTTTATTTCCTCGATTCCTTCACTCGTTTCCGTAAAACGAATACCCAGCAATCGTATGATTTCCTTTGCTCGTTCTTCCTCATCTGTATCCGGATACTTGGCAATCAACTCTTTTAATGCATTGACATAAGACTCACGACCTTTCAATCGACCGATACACATGGCCGAAAGCAACGTAAATTTTGATTGAAGAGCATGGTTGGTACCCAGGCTGGTCCGGGATTGAATCAATCGCTTCAATGCAACCTGATATTCACCCTGAGCATAAAGCTCATGTACATCCTGATAGAACTTCTCTACCTGTTCCTCCTCACTTTCCAGATTTTGCAAATAAGAGGGATCCTCAATATATTTTGCATATTCAGAATCGGCGTGCTGCGTAGTAATCAAATCTGCATATCTAGCAGCAGCCCCACTATTTCCCAGAGCAGTATGACCAACATACAACATATAGTAGGCATCCAGAGCGTGCTCAGTACTGGGATAGCGCTCCAGGAGTTCTTCCAGAGACTCCACGGATTTGGGATTATTGTCCAGGTCAGATCTAAATAGTCGCCCAAGCTCTAATAATGCATCCTCAATCTTCTTATTGGCTGCTGCAAGCTGGCTCTCCGACTTGGGAACCTGTTTAAAGATTTCGTCCACCTCGGTATCAGAAATATCTACAGGCTGCGCGGCTGTACTGTCTCCCTGACTTGCCACAGCACCTCCAAAACCCGATCGATTCGACCTACGCCAATTATCTTCCAGACCGATGGGTCCCCAGGTTCGCTCGAATTCCCGCTGACCTCTTTTCAATGCACGATCGTCATAGGCAAAGAAATTGCTAGTAACACCCGCTCCGGGCGTATTTCTGACGGCATTACTTATCGTAGCCAGTTTGGATCTGGCATCACTACCTTGCTCTGACTCGGCATCTCTGGCTCTTGCCTTGGCCTGGGCATCTTTTTTTATCTGGGCTGCCACTGCTTTGAGCTCCTTGTCAGACATTTGACCTAAGCGGATCAAACTATCCTGCAACTCAATGAGCTCAAGATTAGCAGCAATTTTCTCAAGATTCTTGGCATTGGCCGAAACATCACTATATCGATCATCTGTCTGATTCATGACCGTAAGCGTACTATCAAAATAGTACTTAGCATTCACATAATCTTCTCTTTCGTAGTATAGCTCCGCAATGGTGTAGTATGATTCGGCTTGTTGCACCTTATTACCTACACTATTTCTTATGGAGGCTGAAAGATTAGCAATGGCCTCATCAAAGTTTCCGGACTTGAGATCCTTCATAGCCAGAGCATGATACAACTGGTCCTGATATTCAGTATTCTTATCATCGCGGATCATTCGCCTCAGGGCTGTTTCAAATTTGTCATGATCGACACCGCCCGAATTCCACTGCATCTTAAGCTTATTGAGATCAGCATTAAAAGACATCTCATAGTCAGGCTTCAATCTCACCACCTGATCATAGTACTCGGCAGCCTTAGCAAATTGATTTTCCTGCTCGTACACTTGAGCCGTAATGAATGCATATCGTGCTTTCAATCGACGATCTTTTGCGGCAGCGGCAGCCTTTTCTAAAGGTATTAGGGAAGCCTGGTCTTGTCTCCGACTCAGAGCACTATGGGCCTGTGCAGCATATACCTCTCTTCTTATCTCCTCAAAAGTAGCGGTATTGGACTCCAAGGTCCTAAGTATATTTTCAGCCTCTCCAAAATGATCTCTTTCGATAAGCGTCTTAGCGAGCCATAATTGTGCCTTTTGATGAACAGGCTTATGTTTTAAAAAGTAGTTGTCGGGATTTCCTTTCACTTTTGGAAGTACAGGATCATCATCCATCGGCACCTTACTTTCATCTTTCTTCTTCTCCTGTGCGGCTAACTTAGCATCTTGCTCGTCCTTTTTCTTTTTGTTCCGCTTGGCGAGTTGTTCACGCTCTCTGATTTGATCTTTTCGGTCCTTGATACGCTTCTTTCTGGCTTTTAGCTCACGCTTTTTCTCCTTTCTTCGCTCTTTAATCTCCTGTTCACGCTCCTTTATACGCTCCTTTCTTTCCTTCTCATCAGCCTTTTTCTCAATTCTTTGTTCTCTTTCTGACATTTCATCGCGACGAGAACTCCGATTATTTATCTCTGACTGCCGCATAATATTGACGGGATCGTAATGCTTGACAAGATATCTGAAGGTGGCTTCAGCCGACTCAAAATCTTCTTTGATATATTGGGACTGACCAATGATGAAGTAGTTATCGTCTGTCCAGTGGCTCGGTCTATGTATTGCAACTGCAACGGATGCTTTCTCAATCGCACGGTCCATTGGATCAGCCACCTGGGTTGGATTTTCCTTATACAATAGTGGGTATATCGGCAATAACTTCGAATAGTCCTCACGATGAGCCGCCTCCAGACCCGCCATGGTCTCATCAATCAAGAGATTGGCATTAAAGTTTCGATTGTACTTTGAAGTGATATTGTGATATGCCAATCCAAGCTTACTTACTTCCCCTCGTTTCTTCGTTGTGGTACACGAGATAAATGCTGCAAGCAGCAACACCCATACTAATACCTGTTTCAAGTGTAACATGTAATCAAATGTAAAAATATGCTAATGTGTTTACCCCTTCAGATCCAAGTTATAACTAATAACAAATCGAAATTATTTTGTTCTGCCTAATTTTTAGACTTTTACAGTCTTATTAGGAATCACAAATTTAGCACGTGGCTGATAAGAAGCAAAAGGAGAATCAATTCCGGCTTGTAATTTTCAGTGAAAAGACGTTTGAGGAAGTACGTTCTTTCATCTACAAGCCCTGGTATCTGTGGGTTGCAATCATCGTATTTGCCCTGATTATCTTCATTAGTACCCTGGCTGTGGTATCATTGGCTCCCATACGTCAGATGATAAACCAATCTTCGGGCTATGCAGATCCTGATCAGATACTACAGCTAAGGGAAAAGGTCATTGAGCTGGAAGACGTGGCAGCATCTCAGCAACTTTATATTAATAACCTGCGAGCCATACTTAGTGGTAATGCTATTCTAGACACTTCCGAATCAAAACAGCTCGAATTGGTGGACTCCGTCTCATCTGTTGCTCGAATAGAGGAAGACGAACAATTGAGAACTTCCTTTGACCTGGATGATAAATTAACTACGATCAATCTCTCACAATCCCAACCAGCGGCCACCGTGTCTAATCTAAAGCCATTGGAGCAGCTGTATCTTATACCTCCCATCACCGGTAGTATCAGTTATGGTTTTGACCCCGAAAATGAACATCTAGGACTGGATATAAATGCACCACCAAACACTCCGGTCAAAGCCGTATTGGACGGGTACATCATTTATGCAGGATGGACCCTAGAAACGGGAAACACGATAGGTATTCAGCATGATAACAATCTGATAAGCTTTTATAAACACAATTCAGAGCTATTAAAAAAGACAGGCTCCATTGTTCAGGCAGGTGAGGCCGTAGCCATCATTGGCAACACAGGTACTCAATCGACCGGACCCCATCTACATTTTGAGCTGTGGTCTAATGGGAAACCGATCAATCCCGCTAATTATATAAACTTTGAATAAGAAAGCAGTCCAGTGGGACGTTGGTTTACAGATAGTGGAAGATGCGTTTATTTTAAAATCTCTTATCTTTGATCCCTATGAGTCAAGAAAATAACCTAAAGCAAATAACGGGTGACGACGGTGAGCTCTTAAGCCCCATCTTGCCTGATGAAGTGAAGAACTTCTTAATCGACATTGATGGTACCATTTGCGATGATATTCCAAATGAAGAGCCCGAGCGCATGATTACATGTCAGCCTTATCCAGACGCATTGGAAATGATAAATAAGTGGTTTAATGAAGGACATGTGATCACTTTCTTCACATCCAGAACGGAAGAGCATCGGGAGATTACAGAGAATTGGTTAAGAAAACATGATTTCAAATATCATGGACTATTGATGAACAAACCACGAGGTGGCAACTATCACTGGATCGATAATCATATTGTACGTGCTACCCGATTCAAGGGTCAATTCACTGATCTGGTGATCAAGACAAAAGAGATCGAAGTTTTTAAATAACAGGCAGTTAACAAGAGAATAGTCGAGACATCTGCGATATTTCCTTCTCTTTGCCACTGATATAAAACAAAGAACCCGAACCACTGATCAGTGATTCGGGTTCCTTAATAGACCAATTTTTGAAAATCCTAATCTTGTTTTGGTCTTGCAGAATAATTTAGTTTAAGCTGTCCTGACTTCCGAAGGATTGTTTTCACATCGGTAACAATACCCATCGTGACATCACCATCCACTTTCAGTGAACTTGTAATACGGGGACGTTGTGGCTCAGGTACTTTAATTTTATGTTGCTCCAGGAACAACGGAATATCGTTTTCAGTGGCAAATTTGTCTCCCAGCTGAATTCTTGGTTTGGTACCATACAATTCTTTATACTTATCGACCGGTTGTCCAATCCAGATATGATTCACCAGAGACTTCTGCTCAAGTTTTTGTAATTGGGTAGCTTGTGGCACTACTACTTTCACTTTGCGTTCACCATCTCTCAATACGGTAACCACCATAAAGAAGAAGAGGAGCATAAAAATGATATCCGGCAGAGATGCTGTTGAGACCTCTGGTGATGCTTTACCACGTTTTTTTACAAAATGTGCCATAATGATTAACTCAGTTTTTATTCTTCTCCAAAATTTGTGGGCTCTGCTTCAGACAATACCATGGGGATTTTCTCCTTGATGGCACGTTTGTATGCTGTCGGAAGATCATCACTGTAAGGTATTCCGTACAGCCTTTGGCATTCCTCGTCCCACAATTCATCATAAGCAGCTTTGAGTTCATTGTAAACTGCCACATATTGCTTGTAACTAGTACCCCGATCATTCTTAAGCGAGATAATGGCATTCTTTGGATTGGTGGAAAGATCATCCCTTCGCTGGGGATTCACGATAAATTCCTTCGCTCTTTCTCTAAGATCGTCAATATCTGCCAGCTCTCCCCTTACCAGAAGTTGATCCTGAGCATTTACAAGTACTGAGAAGACGTTTCGAGTCTTCAGTTGTTGAATTTCAGGCGGTTCATCCGACCAAGGTGGAAGTTTTACCGTGATTCCTTTATCTACGTCAATAGTGGTAGTAACAAGGAAGAAGATCAGCAGCAGGAATGCAATGTCGGCCATTGACCCTGCATTGATCTCATTCTTCATTCTATCGCGACTGCTTTTCTTGGCCATAGTTATTATTTGAAGAAGTTTCTAATTTCAGAGATAACGAAAGACAATGCTGCGGCTGCTCCTAAAATTAAGGTAGATTTTAATCCGGCGCTGATAAATTTGCTTTGTCCTTCGGTTACATCAAATTTTTCCAGTGCATTTGCTACAACTCCGCTTGATTCTGAAGCGGAAGTTGAATACAATGCAAAGAAAAGTATACCCAGAGCAACCAAGGCTATGATGGCCTTCATGGCTCCTTTGGGATTTGTTACCATGTGGTATATTCCAAACAACACGGCTGCCAATGCACATAGTATAAAAAGTACTATAGTCATTTTCAGACCCAAGTCAAAAATTGTAGTAGTACCCTGGTCTTCCTTAGATAGACCGTTGAAACTATCGAGGCCACCTAACACGCTGCCGAAAAAGGCGAGGATGACAAGAAGGCCAATCACAAAGGCAATCAGCTGGCCATGTTTTGTTAATGCTTTATACATAATGATCCAGCTGTTTTATTATTTAAATACGTTATTTCTTGCTAATACATCTACCAATCCTACAGATGCATCCTCCATTTTGTTCACGATACCGTCAATCTTTGAAACGATATAGTTGTAGAAGATCTGCAGAATAATGGCTACAATCAAACCAAATACTGTAGTCAAAAGGGCTACTTTAATACCCCCGGCAACTACGGAAGGAGAAAGGTCACCCACCGCCTCGATCCGGTCAAAAGCCTGGATCATACCGATTACCGTACCCATAAATCCGAGCATCGGTGCAATTGCGATGAATAGTGAAATCCAAACAAGACCTTTTTCCAAAAGACCCATTTGAACGCTACCATATGAGGTAATGGCTTTCTCAACAGCCTCTGGACCGTTGTGTGCATTTCTGATACCCTCATAGAGTACACTTGCAGTTGGGCCAGGAGTCGATTTACATACTTCCATCGCCCCATCCACATCACCTTCAGCCAATCGCTCATCAATGCGGCTCATTAGCTTGTCAGTATTAGTAGTTGCTAAGTTCAGAGTAATAATTCTCTCAATACAGAAGGCCAAACCTAGAATAAGACATACAAGTACAAGACTCATAAATCGCCAGTCACCTTCAATGAATTTTTCTTTTAATACCTGGAATCCACCAGCAGAATCAGCTTGTGCCATGGCATCCACTGCGCCAATCGAAGCAACAAGTCCAAAAACAAGCAGTAATGCAAGTACTTTTCGCATAACAGTTAGGATTTTCGTTTACTAATTTGAATTAAAAAATGGTCAGTTAAATTAAAAAATAATTGATTAGTAGGTCTAAAATGAAACAAATTTTCCTTTCACAATACAGGGCAATTCACCAATTGTATTCTAGTAGAACCCCGAAAAAAAGAATATTAAAAAAATCTCTAATGCAAGTATCAAATTCATCCACTCGACCACAAAACCAGATTCCATCCCATAAGGACGAGATTGCAATATACAAGAACTATTGAAAAATCATCCCTGCCTCAACACCTTTCATACATATGTTTTTTTGTCATGTAATATTCTATCTCTGGAAACCAGATCAATCATAAAAAACTGAATATCAGTGATTTAATTACAAATATTTCTTAATCTGATCTGGTGTTTCTGAAATCTACACATCTGAAATCACTTTCAACCACTGTACACAGCGCAAAATAAATGATCAAAACATGTATAAAACAGGGAAAGCGGAGAGAGAGGGATTCGAACCCTCGATACCCTTTAGGGGTATACACGCTTTCCAGGCGTGCCTCTTCAGCCACTCGAGCACCTCTCCTAATAAAATGAAGTCTGCATTTCAGACCTGAAAGATAAGGTGCATAAATATCTAAAATAATTGAGACAACATCTTCATCCTGCTTTTAAAATCTAGATGCGAGATTTTTCACTTTGGTTGTTTCACAACCGAAATAGTTTTCTCGCATTCTCAGATGTGACCTTTTCAATGTCCTGCAGAGCTACTCCAACTGTATCGGCCAGCTTTTCGGCCACCAGGCGGACGTAACTACTCTCATTTCGCTTACCACGATAAGGATGAGGTGTCAAATATGGTGCATCGGTTTCTACCACGAGGTATTCCAGGGGCAATTGGGATACCACTTGGTCCAGGCCACTGTTTTTAAAGGTAAGCACTCCTCCCAATCCCATATAAAATGAAAGTTTCATAATCCTAGCGGCTTGTTCTACAGTACCCGTGAAACAATGGAATACACCCCGTAATCCTTCAATCTTCAAGTCTTCCAAAATGTTGAGAATATCATCAATCGAATCTCTTGAATGGATCACAATGGGCAAATCATGCTCACTGGCCCACTCTACCTGTATTCTGAAGGCATCCTTTTGCTCCCGAATAAAGGTCTTATCCCAATAATAATCTAGCCCTATTTCACCGATAGCAATATGCTTTGTCATATCAAGCGCGTCGAAGAGAATCTTGAGCTGAGCCCGATAATCACTTTGCACGCTACATGGGTGTAATCCTAACATGGGCTTGAAGTAGTCTGGATCACGACGGGTCAGGTGATGCAATGCCTCCAGCGAACTGACATCAATATTGGGCAGCAAGACCTGTTCCACACCCTGCTCTCGCGCTCGTACAATCACCTCTTCTATATCTTCATCAAAGACATCCAGATATAAGTGAGCATGCGTATCTATCAACATGGTTCTATTTTTTGGATCGCCGCAAGCTACATTAAATCCTGTTTTTTCAAGAATAACGTACCTTGCGTAGGTATGATGAATAACACCTTTCGAGTCATCGGCATTGGATTTATTTTAATGCTCTCTGTACAGGCTTATGCACAGTGGAATGCTGTGGCCGGCTATAAGATTCGAAGTGTTCGGGAGACCAATATCAATCAGCTCATACAGGCTTTCAATGCACAACACCCTGACAATTCACTGGCACTAAAAGACGTCAATATCCTCCATGGATTCGCAGTAGGTCTACGATACGGCTATGAGTATGGTGCCTTCGAACTACTCTTCAATAAAAGCTTTACCCGGAGAATTGGGGACTATTACTCATTCTTTGATCCGGATGGAAATGGAAAAGTCAGATCTAGTGTCGATTTCTACTATGATATTAAGCAGATTTCGTTAGGAACCGAAATCGGAAGTGGCTTTGTCGTAGGTGGAAGTCTCGACTACGATGTAATAAAGTATGAACTAGACTTAGCTAATACCTCCCTTCGAGATCTAAAGTCCTCTCAAAATACCTGGGGGAGCACTCTATATGCCGGGCTTCACCTGGCCAACACCAATCGTATCTCATTTTCGATACGGGCTTTTTATCAATGGTACTGGGACAATCTTGAGTTGGGTAGTGTTACAGAATTCTTTGGCATTCCAGATGCTTGCCAAGAATGCATAGACAGACCTCATATGATCGGCTTATCGGTCCTAATCAACAACGGTCTGCAATAGCATTCTGTAATTATCCAAACGCCCGGTTCACCAGATCTTCCTGCTGCTCGGCATGTACTTTTTTGTACCCGGTTGCAGGTGAAGCACTGGACTTACGAGAAATCAGCTCAATATTAAGATTTCTGTAGAATGCCCAAATATATTGCCAAGCTCCCATATTGGATGGCTCTTCCTGTACCCAGAAGGTCTCAGCATCTTTGTACTTTTTCATGAGCTCATCCATTTGTTCCAGTGGGAAAGGATATAGCTGTTCCAATCGTACGATGGCCACATCGTCCCGCTTGTGCTCTACCTTATACTGCAAGAGATCATAGTAGATCTTACCAGAACAATACAATACCCGCTTCACATTCTTTGCATCGACCTCTGTATCATCCAGGACTTCCTGAAACGTAGTGCCTGTTTTAAACTCATCGATGGTAGAAATACAAAGCGGATGTCTAAGAAGCGACTTAGGTGACATGATCACCAGAGGTTTCCTAAAGGGTCGGGCTAATTGACGCCGCATAATGTGAAAGAGGTTAGCCGGAGTAGTGAGGTTGGCCACGGTAATATTAAACTCGGCACAAGCCTGAAGAAACCGTTCCATCCGTGCACTGGAGTGCTCAGGTCCCTGCCCTTCATAACCATGCGGGAGCAGCATCACAAGGCCACTCATACGCTGCCACTTACTTTCTGCTGCTGTAATATACTGATCCACAATCACCTGCGCCCCGTTGTAAAAGTCACCAAATTGTGCCTCCCATACGACAAGTACATCGGGCGTGGCCATGGAATATCCATACTCAAAGCCTAATACTCCAAATTCACTCAAAAGCGAATTGTAGATCATGAACTCTCCCTGATCCTTATCCAGATAATTCAGACGGTTATATTCTTCATATGTCTTGGCGTCATAAAAGGTAGCATGACGGTGTGAGAAGGTCCCCCTCTTCACGTCCTGACCGCTCATGCGTATGTTGGATCCATCCAGCAAGATCGAACCATAAGCCATAAGTTCTCCCATCGCCCAGTCGATTTTGCCTTCCTGCCACAACTTTTGCTTTCCATCTTGTAGACGCTTAACTCCCCGCAACGGAGTCAATCCTTCAGGTATTGAAATAATATGTTCGATAAGCTTCTTGGCCCTTGTAACTGTTATTCCTGTTTTGGGTGATTTTAGAAACTCCTTTATGGGTAGTTTTCGCTTTAATTTTCTCCAGGCTTGTTCGGGCTCCTGATACGTGTACGGCAAAGGTTTTTCCTTTACCATATCCAACCTTCGCTGTAGATCTGCCCAGAAAGCCGTTTCAAGCGACTCTCCCAGCTCTTTGTCCACATGTCCCCGGCTAATCAGTTTTTGTGCATAAATCTCTCGTGGATTTGGATGCTTATCAATAATCTCATACATGCGGGGCTGTGTAAATTTGGGATTATCACCTTCATTATGACCATGCCTTCGGTAACATACCATATCGATAAATACATCCGTATTAAATTTCTGTCGATATGTTATTGCCAGTTCTGAAGCGAAAATCACCGCTTCAGGATCATCCCCATTCACATGAAAGACAGGAGCCTGGATCATATTGGCTACCCCTGTAGAGTAAGTAGAGGACCTCGCATCATCAAAATCAGTAGTAAATCCGATCTGATTGTTAATGACGAAATGTAAAGTCCCTCCCGTATGATATCCTTTGAGGTTACTCATCTGTGCAGTCTCATACACAATGCCCTGACCTGCGATCGCCGCATCACCATGTATCAGTATTGGCAGAATATGATCGTATTCGTGGCCATATAGGATATCAGCTTTAGCTCGCGCGAAACCCTGGACAACTGGATTGACTGATTCAAGATGTGAGGGATTAGGTACAAGTTTTAGATGTACATTCTTGCCACCCGGCGTTTCCACCTGACTGGAAAAACCCAGGTGATATTTTACATCGCCATCCCCGAAAGTTAGATTGGGAATGGCAGTTCCTTCAAATTCGTTAAAAATCTGTTCATAAGTTTTTCCCAATATATTTGCAAGAACATTGAGTCTGCCGCGGTGTGCCATACCAATGACTACCTCTTCGACTTTGTCATCGGCGGCCTTGTTTATGATCGCGTCCAATGCTGCAATCGTAGTTTCTCCCCCTTCTAGCGAGAACCGTTTCTGAGCCAAATATTTGGTATTGAGAAAATTTTCAAAGACAACAGCCCCATTTAACTTTTCCAGGATACGTCGTTTTTTATCCTGCGAGATCCCAAAATCATCCGAAAGATTTCTTCCTTCAATCTGGTCACGCAACCACATTCGCTTTTCCTTATCCTCTATATGGGCGATTTCATAACCGATATTGCCGTTATAGATCGTCTGCATCTTATTCAGAATATCGCGAAGAGTTCCTCCCTGTATTCCAATCTCTTCAGAAGCGGCAAATGTTTTGTCGAGATCGGCATCGCTAAGATTGTAATCTGATAACTCCAAATGGGGCTTTCGATCCTTTCTCTGTCGAATAGGATTGGTTGTACTGAGCAAGTGCCCACGGGTACGAAATCCATGAATTATGGATAGAACACTAAACTCCTTTTGAATGTCAGTATCTATTGAAGAAGCGGAAGAACCACTACCATTGGAGGCATAGTCAAATCCCTGAAAAAAGGTCCTCCAACCGGATTCTACGCTTTCAGGATCTTGACGAAACTTCTTATAGAGGTCATCAATGAAGGTGGAATGAGCATTTGACACGAAAGAAAAATCCTTCATCTGGCACGATTTTAACTGCAAATTAGATGTTAAACGTAAATATCAATTTTTTTGTACACCCATTATACACAGGTTTACAAACTAAATGAGAAATTGGGACTATGAGTAGACTGAGAAAATGCCTATACCTTTTGATGATCGCCTCTTTTCTAGTGGGAGGCACTAGTAGCCTGACCAGTTGCAACCGAGAAGGTTGTCCAGCTGAAATCAAGGCCAAAAATGTCAAAAAGCGTAAATCCATATCAAAGTCGAGAAAAAGTAATCTGTTTTCAAAAAAGATGCGCAAGAACGTCAAAAGTCCGAAGTTTTAAAAGGCTTTTAATCACAAATGAAATGCCATATTTAATCTTTTGATTCCCATAAACTTCTGAAATGATCTCCCAGCGCATTTAATGAGGCAACCATAAGAAAAATCATCCCTCCTGGGAATACTGCCAGCCACCATGCCTGCGGTCGTTCTTTGGTTTGTCCTAATAAATTTCCTAATGTCAAATCATCAATTGGCACACCAATTCCGAGGAAAGATAACGTAGACTCCAGCAGTACGACAGAAGCAAATCCAAATGAAAAAACTACAACAAGGGGTGCTACAGTCCTGGGTAATACATATTTGAGTAAAATCTTCAGATGAGATATTCCTGAGATCCGGGCTGCTAGTATATAATCTTCTGCCCTCGTTTTTTGAACCTCAGCTCTCACATATTTGGCTACTCCCGGCCACCTCAACAGCCCAATTATCAAGGCCAGGCCAAAGAATGTAGGTCTGGAAATCAATGAGGCAATCACAAGTAGTATCAACAATCCGGGCAAGGACTGCACAATCTCAATCATTCTTAACACCAACCCATCGGTAGGAAAATCGACTTTCCATTTTGTGAGGCTTGTCCGGTGTATGAGATACAGTAGAAAGATATAAACCAGAATAATGACTAAGGATGATCCCAAAGTCAGCAGATTATGTATTGAAAGAAAAATAAGATAGCATATACCGACAAAAGTTAAGACGAGTGTACCGAACGAAATCTTTATACCTCGGTTTCCAAAATAACCAGCCAGAGCGCCGATACATGCACCCAATAATATGGATAACACCATGGCAAGTAAAGCAATGAAAACTGAGTTACGACAACCATAGATAAGACCAGCAGCAACATCTCTCCCCAATCGATCCGTCCCAAGCCAATGTCGTGTAGTCTTGTCTCTTTCCGAGTCAATAGCACCCGGTGGAAGATATCGCTGCTTCAGATTACTCCTAACGTTGTAAGGAATTAAGGGGAAGATGGCTCGATTGACCTCATGCAGGCTTCTATAGGAAGTTTCAAGAGAGCGACCCTGCAGTATTTCACTGAATAATGGCCAATCAACTCCTTGCTCACTGATCAGCATTATCGGTGTATCATTGGCGATGATGGGAGCAAAGATCGAAACAAAACCCAGAAACATGACAACACAAACTGAGATAGTCAATTGCCAGGATGATCGGATATAGTGACGGATCCTCTTCATGACTTATTAAAGCGAAGTCTGGGATTTATAATTCTATAAAGTATGTCACTCATTAACAGGCCTAGAATGGTCATGATGGATGAAAGAAGGACGATATATAACACCATATTCCAGTCCTCTAAAAGAATTGAGTTGTACATTAATCGACCCATCCCAGGAATGTTACATATCACTTCTACAACCAGCGACCCCGCAATAGTTAATGGAAATACCGAGGCGAAAGCCGTGATCAATGGGAAACTTGCATTTCTGAAAACATGCTTCCATAAGATCACATGAGAAGGGAGTCCCTTGCTCTTGGCCATCCAGACATAAGTTCTGGATTTTTCTTCTACAACCGAATTATGTAATAATCTGGCAAGGTATGCCCAGAGATGACTGGAAATCACAAGTACCGGAATTAACAATTTCCCCATATTTCTCTTCAAAACCTCCATATAGGAATCTCCCGGAACTGGACTCCAAATTCCAGGTGCGGGAAAAATATTTGTCCATGCGCCATATTCCCGGGTTGTAAAAAAAACAACCAAGATGGTAGCTATCCAAAATATTGGCATGGCATAGATGAAGTAAGACAAATAAGAAACAAAGACTTCAAATCGGCCTCGCCTCCATCCACTGTACAAGCCAAACGGGATGGATAAGAGATATGCCAACAAGATAGCGGGCAGATTAATAGTCAGTGTCCATCTCAGTGCTTCAAACACTTTCTTCACAACTGGTAAACCATCTACTTTCGATCGACCAAAATCTAATCTGAAGGCAGCTATCAACCAACGGTGTAGCTGATTGTCTGAGCCATGCCATACCAGCTTCGGGATGAAATCTCCAACCTCCCGTCCTACCGTTGATTGAGCTTCAAGATCATCCATCAAGGTCATGATCTTACTTTCTAGTTCCTCCGGAAGAGAATCCTCTAGTATGGATTGTAACGAGTGTTGAACTTCCTCTAAGATCGGTAAATCTGAAATAAAAATGTAGCTAAGTCGATTTGCCTCTTGATCCAGTGCATACTGGTCGGTCAGTTGAAAACGCAGCTGACTCCATCTCTGCACCCATTGCTCAGCATGATCCCAGCGAAGTCCTGCATCAAATAGCTTTAGTGAAAATAATCGTTCGGAATATGGGAGATCAAACGACTCGGTGGGAATTGAGGATGGTAGCAGCGACAAATAAAAACTGGGCTTGTCAAGTCCTTTAGAAGCTGCTATTTCATCATACGAAAATCGGGAGCCGAGATCTATGGTCGATTGGTCATCCAGTTCGGACAGTACCTTATCACCCGGTGTCAATCGGGTAAGGAGAAAAGTTATCACCAGGATACATAGCAAAGTAGGTAGTGCACCAGCTAGTCGAATAGCAATAAATCGAAACATTACTTTCGACGTATGGCATTATCCATATAGCCAGGTCGTACGCTTGTTCCCCTTACTTCAAATTCATCCCGGACAGCCAACCTTGTTTTTGGAGCCACCAAAAATAGTGCTGGCTGTTCATCGTATATGATTTCTTGAAGCTTTCTCATGAGTTGATCTATTTTTTCAGGGTCCAGTGTTTCTCTCAATTCCTCCATAATCCTGTCTGCTTCCGGGTTAGAGAACTTCGTAAAATTATTGCCTCCTGCATCTTGATTTTCTGAGTGCCATTGGGAATATGGATCTGTAATCCCAGGATGCTGGCGAACGGCAGTCGTGGACAAATCATACTCACCCGTCATAAACCGTTGGTTAACCTCATTGTTGTCGACTGGTGAAATGTTAAATTCAATTCCAACATCTGCCGCTGCTTCACTAAGTAGAATTGCAACATCCTGCGAAAGTTTTGATCGAAAAGTAAGAAAGCTAAATTCCATCTTTTCGTTCTTTCCATTAATAACCTGATCAAGGATGCCATCGCCATCACTATCTTTCCAACCATCCTCGGTCAATAGATCTTTTGCTTTCTCAGGCTCAAACGGGATAGGAGTCAAAAGATCATTATAATAAGATTTGGATGGATGCACTGGTCCAATGATACGAACACCCATGCCATAAAACAATTCTTCTATCAGCTCATCGACATTCATTAGTCTCGATAAGGCCTGCCTCACTTTCAATCTACTTAAAATTGGATGTCGGTTATTATAAGCAATCACATAGTATTGCAGCACTGAAGGCGTGAGTAGCTCCAACCCACCATTTTCTTCATTATAGCGCATCAGATCGGCAAAATCTTCAGGTGATATCGAACTCACCACATCCAGTTGCCCATCTTTAAGGGCGGTCAGTGCTGTCTGGTTGTCTGGAATAATCAAATAATGTAACTGATCGGCTCCAGTCTGAAGATAGGGGTGCAAATCAGTTTTTCCCTCACCCCACCAATCCGATTTTTGTTTTAGCAACACATGCTGTCCTGAAATCCACTCAAGGAGTTCATAAGGACCAGACCCTTGCACTACTTCGCGAGAATATCGGTCACTATTAAACCTCTCAGCGTATTCTTGAAGTTTTTTATCTAATACTTGATTCTCGTCAGGTCGATAATTTAGACAAGTAGTGTATGAGATGGAATCATAGACTCCCTCCGGATCGTAAATATGCCGAGGATACACCAGAAAAGCACCCGCAATTTCTTCTGCCAAAAAGTATTTGCCCGAAAGAACTACGGTAAATTTGTGGTGCTCCACAGAATCCACAGAAATTTGGGCGATTTTACTAACGTAGTTCGCCCAGGACTGATTAGCTAGGTAAGGATTCAGGGCAATTTTCATCGAAAACAAATAGTCAAAGCCCGTAATGGCCGAACCGTCATCCCAGAGAGCATCTTCTCGAATTTCCATTTCGATTCGAGTATCAGATCCATCTTCTCCTTCTATAAAATCAATGTCAGGTCTGCTTTTCAGAAGGACAGGTTCCAGTTCCAATGTATATGGATTATAGTCTAAAAGTGGGGAAAAAATAAACCGTTCGATCTGTACTGCTGTTCCTTGTCTAGAAAGGATGGGATTGAGGCGATCAGGTTCGGATGATAATCTGATCCGAAGAATATCGACATCGTCCACCGATTCTTCACTCGTACACTGTAACAGTAATATCGAACAAAGGACCAGGACAGCTAGGTTACAACTTTTTATAAAGTGTCTACGCATGGTAATTTGGTCAGGTACTGCTAATTTATAATTAATAACAAACACATATCTCGTGAAACGCACTGTTTTGCTAACGGGAGGAACGGGCCTAATAGGGTCTCATCTCTCCAATCACCTTCATAATCTGGGTTTTGAAGTAAGAATATTAACCCGGAATACGAATCAGAATTCCAGATATAAATTGTTTCATTGGGATATTGATAAAAACGAATTGGATTCACAGGCATTTGATAACCTGGATGTAATTATAGCACTCGCAGGTGCTTCTATCGCAAGCAAAGCATGGACCGAAGAGAGGAAAAAAGTACTTTATAGCAGCCGGGTGAGTGGCAATCGTCTAATATTTGACACTTTACGTCAAGCCGGATCAAAACCTTCTCTCTTCATTGGTACTTCTGCTGTCGGGATATATGGGGATAGAGGGGAGGAGATACTAAATGAGGAATCAACACCGGGAAAAAGCTCATTCATGGTGGACTTGTGCAAATCCTGGGAAGACTCAGTTTTTGCCTTTGAAGAAATGGACATTCGGGTAGGTGCGATAAGAGTAGGTTTGGTGTTAAGCGACGAGGGAGGTGTACTTCCGACCCTTAAGAAGACTACATTCTTGGGCATGGGAAGTTATCTCGGTTCGGGTGATCAATACATGCCATGGATACATATTGAAGACCTGATAAGGATTTTTACCTCCTTCATTGACTATCCCACACTCTCCGGTATAATAAATGGCGTGGGACCCCATCCAGTTTCCAATAAGGAGTTTATGCAGACTCTCGTAAAATGTCAGGGCGGACTTAAAATAGTGCTCCCTGCACCTACTTTTGCTATCAAGATGATCATGGGTCACCGTGCGGCTCTGGTGCTAAATAGTAACCGGGTTATGTCCTCCAGATTAGTAGAGATAGGATATCAGTATCATTACAAGACACTGGAGAGTGCAATTCTTGATAATCTTTCCTGATGCTAACGCAAGCGATCTGCTGAACGGACCAGCTTTTCATCTTTTTTTATAAATCGAATAGCCAGCGCTAATAGAATGATAGCGACGACAGGCGCTAGATAACCAAACTCTATGGTGATCTCAGTACCCTCTGAAATCTGCCGGTAGTCATTCAAAAACAAAATGATAGATAATGCAAGGGTAAGCACGATCAACGTGACATTGATTCTACCTAACTTCATCTGCAACACCCTGTTTTTATAAAGAAACAGGATCACAATCGGCAGTATTGCTGATACGACAACGAGCACCAAAAGTATAATATGGTCATTTGTCTCAAACACTCCATCTGCCAGCATCGTCTCCATAGGAGCAGCACTGGTCACAGCTTTGTCTACACTGACGAAATACATCGGTCCTAAAAGAAGTAATGCCATGACAATGGCTGCAAGTAAAAGGAATATACTTTGGATTCGTTGAATCATATGTGAGTTAGATTGTTACAAGTTATACAGGTGTCGAAATTAATAAATTTATAGGATGGAGAAAGGTTCAGATATATCGGTTTCCTACTGGGAAAAATGCACCTTTTACGGTCACTATGATATTCTTATTGTGGGGGCTGGTTTGACAGCATTGCATTCTGCAATCCAAATCAAACAGCGTAGACCTGAAATCTCAGTTCTGATAGTAGAGAGACATAGTATCCCGCAAGGAGCAGCCACCCGAAATGCCGGATTTGCCTGCTTTGGCAGTCCTTCCGAGCTACTCGCAGATTTCTCGAAGATGAGTGATGATGAAGTGTTTTCTTTAGTAAAACGACGACAGAGGGGCCTAACTAAATTGAGACAATTGGTTGGAGACCAAAATTTAGGCTATCTGGAAAATGGTGGATATGAAGTATTTACAGATGATATGAAGGACACCTATCAGAAATGCCTTGATCGTCTCCCCTACCTGAATGACTCTCTGGGAAAAGAGATATATCAGGCGATTTCAAAGGAACACCTGTCCAACCTAGGGCTCAAAGGCTTTTCGGCAGGTATCTACATAGAGGGAGAAGGCATGTTACATACGGGTAAAATGGTGTCTTCCTTATTGAAACTCGCCCACGAATGTGGTGTTCAATTTCTTTGGGGCATCTCGGTCACTTCATTCGAATCTTCAGACCAAAGAGTAAAACTGTTTACAGACAAGGGAACCTTCTTGACAAGTTCCAGAGCTGTCCTGGCTACTAATGCTTTTGCAAAAGAGCTCATACCGGGCCTGCCGATCAATCCCGTGAGAAATCAGGTGTTGGTGACCTCAAAATTCAAGCATTTAACTGTATCTGGATCATTTCATTATGATGCGGGGTACATTTACTTCCGATCAGTGGACAACCGAATGTTAATCGGAGGTGCCAGGAACAGATTTAGGTCTGAGGCCGTTGGCGTCTTTGGAATAACAGACGAACTTAGAGAATATCTATACCGCTTTTTGAAAAAACACCTGATGACAGATGAACCCTTTAGTATCGAATATCACTGGAGTGGCATACTGGGCATGGGACCATCAAAAAAACCCATATTGAAAGATATTGACGACAGAATCCTGTACATAGGAAGATTAGCAGGTATGGGCGTAGCGATCAGTAGCCTGGTAGGTGAAGAAGTGGCTCTACACCTCCTGGAGAAGGATAGTCCCATCCTTCATGGTTAAAGTTGTCTTAAGTGGTGTGATTCGCCGCTGATTTCGGATCTTTGGCGTTTTAAGATGTTAGACACCAACGGATCAATAGCATTGTCAAATAAAATCAGATATATCAGCACCTCAAGTTCATCGCATCGCTGGATCTTGGGTGCCATCTTGATTCTGGCACTTCATAGTGCTGGACTTGGGCAGACCGTAGAGCAAGACACCGTTGAAAATAGTCTGGTTATTATCGATAGAGCGGATCGTGTCATTAGTCAAAAAGATGAGACGGGGCAAGAGGTACTTATTTTGACGGGTGATGTGCAGTTGCATCAAGATAGCCTCTTCATGGCTTGTGATTCAGCGCGGAAAGAAGAGAATAATCTATTCGCTCATGGTAATGTACTTCTTCAGCAATGGGACTCCCTGAATATTTTCTCAGAAAGATTGGAATACTATGGAAACACCCGCGATGCATTCCTGCGGGATTCCGTTGTGCTCCAAAACAAATCGCAGAAGTTATTCACTGATAGCCTGGCATATAATGCAGACACTAGAATTGCCGTCTATGACCAGGGAGCTCTGCTGACCAATGATACTACCTTCTTATACAGTCGAAGAGGTTTCTATTATCTGGCCAAAGATGAAGTCTATTTTAAAGATAGCGTGGTGATAGTCAGTCCTGACTTTCAATTATTTGCCGACACCCTCATGTTTAATACCAAGGAGGAGAAGGCCGTCTTTTTGGGCCCTACCCGAATCGACCTGGAGGATGGAGGTCATGTGTATTGTGAGGCAGGATTTTATGACACCAAAAACAACCTTGCCTTTTTTACCCAAAATGCCAGATTTGAAAAAGAAGATCAAACTGCTGAAGCAGATTCAATCTTTTACGATGGTTCAACAAAGGAGGTTCGATTGATCCGAAATGCTACGTTAGTGGAAGACGGAAAACGTGCTTCAGCTGATACGATTATTTACCGTGAAACCGAGGAAGTCGTAGACCTTGTAGGTAATGCCCTTTTTGAGGACTCCACCCGAACGATGCGTTCCAAGGAATTGAAATATGATCTTAAAAATGATAAACTCACATCCTCCACGAGATCGAGCCTGGACAATGGACCACAGGTACTTATAGCTGACAACATAGATTTTGATAATAAAGCCGGTCTGGGAGTAGCCAGTGGAGATATCATTTGGAGAGACACTGTAGAGAATCATACAATCCTCTGCGATCAGGCACAATACAATGATAGTACGGGATATCTCAAGGCTTTTGGGGGAAGACCACTGTTTATTAGTATGATGGATGAGGATTCCTTCTTTCTGGCTGCAGATACCATGGTAAGTACCGAGATCATATCTGAGGCTGGGGACACGGCACGTCATTTTAATGCCTATTATGACGTGAAGATCTTCAAAGAAGATTTGCAGGCTGTGTGCGACTCCCTTACCTACTCATCCACGGATTCACTTTTTACTCTCTTTAAAGATCCTATCATTTGGTCTGACACATCTCAGTTTGTGGCAGATACCGTGCAAATACAACTTAGTAATAGTGAAATTGATGAGATTTACCTCAAACAAAATGCGTTTATACTAAACTCAGCGGATGAAATCCTCTTTAATCAGATGAAGGGCAAAGAAATTACCGCATCCTTTGTTGAAGGTGAGCTTAATAAAATGCTGATCAAAGGCAATGCGGAATCCATTTACTATGTACTGGATGAGCAAAAGGCTTACATTGGGGCCAATGAAATGCTATGTAGTCGTATGTTACTGCGATTTGGCAATAATGAAGTCACTGATATCACGTTTTACGATAGTCCGACCGCCAAGTTTCATCCTATTCAGGATGTAGCTCCCGGCTCCTTAAAGCTTGAAGGGTTTAACTGGCGGGTAGGAGAACGTCCCATGGGACTATTTGAGATTAGTAGTTTTGCAGTGCGATGAAAAGACTTCTATTTTCGATTCTCTCCATTTGGCTATCTGTTTTCGCAGCCAACGCGATGCAGTCAGATACATTCCAATTGGCTAATACCGCACTTAGTGAAGGTAAGGTGGATGATGCTATTCAGCTGTATACTACACTTGCCGATAAGGGATATGGCTCAGCCACCTTGTATTACAATCTGGGCACCGCCTACGCACAAAAAGAGTCCTGGGGCAAAGCACGGCTCTTTCTGGAACGGGCACAACTCGAAAAACCTCTTTCTAAAGAGATCGAACAGAACCTGGAATATGTGAAGGACGAGGTAGGTGATTTGTATCATTTTCCTGCTTATCCATTATCTAGCTTTATCAAGGCAGTTCATAATGTGATGGGGCAAGACATTCTTGCTATTTGTCTGTGGATTTTCTTTGCAATCACCTTGATGATGTTGTTTCGATGGAAAGTGAAGAAAGCTGCAGGACAATGGCAATTGCTGACCTATATCTTTGGCAGTATTTTACTGCTAGTGCTTACCTTGTTCCTGCTGGAAAGAGCATATCTCAAGTTTCATGATAAGATGGTGATTGCCTCCAATACAAAAGAAGTCTACCAAGTACCTGATAATGCTGCCGCAACTGTTGTTAGTCTTCGAGCAGGGTACAAGCTAAGAGTGTTGGAAGACCTGGGCGAATGGAAACGAATTGACCTTTCGGATGGCACCGAAGGTTGGATTACCAGCCAGGATCTGATGAAAGTTGTGGATATAAAAAAAGCTGACTGAAACGAAATCAGCCAGCTTATATCTAAGACTTTACTTATCGTAAAGCAGTTGTAGTTAATCTTCCTTTTCCAGTCCACCATCCAGGCGATCCTGGTAAGCTTCAAGCTCATCCCAATGACCATCGACAGCCATCTGTGCCTGCTTGGGCCAGGTAGTTGGGTTAAACATTTTAAAACGACTACCGGCTCCTTCAAGAATCTCTCGAATCTTATCAGGATCAGATGCAGCAAGTACCTTCCAGTCGGTGATTCCAGCTTCTTTTAGAATCGACTCCAATTTGGGGCCTATCCCTTCGATGATCTTCAAATCATCTTCCTTAGGTGTCTTTTTTCGACTCTTAGGTTTTTCCGCCTTCACTTCTTCCTTTGCCTCTGCAGCAAGGGATTCAACTTCAGCTGTCTCTGTCACCGGTTCTGGTGCTGGGGCGGCCTCCTCTTTAGCAACAGGTACAGTTTCCTCTTTCGGAGCAGCCTTGGGAATTGTATCCAACGTTTCTGCCACTTCTTCAAATGGCAATACTGAGATAAAAGTTCTGTTTTTTCTTCCTTTTTTGAAAGCGACCGTACCATCAATCAATGCGTAAATGGTATGATCTTTTCCGATGCCCACATTATTACCTACGTGGTATCTTGTACCTCTTTGACGCACGATGATATTTCCTGCTCTGGCAGGTTGTCCACCAAAGAGCTTCACCCCTAGTCGTTTACTTTTACTGTCCCGTCCATTATCTGAACTACCTACTCCTTTCTTATGTGCCATGGCTTAAAGAATTTATCCCGCGATTGAATCGATTTTAATTTTAGTAAAAGACTGACGGTGTCCATTTTTCACCCGGTAGCCTTTTCTTCTTTTTTTCTTAAAGACGACGACTTTATCGCCTTTCTGATGTCCGAGGACAGTAGCTTCTACAGAAGCGTCCAGTGTTGGGGCACCTACCATTGTATCATCACCATTTTGGATGAGATGCACTTTATCGAAAGACACTTTATCGCCTTCCTGTGCATCTAGTTGATGAACAAACAGCTCGGAACCTTGCTCCACTTTAAATTGCTGACCCGCTATTTCGACTATCGCAAACATGTTTGAAAATTTTAGGACTGCAAAGATAGGTTTTTTTTTCTTATGGAAAACTGGTTAGCTTACTTTTCTTAGCAAAGTTTTAAGGTTGGTAATCAACAAGATAGGGCCGAAAATCTATAGATGGATAGGAGTTTTAAACCGAGCATAAAAAAAGCCTGATAAGATTGGATACTTATCAGGCTTATTGATAAAACCCCGCTAAAAGCGAGATAAAAAAATGGCAGCGACCTACTCTCCCGAGTGTTGACCCAGTACCATCAGCGCTAGGGGGCTTAACTTCTCTGTTCGGAATGGTAAGAGGTGGGACCCCCCCGCTGTAACCACCATAAGATTTTTGCACCGGAGTGCTATTTCTTTGAGAGAACACGTTTGTTCTCCCGGTTTTGGGAAAAAATGAATAAGATGGGAAGAAAGCACTAAGGATCATGAAAGATCAAGCGTCGAATTCACGGTATAGAAATTGAATTTTCAAAAGAAAATAAAAAAAGGAAGCATTTGGGTAATTAGTACTACTCGGCTGCATACATCACTGCACTTCGACCTGTAGCCTATCAACGTAGTCGTCTACTACGACCCTTTTATTCCCCGGAGGGAAAGTGGAATACTCATCTTAGAGTTGGCTTCGCGCTTAGATGCTTTCAGCGCTTATCCATTCCGAACGTAGCTACCCAGCGGTGCACCTGGCGGTACAACTGGTACACTAGAGGTTCGTCCAACTCGGTCCTCTCGT
>JBNKUI010000015.1:0-7230 GCA_050298535.1 Saprospiraceae bacterium
AACCAGACTTTAAATAAAAAGACGCCAACCATAGGCATTAATCAGGACCAACAAAATGTTATTCCTAATTGTCCTTCGAATTTTGGAAAAAATATTTGAATTTTTGCTTTCCCGCTACCCCGGCCCTGTTTTCTTGCAAGCTGCGAAAACCGGGAGTCAGCCCGCCTTCAAATAATCAATGGATTAGAAATTGTGGTGCCCCCATACACACTTTATTTGAACTTTACGTGCTTTTTAATCGCTCCCCGGCTTTTCTGAAACGAAGTGAAAGACAAGCAGGGGCCGGGGGTCTCTATTTACAAAAACCTAATTCTAGTTGAATTGTGGATGTGTGGATTTGTTGAATGGTTGGCCTTAGCGCAGGCCCCAATATCACCTTAAAGGATGATTTCTCTTGTCCTATAATTCAGTATTTTTTATCCCTCAAGAAACAAACTATGATTAGAAAGATACTCAGTTCATATCTACTCTTGTTGCTTAGTATTTCCCTCAGTATTTCACAAAATAATCTGACTACAGCCGAATCCAGCGGCAAGAACGCGTTCAAGAAATATTCCAGTCAAAGTCATCTTGATTTTCAGGCCAATGTACTAGCACATAGACTGGAAGAGGGTAGGGAGGATCATTCGATGCTGCAGGATCGGGAAAAATTCATAAAAATCAATGGATTGCAATATGTGCCCGCATTAGTAAAACTGGATGATAGTTTCACGCAAACAAATTTTCAGCGATTCGAAATAATGGTGAATACAAGGGTGGGAGATATTTATTCTGTAATGATTCCCTTGGAACACTTTAGCGAATTCACCCAACAGACGGGTATTATTTATATGGAATTGGCGCATCGCACTTTTCCCAGATTAGAGGAGGCCAGAGTAGCAGCTCATGTCGACCAGGTACACGAGGGCCTGAATCTATCCAGTTCTTACAGTGGAAAGGACGTGGTGATTGGTATTCTGGATTTGGGATTTGATTATACACATCCCGTTTTCACAGATCCGGATGGCAATCTGAGAATTATCAAATCGTGGGAACAGAATATTAATGGAACACCCCCTCCAGGGTACAATTATGGAAATGACATCGATCAGGATAATTTACTGGTTGAGCGTTTTGATGCCAGCGATATTGGGCACGGCGCACAAGTCGCCAATGTAGCAGGTGGTTGGGATCATGTGTTTGATGGAAAATATAATGGAATAGCTTACGAGTGTGATCTGGTTTTCGTCTCCTTGTTGCAATTGGCAGGACTCAGTGGCTTGAACACCGGCGTAATTGATGGTATCAGCTACGTGTTCGATTATGCGGAGTCCGTGGGTAAGCCCGCCGTGGTGAATCTCAGTCAGGGACATCATACGGGCCCACATGATGGCACTTCCCTGACCGACCAGGCGATTGATGCTCTGTCCGGACCTGGCCGCATCATAGTGGGGGCGGCAGGAAATGAGGGAGATCCCAGTGGTTTCTTCGTTCATTTTGATCATGATTTCACTAGCGAAAGGGAAATTTTGAGTTATCTGGTTTGGCCAGAGGGCATCAGTGCCGGCGAAACGACGGTGGATATTTGGGGAGAAGCGGCAGAGGACTTCGGAATATCGGTTGAAATCTTTAACCCGAATTCAAAAAGCTTAGAGGCTGAGTCTGCTCTACTAAGCACATCGCAGGGAGACCAAATGGTAGAAGGGGTGCTGATCGATGCAGAAAATGATACGATTTCATACATGGGATTCACAGAAATCAATCCATTAAATAACCGCCCTCACATGTCCTTATATATTAACAGTACGGCGCAATCGGATAATGACGATGTCAATCAATCGAATCTTCTCGATAATGACTTCGTGCAGTTGAGGTTTCAGGGTGAAGGAGGCCAGGTCCATGCCTATGCTGCCAACAATATCCGGAATGCCTTTTTTACAGATCTATCAGGCATAGGTGCTGACGAGTTTATTGATCAAACCCGGGTGTTGGGAGGCAATCCTAATTACACCATCGGAGAACTCGGAGGTACCGCTCACTCCATTATTTCGGTAGGGGCTTTTACGACTAAGAATACATTTACCAATACGGCAATGGAAATGCTGGGAACCACTGATCCGCTAGGTGATTTTTATTTTCGATCAAGTCGCGGACCTACCCATGATGGACGGATCAAGCCCGATATTTCCGCGCCGGGCAATTTGATTTCGGGAGCTGAAAATTCCTTTAACACTAATTTTGATGTCGATGTGGAGACGGATAGAATTGATAAGCCGAATGGAGGTCATTGGAGCTACACGATTGGCAGAGGTACATCGCAGTCAAGTCCATTGGTGGCGGGGATCATTGCTTTAATGCTGGAAGTAAATCCTGAGTTAGATCCAACCGACATTAAGCAAATGCTCTATACTCTGTCGGATGAAGACAATTTTACCGGAGCTCTTCCTAACAATCTCTGGGGGTACGGCAAAGTAAATGCCTATAGTCTAATATCAGCTATGGAAAATCTTACCCCGACCCGCGGCTACGAAACTTATAATCTGGATTTAGCACCTAATCCTACATCGGGTATCGTACATCTGCACACTTACCTGGATCAAGCCAAAAATGTGCAGGTTTTTAATATCGGCGGGCAAATGGTTTTTGCAAGGCAAATGCTTTCCGGTCAAAATAAGCTTGATTTATCGGGACTAGGTAATGGCATCTTCTTTATGCATATCCAGGTAAATGGTCGAAACTACCGAAGTAAGATTTCCATCATCCGATGAAATGGGAATGTGTTTCGTTTAAATCTATTTTAGGCAAGACATTTTCGGTGTTCAGTATCCGGATTTTTAGTTTGTGTGTGGTGCCATACGTGTGTATCGTAAGCCTGGTAAGTTAGAGTACCGACATTAGGATGAATTTTTATCTTAAAATGACTTGCCACTTTGTATCTTAAAATCATGTTCAGGCCACTACTTCTCCCTATAATACTCTTCTTGACCCTACTTTTTTCATGCGCAGATAAAGCATCGATCCCGATCATGCATGAGGGTGAGCCCGTCCGACTGGCTATATATGGAGTGAGCGATTATTGTATCAGGGTTGTGCTAAGTCCTCAGTCCTTCGCAGGCGAATTTGGCTATGCACCGGCATTGATAGATCGGGAGTATGGTCCTCCCATACTGGAATTGGAAGCGATCGGCTCAGAGGTTACCAGAGTGCACGGCTCTTTACAAATTACCGTATCATCAGACCCCATTCAGGTGCAGGTACATCGACAGGATGGTACCATGGTGCAGGAATTGACGTTCACTGATCAAGAGGGAATAGCCTTTATGATAGATGATAAACCCATATTTGGTCTTGGTGAGGGTGGTCCCTTGCCAGGAGATACTATGATATGGGATAGCGTTCTCATTGAATATGACAGAAGGGGCCGATACTTCGACATGCAGCCACGATGGCAGCGAGATATTTATGGCTCGCGCAATCCAGTACCCATGTTGGTGGGTCCTGGAAGTTATGGATTATTTGTGGCCCATCCCTGGGTGGAAGTGGATCTGTCAGATCAGGAACAGGGTAGATTATTAGCATGGCAGATTGATGCTTTACATGCCAAGCCACAGACATTTTCTAACCAACAGGAGCAGTGGAGTAAAGGCAAACCGCCGGCAGATTCTCTTACAGAAGGATTGATTGACCTGTTTGTCTTTGATGCAAGAGAGCCTGCAAAGTTTATGCAGGATGTTGCAGGCATCACAGGAAAAGCCGCTTTACCCCCTAAATGGGCCCTGGGGTATATGCAATCACATCGGACGTTGGAAAGTGGCCAACAGATGATTGACATCGTAAACACTTTTAGAAAAAAGGAAATCCCCTTGGATGCCGTCATTTATTTGGGAACAGGCTTCACTCCCAGAGGTTGGAACACGCATCAACCCTCCTTTGATTTCAATCGTGAAGTTTTTAGCCAGGATCCGGTAGATGTGATCGGCCAACTACATGATCGAAATGTAAAAGTCATCATGCATATGGTACCCTGGGATCGGGATAAGCTCCCCTATTTGCATGGTTCTATTCCGCCTCAGGGTCAGGATTCCATCGCTTCTGGACATATTGCCGCCTATTGGAAAGAACATGTAGAGCTAATGCAGAAGGGGGTAGATGCGTGGTGGCCGGATGAAGGGGATTGGTTTGACCTGGAGGAGCGCATGAAGCGTCATGAAATGTATTATACCGGTCCGGTATCTACCTATGGTAAACGCCCCTGGACTTTACATAGGAATGGCTTTTTAGGAATTTCTCGATGGGGAGGCTGGATATGGTCAGGGGATACGGACTCACGATGGAAATCATTGGAAGCACAAATTGCCGTAGGCCTAAATCACTCCATCAGTTTGTCCCCATTCTGGGGTTTCGATATAGGAGGGTTTTATCCCTCAGAAGAATTGACGGGCGAACTATATATCCGCTGGTTTCAATTTGGAGCGTTTGTCCCTTCCTTCAGAGCACATGGCAGAACCTGGTGGACTCGCCTTCCCTGGGGATGGGGACTCGATGATTTAGGTCCGTTGGAAAGTTCTACTCCTCCCCGTGCCTCGGAGCTTGGAAACATGGCTATTGAACCTATCGCAAAAAAATATACGGAGCTACGATACCGATTACTTCCCTATAATTATACATTGACATGGCAAGCCAGAGAGGAGGGGCTGCCCATGATGCGACCTCTGTGGTTTCACTATCCTTCAGACAGCACATCCATGCATATTGCAGATCAGTATTTATGGGGTCATGATATCCTTGTTGCACCCGTATATACGAAGGGAGCGAAGGAAAGGAGCGTCTATTTGCCGCCTGGTGACTGGTACGATTTCTGGACGGACGAGGAGTACGAAGGAGGAAGAGTAATCTCCCGGGAGGTGGATTTAGAAACGATGCCTGTGTATGTTCGTGCTGGAGCGATTATACCTATGGATCCCATACGTCAGTTCACAGATCAACCGACCGATGAACCCATGGTAGTGACGATCTATGCGGGTGCTGATGGAGACTTTACACTCTATGAAGATGACGGCAAAAGCATGGAATACCAGCAGGGAGCCTATTCTACTACTCACTTTCATTGGGATAATGCGGAAAATCAACTCTCTATACGTGCACTGGAAACTGGGTTTCCAGCCAGCAGGACACAAAATATGAGCATACGGTTGATGCCACAAAATGTAGTCAGGGAGGTGGCATTTAATGGTGAAGCACTGGAAGCAGACCTCCGTCAGTGAAAATTGTATTGTGTTAACCACTAAGGCCACATAAGGGCACTTAAGTATGGCATGTTCAAGAGCACTAAGAAATTATTGTGGGTAACTTTTCGTTTTTCTGCGAGAAACCAAATTTTTGTTGATGTGTTGATGCATGTCTTTCTTTATCTAAGTATTTAACTTGTAGATTAAAAACAGAAAAAGAGTAAATCCTACAATAAAATAAAGACCTATTAAGATCGTGTTTTTCATACGACTAAAATTGTGCTTTTTTATACTGGTGAAGGTAATCGTATTTTCCTTTATTTCGATCAGGCATTGTTCCAGTTGCTTCATCTTGTAATTGTGTTGGCTCAATTGTGAAAATGCACTTAGGCCATAGCTGAATATTATTCCGATCGTCATCACGGTGAAATCATCTAATTCGAAGGGTGGAATTGCTCCATACTTGAGTTGCATGTAATACATTGAACCACCGAGGAACAGCAGTGTGCTGGACAAAGCACTTATAAAAAGGGATTTGATAAAATGTTTGTTATTGAAATTGATCAACATTTCCAGGTTATCTTTTAGCTTTGGTTTGTCGAATTTTATATCAGTTATCTTCTTATAGATTGTACTTTGCCAGATCAGTCCCGAAAGGGTTAGGATGAGAAATAGGGCATTCACGGCAAGAGCAATGAGTTGGGTATGGAAGAAGACTATGAATGCCACAAAGGATAAGAGTAGCACGATCTTAAAACCGATATCGAAAAATATGACTCTTTGGTATTGACCTAAAGTTTTGGATGCAGTATTCATATAATTTTGAATCTCGGCTTTTGAAAGACTAAATTTTTGAAAAGCCTTTTCTTCCTTCCATGCTACTTTGTACCGGTGAAAATCAAGATCATTCATGAGCTCATTTTTGACATTAGTTGTCCAAGTTTCTTTTTAATCCTGACCAATTTAACACTCACATTTTTTTCCGAGAGACCTACCATGTCAGCAATTTCACGGTATGAATGTTCTTCAAGCCATAGGAGAATAACTGCCTTTTCAATCTTGTTGAGTTGTCCAATTGCTTTATACAGGTGCTGAATGTCTTCGGAATAATCAGGAGGTGACTCCACCAGATTTGTATGAACTATCGATCTGCGATTTCTTTCAAATAGTGAAGCTTTTTTTGTCATACTTATGGCAGTGTTTAAGGCTACCCGATACATCCATGTTGAGAATTTAGATTGATTTTTGAACGAGGGATAGGACTTCCAAAGTTGGAGAATAATCTCCTGGTACAAATCTTTCTTGTCTTCTTCATGCCTGGAATACAAGAAACATACCTTATGCAATATTCCCTGATGTTCCTGAATACTTCTAATGAATGTGTCCTCTATTTGTTTTTCACTCTGCACTCGTCAAGATTGTCCTTAGGTGAGTTTTAAGACGAAATATAGGGCAACAAATACAAGAAAACCTACCAAATAAACATGGATCATCAATTTAATTCTTTTCAAATCCAGTGCTTTGTTTTGACCTATCAATCTTTGTTCGATCCCCAATCCCATAGCAAAACCAATTGGCACTGCGGCTGCAATTGCAGCCGAAAAACTATCACCTAATATATACACTACCATACCGCCAACTATTCCAGCCAGGATCCCCATTGACCAACCCATACCTTGATAGGTCTTTGATCCATTACCACTTAAATTTTCCATGATATTCTTATTTAAGATAACTGTTTTATTAGTTAGTATGATCAGGCAGTAAATCACTACAGAAAAGATCAAGTTTTTTAGTTTTTCCTCTACCATGAGGACCGGAGCTTTAGCATCTTCTATTATTGGAATTACAGCCTCTGCGACTCTGCGCCTCTGCGAGAAATCAGGATTCTGTTGATTCGTCGATGGGTTAATTTGTTGATCCTACTTCCATTTCTTTTTTACCACTAAGGCCACTTAAGGGCACTGGAGTGAGGCATGTTCGAGAGCACTAAGAAATTATTGTGGTAATCTCTACGAGCTCT
>JBNKUI010000016.1:0-10728 GCA_050298535.1 Saprospiraceae bacterium
AAAAAATAATGCATCATTTTATGCCCTCCTGTATCGCTTGCGCCACCGAACACTTTGAAGGGATACTCCTTCCAACATAAGTAGAAGGCTTGACCCTGCTAGTTGTATTGTCTTATTTTCTCCAGCTTCCGGCACTTCAAATGTACCCGCACTCAATCGCTTATAATATATCACAAAGCCCGTCCTGTCCCACACCAGGATCTTCATCATCGTGCGACGCTTATTGATAAACACAAATCCATCCCCACTGGACAACGTACCCTCCATCTCATTATTTACCAAACCACTTAAACCACTGAAGCTCTTGCGCATATCGGTTGGCTCACTATACAGAAAGTATCGCTTCACTTGAGGAAAGCCTAGCATCCCGCTTCTATTAGTGATCGAAGGTATCGTGCAGGTAATAGATCGCTACTTCTCAATACGGTACCTCCAGGCATCTGGACTTCAATAAAATATCCTTCTGTAGCATCCAATATCTCCATGGGAATAAAGCCTCTCTCTCCATCTGCCTCTGACTTCGATTGATGATACTTACGGTGCCAATAATAAAATTGGCCCTTTGTCAGACCATAACGGGCACATAAAGATGATACATCTTCTGCTCCCTCCAAATAGGAGGCTACTATGGGAAACATCTCCTCGGATCGCTTTCTAGTCATTTTTGATCCGAAAGCTAATCCTTAATTAAGCCTCATACAATACGTCGTTGGCCAAACGCTTACATCCAGGTGAATATTAGGTAGTTGAGTACTCCTCCACTTGGAAGATCAACTTTAAATTTATAGAAGGCCACTGCCAGACCCAATATTACCTTTCTAATTCTGCGTTATCCTGGATATAATCTATCATTCTTTCCTTAGTTGTCATTTAAAATATTTAATTCTCTCGGGGGTAAGCGCCCGACGAACTGCCTGTATTAAAGGGACATGATGTCTGTTATCTTCGGTGAAAAATAATAGGGAAGATGAAAAGAAAGACAAAGGCAGAAATGTTTGGCTGGATGGAGAAGTGTGAAACAAACACTGAAGCCCCCTAATAAATTGGAGACTATTTCACAATTAAGTTGGAACTAATAAATTGTGATATGAGTCAAAGAAAAATATGGAGTAAGTCCGAGAAGCTAGCCGTCCTGGACTACAGCGAAAAACACGGTGTAATAGCCGCATCTCGAAAGTTTGGTGTCTCATCTACTGCGATCTACAAGGGGAAGGACAAGTTAAATGAGAAGGGTGTCTCTTCTTTAGAACCACAGAAGCAACCGGCCAAAAATGCTGAGCAGATTCGTTTGGAACGAGAGAATAGGGAGCTAAAGGCGATTGTAGCGGAGAAAGAGCTACAGATTAGGATACAGGCTGAGATGCTAAAAAAAAGTCGTTAACCAGGAAGATCGAATGATGATAGAGCGATTGAGTTTGTGGAGCAAGGCAACCCGGTAGGTAAAGTATTAAACCGATTTTTGTCAAGTGGCCTATCATATCCCAGGGCATTGAAGTTGACACCAAACTTGTTGCTACAAATTTGTATCTTGAAGTATTGTAAGTAACAGATATTCAAACGTTTAAGTCATATATTCCGACTCCCGGCAGCTCCACCTCCGCCCTTCGAAGCTTCCGCGCCTTCCGTAGTCTTGACGAAGGAAGGGGCGAAGAAGGGCTTTTTTATTTACGATACAGCCACATCTCTGTCTATTCTTTTAACTTGAGGGCTTCGGTGGACACAGTCCACATTTGTGATTAATACATTTCTTTACTATAATCCCTATATTACGTAAACCCCAAATGCTCGTCTCCCCCAACATCGAAACAAAATCATCTTATATGTCATCATCTCAATTTTACCACGTATACATTGTAAAATGTAGTGATGATTCCTATTACACGGGTTATACGGCAAATCTGGAATCACGCATGGAAAGACATCAGTCAGGAAAAGTCCAGTACACCAGCACCCGATTGCCCGTTGCACTTTTTTTCTACTGTAGTTTTGTCGATAAATATAAAGCACTGAAGTTTGAAAGATACCTGAAGGCGGGTTTCGGTAAAGCTTTCACTCAAAAGCGATTTATGTGAAATCAGGACAAGGTACTCCGTAGCCTACATGTCTTGCGAAGTTTTAACGTAGGAAGGCTTGCCATCCGAAGCTTTCAGCGTAGGAAGAGCGTAGAGTTTTTGAAAGAAGGGCTAGCCCTTCGAAGTGTACCTGTCTTCCGAAGTTTCAACGAAGGAAGAGCGAAGAAGGGACGATACAGTCACATCTCTGTTTAATTCTTCCAGGTGAATCCAAATTTGTTCAAGACTAGTCTCGTATACATCTGACCGCATTCCCAGTCCTTAATTTATGTCCGTCAGAATGCATGATTTTATCCCAACCAGAAACTAAAATCCAATCCCGGGCATGTGAGTCACTGGCTTCATCGGCAGACCAAAATACGGCATTCCGTGTGAATTGGGGATAGCCAGTGTGCGAGGTGCCGGTTCCGTAGGGCATGGCGTTAAATTTGCTTTTATTAGTCCCCTTACCTCCATCACTCCATAAATAGCTTTTACTCCGCAGATGTTTGCCCGCTTTCTCGATACCTCCATAGAGGTTTACCAACATCATCCAGTCTTCATCATTTGGGAGGTGCCAACCAGAGGGACAAGCTTTTAGAGCTGCCGGCCAGTCATAGAATCTTCCATACTGTTCGCAGTTTTCCAACGAATCATTTCTGCAATAGGAGCCATCCATTTCATAATTCAGATTTTGTGCCATCCAGGTTATGCCTTCTCTGGTTTCGGATTCCCGCTTGATTTCATAACTGATGGTTTGATATTGCTGTCCATCACGTGCATCAATAAATGAGCCTTCCATCTGGGCCATCAATGAACTCGGAATTATCAGAAGCCATAGGGGAAATAATAAATGGTACTTTTTCATGACGTATCACTATAGGTTTTGTGGTTAATTCTCCTTCAATATTTCTGCAGGATTTCTGGTGGCGGCTAATCGGACATGCCATGCTATCGTAGCGATTCCAATGATTAATAGGAGAATGACGCCCGATGAAATTTCCAATAGGCCCATCTTAGTACGATACAGAAAATCACGTAACACCCATCTGTCGATTAAGTATAGAGTGAGGGGTAACGCTATGAGCGTTGAAATAATGATGCGGGTCAAGAATCCTTTAGAAAGCGATAGCACCAGGTTGACTAGTCCTGCACCAAGTATTTTTCGGATGCTGATCTCCTTACTGCGTCTCTCGGTGGTAAACAGGGTCATACCGAGCATACCTAGCATAGAAATTATCACAGCCACTAAGGCTAGAAAAGAAATAATATGCAGTGTGACTTTTTGCTGTCTATAGGTGTATTCAATTTGGTCATCATAAAAATTAAATTCAAAGGGATATACCGGATCCAGATCAGTGTAGGCTCCTTTCAATGCCAAGATGAGGTCGCTTAAATTACTACTTTTGAACTTTACGGCTAAGGATTGAAATTGATCTGAATCAGATGATAGGATAAAAGCAAAAGGATCAAATAATTTCTTAGTCAAATTTATGCCGATAAAATCATTTACAACACCTTCGATGATCATTTCCTGGCCGTTAAGCGTTGCGACTTTTCCAATAGCACTTTGATTCGATGCAAAATTCATGGCTTGAATGAAACTCTCGTTGACAATCATGGATGGAGTGGCCACATTATTTGCGGCTGTGTTTTTAAATGGTGTTCCGGCAAGTACCTCGAAATCGTGGAATGACAAGAAATTTTGATCCACATAGCTTAATAATGACGGGGTAGGAGCTTCCATGCCGGGTACTTGTGCCATACCAATACCGAGGCCATCTCCGCCAACACCCAGTACCATGGATGATTTAGATGTTTCAATGACCTCAGGAATACTTGAATAGGCATTTTCCAGCCTATCAATATAGTCTCCATGAATGGGTATATGAACCATGTTTTCGGTGTCATAGCCGAGGTCATAGTTCAAACTAAATTTGTACTGTTTGTGGATCATTACCGAGCCCATGATAAGACCAATGGACATCATGAATTGAAAGGCTGTCAGAACTCCATTCAACTTGCTCCCACTAAGTACGTGGGTTCTTTCGATGCCATCAAACAGCGTCTTTGCTTGTAGCTTTGAAAAAAGGAAACCCGGTAAGAAACCTGCTGCGCTACCAATCAAAATAGTGAATACTAAAAAATAAATAATGTGGTACCATTGTATATTGAGCGCAAATACATCCTGCCCCTGCATGGCCAGGCTCAAAACATGTAGGGAGTGTTCCTTTGAGAGGAGAAATATCCCAAAGGCAACTATGGAAGATAGAAGTGCCAGCAAGATTGCCTCAACTAAAAACTGAGTGAAAATATCTACCCGCCGGGCACCAGAGACTTTTTTTATTCCTAGCTCCATACTACGTCTTGTGGAGCGCGCCAAAGATAAATTAGTGTAATTTATACATGCTGCCAGAAGAATTAAAATGGTGAGACCGATCATGATAAGAACTCTTTTCCTTGGAAATCTCGGCCCTAATTCATTGTAATAGATATCACTGGTCACGAAGGTATGCATCGGTTGGAGGTGATGACTGACAGGATTTTCCAAAGACCTATTGTGTCTCCCAATTCCTGCGTTTAATACGCTTTCTACTTCCCGGTCACTAGCATTTTCGTGTAGCAAAAGATAGACATAAAATGCTCCTGTATCATCCGGATCATTGCCTGACTGGGCACCGACCATTGAGGAAGAATCACCGACAGGTATTGGGAGTAAAATATCAAATTGTATGTGTGAGTTCCTGGGTGGGTCTTCTATAATGCCAGTGACTAAAAATACTTTTTGTGTTTCGTTCTGGTGTATGGAAACTGATTGTCCCAGGGCAATTTCATCCCCAAAAATATTTTCGGCAACGGATGCACTCAGTACAATGCTACCCGGAGCCCCAAGCTGGGACCTGGTTCCCTCTTGTAGGCTAAAGGAAAACACATCAAAAAATGCATCCGATACATATCTACCGGTTATGGGTATGGATTTTTCATTTGCCTGCAGCTTCCCCTGCAGATTTGTGCTTGCAACAAATGCTACCTTCTCTATTCCAGGACTTGCCTCTTGGGCATGACGACCGATAAAATATGAGGCAGTTGCTAAATCTACTTCATTCCCTTTTGCCCCTTGCACTCTTTTGGTGGTAATGCGATATATTTCCTCCTTATTTTTATGAAAATCATCGAAAGAAGTGACTTCATTCAAAAACAAGATCATAAGGATACCGACGGACATACTGATGGATAGTCCCAATATGTTAATGGCTGAAAAGCTTTTATTACTTCTGATGATTCTTCGGGATATAAGTAGATGGTTTCTTAGCATGTTCAGGGTTTTAAGGGCCGACCATGACGGCTTCTTGATTGCAAAAGGTCTCAAGAAGTGTAGTACATGGAAGTAGTAGATGATCTGTTTTTTCCACTGCGGCTCGTTCGATTTACTATGATAGAATTCATGTAAATCGCCTAAAATCTCTTCTTGAAGATCACGACTACATAAGAACTCTATAAGTCTATCGGTCCAAATGGGAGGTCTATTCTTTTGCTTCATTTTCCAAGATTCAGCGCAAGTTCAGGAATTTGTCCCCATAGATATACGCGGGTATCACGGGCACCTAAGAGAGCTTTCCTTCCGGCTGCAGTGATCTTGAAGAGCCGTTTACGACGTCCACCACGCTCTTCAGTAGCTCCACCCATTCGTGAGGTAATTAGTCCCTTTTTTTCCAGTCGGTTCACGGTCCCATGTACCGCTCCAATGGTTACGGTTCTGTTCGCCTGCTCATGGAGGGCACTTCGGATTGCCAGTCCATAGGCATCTTCTTTCAGCAGTACAATGATGAGAAGAATTAACTCCTCAAACTCTCCTAAATGATCTTTCTTCATATCTAATTAGTTATATAAAGTATAACAAATATCGATATTTTTCTTAGATCCTCAGTGTTCGGTAGTGAAAAGTAGCTATGATTTTTTTGGAAGGCCCTTCATTCACTGCTCAAAGCAATCCATTGGATTAATGGACGCAACTTTGAAGACAGCACTAGTATATTTTTGATCTCCCATCGCGACCATACCAGAATCTTATCAAATACACGGGCTACACGGGATGCTTTTCTTTGGTCAGGAGTAGACCAGGTTTGGCGCAAATGAGACCATTTTATTGGAAGGCTTTGAATAACCCATAGTGCTAGGTTAGTATCATCACTTAATTCCATCCATATCATTCAACCTCGCAATCATGCCCCAACCATAAAAATCGTTGGCGATCGCAATGAGTATTTCATTTGTCCCTTCCTGTAGGGGTAAGTTGATGGATGTGTTATCAATCGTGCAGCGGCCCAGAGGTTCTTTCATACCGGGAGTACCAAAGTGATTCTTGTCTACTAGAAGCAACTGACCATTTATAAAGACCCAGACTTCATCACTGAAACCAAGTTTCAATTCCTTGTCTTGGGTGATTTCTGAGGTTAGTTCGCTTTTTAGCCAAACCAGCCTTCTGTCACCATTGCTAGGTTTGTAGAAAGTCCTACCAAATGGACTACTTAAGTTGATCAAAGCTCGATGCTCGGCATGAATGGATATCCAACTTGTGGTGGAATCTGGAATATCGTTTTGCGTAATATCCAGCCCATAATCAAAATCAATGGGTCTAGTGACCTGCCAATTCCGTAAATACCGTGGATCGTAGGCGGTAGGGTCAAAACCTGGCTTTGGTGACAGGTCTTCGGTGTCTTCAGAATTGATTTCGAGATTAGCAAAAATTCCGGTACCGCTCAGGGAAATGCCTCCAGTTCTCAATCTACCTTCTAATCTGGGCACATGCATAGATGGCGTATCCATATCATTGACATACACTAACATCTGAGCTCCTGAAACAACCAGCTTGACGTGATTCCAATCACCTTGATGAATCTTTGCGGGTGCCTGGTACTCATCCGTCAGGTCCCATAGGCTCATAGTGTCCACGACCGTTGCGTATTGCAAAGTCGTACGGGTATTAGGACTCACCGGCCAGAAAGCTCGGATATAGAAGTTTTCTGCATCGAGTCGGTTATCTCCCATTCGGAAACTGATACCGATAAAACCACTTTGATATAAATCAACATCAAATTCAATGGTGCCGTTGGTGAAAATGAACTCATTGAGAAAAAACTGCGCATTCCCATTTAAACCTTTAATGGCCGGTATATTTTTGTGTGTTACAAATTCAACATCCTTAGATTGAAAGGTCCAAGAATCAGCCTCCATGGGGATTTGAATCACTCCACTGTCTTGTGCTCCGACTTGAAGGATGATAGCGATTGCCAATAACGAGAATATAAATTTTTGCATTAGTAGGTCTTTATTCATGGATTTTCCCTAGGAACAAGGTCATCAATATGGCTGCAAAAATCAGGATGTTGACCTGTTCAATTGTGTTTAATTTTGTTCAGGGGCTCCAGAATAGGAAGCGTTGTACACTAAATCATTTATATTCAAGAGCTTTGTAAGCGATATGGATACAGGCAACACAGATACTCTGCAAGAGTTACGCAATAAAATCGAAGAGAAACTGGATTGGGGGACAGCAGATAATTGGAGCAACAGGGACTTCAAGAATCTGAGCGAATTAATTTTGCAAAGGACAGGAAAGCGGGTGAGTGTTACCACATTAAAGCGCATGATGGGTAGAGCTCAGAGAATCGCTCACCCAAGTTTATCTACCCTGGATATTCTTGTAGAATTTCTTGGCTATGAAAATTGGCGAACTTACGAGAAACATCGGGTCACAAGGTCCGATCCTTCCTTACCGAAACCTCAGACAAACTTTTGGACATTAAAGAAGGTATGGATCATGTTGACTTCTGTGGCCTTCATTGGAGCAGTCTGGTTTTGGTTAAAAAAGCCTGCACATAGCAGAAAACTATCTGCCAATGAAAAAGAACAGATTGAATTTGATTTTTATAAAGTAACATCCGGATATCCCAATACGGTAGTTTTTAACTACGACATGGGGGACTTACACTTTGATTCACTGACCATTCAGCAATCATGGGATGAAAGTAAAAGGATAGCACTTGAGAAGTCAAATGGATTGGTCACATCAACGTACTATTCGCCTGGCTACTATATGGTCAAGTTGTTAGTGGACGGGCAGACTGTGAAAGAGCGACCATTGTATATTCCTTCAGAAAAATGGCAAGGGCAGATTTGGGGTCAACCCAATGAAATAAAATATTTGGATCCGGAACAGATCATGCTGGATGACAGCCTACATCTGATGAATGGCGTTTTAGAAGAAATCCAGAATCGAAATTCGGGATTGCTATATCTGGCTCATCTTGCTAAGCACCCGATCATTGATAGCAAGAACTTTACCTTAGAAGGAAGCTTTCGTTTAACTCATCCTAATTCAAATAGTATCTGTGGAAATATGCGACTCACCATCACTGGTACACAGGAAGTATTAGGTTTTCAATTTAGTCGGTTGGGATGTGTGGGAGACCTCGTCTTTTATCTTAATCGGGATATTATCTCTGGAAAAGAATATGACCTTTCGGCCTTTGGAATAACACAGGGAGAGTGGATAGATCTTAAAGTGGAGGCACAAAACAGTCAATTGAAAGTCTATCGTCAGAATCAGATGGTGTTTGAATATGAAATGTCATCCGATATTGGTTTGATTGGCGGAGTGCAATGGCATGTGGAGGGCCTGCTCGAAATCAGGGATTTAGTGATCAAAGATGATGAAGAGGAGGTCAACTTAATAGATAGGAAATCTTAGACGGAATTTAGAATATGTTCTATCTAGAATTGTTTCTACTCAAGAAGACTTTTGATACACTTAGTATCAATCAATTTTTTGTAATCTAACAGCCATTTTGAGACCAACATTTAGATATTTATAAGTTTGTTGTGTTGTAGACAAATCTCTGCAATAAGTTTCCTCCTTATCGTGGAATAAATTCTGATCTTCGATGTCCTCATCGCTTGTCAGGCTCAGTATCGCTGATAAACTGATCTATTATTCTGAAGTACTCTTCCACTCCCACGTCAACAATTCCTCGTAAATGTCCTCCTGCAAATTCGATGACTCTTGAATCGGCCCTGGTTGCACAGAATTCTCTACTATCTTCTAAAGTTGTAATCTCATCTTGATTTCCGGCGAATAATAGCGTTGGAACATTAGCTTGAACTACTAGCTCTTCATCTTGAATCGAATGCTCTGGGAGGTTCAGTTCCTTCTGCTTCAGTTCCAATATTCGCTGCCGATTCTTCGAGGGTGACCAAAGAAAAGCTTCTCCGATGAAGAAATCATATCTTTCTTTTTGATATCCGAGATTGGCAACTAAGGTTCCCATGGATAAGCCAAATACACCGATAGACTCTGGCTTTATATTCTCCTTTGACCAAGTCAGTACCGTAGCAAAATCAGTGATATATTCGGAATGGTACACATTATTAGGATTGTATTCAAAATCAGTACTATCACCGAACCCCCTATAGTCAAAGGAAATCACTTTATAGCCCAATTCTACGAGGTTCTTGGCATAGAAAACGGTATAACCCATATTTCCTGCATCGCTTCCACAAATTATGATTGCTTTTCCATTTTCTCGGTCAAGGTCAGGTTCCATTACCCAGCTAATCAATTCAGCACCATCTACTGTCTTAATCCGATGCTCTTCAAACCTGATTTCAAGATCAGATGGAGTCATTCTATACGCTTTTTCTGGCTTTATGGCATAAGCCACTACATGAAATAAGAGCAGGAAGGCTAAGGTGATTCTTGTTTTCATAATGTACTTTTTTTTTTGCTTGTAATGTCTCAGGTAGATGCATCAACCTGCCGATCTCCATTTTTGGTGTCTAATCATTTTTATTTTCATTTTGGCATGACAATGTTTCTAAACTTTCTTCACCTCTATAGTAGGGTGGCATCGTGCAGCCTGTTATTCATGGTTTCTAATTTCATACTTTATGGTATCCGGGATTCGAGACTTTAAGAGTTCAACAAGTTCAGGTTGCATGTAAGCATACTCGTCTTCAATGTGTAGAACAAAGATGGGAGGGAGATGTATGTGTCTATACTGACCTAGTATTCGCGCCATATGACCATCCTCCATAACCATCATTGCATCGGCCCATTCAATTTTTGAATCACTAATTTGGCTAGGACTCTTTGGGCTCAATCCGGCCGATCGAATTGTGAAACCCTGTTCTTTCCTAAATATTGATTCTGCGGTTCTACTTCTTCTCTTGTTTCGACCACAAATGAATAATATGTTCAAATTATTCTTCACCCTATTTTCATTAGTCAATAAATTTATAGTGTTTTTCCATCCTAAAACTCTGGATCCTCCCCGTCATAAGTAAGCAGAAGGTAAATTTCTTTAACGGGTTTCTCCTCAGGTTTTTTCAGTGTCACTCTGATGTTTTCATGACCTGTTCATTTCTCTATGTTTCAACTCCAATTCCATACCTATTTAGGACATCATTTGTGATTTCAATTCTAATCTCCAGGTCTTTCATATTTCATATTGCCTTGTCGGTCGAGGGCCGTATGGTGTCATTGTATCCTGTTGAACTAAACACCTATCGGTGTAGCTATTCTAATTTAGCAAAAAATCCTACCATGTGAATTTTAACATTTCACTAAAAAAATTACAAACATGGTAAGATTAAAGAAGAGCCCGGTACAGGCTCAATC
>JBNKUI010000017.1:0-63640 GCA_050298535.1 Saprospiraceae bacterium
ACCCTTTTCAATATGACCAATAGAAATCGATTAGACTCTGCAGCACTACAATCTGACCGATATGCTGTACTGGACAAGGCTCTGAGCCAGCCCGTACTCCGTAGGGAGCTATTTCCGGATCCTGTAATCATTGACTCACTGGAACTCTTGTTGGATCGCAAGAATTGCATCTACCGGGTGCGTTCGAAAGATGGAGCTGAGGGAATTTCCATCGGTCATCCCTTCATTGCAACCTCCAGTTATCCCATGGTGCCAGGATCGCTGCAAAGACACTTTGTGGGGGGGGATGCTCGTGATTTAGACCAAATGATATTCGACGCCACCGAACTGAATGTAAAAAGGCAAGGCATACCGCTATGTGTACATGTTGCCGCTATCGAGTTTGCCATTTTGGATATGTTGGGTACAATTGCAGACAAGCCTGCCGGACAATTACTGGGAGAGGTCATTAATCCCAGAGTCTCCATTTATTTGGGGCATTTGTTGAGTGAATTTCGTCGTCTGGAGCCCGAAGAGTCGCTCGAACTCATGCTGGCGGATGTGAAAAAGACGGAAGCTCGAGCTGTGAAACTACGTGCAGGACGTGGAGACAATCTTGCCACCAATATCGATAATGCACCGGGGCGCACTGAAAAATTGATCCGTCTTGCTCGCGAGAAGTTTGGTGATGACTTCACGCTCATGATTGATGGCAACGGTTCATACGATGTTAAAGAAGCGATTCGCATCGGTAAAATGCTTGAGGAATACAACTATACCTTCTACGAGGAACCCATTCCGTGGGATTGGTATGAGGAGCAAAAGCAGGTGGAGCAGGCCCTGGAAATCCCAATGGCAGGCGGCGAAGAAGAGTTTGGTATCCACGCCTTTCGTTATTTGATCGGTAATGAAGTCTTTCAAATCTTGCAACCTGATCTGTTTTATTTTGGGGGCATGGTGCGATCCATGCGTGTTGCCCGTATGGCTCAAGCCGTCGGTTTGGAAATCACACCCCACATCTCCGAGGGGGGTCTTGGCTTTCTCTACATGCTCCACATGGTAGCGGTGTGTCCCGCGGCATATAAGTTTCACGAGTTCAAGCTCTTCGAGGCCAAGGATGCTAATGGTACACACATCCCCATCGAAAGTAAGGCGGGTCCCTTTGAAAGTCTTGACGGGTATATTACCGCCCCTGAGGGTTCCGGCCTGGGCATCACTATTGACCCCGACTACATCAAGACGCATAAATTGTTCACCGGCTAGCGATGAGCCATATTTATCGCACACACTTTGTCAAGACAGCGGACAGGTGTTGTTCCTCTGATAAACTAGCTACATGAGTCCAATCGGTGGCACATTACCTGATATCCGCTCTCATGTATCTTACTCTGGGAAAGAGTAGAAAAGTGTTAAGGCAGTCAATGCAAAGTGTAATTTGACGATGAATAAATACGAAATAAAGGAGAAACTCTTTCAAGCCTGTCAAGCAGACCTAGAGAAAAGAATTAATTCAATTCAGGAAGTACTTAAATCAATCGAGGAGTCCAGAGATAACGAGACTAAAAGTAGTGTCGGGGATAAATATGAAACAGGTAGATCCATGATGCAAATGGAGGAGCAGAAAAGCCGGCAGCAGCTTTACCAGGCAAATCAGGTGCGGCTTGAATTAATGAGAATAGATCCGCAAAGAAAGTCCCGTAAGGTGGAAGCAGGCAGTCTGGTAGAAACCACTAATGGAATTTATTTTATCTCCGTAGGAATGGGCAAGGTCAGGGTGGAAGATGCACTGTACTATTGTATATCCAGTAATTCACCCATTGGAATGAAATTGATGAATAAAGTGAAGGGTGATGAGATCGAATTTAATGGAAGGAAAATAGGAATAAAAGGCATTTATTGATTTGTGAATCTTAGCATGGAAATCTATTCTGTTTTGATGGTAACTATGGGTTGTAGTCGAGGAGAGATAAGATTAGGATAGTTCAAAAATGCAAGGTTCATTTCCCATCCTTCAGAAATTGTGACCGGCTAAAATAGGAATACTTTTTTATCGCTCATAAACTTTGGCTGCCCCAGTAAAGGCTTGAGAAGGTGTTGTTCCTTTAAAGATTTCTACTTGTATTTTATCGTCGTTTAATGCTTGTACAAGCATCACAGCTTGTATAGGTCTTTCTTCATCAATAAAAGGATATGTGTCGCGGTGATCCTTTCCATAAATCAATTCATATCGTACCAATCCTTCTTCAACTCCAATAGTTTCCGGAGCCGGGGCATTTCCCTTTACCCACCATACATCAGGGGCCCCAGGACCTTCAACACCAGGTACATCCCGCATGGGAGAGCCATCTGATATTGTGATCCGGTCAGGAAACAAATGATGATAGGCAATGGAAAACTGGCGGCTCCATTGTGTATACGCGGAGGTGTTTTCCAGGAACCAGTTACCAATGATTTTTCCTTTAATATCATAGTCTATTTTGCCGCCCAAAGGAGGTTTATTTCTAAACGCAAACCCTTCCAGTTCTTGCCGTAGTCCTTCTTCAAAATATTCAAATATATTACCCGAGTAGATATGATATTGAGGATACCGACCCGGATTAAGGAAATTAAGATCTAACTCAGTGTCTGTGATAGAGAAGTCCATGGCACCATGAGGCCCAACGTACCCAAGGATATCGCCGGCACTCACTTCAATAGCTACATCTCTTCCTTCCTCTCCAAATTTTTTATTGGGCAATTTTGCTGCAAATTCAGACGACCAATCGGTGATATGGCCAAAATTGATCATCATCGTTTCACTAACTTTCAATACCAGCAAGTGGTCGTCATAGGTCTGATGCCATACATTTTGAGGTGCATCGGGAATAGGAGGTACCTCCCTTTGACCATGAGAAACCCGGATCACAACACCATCAGCCGGTGCATACACCGCGGTATTGGCCGGAAATTGATAGGCTTCCTTTAGCGTAAATCCTCCATGATCTTTAGGCTGTACGTTCATGTCACCCATAGGGAAAAAGTATGTAATACCTGACAGATCGATCGGGGAATGCGTTAGCTCAACTCTTCCGTTTTCAAAGGGAAAATTGCGCAGCACACTTTTTTCACACCCTGGAATGAGCAGCAATATCACCGGGATAGCATAAATCAGAAGTCTTTTACACATTTACTGAAGTTCATATATTTTCTTGATAAGGTCAAGATAGTATTCGGTTTGAGGCCTGACATGGTCTGACAAGGACACCGATGAGTTGTCAGGCAGAAAGTGATCTAAAGTTTGTGATTGCAAGACAGTATACTCTACCACCAGACTGCCCCTGCCTACAGAAAAACTGCCTACTGAAAAACTGCCTACTGAAAAACGGCCTACTGAAGACTGCCAACTGCAAGACTGCCAGACTGCAAGACTGTCAACTGAAACATGCCAGACTTGCTAACGCTATCAAGCGGCTTGTTGTAGTCGTTGGGTTTTCCGATCCAGCCATTCAAAAAAGCAAGCAGACTCTCTTTGAATGATCTGATATACAGGAGCCAGATTGCTGTAGGCCTGGCTTTGATGAGTCTCTTTCAATTTGTAAAGTGAATCAATATTGTACAATACAATACTTTCACATTGTACTGAACTGTTGATATTTGCCGGCATCCCAAGGTCTATGAGTACTTTCTTTTTTGAACCTGGATCCATTTGAGTGATCAGATTTTCATAATGGCTCACTGCCGTGATAATCACATCGAATGAATCTAGTCGATTTGTTTCGACTGCTTTCCAGTCTAGGACAGAAATACCGTATTCTCTAGCTAATTTTTTTGCCCTTTCATGAGTGCGGTTTGCTATTGACACCCTGCACAGCTCGATTCTGTTCAGTACCGGTAGGATTTCCTTGACCATAGCACCTGCACCTATAATGAGCAGATCAAGTTTCTGGGTGCGGGAAGGATACTGCTCTCTGAGGACGTGCATGATCCTGGTTTGCACTGTACTATTCTGGTCCTTATGTCTAATTTCATTAGAAACTTGCTTATGACTTCTAAATACATGCTGCATGCATCTTTCTAATATTGAGCCTTGAAGTCTGGATTTAAGACATTCTCTATAGGCAGCCCTCAATTGACCCATCACCTGCTTATCTCCGGGAATAGCCGACCGCAAACCGTTAGCTACCAGAAACAAATGACCTACCGTTTGATCTGTGCTTTCATGGACCGTCACAAGATGTGTCGGTAGCATCTTGGGTTTTCTACTTTCTTGTATGAAATCCAGGAAAAAGTCTTTGATGACCAAAGCTGTCACTTCCTGGCTTTCAAAGTAGATTTCTGCTCGATTGCAGGTAAAGAATAGCAACAGGCCTCTTAGAGAAAAGCTGTTAATAAGTTCTGTTCTTAGTATCTGCTGTTCTCGATCATTCAAGGCAAACAGAGATCTTTGCGACACAGTCGCTTGCTCATGAGTGATTCCAACATATTTTAGTGTCGAACGCATCTGCTACGGTTTAAATAATTGGGGCCGACATTAACCGGCCCCTTTGTTTATCATTTAATTTTCAGGAAGGGAATGATCATTGAAGTCTTGCTCATATAAGCACGGTACTGGTCCCCAAAATCTCGTCTGAGATCCTTTTCTTCGAAAAGTGCTCCAATTACGAAGTAGGAGGTAATAAGCGCAGCAAAAAATAAATGAGTAACAGTCATATGCGGGGTAGCCCAGATTCCGAGAATACATCCAAAATATAAAGGGTGCCGGGTATATTTATAAAATGACCAAACTTTGAATTGTAAGGAAGTGTAGGGTTTACCTACCAGCTTTAGATAGGCTTGACGTAATCCAAAGAGATCAAAATGATTGATCAGGAAGGTACTGATGAACATGATGGTCCAGCCAGCAAAAAACAAAACATACATGAAGTAAAAGGCAGGACTTCCGGTCTCAAAACTCCAGATGATCCCTCCGATGGGTTCCCAGAAGTACACGAGTAATGTAAGTGCTATTCCTGACATCAGTACGAAGGTGCTTCGCTCTACGGGCTCTGGGATAAATCGGGTAATAAACTTTTTAAAGGACTTTCGTGCCATGATACTATGCTGTAAACCCAGCATTGTGATCAGCAGTATGTTCACAATGATCGCTTGTGTAATTGGAACTTCCGGAGCCCCATCAATCGATATTTCTGGTACTAGATTGCTTACTGATAGGATCCAGTAAATGATCGAAGCAAATCCGATAAGATAACTTATAAGAGAATACGTAAACATTGTAATAGCTTTCATGATAAAAGGAGTTAAAGATTTTATAATGAGACTAAGGTAGATGACGGCATTCTCCTTTGATTGAACCTCTGTTGCAGGGTTGTTAGACAATTTTTGCAAGTGATTAAAGGGTGTTGCCAGACGTTAAAGCATGTTGAATTCCTTTAAAACATGTTGCGAGAAAGGGCTTTTGGACACGTTTTGGAGTAAAGAATGATCAACAGGTATACCGGATACCTTTACTTTTTCACTGGGATCTAGTGTGATTCCTTTTTTATATTTGAATGGATGCATAAATCATGTCAGAGATAACAGACCATAGACTGATCAAGGAATTGGAGGATGCTGTGGAGGCTAATCTGACCAATGAACAATTTGGTGTCGAGTCATTGGCAGAGATCGTGCATATGAGTCGGTCGGGTTTGCATCGTCGATTGAAGGCTATCAATGGTCAATCCGTCAGCCAATTTATTCGTGAGTATCGTTTAGGTAAGGCAAAGGAACTGCTCAATGATCCGTCCTTAAGCGTATCAGAGGTTGCCTACAGGGTAGGGTTCAATAGTCCGACTTATTTCAGTAAATCGTTCAGCGATTTATATGGTTATCCACCGGGAGAGTCAAAACTTAAGAGCCTACAAGTGACGGAGAGTGACTCGAAAATCCAGGGGGAGCCCACTAGAAAAACGCTCCTTACTATTAATAGATGGCAATTGTCACTTTTCGTGGTATTGCTGGGAGGCATGCTATGGTTTGGATTAAAAGTAGCCCAAAAATCACCGGTGTATGATGGGAAGGCTAAGACCATTGCTGTTTTACCTTTCAAAAACCTGAGTTCTGATGAATCGAACCAGTACTTCGCAGATGGGATACAGGATGCCATCCTAAATAAGCTGGCGCGGGTAAAATCAATTAAGGTAATCTCTCGTACCAGCGTGGAGAAATACAGAGATACCAAGCTGACGATACCAGAAATTGCCGAAGAGTTGGGTGTTTCCTATCTGCTGGAGGGGAGTGCCCAAAAATATGATGATGAGATTAAGGTAAATACCCAATTGATCGATGGAGGTACTGATGGACATATCTGGTCAGAGGATTACACCCGGGATTTTGAAGATGTATTTTCTCTTCAGTCCGATATAGCCACCAAGATTACTGCCAGGCTCATCGGTGCTCTGTCTGCGACGGAAATAAACCAAATAAAGAAACGATCGACAACTAACGTTGAGGCATACGACTTTTTTCTTAAAGGGGATTATCTTAGGAACCGGTGGAATAAGGAATCTCTGGAAAAGGCTATACCTCAATTTGAGAAAGCTATCGCCCTGGATAGTCAGTTTGCAGATGCCAATGTGGGTCTTGCGTATGTATACATAGTTATGGGCAGTATATGGGGCGTCATCCCTGAAGATTTTGCACATAGTAAGGCACAGGAGTTACTCAAAAAAGTCATGAACATTGACCCCGATCATTTTGAGGGTAACAATGTATTGGGAGCTTCCTATTCATTTTACGCCTGGGATTTTGAAAAGGCGCTGTTTCATTTCCGTAAAACAAGAGAAATAGACGGACACTATGGCAATTACGCCCTGGATTTTTTGACGAAGATGGACCTGGAAGATGAAGCTCGTGAGGCCATAAGCTATTTTAGAGAGAACGAACCGCTTAATGATACATATATTTCTTTCGAGGCACAGTTGGAGGGACTCAATGGAAATATCAGTGGCGCCATTCAAATACTTGACAAAGAATTTCCTTTGTTCGAAGGACATCTTTTTATGCGGGAGTGTGCTAAGCTATATTACAACTATGGAGAATACGAAAAATCTGCACGTGCCCTGGATAGAATGAAAAATTCAACGGATGTGCGGTCTCCCATTATGGTTTGGTTAGAGGCATGTTTAGGGCATCTTGCAAATGAAAAGAATGAGGACCGGATTGGTGAGTTGACATCGATGTATGAGAACAAGGCTTCAGGTAGTCCTGCGTGGTTTTTAGCACTCTATTATTTTGAAACTGAAAATTCTGATAAAGGATTTGAATGGCTCAGAAAATCCTATGAAAGGCATGAAGTGGAAATGACCTGGCTTAAGATGGAACCCTTGTTAGAATCCTATAGGTTGGATCCCAGATATGTGGAGATCTATCAAAAAATGGGATTTATAGATACAAATGTTCTTTCCTTCTAGGGAGATCCGAAATAAAATCGGGTACAGATATAAGTTGGAATTTACTACATTCAAGAGTTAAGTCAAACCATGTGGTATATTGATGATGTCAAATCAATTTCGTATTAGACTACCACAGAAATGAATCAGAGTCATGAAGAAAATCTTATTTCTCATATTAATGAGTCCCATTCTTTGTTTTTCTCAATCTGCATTAGAATCTCATTATATTGATTCTTTAGTGGATGCCTCGATGGAAAGATTCACACAAGCTGGAATAGGGATTGCTGTTATCCAGAATGGAGAAGTAACCCACTTAAAAGGGTATGGAGTTGCCTCAGTGGAAACGGGCCAAAAGGTGGATGAAAATACTCTTTTCGCCATAGCATCTAACAGTAAAGCGTTTACCACCACATCATTGGGTATTTTAATAGATCAGGGAAAGCTTTCCTGGAATGATCGTGTGATAAAGCACATTCCCGAATTTACCATGTATGACCCCTTTGTAACACAAAATTTCACCATTGTGGATTTATTGACGCATAGGAGTGGCTTGGGATTGGGTGCCGGTGATCTGATGTTCTTCCCGGATGGGGCGGACTTCACAATCGATGACATCCTGCGTAGCTTTCAGTTCCAAACCCCGGTTTCTGATTTTCGAACCAAATATGACTATGACAATCTATTATATGTGGTGGCGGGAGGGGTGATAAAGAGAGTGAGTGGCAAACCATGGGATCAGTTTGTAGAGGAAGAAATTATGGCTAAACTCCAAATGGAAAATTCTGTGGGTATTTATCAAAATATCACGCAGAACACCAATGTGGCGGCTCCACATTCCAGCGAAAATCAAAAAACAGAACAACTAGCAGTGTATGTGAAAAAGGATGGGTCCCTGGGTGCCGCCGGAGGTATTTATTCCAGCGTAAGAGACATGAGCAGGTGGGTACTAATGCATTTGAATGAGGGCCTGTATGGAAATAATCTGTCTGATACCCTGATCTCTCAAAGAAATCACGATGAACTCTGGAAGATCCATACGAATCTTGCATATGATGCACTGGGAAGTGGATTGTACAATACGCATTACTGGGGGTATGGGTTGGGATTCGGATTGAGAGATGAAAATGGCTATACCGTGATCCAACACTCTGGTGGTTTGCCGGGCATGCTATCAATGGTGACGATGATACCGGAATTAAAGGCGGGAATTATTGTCCTTACGAACGCTTCGCCCGGAGGTCAGAGTTTCATTACCCTTACTAATGAAATCAAAGATAAAATCATGGGTGTAGAAGGAATCGACTGGTTGGATTGGGCAGAAGCCAGGTTGATGAATTCTTCATCGCACGCGGATTCTATTGTGGAAGTCATCTGGGACCAGGTGGAAAAAAATAAAAATAAGACGCCCACATTCAAGCCCTTCGTTGGAACTTACAAGGATAATTGGTTTGGCAACGTACGTGTATTCGAAAAGAATAATCAATTGTGGATAGAGTCGGAAAAATCGCCAAAGCTAACAGGACCCATGTATTTCTATAATGCTAATACCTTTGTCGTCGAATGGAAATATTCGCAGGATGCCGGAGTGGATAACTATGATGCCTTTGCTATGTTTGATTTGGATGAAAACGGGAATGCTATAGCAATGAAAATGAAAGGTATTTCCCCTATCATTGATTTTAGCTATGACTTTCAGGATTTGGATTTGATCAAAGTTAGTGAATAATGTTTTTGAGTAAAAAAGGTGTCAAGCATTCACTCGATGCTGCATTTTATTAGAATTCATTTAAAATGATAAAATTCTTTAGAATCATCAGGAAAAAGTTGCTTTCGGATAACAAAGTCAGTAAGTATCTTCTTTATGCTGCCGGAGAAATTCTTCTGGTGATGATCGGTATCTTATTGGCTCTCAAAGTCAATAATTGGAATGAAGACAGGAAACAGAATCTAGTAGAGGTGGAATTTCTGAAGGGATTTAAAGGTGACCTGGAAGCTGACTTAGCCAGTATCGAAAAGATATCCCCAATAGTAGAGATCTCCAAATCCTCTATAAATTTTATGCTGGATTATATGAAGAGGGATCTGCCATGGGATGATTCTTTAAAATACCACTTTGGAAACATATCCGCTGATTGGAATACACCTTTTGCATACAGCACCTATGAATCAATCACTTCCAATGATTGGAGTATTATTGGTAATAAGAATCTACGAGAAAACCTGATTTCTTACTATAGGAGCTCTGATCACACTGCAAGGCAAAAAGACATATATACGAATGAATTGTTTGAAATCTCGCGAACAATATGGAGGACACGGTTTGAAGGATTCTGGGAAACAAATTATGAAGAATGGAAGGAGGAAAACAATTATGATTCCTGGGAGAATTGGAAACCAATAGATAATATAGGGTATGCAATCCCTCTGGACTTTGAGAGATTAAAGTCAGATTCAGAATATCGTTATTCCATTATTCACCTCCGAAATATTTCCGACTGGTTCAAGGAAATGTCCTATATAAATCTCAAGGCAAAAGCAGAAAAATTATTGCAAGCGATTGCTGAGGAACTCGATAAATTGGAGAAAGAATGAGCAAAGATCAATTCTAATACTTCGAGATGAAAGAGTCTAGTGCAGAGTGTCCATGCCTTAATATAATTGACCGATTGATAGCTATTTTCAATGTTTGGCTTAGTCGGTAATAAATTCATCCAACTCTCCACCAACCGAAACTTCATTGTAGATGGGCCGGCTGAAAGACTGCCTCCTGAAAGACTGCCAACTGAAAGACTGCCAACTGAAAGACCGCCGACTGAAGACTGCCAACTGGAAGACTGCCCACTGGAAGACTGCCCACTGACAAAACACTTGGATCAAAATTTGCTTTTCTTGAAGAAAGCAGAAACAATTTGTAGGTTCATTTCACCATCTAAGTCACCATATGCCTTCTAAATTCTACCGGATCTTTTGGTCTTTTCTTATAGGGATTCTTTTATCGGGCATAGTCCATGCACAGCATTGCAATCTAAGTGATGAGTTCGAGGGAAGTACTTTAAATCCAGCCTGGTCACATTATCAATCGTCGTTGTATACTTCACAAGTGGCAGGTGGTACATTGATCATGAATATTGATCCAATGGCTTGCAGTAACAACTGCCCGTGGTTTCATGCCCAATCTGCCGGATTTATTTACAAGATGGTAGAAGGCGATTTCGATGTAACAACTTTAGTGCAGGCAGTGCAGGCTACCGGGGAGCATGCTGGAGAGGATATTGACAACGATACACAGCTAGCAGGATTAATGGCCAGGGATGGATCTGCCGCCTCAGAAAATTATGTGTTTAATGTGGCAGGGACCCGATTTGATATTGCCTCGGTGGAGACCAAGTCCACCACCAATGACAATAGCGGCACCATTGAGCATTTTGTAATCGGTAGCACCCGCACCGAACTGAGAATGACCAGAGAGGGAGACACCTTCACCATGTACAGTCGCGATATTGGAGCCACGACCTGGATTTTAAGATCCATATTTGTTCGATCAGATTTACCTTCTACCTTGCAGGTAGGTGTGATTGCTTACGCCTTTGAATCCTATCCTGTCAATCTTTCGGCACAATTTGACTACGTCCGCTTCGCTGGTGGTAATACGATAAATGCCTGGCTGGGAGGTAATGGATTATGGAGCACCTCAAGTAAGTGGAGTTTGAACCAGGTCCCGGACTCATCCCATCATGTCATCATTGACAATACCCAGGCACAGATAATTGAAATACTTTCCGAAGATAATTTTAAATGCGCCACGCTCGATATTCAGGGCGCTCAAACAGAACTTTTAGTCGATGGGGTATTGGAAGTCAAGGGACAAGTAAGTGGTTGTGATGAGTAATTTTATTCTGGGTCTTGACAGCTTGATCTTATTCCGCTGATATCAATGGGTGTTAAAGTCTCATATATTCTTACGTACGTTCTTTGTACTGGTGCAGACTGCCCTCTGAAAAACTGCCAGACTGCATACTGATGACTGCCAGACTGCATACCGCCCCCTGCCCACTGAAAAACTGCCCACTGAAAAACTGCCCACTGAAAAACTGCCCACTGAAAAACTGTCGCACTGCATGCTGCATACTGCTAACTGCCAGACTGCTAACTGCCAGACTGCTAACTAGAAGACTGCCGCAGCACCCGCTGCTTCTCTAATAATTCCCCATATAATTCTCAGATTATCCTTATCTTAAGAAATATCCATTCAATACCGGCCATGAAAGAAGAATCGAACATACTGAGACAGTCTCCAGGTATTATTTTTAAAGCGATAGGTTGGAGTTTGACGCTTCTCTTGGCCATCTACTTCATAATTAGAAATGCGATTCCTTTCTTAAGTTTGGATCCAGAATTCTATGGGGATCACTGGAGTCATGCCATATTTCTTTTTGTGCATATTGCAGGAGGAATATTGGCATTGCTAGTGGGGCCCTTACAATTCTGGACGGCTCTGAGAAGCAAGAATATGCGACTGCACAGACTTAGTGGAAGGATTTATCTGGGTAGTGTCGGTCTAAGTTCAATGGCAGCAGTTTATATACTTACTTTGCCTGAAAGTAGTTTCGGTTTTCGATTGGGTATTGCCGGTTTGGCTTTGTCATGGATTACTACCACTCTGTTTGCTTATCTCGCCATCCGAAGGAAAAAAATTACACAACATAGAGAGTGGATGGTTCGAAGCTATGTAGTAACATTTGGTTTTGTTTTCTTTCGGCTCTTTCTTGATATTTTACTCACGACAGAAATTGCCTCACCTGGTGAGATCGTCAGTGCCGTAAGTTGGTTATGTTGGGCAATTCCGCTTCTGATCACAGAACTTATTATACAAGGCAAGAAAATATTTGCATAATTTCATTCCCTTGCCATCGGTCAGATTGATAATTGGAATTGATCATATAATAGTAGGAGTTTTCAATATCATCTGAATGTGAAAAGCGCTCTTTGACCTGGTCTTGTATGTTAAAATTCGCGGGGATCTTAGCGCATTAATATTTTAAATATCATTATTATTACTGTATAAAAAGCATTTCATGAAGTTCTATTTCAGCCTGAAGTTTATTTCGACAGTCATTTTCATGTCGATGATATCAACCATGGTTTCGAATGCCCAGCAGGCTAATGTAAATCTGGACTGGAATCCACACAAAAACACGGAAAACTTGACGCCCTTTAGTGCTCCGGTCAATTCGCCGGAGGTATTTGATGATCGTACCATCATTTTTCGTCTCAAAGCTCCGGAAGCAAAGCAGGTAGAGCTGGTAGGAGTTCACATCCTTGCCGCACTGGGCAGAGGTCGCGAGCCCATGCCCTTTACAAAGGGAGCGGAGGGTCTCTGGACACTTAAGGTGGGCCCATTACCTCCGGATATTTATGTGTATCATTTTAGAGTCGATGGAATGCAATTTGCCGATCCCAGTAACACCATTGCAGCTTTCACAGCCATGCCACCGTATAGTCAGGTTGTGGTGCATGGTGATGGTCCTAACTACTATGATGCCAAGAATGTCCCCCATGGTGCCGTGACACGTCATATTTACCATTCAGATGTCACCGGTGGGATGAGGGACCTATATGTGTACACTCCTCCAGGCTATGATCCTTCTCAATCGTATCCAACCTTGTATCTGGTGGGTGGTAGCGGAGAGCTACCTTCCAATTGGATGTACGATGGTCGCGCCAATCTTATCCTGGACAATTTGATTGCAGAAGGTAAAGCGGTGCCGATGGTGATGGTGCTGCCCAACAATCAGGTGCTCCATCGCAATCATCCCCAGCATGTGGAGTTGACGTTCGATATTTTCGAGCGGGAAATGCGGGAGCACGTGATTCCTCTGGTTGAGGAGGCCTACAGTGTCGAGGAGAGTCCCAAAGGAAGAGCAATATCAGGTTTGTCCATGGGCGGTCGCCATACGATGTATTGTGGCCTCAACTCACTCGATCTGTTTGGAAGCTTTGGTGTGCTCAGCGCAGGGCATGTCGATAGTGAAGCAGCACTCTCAGAATTTCTGAATGATCCCACTGTCAATGATAAGATCGACTATCTTTTTGTGGGTCAGGGTGATCTGGAAGCTCAGGGTCGTATGGGTGCTCGCTGCGAAGCATTACATAAAGCGTTGGAAAACCATAATATCGATCATGAATATTATGTAGGAGGAGGTATGGGACATGATTGGTCCACCTGGAGGCACTTACTGTATTATCGGTTTTTACCAGGTCTATGGCGTGACTAGATCTATTTGCGGTGAGCATTTCTAATGTCAATCAATAATGTAATCCTAACTGATGAATTTTCTGTATCGAAATAGACAATACGATACTCGAAGACTTTTATAAGGATTTCTTTTCGACCTCGAGACACCAAAATGCTGGGCTGCTTTACTAATCTTAGTGTTTTCGCCTTGAATATTCATCGAGATACAGCGAAAGGCAATTACGGTTCTAAATGGAAAACTGGCCATGTATGCCCTACTGTTGATTATCTTCCTGGCTTGTGGTTATGAGAAGCCAGACATTCTGATAGCGGTGGAAAATCAATTGCCGGACGACATTGGCTTTAACTCTATACCAATCTAAAGACCATATAATTCCCTTTGATAGTATTGTTAGTCATCCTGTAGGAGTATTTTCTATCTCGGAACACTTTGCTCGATGATTATACAACCGTATTACAACGATATTACAGCATTTTCAAAGATTCATTTATTAGTATCATGTATTGAATTCAATTCGTGACACCAAATAGACAATTCTTAAGTATATTAGGATTGAGGCGGCATCAGCCTTTGCCCCAGTCTATGTAGTACCAGAGTCAGAATACCAAACCTTATTGGACATATGCGTAATTTTTATTTAAAAATCAGATTATGATTGAATTTATTCACAAGCATATTACCGAGGAGTTACAGCAGAACACCAAGACGGATACGATTTTTATCATGACAGCCATCGCACTAAATCTGATCTTGCTTGCTGTAAATTCAGGATTGGCTGGCGGTCCGGAAAAGGACACTTCTGTGTTTATCGTGATGATCTTATTTGTAACGCTGCTGATCCTGTTGAATATAGTTGTGATTTTCGGCTTGCAAAAAAGTAAGCAGACCCGGACCAAATTATTAAATGGCCTGATTCAAATGTATGAGGATAAGGGTGTCGATAAATATTATGATTCTTCTTTGCTCAGCAACTATAATACTCGTTACAACCTCTTTATGATGGTCGTAGTACTGACTGGCCTGGTGGCTATCATCGTACCTTTTGTGGTCATTTGAATCTAGATCAAATCGAAATCAAATAGTTTCAGAAGTAGCAAAAAGATCAGCAAGGCAACTGCTACTAAGATTGGGATCATATAGAAAACTCGGGAAGATTTATCCCGGTCGGCCAATTTGTCTTGACTGCCATCTGACACTTGAGAAGGCTCATTCTTATTGTATTTAAAATCACTCCAATCCAGATATCCAACATACTGTGATAGAATGTTGAGTATATCAATTCTTGGGAGATTTTCATGGTTCGACTTCATATGGGTGTAGAACCACTTTTCGCTTATTGATTGATTTTGTTGCTCTCGCAGGTCGTCCTGGAAATATGTGATCTCTGTACCTTTCCAGTCTGCCATGGACGTCGGAATGGCAGGATAATTTTTCCTTAATGTCACACTAATCTCACGTTTTAGTAGGTCCAGATATTTTCGGTCGATTGCATTCATGGATCATCCTTAAAGACTGGTTTCACCTTGATTAAGCATTCATAAATGGATTTACAATCGTTTTACAGCCATCTTTCAACCACATTTACGCATTCATTCATTAACTAAGGGATAGAAACCAATCTCTTGAAATCAAATTAACAATTTATGAGCATTTCTCCGTTTAAAAGCCCCAGGAACTGTCGACTTTTGCTTCTGTGGTCCGCTAGAATCTGGGCCACCATAATTCTGGCTTTTGTCGGAACTTTCCTGTTGGCAAACATATATGGTGCTCTGGTGCTGGGTGAAAAAAGCGAATCAGGATTCATGAGAGTTGAGGATATCCTAACTTTTCTATGCTTCCCATTAGGAAATCTACTTGGTCTGGCTTTAGCATACAAATGGGAACGTTTAGGAGGAATACTTGCCACCTGTAGTTTGGTTCTTCCTTTTGTAGTACAGCTCATCCTTCTTTCAATAGATCAGGAGTTTACAATACTTGAATTGAAAGGCTTATTGTCAAAAGCTGGAATATTTTTCTTTTTTATCATGCCTCCGGGCATTTTATATCTGATTTATGGTATGCTCAAGAGAAAGACTTCTGTTTAGTCATTATGGCTTTCCGCCCTTCTACCTGACTAGCAATTATTGATACAATAAAACGTACTGTTATGAGAGCACAAAGCAAGAGGTTCAACATCATAAAATACTTTTTTCTGGGATTCCTTATAGGATTATCGGGATGCAGCGGAGTCAGTGAAACTATCACAGATCCGGATGCGGGAGTAAACGGTAGTTTCGAAATCACTAAAGATGGCCTACCCGTGAATTGGACCATGTATACTCCGAACACAGTTCCTATAGGTGAATTTGAAATCCTGCTTGACAAGGACATTGTGAAAGAAGGTAATCAATCGCTTCGATTTAATGTTCGAAAATGCGCTGAAAGGGGCGGTGGATTCTTCTCGCCTGGTTTTACAAACCAGTTTAATGAATTTGTGGAAAATGCAGGAAGTGGAAGCTATAAAATTAGTTATTGGGTTAGGAATGACAGTTCGAGGTTCATGATAAAGATAGGATCTGTAGGTGGGAAGGGAGGAGGACCAGAAACTATTATTGACAAAGCTCAGCAAATAGATGAATGGCAGTTTTTTGAGTCTGAAGTGCATGTGCCTGAAGGTCAAACTCCCAGAATGGAATTGAGTATTCTAGCTCCAGGTACATTTTGGATTGATGATGTGCGGATCCAAAAAATGAGTGAACTGTAGTGCTTCACTATAAATAAATTTAACAATGAAAAATCGTGGAAATAGATTGATATGGATCGGACTGTTGCTATTTTTATTCGTTGGTATTTTTATCTGGCTCTGGCATGAGGTTTTCCCTGCAATCAGTGGTTACGGGTCTAAAAACTTATGTTCTGCCATCTATTTACAGCATCGTAACCCAGATGAAGTTGTCAAGCATGATCTCTCGGATTTTCCAGTATCCCTGGGAGTGTTTACATTTAATAACGAGGATTCGTCTACCCTTGGATCTGTATGGGGCCTTGCTCCCAGAAAAACAATTTATCGTGAAGGTTGTGGTTGCACCATTATAAATGATTCGAGCGAAATAGCGCTCCGAAACAACCGTTTTGAAATTCCAAAATATGAGGATGGGAGGGATACACTGCTATGGCCAGCGGGCAATAGATTGCCAAATGTGGAAATGGATGTTCTCGATATGAGGAAGTTGGAAGCAGCCATCGACCATGCTATGGGTGCTAAGACTTCGGATGGTGCTCCTGGTAGTACCCGGGCCTTTCTTGTACTTTATGATGGAATGATCGTTGGTGAAAGATATGCACCTGGTTTTGATCGTAATACCGTGATGTTGGGATGGTCTATGTCCAAAAGCCTGACAGCGGCCTTAATTGGAGTCCTCGTCAAAAAAGGTAAGATTTCAATAGACGATCCTGCTCCAATTCCAGCATGGAAGGGAACAGAAAAGGAAAATATTACTGTAGAACATCTTCTTCAACAAACGTCTGGGCTGAAATTTGTCGAAAATTATTCAAGACCCAGTAACGTGATTCAAATGCTTTTTAGCGAGGGAGATATGGCTTTATATGCGCAGAATCTGCCACTACAATATCAACCGGGTACTATATTCAATTATAGCGGTGGAAATACTAACATACTGAGTAAGATTATAAAGCAAACCGTTGGTGAAAGCAACTATACAAGTTTTCCATATGAGGAACTCTTCCATAAAATCAATGCCTACAGTTTTATGCTGGAACCTGACGCATCTGGGACATATGTAGGATCATCCTATAGCTATGCAACTGCACGAGACTTTGCTCGATTTGGACTATTATATTACAACGAGGGTAACTGGAATGGCGAACAGGTTCTTACGAAGGAATGGATAAGGCAAAGTACCATGCCTTCGAGTGCGGATAAGCGAAAGCACTATGGATTTCAGTTTTGGTTGAATGGATATGATGAGGAAGGCTACCGCTGGTTTCCAGAAATGCCGAAGGACATGTACTTTGCCGATGGATATGGGGGCCAGTATATATTTATTATTCCATCTCGAAAAATGATGGTAGTTCGACTGGGGTTGAGGAAGATTAATGATCAAGAGTATTTAAGAGAGGTCCTGGAAGCTTTCAATTCGAATTGAAGAAGGCCTTTTGAATTGCTTTCATTGTACGTAGGGTTTGAGCCTATTACTGCATAGTAATATAATTACATGGCGAAACTGTGGATTTTGCAGAATGTCGTAGATTTAGTTTTCTTTTCCCAATTCTTTGTGTGAGATGTACAATGTGAAAATCGGAATGTAGAATGAACCCCGGATCCATTGCATATCTTTCATTTCTAATTTCATTTCAACTTCTATTTGTTGGCATATTTTTGATTACACATCAAAAGGGAAATAGAAGAAATAATATCATTCTGGGCCTCATTTTTACATTGATTTCCTGGAATATGGCTATGCTCACCATGAGTATAAATGGGATAATGTTAGGAGAGCCTTACTTGCAGATAGTGGATGATGGGTTCTTCCTTCTGTATGGCCCGCTAATATATTTTTATACTAAGGGAGTAATGTTCAGGGACTTTCGATTATCACCCAGAAATGTACTGCATTTGCTACCTTTTCTTTTCCTTACTGTTATTTTGTTGTATTCATCTGCCTCCACCTGGCATCTGGATGATGAGGGTATTAGTACGGATTTGGGTCCAAAATTTTACATCATCACCTCCTTCATGTATATGCATTTTTACTTTTACTTGGGATTATCATATAGATCTTTGTGGCGATATCGGAAAATAATTAAGAGTAAGTTTTCCCAGACAGATCACATTCACCTCGATTGGTTGAGCTTTACATTGAATACATTTGGGGTTATAACATTCATATCACTTATACACAATTTTATTCTGCTTACGACTGATAGCTCGGCATTCATTATAACCTTAATTCTACTGCTTATTTTCGTTTTTTACTTTGTTAATAGAGTCATTCTTAAAGCACTCAGACAGCCGGAAATATTCGGAGGTATCAGCACGGATGACTTAATAAAATATAAGGGATCAAACTTAACTTCAGATCAAGTTGAAGAGCACAGGAATAAGTTACTGACTTTAATGAAGACAGAGAAGCCATACTTAAATCCTAAGATTAGTCTGGCTGATTTGGCTCAGGAGCTATCTATCTCATCCAAGCACCTGTCACAGGTGATCAATCAATCATACCACAAAAATTTCTTCGATTTCATCAATATGTATCGAATTGAGGAAGCTCAACAAGCATTTAGGGAATCCATCGACCAGAAACTCACAGTGCTCGAAGTCATGTACAGAGTAGGATTTGGTTCGAAATCTTCTTTTAATACCGCTTTTAAGAAAGAAACTGGTCAAACTCCGACAGAATACCGCAGGAAAATGCAAAAAATCCGTTCGACATCCTGATATCGGTCGAGTTAGGTGCATTTAGTGCGTACACTAGTAGGGTACTTTAAATCAATTGACAATGCAAGATCCTACAATTTCTTACAAAGCATCAAATGCATTGAGTCGAATTTGGATGAAGGTTCCGCTTTTAATCCGTTCGATTATACTTGGATTTGGAATCAATACATTAGGTGTAGGGATATGGGTCTTGATATTTGCACAGGTGGATGTTCCCTGGTCTATTTTGTTGATGAGTGTGGTTCTGTTTTTATATTGGAAGTATTTTGCTGGTGAATGGGGGCCAAAGAGTACACAGGCTTTTAGACGTCGCTGTTTTCGACAGATAAGTCTTGATGTATCAGTCTGGAGATGGGCATCGTCTGCCGCTATATGTGCGTTTCTAGTCATTGCTGTTGGATGGGCACTAACCTTCAGACTTGTTGAATTTCAACCGGAGATCTTTAAGAATGCTAGGTTTCTGAACGACTATTCCCCTTGGAATGCATGGTCGATTATCCTGATGGCTTCGCTCGTAGCGGGTATTTGTGAGGAAATCGGATTTCGAGGTTATATTCAGGTCCCTTTGGAATCGAAATATGGTCCCCTTATTGGTATCTCGATCACATCGATGATCTTTGCAGTGGCTCATCTGCATCAGGCCTGGGCTACTGGTGCATTTGTTGGAATATTTGCAATATCCTTCATGTTAGGTTATTTGGCATATTCTACTAATTCCTTGCTCCCGGGTATTCTATCGCATGTATCTTTTGATATTGTTAATTTTTCATACTGGTGGTCAGATGTTATGGGTACCTTTAATCACAAGCCGATTCAGATGACAGGTGTGGATCAGCACTTTATCATGGTGCTAGCTGTCGTAGTTATATCTACTATTGTTTTTATCATATCTATTGTGAAAATATTATCAAATAAATAGCGGACCTACTATTTTATGCGTTGATAGATGTGATCTTTGGTCAGGGATCTTGTCTAACTCTTCACTTGAAAGAGGGAAAAATGTTTTCATGTTTAGGGTTCAGCATGTGGAATATAAGTAAGTTGATCATCTCAGCCCTTTGATCTTGAATCAGCTACATGGATTCATCTGTATCGTTCTTTTTATGATTCTACCTATCTTAATGGTCTGTTCAAAGATCTGTCTGGAAGAGCCACTTGTATTTAGACGCGAATGAAGTAACAGATCGCAGACGACGTAGAAATTAGCAAATGAATATCATTCTCACTGTCGGAATTTTTATCTCGCTGTTTCAGTGCTTACTCTTGTTCAACAAGAGATCAAAAACTTTACCTGATAGAGTACTTGCCATCTGGATGCTCATCATAGGGATCAATTTAATAAGCTACAATTTATATCACCAGGGTTATTGGACTACTTATCCACATCTGGTAGGTTTGACAGCTCCATTCCCGTTCTTTTACGGTCCCTTGCTCTATCTATATGTCAGCTATTCCCTCCGCAATGAAAAGCACTTAGATATAAAGGATTATCTGCATTTCTTGCCCGTGATTCTCTCCTACCTATATCTATCCAGGTTTTTCTTTTTCTATTCTGCAGATGAAAAGCGAATGATAGATGCGGGTGAAATGGATGATTTTCAATGGTTTTCAGTGGTTCTATTGATTGGTTTTGTCATCTCGGGTGTGACCTACACTATATTGTCTTATCAGAAGCTGACCAGATATTCATCCCTTCTGCAGAACAACTTCTCCAACATGGATCGCTTGAATATGAATTGGTTGAAGGGTCTCATTTGGGGAGTGGGTGTGTTGTTTTTGGTTGTCGCAATATCGGTCATCATAAGGGAGGTTGTTGGTATTCAACTTGGATTCAATCCTGACTACGTGATCTATACTATTATGATTTCGGGAATACTCATCCTGGGGTATTTTGGAATTCGTCATCAAAATATCTTCACAGATAATGAAATTGTAGACGTAGATGCAAAGGGAGCATACTTAAAGTCAGGTCTTAAAGAAATAGAAGCACAAGAGAAGCATGCTGAGCTCTTGCGTATTATGGAGAAGGATAAACCTTACTTGCAGCCCAAATTGTCTTTGTCTTCCTTGGCGGCAATGCTTGAGATATCTCCCAACTATCTGTCGCAGATCATCAATCAGTATGAGGAGGTAAATTTCAATGATTTTGTGAATCACTACCGGGTGGAAGAGTTCATCCGACTCGCCGCAGAAAACCCACATCATAGCTTTCTGGCGATTGCACTGGAAGCTGGCTTCAATTCGAAATCTACGTTCAACAAGCTTTTTAAGAAACACAAAGGCATGACGCCTTCCCAATTTCTGGCAGCAACCGCGGTTTAGAAAAGATGATCGTAGATCTGGCCTACTCTCCTTTAGATAGGTGTGCCGCAGCACTATCCATTTCACAAGGCAGAATCTGTGTTTTTTTACTTTTCACTTAAGTAGTTGATTATCAAGGTAAAAAAGGTGTCATCCTATAGGTTTGCACCCCTTGATCGTGTCACATTATAAGATGAAGCGTGCTTGCGCTGATTTATGACCTACTTGCATATAAATCGAAACCACAGTAGGAAGAAATGAAAGAGGCTCATAAAGGATAATCATTCTGAAGCTTCATTTCGCTACTGCAATTTTTTTAAAACAAAATAAAATGAAAAGGATAATCTTAAATGTAATGCTCACGCTCCTGACCATTGTGGCAATAGGCCAAACTAATACACAAGTGGTTACTGGAAAGGTCATCGATCACACTACCAGGGAGCCTCTGATGGGTGCCACGATAGTAATCGTTGATTCAGACCCTATGATCGGTGCGGTGACCGATGAGACTGGGACTTTTAAATTGGCTAAAGTGCCGGTAGGCAGGCATAGCTTCGAGATTGGAATACTTGGATACCAAAACTATTTGCATGCAGACATTCTGGTGAGTTCAGGAAAGGAGGTACTACTGAACACGGAGCTCAAGGAGATGAAAGTGGAGTTGAGTGAGGTGGTAGTACAAGCGAGTCAGGATAGAAGTGAAATACGTAATGTAATGGCCTCCGTCAGCAGTAGACAATTTTCAGTGGAGCAATCTGAAAGATTTGCTGGTGGTATGGATGATCCCTCTCGTCTGGTGACTGCCTTTGCAGGAGTCGCTAATCCTTCCATTAGCAGCAATGGCATTTCAGTAAGAGGAAATAGTCCATCCGGGTTGATTTGGAGATTGGAAGGTGTAGAAATACCAGTGCCCAATCACTTTAATAATCTGACAATTGCAGGTGCAGGACTTATGACGGCATTGAGCAATCATGTAGTGGACAATAGTGATTTTTATACTGGTGCGTTCCCATCCGAATTTGGCAATGTGACTTCTGGAGTATTCGATATCCGACTGAGAAATGGAAACCATAATAGACGGGAGCATACGGTCAAGGCGGGTCTCCTCGGAGTAGAGTTTGCGACGGAAGGACCTTTCAAAAGTGGAAATGATGCTTCCTATCTATTAAATTATCGCTACTCAACGTTGGCTCTTATGGGTGCTTTTCTTCCAAACGATGCCGGTATCCCCCAATATCAGGATTTATCATTTAAGATGAATTTCCCTACCAGAGCGCATGGTACATTTTCCTTCTGGGGATTGGGTGCCCTTGATGGTATCGATACGGAAGCAGAAGATATAGCGGATTGGGAAGTCGCTGCGGACAGCGATAACTCGCAGACAAGTCAATATCTATTTGCTTCAGGAATCCAGCATAAAATATTTCTAAATGACAAGTCGGTGCTGCATTCCTCTATTTCTTTGTCAGGTGACGGTCTGAAGTTTGATGAACAACGCTTAGATCAGGAATTAATAGCCCATCCTCAGTCATCTGCAAATAAAAGCAATTATAAAATCGCTTTTCAAACGGCTTTAACAAGTTACTTAAGTGAAAAGCATACTAATAGGACCGGACTATACTATACACATATGGGCTATGATCTCGAGGTCAAACAAGCTACGGAATTGGGGGGTGTACCGATCGATTTGGTGGCAGGTCAGGGACAATCGGATTTAATACAATTGTATAGTTCTTCTAATGTGCAAATTAGTAACACGCTTGAATTGACCAGCGGGATTCATACGTTGTATTTTCTTCTCAATAATGAATGGTCAGTTGAACCCCGATTGGCTTTGACGTACCACCTAAATGACAGGCAAAGGCTGTCTATGGCTTATGGATTACATAGTAGAATTGAATCACTCCCGGTGTATTTTGTGAGTAGCGAGGAGAATATTTCCAATAAGAATTTGGATTTAATGAAATCGAATCACTTTGTACTCTCGTACGAAAATCTGCTTTCAAAACATCTCAAGTTGACGGTAGAACCTTATGTGCAGTATCTTACTAATGTGCCAGTGAGTCCACACAGCTACATCTCTACGATCAATATTCAGAATAGTTTATTTTTTGACGAAGCATTGATTAGTGAGGGAGTTGCAAGAAATGTCGGATTGGATCTAATGCTAGAACGATTTTTGCACAATGGTACATACTATTCATTTTCAGTTTCCGCATTCGATTCGAAATACACTTCAGCAGATGGTGTCCAGCGTAACACAAGATTCAATAAAAATTATATTGTAAATGCCTTAGTCGGCAAAGAGTGGCAGGTAGGAAAAAATAAGAACAATATTTTTAGTGCCAATGTCCGACTAAACTACATGGGAGGAAATAGGATTGAGGCCATTGACTTGACAAGATCCGCAATGGTTCAGGATGTTGTTTTTGGAGAGAGAAATGGTCAGCTCTCCTTTGACGATCGGTTTCCTGACCTTCCCATATTCTCATTTACGGTTTCTTACAGGAAAAATAAATTAAATCACTCTTCGGTCTGGGCGCTACAAGTGCTTAATGCTGCACAGGCAGAAGATTTTCAGAGTCATATCTATAATTTGCAAACTGAGTCTATCGAAACCCGATTTAGCAAGATTATGATTCCAAATCTGAGCTACAAGATTGAATTTTAGAAGTCCTTGAAGCCACTCTTTTTTGGTTTTGGTGGTGAGTTAAAATGTATGGATTTTTCATCGAGTAACAATGCGTTGCAGGTCCCTATTATGTCCTTCGTGGCCTTGTGGAGGTGTAAACAAAGTGAATAAAACATTAAAAATAAATTTAAAATTTTGAATCATGAAAAAATTAAATGTATTGTCAATCCTTGTCATAATGATGACTGTAGTTTCTTGTACCAAAGATGAAGATGTTTTTGGTTCGGGAGAATTGATCACAGAGAATAGAAATGTGGAGACATTCACAAAGATTAGTAGCTCAGGCGTGTTCGAGCTATCAATCACGCAAGGAGATGTTCAGTCAGTTCAGATTAGTGCAGATGATAACATTATGTCGCATGTAAGGACAGAAGTTAATGGAGGTGAATTAATGCTCTATCTGGATGGTGATGAATTTAAAAATCTGAATTTGAGTGCAAACGTAATAGTGCGAGATTTGGATGCGATAACAAATGAGGGGGCAGGAAGTGTTTATGTGTCAAATATAAGTTCAAATGGTACTCTGACCGTGATGAACGCTGGATCAGCCGATGTGAGTATTGCTGGCATTGTTAGGCTTTTGAAGTTGGAGAATGAAGGCTCAGGAAACTTCCAGGGTTTCCAACTCGAAGTAGAAGATGCCAAAGTGAAAAATCGTGGCGCTGGGTACATCGAAATATCATGTAGCAAAAATCTGGAGGCTACCATTCAAGGGAGTGGAAATATCTATTACAAAGGTACTCCTAGTCTAGATGTTTCTTCTTCTGGGTCAGGATCCGTAGTCAAGGTGGATTGAATAGGTTATTTGGCTTGACAGTCCTGGAATGGATGTTTAATGTTCTTGGGATTCCTTTGAAGAAGCTCTACCTTTCTGTATTCAATAGGCCTAGGGACAAGTTGATCATGCACATATGAGGTGTCATTTGTTATCCTAATTTAAGCTATATGTTGGTGTTGATAATAGTATTTTTGTGGAATAAAATAAAGTTGGAATGAAGTCTTTATTTCTGCGACCAGAAAATTTGAGCGTATATATTGTTAGTTATTTGCTGATATCATTGATGTTTGTAGGCTGCGGTGCCGATGATCATAAAATGGCTTCGAGGATCGGAGGGAAAGGCGAACTGGTTCGAAATCCAATTTTTGAGTTTGGAGCGGATCCCTGGATTATATTACATCAGGATACATTTTATTATTGTTATTCATTGCAAGATAAAATTGGAGTGAAACGAGCTCCTACAATTAATCAATTGAAGGATGCTGAGGAGAGCGTCATATGGGTGGCTCCCGCGAATACAATGTATTCAAAGGAGATCTGGGCACCAGAATTACATTTCTTAGATGGGAAGTGGTATGTCTATTTTGCGGCAGATGACGGAGATAATGTGAATCATCGTATGCACATGATCTCGTCAGCTTCCCCTTTGATTTCTTCCGAATTTAAATACCTGGGTAAAATTACGGACCAGACCGATAAGTGGGCTATTGATGGAACCATTCTTCATTACCAGGATAAGCAATATTTTATCTGGTCAGGATGGGAAGGCGACGTTAATGTTCAGCAAAATCTGTATATCGCTCTGATGGACGGCCCCATGGAAATCCAATCCGAAAGGACACTTATTTCTTTTCCAGAGTATGACTGGGAGAAAATGGGGTCGGGTGACGGATTGCCAACGATCAATGAAGGACCTCAAATACTTGAAAATGACGGCAAGGTATTCATCATTTATTCGGCTAGTGGAAGCTGGTCAGATCATTACTGTCTCGGTGCGCTGGAATTAGTGGGGGAGGATCCGCTGTCGACCGCATCATGGAAAAAATATCCGAATCCCGTATTCTCTGGAAATGATTGTGTGATCAGTCCCGGACATGCCTCCTTCATACGGATAAAGGAACAGGACTTTATAGTATTTCACCATATTAAGTTTGCGGGAGGGGGTTGGCAGAATCGGCAGGTCAAAATCCAGCCCTTTTATTGGGAAGATAGTAGACCTATTTTCGGGGTACCTGGACTGGATGGTTCTCTAGTCAGAATTGAATACTGATACCTAATTAATATAAAGCAAAACTTTGCTTAACCTGGGTAGGTTATCAAGACGCAATCTTGTAAATCTGCTTGATGATAATCAACAGAATTTTCTTTCTTTTGATCAAAATCGGTACTAATGAAAGATACCAGCAATCATGATGAGCGCATCGCTAAAATGACATTTTCATCCGTTTATCCCCACTATGTGACCAAAGTGGAGAAGAAAGGTCGGACGAGGGAAGAATTGCATCAGGTCATTCAATGGCTCACCGGATTTGATAAAAATCAATTAGAGGGTTTGATAGAGGAGAAGGTTTCTTTTCAAACCTTTTTCGAAAGAGCATCACTGCACCCCAATGTACATCTGATAAAGGGAGTCATCTGTGGATATCGTGTGGAGGAAATTGAGAATCCGCTCACACAGCAGGTCCGGTATCTGGATAAATTGGTGGATGAACTGGCTAAGGGGAGGAAAATGGAGAAAATCCTTAGGGAGTCATTGTAAGTCTGCCATGTAACTTAAATTAAGTGGAAACAGTGATTAGCTGTGCAGGGAGATGTCAAATAGCTCTAGTGTGGTTCCCTTTCCTCGCAAGGCGATTTGACCCACGGAAGTGACAATGAGTTGGGGGTCCATCTCTATCTTACTGCGCACCAGATTTGAAATGAGGAGATAGGAATTCAATGCGTTACATTTACTTTGAATCCTGGCCGTAGTATTAAGTACGTCACCAGAGTAAGTGATATCCCGTTTAATAATACCAATTTCACCGGCAATAACTTCACCGGTATGAATACCTGCTTTAAATTCCGGAACCACTCCATATTTTTCTAAATAATAAGGAGATCGCTTTTGAATGCTTTTTTGCATGTCAAAAAAGCAGGTGATACAGCGGCTATTTTCGTCTTCATTTTCCAGTGGCCATGAAATCACCACTTCATCCCCGACATATTGGTAAATCTGTCCCTTGTTGTAAACAATAGCGTTGGTGGTATGGGCAAAGAAGTCTTTGAGAAATTCATGATATCGTTGATTGCCCAGGATCTCAGCAATTTGCGTGCTGGATTTGATATCGGCAAACATAAATATTCGTTCCTCCTTTCGTGGCTTTCGATATCTACCCTTTATGAAATTGAATAAAATGCCACTGCCAAACTTATTGTCGACTTGAAGGAAAAATTGGGTTAGTGCCACAACTAAACCCCAAATCATGAGATTTTTGAAATGCAATGGATTGGTGAGGTATGCTATAAATCTTTGCATGCCTTCAGCCGTAGATAAAGGCATCCCTGATATCATGGGTATGAAGATCAATCCTAGAACCACAGTGATGAAGGACACTATTAAAATAAAGGAAACTAGTACAGCCATTATCGTGAAGCCGTAGGATCGATCGCGATACTTTTCATTGATGTAAAATACTAAAAAGGTGCCCCCCAACACTCCGCCAATCATACCCGCTATTGCATTAAATGCCATCGAAAGTCCCAAGGTGTAGTCATCATCAGGACCCTTTGAAAATTCGGAATAAAAAGCCAAATGATCATACACTGAAATCCAGACGCCAATAGAAATCCAAATAAATACAATGAGTAGTACTTTTCGCAATCGTATTTGGAGCTTAATGTTCATGCCGTATTTACCGTCCTGCCCTTAGTTGTTCATGCCCTGGATGTCGTCCCCACTCATATCTTTTTTCCTCGTCGAAATCAGGATTGGGCTCTGTAATTTCGGCTCCTACCTCATTTCTCCATGATACCAGTAAATCTTTCAATTCGCCGGCCTTTTCAGTTTCATTGTCTGCCAAATTTGTGGACTCACCTATGTCAGTTTCGAGATTGTATAGTTCTATCCGATCATCGTTTAGAAAGTGAATTAATTTCCACGGACCCTTTCGGATGGCACTGGCAGGCTGACTATGATGATAGACAGGATAATGCCAATATATGGCACGCGATGTATCGGTTACCTTCTGGGAAAATGAGGGTACTATACTTTTTCCATCCAGGACCTGACTGGACGAGAGGTTAGCATCAGCTAATTCCAGAAAAGTAGGGAAGAAGTCGACACTTGTCACCAGTGACTCGGACAGAGAGCCTGCCGTGATATGGTTGGGCCACCGAACAATAAGAGGTTCTCGGATTCCCCCTTCATAGACCGTACCCTTTTCAGACCTTAGTGGTGCATTCGATGATGCAATATATAGAAGACTATCGCCTTCATATAAATGCTGTTTTGATTTCGCAATCAGTGGGACTTTGTCAAACCTTGATATAAGACCTCCATTATCTGAGAAGAAAATGACTAGCGTGTTATCGGCAATGCCTAATTCACCCAGTTTATCCATGATCCGGCCTACACTGAGATCTATATGCTCGATCATTGCTGCATAGATGGCATTACTGGGATATCCCGGTACCTTGGGTTTGTTCATATATTTTTCAATCAATGTACTGTCGGCATCCAGCTGCACATGGACATCATAGGGTGCCAGAAACATTAAGAAGGAAGTATCTCTGTTTTTATGAATAAAGTCTAGACTTAAATCTGTTAAGGCCTCTGATAAAATCTTGTCTTCAGGAAAGTCCTGATTGGGCTGCAATACCTTATTATAATTATAGTAAGGGCTACCTTGAAAAATAACACTTTCATCATAGCCCTGATTCTTGGGAAAATGTCGTTCGGTGTGACCAAGGTGCCATTTACCGAAATATCCGGTGCGATAGCCTACATTCTTTAGAGACTCAGCCAACGTCTCTACTTCACTAGGAAGGAATTGTGTCCTGTTTTGAGGAACTATATGTGACTCGTAGGGACGCCAATGCCCGGGCAGGAAATCGATAATACCCACTCGCGCAGGATACTGACCGGACTGAATACTGGCCCGTGTTGGCGAACAAACTGGGCAGGCTGCATAGGCATTGGTAAATCGCATGCCTTCCTGCGCTAATCGTGTGATGTTAGGTGCTTCGTTAAATTTATTTCCATAGATCGGTAGATCAGCCCAACCCAGATCATCCGCAAGGATAAAGACAATGTTGGGAGGCGACTTTTTAAGGATATTTGATTCGCAACTAAAAAGGCTGGAGAAGAGGAATAATATTAAATATTTCCACATGCAGATCGACATTTAGTACTGTAAAATAACAAAGGAATGATTATAAAGGTCTCTTCCATACTGTCAGACGATTTATTATTAAATTTCTACTCTTTCCGACTTTAGTTCTGCCTATGTCCTTATCTTAAGCTAACACTATAGAAAACAACATGTCATAAGCTATGAATGAACCCCTGAGTACTCCCATTGAGGTGGGGATTGCTGCTTTCGGTATGTCGGGAAGCGTATTCCATGCTCCATTGCTATCAACGCATCCTGACTTTTATCTTTCTACGATTGTTGAGCGCCATCGTGAAGATTCTTTGGCTAAATATCCAAAGTGCCATATTCTCCGATCTTTTGAAGAAATGATACAGAGGAATTCGATCGACATGGTGGTCGTAAATACGCCAGATCGTACCCATTTTGATTATGTAAAAATGGCATTAGAGGCGGGGAAACATGTAGTTGTCGAGAAGCCCTTTACCATCACTGCCCAAGAGGCTGAGAAACTAACTGCATTGGCCAAAACTACAGGTAAAATGCTGAGTGTTTTTCAAAATAGGAGATGGGATAATGATTTCCTCACTGTGCGAAGGATTCTGGATCAGAAGTTACTAGGTAGACTAGTGTCTTATGAAGTGAACTACGATCGCTTTCGACCGGAGATCACTCCCAACACATGGAAAGAAAATGCAACTGATAGTGAAGGATTATTATATGGCCTGGGCTCCCATCTCATTGATCAGGCAATGTTATTATTTGGCGATCCATCCTGGGTGTTTGCGGATCTTCGGGTGCTTCGATCGGGGGGTGAGGTAGACGATAGCATCGAGATTCATTTAGGTTATGATAATCTCAAGGTCATTTTGCGATCCAGCTATTTGGTAGCCAGTCCAGGTCCTCATTTTGCATTGCATGGGACGGCGGGTTCGTTTATCAAATATGGCATGGATCCGCAGGAAGAAGCATTAAAGGAAGGGGGTTTACCTAATGAAGAGGGTTGGGGAGTCGAAGATGACAATCTCGGTGGCACTCTACTTACACGCATCGATGGACTTCAGATAGCAGGTAGGATCACATCAGTGCCGGGAAATTACCTTGGATTTTATGATAACATATCTTCAGTGTTACAACAAAAGGGAACACTTGCTGTTACTGCCGATCAGGTCACCAGGGTAATGCAAGTGATAGAGGCATGTCAAACAAGTAGCCGGGATAGATGCATTGTAAAGTCACCCACTCAGTCTTAGTGCTATGCAAAAAATAGGACGGTACCGATGGACCATGGCAGGTCTCGCATTCCTGGCCACAACCATTAACTATCTGGATAGGCAAGTCATTAGTCTGCTTAAGGACGACTATCTGGAGCCTATTTTTGGATGGACTGAGTCTGATTATGCCAATATTGTGATCGCATTTCAGGTAGCCTATGCCATTGGCATGGTAGGGTCAGGATATATCATTGATAGAATAGGTACGCGGATTGGGTACGCATTATCTCTAATCCTCTGGAGTCTGGCCACTATGGGCCATGCCTTTGTCCGGACAACAATGGGCATGATGGCAGCTAGAGGTCTACTAGGTGTCAGTCAGGCTGGGAACTTCCCGGCAGCTATCAAGACAGTGGCAGAGTGGTTTCCAAGAAAAGAGCGTGCTCTTGCCGTAGGTATCTTTAACTCGGGGACCAATGTAGGAGCAATTATCGCACCCCTCACGGTACCACTATTAGCTGTCCATTTCGGATGGAAATGGGCTTTTATTATTCCAGGTGCACTGGGTTTTCTTTGGTTGATCCTTTGGTTTTTGATATATCGTAAGCCTGCAGAACACCCAAAATTATCAGAGGAAGAATTGGCGTACATCAATGCAGATGATGACGAATCCAAAGCTACCAATGAAAAAGTGAGTTGGATTTCACTACTGGGTTACCGTCAAACCTGGTCTTTTGCAGTATTGAAATTTTTTAGTGATCCCTGCTGGTGGTTTATATTGTTCTGGCTCCCCTCCTTTCTGAACAAGCAATATGGAATGAGCCAAACCGATTTGGCTATACCTATTGCTACCATTTATACCATAGCGATGTTTGGTAGTATTGCCGGTGGATGGTTTTCTGGCTTCTTAATTGAAAAGGGCTGGAAGGTACATCGAGCACGGAGAGGCGTGTTATTACTATTTGCCGTCTTACAATTATCCCTGATGTCGGCACAGTTTCTTGGAGAATTTCACCCATGGTATGCAATACTCATCATAGGTTTTGTCGCATCCACACATCAGGCCTGGTCAACAAATATTTTTACGACTGTGACCGATATGTTTCCGAAAAAGGCAGTCGCCTCAGTAGTGGGAATAGGTGCAATGATCGGAGGAGTGGGTAGTATTATAGTAGCAAGGCTTGCCGGTTTATTATTGGATCACTTTCAGACACAAGGACAAATTGAAAAAGGATATTTCATCATGTTCATTATTTGCAGTTCCATGTATTTGGTTGCCTGGAGTATTTTTAGTCTGCTGGTCCCGAAAATGAAAAAGGTTAGCTTGTAAAGATTTCTATTTTCCCATTATACAGACCCATTGCTTAATAGGAATCTCCTCGGTAAGAGCTGTAAACCAATAACGTGAGGAGGGATTTCTGTGAGGTCGATCTTTCTGATTGCTGAATACAGATCATAAAAATTAGATACCTGAGATACAAACCACCCGCGTGGGTGGTATTTAGCGGTATAGGATTCCTTTACTTGTGATCCGAAAGGCTGAGAGTTTTATGCCAATCATTTCATGATTTTTTAACCTCATTTTTTAAATCCTAATGATATGACCAAATTAATATTACCAATATACTTATTGATCTGCTTAGTAGCAGTACAAGGGATGGCACAAGTAGAGTACACCCTCGACACTGGAGCATATACAATCATAGAAACTTCAGGACCCGATACGATACTATACCTAACGGAGAACCACAATTTGAGAACCCAATCATCTTTCCGACTTCAGTCTTCGTCGAGTGATGGAGATATTCGAATCCGTGCAACTGAGGATCCTAATATTTTATTTAGAGATAGTGACGGAAACGAAAACCTCAAAATATTTAGTCGCTGGGGCGCAGCTGGAGGTGCGATTTTCCTAAGCGATGTAATTAATGGAGATACTAACGCCATTCGACTTGTTACCAATTTTAATGGCACAAATGATGCGCGAGTGATTACTGACGAGATCCAGATAAACGGGGGATCTGATCTTGCTGAAATGTTTGAAATTAATGAATTAGAAAATGAGATTACACCAGGTTTAGTGGTATCGCTCGATGAAGCAAATCCTGGTGAGCTTAAAATTACGGACCAAATCTATGACACTAAAATTGTAGGTATTATCGCTGGTGCAAATGGTGTGAAACCTGGAATTCTCATGGGTCAAAAGGGAAGCTCTGCTTTTGGTGATGACATGATAACTTTATCGGGAAGGACTTATGTCAAAGCAAATAGCTCGGGCGGACCTATCATGGTTGGAGATTTTCTTACCAGTTCACCACTCAAGGGAGAGGCGATGAAGGTCAAAAACATACGACGTGCAAGGGGAAGTATTATTGGGAAAGCCATGACCCCATTGGAAGAAGGTAATGGTTATGTACTCGTTTTAGTCAATCTTCAATAAGTCGAATCATGAATCATATAAATTACCTTTTAATTATCCTCGTTATTTTGAGTAGTTGTGCTCAGGATGAACATCAACGGCGGGTCCGAACAAAAGGAGAAATTGCCCAGGGTCGTGATGCATGGAGGACTGCAATGCGCGGTGGAGAAATTGTTCCGGAGAAGATAGTACAGGCAAGGAATGAAGTGAGAGAACTTATGAACCGGGAGCGGCGAAAACGAGATGCGGGGATTCAGGATTGGGAATTTCTTGGACCCTATGATGTAGGTGGAAGAGTGCGAGCGCTGGCTGTTCATCCCATTAACTCCAATATTCTTTACACGGCGGGTGTAAGTGGTGGAATCTTTAAAAGTACCGATGCTGGAGCCAGCTGGGAAGCACTGGATGATTTTTTGCCCAGTCTATCCGTCACCAGCATAATAATTAATCCCAATAATCCAACGATCCTGTATGCTGCAACCGGTGAAGGTATTACTGCTCAAAGTAATACTAACAATGTTGGAGCCGCTTTCAATATGAGTTCGGTGGGTGCAGGTATTTTTAAATCTACGGACTCTGGACTCACCTGGGATCTTGTAGGTGCATTAGATCCAAATAATTTGACCGGCTTTTACTGGGTGAACGATTTGGCTTTCGACCCGGTTAATCCCAGTATTTTTTATGCTGCTACTACAATTAATGACAAGGATCATAACTCCTTCCCATCGGCGGGTCTCTATCGGTTTACTCAAGGTGGGGATGCTGTGCAGCAGATTCTGGTAACCGACGGTAACTCAACAGCACCCAACGCCTATTGTGTGTATATAAATCCAAATGACAACTCTAATATTTATGTGGGATATAGTGGGGGAGTTTACGTTAGTCAGGATACGGGTAGTACATGGACGTCGAGTAGTACTATGCCAGGCTTTCCATTTCTGTCCGGCAGGGTCGAAATTGCTATGTCTCAATCGAATGAAAATACGGTGTATGCGCTTTGTGCAGGGTCGGGAAATAATCAGGGCATGATCATGCGATCTCAGGACAAAGGCATGGAATGGGATACTATGAGTCATTCCCTCACAATTTTTACAAATACAATAGGTAATGCAGGCAACTACCATAATGTTATCTGGGTGGATCCTGACAATGTCAATAATATTATTGTGGGAGGTATTGATTTGTGGCGTAGTGTCACCGCGGGTACTTTCCTGACAAAAATATCGGATAAGGATCAGAATAACGCCGGACTTTCTCCACATGCGGACCATCATGTGATTGTTGCCGCTTCGGATTATGACGGGACAACGAATCCCAAAATATATGTAGGTAATGATGGAGGAATAGCATCCACTGACGATTATAAAAATGTATCTACTACTTCAGGATGGAATTTGTTGAATACCGGATTAAACATCACACAATTTTATAATAGTGATATAGGGGGTAGTTCTGCTGAACACATTATTGCAGGATCACAGGATAATGGTACCTGGGAAATTAATGGTCGAGGTACAACATGGACGAAGGTAGGAGGCAATGATGGAGGATTCTGTGCACTCAGTAAGCAAGGCGATGACCCCCGATATTTATCATCACAGTTTGGTGAATTTGAAGCTACGTATCCTCCCCTGGTAGATTATCAATATTATTTCAGCCTGGGTGATTATGATAATGCACCATTTATTGCCGAAATGGAAATTTATCCTAATGATGGAGAGACCATTCTCGTAGGAGGAGATGAGTTGTGGCACGTTTCATACACTAACATAGGAGCTGTTCTCAGAATGGTCAGTCCTAGACCGGGGATTGCAAATGAATTTGTATCAGCTATCGAGATTGCTTCTGACAGCTCTCAGGTACTGGTAGGATATAAAAATGGTGATTTGTATGTAAATAATAATGGTACTGCTGGTACCTGGACCGCTCTCAACCTACCTGTCACAGGAGTAATTACTGATATTGCGTTGCACCCCAATAATCGGGATAAAATACTAATAACATTGGGTGGATATCGGGATGATAATATCTGGTTTACTGAGGATGGAGGAGTAAATTGGGAAGAAAGATCGATAGGTGTGCCTGCACTACACCTGAATACTGTGATCTGGCATCCGGAAAATAGCAATTGGGCTTATGTGGGGTCGGATATGGGTGTATTCGCTACCGAGAATAATGGTGATGCCTGGAGTGTAAAAGCTGCTCATGGGACATCCGAAGGTCCGATAAATACTGAAGTCACACATTTACAATTCACCCAAGATAGAGACAATTTTCTGGTTGCAACCACTTTTGGTCGGGGAATATGGAAAACACAGTATGGAGTCCGTAAGGATATTTATGTAAACGAGGACTGTATAAGATGTGGTCTCGGCACAGAGACTTCACCCTTTGAGACTGTCGAGGAAGCTGAGGAAGTACAAGCACATGGTCAGCATTGGATTATTGATGCTGGGGTATATCCTATTACGAATCAAGTTGTGATCGATAAGAATATTAGCTTAATTGAAGTGGACGGACAAGTTACTATAGGTAATTAAAATTCGCCCATTTACCCTTACAATTTTGCCCGTCAGAAGTAATTGTGACTTCTGACGGGCATTTCAATTTCATCATTTTTTGAAGTACTTCTCTCATGAGAGAGGCAGTGTCTATTTCAAAATATTTTGTCAGGAATAAATCGTTAGGTTGTAATTAATAAATTTTTTGCAACAGGCTTCTGAATTCGGTTGTTCAATCTCCACTTCTAGCCGGTAGATTATTGCATTTAGCCATAAATTATTTCTATTATGAATTAAGGTGCTTAAGTTCACATTTAAGTGTCTATAGTGTCTATTTCAAATTATGCTACTTGGAAAATGTAAGTTTAAATCCGTTGATCCATCGAATTAGAAGGACTTGGAAACCTTATTTAAGTCTCGTGGAGGACCACATTACTGTTGGTGTATGCTCTGGAGAAATATGTCACATGGTTGTGATCGGAAAAATAAATCAGATAAAAGGAATTCATTCAGATCTAATGTGTTTAATAAATTACCAGTTGGCCTTCTCTGTTATGAAGATGATTTACCTGTTGCATGGTGTTCAGTGGCTCCTAAAGAGACGTATCGGAAAATGCCAGGTAATATCGAATTAAGTGATCCCTGGTCCATTGTTTGTTTTTTCATCAAGAGACCATATCGTAAAAAAGGGCTACTGGCTGAGCTTGTTTTGGAAGTTGATAGTTATGCCCGAAGAAATGGTGCTTCACATATAGAGGTATATCCTGCTGATGCGGAATCACCCAGCTATCAATTTATGGGTACCCGACCATTATTTGAAAAACTGGGATATATCTTTACGGAGAAAATCGGGGAGCGTAGAAATCTGATGTATAAAAAGCTTTAAAGAGGGTATCATTGAAACACCACCTTTCGTACTGCACTTACACGATCATGCACTTCAAGTTTATCAAAAATCCGCTTGATGTAGGTTTTAATCGTGTTTACACTTTTAAATCTCTTTTCAGCGATTTGGCGATTATTTAATCCATCTACCAGATCTACAAAAACTTCATACTCCAGGGGACTTAAAGGAGCGTTCGCAGCTGAGTCGACCACAGATTTATCAAGATTCTTTTTCTTTAAGTCCTCACTATGATTGTAGAGAGCGATTTCAATCGAACTGATGAGATCCCTATCCCGGAAGGGTTTTACAATATATCCCCGGGGTCGTGTTTGTTTTGCACGTTCCAAGGTTCCACGATCTGAGTGGGAGGTGAGATAAATGAAGGGAATGTGATGGTGCTCATTGATCACCTCGGCCAATTCAATACCGTCTTTGTGACCCTTAATACTAATATCCATCAGAACCAAGTCGGGATGATGTGTATGAAAAGCCTGACTTGCTTTTTCACTATCGTGAGCGATCGCACACACTTCATATCCAAGTTCTTCCAAGGTCATACGAATATCCTCTGCAATGAGGGCTTCATCCTCTACAATCAAGATCTTGAATTCCGACATACGTCGTCCTTTAGGTAGTGCTTTGAATGATTGATTCTTCAGATGGAAAAGAGGGGCTGGTCCAATATAGTGATTTGTCCGTTATCGGTAGATATCACCCGTATGGGTGACATTTTCCCATCCGTACATTTTCGTTCTTGGCAGAGAAAGGCTTCAGATTGGAAGCTAAATACTTTGCTTTAAACCTCTATTTTAAAATCTACATGATATGACCAAGTACTTCTTACCTCTCTGTGCATTTATCAGCTTGTTATACCAGCAGGGATGGACACAAATCGAGTATACTCTAGATACTGGGCAATATGAAATTATCCAAACATCCGGACCAGACACGATCTGGCATCTCAATGATAATGGAAACCTGAAGACACAATCATCAATAAGAATCCATTCAAATAGTAGCGATGGTGACATTCGACTGAGAGCCACTGATGATCCACGTATCCTAATGAAAGATAAAGATGGTAATGAGAATTTTCAACTCTATACCAGCTTGAATGGTAGTGGTGCTGCAATTCTGATGAGCGATATAACAAACGGTGATACAAATAGCATACGTCTAGTGACTAATTTTAGTGGCACTAATGATGCCCGGGTGGTGACTGACGAGATTCAAATCAATGGTGGTTCAGATCTTGCCGAAATGTTTGAAGTCAACAATCATGAGTCCGAAATCCAGCCTGGATTGTTGGTATCACTAGATGAGAATAGTCCCGGTGAACTGAAGGTTACGGATAGGGCTTACGACACAAAGATTGCAGGGATCATTTCTGGTGCGAATGGGGTGAAACCAGGGATTCTAATGGGACAAAAAGGAAGTTCTGCTTTCGGGGATGATTTGGTGACCCTCTCTGGACGAACCTATGTGAAAGCTAATAGTTTGGGTGGTGCCATCAAAGTGGGTGATTTTCTCACAAGCTCCCCAGTCAAGGGAGAAGCAATGCGAGTGAAAAGTGCACGAAAAGCCAGGGGTAGTATAATTGGTAAAGCAATGACTCCTCTTGAGGAAGGAAGTGATTTTGTGCTGGTGTTAGTAAATCTTCAATAGGAAAATATGAAGAATTTACTGTACATATCAGCATTGGTTTTACTCCTGGGTGCTTGTTCGCAGCGCGACATGAAACCCAGGCATTTGACTAAGGAAGAAATCGCAAATGGTCGTGATGAGTGGCGTACAGCTAGGCGAGGAGGCAAGATTTCTCCCGAAAAGATACTAAGGGCCAGAGCCGAAGTGAGAGGTTTGATAGAACGGGAGCGAAGGAAACGCGATGCCGGTATTCAGGATTGGGAATTCTTAGGTCCTCCAGACATAGGAGGAAGAGTCAGGGCACTGGCAGTGCATCCCACTAATCCCAATATACTCTATACAGGAGGAGTAAGTGGAGGTATTTTCAAAAGTACAAATGGTGGGGCAAGTTGGACTGCACTCGATGATTTTCTTCCCAGTTTATCAGTTACTTCTATCCTGGTTAATCCCAATGATCCCAGCATTCTCTATGCCTCTACAGGGGAGGGAATTACCGCCAGGGAAAACGTAGGCATGCCTGGAGCCGGATTTAATACGAGTTCTGTAGGAGCCGGGATTTTCAAATCCACCGATGCAGGAGATACATGGGACCTGGTAGGAGCTTTGGACCCCAATGACCTATCGGGGTTTTATTGGGTGAATGATCTGGCCTTTGATCCCGTAAACCCAAACATATTTTATGCGGCCACGACCATCACTGACAAGGATCATAATTCCCTTTCCGTCGGCGGGCTGTACAGATTTACGCAGGGAGGTGATGCGGTCGAGCAGATTCCCATTTTAGCTGGATCAAGTAGCCCGGGCAATGCTTACTGTGTATATGTCAATCCTAATGATCGATCTAATATTTTTATTGGGTATAGTGCGGGGCTGTATGTCACGCAGGATACAGGCAACACCTGGACTTCCAGTGGGTTCATGCCAGGTTTCCCCTTCTTTAGCGGAAGAGTTGAAGTGGGTATGTCAGCATCAGATGAAGATATCGTGTATGCGCTATGTGGGGGAACAACGAACAACTCGGGTTTAATAATGCGTTCATTAGATAAAGGTATCGAGTGGGATACCATGATTTCGGGCCTCAATATCTTCACGAATTCACGTGCAAGTGCCGGTAGTTACCACAATTCCATATGGGTGGATCCAGAAGATGTAGATAATCTAATAGTGGGAGGGATTGATTTGTGGCGAAGCACAAACAGTGGTGTGACAATCAATAAGATATCAGATAATGATCAACATAGTGCGGGACTTTCTGCCCATGCTGACCATCATATTATTGTGGCCGCACAGGATTTCAATTCCACTACCAATCCAAAGATTTATACTGGAAATGACGGTGGAGTGGCTTCCAATAGTAATTATAAAACGGCAACCACGACAACCGGCTGGACGTTGCACTCCACTGGATTAAATATCACACAGTTTTATGACAGTGACATTGATGGCAATAATCCGAATGAAATAATAGCAGGTTCACAAGATAATGGCACCTGGGAGTCTGACGATAGTGGAAACACCTGGACCAAGGTGGGCTTTGGCGATGGAGGATTTTGTGCATTAAATAAAACGGGTACAGATCCAAAGTATTTGTCATCCCAGTTTGGTAAGATTGAAGCGACATTTCCACCATTGATTGGATATTATCCGTACTTCATTTTGGAAGATCATGACAATGCACCTTTTATTGCTGAGTTGGAAATTTATCCCAATGCGGCAGAATACACATTGCTAGGGGGAGATGAATTATGGCACTTAACGTATACCTCCGGTGGTGCGGTACATAAGAATGTAAGTCCCAGATCGGCAATTTTGGGGGAGTTCATATCGGCTATCGAAATCTCAGAGGATAGTTCAATTGTGCTGGTAGGTTATAAAAATGGAGATTTGTATATAAACAATAACGGAACAGCTGGTAGTTGGGTGTCTCTCAATTTTCCCGAGTCGGAGATCATTACAGACATCGCTCTTCATCCTACCAATCATGATAAGATTTTTGTCACGATAGGTTCCTATCGTGATGATAATATCTGGTTTACTAATGATGGCGGTGCCACATGGGAAGAACGATCGACTGGTATTCCTGCTTTGCATATAAATACGGTGACCTGGCATCCAGATCAAAGCAATTGGGCCTATGTAGGCTCCGATATGGGCGTTTTCGCCACAGAGAATAATGGCAGCGCCTGGAGTGTCCAGGCAGCCCATGGATCCTCAGAAGGTCCAGTGAATACCGAAGTGACACATCTGCAGTTTACACAAAATAATACGTTTGGAGATCATTGGTTAGTGGCCACAACTTTTGGAAGAGGTCTTTGGAAAACACAGTATGTTGTTAGAAAAAATGTGTATGTGGATGAGGATTGTACAACTTGTGGCATCGGCATCGAGAGCATACCTTTTGAGACGATTGAGGAGGCAGAAGAAAGACAGGCACATGGTCAGCGATGGACCATCGATGCGGGACTTTACCCTATTTCTAATAAGGTGGTGATTGATAAGAATATCAACGAAATTATGGTCGATGGAAAGGTTACTATAGGAAATTAATTATAGCCCACTCACTCTTACAACCTGCCCGTCAGAATGCTACTGTATTTTGACGGGCATTTTATATTAATTGAAAATCAATGGATTATCTAGTATGAACTCCTTTTGACCTGACTATGAATCACTGAAATTTGGAGAAAGTGGGCCTGATGTCGTTGATTTGAAATAAAAATTAATGACATGAGAATATGGCTTTTTATGGCATGTCTGATGCCGCTTTTGCTTTTTGCTCAGGAATACTCGATAGATCTTTTTGATGCAGGGAACCTACAACTTATTAACACAGAAATTAGTGAAGTAAAGCTGGAGGGAAAAAAAGCATTGAAGGCAGTGCAAGCCGATCCTGAAGCGGGATATTCATTGGTCATGATCAGTGACATCATCTTAGAGGATGGAGTAATTGAAGTTGATCTGGCAGGTGCTCCATCACCAGGTGCTCCGGATTTTTCCAGAGGATTTGTCGGCATTGCCTTCAGAACCAGTGAGGATCAAAATATGTATGAATGCTTTTACCTTAGGGCAACCAATGCAAGAGCTAATGATCAGCTTCGTCGCAATCATACCGTACAATATATGTCTATACCTGGCTATGAATGGAATGTACTGCGAGATTCATTCCCTGGAAAATATGAAAGCTACGTAGATATGGAACCTGCCAAATGGACGCAGGTTAAAATTGAATTTTCAGGTAAGATGGCGAAACTATTTGTGCATGGAAGTGACCAGCCCGCATTAGTGATCAATGATTTGAAGCAAGGTGAGAAGCAGGGTGCTATTGGACTTTGGGTCGGACCCGCAACTGACACGTACTACAGAAAGTTGAAGATCTACAAGAAGTGAAAAACTCTGGATTAAGGTTCTTATGCTAGAGAGCTTTTAATCAGTATTAACACAGAAAGCCGACCCAATGTGGGTCGGCTTTCATTAAATAGGTTATGTTCGAGAGACTATTTTATAAGCTGTCAATCCAATCTTTGATTTCAGATTTGGATTTTCCAATTTTCTTCTGCAATCGGCCTAGAAGTTCATCTTCTTTACCTTCTTCGTATGCCAGGTCATCATCTGTTACCTGACCATACTCTTGCTTGATTTTACCTTTGATGGTGTTCCAATTTCCTTTTATTTTATCCGCTGTCGCACTCATACTAATTTATTTTTTTGTTATTGTTCACCCCCCTTAGTCCTTCTACCTGATTTTTGTTCGGCATAATATCAAACTTTAACATACCCATTTCCTTCTTCAGTACGAGAAATCCTTAATAGTTGAGACAAATCCACCGAGCTACCCAAAGATTAATGTCCACTAGCATTGATCAATATTCAATATGCAAAAACCACAAGTTCATTTAGATCTAGTAACGCCGAATTCATTCGGCGCCCGCAAGAGCCTGGACTAATTAAGCATAAACTGGAGTAAACCCATCCAGATACCGCAGCGAGGAATCTGCACTAGCATTTATTAATCTCCAAAGTGATAATTACCCGGTTCTATTAAAAATCCAGTAAGGCCGAATTCATTCGGCGCCCGCAAGAGCCTGGACTAATTAAGCAAGAACTGAAGCAAACCCACTTGGCTATCCAAACGAGTAAAATGCACTAGCATTTATAAATCTCTAAAGTGATAATTACCCGGTTCTATTAAAAATCCAGTAACGCCGAATTCATTCGGCGCCCGCCAGGAACTGGACTATTTAGATAGTATTGCGCTATACCTACCTAGACTCACATTTCAATCCAGTAACGCCGAATTCATTCGGCGCCGGCTAGAGCCTGAACTATCTCCAAAGTGATAATTTCCCAGCCTCGACTAAAAATGCAGTAGTACTGAAATTCAGGTCCCTACTACTTATGTAGCTTGTTGAGGCAATCTGAAGGTTAAAAAGTGGGTAAGAAGCAAAGATGATATATCAATCTACCGCACCGCCTGCCTCGCTAGCAGCTTCCAATCACTTCCATCCTTCACCCAGATATAGAGGATCTTCAAAGTGATGGGGGTAGTATTTCCATTACTTAGCAAATCTGCATCCATGACGAATCGTACCCATGCAACATCACCTCTGACCGTAATTTCTTCATCACTCATGTCGATCTTTGCAAAATCAGATCGGCCGCTGACAAGTGCATCGATAAATTGTTGTCTGTCTTCGATATTTCCGCTGGAATGTCCATAAGTGAGCTCCTCTGTTGTACTTGCGTGCAACTGATCAGAATCACCATCAATAATGGCAGTATGTAGGGCGTCGACTGCACTGGCTATTGCATCTTGATCGGACTGTGCATTCATATGAAGGAATGTACACATCATCAGAAGTGGAAGTAATAACTGTCTCATATATAATTTTTTGCCTGTTGTTCAAAAAGCAACTAAGATAATATAATGAAAGAGGACTTTGGATAAAAAACAAAGACTCGTAGCTGGTTCAAGAACTACCTTTCGCTATTGGATATTAATTACCTGATGATGTATGATCCGGCCCAACCAGGGTTTTATCGGCAATGATTCATAGGTGCTTCTTGAGATCGCACCCGCGAGGTTGTCAACAGTTAGGACTATTTCTTGCTGCCCTGCAGCACTGAAAAAAGTGGGGGAATAGACATCGATTTGAATACTTTCCTGAGGTTTTACTACGACGTACCATTCTTCAGACCATGTGAAGTCAGGGTATCCGCCCCACTTCCGCACTCCTCTATAGGGTGTGAAAAAGGTTTTGTAACAAGTATAGTACATGCCAGTGTCGTTGGAAGGCTTACTTTGACTCCTAGGCATGGCTGGTACAGTGATAAAACCAGAAGGGTAACCACCCCGTGGAATTTCAATTTCTATATTGTATCTCCTGCAGTTATCCTACATTATCAAGGTACGTGAATCTTTTGCTGATGAAGTATGGTGCCTATCCAGGGTTTTACTTCGAGCGCATCATGGATGGTTCTGGGAATGGCACCAGCCATGTTATCAAATGTGAATAATATGTCCAGAGTTCCAAATTCAAAGATATCTATGGTCGCTTCAGAATAGGTCTGCAGGGTAGTCGTTTCTCCGGGTTCTATGGGGCTATACCATTCTTCGGACCAAGTGTGTGTTGTGGAACTATTCCATACCCTGACTCTATATTGAGGAGAGAGCACTTCTACAACTCTATAGTCATTACTTTTCAAAGCCCATCCCGAGATTCTTGCTTTATTGGGTGCTCTCATAGGGTCAATAATAAGCAGTGGTAGATCGGTGTTATTCGTGATCGATATATTAAAGTCGGCACCGACTATTTCATCATCTTCATAGTAGTACTGAATAGCGGAGTCGATATGTAAACTTAGATCTTGCCGAATCAAAGAATCTGGTAACGCATCGATGAATAGTTCACTGAAGTCTCCGTTCAATTGCAAGGTGTATTGCAGGTTAGTGTGTGCTACATCATGTACAGTCAGACTTAGAAAGGATTCTGGAAAACAGCAGTTAGGCCAAAAATAAAAAATACCGTCCATTAGGTAATTACCCGATTCGGCAACGATGAAGGGAGCTTTATCAAAACTGATATCAGCGGTACTTATGGGTCTTTTTAGATGTATTGATTGACCACTTAAATCAAAATGATCAATATCCTCACTTGATATAAATGGATCAAGCACCACATTTGTTTGTGAAAGATCGATTACTCCATCAGGTAAAAGAATGATGCTATCTTCAAAAACTTTGTAGATGCCAAATTGATTGATCTGGTCAATATTTGATTTTGGTCCATCAATGATGCCTCTTTCTGATTTGTCGCATGAAGTAATGATGAAAATTAAAATGATATTGGCGAGAATCGATTTAATCAAGATGCTGGTTGCTTTCTGTGAATTTATAAATTTTTTGATGTTTTTTGAGGTCAACTGTTGTATATTGGAATTGAGACTGATGGCCCGGCATTTTACTAATGATCGAATTTTTGTTTCTGCGGATAGTGATAGCCACGATGCCTGGATCGAATTTTATCTGAGTAGAAAATTCTATGAGTGGCTACCAAAGCATGACAGATAGCCTAAGCATATTCTGAGCCATTTACAGCTTAAGTCAAAAATATAGCTCGATCCCTGCAACCTTTTCTACATTGCTGTCGTACTTCCAAAGAATTTAACGGATTGGTGTTAGTTTCCTTAGTTATTCTTTGCCTATTAGTTATCTGTTGGTTTCATCGTGGCTTTCAAATTTTGCCTTTCACATGGATCTTGAGTGGTGGCACTTTGCGTTGTCAGGAGTCCTGGTCTTTATCATTGCCATAATCACTATTAGTGCTCAGACATTTAAAGCGGCAAGAATAAATCCCTTACAGAGCTCTGCAATCAACGGATTGATCATCCATGAAATAGTGCTGCAATGGGTTGATCTTGTATTTGTTTCTAAAAAGTAGAACAAAAACTTGCGTATCTCAATTAAATCCCATTATATTTGCTCTACAATCTATTAGTAAATGAGCGAAACAAGACTTGGAGAGTTTGAGGAAATACTCCTATTGCTGGTAGGTATTTTGGATGAAGAAGCGTATGCCTTACACCTGGAAGAAGAGTATGCCTCTCAAACTGGAAAGTCTACATCGATTGGAGCGGTACATTCCACATTGAGTCGTCTGGAGAAGAAAGGTTTTCTCAAGTCGGAAATGGGACCACCCACAGCAAAGAGGGGTGGAAGAAGGAAGCGTATCTACAAGGTGACGGCTCTGGGAGATTCTGTATTGCAACGGACGCGATCACTTAGGATGACACTTTGGAATCAATATCCCGGGTTTTCAGGATCGAGTTTTACGTATGGATGAATTTCATGAAGGAATTAGGCCACCTCAACTTGCCCACGCTTTTCTGCTGTGGTTTATTAAACCGGAGCTCGCAGAAGAAGTAGAGGGTGACCTTTATGAAAAGTATATAAAAAGGATGGGCTCTACCTCGCATTTTCAAGCCAAAATGGAATATTGGTATCAAGTCTTACATTACTTAAGACCTTTCGCCATTCGGAATTTTGGTGTTATTCCTAAAATGAATGTAGGTATGCTGCGAAATTATTTTAAAGTTTCCTTTCGAAATCTCCTGAAACATAAAGGATATTCATTTATTAATATTTTTGGACTGACCGCCTCACTCACCGTGGTGTTCCTTATGTTATTATGGGTACGGCATGAGTGGAGCATGGATAAGTTTCACGAAGAAGATGCGAACCTGTATCAAGTAAAAAGAACCATTCCTCTGGAGAACAACACACTTGATGTGTATGCAGGTATTTCGTATCCAATGATCAAGGCAGCGGCCGATGAAATTCCTGGGGTGAAAGCTTGGATTCCTATTGGGTATCCGTTTCAGGATAATTTACAATGGAATGAACAAATAATACGTGCTTCCGGGACTTTTGGGAATGCAGCTTATTTTCAAGCATTCTCTTTTCCTGTGCTGATGGGAGATGCTAGTCAATTGGATCAGTCACAAAACGCCATTGTTATTTCAAGACAATTGGCTATCAATCTCTTTGGTGTTGATTGGCAAAATGCGATAGGAAAGACGATTCATATTCACGATAATGGTGATTTTATTGTTCAAGCCATCTATGAGGATATGCCCGATAACTCTTCCCTGCAAAACCAATTTATCTACAGCTTTGGAGCGCATCTAGCAGCCAACGATTGGCTCTTGGAATGGTCCAATAATGGGATGCAAGGGGTGATTTGGCTGGAAGATGATGTTGATCCAATGCAAGTACGTGAGATTCTGGAAGGAATGTTTCACGACCATCAGGAGGGTGACAGAAAAGAGGGTTGTTTTCTGCAACCTTTTTCAGATCACTATCTCTATAGTAATTTTAATAGCCAAGGGGAAGTAAGTGGTGGGAGGATCGAATATGTGCGCATATTTTTGATAGCTGCGGTCTTGTTGCTGATAATCTCCTGTATTAATTTTGTGAATCTGGCCACGGCGAGAGCCACTGAAAGGGCAAAAGAGGTGGGAGTACGCAAAACCATTGGTGCACGAAGACAATCACTTGTGACACAATTTTTGGTAGAGTCATTTATCGTGACCTCGTTGTCGGTGACACTCGCAGTTTTATTTGCCAGGTTGTTGGTGCCATATCTTAATTTGATTACAGAGAAGAATCTCGCCATTCCATTTTCCGACCCACAACTTTGGATAGGATTATTATCGATTTTAGTTGTTACCAGTTTACTAGCAGGTTTCTATCCCGCCTTAGTCTTGTCATCATTTAAGCCTATAAGTATATTGAAAGGTAAATTGGCAGATGGGAGAGGGGAAGCTACTTTTAGAAAAGCCCTGGTTGTATTTCAGTTTTCTCTCGCATTATTACTAATCACCGGAGCGTTGGTTATTCGTAATCAGGTTGGTTACATACAAAGCGCTCATTTGGGTTTAGCCAAAGACAATCTTTTGATGATTCATCAAGATGAAGCAGTTACCCAAAAATTGGATGTACTGGAAGAAATGATTGTACGACATCCTTCTATAGAGGGATTTACCGTGGCAGGGCCATTTCCTCATAACATGCAAGCTAGTACCGCCGGTGTACAGTGGCCTGGCAAGAGACCCGATCAGCAAAATGTAGAAATATCCCTCCTCTGGACTGCCAACAATTTTCCTGAGGTTTTTAATATCCCTTTGGTGGCAGGTGCTTACTATCGTGAAAAGACTGGAGTGGATACGATGCATGTTGTTTTAAACGAAACGGCTGCCAGCCTGATGCAATTAGGTGATGATCCCATCGGAAAGGTCATTACATGGTGGGGAAAACCTCGTGAAGTGATGGGTGTATTAAAGGATTTTCACAATCGGTCTTTTTATGATAAAATTATGCCCTCAGGTTTCCTATTCGAGCCGGCCAATGCAGGAAATGTCTTTGTGAAGGCAAAAGAGGGTGAAATGAAAGAGGCAATTGCTGCAGTAGAATCTGCCTTCGCCAAAGTAGTTCCTGATGTCCCCTTCGCTTTTGATTTTGTGGATGAAGAATATCGATCCATGTATAGCAGCGAAGTGCTGACAGGAAAACTGGCCAATTATTTTGCCATAATATCCATTATTATTTCATCAATGGGACTCATCGGACTGATCACCTTTATAGCAAAAAAGAAAACTCGGGAAATCGGTATTCGAAAAGTATTAGGGGCCTCCGTGATTTCATTGGTTCAATTGATGTCGCGACAGTTTATTCAGTTGGTTCTTTTTGCGTTAGGACTTGCTATTCCCCTATCTTTTTTCGTACTCCAGAAATGGCTGGCTCGCTTTGCATATACAGTTGATGTAAATTGGTGGCTGATATTTGGATCGACAGCCATTTTTGGTATTCTTTTTACGTTCTTGTCCATTGGGTATCAAAGCCTCAAAGCAGCCACACATAGTCCGGTGGATGCTCTACGATCGGAGTAGAAATACTATGGCCATTTATTAGACCGGCTACTATGAAAAATCAGGAGCATCATACCGTACATCCACCAAAAATTGCAAGGCGATTTTTATTGGGGTTCCTCAAGGAGGAATTAAAGGAGGAAATAGAAGGTGACTTGCTTGAAAAGTATCAGTCTTATTTCCTTCATAAAAGCCCAATCAAAGCCAAACTGTACTATTGGTATCAGGTCTTTAATTATCTCCGTCCTTTTGCTATGCGAAAATTTTATTTCATTCCAAAATTATATTCCATGATGTGGCGACAGAATTTAAAAATTAGCCTTAGAACTTTAAAAAGTAATATTGGATTCACCTTCTTAAATATAGGGGGTCTGGCGCTGGGAATCATGGTATTTCTGTTGATTGGACTTTGGCTAAGGGATGAGCTTTCCTTTGACGATTATCATGAAAATAAAGGAAGAGTGGCTCAGCTAATGCAAAATCAAATGTTTGCGGATGGTCTTCGTACCTGGAATTCAATGCCCTGGCAGGTGGCACCGGCACTGCGGGCAGATTATGGCCATTTATTTGAGCATGTAATTACTTCCACATACAGTGGTGAACGGCTATTTATCTGGAATGAAGAAAAGATCCGGATCAGGGGGAGATTCATGGAACCAGGGGCCATCCCCATGTTATCGCTTAAATTGCTGAAGGGATCTCCAAATGAGTTTCTGGATCCGACGGTAATCTATTTATCAAATAGTGCTGCAGTCAAAATATTTGGAAGCAGGGATCCAATAGGTGAGGTGATTCGGATTGATAATCAGATGGATGCACGGGTGGCGGGTATTTATGAAGATATTCCTGACAATTCTACTTTCTCGGATCTCGAATATCTCGCGCCCTGGGACATGATCAATAAAACTGCAGATTATCAAACTCGGGCTGGATGGGGTAATAATTGGTTTCAGGCTTTCGCTCAGATTAGAGAAGATATACAATTTGAGGAAGTCTCATCACTTATAAGAGATGTCAAGAAAAATAACATGTCGGATGATATCGCTGAACGATACAATCCACAATTATTTTTGCATCCTATGGATAGGTGGCATCTATATTCAAGATTCGAAGATGGAGTAAATGTAGGAGGTGCGATTCAGTATGTTTGGCTGTTTTCTATTATTGGTCTTTTTGTCTTGATATTAGCCTGTATAAATTTCGTAAATCTGAGTACATCAAGATCTCAAAAAAGAGCACGTGAAATTGGAGTGCGGAAAGCAATAGGATCTACCCGGGTACAATTAATCAGTCAATTTTTGACGGAATCGGTTTTGATAACCTTTTTCTCTTATATCTTAGGATTGCTTCTTACATTCCTTTTGTTGCCCTTTTTCAATGAAGTATCACAAAAGAATATTTTAATCCCATATGAGAAACCCTGGTTCTGGATCCTGTCCATAGGGTTCGTACTTATTTTGGGTGCTTTGGCTGGACTTTATCCGGCCTTGTATTTATCTGCCTTCAAACCGGTGCGAGTATTAAAGGGAGTTTTTCATAAGCGTCTGGGTGCTCTTCAATTGAGAAGGGTCTTGGTTAGCACCCAATTTGTTGTGTCGATTGCCTTAATTATAGGCACAATTATCATTTTGCAACAAATTCGATTTGCGAAGACTCGACCTATAGGTTATAATCAGGATAACATCGTGTCCGTCCCTGTGAGAGATCGGGATATGTTTGGGGGCTATGAAAGAATCAAAAATGCTTTAATGAACTCAGGACATTTTTCCGCCATCGCAGCCACTGATGTGTACTTGACCTCTACCTATACTACCAATAGTGGGTTTTATTGGGAAGGTAAAGATCCCAATATGAGCGAGGAATTTAATACTGTCCGTACCACACATGGTTTCGGCGATCTTTTCCAATGGGAAATCACGGAGGGAAGAGATTTCTCTCAAGCGCATTCGAGAGATACTTTGGCATTTATCCTAAATGAAACGGCTGCTAAATACATGGGCCTGCAAGATCCCATTGGTAAAACAGTAACCTGGGGTAGAGGAGAAGATGCCCGTGAATTTGAAGTGATTGGGGTGGCCAGGGATATGATTACAACATCACCCTACGAACCTCCTAGACCTATGATTTTCTCTATTCACTATGGCGGTTTTCTCAATTATTTTAATGCACGTATCAAGCCAGATCACAGTGCCGAAGAAGCCCTGGCTACACTACAGACATTATGGGAGCAGGAAGATCCGGTCAATCCTTTTCGATATACTTTCCTTGATGAGCGCTATTCCTGGAATTTTCAGAATGAAGAAAGGTTATCCAGATTGAGTTTTGCTTTCGCAATATTGGCTATAATCATTTCTTGTTTCGGTCTCCTGGGTATCAGTGCATTTGTTGCAGAACAGCGCAAAAAGGAAATGGGCGTGCGTAAGGTGCTGGGGGCCACTACTTTCAATATTTGGTATTTATTGTCACGTGAGTTCTTCATGCTGGTGCTGATTTCATCAATTATTGCCACCCCGATTATCTTATATTATATGCAATCATGGTTGACAAACTTTCAATATCACATAGAGGTAGCGTGGTGGATGGTCCTCTTTGGTATCGGTATCACGGCTATTATTACACTTTTGACAGTGAGCTACAATGGCCTGCGTTCGGCACTCGAAAGTCCGATCTACTCGATTAGAACGGACGATTGAGGATCGCCAGATGGGGTCGAACGCGTCAAATTCAGGTATAGGATTATACTATATCATACTAAATGGTAGAATAATTAGTCTGCTCTGTACTCAACAATTTAGCATGATATGTTGGAACTAAGCTGGTGAATTTTAATCCTCCTTAAAGGAGGATTAAATAAGTATTTACCGAATGGCTAGAGGCCTTCCGGGTGACCCAGTGGCTCCTTTAAATCGGATGGGAGTGAAAATGAACATGAATTGATAGACCTCGTCATTGGTGAGTCCTTCAAAGTTCATCCACTCCAGATTGAAAATACCTTGCTTCAATGTCAATTCGACATGAACATTGAATACGGTGCCATCAAGTATCGCGTCTGATCCCACCATAGAAGGTTGCTTTTCAATCAGCCAGTTTATGACATCCATGCCAATGCGGGGATGTCGATTGCCATCCATTACAAAATCAGTATTCCAATTGCGCCACCATCCGAAATTAAACAGAATGGCATCTCCTGGTTTTATGGACGACTCAACAATGCCTTGTTTTTCCAATGCATCTTTGACATCCCGCAGTGTGACCTCATACCCTTCCTCCAGGATATCCACATTTTTCAGACCAGCAATGTCAAGCAGCAGACCGGTAGTAATGATAGGCTTTATATGCTCGATGCCCAATTTTTGTAACCCAAAAGGATTTTTCATTTCGTCTCCGGTGAAACCATTGTAAAAAACTTCCGTGGTCGTTCCATCGTCCATCTCTACCATTTTGCCCGGGTGTCCCAGGCCGTCAAATTGAGTCCCTACCTGACCTATTTGAGCCACTACCACTTCATCATTGAATACGACCCCTTGTGGATCTGGCCCGTATGTCGGAAATGAAGGAATAAAGAGCTGATAGGTGCGATTGTCTGGGACAAACATCTCTCGTTCATAGATGTTTCCCAACTCGTAGGTCTTGCCGGTTTCAATCCATTTACTGGCCTCAACGATCTTCTCAGGTGTGATCCAATTGGAAGCCCCAGACTGATCTTCTGCTCCCCATAATGCATGAGGCCACCAGGGCCCATGTTCGCGAGTTTGAGCTTGGATTTGTAGTAAGCAGGATACAAACAGTAAGGTGAATAGCTGTCTCATAGTCGTTTGTTTGTTGAAATAAGATATAAGATACTACTTATGATGGTTGAGGGAAAATGAAGTCCACTTCTGTCGAAACAGATACCTCATCTATACCCCAAAAAGCACACCTTAATCGGATAATTACTAATTGATTAGGATTAATACTAAAAGATTAGTAGTTTAGATCAAAATATCAATATTATGCAGCAACTGGCAGCTCGCGAAGAGCAAATCATGCGGATTGTCTGGGATCTGGAGCAAGCTTTTATCAAGGATGTAGTCGATGCTTTGCCAGAACCCAAACCACATTATAACACGGTAGCTACCATTATTAAAATTCTTGAAAAGAAGGGCTTTTTGACCAGTGAAAAACTCGGCAATAGTCACCGGTATTATCCACTTGTGAGATTTGAGGATTATCGACGGGAACATCTGTCATCCATAAAAAAGAAGTTTTTCTCCAATTCATTTTCAAGATTAGTAGCACATTTTGCGAAGGATGAAGAGTTGACACAAGAGGAAGTAGATGAATTGATTGATATTATTAAGAATAAGCGTTCATCATGATTATCATTAAGGCGTCCATAATTATTATTCTGCTTTTTGTTTTTTACAAATTGATATTGGGACAGGAAACCTACTATAAGTCCAATAGAATTTTCCTCCTGTTTGGATTGTTAGCTGCATTTGCTTTACCTTATATATCCTTGCCGGAGCTCTTACATGATCAGGGCTTATTGGAAGATCAGATTAAGAATTTGCTTGTATTCAATAGCCCATCAGTAGATTCTGAATTATCAATTTCAGACGAGCGTAATGCACAGGTTCTACTGCCTGATGAAGGGGAAAGTTCTGTTTCTTCAACTATCAGTTGGAAGTCATGGATCATACTTTTATACTTTTTTGGTGTGATCTTGCTGTCGATCAATCTCATAGCACAGGTCATATCGATTCTTTGGAAGGTCTTCAGAAATAAAGATCGAATGACTGAGGGAAATTATATAGTAGTCAATGGTACCTCGATTAGTGAGCCACATTCTTTCTTCCACTTTATATTTATTAACAAGGACAAATATGATCAGAAGACGTATCAACAAATTATCGATCATGAGAAAATTCACGTCGATCAACTGCATTGCCTGGATTTGTTGCTATCAGAACTTGCAGTCATCCTCCTATGGTTTAATCCCATCATCTGGCTTTATCGCCGGGAGGTGGAAAAGAACCTGGAATTTGAAACAGATCAAACCATGATCAAACATGGCAACTATGAGGTCGACCAATATCAACGAAGTTTACTTGAGATTGCAGTCCAAAACAAACCGCTCTTGATAACCACATATTATAATCAGTCGCTTCTAAAACAGCGAATCATGCGCATGAATGCAAAAAAATCTCATGGATTTAATTATTGGAAGTATTTCTTTGTCTTACCCTTATTGTTCAGCATCCTCATGTCCTTCAATCAGCCTTTATCTTTAAGGGGTCAGTCAGATAATCTTAACGTTGTACCTGTCGTAAATAATGATTGCCAAAGATTGTTGAGAGCCGTCAAGAGTAGTGATGCCCGTCTTGTATCAAACATACTCGAAACGGTGGATCCCAACTGTAGCTACTATGATGATGGTGAACCACGTTCAGCATTAGTGGCGGCAGCTCGCAGTGGTTTTCTGGATATTGGTCAAATGCTTATAAATGCGGGTGCCGATGTAGAATATCATGCTCGTGGAGATGAATCTCCCCTGATGGCAGCTGCAAGGCACAAGAATTTACAATTTGTCCAGCTCTTGATTGATCAGGGTGCCGAGATTGACAAAGTGGTAAAAGGCGATGGGACAGCACTGATCAATGCTGTTCGGTCTGGAGATCTCGAGATTGCAAGAGTGCTGCTGGATAATGGCGCCGATCCATATCTCAATGTACCGGGTGATGAGTATGCCATGTATCATGCTCGAGCTGTCAATAATCAGGGCATGATCAATCTAATGCTGCAATATTCAAATCAGAAATAATAGCTCTAAGATATGGGTAGAATAGTGCCCTGACTCTCACCTGCAAAGGTGATGATACGGTAGTATGTAATATACTCTCAAGAACATGTGATCGATCATAAATCACCCGACCGAGATCTTGTCAACAATTTGATTTCGAATAAGAAAGAACTCAACCCTTTCCAAAAATAAATACTATGTGGTACAATTATTTTAGGATCGCCATCCGATCCTTACGTAGTCATAAGATGACTACTTTGATTAATACGGTTGGATTGAGTGTCGCTCTTATGGTAGTGATTTTTTTTCTGACTTATCAGCGTTTTGAAAATTCGTTTGAGAAATTTCATAGTGAATATGAGAACATGTACCGTATTCTGGAAGAATTGGATCAAGCCGAATCAGGTACTGTACGATCTGCTGAGACAGCGCCTCCCCTGGGTGCAAGGCTGGCTGACATGTCACCCGATATCTTGGCCACGACAAGTCTTAACTTCCTGGGGCAATCTGTGATGTATGTTCCCGCTTCACAAATCGAAACTCGAGAAGAAAGTTACAACGAACGAAGCTATTATATTACGGATAGTGATTTTTTCGAAGTTTTCTCATTTGAGATGATAGCGGGTGATCGAGAGACTGCTCTTTCTAGGCCGGGGCAGGTGGTGCTTACAGAAAGTACAGCACAAAAATATTTTGGGAATGCTGATGTTGTTGGAAAACCGTTGAGAAATAACAGAACAGGTGACTTAATTGTATCTGGAGTCCTTAAGGATCCACCACTGAATTCCCATCTGGATTTTGATTTTCTCCTCGCAAAATCGACTTTTCAGTCTGAAAATGCACAACGATTTTTTCAATCATGGAGCAATTCCAATACCTATCATTACATTAGGACAAGGGAGAAGGTAGACCCATCTGCTTTTGATAGATATTTTCGGGAAATAGAGTCGTCAAATTTGGATGTGCAGAATCAAGAGATAAAATATGTTCTGCAGGAAATTACAGATATTCATTTCAAATCTGCCGATGTCGTTCAGGAGTTACAATCTGCACATCTAAGGAAGCGAAATCCACTCTACCTCAACATATTTACCTGGGTTACCATTTTGCTAATCCTCATTGCTTCTGTTAATTACATAAATCTGACGACGGCAAGGTATATTAATCGAAGTCGAGAAATAGGCATTCGGAAAATCATTGGGGCTTCCAGACATCAGCTTTTTCAGCAATTTATGTCAGAAAGTATGCTGACGGTTTATATCTCAGGATTACTTGCCGTTATCCTTGCTCTCATGCTTCGGATTCCACTGAGTGATATTCTAGGACTGCAATTTACGATGGAGAACCTAGCATCAATTTACAGTGTTTGGACACTTGCTTTAGTTCTCGCTTTTATTGGATTATTGTCCGGAATTTTACCTGCCGTTTTACTCTCAGGCATTGACCCTACTAATAGTCTCAAGAATCAATTTAGCAGCCATTTTGGATTTAGTTCATTCCGAAAATTCCTGGTGATCTTCCAATTTTTTGTAGCAATTGGAGTGGTGATAGTTACCGTGTCGGTTTATCAACAATTGCGATATATTCAGAATAGAGATCTGGGATTCAATCAAGATCAATTGCTGACCATAGATATCAACAGTGGGGTGGCCCGGTCCGGTTTTCAAAGGTTCAAATCGGCTTATTTAGAACATCCAGATGTTAAGAGTGTGTCAGTGACTTCACGAGTTCCCGGAGAATGGAAAAACATTCCCCTACTACATGTTAAGGCAAGAAATGCAGAGTCTGACTCTATTCCTATGCATTTCTTTGCATTTGACAGGGCTGCCTTGTCTACGTTTGGAATGCGTTTGGTACAAGGACTAAATTTTACCGGCGCTCCAGGTGCTGATTCTGCCTCTGTTTTATTGAATCAAACGGCAGTTGAGCAAATTGGAGTGCAAGATCCGGTGGGTATGTGGGTGGATATTTCTGATGTACCATACCCGATGAAGATTGTGGGTGTTGTGGAGGATTTTCATGTTTTCTCATTAAGAGAGAAGGTGACACCTGTCATAATAGCTAACCAAGATAATCCGGTACAAAGCATAGACTATTTTACCTGTAGAATTAATGGAGATGATTATGGGGAGGTTCTGGCGCACATTGAGAATATACATTCAAGACTTGATCCGGAAACGCCCCTGGAGTATCACTTTTTGGATGAACAAATTGAGCGGTTTTATAAAGAGGAAAATATCGTTGCTCAGATACTTTTGGTGGTATCTCTGTTGACAGTTTTTATAGGTTGCCTCGGACTTTTTGGTTTAGTAACGTATATAATCGGCCGCAAGAGAAGAGAGGTGGGTATGCGCAAAATACTAGGTTCTTCATCTTCGCAAATCTGGATTTTGTTGTCCAAGGATATAATGTGGATGATAATTATTTCCTTTTTGCTGGCTTCTCCTCTCGCGTGGTATATGGTTCAGCATTGGCTGCAAGACTTCGCATTTTCGATTGCCATCGATCCATCTACTTTTATACTAGTTGGCTTTTCCATATTAGCACTGGCATTGATCACCATTCAGTATCACCTGATGCAGTTAGTGCGAATCGATCCTGTCGAGACATTACGATATGCTGGAGACAATTAGGACAAAATCTTATCCCACAGAGTACGTAAAGTTTTCTTCGGATGATGGGCCAGGCGGCTCTCAACATCCAGGATCATCGTGGCGCCATCCTCCACAGTGTAAGACTTCCAGGGGGGTAGCTGATCACATGTGGGATTTCCATTTCTGGCAAAGGCGATCATAGCTGCACCTAAGGATTTTGCAAGCATTCGGGCCTCTGCCGTATTGCCGGCAATGGGGTCTCTGGCACTTCCCAGGATCAATCCAAGATCGACCCCATGAGTGGCTCCAAATCGACCTTCAAAGGCAGGGGATGACCAGGTCATCTCATATAAAAATGCAGGTGCAGCCCGTTGTTCTGCTTTTCGTTCTGCCATCTGTGTAGCTCTTCGACCTGTCCTGGCATCTGTACGTATTCTGCCTTGAATTTGGAAAGGCGATGCTGATGGATAAAATTGCCGGTATGTGTGCAGAATTTCCTTGCCGTCATCACTATATGTCTCTTGCAACCATTGGGCAAGTTCATCCTCGGATAGTGTGGAAGCCTTTAAATTTCGCAGGCCTGCATCTTCGCGCGTATAACCTATCAACAGTGGGATATTTTTTGAAATCTCCGGTGCGTCAGGATCAAAGGGGTGGCGAGGAATAATTTCAGAATCCACGACCGGACCAAATCGGGTATTTGCCTCGGCATCGATAATGGTTGTCCAGGGGATTTCTTGAATTGTATGGAGATTGTCTGAGGTGATCCTCAGCTCTTCAAGCAGACTTCTTGTCTGTACTATCGCATTTTCGCGGGGCTGTAATTGTATCGTGGAGCCGCTCTGCACGGCAACTTTATGAAATAAACCCTGTGCGGCTGGCATGACCATCAGCGTGGATGCCTTGGCGCCTCCTCCAGATTGACCAAATATGGTTACGTTGTCCGGATTTCCACCAAATTGAGTGATATTTTTATTTACCCAAGTAAGAGCAGCGACAAGATCGAGCATACCGACATTGGCAGCGGAGGCGAAATTTTCTGAGTGCATTGCTCCACCCAAATCAAGGAAGCCGAAAGGTCCTAAGCGGTGATTGACCGTCACGACTACCACATCTCCCATTCTGGATAGTGGGTCACCATCAAATATAATGCCGCCAGATCCATTGGTAAAGCCTCCGCCGTGCATATAAAATAGAACTGGTCGAAGACCATCGGTCTTCAATCCGGGTGTCCAGATATTAAGTTTCAAGCAATCTTCACTTACTCCCGTTTTGACATGCATATCCCAATTTACACTCTGACCATATGCATCTGTGGGGTTTATTGGCGCCTGGGGTGCTGCCGGTCCATAGGCAAAAGCATCTCTGACCTCCGACCATGCTACTGGGGGATTTGGAGGCATGAATCGATTGGGCCCACTGGTGTCCGCACCATATGGAATTCCTCGAAAGGTATGGATACCTGATACCGTCATACCTCTCACAGACCCATCCTGTGTCTGCACAATGGGAAAATTATCTGCTGATCTTGGAATAAGACCATGGAAGGGCAAGGCTGCAGAAAGTAAAAATGATCGTTTTAAAAACGAGCGTCGATTCTTTGGATTATTGGTGTGGGCAGAGTCTCTCATAGTAGTTTGTTGTCTGAACTGTTTAGGATATCTATCACTTAAGATAATTAATAGAGGTCAACTCATAAAAAGGAATTTGTCAGCACCAGGAAGGTAAGGGTTTTGGAAATATCTAAGATTTAAACGTTTGGACCAAGCTCTAGGGTTTGTAAGGATATTCATGGTGACGCAAATTGGTTGTTGAAATGCTATCTTTCTGTGAGGAAGATGGGTTTGCAGAGTGAAGCAAACTCTTGAAAGATTAACAGTAGACTCATTTTGGGAATTGATCACCATTTGGACTAGGTGAACTGTTAAAAAGTAAAAAACTTTCAAATTACAGAGTTAACTTGCCTTCGGAATTTTTCCAGGATCAAATTAGGTTTTTAAAGTTTGAATTTTTGGAGAGTCCCATTGGATGTGATTCAGGATGTTGAGAAATTATTGTTCACCTATTACACTAATCATGTCTGGATCCCTTAAACTTCTTTCCATTCTCTTATTCCTTTTTATATGCTGTACTGAGCTTGTTGAAGCAGTTTACTTTCCAGCTGATTTTGAGGAAAGCGAAGCTACCATGATGTGTTGGAACCGAAACAACCAGGAGGTAGTAGCGGCAGTAATCAAAGAGATTAGTCAGCAGGATCGGGTCCATTTATTTTATAACGAAGAGATACATGATATTGGTCACATTAGTGGTCTATTGAAGAATGTAGGTGCAAGGATGGAGCACATTTCCTTTCTCCCTTTTCAGCTCGAAAGTGATAACATTTGGATTAGGGATTTTGGCCCGGCCTTTTCCATTCATAATGGATCACTCGCCATGTTGGAGTTTAACTATCCCCATGAGAAGATGGGGGAGTATCGGAATTTTACAAGTCAGATCGCACCCAAATTGAGACTACCCTTTCGACAAACAGAGTTAAGAGGCACAGGGGGTGGACGTTTAATCAATGGGAAGGGTACGATCATTCTGATTGAAGGTTATGAAAAAGAGATTAATCCAGGCCTGTCCAGAGATGAGTTGGAGGAATTCTACAAAGATGAGTTTCATCAGGAAAAGATAATATGGCTTAATCGTGGAATTCCTCAGGATGATTTTCCTGTAAAGGGTCCCATACTGGATAATGTGTATGGAATGGGCGCTAATTGGCATATTGACGAATTCTGTCGTTTTTCTGATCCACAGACCATATTACTGGCAGAGGTTTCTGATGAGGATCTGAAGATAGATCCCTTTTACAGAATTCTCAAAGAGAGACTGGATGAAAACTTTGAGCTCCTGAAGCATGCGACAGATCAGGATGGAAATCCTTTCAGGATTATCCGTGTCCCCAGTGCCCCAGTCTTCTTTTCGCAAGGGACACAAGATGACAACCCCGTTTACTATACACCGGTCACGAGCTATCTGAATTTTGTGGTGACCAATTCATCTGTTATTGTGCCAAAATATTTTGAACCTGGTGATCCTGAACAAGTACATCAAAAAGATAGGCAGGTGGCACAAATTATTAGTGAGGCATTTCCCACCCGACGTATCGTGCAGATCAATCCTCTGTCTCTTAATTTTCAGGGAGGAGGTATGCGTTGTATTACGTTAGAACATCCAAAGATCAATTCTTCAAAAAGAAACCCCCAAAGTTGATTGCCAGCATGGCACCACTCAGAACTCCTGGAATGGCAAAAGCAGATCACCACTCCAATATGGCATCCTGACTGGATTAAGAATTGAAATAATATATTGCTGTATACGAACTCGTTATGGATTTTTGATACCGTCAAAGATGGGAGCTACTGAAGGTCGCGGTGCTTTACATTAGCGATTTGAGACGCCTCAAAACATCATTTGACACCTATTGATTATTTATGTTCAATTTTGGGGATCGCCTTGCAGTGAATGGATGGGTCAAGAAGTTGGGAGTTTCAAAGAGCTGATTTATAGATCAATGCGGTGTATCTGTAGATGAGTGACAGACGATTGCATGAAAAATTTTCGCAGCTTTGCCTTCGAGGAAATTCGTCTACATGCTTAGTTGAGGGGAGCCTGCTGATGAATCCTCATACCATGTTGCAATGGCAATTCAAGTGAAAGGAATTCTATCTTTCAAATACACCATTACCGTGAAATCCCTCTCTAAATTTATTAGTCTTAACTGCTAGATTATGCTGCCTGGAAGAGATCAATTAAAACTATGGACCTGCTTTTACGTACTTGTGATATTGGGTGCGTGTCAACCATCATCTGACCCTGCTATTCTCGTTTTTTCGAAAACGGCTGGTTTTCGTCATGAGTCAATTGAAAGTGGCATCGAGGCCTTGAAAAAGATCGGTGCTGAACATGGATATCGGGTAGAAGCAACCGAAGATGCATCTGTTTTTAATGACGAATCGTTATCTGGTTTTAATGCTGTGGTATTTTTAAACACTACCGGTGACATTCTGGATAAGCAACAGCAGAATGATTTCGAAAGATTTATCCAGGCAGGAGGAGGTTTTGTAGGAATCCATGCTGCCACAGATACAGAATATAGTTGGCCATGGTACAATGGACTGGTAGGTGCCTACTTTTTGAGCCATCCTAATAATCCCAATGTGCGAACTGCCGATTTCGATGCAATCGACCATAATCATCCGTCAATGGATTCAATTCCTGACCGATTTAGTATGACAGATGAGTTTTACAATTTCCGTTCCATCAAGCGGGATGACATTAATGTGCTGATCCAGATTGATGAAACATCATACGAAGGGGGAGAAAACGAAAATGATCACCCAATGTCCTGGTACCATGAATATGATGGGGGTCGCTCTTTTTATACGGCCCTGGGTCATACCAATGAAATGTTTGAGCATCCTTTGTTTGTAAAGCATCTGGAGGGAGGTATATTTTACGCTCTAGGGGGCGATAATCCTGCTGCGTTAGATTACAAAGCAGTTAAAACTCCACGTGTACCGGAAGAAAATCGTTTTCGTATTGTGACCCTGGCAGAGGGACTCAATGAGCCTGTCGAGTTAGCGGTATTACCCGACGAGAAGGTACTATTTGTGGAGCGAGGAGGGGCCGTAAGGCTCTATGATCCAACGTCAGAGGAGACAAAAACCATTCACAAGATTGAAGTAAGTCACCGCTATAAATTTAAGGATAACGGAAGGGATGAAGCAGAAGATGGATTGCTGGGTCTGGCCCTGGATCCCAACTTTAGTGAAAATGGTTGGGTGTACATGTATTATTCTAAACCAGGGGATAAACCAGTAAATATTCTCACTCGGTGGACATTAAATGGAGACGAGCTCGATGTAGCTTCTGAGAAGATAATATTGGAGGTAGATGTCCAACGAGAACAGTGTTGTCACACAGGAGGCTCCATAGCTTTTGACGCGCACGGTAATCTGTTTCTTTCTACGGGAGATAATACAAGTCCAAGAGGAACCGCTTACGCACCTATTGATGAACGGCCCGATCGATTTCCGTGGGATGCCCAAAAGGGATCGAGTAATACCAATGATTTGCGCGGAAAAGTACTACGGATTACTCCCCAGGATGATGGCACCTACACCATACCCGAGGGCAACCTCTTTCCTCCGGGTACTGAAAAAACCAGACCCGAGATCTACGGTATGGGTATGAGAAACCCCTATCGAATTTCTGTGGATAAGAAGACAGGATTTGTCTACTGGGGAGATGTAGGTCCTGATGCCCGTCAACCCCAGGAAGGGCAGGGTCCTGCCGGTCATGATGAGGTAAATCAAATGCGAAAGCCGGGATTTTTCGGTTGGCCGTATTTTGTTGGTGACAATCAAGCATATCATGATGTTGACTTTGCTACGGGTCACTCAGGACCGAAATATGATCCAGAGCTACCGGTGAATCAATCTCCTAATAACACAGGTCTTGAAAAATTACCTCCGGCACAACCAGCCTTTATCTACTATACTTATGGCGCATCAGAAAAGTTTCCCGGATTGGGTACAGGTGGGCGTACTGCTATGGCAGGACCTGTATATTATCGTGAGGATTTTGAAAATGCGGCCCGACCCTATCCGGAATATTTCGATGGGAAGCTATTTATTTACGAATGGATGAGGGGATGGATTCAGGTAGTCACTATGGATGAAAATGGAGATTATGTTGAAATGAATCGATTCTTGCCTGATCATAAATTTGCCAATCCGATGGATATGGAGTTTGGACCTAATGGTGATCTGTATTTACTCGAATATGGCTCGGGATGGTTTCAGCAAAATGCAGATGCCCGCCTTGTTCGTATAGAATATAACGGTGGCAACAGAAAGCCGGTTATTCAAATGCAGGCAGATAAACCCAGAGGAGCCATACCACACGCCGTTGCATTTTCATCGGAAGGTACAGTCGATTATGATCAGAACACAATGTCTTACGAGTGGATAATAAAAGACCAGAACGGCCAAACCATAAAAACCTTTGATGATCCTAATCCATCATACACTTTTGAAGAGATTGGATCGTATGACGTGACATTAAAGGTGACAGATTCGCAGGGTGAATCCAGCGAAGAAAATATGGAAATAATAGCGGGTAATGAACCTCCTGTGGTTGAATTGGACCTGGTGAATAGTAATCAGAATTACTTTTTTCCCGATGCGCCATTTGCCTACAAAGTCTCTGTTAGTGACAAGGAAGATGGTGCAGTCCCGGATGAGGCAGTTTCACTCACCATTGATTTTCTTAAGGAGGGATTTGATCAGATAGAAATTGCTCAAGGCCATGTAGCAGCCGATCAAAACGTGCGATTCGCGGTAGGAGAAAAAATGATAGGCGAGAGTGATTGCTTTGCCTGTCACAAGGTAAATGATGAGTCCATTGGACCTAAATATACAGACATCGCTAAGAAATATAAGGATCAGCCCGATGGTAAGGAATACTTGATTACCAAGATTATTGAGGGAGGAAGCGGTGTGTGGGGCACGGTAGCCATGGCAGCTCATCCCACACTGGAACGATCGGATGTAGCACAAATGGTGGATTACATTTTGAGTCTTGACGAACAATCTGAGGTAGTTCAAATGCCACTTGAGGGATCTTATACCGTCAGTAGCGAAGATGTCACTCCGGGACAAGGTGCAGTAATAATACGCGCAACCTATGAAGACAAGGGTGCGAACGGAGTAGCAGCCGCTCGGACAACCAAGATTGTACAACTCGATTATCCACTGATTGATGGTGGATTAGTAATTGAAGAAGTTGATCTTAATAAAGTAAAGTTCAATGACATCACCATTCTATCAGGTCAGAAGGATGGTGCGATGGCCGGCTTTGATGCAATAGATTTGACCCAAGTCGCAGCTTTAAATTTTAGGGCTCTTGCGTCGCAGCGCATGGGTGCCAAAGGAGGATATATTGAAGTACGCATTGATTCACCGGAAGGTAAGCTAATCGGCACATCAGACAAGATAGAGGCTACCCAGGGCTTTGGAGGACCAAATTCTCCGCCAGTGCGAGTACCCATTCAAGTGACCGATGGAAAACATAAGATTTTCATTTTCTATCGTAATGATGATCAGGTGGAAGGAACACTCTTTAGTATTCTCCAATTTTCACTCGAAGGGGTCAAACCACCTACGATGTAGTGAGATGCCTAAAAAGTACAAAGGGGAGGTCTAGGCTTCCCCTTTTTTATGTGTGCCATGCATGCCATATACGTATAAGGTTAAAGTCCTGCGCGTGCCTACTTGATAGGAAGCGCTAGCTGATCGCAAGGGTGTCCATCGTGAGGTGGAATCTGAAGGAAGCGTAAAGCAAAGATTTGATAAGACGAACAGGAACGTGATAAAAGGCCTACCAACAGGATGATTGAGCATTAGATCAAGAAGTCCAA
>JBNKUI010000018.1:0-21941 GCA_050298535.1 Saprospiraceae bacterium
AACCAGACTTTAAATAAAAAGACGCCAACCATAGGCATTAATCAGGACCAACAAAATGTTATTCCTAATTGTCCTTCGAATTTTGGAAAAAATATTTGAATTTTTGCTTTCCCGCTACCCCGGCCCTGTTTTCTTGCAAGCGGCGAAAACCGGGAGTCAGCCCGCCTTCAAATAATAAATGGATTAGAAAATGTGGTGCCCCCATACACACTTTATTTGAACTTTACGTGCTTTTTAATCGCTCCCCGGCTTTTCTGAAACGAAGTGGAAGACAAGCAGGGGCCGGGGGTCTATGTTTATAAAAGGTCACGTAGCCTATGCCAGCCCTTATGTTACCACTGAGTGCCGAGCAATAGTGAGATGGGAATATATCAGGCTATATTTTTTGTAGGGATAAAGAACGCCCCACGCAGTGGACCTTTCGAAAAAATCCACGACAGACTATACATAAAAAGACATGAACCATGAGAGTCCAGCAGGACACTTTAAAATGTTATTCCTGATTGACCTTCGAATTTGGGAAAACTATTTGAATTTTTGCTTGCCCGCTTTGGGGACCGGAGCTTTAGCGTAGATCACTGTCTATGGTCTGAAGCAGAAGCGAGGTTGCTCGCAAGCTGTGAAAACCGGGAGTCAGCCCGCTTATTCTTAAGTAGGACGTCGGATTCAAAGTGGATTGCTTCATTAAATACTCTGCCTGCGTAACTTCTCTTATCATTTTAGCTAAAAGCAGGATAACACTCGATATATTAGATCGCTATTGCAAAATCGTAGTGGGTAGTACTTGAAGAAGAGCATACTATATAAGACTGGTCCCGGTTTGATTACGGCTGCCCTGGTTTTCGGCCCGGGTAGCCTCACCGTAAACACCAAACTGGGTGCGTCTTTTGGCTACCTGCTCCTATGGGTCATTCTACTTTCTATCATTTTTATGGTCAGTTTTACCCGGATGTCCAGCGCCATTGGTTGTTCGACCCGGGATTCCCTTATGCAAATCATTGCCCGGCGATATGGACGATGGGTGGCCTTCTTCCTGGGGATTGGCATCTTTCTGATCAGCTCATCGTTTCAGGCGGGCAACTCCATCGGTGCCGGAGTAGCTTTTTATGAAATGCTGGGCCTTTCCAAAGCCATCTGGATCATCATCATTTCCATCCTGGCTATCGTCATCATCTTTGCCCGCTCCTTTTATAAGATTCTGGAAGTGACCATGGGCATTCTGGTACTTTTGATGCTGGCTAGCTTTCTGGTTACCCTCATTCTAAGCAAACCTAATTTGGGGTTAATGCTCACCGGATTGAAGCCGACGATTCCGTCTGGATCTGAATTCCTGATGGTGGCATTAGTGGCCAGTAGTTTTTCCATCGTGGGGGCTTTCTATCAAAGCTATCTCGTGCAGGCCAAAGGATGGTCGACGGACGATATTCCAGTGGCCCATGCGGAGAGTCTACGCAGCATCGGTTTGTTGGGTCTTTTGTCAGCGCTGGTCATGATCTGTGCAGCCTCGGTACTACATCATCAGCAGGTAGAGGTGCAGAGTGCTGCCGATCTGGGACTGGCACTCGAACCCTTGTTTGGTGGATTTACCAGCAGCTTGTTTATGATTGGCTTGTTTGCCGCATCTTTTAGTTCGCTGCTGGGCAATGCAACGATCGGGGGATCCATTTTGGCGGACGCATTCGGGATGGGGCATGATTTGCAGTCGCCTAAAGTGAAATGGATGATGGTGGCCGTCATTATTTTCGGTAGTTCCATCGCTATTATTTTCGGAGCGCTACCCTTGCAATTGATCGTGTTTGCTCAGGCGATTACCATCATCATTGCCCCTGCCGCTGCCTTTTTCCTCATACTTTTGGCCAATCAACGTGATGTAATGAAGGAACGCGTGTTTACTCTAACCAAAAATATGGTACCCATAGGTGGATTTATGTTACTGCTCATATTGGCCATATTTCACCTACGACGATTGATATTATGATAGATGCAATGAATGAAGATTGGCTGGAGCATGTACTGACCACTCCCTCACAGGATCTGATGGATGATTTAAAAAAGTGTGCCGGTGATTTCATCATTATCGGTGCAGGGGGAAAAATGGGTCCCAGCCTCACCGCACTGCTAAAAAATGCACTGGATCAATTGGGCTCTCCTCAAAAAGTCTATGCGGTATCCCGGTTTTCCAATCCCGAAAACCGGAAATATCTGGATGGACTGGGTATTCACACCATGGCAGGCGACCTATTAAATCCTGTTTTTATTGCCTCGCTTCCATCCTGTCAGAATGTGATCTATATGGCCGGTCAAAAATTTGGCACCCACAGCAATGAGCCTTTGACCTGGGCGATTAATACCTTAGTACCGGGCAGCATAGGAGAAAAATACAAGAGCTCCCAAATCGTAGTCTTTTCTACCGGGAATGTATATCCGCTGATGCCCATCGATACCCCAGGTGCCACAGAGCATACCACTCCCGATCCGATCGGTGAGTATGCACAATCGTGCCTAGGTAGAGAACGTATTTTCGAATATTACGCAACGACGCACCAGACCCCGGTTTTAATCTACCGACTTAACTATGCGCTGGATCTACGGTATGGGGTTCTCAATGATATCGGTCAAAAAATATGGCATGATCAACCGATTGATCTACGGATGGGATATGTAAATATCATCTGGCAGGGTGATGCCAATGAGTATGCTATAAGATCACTTCTTCACTGCGCTGCACCCGCAAACCACCTCAATGTGACTGGCACCGAAGTGCATGCGGTCGCTGATCTGGCAAGAACAATCGGAGAGCATTTAGGTAAAGAGCCCATATTTATCCACAATCCATCTCCTACGGCTTTAATAAGTGATGCCTCAAAAGCACAATCCTATTTTGGCACACCGAAAGTCAGTGTAGATCAAATGTGTCAGTGGACGGCCCAATGGATAATGAGTGGTCAGAAGCTACTTAATAAGCCTACGCATTTCCAACAACGCGACGGAAAATTCTAAGACCTTAATGCATTTTTGATATGCTGAAGAAAAAGATAAAAAATAAATTATTCCAGGGCACAGTGATACCGGCACATCCCTTGGCATTGACCTCACACCGGAAAATCGATGAAAAAAGGCAGCGGGCATTAACCCGATATTATTTAGATGCCGGCGCTGGAGGGGTAGCCATGGGTGTTCACACCACCCAATTTGCCATTAGAGATCCTGAGGTCAATCTTTTTCAGAAAGTACTCACCCTGGCAAAGGAAGAAATAGATCGTCATCCGAAAAAAAACATCATCAAAATTGCCGGTGTATGTGGCGAAATAAAGCAAGCCACGGAAGAAGCACAATTTGCCGCCGACCTGGGATATGATCTGGCTTTATTAAGCAATAATGGATTGCAAGAATACTCAGAGGAGGAACTACTGGACCGGGCCAAAGCCATCAGTGAAATCATCCCCATTTTTGGATTTTATCTGCAGCCGGCGGTGGGCGGTAAAGTGTTCTCCCGCGCATATTGGGAAGCATTTTCTGAAATCGAAAATATATATGCTATTAAGATCGCCCCCTTCAACCGATACCAAACCCTGGATGTGGTGCAGGCGGTTTGTCAGTCCAGTCGAAATGCGGAGATCGCACTTTATACGGGAAATGACGATAATATTTTACTGGACCTGCTCACGACCTATGAGATTAAAACTTCGCGTGGTACGGTCAGAAAGGATATTGTCGGTGGCCTGCTGGGTCACTGGGCCGTATGGACGGCAAAGGCCGTGGAGCAACTTAAGTTTGTACATGAAATAAAGCGCAAGCAAAAATCGATTGATCAGGACATGCTCACCCTCAGTCAGGAAATTACCGATAGTAATGCAGCCTTCTTTGATGCCCAAAATCAGTTTAAGGGATGTATTGCCGGCATCCACGAGGTATTGCGCCGGCAAGGTTTGCTGGAAGGCACCTGGTGTCTGGATCCGGAAGAAACCATGTCGCCCGGTCAGGCTGAAGAAATCTCGCGGGTCTATGCCTCCTATCCCCATCTTAATGACGATGCCTTTGTAAAAAAACATCGATCCCAGTGGTTGCAGGAATAGATTATCAAATCCGTGAGTTGGCCCTGGTGGATATCGAGCAGGCCATGCGGCTCAATATAGCGGCCGATTGGAATCAGACCCCCGCCGATTGGAAAATGATACTTAGCTGCCAGGGGTATCATCTGGCTGCCTCGGTGCAAGAGCAAATTGTAGGGACCATCGCCTCAATTGATTATGATCAGTTTGTTTGGATCGCCATGGTACTGGTGGATCCATCCTTTCGACGTCAGGGCATTGCCACCACCTTATTAAATACAGTCCTGGCGCATTACTCCGACCGCGTACTGCGCCTTGATGCCACGAGGGCCGGATCTGCCGTCTACGCTCAGCTTGGCTTCCGAAAAGAATGCTATCTACATCGGTGGGTATTGCCAAGATCTACACCCCCCCCTTAAATTGAAGCAAAAAAGCGCGCCAATAGCCTCTATTGATCTGGACGAATTGATCATACGAGATCAAGTAATCTTTGGCGGAGACCGTTCCCCCATTTTAAGAGACATACATACCAAAAGCTCTTCATGGATGCAATACCAGGGTGATGCCTACCTTTTCAGCCGAGAGGGTCACAAGGCCCAACAAATAGGCCCGCTGGTAGCGACCAATATTACTATGGCCACGAAATTAGTGGAATCTTGTATTGCACAGAGCAAGAGCTCCTTACTCTACCTGGATGCGTTTGAGCACCCAGCCTGGGAAGACGTCCTGATGCAATTGGGATTCCAAAAGGATCGAAAGTTTGTGAGAATGCAAAAAGGTCCCCTCACTGATGTGGGTCAACCCCAATATCAATTTGCGATTGGGGGGCCAGAGATCGGCTGAGAAGGGCAACGGAGAGAATCATGCCGTACTACCAAGTTTAGATTTTAGATGAAAAATATTTATCTGAAGTTGTAAACTTCAGATAGCGGAGGTTGAAGACGCCCTGCCAGTATTTAAATGGACGGGTAGTGATAACAATTCTTATAAGTCCGGTACCAGTAGTGAAGGCGCTCAAATTGATCAGCGATTTGCCATTTACCTTGCCGGTTGTACAGAAATCCAGTACACTACCCAAGATAAAAATTGGGCGGCTGAAGATTCCAGTTAGAATAATCCCAACAACTAGAGTCCCGTTGGAGTGCCAACAATGACTAACATGGTGATCATAGACAATTCCGTTCCCGGTCACTGATAGTGGCGTGGTTGCCAATGCCAAACACCATTCATTTGGATAATTTTTCCGTTTTGACTATGTCGTACAAAACCCTAACAATATTTGTGGCAATTTAATCTGCACTGATTGCGTCGAATTTCCGGAAAACACCTGGTTGGGCACCGTAGATAACGACTAGCATAATCCGGGAAACTGGGGTTTGGGAGTGGTACCTACCATTTGCCATCAAGTGGTTATTAATAGTGGTGTCGTGTATATCTACTCCAGCTCGGAAGCTAAATGTTATCTTTCTGAATCAGGCGAAGGGGCTGAAGCCATAGAAGAATTAGGTGGCACTTTATATTTTCGAGAGGAACAATAGTCCACCTTATTGATCAATTAGTACACCAGTCTTCAGGTAGGAACCCATAGTTTTAATCTTGAAATTCATTCCAATAATTCAAATGAATATTGTTCTAAGTATTAGTTACATAATTCATGGTTTGGCATCTTGGCTGGTAAATTTTTACAGCTCAAGGCATCTGCTAAATTCGTGATTTCAAGCACAGATTTCTATCGTCTATTTCCTATATAATCTCATGAAAAGCATTGGAATATTGAAAAGAAAATACCAACGATGTCAATCACTGTCTACCTTATTTTTAATGGTAGCTATAGGTAGCCAGGCACAATCAATTTTGGTAACAACATCCTTGGATGTGGTAAATGGTGCAGACGGTCTGCTAAGTCTTCGTGAAGCGATCCAACTAGCTAATAATACGGCAGGTTTAGATACAATATCCTTTGATAATTCGCTAAATGGGGACACAATTCTTTTGACGCTGACAGGCTCCAATGAAAATAATAATGCTACGGGAGATTTGGATATCACGGATGCAGATGGTTTGGTAATTATGGGAAATGGAACCTTTAACACCATTATTGATGGAAATAACAGTGATCGAATATTTCATCATCAGCAAGGATCTTTAACTATTCTAAATGTTTGCCTACAAAATGGTATGGCTAGTAATCTTGGCCTGGGAGCCAAGGGTGGTGGTCTACTCACTCAAGGTGATGGCACCTCATCTTTGACTATAAAAAAGTGCCTCATACAAAATTGCATATCCTCAGGCGATGGTGGTGGTGCCTTTGCCATCAGCAATTCGAGTGCTACACCATTTGTGGTAAATCTTGATTCCGTTAAACTCAGCGACAATGAGGCACCATCCGGATTTATCGGGAGCGGAGGCGGAGCTATGCTTGTTTCAGCAGCTGAATTGCTGATGTCAATCTCAAATACTACGGCAGCAGGAAATAATTCAGCCCAGGAAGGAGGAGCACTGTACGCCGATGTTAGTTCCGGTTTCATTTCCATATCCAATTCGCATTTTGACAACAACCAGGCGGGAAGTGGCATCAGCAGCCAGGCTGGAGGTGCTATCTGTCTCACCGGATCTATAGATAGCTTCGAGATCGAAAACTCTAATTTTACATACAATGAAGTAATTAATTCAGGAGGTGACGGAGGGGCTTTGTTTCTTAACCTCACTGGTTCAAAGAGTTTGATTTCCCACACATCATTTTTAGGTAATGCAGCTATGGATCAGGGAGGAGCGCTGGGAGTGACCGGAAATGGGCAGCAGCTAGAGGTAGTGCATTGCAATTTTATGTCGGATTCTGCAAATATTGGAGGTGCTATCGCGGTTCTGGGTAGTAATCACCTAACCCAAATTATCCAATGTCAACTAGACTCAAATTTTGCAACGAATGGTGGAGGCCTACATCTTGCGGGGAGCGGCCAGACCACTATAGTGGACGGCTGTTCATTTGTAGACAATCAAGCTACCACCGACGGTGGAGCTTTACGTAGTGATGCCCTGAATGCCGAAATAAACCTGATTAACTCCACAATATCCGGCAACCGCGCTGGAAGGTATGGTGGTGGCTTAGCTTTCAATAATGAGGAAAATGTTTCTCTACAATTTGTAACTATCGCTTACAATCAATCCAATGTTGGAAACAACATGTTTGGAAATGGTGGCGGGTTGGCGCTAACCAATGCCACTTCAGCCTCGAATGTGACGGTTTTTGGATGTATAATTCAGGAAAATGTGGCCCAAGGAGTCTCGAGTGATGAGGATTGTTTTAATAATAGTGGTACCGGCAACCTCTTATCTCAAGGTGGTAATGTTTTTGGCTTGGGCACCGGATGTCCGGTAGGATCAATTGATACAACTGGTGATGCTGGTCTTGAGACATTAGCTCTTAATGGAGGTTTCACCAGGACCCATGCCATTACCCTGGGGAGTACTGCCCTCAATTTTTCCGCATGTGGATCGGTCATGGAAGACCAACGAGAATTTCTCAGGTCGGATGGCTTTTGCGATGCCGGAGCATTCGAGGCTATTGATATCATCGTTCCCAGTCAAATTCAGGTGAGTACGAGTGCGGATTCAACCGATGGCAATACGACTTCTATTTGGCATCTGTTGATCAATCCCGGTGTGGATGGGCTCATCAGCCTTCGTGAAGCCATTACGGCAGCCAATCATACTCCAGGTATGGATACCATTTTTTTTGCTTCAACCATCAATGGGGATACGATTAAATTAAAATTTGGTTTGGCCGATGAGAATCAGAATCTGAATGGAGATCTGGACATATCGGATACTTCAGGAATTTGCATCATCGGAAATGGTATTCAAAACACGATGATCAGTGGCCAAGATACCGTCGGACTGATAGACTGTAATGAAGGAAATTTGTATCTCCAGCATCTTACACTGCAAAATGGAAATCAAGAATATACTGATACTCGATCTGGAGCTGGAATCCACATGAATGGTCGAGATCTTTTTATTTATGACTGTTTGCTGAAAAATAATCAGGCAGAGTTCGGAGCCGGCATCTATAATCCTGCTAACGGCAGTCGTACTTTTCTTTGCCGAACAACATTACAAGAAAATGAGGCATACAACGGTACTGGAGGGGGCATCTATATAAACGGTACTGATGGAATCGTTTTCATTGATAGTTGCACCTTCTTTGGTAATATTGGTTCATCGGGAGGTGCCTTCGATTTTAATGCTTCGAATGGCACATTAACAATCCAAAATTCAATTATTTCGCACAATCAAGCAACAAACCATGGAGGTGGTATCTATTTATCTAATTCTGGCAATGGAACTTCGGTGATTCATAATTGTTTGATAGACAGCAATTTTGCTATCCAAAATGGAGGAGGGATTTACTTAAGAATGAGCGGTAGTCCGCTAGAAATCATCAACACCACTATTTCCGGAAACAGTTGTGAAGGTTCAGGTGGTGGAATTAATCACAATGCGAATGATTCACCGATACACCTGAATTTTGTCACGATTACAAATAACATTGCCGATAGTGATTTGGATAATATTGGAGATGGTGGTGGTATCGATATTTTAGAAGATTTTGATACGGCAACTCTTACTATCCAGAACTCTATTGTTCATGGAAATCTGGATCTATCCACTGTAACTTTAAATGATTGCTCCAACTCTGGAGGCATCGGAGTTTACACCTCATTAGGTGGCAATGTGTTTGGCAAAAATACCGGTTGCCCGGTTACCAGTCTGGATACTACCGGTAATGCCCTTCTGGACCTACTAATGGATAATGGAGGATTTACATCAACTCACGGCCTATTGCCCGGAAGTGCGGCCATCAACTTTGCTCAGTGCGATGCGATAACCAGTGATCAACGGGGTTATGTGCGAATAGACGGTAATTGTGACGCCGGTGCTTACGAATACCTTCCTCAATCACCGCATTTTTTACTGGTGACAACGGCCAATGATACGGTTGATGGACAAACCGGGTCTATCGACAGCCTGATCATGGCACCGGGCAATGATGGAAAGATCAGCCTGCGGGAAGCCATTAGTGCAGCCAATAATACCCCCGGTTTGGATACCATCTATTTTGCTGAGATTATCAACGGAGATACCATCAAACTAAATTTAGGTCAGGTAGAAGAGAATCTGAATGGCAATGGTGATCTGGATATTCTGGATACTACGGGTCTCTGTATCCTGGGAAATGGTATTGAAAATACGATTGTCAGTGGTCAGGACACGGTAGGGATTTTAGCTTGTCTGGAGGGAGATTTACACCTTCATCATCTCACTCTACAAAATGGCAATCAGACTGCTGAAAATGGTTTCCCCGGAGCAGGCGTCTATATGGATGGTCAAGATCTTTTTGTATATGATTGTCTGGTCAAAAATAATCGGGCTGGATTTGGAGCGGGTATTTATAATCAGGTATTCGAGGGCCACACATTTCTCTATCGAACTACACTGCAAGACAATAAGACCTACGATGGCATCGGTGGAGGAGTCTTTCTATCCGGTGTCGGTGGAGTTGCCTTAATCGATAGCTGTATTTTGAGCGGCAATTTCGGATCATTTGGAGGTGGTCTCAACTTCGGTGCACCTGATGGAATATTGACGTTAAAAAACTCAATAATTTCAAACAATCATTCTACATATAATGGAGGAGGTATTTATCTAGCCAATTCAGATGATGGAAATGCGTTGATTAACCATTGTTTGATTGACAGCAATTTTGCTTCCCAGGATGGAGGTGGGATCTATTTATCCATGTTGGGTAGTCCCTTAACAATCATTAATACAACGATTTCCGGAAACAGCTCACAAGATTCCGGCGGCGGAATTTGTCATGCTGCGGGAAATTCCCCGATAAACTTGAATTTCGTGACCATTACGAATAATATTGCGGATGCTGATACGAATGATATTGGAGATGGAGGGGGTATCGATATCTCGGAAAAATTTATATCACCAACCCTTAGCATACATAATTCTATTGTGCAAGGTAATACGGATCAAAGTACTGCTAACCTCAATGATTGCTCTATTTCGGGTGGTATCGGAGTTTATTCTTCTTTAGGTGGCAATGTATTTGGAGAAAATACCGGGTGCCCGGTGACCAGTCTGGACACAACCGGGAATGCCCTACTGGGTTCACTGATGGACAATGGAGGATTTTCATCTACCCATGCCCTATTGCCTGGAAGTGCTGCTATTGATTTTGCCGATTGTGATACCATCACAACTGATCAACGTGAGTTGGAAAGAATCTATGGAAATTGTGACGCCGGTGCCTATGAGGCTGTTAATACCAGCAATAGGAGCTGGGTGGGAGTGATCAACGAAGACTGGCAGGAGTTGGACAATTGGGGTGAAAAACTCGTTCCGGAACTAGGAAATAAGGTTACCATTGCTGATGCACCTAATGATCCGGTGATCCTGCCCGGTGTTTCGGCATTCTGCGGATTTCTCACCATTGAGGCAAGCGGATTTTTAACCGTAAATAATCAAGGCAGCTTACAAATCAAGGACAATGCATCAACTTTGTTGGAGGCTCTAAGCCAGGGCCAAATTCAAATCGATTTAGGAGGCCTACTAAGTATCGATCCTGAGTAATTATTTTTTGAATGATCAATTAATTCTCAGATTGGTAAATGCTTTTTCCCCGATATCCACTTAGAAATAGAGAAAACTTCATGAGTAAAAGGTTTCGATTTTTCTTCCCTAACTGGTCAATTGTTTTTGGAGGTAAAAAAAGAAAAACCAATGCACCATATATCATAGAGATCAAAAAAAATCGAGTAAAAATTTAAAAATCGAAAAACATAATTATGAATACAAAAACATTAACCATCAATATATCCATCTACATCGCAGCACTCTGCCTGCCCGGTCCAACTATTGCCCAAAACCTGGAAGTGGAAGGCAAAGCCAAGATAACGCAAATGGACAAAGATAACACGGCAGACAGTGTGGTCGTGCGTTTGGCTGATGGCACTTTGGCCATCAGAGATGTTTCCAGCTTATCGGCAGCGAGTACCAGCGACTACAGCACGGTGGTCAATCCGGCAACCGGCAAGGTATGGCTGGATCGCAATCTGGGAGCAAGCCAAGTGGCTACCAGCCCTACCGATACCGCCAGTTATGGCGATCTTTACCAATGGGGCCGTGCTGCAGATGGACATCAGCTGCGCAACTCGGCCACTCAGAATACACAAGCTACCACTTGGCTGGCTGATGAGGGAAGCAATGTGTGGGATGGTAAATTTATTACTGAGTCTATTGATTGGTTAAGTACGGGAGAAACAGATCTTTGGTCGGGTACGGCTGCAGAAAACAATCCCTGTCCTTCAGGATTTCGACTGCCTACCAATGCGGAGTGGAATCAGGAAAGGCTGACCTGGTCATCCAGTGATGCAGCCGGAGCCTTTGCATCTCCACTAAAGTTGCCCTTGGCGGGCGGCCGCAACGACAGCAATGGTTCGCTCATCGATGTCGGTGCTACCGGCGGCTATTGGAGCAGTACGGTTAGCGGTGCGATTGCTCGCCTCCTCTTCTTCGATAGCAGCGTTGCCAATATGAACGCCAACTTTCGAGGGTTCGGACGCTCTGTGCGTTGTCTCAAGGATTGAGGAGCGATCTTTTGCGGAGCATAAACATAGGGTCCGGGGGACCTTTGAGCAACGAAACCGCGAAGCAGGTGGGCAGGATACTTCTGATTTATTTGACACTTTACCATACCGTCCCGTAGGCCGGTATGGTATTAAAAATACCGTGCTAGCGGTCGATTATTTTTTTAGAAATGACACTCTTGGAAAAAATAAACAACCCCGCCTCAACGGACCGGCAGTATGAGAGGCATGGGGTGAAATTCCCCTTACCTACTCGATATCTTTAATAAAATAACTTAGTTAAACGAAGAAGAACAATAAAGCATGAAACACAGAACCACACATTTTGCAGCGATCATGATGACTGTGATACTCCTTATACCAAATCAGATCAAATCTCAAAATCTGGAGGTCCAGGGCCAGGTGAAGATTATAGATATGCCTACCGATAATACGGCAGATTCGATTGTGGTTAAGCAATCAGATGGAACCCTCGCCGTGCGGTCTGCGGCTAGTTTAGTTGAAAGCCCGGGCGACTACGGCACGGTCGTCAATCCGGTTACAGGTAAGGTATGGCTGGATCGCAATCTGGGGGCGACCCAGGTCGCTACCAGCAGCACCGATGCAGCAGCTCGTGGCGACCTGTACCAATGGGGACGTGCAGCAGACGGTCATCAGCTGCGTGCATCTGCCACCCAAAATACACAAGCTACCACCTGGCTTGCTGATGAGGGAAGTAATGCGTGGGATGGAGAGTTCATTATTGGGTTTACCGATTGGTTAAATCCGGCAGCCACGGATTTGTGGTCAGGGACTTCTGCAGAAAACAATCCTTGTCCTTCAGGATATCGGGTACCTACTAATGCGGAGTGGAATCAGGAAAGACTCAGCTGGTCAAGTAATAATGCAGCAGGAGCTTTTGCCTCACCGCTAAAGTTGCCCCTGGCGGGCTTCCGCCACTTCAGCAATGGTTCGCTCATCAATGTCAGTACCAACGGCGTCTATTGGAGCAGTACGGTTAGCGGTGCGAATGCTCGCTACCTCCTCTTCTTTAGCGGCGATGCCTCCATGGTCACCAACAGTCGGGCGTACGGACTCTCTGTGCGTTGTCTTAAGGATTGATGAGCGAACTCCGACGGAGGAGGAGCGAAGGTCCACTGGACCTTCGAGCGTAATCAACCGCGTGCAGCGGATGGGCGAGCCAATATCTTCGGGCTATAGCAGATTATGGTTTTGTCCGATGTTATCAAAGAGGGTATATTTTACAAATGCTACAATGAGGATGCGATGGTTTTTTGGAAGTTAGTAAGAGCCTACAAAATTAACATCAAGTTTGTGAAAAATGTTGGCGTGTTGGTATCCGTGAACAATATATTGATCAGGCAAGACAAAATATGGAAGTTGTGAGATTGCTACTTCGCATTTGCAAAGACTTAAAAGTAATAGGAATGAAAGGGTCTGTGGCAGTAAACATTCAAGTAGAAGAATTGTCGAAGCAGTTGGCTTCATGGAAAAAATACACTGCCGGGAGTTCATGCGATTGAATGAAGAACAAAACGTATGGAGTGTGCAGCAATTAATCCTAACGTATCCTCCGTTTTTTTGGACAAAACGGATACAAGAGCAATCTGTTGTAAGATAATTTTTTTTATGATGTGTAAAAGATTTGTCTTATTGCCCTTGGCGGGCAACTACAACAAGAGCCATGGTTCGCTCATCAATGTCGGTACTACAGGCAACTATTGGAGCAGTACGGTTAGCGGTACGAATGCTCGCAACCTCAACTTCAATAGCGATAATGCCAATATGAACACCAACAATCGAGGGAACGGATACTCTGTGCGTTGTCCTAGGGATTGATGAGCGAACTCCGACGCAGGAGGAGCGAAGGTCCTGTGGACCTTCGAGCGAAATCAACCGCGTCCAGCGGATGGGCGAGCCAGGACATTTCGGCGATAGTAGGTTATTGTTAACACTTGGTGAATGCTATAACTCTTTTTTAAAAAATGAAGTGAAATGATCATGTATCGATATGCCACTGTTTTGCTTTTAACAATAGCTTTCTGCCCAGGTCTTTCCGCTCAAACCATTACAGGTTATCTCCCCCTGCTTGCAAATCAGTCTATTCAACTTGAAGGTTTTAACGGAATGAAGACCTATCTCATTTCAAGTATGACTGTTGATTCAAGTGGTCATTTTGTGCTAAGCTATGCTGCCTCGGATTATGGTGTGGGCACCCTAAGCACCGGAGATGCGACACCATTCATTCTAATACTCAGTGGAGAAGATATAAAAATCAAAGGGGAATCTCTGGATTATCCCTCTTCCATTTCGATAATTCAAGGAATTGAAAATCAATGCCTTCAACAATATGGCAAAGAGCATCCCAGGCGAGAAAAAGCCTTGAGTGCCTGGACATTTTTGGAGCAGATCTATACATCGGATTCTTTATTTTCGATTGAGCATGCCACCAAAACTTCGATCCAAAATGAAATACAGCGCTTACAGTTAGAAGATGCCTCCTATTTGGATCGCTTGCCGAAAGACACTTACCTACGCTGGTATCTACCGGTAAGAAAATTAGTCGGCTCCGTTTCAACGATTGCCCAGTATCGCAACGAAGAAATACCAGAAACTATCCGGGCATTCCAGGCATTGGATTATGCCGGAACGAGATTGTACAAAAGTGGATTACTTAGAGATGCCGTGAAAAGCCATTTTTGGCTGCTGGCAAACAGTGGCATTTCATTGGATTCTTCCTCTAATCAAATGAAGACATCTATTAACGCGATGATGGAAAACCTTGCCAATGATGAATCAAAACTTAATCAAGTCACTTCATACTTGTTCGACCTGCTGGAGCGACACAGCTTCTTTGAAGTATCAGAGTATTTGGCATTGAAATTATTGAATCAAACTTCTTGCACCATAGACAGCGATCTGGCCAAACAACTGGAAACCTACCGGGCCATGAAAAAGGGTAATATCGCTCCTGACATTATATTTAAAGGAGACCTAATGGCACCGGGGTATGAAACAGTCGATGTGCCAAAAAAACTTTCCGAGATCAGCAGTAGTTATGCACTTGTTGTATTTGGTGCAAGTTGGTGCCCCAAATGTGCCGAAGAACTTCCTGACCTCACTAAAAATTACGCGAAGTGGAGAAAACAAGGCATGGAAGTGGTCTATGTCTCCCTTGACGAAAATAGTGAAGCACATCGTAAATTTGTCAAGGAATTTCCCTTTTTATCCTACTGCGATTATGGAAAATGGGAAAGTCCGATTGCAAAAGATTATTACGTCTTCGCCACCCCAAGCATGTATTTATTAGACCGCCAAAGAAAAATCATTTTACGCCCTACATCCGTAAGACAGATGGATGCCTGGGTCGATTGGAATTTAGTGGGAGGAAATAAATAAAATTATCAGCGATTTAAAGCGGGTAAATGAAACACGCTTACCAATACCGGATGGCTAACAGACTAGAGTATATAGATAAGTAGTATAAATTGAAATTACAATTACTAATCTCTTTGCCACGATCCACTAAATGTGTGCAAGAGCCTTAAAAAAATCGAATCATTATTCTCACTGGGATTATTTTAACCATCAAATCTAATGGTAGGCTGCAAATATTGCAAATATGTAACTTAAAGCATTAGATCAAATTGCTGAGGGATCGGTTACATGACCGTCCCGCCGAGTTCTATCCTTTGGTTCTAATTTATTCCTAACTCTGATATTCTCTCCATATTCACTAGCCTAATTGAAAACTTTAGGATAGCAGTGAAACAATATTGATCAAAACAGACACTTTACTCCACCTCTATCATCCTGTACCGATCTACCTTGCAGTCAGATTTGATAGCCCTGACCCTTCCCTTTGTCCCATAAAGAGAACTGAAAAGCATGTATTACATCAGAGAATTTAGCATCATGAAAAATCTGTCCAATAAAAAAAATCGTTTTTTATTATCCTTTAATTTCCTCGTCATCCTGATTTTGGTCTTTCCCGGATTAGGGAAAGCAGCCACCATCACCTGGGACGGCAGCTCCAGCACCGACTGGACCACTGCCGCCAACTGGTCTTCCAACTCGGTGCCGACCGCTTCGGACATTGTCATCATTCCCAGTGGTGTGCCTAACGACCCCATCATCACCACCTCCGTCACTATCACGTCTATGGCCATTTCGCAAGGGGCAATGCTGACCATCCAGCCCAGCGGCACCCTCACTGTCAACGGTGCCTCTTCGAACGGCGTCAATGTCTATGGGCAACTGACCAACAACGGGAAACTATATATTGACAACACGGGCTTAGATGGCATGCGAATCATTTCCACAAACGGAAGTGCCAAGGCCTACCTGTATGGGGATACCTACATCGGCTCGAGCGGGAACATCGGTGGGGATGGAATCTATGTGGAGGACGAACTGGTCGTGGATACTGACCCGGTGAACCAGTACGACCTGACCCCTACCCTAACCATTGACCGCACGACAGGGAGCGGGATTGCCTGCTCCGGGTGTACCGCCCATATCCGGGAGAGCGGGACCGGCATCAGCACGCCCACCACGACGGTGAAAATGGGGACGACAGGTTCAATCGGGTTTAACGGCATCCGCAGCAACGGGGATTTCAATTTCATAGCGGGTTCGGTCACCATCGAGGACAGCGGTGCGAACCAGGACGGGGTGGTCAATCTCTCTGGGGGGGACTTTTCGATGGGCAACAATGCCGAACTGAAAATCGGGTCGGTATCGGCGCAGATTACCGGGAATGGCATCGAAAACCAGGATCAGTTTTCATCCGCCGGTTCGATCAACATCAACAACACAGTCGAAAGTGGGATAGAAAATCAATCTAACGGAACATTTACAAATACAGGTGATATTGAGATAGGCACTATTGCAAACATTGATCAAGGCATCGCTAATTCTGGACAATTTACTTCTAGTGGTTTGATCCAAGTGAGCAACACGACAGACATTGCAATTTATATTATTGCAGGTAGTTTTTCAAATACGGGGACGGTGGATATTGGTAGTTTGGGAACCATTGGTAAGATTGGCCTGTTTTTAAATGGTTCCGGAGCTACAGGAATGAACGAAGGATTGATAAAGATTGAGGATTGCACTTTTGATGGGATATACATCATTAACAATGCTTCTTTTTCAAACAGCAGCACGGGTGAAATCAGGATTGGTCAGGCTGCTATCGGCACGACAAGAGCCGGAATGTTAATGACCGATGGCGGAGCGTTCTACAATGACGGGGGGGTGATAAAGGTTGACCATTCCACTGTTGCCGGTATTAATGCCCAATCAAATGGAATCTTCGAAAACAATAATCAGGGATTGATTCACCTCGGTGCCAATAGTACCCTGGGTGTTGGAAGTATCAATGTGCCGGGTGGTGTTGCCGGTCAAATCACGAATGGATCTTGTTCCGTAATCATCCAATATGAGGGTAATAAATTTAATGCTGCTAATGGTATGACCAACAATGGTTACATCATTGACTATTCATCTTTGACCAACAGTTTGACTACCAACAACGGCATCATCCAAAACCTCAATGGTGGCGGTTTCATCATGGTCAACAATGGCGTCGTGACCACCGAAGAGGGCACCCTTTGGACGGGTTGCACCAATACCGACTGGCACGAAGCTAGCAACTGGGCGGGTGACATTGTGCCCGGCAGTAGCGATGTGGCGCTCGTCTTGCCGGCCACCAACAACCCCATCATCCAGAGCGGTAACACAGCCAATATCCAATCCCTCACCGTGTCGGTAAATGGCAAACTGCGCAACAATGGAACACTGAGCGTTATGGGATCGACCGCTGACGGTATTTCAAATGAGGGCGAGTTGAACAACTATGGGGAACTACGGGTGGACAATACCTCTGGTTCCGGGATAGAAAATAAAAACGGTGCGACCATCTCCAATGAAGGCTCGGGTGTAATGTGGTTAGGCAATGACAGCGGAAACATCGGCAGCTACGGTGTCCGAAACGCCAACCTGGCACTTTTCAACAACCTCGCTGGAACAGTGTACATTGACAACACCGCTGATCATGCCTTTTTCAATGACAATGCCTATTTTGCCGGCTCCGCCAGCTCCGAACTAAACATCGGCACCCAATCCGGGAGCATCGGAGGAGCGGGCATATTCAATACCGGTGCTTCAGGCTTTATGATAAATTTCGCTTCTACCGTCCAGATAGACAAGGCCACTTCTTATGGTATTGTCAACGAAACAGATTTCAAAAACCAGATGGGTGGCGAAGTGACGTTGGGGGTAAACGCTGGGGTAGCTGGTCTGCTCAATTCCGCTACGGGTGTATGGAACAACGAGGGATGCTCCGTTGCTTCTTTTTTCAACAGCCTGAGTAATGCAGGCCTGATAGACAACGATGCCCTTTTCTACCTCAACACCACTGCCACACATACCAACACAGGGACCATTAGCAACGATGGTATCTTGTCGTATACTACTGATAATACTGTCCCGAACGTCAGCAACAACGGCATCGTCGTTGAACCAATTGAACTGGAGTGCGGGTATTTCGCAAGTGATGCCCTTCAGATAGGTAGCAGTAACACTTTTACTGTATTGGACGAATGGTTCAACGATACGTCTCTAACTAACAAGGCCGGCGATTACGACCAAGCGGACAACACCTTTACAGCGACTAATCAGCTATTGGCAAATGATACCTTGTATTTTACTGCAAGCAGTGGCTCCTGCATCTTCGATTTAAGTATAGCAACCACAGTTTCAGCCTCGTCCAGCATTTTTCCCTCCGGGCAGCGAACCTGGACTGGATCAATCAGTACTGATTGGGGTGAAGCCTGCAACTGGTTACCTTCCAATGTACCCACTGCAGACGATGAGGTCACCATCCCAAACGTGACAAACGCCCCGGTCATCAGTAGCGGGGATTTCTTTACCATCAAATCACTTACTGTTCTGGCGAACGGGATGCTGACCAACGATGGCACGTTGAATGTACAGGGTTCTGAGGGCCACGGCATCACAAACAAGGGCGTATTGCTAAACAACGGTGAACTGGGGGTGGACGGAACCACTTGGAACGGGATAAACAACGACAACGGGGGAACCTTCACCAACAGCTCAACGGGTACAATATGGCTTGGAAACGATAGCGGTGACATTGGCATCAATGGTATCGATAACTACAATTCGGATTTCAACAATTTGGGCGGGATGATTTACTTAGACAATATAGATCAGCATGGAATAGTAAACAGAAACGGGGCTACTTTCGTAAATTCTTCCAGTGCAGAACTGAACATCGGCACCCAGTCCGGAGCTATCGGTGTTACCGGCATCACTAACAATGACGTTGGTAATGTCAGTACTTTTTATAACAGTGGAACCATTCTAATCGCACAAGCCTCTACAATAGGTATCCACAACAAGAACAATTTCTACAACCAGGGTAATGGGGAGGTCATCATAGGTTCCAACACTGGGACAGGCGCTGGTATAAATAATACATCAGGTACTTGGTTCAACGAGGACTGCTCCATTGTTAGGCTGGAAAATGGGTTTATAAATGAGGGAACCGTCGACAACGATGCCCTTTTCTACTTCAACACCACTGCCACGCATACAAACACGGGTACTTTTACTAACGACGGCATCGTGTCCTATACTTCTGATAATTCTGTCCCCAATGTGAGCAACAATGGCATCGTCATCGAACCCGTTGCCCTGGAGTGCGGGTATGTCGCAAGTAATGCCCTACAGATAGGTAGTACTAACTCTTTTACTGTATTAGACGAATGGTTTAGCGATGAAGCCCTCACCGAAAAGGTGGGGGATTACGACCAAGCTGGCAATACTTTCTTGGCGGAAAACCCTATACTGGCCACTGATACCTTGTACTTCACCGCCACCAATGGTACTTGCACTTTTGATTTGACGATAAAAACAACACTTAACACACCGGACACCCTAGCTGCCGGGATTCGGACGTGGACAGGGGCGATCAATTCTAATTGGAATTTAGCATGTAACTGGTCACCAGCCAATGTGCCTACAATGGAAGATGATGTCATCATCCCGAACGTAGCAACCGGCCCTGTTTTATTCACTAGTGAAAGTGCATTTTGCAAAGAGCTTACCATTGAGGATAATGCCACACTTACCATAGAGGAAGGGGTCGATTTTTCTGCTGAGCCCAAAGAATAGTAGGACGAAGAAATAGTGGAAAAACAGTAGGACTATAACTATGGATATTCCGGAGCATAATGACCCATTGTTGGAAAGATCACCAAGGAAGAATATCGCTCCCGATATGGTATAAAAGGTAATTCCACAGTCTTAACATTGATTCGTAAATTCACTGGTGCATATACGAGCCCCAAAAATGAACTGCAAAGAAGAATTAAGTGAGATTGATAGGTTTCGCGAGCAATTAAGGATCATGAAAAATGAGGAAAAGACATGAATTTTATGGCTTTTTAATTCCCATTTGGTATTCTATTTTCCATTTTGGTAGCCAAGTCCCCCAAATATAATATACTGCATTATAATCGCCCCAATATTTACCATCACCATAAAGTATGTAATTCTCTTTCACATAAAACTTCATGACTTTTTCATGGTCCTGATTTATAATGCCTTGGACATGATTTTCAATACTGTTTATTACTTCAGTTTTGATTTATTCCCATACTTTTGGCATATTCCTTGGTAGTGGTTTTTGCCCATTTTCAAAAATCTGATATTTGTGTCTCTAGATTCAAAGCCATTTAATGATTACACCTTGTCTAGATCCCAGGTCACATGTTATGAATTGCCAAGTATACTCTTTTAAGTATATATTCTATCATATTTACTTCCATCTTGCTTAAAGAATAATGACTGCAGAATGAAGAGATTGAAAAAAGTGACTAACTGGCAAAAAATTACTGTTTGCTCTCCCTTGCCATTACTGCATTTAAGTTCATAATATTAATCTATTTCAGCTTCCCAACCAATTGACCATGTAAAGTATTTCACTTCTCTCGGCATCTTACTTATTTTCTGCACTTCTAGCACTGAATAAGACCCTTTCAATTTTTCGACTATATACTTTTTATGCTTTTCAAATCGACTCATTTATTCATTATTAAGCATACGTTCAGGGTACTTGCATCGCCCCTCCAAGCGCTATCCTATGATTCCAAAATCTTTTCCTGGCTCCGTGATTCTTGCCATAGTTCTTTCAGTCTTTTTAGCGTCGAAGGGGCGGGGTCGTATCATCGCACCCTGTTGGTCCCAATTTATCTTATAGTAACGCCCGACCTTCTTGCATATGATTCCAATGTCGGTAATCCAACTGCCTTTCTCCCTTTTCTCACTAACTCAAGATCATCCATGGGGCAAAACTCTGCAAGTCCTGTGATAGAGTCTCTACAAACTTGTGTTCCGTACTTTTGCTTTTTCCCATCCTGAATCAGGATTCGATCTTCTATCAAAGCTAACCTGGAGAATGCAATATCCTCTATTTGCAGCTTCCTCTAGAAGGTTGAAATACTTCTTTTGTACCTCTAAATCTGAATGTTGTATTACAAAAAATGTAACTCCCGCTGCTTGCCCTACTAATTTCCTACCTGGATATCCATACTCTCCAATAATATCATCAATTTTTACCAAATTCACCGAGTCCACCTCTTCTAGTCGCTTATTTAGTTCTAGTACCTGTTCAGACTCCCATCCATACTTCTTGCCAGCACTAATAGCCTGGTTCCTATATTTCTGATCTGCCTTCTGTATAGACATTAATTCTCTAAATAGATCGAGATTCTCTCCGCAGACTCGCAGCTCCAGGGAGGAGAGTAAGTTTTGCCACTTTGGATGAGTCCATAATTCCTTGATAGACGAGTCCCTTTGGATGTATGAATATTTGATAAGATCAGATGTGTCATTAGCTATTGCATACATAAGGTTCTCCATGGCCTCATCGACCTTCTTTTGTTTGACAAGAACTCTTCCTTTAAGAAAAAAAATGCGTGTATTGGTGGAGTCTATCTGGGTTCCTCGACTTAGCACTGACAGAGCTTCGTCATAGTTCCCATTATTATATTCATTCCGTAAGCGTTTGGCCAACGACGTATTGTATGAGGCTTAATTAAGGATTAGCTTTCGGATCAAAAATGACTAGAAAGCGATCCGAGGAGATGTTTCCCATAGTAGCCTCCTATTTGGAGGGAGCAGAAGATGTATCATCTTT
>JBNKUI010000019.1:0-14324 GCA_050298535.1 Saprospiraceae bacterium
ATTCTCCATTTTTACTCAATATTTTTTCCAAAAAAGAGTCCAGGCTCATCATATCCTCAGTAGGTCGAAAATTGCTATTTACCTTGACCTCTCCGTGATTTTCTTCTATTAACACATACCCATTTTTCTCATACCTGGAAGGGTCTTTGATACTGGAGGTATGTGTGGCCAGTTGCCGGATGGTAATGGGTTCATCAGGGAAGAAAGGATTTCTAACCTCAAAAGGTAAGTATTTGTTGATGGAATCATCCAAATCAAGTTTTCCCATTTCCTGAGCCTTCAATAAGGCCACACCGATAAATGTTTTTGAAATGGACGCTATATTCTGAATGGTATTCCCCGTGTACTCTATATTTTCCTTCTTATTAGCATACCCAAATCCTTTGTTGAACAAGATTTCTTCCTGGTTCACAATAGCTACAGAGAAGCCAACAATATGTCTTTGTGAATAGATTTCTTCTAAATCCTTAGTTAGGCCATTCGAAATTGCTTCAACTGTTTGTGCGTAGTTTTGGTAGATTACACCACTAATAATTATTATGATAATTAGTCTCCTCATTCCATTTTATAATTCCATAGTTTGTTTGTTTGCTGGCAATGCTCGCAAACACGGTGTGACCAGTTTTGCTGGGGATGATCGTTGTATGCTGTTTTGTGACCCGTATTCATTTGTTTGCCTGACTTTTATCAATTCGACAAGTGCTGCCATCTGCCTTTTAGTTTTGCTGAATTATTAATAATACTAAAGCTCCTCCCCTATATGTCTTGACTGACAGACTAAACTATCAGTCTTTTTTCTTGTTTTGCTGTTCCCAAAAGGGATTGGTTTCCAGCATCAGCGGTGGCCAACTTCTCACTTTTGCTTCTGCAATAATCTTATCAGCATCTTCTCGGGTAAGCAACCGATCCGTGAGTAGTTTATTAACTTCCATGATCACTTGTTCTATATAGTTCTCTTTCTTCCCTCCATATCGCTCTTCTAAACTAGGCCGTGGATCACCATTTTTTATTCGCTCTTTTTTGGTAGTGGCAAACGGCCAGAAAGAACCAACGTGACCCACCAAGTAATCAGGTGCATTAGCGTGCTGTTTTCGGGGGTTAAATCCTTGGTAGGTGCCCAAAGGAACAGTTATATCTGGCAGGCGGATACCTCCCAGTCCATTGCCGTCTGTATCTATTGCCGGCACGAATGTAGGATAATGCCCAGTAATAATAGGCGGTATATTAGTCATGATTCCTTTGCTCCAAAAATCAGTACCATATTCGCATAGGGGAGGATGGAGATTGGTGCCTGGATGCCGCATTCCGGGTATGAGAGGCATTTGTTGCTTATGTTCAACAGCGGTGATTAATTCATCACGGTCTAATCTCGGATATCTGCTATCTGCCGGTTTTATGTCTTTTGATGCCCATTCATCCAGCATAATCAGGGTTGATCTTACTACAAAGTCAGCATCGATTGTACTTACTGAATGCTCTGCAACGTCAACGTGTCTGCTCCTTGCTGGTCCGTGAGGGGCTCCATTGGTCAAAAAAATTCTCACGTTTTCATGAATGCTGGCATCCTTGCTACCGTCCAAATTGGTATGAATCAATGAAGCTGAACGGTCCCAATATTCAGCTGCGTTGTTGGTAACAATAATCTTAGGAATCTTTCCAAGTGTTTTAGCTACCGCCAACACGTCATTGTTCCCTCCTGATTCAGGATCATCGTCAGCCAGAAAGTTAAAAGGTGGATAGTCGGCCGGCATATAGTTGCCTTCCAAGTGCATAGGATAACTTGTGGTCTTTGCAAATCAGGAGTTAAATCCACCTTTCCCACCACCACCTACATGCATGCGAGCACCGTCTATCACCATACGCCCGGTTTCGTCTACATGGAAGCCCTGCATGAGCATTTGGGTAATAAATCGAGCGGGCTGAGAATAGCCGTAAACGTAGGTGTATTTCATTGCGAATTCTTGCCCCTGTTCATTTTCTAATACCAATGGATTGGAAAAACCATACGCGTCATTATTTTCAAATTTGAAAAAAGACAAAATGTCCCTTACTGCTGCAAAACCTAAGCCTACCACTTTGGGGTTCTCTACCTCATAGATCAACTCATAAATTTTACCAGGTTGAATGCCACCTTTTATAAATAAGCTGCGAGCATCGGGCACAACTTCCCCGTCTCTTACCGAGGAATAGCTCCATTGATCATTTGTTAGCCTAAACCTTTGTCCTTCAGGGTTGTCTCTTATGGTTAGCACATCCTTCTCATTATTGGGGAAATTAGCAGCGGGATAGCAACGACTATTACCTTGGGCAAAGGGCATAGCGTCCAGATTCCCTAAATTCGCATTATTAATAATTTCTGCGGCTATTTTCTGCCGGAATGTTTGTGTTCCGTTCTTAGCATTGGGGACTTCAAATTGAAACCGATCGTCACCTTTAGTAACATCCCAGTTCCAGCCACTAAAAAGAAAGGTATATCCTTGGTGCATGAAGAAGCCCTCACCCAATTGTTCTAAGGTTTCAGGGTTATTACTTAGCCGTCCGCCATTAAGGCTTGGGAATGTAAAGATCCGGCCTCGGTTGTTAACTTCATAAAGTAATCGTCCATTTGCCTTTTTCATATCCACAGGCTTGATCAACATGAAGTCTCCGGAAAATTCGACCATACCTCTGGCATTTCTGGGGGCAAATTGCAGATCGACTATGGCAAGGTTAGCCTGATGTTTGGGGTCAACCTCATAGTAGATGACTCCTCGGATTTTTTCATATTGCCCCGTCCTACCAAAATCATGTCCATTAGCTATTACTATGTGCTCCTCAACCACAATCCGGACAACTTTAGCCTCAGCTTTATTGACCGCTAACGCAAGGAGAATTATAGAAAATATGCTGACTAATTTCATTATCATAGTATTGTTGTTTACATCAATTGCCTTTCCTTTTTTTCCTTTTTATTATTTCAATTTTATGGGTCACAACGTTCGGTGCAAATAGCGTGGCCCGCTTTTGTTGGCTATGAACATTTTGCACTTTGTTGTATGCCCTATCATTAACTATTCCTAAGAAAATTCAGACAATGCTAGGAGCTGTTTAATGTTACTTGAATGAGTCTTGAAGCTAATGGTCGAACTCTAATATACTTTTGTAGCTTTCTAGGGCCTGGCTCGCCACCATAAATATTACCGAATTTGTCTACTGCTACAAATTCGGCCCCATTTGTCCTGGTGTTGCATGGATCACCGGTTGGCAGATGAATGAAATAATGCACCCATCCAAGATGTGCATCGCCTGTCCTCTATTATCTCCCTCTGGACGACGCTGATCACGGACGGCCTCCGTAACCCACACGTTTCCACAGGACCTTCATCCCTTCCTTCGTAGGGACTCATTCGCCCAGCTTCTTGATAATGCATGATTGGATGGTTTATCACGCTAGAAGATACGAATTTACGTGGTCATATTTTAGTTTCCTACATATACGTTATTGCGCAGTCTGACGTTTGAGTGCAGCCGACCGCCTGAAGTGATAACGAGGCTGGCGTGCTGAACGGTGTTCTCTCCCGTTCTTATTCTACATAGGTTCTTCTAATGATCGATTTCAGTTCTATAATCTCCTCCTCACTAATGCGGTTACCAATCTTCACTATTCTTGCCTTATCTATTGTCCGTATCTGGTCCAGCGCAATTCGACTGACTCTTCCTTCTATTATGACCTTTACTCTCGTAGGGTAATTGTTCCTTGTAGAGGTCAAGGGGGCAATTACGATGGTTCTCAAATGCCGATTCATCTCATCTGGTGAGATAACGGCGCATGGTCTGGTCTTCTTAATTTCACTTCCGATAGTGGGATCCAAATTAACCGTTACTATCTGATACTGACTTACTTCCATTCTTCAAAATGTTCGTCCTCAAATACATCATCTATTAATAAAGTGTCATCACCCCTCTGATGCATTTTAACAAACTGATCTTCCCATCCTTCCCGTGGATTTGTTACCGCTTTTATTATCAGATAGTCATTTTCAAGTACCAATTCAACTTTGTCTTTGAGATCATACTTGTCTAGTATTGTCTTGCTCAGCCGCAATCCCTTTGAATTCCCAATCCTAATGATTTTTACTTCCATGACTCATTATTTACACGTTATTACAAAGTAAGTACTTTTTCTGTAGTCTCGCAACTAAATAATGGGAGAGAACTCAAAGGAATATCTGCGTCTATTTACCGGTGGCATGCAACTGAGCCTCCATCTGTCACAGATTTTTCAGTTGAACGAATCCGACATTAGGGAAACGCGTTGGCCTTTGTTTGACGTAAGATAGTGGTTTTGCTTCATCTGTGGGGAGGAAGTAGGGGCGGATAGTATAGATTAAGTTGCGCACTACGATACCATGCATCAACGGCTCTGTCTCAGAAGGTCTGATGACGACCAGGGCTTTGCAGTGGACATAAACATACCAGGCACATCGCTTGTCTCTGATCATCTTGTCCCTATTGAGTGAGTGAATAAAGGAGGGGCACGAGATGCAATCGCGATGGGCAAGATGAGGTGTAGATATTGGCGGTCTTTAGGCACGGGACTCTTTTCTAATGTACTTTGACAGTTTGGACAGGTAGTCGGTGGATGTCCCAGTAGGTGATGCAGGATTTGGAAAAGCGTACGAATGGTCTGACCATTTCGGAGTAGTGTCGTGTCGATCTTATCTTTTCACACTGCGAAACGTGGATGTAGACAAGATGCCATAGTAGCGACATTTTTGGAAGTACGGAGGTAACAGATACCGCAGGATTTGTTGCATAGCCGTCAGCGGATCGAGCATCTTAATACACTTTGGCGCTGCTTGCCCTATTGGCTGATTCCGATAGTCATTGTATAAAATGGTTACTTTTTACTGATCCTTATATAGCCGAAGCCGACTGCTCGTTATGGCCGTTCGGTTGATATAGCGAGCCAGGTAGTCCTCTATCCGCCCGGTGTCCATTGAAGGGTACGTGCTGCGTACATTCCAACGCACGGAACATACCTCCCGGCACAGGTCTGCATAATCACGCTACTGCACATCACCTCGATTTACTAATCGATGCAGACCTTTCATAAATACCGTCCTAAACATCCCGCTCATGGCCCGAAACGAGGCTATTTTCTTTCGACGTCTTGGCCACACCCACTCCGTTCCCCGCAATCCTCCAAAAGTAATTAGGCTGTGACAATGTAGATGATACTTGAGATCTGAGCCAAATGTGTGGAGCACGGACACCATGCCCGATACCGCACCTACATTCTCCATCGATACCCGTGATCCGCACATTTAATGCCTCACTTAAGCGCATTCCTGTTGCGGTTTGAATAAGCACCCAAACCGCTATTGCGTTTATACTTTTGTTGTGCGCTCGTTAATTATTCTTCTCTGTTTCAAATAATATCGAAGTCAACCTCAATCACTTTTGTCTGCGGAATGGCCTGGCAAGACAAAATAAAATTGTCCTTCAGCTGCGTTTCGTTCAAGGCATGGCACTGCTTCATTTTAACCTTGCCTTTCTTTATTCTGCACGCACAACTGGCGCAGGAACCAGACAAACAACTGTGTGGGATATCTTCACCGGCCTTAGTTAATGATTCGAATAGCGTTTTGCTTCCTGCAATTGGGATGACTTTCCTGATCCCTTCTTTGTTGAAGGTCAACTCTGCGGTTTTCACTTTCACATCCGAATCGTCAGGTTCTGAGACGGACAGCAGGTCGGAACCGAATCGCTCTATATGAACATTGGCCGGGTCAGTTCCTAACTCGGAGAGAATATCTTCCACATTATTCATCATACCTGTAGGACCGCAAATGAAGTATTCGGCTAGTAGGTTAGAAGGGTTGTCTTTGAGGAAGTACAGAATGCGTCTTCTGTCTATCCAGCCTGTTTTCGCCTGCAGTAAATTGCTGAGCAAACCTTTACCGAAAAATCCACCTTCGCTTTCTAGTTCGTGTTCAATATGCAAACGACCGGGACATTCCTTTTGGAGCTCGTTCAGCACCTGATGGTGGATGATGGAGTTTTTGTTTCTATTTCCATACAGAAAGAAAACCTGGCTCGATAGCTGTAGCTTTAAGACAGTTTTTATGTTGGAAAGCAGTGGTGTAATGCCACTTCCGCCACCAAAAAAGTAGTAAGCCTTGGGTTCGCCTGGATCTTCTTTTACTGAAAATAATCCTCTTGGAGAGCTGACTTCAATCTTATCTCCGGCCTTTATGGTATCATTAATGTAGTTGGAAACTAAGCCACCATTTACTCTTTTGATAGTTAGGGCAAAATCGTCTTCGTGAGGAGCTGTAAACAGTGAGTAGGCTCTGGATACTTTTTTCTCTTCAATGATAAAATGAAGAATCAGATGCTGGCCAGGTTTATACCTGAATACATCTTCTTGATTGCTTATGTCGAAGTAAAAAGAAGTCGCATCTTCCGTCTCTTTAACTACCTTTTTTACGGGCAGGGTAAACGTTCGATTCATGGAATTAGAGGATTTTCTGCTGATCAAGGTAGTTTTCATGGTGCTGAGATTGAATGATTAAACTATGCTAGAGCGCTTCCAATTGGAGTAGTTCGGAGCGAATCAAGCTTTCGGTGCATTACCAAAAACCACAAAGGCGGGACAAGAGACAAAAGCAACATTCCGGGATAACCCGTAGGCATTTGCGGACTTTCTTCGAAGTTTCTCAGCGTTTGAAACTTCCGGTTGGCAATGTAGTGGTGGTCGGAGTGTCGTGACAACTCAAAAAGTACGAGCCTGCCAACGGGATGATTGGAATTCCAGGAGTGTACCGGAAGGGTTCTTTGGTAGAATTCGCCTTCTTTCTTTCTTCTTAGTCCATAGTGCTCAATGTAGTTTACCGTTTCGAGTAATAGAAAACCAAAGACTGCCACCGCAAAGAAATAGAGGGTTACCTGCCAACCGAAGAGAGCGAAAACCAAACCCACAAAGGCTGCCTGGGTCAGTTGCAGGATTAACATCTCATTCTGCAGACTAAAAATGGGTTGGTTCTTCTTACCGAGTCTTTCAGCTTCCAGTTTCCAGGCTGACAGCCAGCCACCAACGACTGAACGGAACCAAAAGGTGTACACCCACTCGCCAAGACGGCTGGAAGCCGGGTCTTCATCTGTAGAAACATGCCTATGATGGCCTCTATTGTGCTCAATGAAGAAGTGCATATAGAGAGATGTAAGCAGCAAAAGCTTACTGAGCGTTTGCTCAAAACGGGTACTTCGGTGACCTAACTCATGCGCCACATTTATACCCAATACCCCGCAGGAAATACCCATAGCAAGGGTCATTCCCACTTTTTCATACATCAACAGGTCTGGATTTCCTATGCTGTAGAGATAGTAGAAAAATAGGCCATATTGTACGGGTACCATGCCGTAAAGGAGCAGGTCATAAAACCGGTCTTCCTTTACAATTGCCTGTTCTAGCTTGCTCAGGTTTTTTTCTGAGCCTGAAAAGAACAGCTCAACGAGTGGTATAAATCCAAAGGCAAATGCTAGGGCTATAAATGAGTACTCACCTTTGAGGGTTAGCGATACAAAAACACTGAATGGAATAGCATAGGCGATTAAATACTTAAGACGATGTAATAAAGGCATCCGAATAAATTTTCATTTATGAATGCACAAATTTACAGAGACCCAATTAATATTTATAGACAGAGGTGTACAGTAAGATGGTGTTCAGTCAGCCTTTTTTAATTCCCCCGGCCATTTCAACTACCTCATTTAAATAGTTTGTGAGCCAATCCAAATTCAAGTTTTCCTCTGATATTCTCATATAGAAATTATCCACTACCAGCCGTAATAGCATTTGGGCTGTGCTTAGGTTGTTTTCAAGGTTGAATTTTTTTGCCCAAATCTTTAGAAATGCTTGTTCTACAGGACGATGAGCTTTTTCTATATACTCAGCATATTCGGGCATATGCCGATAAATTCTAAGTTGTCTGTTAAATAACAAATCCCGTTTGTAGAATATGATGGCATCAATAAGGTCGGGGTTCAAATTATTGCATTCAAGTGCTGTAGCAGCCATCAGCTTTGCCCTTTCAACATGATAATGAAGTAGTGAAGTCTGGAAGATTTCAATTTCTACAAAATGATAGTAGAATGAGGATCTGCTGGTATTTAGCAATTTGGCTATCGTATCAACCTTCAGCCCTTTCGGACCTTCCTTGGCGAATAGCGTATAGCCAATTTAAATCCATTTCTGTTCCTTATTTCTAATTGTCTTTTTCAAATTCGTAGTGTGATCAAGTTATCCTTCATGACTGGTCATTATTACGCACACGGGTGAGTATATGGTAACGTGGCTGACGTTAGGTAGCCATGCATTATATACCATGTTGTAGCACGTATTTATTCCCCCCGAGGATACAGTAATCTGTTTTTAATTCTTTCATCATTATAATTTTCTATATGTGCTACAACGCGAGTACCCACAATAACCCCTAATAACAGCTCCTGTGAGCTATAATTATCGGTCCCACAGCACGTCTGTTCAATGTCAAATTTTCAATGTAATTGGTAATGTAACACTTCATGGTGTGTGGTAGTCCAAAAATAGTCGAAAAAAGCCCTTTTTGGAGCTTAATTAGACGTATTTTCAGACCTTCGATTCCGATTAGAGATACTACTCTAGTTAAGTTGTAACAAATAGCAGCTAATCGGTATTCTGTCTCTACTTTATGCCTCCCTCGCACCAGCGTGTGGTCCATATCCCACTGTCTTTTGCTTGCCCATCCGCTGCGCGGTTCACTCGTTTGAAGGTCTCCCAGACCTTCATCTCTCCTTGAGTCGATAATCACTTGCACATCAAAAAATATGTTCTATGATTTCATGGCGCTTTTTCCAAACCCATCCGCTTCGCGGTTCACTCTCTTGAAGGTCCCCCGGACTCTCATTCCAAATCTGGGATTTGGAAATCGATTTTTGTGTACCTAAAATAGGAAGCTTTGAAACTTTCCTGCTTAAAATTAACCCTACTATACTGACTGGCGAAATTTGAGATGTTTCGACATTATCCTTATTTTACAAAGATCTCCTTGATTATTTCATCTCAAAAGAAACAAAATTCTTCAATGAAAGGGAACCTTTACAAACCAAAGAACCCTAGCGTTGCAATGGCAGTATGTTGTATGGGCTTAATTGAGATGGAGGAAATCGATGACTGTAATGGATGGTTTGGACTGATTCCGAACGGTTCAAGCAACATGACAATCACATTGAATGATGATTCAATAGCGTATCATAACAAGGAAGGAAAAGCACTGCTTTACGCTTCTTGTAAATCACCAGTAGCTCTGAAAAAGACAAAAAACCTCAAATTTGTTAATGTTCAATTCAAGCCTTATGGATTGTACTACTTTACAGGAATTCCTCAAACTAATTTTCCTAATGAAATCCTTTCTTTAGAAGATATTTTTCCCAGATTAGAGCATGAAGAGCTATTAGGGCGAATCTATGATTCAAAATCAACGCTCGGCATATTCGAGACTATAGAACAATTTCTTGCTGATAGAATCCAAACACACCTATTTAATGATAGAGTTAACCATGCCGTACTTTTGATGAAATCGAATTTAAAAATTAGTATTCGAGAACTCTCTGAAGAATTGTGCCTATCCACTCGCAGGTTTAGAGAAATATTTCAAGACACCACCGGTTTCTCACCCAGTTATATTCGAAAAATTGAACGGATTAATCAATCATTGAATAAACTGGCTCTGCTTCCCGGCAAGTCCCTGACTCATGTGGCAATAGAACATCACTATTTCGATCAATCACATTTTATCAAGGATTTTAAGTCAATTGCAGGTGTGACTCCTTCTCAGTATGTGAAGCAGCAGGCAAAAATCTCCGATTTTTACAATTTTCACATGGATGATCTAAATACCTTTACTTCTAATATGGGTAGTTAATAAGCAAAAGCCCACATGACTTAAAAGATATTTAGAATTTCAATAATTGCAATACAATGAAGTTTTCTTGGATCAATCTTGGAGCCTTTATTTTGACCTTTCTCCTGACTGTTGCCATTCTGGTCATTTCAATCATGTTAGGTATGGGCTTCGCAGGTTTTCCACGCCATCTCAACCATCCGTTACTATTTATTTTATTAGGTAGTCTAACCTTTTTATCCTTAAAACTTACCGAAAATAGGATGAGCGCTAGATATGTTATTATTGCGATCGTCCTTGCTTGGTTTTTAGTATTTATACCTAAATCGCTAAGTTCTCGATTTACCTTCGCATTAAATACACTCACCTTTTACATAACTATAATTTCTGCAGTTCTAGCTGGATATTATTTCAATAAAAATAAAGACTTTAAGGTTCTTGCCTTGCTTTTTGTTTTGCCCTTATCACTTTATTTTGGCGTGGAAAAAAACTGGCAAAGTTTTGTAACAACCTTTGATGAAACTGACCTAACGGTTTATGACGTTCCAGCATTTAGTTTTTCAACAAAGGAAGGTTCACTCATTGACAATACTTCACAAAATGGCAAGATCACCGTCCTAGATTTCTGGTTCATAGGATGTGCTCCTTGTTGGAGTAAGTTTCCTGAACTACAATCTCTTTATGACCAGCATAAAGACAATCAAAATGTTGAAATCTATGCTGTAAATCGTCCGATGAGGCAAGATGGTAGAGATGAATTATTTACATCGATCGAAGAAGAAGGATATTCTTTTCCGGTAGGAAGAGGAACACAGGAATTGATGGATACATTAGGAATTTATACATATCCCACTGTAATGGTGATCAATTCTGAAGGAATGATAGTTTATAAGGGAAGCCATTCTGGCGCTAAAGAAACAATCGAAAAAGTCTTAAAAGACTAGAGTTATAGATATATAGTTAATTGACTGAAATAGTGATCCGTTTGCCGAGACCCAACTCGAAAATCCTATATAAAGTTGACAATTGAATGTCAGTCTTTCCATTCTCAATTCTTGAAATATAGCTTTTCTTGGCACCAATCTTATTCGCTAATTCTTCTTGTGTCAGTTTTGCATTTAGGCGTTCCTCCTTGAGCATTTCACCAATTATGAAAGCTTTGGCCTTAGCCTCAAATTCGTCTCTACGTTCAGTGCCGAGTTCACCGTATTGCTTTTTAAGGTGCTCCTCATATGTTGTTATCCTTTTAGTCTTTCCCATCGAAATATTCCTTTTTAATTTTTATTGCTCTGCTATGATCAAGGAAACTTAGATTACCATCACCCGTCGCTCCTACATAGCGACCAGGTATTTGTTGCGTATGATCTTTTCTCTAACCTTCAGTGTCTGTGCATCATAGAAGTCTGCAAAGTACCTCCTAAAATAGATGATATGACGAATCTTCTTCATGCCCAAATTGTGGTACACTATGCAAGATAACTTTCCATGACTTTGACGGGTATTTCATCGGGATTCCAAGAGGATGCTTTTATTAAGGTAACGAACATCTAGGTCCATTCTTAATCCGAGATAACGTTTAGAGCATAAAAGCAGTAGCCGATACTAGTTTGCTCCTATTGGTCTTTCTGACAGTCATTTAATTGAGTCACGCAGGGGAATCTCACCCCTACGTTCTCACAGATCCGTACGTGAAAGTCTCCCTTCATACGGCTCTTCAGGTTTACAAATCACGAAATCAATATTTTCATAATTTGATTTCATGGATGTACCCATTGCCAATGTAGAAATAATCCGGGATTAAGTTTGAATTGACTACGTAGCCATTTTCGGGCGGCTCGCACATTCAAGCCCTTTTCCCATTTGACCCATTTGAGTGATCGGATATTTAGGTGATGCCAGACATGGACATCATCCCTTTCCAAAATTTCTCATAGTAATTATGGAGTCCTCTGGTGATTGGATTGAGCGCCTCGGCTAGCTCGGTAATCGGCTTTCTCCAATTGTGCAATTTCATGTCTCTGAATTTCTTGAAAACACTCTGCTTTGACTTACGGCTTACAAATAACCCCGGCATTACCCTTGTGCTTTATCACGACATTGAATCACATGTGTCTTTATTGTAAATCCAAGAAAGTCATATCCTCTTGGATATTTCTTCTCGGAGCGACCTCGTAGGTTTACTACTTTGCTTTTCTCCGAGTGCATCTCCAATTTACAATCAGGCAGTCGATTTCTAATCATCCGCTTCATATAATTTGCCTGCCTCTCTGTTTTACAATGCACCACAATGTCATCGGCATATCGTTCAAAGGTTTCTCCGGATGGTACTTCTCCATCCATTTGTCAAATACTATATGGAGAAATAGAATGGATAATAAGGGACTTATCACTCCTCCTTGGGGTGTACCTGTTAACCTTTCTTGATACATTCCCTCCCGGGTAATTACTCCTGCCTTTATCCATCTTTCAGCATACAGCAACACCCATTTGTCTTGACAATAATGGGCTAGTCCTTTCATTAATAGTTCATGATCTATCGTATCAAAATATCCTTTGATATCTAGATCATCATGAGAGTATTCAAGTCACACACGTCAGGGGCTACCCGGCGTGGCCTGGCGATAGCCTGAAATGCCGTGGTGAGCCGTTGTTATCTGGGGTTGTTTTCAAAGCTTAATTGATAATTCAAGTTCTCCACCGAATCCAAGTTCGACTATCTTTTTCAATGTCGACAGACGTGCTTCCTTTATATTATTCTCAATCTTCGAAATGTAAGATTTGGTTGTTCCCACTTTGTCGGCCAACTCTTGTTGAGTCATTCCCTTTTTTAGTCTGGCTTCCTGCAGCAAAACTCCTATTTTGAAATCTTGGTAGCCTTGCTCCAATTGTTCTCGTCTTGGAGTTCCCTGCTTGCCAAAATGCTCTTCCTTCAGTTCTTCCAAAGTTCTGATTTCACTCCTTTTCGCGCTCATATTCTCTTCTGATTTTTATCGCTTGATCAATTTGAAATTTTGGTATTTCCCGGGACTTCTTTTGAAATCCGTTCATCAGAATTGCCAATTTGTCCACATCAAAGAAGCAAAATATTCGAAAAATATCGGTTCCTGAACTTCACACTTATCTCATACAATCCTTCAGTATCGGTAAGGTGTTTCAAATACCTCTCTGGAACCATTTCCAAGTCCTCTATTAGTTCCAGAGTCCAGATTATCTTCTCTTTAGCCTTGGTTCGTTGAGCGGCAAAGATCTTATCAAAATAGTCCCTATAGCGAACAACAGTCCGATACTTTCTAGATGGCTTCACAATGCAAATATAATCATTGTTTCACTTTAGGGCCACATGTGAATTCACAATTGAGTTCCCCATTCATACAAACAACCCGAAGATCTCGGTAGTGCTAGGTGTTTCTCAATCCCAGACAACGGTGAATGATATGCGATCGGCCGACGAAGGAGGCTGACGTCATATCTGGTGTTATAGTTCGTTTCATTCTTTATCGTTTGGGGTCCAGTTTCCGAAACTTATTTTGTTTTCGACTGACTTCAATAGTTCCGATGTTTTGTATATCTCACCATTCTTTAATACGATTTCAGTTCTATATAGTGCCTTTAAATCATTTACCACATTTCCATCCATTATACTGAGATTCGCAATTTTCCCTTTCTCGATTGATCCGTGATCATCTTCAATCCCAAGAATCTGAGAACCGTTTAAGCTTGCCATCTTGATTGCTTCCACCAAGGGTACACCGACTTCATTTATTAGGATTTCTATCTCTCTCTTTATTCCATATCCAGGCAGAATTTCTATAGATACAGGATCAGTTCCTGTGACTATTGTGCCTCCTCTTTCATAAATTCGACGAACAAATTCTACAGAATTTTCCATTAATTTCTTAATACACTGCTGATCATAAAATCTACTTTTCAGATTTCTCATTCTTACTACATAATTTTCAGTACTGTCGTTAAGAAAGAAATTTAAATCATCCACTAATGGCACGAAATCACTAGTCCTTGCATCACAGAGGACCAATGTTGGATCAATGTAAACACCGTTATCAATGATTAGATCAATCAAGTTTTCGACCTCTTTCCCCTCAAGACTGTAGTTCCCGAGTTCGCAAAAGTACCTCTTTAAGTTACCAGTAAACTCAACAAAATCACTAAAACCCTCGATTCCATGCTCAAGGCCACCAATTCCATTTAGAATCGCAAATCTCGCTGTTATTGATCCAAGATGTTGCATATTCCGGGACCTTTGACCCCCTCATTCCGGAGGTTTGACCCCCCTGTGGATAACATACGTTTTGCAAGAGTTAAGATACATGTTTAGATTTTGATCTTAAGCTTTTGCCTTTTAATTCTAGACGATGGGCTTTGGGGATGATGCGATCT
>JBNKUI010000020.1:0-82277 GCA_050298535.1 Saprospiraceae bacterium
AAGAACAAAATGTCAGTTATAAATGCTATCCGAAATAAAATAATTCACCGAATATTCGCTATCATTCAAAATGATACTATGTATGACAAGAATTATCAATATGTATTTGCATAACCCATAGAAAACGGGGAGTCAGCCCGCACTTGATAAACTAATACTGGTTAAGTCGAAAGAAATATTCCTATTCTCTCACCCCCCGTTTTACAGAAGGAGCTCATTTCTCACCTGCTAGTTCTTGAGCCGCACCTTTTATTTGACTTAAGACAAAATCGATATCATTAATGACTTCACTATTCTTAAATCTAAGCTCTGTTATTCCCAGATCCTGAAGATTGTTACTACGATCGGTATCATAGAGTTTTTCTGCTGCAACATTATGCACTTCTCCATCTATCTCTACACTCAGCTTTATCGAGTGACCATAGAAGTCTAGAATGTACTTTAAAGCAGGATGCTGAAATCGAAATTTAAGACCCAGAAATCCCTTGTTTTTCAAATGCTCCCAGAGCTTAAGTTTTGCTGTAGTTGCATTTTTGCGAAGTATTTTTGCTCTTTCGAAGATTAAAGGAGACGCATTGAAATGCATACCCTGTCGCTGATAAGACATGTCGAGATGATTTAGGTCTGGGAACTTACGAATTTCATCACTACTGCTTATTATTTCGCTCCCCGTTTTTCCGCAGCATCGCGGAGGACAAACAGGGGTCGGGGGTCTGTTATTTGTCTTAAGGAATCCCCGAGCCCTGTTCAATTTGAGCAAAACAAACCTCAGAATCGAGATGTATTCTCAGCAAGACGGTAAAGAACCAAGTTGAAAACCGGTCAACCTTATTAAGGCATCTACAAGCATCACACACTCCACACCCCACACCCCACACCCCACACTCACCCCCACATCAGGCCGCCCAAAACCCAAAAACCCAACAACCCAACAAAAAAAAATCCCCCAACCTGCAACCATTGCCCACCTGCCCGCGTAATCTCCAATAACAACGCGAATGATTGGAAACGAAGAACCAATATACCGATGAAGCGATCATGCGATCCGTAAGGGACGGTGATCTGGCGGCCCTCGGTGAGCTCTACCGCAGATATCAGACGAAAGTATATGACTACTTCCTGAGAATGACACGGGATGAATCCCTGAGTTGTGATCTGCTGCAGAACACATTTGAGCGAGTGATGAAAGGTAGGAAGACCTATAGTGGAAATCAGCCCTTTGTAGGATGGCTTTTCCGGATAGCGAAGAACGTGCGGATGGATCACTACCGTAGACAGAAAGTAAAGATCGTGGATGAAGCCAGTAATTATGATCGGGGAGAATGGATGGATAACAGTCACCTGGATAAAACAGATCTGGAAAGGGCGCTGGAACAAATGGATCCTGATTTCAGAGAAGTGCTATTGCTCACCCGCTATGAGGAATTAAAATATAAAGAAGTGGCAATGATCGTCGGTATATCCGAAACCGGTGTGAAGTCAAGAGTGCATCGGGCAGTGAAACAACTGCGCAGTATTTATTTAACCATTACAAAAACTACGTGAGGTGGAAAATATAGAAGATCGATTGGTGGAGTATGCTTTGGGACTCCTCTCTGAGGAAGAAAAGCAACACATTGAAAAAGAAGCTGAACAAGATCCATCACTGAAAGAGCGACTCCTGGATTATCAAAAGCTCTGGTATGAGATGGCCGAATTGAAGGAGTGGAAACCACCGCGATCACAGGATGTACGGTTTGAGCGATGGCTGAATGATGAACTCGAGCAGGATGCCAAACCCAAGGCAAAAATCATTAGCATTCAGGTGAAGTGGATCAAATATGCGGCGGCTGCAGTAGTATTGCTTTTTGCTGGGCTATTTATTGGTACGCAACTAAATAAGAATGCTACTCCAGTGAAATTAGTGGACAATCAGGCAGAGGCACAGGAGCGGTTTATTCAGCTGGTCAATAATCAAAGTACCACCAGCCGCATTAAAACGATCAATAAATCGACAGAGCAAGAAAATCTGGATCCTGAGGTACGGGATGTGCTGATTGCACTTATGAAGGAAGATCCCAGTACCCAGGTGCGTCTGACTGCTGTCGATGCATTGAGCGGCTACAGTGAAGAGGCACTTATAAAAACAAATATGATTCTAGCCTTAAAATCTGAGCAAGAGCCCATAGTACAAATAGCATTAATTCACGCATTGGTGCACATGGGTGACTTGTCCGCTAAAGAATCATTTCAGGATATTATCGATGATGAATTTATTGATGAATCTGTAAAAGACGAAGCCAGGCTCGGTATTACACGGTTGTAATACCATCTATATAATTAATTAAGTAAAGAAAGTAAATCGAAATAAAATGAAGTATTTAAAAGCAATAGTGATTGTGTTCTTGGCTATGAATTTTGCCAGTGCTCAAAACTATACGATCAATAAGAGTTCAGGTAAGATTCATATTGCCGAAGTAGCAAGAGTGACTATTATGGGACATGCAGGATCCGGCGTAGAGATTGAGCTCGAGGGAGAATATGCAGGACTGCCAGAGAGGGCGGAAGGATTGAAACTCATATCTGCCCTGGGGTTGACGGACAATACAGGTATTGGCCTCTCCGTGACAACGGACGGTGATGTCACCAATGTGAGGGCGGTAAGTGCTAAAAACAAGGACCGCTACATCATAAAAGTACCGAGGGGAGTGAGCGTTAATTATGAGTATTCCAGTCATGATGGTGGTGATCTAATATTGAAAGATCTACCTAATGAGGTAGAAGCATCTCTTCTGCATAATGGAGTCGTAATTGAAAATTGTACAGGACCCATGGCGATCAGTAGTGTGCATGGTTCGATCGATGCTGTGTTTAATGAGATTGCACAGGATAATGCCATCTCGCTGTACTCCGTGCATGATCATGTAGATGTATCCGTACCTGCCAATGCAAAGGCTAATTTTAAATTAAATACAGCCTGGGGAGAAATGTTTACTGATCTCGATCTAGATTACGGAGATGAAGAAGACGGTATGAAGAAAGTATCTCGAAAAAAGGTAGTGGGAAAATTTAATGGGGGAGGAGTAGACTTTAACATCACATCTACCCATAATAACATCTATCTCCGCAAAAAATCTTGAGTATGCTCCGAATTAATATCCTCATAGCATTAGTCCTTGTTTCTATTTCTTTTTTGAATGCACAAAGGACCATCGATGAAGTGCAAAGTGTGTCCGGTGTGAATGAGATTTCGATGGAAATAATGTGGGCAGATGTGGAGATAAAAAAATCAACAGATGGTCAACTACACGTGGAGGGAAAGGTGAGTATCAATCGGGGAGAAAGTAATGATGCATTTGATTTAAATATTCAAAAGTCCGGAAGTGGGCTCGCTATTAAGTCGGACATCAAAGACATGGAAAACCTTCCCAGATACACAACGATCCATAGAAATGGCAGAGAATACTACTTTCGAATTCCTCCGGGAGAAGACTTTGACTGGAGTACGATCCCAGACTCACTGAGAAACGGTAAGCAAGGCTGGACTTCTAATGGAATATTAACAGATATATCACTGACAATTTTAGTTCCCGAAGGAGTGCAGTTGAAAGTCGAATCTACGTATGGCAATATTGACCTGTCCGAGATCACCAATGATATGAACATTCAAAATACCTATGGTCACATTGAAGCCACGCTGTCGCGAGTTCCTAGTAATTGTACGTTGGAAAGTGTATACAGCTTCGTAGATGTCAGCATACCTTCGTCAGCTAAAAGTGACTTGAAGCTTCAAACTAATTATGGTGAGATCTATTCCAACGTAGATTTTACGGTGGACAAAGGCGCGAGTAAGTGGGCCGCTTTCGAGAATAGAGTAGTTGCCGCATTAAATGGTGGAGGACCGACGCTGGATTTGACGGCGACATACAACAACATTTATCTTAGATATCAATAGCTTATAGTCCTTGATCAGAAACAGAAAGTTGGATAATATATCACACTTGTCTGTTAAATAGAATCACCCGACAAATTTCCTGATTGCAAAACTTAATGCTGGATATAGCATTCGTCATGGATTCATACTGATGATGACTTGTTTATCGAATAGTAGCAACAGAATAAACTATAGAATGAAAATAGTACCTTTTTTGATATTAATATTTGTGGGATTGCTCATTGAAAAAGAAGAAGACTATACCCAAACAAATCAAGAAGTTGAAGATTTTATCCATGAAAAAATGGATGAGTTGGATATCACTGGATTGGCAGTAGCCGTAATTAAGGATGGAGAGGTTATCAATAAATCTGTATTTGGATATGGTAATTTAGACTGGAAAAATAAGATAACAGAGCACAGCTCATTTCAAGTCGCTTCATCTACTAAGTTACTTACCTCCTCATTGGTGCTAAAAGCCATGCATAATGATCTACTTGATCTGGAAGAACCCATTGCAACATATATTGAAGATTCACCGGATAGATGGATGAGTATTAAGGTGCGTCATCTGATCAGTCATAGTAGTGGGATCCCGGAAACAGGTCCAGTAGAGACTGATACCACGTTATCAAGCAAGGCGATAGTGGATATATTAAAGACTAAGCCCCTAACTCATATACCAGGGACTAAATTTCGATATGGTATAGCAGATTTTGTGGTCTTGATGCACATACTGGAAAATATCTATGCAAAGCCATTTTCTCAGATTATTAAAGATGAAATAGCCATACCGATGCATATGACTGATGGTGGGTACGATATGGAAAAAAATGTATCAAGCCCGCTCACTAAAGGAGTTAATTACCTGCAGTCAGAAATTATTCGTGAGAAAGTGACCACGTACTATGATGATCACGGAACGAAGGTAGGCTACAAGGTCACTTACGGCCCGAATGGTTATTCTGGTGCCGGTTATTTTGCGTCCATTTCAGATTTTGCTCATTGGGCAATCAGTCTTGATAAGGAAGTGCTTTTTCCCTTGGAATTTGCAAATGAATACATTTACTCGGCAGATAAGATCGGTGAAATAGATTCACCATTCTCAAAAGTAGGATGGGTCATCACGAAGGAAGATGGTATACTAGGAGCGGGACATCCTGGTGGTCCCGGATTAGGAGATGTCCTGAGATTTCCCGATGAAAAAATAACGATCATCTCATTATCTAACGATGGAGAATTGTTGCCAGGCATGTCAAGAGCTATTGCGTCCTGGTACGTTGATGGGCTGAGCCCAAAGAAGAGCATCGAGAAATTTGATAGATAGGTAATGTAGATAACGGCGGTATATATAGTACATAGGCAGGTTTGCAGTAGAGAATGAAATGCATGTCTTCGAAGGGGCATGCATTTTTATGTTTTACCCCCCCACTCCTTGAAGTTTGTAACTTCAAGCACATATTATTCAACCCGCGTAACGATATGTAGGCGATTAGGTCAATCGTCGCGGACAATTTGGTAATACTTTGACCCCTGCAACTTGAATCCTGCCGTATTATGGATAGTTGAATAAACCTCAAGCAAGTTGTTGGACACTATCAGTACTGGTTGAAGTTTTGTAACTTCAGGCACATATCATTCAATCCCCGAAGCGATATGCGGACTAGAAAGAATCTCCTGGATAGTTTGATAACGCATTGATCCCTATACCTTGACGCCATTCTAAGTATGTTTTAAATTAACCTCAAGCAAGTTGTTGGACCTTACCGGTACCCAAGTCCGGATATTTCATTTCAATCGACACATAAGTCCTTATCTTGGTAAGGATGGTTGATCTGACGAAAGGGGATACTTATCTGAAGTTGCAGACTTCAGATAGCGAGAGGTTTGCATTCTTCGATATTCCTCTTAATATTAAGAATATTTATATATAATTACTAGTTTTACTCAAAGAAGATGAACTTTTGAATAAGTAAGGTTTGCAGAGCTGGACAGTTGGAATCATATGCTACAATGAGTTGGGTACAATCCGGCAGGTGTTTGATGATGTTGAACGTCTGTTGCTTGGTTTCGGCTGTGACTATCAGATCATTCTGGTGGATGATGCAAGCAGCGACGGCTCTCGGCAGATCATTGAAGAGCTAGGCACTAAATCCGATAAGGTTGACACGATACTTCATCAAGCAAATCAGGGGATCGGGGCGTCTATCAGGGATGTATATTTCAATGCCAAGGAGGATAACGTAGTGTTTGTGCCCGGAGATGGGCAATTTGAAGTGGCGGAACTGCAACCTTTCAAAGAATTCGACCCGGGAAAATACATCTGCTTTTACCGCGTTGAAAATCAAAGTTATTCTGTCTTTAGAAACACACTCTCCTATTTAAACAAACTGTTTAATGCGACATTCCTTGGCTTAAGGCTAAAAGATGTGAATTGGGTGAAGGTGTATAAGCGCGAAATATTGCAGAACCTGGATTTGAAAATGACCAGTTCAGTAGTCGAAAGTGAGATATGTGCAAAGCTCAACTTACTAGGTCACACTCCTGTTGAAGTGAAGTCTACCTATCAACCTCGAACCTATGGGGCAAGCAAGGGGGCATCAGTACAGAATCTAATGCGTGTGACGCGAGAGTTAATAAAATTAATTTGGATCCTCATTGGATTCAGATTTTCGAGGAATAAAACTAAAATCATTTTATGAAGGTAGCGGTTGTCGGATACGGATATTGGGGACCTAATCTTGTGAGAAATTTTTCCAATACTCCGGATTGTGAAGTGGCTTATGTCGTAGAAAAAGACAGCAGTCAACATGCAAGAATACAGGGTGCATACCCCAACATTACAATTGTCACAGATATAAACGATGCCCTTTCAGATACTTCAGTCGATGGAATAGTCATCGCAACCCCCGTGTACACGCATTTTCCGCTAGCAAAGCTGGCCCTGGAACAGGGTAAGCATGTACTATTAGAAAAACCTATGACGGGAACTGTCGCAGAAGCTGAAGAATTAATGTCTCTGGCTGATCAAAAGGGAAAGTTATTGATGGTGGATCATACCTACCTATACACAGCAGCCGTTCAAAAGATTAAATCGCTGGTTGATTCGGGAGAAATTGGAAATATTCAATACATAGATTCAACCCGTATCAATCTGGGGTTATTTCAAAGAGATGTAAATGTCCTTTGGGATTTGGCACCTCACGATATTTCCATTTGTGATTACCTTTTCGATGATGAACCTCTAGCCGTGCAAGCAGTGGGCGTTTCTCATACGACAAATGATCAGGAAAATATCGCCTATCTGACATTGTACTACCCCAATAATAAAATAGCGCACTTTAATTGTAGTTGGGTATCTCCGGTAAAGATTCGTCACATGCTGATCGGAGGTGATGAAAAAATGATTGTCTTTAACGATCTGGAGACTACCGAAAAAATCAGAATCTATGATAAAGGGTATAAGGTGTTACCCGAAAGTACCCGAAAAGAACTACTGGTAGATTATCGTGTAGGAGATGTGATGATTCCTAAAATTCCACAAGGAGAGGCACTAAGCGCTATGGCCAGGGACTTTGTAAATGCCGCCACTCATGGGGATGCCCCCGTGTCCAATGCTAATAGTGGACTGACAGTGGTGAGAATTCTTGAGGCGGCCTCTGAGTCGATTAAGAATGAGGGTAAAAAAATAGATATTTCCCAATCGGTGAATGCATGAAAGTACTGACAAAAGATTCTCCCAAGCAATCCATAAATAATGTGAAAGTGGGGAGCGATGTGAAGATCTACGATTTTGTGAATCTATATGGATGTGAAATTGATGATGGGTCGAAAATCGGAACCTTTGTCGAAATACAAAGGGGGGCATATATTGGAAAGAATTGTAAAATTTCCAGCCACACATTTATTTGTGAAGGAGTAAAAATTGGTGATGGAGTATTTGTCGGTCATAATGTATCCTTCATAAATGATAAATATCCGCGGGCTGTAAATCCTGATGGTTCAATGCAAACGGATGATGATTGGACTCTTGAATTTACACAGGTCGGCAACCAGGTTTCTATCGGAACATCTGTAACCATTCTATGTGGGGTGAAAATCGGAGAAAATGCCATCATTGGAGCCGGTAGTGTTGTTACGAAAGATGTTCCTGCCAATGCGGTCGTCGCAGGTAATCCTGCACGAGTCTTACGCTATTTAAATCAATAGATAAAACAACCAAAATTGATGCAAGTACCATTTTTAGATCTGAAAAGGCAGTATGCCGCCATTGCTGAAGAACTCAAGCAACCTATGCAGGCTGTTATCGATTCTTGTGCTTTTGCTGGTGGTCCCTTTACAGCCAGATTTGAAGAGAATTTTGCAGCATATTGTGAAGCCGGATATGCCATTGGAGTCAATAGTGGTACCTCAGCCTTGCATCTGGCCATGGCTGCTTTGGGTATTGGTGCAGGTGATGAAGTCATTATGCCTGCGGACACTTTTATTGCAACAGCCTGGGGGCCTACTTACACTGGAGCCACTCCCGTATTTGTGGATTGCAATGATTATTATAACATTGATGTTGATGCAGTAGAAAGTGCCATTAACGAAAATACAAAAGCGATAATCGGCGTGCATTTGTATGGACAGCCTTGTGATGTTGATGCACTGATGGCTATCGCCCAAAAGCATGGCGTATACTTTGTCGAAGATGCAGCGCAGGCTCATGGGGCTTTGTATAAAGGTAAGAGAGTAGGGGGACTGGGAGAAATGGCTTGCTTTAGTTTTTATCCAGGCAAAAATCTGGGGGCATATGGCGAAGGGGGAGCGATCACCACCCATCGAAAGGAATATCAGGACCACCTGTTTCGATTAAGAAATCATGGTAGTGATGTCAGATATTATCATGATGAAGTAGGCTATAATATGCGACTGGATGGTCTGCAGGCTGCCGTTCTGGATGTGAAACTTGAACACATCGATAGTTGGAATTCCGCTCGGAAAAAGGTCGCCAAATTATATCTGTCAGAGGTGCAGAATGAGCATATTACACTTCCTAAAATAAGGGACGATGTGGAGTCTGTTTTCCACTTGTTTGTGGTGAAAGTAGAAGATCGTCATCACTTTCAGACTTACCTGGAAGAGAAAGGTATTAGTACCGGTTTACATTATCCGGTTCCGTGTCACCTTCAGAAAGTATACAGTCATCTAAACTACAAGAAAGGTGATTTTCCAAATGCTGAGCACCTGGCAGATCATTGTGTCTCTTTACCCATGTTTGCTGAGCTGACGGATGCAGAAGTTGAGCATGTGATCAGTGCGCTGAATAGTTACGTACCCGCTTAAGGCCTTCAGAGATCAGTGACAGGTACTTTTTGGAAGGGTATGGTTACACACCCCTCCCCATTCATCATTTTTATTTCGCATCTTTATTAGACAGCAAACGCTTATTTTTCGCCTATGGCTTCACAATACTTTAGCCCCAGGGCTCTGGACTTTTTATTATTTGAGGTGCATGATGTACTGGGTCTTACCGATTACCCGAGATATGAAGATTATGATGAAGCTTCGATCAGGATCCTGATGCAAAGTATCAAGGACTTTGCCGATCAGGAATGCTTTCCCTTTTTCAAGGTAATGGATACTGAGCCCGTCCGATATGAGGATGGGAAAATTATCGTGCATGACCAGATAGAAAGAATCCTACGTAGGGGTGCTGAGCTGGGGATATTAGGTACCTGGTTTGACTATGAGGAGGGAGGTATGCAACTGCCACATCTCGTTCACTATGCGCTGGTACATATCCTGGATGCCGCTAATAACAATGTGTCCGGGTATTTTGGGCTTACATCTGGAGCTGCCGATTTGATTCGATCTTTTGGGTCAAGAGCTCTTAGAGAAACTTATATTCCGAAAATGCTGGCGGGCGAATGGATGGGGACGATGGCGCTCACGGAACCGCAGGCCGGTAGTTTTTTGGCGGATATTCGTACCAGCGCCACACCTCTGGAAGATGGCTCGTATCATATTCAGGGACACAAAATATTCATCTCCGGAGGTGATCATCAGTTTGCCGAAAACTTTGTGCATCTGGTACTGGCGCGAATCAAGGGTGCGCCTTTAGATACGAGTGGTATTTCACTTTTCGTGGTACCTAAGCTTCGGCCGGCGAATGATGACACGTTGGAATACAATCATGTGCAAACTATTGCCGACTTTGATAAGATGGGGCAACGAGGATATGCCACGACGCACCTTGCTTTTGGTGAGTCAGGCACCTGTCAGGGATGGCTGGTGGGTGAAGCGAATCAGGGACTGCGATGCATGTTTAAGATGATGAATGAGGCGCGGATATCTGTGGGTATTGCCGGTGCCTCGATGGCCATGGCCGCCTATCATGCAGCAGTGGAATATGCCGGTCAGCGGAAGCAGGGACGTGAGTATCAATCAGATGGACGCAAGGACTATAAGGAGGAACCGGTACTGATCAGCAGACATCCCGATGTACAGCGGATGTTACAGCTCCAGCATGCGATTGCTATGGGGAGTCTTAGCCTAGTATTTGAATGTGCACGTTTGTTAGATGTGATTCGTGTTGGAAACAGTGAAGAGTCGCAGCAAGCTAAGCTGCTTTTAGATATTTTGACGCCAGTGGTGAAGGGTTATCCTACCGAAGCAGGTATCGTGAGCGTGAGTAACGGACTACAGGTATTGGGAGGATACGGATTCATGAAGGACTTTCCGTTGCAGCAATATTACAGAGACATCCGCATCACCTCCATTTATGAGGGGACAACTGGGATTCAGGCAATTGACTTACTAGGTCGTAAGGTGTTAATGAAGGAGGGTGCCCTTATGCAGGAATTGATTCGTACCATGGAAGCGGCAATTTCATCCGCACGAGCCTTTGGAGAGTTATCACCCTATGCGGATCGACTAGAAGAGAAGATGGAGGGTGTAGGAGCCATTGTAAAGCACATGGGAGCAAGAGGTGAGCAGAACGGCTTCGAGTTCTACATCGCTGATGCGACCGTTTTTCTGGAATACATGAGCCTGTTAGTTATTGCCTGGCAATGGCTAAAGATGGGCACGAAAGTATATCAATTGAGAAGCGAAAAGACAGGCAATACCGATGCAGCGCTGCTGTCAGAGATGGAGCAATCGATGCAGTTTTTCTTCAAATACGAGCTATCAAAGATGAGCGGTCTGGAGGAAGTATTGCTGAACGATGACATGGTGACGGTAAAGCATCCCCAACCCATTGAAACACCAGATTGATGAAGAGTATAAAGGATAGATTTGACCTCAATGGAAAAGTGGTCGTCGTCACCGGTGCCAGTAAAGGCATTGGTCTGGCTATCGCCCGGGGCATGGCAGAGTTTGGAGCGCAGGTGGTTATTTCAAGTCGTAAACAGGAGGGGATTCAAGCGGCTGTGGATAGCCTTAAGGAAGAGGGCATCGAGGTGATAGGAAAGGTATGTCATGTAGGAAATGAAGAGCACTGCATTGCGCTGATTGGGGAGACCGTCCAGGCATTCGGAAGGGTCGATGTACTGGTAAATAATGCAGCCATAAATCCACACTATGGACCTGTACAGACGCTAGATATGCCGGCACTGCATAAAACAATGCAGGTGAATTTGGAAGCAGTGCACCGATTAAGTAACCTGGTATATCCTGTAATGAAAGAAGGCGGTGGAGGCAGTATCATCAACATAAGCTCTATTGAGGGCTTGCAGCCCGGGAAGGGTATGAGTGGCTACAGTGTGTCTAAGTCAGCGCTCAATATGCTGACCCGGAGTCAGGCCCATGAATGGGGTAAGGACGGTATACGGGTCAATGCTATAGCACCCGGTCTGATCAAGACAAAGTTTAGCCAGGCACTGTGGCAAAATGATGCGCTGATGAAATATGTAAGAGAGCATGTCCCTGCCGGACGAGCTGCAGATCCCGAAGAAATGGCCGGTCTGGCCGTTTTTCTGGCGTCTGATGCTTCCTCGTACTGCACGGGTGGCATCTATCTGGCAGATGGCGGTTTTATGTTGGCAAATGCATTATAAAATCAGAAGATGAATAAGCAATTACTATTAGCGAAGCGACCTGTGGGTGTGCCGGATGAAGACACCTGGGACCTGGTAGAGACAGCGATTCCAACCGTGGGAGAGGGGCAGTGTCTACTGAAGAACATCTATGTGTCCCTGGATCCTGCTATGCGGGGTTGGATGCGGGATCGAGCCTCATACCTGCCTCCGGTAGCTTTGGGAGACGTGATGCGTGCAGGTACCGTTAGTCAGGTAGTAGAGTCTACCCTTGATCATATGCCGAAGGGAAGCTATTGGCAGGGTATGGGGGGTGTACAGCAATTTGTCTTGTCGAATGGCAAGGGCTGGTACCCGGCAGATCCTCAGATCGCTCCATTGCCTCAGTTTCTCAACGTGTTAGGCATCGCCGGTTATACTGCATATTTCGGATTACTGTCTATCGGACAACCTAAAGAGGGAGAAACCGTTTTGGTGTCAGGCGCTGCGGGGTCTGTGGGAAGTCTGGTCGGACAGATTGCCAGGATCAAGGGATGTCGGGTGGTAGGCATCGCCGGTACCGATGAAAAATGTAATTATCTCACAGAAGAACTGGGGTGGGATGCTGCCATTAATTATAAGACCGATAATGTTCTGAAGAGCATCGGCACAGGGTGCCCTGATAAGGTGGATATTTATTTTGATAACGTGGGGGGTCCCATATTGGATGCGGCGCTTGCCCACCTTAATTTTAAAGGAAGAGTGGTGCTTTGTGGGGGAATCTCTCAATATAATGCAACCGACTCATTTTATGCTCCTAAGAATTACTTATCGCTTCTGGTAAACAGAGGGCGTATGGAGGGATTTATCATATTTGATTTTGCGAAAAAATATCTCGAAGCTGCCAGGGACATGGTGGGATGGATGCAAGAAGGTAAAATCAAGGGTGAGTATTCGATCTATAATGGGATTGAAAACTTCCGGGAAAACTTTTTGCGATTATTTTCGGGTGATAAACGGGGTAAGGTTATTTTAAAAATCGATGAATAACTGAGGATACATGCAATTTTTGAATATTATACGAAAGGAAGACTATTCCATTGTACAGTTGGATCGGGGAAAGGTCAATGCATTGGATATTGACCTTGTCAAGGAGTTACGCACTACCGTTTCAGATTTGACTGAAGATAAATCGGTAAATGGATTGATATTGACGGGTAAGCCAGGGTATTTTAGTGCCGGGGTGGATTTGATCGCACTGTATGGTTACAACCGTGATCAGGTATACGAATTTTGGTCTGAATTTATGGGTTTGATGATGGACCTGGTACAATTTCCTAAAATTAGTATGGCGGCATTATCCGGACATTGCCCGGCCGGAGGCACTGTGTTGGCGTTAACGTGCGACCATCGATTTTTAATAAATTTTCCACGTACGCTGATTGGTTTGAATGAAGTAGCGGTGGGAATCAGAATACCTGCTCCCATTTTTGATCTGTATAGTTTTTGGTTGGGAAAACGAGTAGCGTATCAGGCTTTATTGAAGGGACACTTGTTCGACCCACAGACTGCCAAGAATGTGGGGCTGGTGGATGATGTTTATGATGAAGAGGAGTTAATGTCGAGAACTGAGGAACGTATGCAGCAATTACTGAAAGCGGATTATCGTGTTGTTCAGGATGCTAAGAAAGTAATGCGACAAGAGTTAATAGCAAGGATGTCCATTGATTGGGAAAAAGATTTGCAGCAGCGAGTGGGAGAAATGTTTGACCCCACATTTAGAAAAGGACTGGAGGCCTATATTGCTGGCATGCAAGGCAATGGATAAAAAACGGCAGGGTACCTCAAACCTATATAACCCGAATTTATAATGCAAAATCCGGATCTAAGTCCTTATGGGATCGGTCTGAGAAATACCCCTGCCCAATTCGTCAACTTTGATCTGTCACAGGGATGCGTTTTACCTGAGATACTACTGGATCCTGCTTTACATAAAAGATAATCCGCAGGATTCCATCTTCGTAAAATGCTTCCACATGATGGTCCTGGTGGCCAGGAGCCAGTTTAAAATGTCGTTCGAAAGCGCTCACTTCATATTCCTCCTTAATGAATTTCACATCTTCACCTTCGATCTGATCCTCCTTTACACCCTTCACTTTCACTACACCATGTTCAATCTTTACTTCTAATTCTTCCCTCTTGTATCCGGGAACGAATAGCTCCAGCCGATATGTTTCTTTGTCTTGAATCAAATTGGCCGGCGGATGATCGTACTTCCATGGAATGTCGAAAGAAGATCTACCCAGGAAATGGTGAGGATCAATAATGTCTTTAAAACGATTTTTATGCAGCCTGTTAAAAGGCCCTTTTTCAATATCTAAAGTTGCCATGTTATTCTATTTTTATTTTTCTTCTACTCTTAATGTGGACATCAATCCTCATTTGTTCGATGATCATCGTCAATAAATGGGATGATAAAGATCAATGAGCCTATAGCGGTATCCGGTTTCTGGTTTCCGGAATCTGGTTTCCGGTTTCTGGTTTCCGGATTGTAGATATAGGTACCGGTATATGTTGACCGAAAAACGAGTGAAAATCGGTTAGCGAATGCAAGCAAAAATAGTTTTTCCACAGAACAAGTCAAGTAATCCACACAATCATGTACGAGTATTCACCGAGTCTATGAAGCGTAATGTAGATGCCGATATAGCATTGACCCATTGACATTAAAAGGCGCGATCTGAAATTCTTGCGGGCTGGGCTCCCCAGATTTCGCAGTATGCGAGAAATCAGGGGCTGGGGGTAAGCGTGAGCAGAAAATCCGGAAGTTTTCTAATAAATAGCATCCCACCTCCCACATCGGTCTTCCCCATCCCACATCGGTCTTCCCCCATCCCACATCGGTCTTCCCGCACCCAACATCCCACATCCTACACTCCCCGGTTTCGAATCGTAGCTAGGAAACAGGGGCTGGGGGTGAGGGTGAGGAAAAAAAAAGAGGCACTTCCAAGAAATGCCTCCTTATCCTTTTTTATAGGTTTTTAAGTTGATCTAAAATGGTTTGGTATATGAATTTTAGTTAAGATTAAAATTTATGGAGTCTCGTTGCTCGCTTTGATAGTGGGTCTCTTTGTATTTCTGAATTTGCTTTCTCAATTTCTTTATGGCTTCCCTTACCGCAGTTTGATCGCTTAGATGTTCTCCTTGCGCAAATATGGGATCTCCCCCCTTAGGGCGGGCCTCAAGAGAAACATGAAATACTTTTGATTTTTCATCCCGCTTTATTATGAGCAATGTGGTAGTTAGGAGTTCAAGTTTTTCAAAATTTTTCTGCAATTCTTCACTCGCATAGGTAGTGATTGTTTCTGTATCAGGATGCTGAATCGCTGTGATATTAATATCCATAAAGCAGTTTGTAGTTTTTTAAGAAGTTTACTCAGGAGATGCCGTCAGTGAATGCATTCCTTTAGCGTTTTGTTTTTCAAGGGTCCAATCATCGGTGGCGATGGTTTGAAGCCACAATGTCCGAGAACGACGGAATACCTGTACATGAAGACCAAATAGCTCTTCAAACTGATCTTCTAAGTCAGTGATTGTCATCATTGGGTCAATGGTAAGGTCACCTTCCGCATGTCGCTTTCGGATATCTCCCAGTTTATGTTCTGGTTCGTATTGGTTGTCAGGGCTGGAGCCTGTGTGCTCCTTATGACTGGTCCGATAGAACTCTATCTTTAATCCAGGGAACTTCTCATGAAATTCCTGTTGGATTTCTCTGATTGTTTTTGAATCCTGTATGATCATGATTAAATGCTTTTATTCAAATGTGAAGGAAATACTTCTTCGCTTTCATGACGATCGTCAGTCCAGTAGATGATCCTGTCGACTATGACAATTGTCAGTATACGAGAAGATGCAACTCATTGGTGTCGGGGCTCAATAGTGGTTACTTGATTGAGTAAATATTGTTCGGTTGATCATTATGGACGATAACATTTAGACCGTTAATATAAATGGCAGTCCGTTTACAATATCACCCAACAATTAATAAATTATTGTCATGAAAGTCAACTGTTGTTTTGTATTGGCGGCTTTAATGTTCCTTATTGGTCCGGGTTTGGTTGCTCAATCCCTTCCGGTTCAAATGGAGGAGGCGGCAGAGGAATATGTCAGCAAGAGGAGGAATCATGCTCTGGTTGTTAGCTATATTGAAAGTGATTCAATGACTACAAAGGGGTTTGGCCAGATGAGTAAGGTGCAGGAGTTTACTCCCGATGAAAAAACCATATTTGAAATCGGCGGAGTCTCCTCTGTATTTACCGCTACACTAATGATGTTGGAGTCAAATGCGGGAAAATTTCATATTGATGATCCGATCAACCAGTATCTACCTACAGATGTGAGGGCCCCAGGCTATCAGCCTTTTGTGTGTCGATATGTATCTGATGGAGAGCTGGAAACCCGGATGATTTGTGATATAGATCCCACATTACCCCTTCTCAGTATCTCGTTTTGTGATTTGGCGGCTCATACATCGGGGTTATCCAATGCCCCAAAAGGATTGTATAGTGTCGATCCGCTAAAACGTATAAAGCAGCGAAGGGATCCGTTTGTGGACTATACACGGGAGCAGTTGTATGAGAACCTCTACCGTAATGAGTTGAGTGTACCACCAGGATCCGTATATATACATTCTAACAGTGGAATGGCCCTTCTGGGTAATCTATTGTCGGATATGAATGAAACCAGCTTTGATAGCCTGCTCATTGAACGGATCGCTGAACCTCTGGACCTGAATGATACCAGAGTGTTGTTGACAAATGATCAGGAAATGCGGCATGCAACGGGTCATACAAAATCTGGAAAGATTACCGGCCACTGGCATTTTGACGCCATGGCTCCAGCAGGGGGTATTCATTCCAGCGCTCAGGATCTTGGTCGGTTTGTTCAGGCAAATCTGAAGACGGATCATAAGAAACTTATGAATGCATTTGAGCAGGCGCATCAGCCCCGAATAGATGTTCCTAAAAGAGTGAAAAAGAGGGAAACATCGGGTGGATATGGCTGGTATACCAGTATTTTACCAGCTACTAACCTGCCAGTGACCTGGATCAGCGGTAGTACAGGAGGATTTAGCACTTTTGTGGGGATGCTGAAGGACCTGGATGTTGGCATTGTCATCATGTCGAATAGCGCAAATGAAGTGACAAGTATGGGATTTGACATGCTGCAAACTATAGCTAATAAACACCGAAGTCAAAAGATGAAAAAGAAGTATGTACTGGACTTTCCGGTGAATAGTTCATATAATGACAAAAACCAAAGCGATGATTGAAGCTAAATTATTTATTCGAAAAGGTGCTCTGGGAGAGCAAATCCGGTGGATGATCGAAAAAGAAATCGTACGTGGTGAATTGCCAGTCAGGTTACTGACTATCACCGACGCGGCATCCTTTGTAGACCAGGATGTGACTGTTTTACCCACACTTCTGATCAACGGTCAAAAATTGGAGTATAAAGGCGAATGGGCAGATATTCCTAAATTCGTTTATCAGGGAGTAAAGATGATTTTAGAAGAAAGAAAGCACCCAGATCGTGTCATTTTGGTGCCCACCGATTTTTCGAAAGATTCTGAACATGCTTTTAAGTATGCCTGGGAACTGGCAAAAAAAATTCATGCGGATGTTCAGTTGGTGCATGTGTTCTTTCCCACTGCGGGATCGGTCGATGGCCTCATCTATGTAGATCCTGCATTAGAAAATACTGCTAAGGAAAACCTTGAAAAATTTGCAGGGCGGATGGTACTAAGTTACTCAGATCAACAGCCAGGAAGTCCCCAAATACAGACTATATTTAAGGTAGGTCAGGTGGTGAAAGAGATTGAAACTCTTTCTGCATTGCCTGAGACCATCTCTATTGTGATGGGTAGCACGGGAGAAGGGGATGTTTTTAAGCGTTTCTTTGGGTCTATTTCTACGGCAGTCACTAAGCATGCAGCCTGTCCTGTTTTCGTAATTCCTCCCGATATTGAATGGAAGCCCTATAAGCATATATTATATGCTAGTGATGATACAACACTTGATGAGCAGGCGATAAATGCAGTTAAATATTACACCGGAGCCGTTGATTGCGACATCGATTTTGTTTACATGTTTGGAGATGAAAATGATTATTCCGAAGACGATATGGAGGTGCTTCATGAAAATAGGTCAAAACATATTAAAGAGGTAATTCTATTTGAAGATGATCTCATCGAAGGTCTGAATGAATATGCTGAAGATGCCTCCATTGACTTGATTGCCATGTCTCGAAAGGAACGCACGGTTTGGGGAGATTTTTTCCATAGGAGTGCCACCCGGGCTATGACTATCAATACAAAGTATCCTCTCTTGGTGTTGCATGAAAAAGATATCAAGGTGATAAAAGAGACCCTGCAATCATTATGACCTGCTATAATAATCTGAGATGAAAAGAATACTCCTGGCGGTGGATCACACCCCGGTTTCGATGAATGCACTTTCCTATCTACTGGATATGACTCGTGATGGCAGTCCTATGATAGACATCCTCCATGTGGAGCCCTACATTCTATCAACGGGGGATACGGGGTATGATGATGTCGCCACACATAGGTCTGTCACGCAACAGATTGAGAAACTAATTTCAGATACCATCAAAAGACCGATTGCTGGTGACCTTGCTTTGTTTTCCACACGGGGAGATGTTGTGGCAGAGATAACGGATCAGAGCAATGCGCATGAGTATGATCTGGTCGTAGTTGGCATGCGCGACAAAGAACAAATTCTGGATAGGTGGATTGGAAAGACAGCATTGAAAATCATTGATGCGGTACAGGCTCCTGTATTAGTGGTTCCAGCTGGTGCCCAATTTAGGGGCATTCAAAAGATTTCTGTGGCTACAGATACAGATTCGATGACACCTACTATTCTGGATCAAATTAGAAGCTGGAATCTTTCCTGGAAAGCACGTATGAAATTTATACATGTCAGGAAAAATACGGCTGATCAATTTAAAGAAACCGCTGCCGAAATTGTAACCGAATATTTCGAAAAAAAGGAGGTGGACTTTTCCTTTGAGATAAATGTGGTACACCACGATGATATCGTACAAGTATTGATGAATGAGGCGGCCGATGGAAATACTGATATGGTAGTTGCTGTGGTGAAAGAACGTACTTTATGGAACAAGTTGTTTCACCAAAGTATTACTAAGTCGCTGATACGCCAGTCAAAAATTCCTATTTTGATCTTACATAAATAATCGCAATGAACATTATTTGTCCTGTTGATTTTTCAACTACCTCTGTAGACGCTGCAAAATATGCGACGAGTCTTTGCGCGGCTCTGGGAGTGGATGAGTTGGAATTAGTCCACTGCATCACTGAGTCGCATCGTGCTAGTATTTTTAAAAGTATTGATGAAAGCATGATAGATCGTGCAGAGATGGATTTGCAGACTTTGGTAGAACACCTCACAAAGATCAACAACTCTATCGCTTTTCGATACCGCATTTTTGTCAAGGAACCCAAAGAGTGGTTACCCATATATATTAAAGATGGTGACTACGATTTGGTCGTTGTGGGTACAAGGGGGCTCAGCAAGGTGAAGGATATGACAGTGGGTAGTTTGACGGAGTCATTATTTCGGTCGCTGGAGGTACCTTTGCTATCCATACCCGAAGGAATAAGCTTCAGAAATCCCCAACGCATTGTACTCACGCTGGATGATCAGCCCTTGCAGGATAGATCGCATCTGAGCGTATTATTTAAGATTATGCAGACCTTCGATTGCGATCTGTCACTGTTGCATGTGCGAAAGCCGGGTACCTCAGACCTCGACTATACACCGGATGTTCATGCTGCTTTTGGAGGGGTGCGTCATACCTTAACCACTAAGTATACCAGGACCTCCATTACCAGCACCATCGATGACTTTTGTGTCCAGGAAGATGCCAATATCCTTTGCATGATACACCGGGATAGAGGATGGATGCTTAATATATTCCACAAAAGCATGGTCAAAGAAGAGCTATTTCATTTGCGGTTGCCACTCTTGGTGTTGCAGGATTGATTCGGTATCCGGAATTTTTTCAAAAGAATATGTTTGCGTCTCCGTGTTGGTCCGGTGTCCGGTGTCCGGTGTCCGGGAATTTCTAATAAATAAATACGTCTCCGTATCTTTTGGTCATGTGTGCCGGTAGTTTCAAATATCCGGGGTACTTGGACTAATATCGTTGCGGGATGGTCTCCCCGGTTTCGAAGCGTTGCTAAGAAACAGGCGCTGGGGGCATGAGCAAAAAATAGATTGGGAAATAAATCCGTCTTCGTGTAAAATGGCCCCAGCAACGAATGCCAAAGACTTCGGTTTACTAGAAGGTTCTCGGAATTCTTCAATAAATATTATCGTCTCCGTATAAATACCGGGTATCGGGTCCCAGGACAAGTCAAAAATTGGAAAAAAAGCGTCAGACTTCCAGCTCACCACCAACCGAAAATTTAGTGAAGGTTAGCCAGCATCCAACTCCATGCACACACACTCAAACCCGTACCCACACTCACACCCACACCCTAGTCACGCGACAACACCAGCATGGGCCTATCCACCATAGATGCGAGATGCTCTGTATGACTCTTATTAAACATGCGGTGCCAGAAGGTGTGCTTCTGATGGAAAACGACCAAAAGATCAACATCATAGGTTTCACAGAATTCCTGCAGGGCGGTATCTACATCTTTTCCGGAAATTTCATGGAACACCAATTGTAATGCGGCATTTTCCTCTTCAAAATAGCGTTTCATTTCTTCGATCTTCTCAACTTCTTTTTCTGAAGGATCATGAGCCACATGGACATATCGCACGACCGGTGAAAAGGGCTTGATCAGTGATCGGACTCTCCACAATTCGAACGGATCGGAAATTAGCAAATCGCTTGCATACACCATCTGCACGATCGGCTTGTATTCATAGGGACATGGCACCAGGATCACTGGGGGACTGGTGGACTTTGCCACACTGGAAGAAATGGTGCCCAGAAGTTTCTCCACACCGCTTTTTTGCTCTCCACGGCTACCCATGATTATCAGATCTACATTACTTTCTTCAGCAGTCTCGCGGATAATGTCCACTGGTGTACCCACCTTAACCGTAGCATGTATGGTGGGGAATTCTTCGATTTTATCACCTAGACTCTCCTCACCATATTTTATCAGTGATTGAATAGCTTGCTCGGCCGCTTCCATTTTTTGACTGGTGACCAGTCCAGAAGGTACAGGCACGTCCATGAGTGCCAACTCCACTTCTACGACATGTATCAAATGTATTTCTGCTCCAATATCGTTTGCCAGTTGAAGGGCATATAGATAGGCATTGGACGCATGTGCCGAAAAATCTGATGCGATCAGTATCCTTTTCATTTCTGTCAATTTTTAAGTAGTTGCAGCTAATGCTGCATTATCTTTATTTATATCTTTTTTTCGCTTTCCGAAAATTCGTTCGAGGTCATCTCTAAGCACCAATTCTTTTTCTAGTAATAGTTGAGCAAGTTCAGTCAATTCTCCCTGATGCTGAAGCAGAATATTTTTCACTTTCTTGTAAGCTTCACTTACCAATGATTTGACCTCATCGTCAATTATTTGAGCAGTGGCTTCGCTGTAAGGCTTCTGTAGGGATTGATCATATCTTCCGCTACTATCATAAAAGCTGAGGTTTTGTAAATGTTCGCTCATACCATAAAAAGATACAATTGTGTAGGCCTGTTTCGTCACTTTTTCCAGGTCATCTAATGCCCCGCTCGAGACCTCCCCCAATGAAATTTCTTCTGCGGCCCTGCCCCCCAATGCTACGCAGAGCGTTGCCATCAACTGTGACTGTGTAAGGATCGAATGCTCCTCCGGCAGATACCATGCAGCTCCTAATGATTTTCCACGCGGTACGATCGTTACTTTCATCAATTCGTCTGCTTCTTCGAGAAACCAACTGACCGTCGCATGACCCGCTTCATGATAGGCAACAATTTTCTTTTCTTCCTCAGAGATAATTTTACCAGTTCTTTCCAGGCCACCGATGATCCTGTCGATAGCGTCCCGAAAATCTTGCTGCGCTATTTCTTTGGCTCCTTTTCTTGCTGCTATCAATGCCGCTTCATTACAAATGTTAGCGATATCTGCTCCCGAAAAGCCGGGTGTTTGAGCTGCAAGTTCTTCCAGATTGATGTTGGATCCCAGCTTAAGTGGGCGCACGTGTACTTTGAAAATTGCAATTCGCTCTGCTTGTGATGGCAACTCAAGGTAAATATGCCGATCAAATCGTCCCGGTCTAAGTAGGGCCTTGTCAAGAATATCCGGCCGGTTTGTTGCAGCAAGAACAATTACTCCGGTATTTTCTCCGAAACCGTCCATTTCAGTGAGAAGCTGATTCAGAGTACTTTCACGCTCATCGTTTGATTGCAGAGAGAATGCACTGCCCCTGGATCGACCCACCGCGTCGATCTCGTCTATAAAGATGATGCTCGGGGCTTTTTCCTTGGCTTTTCTAAAAAGGTCGCGGACTCGGGAAGCTCCTACACCCACAAACATTTCAACAAATTCAGATCCTGACAGTGAAAAAAATGGAACTTTTGCCTCCCCAGCTACTGCCTTGGCCATCAACGTTTTACCAGTGCCAGGAGGTCCGACCAGCATGATGCCACGTGGTATCTTTGCACCCAGTGCTGTATAGGATTCGGGGTTCTTCAAAAACTCAACGATTTCACGAATTTCCACTTTTGCAGACTCAAGCCCGGCAACGTCATCAAAGCTGGGCATTTTTTGATTTGTATCGTATATCGCTGCTTTGGATTTTCCAAAATCAAATGGGTTTAGTCCACCGGTGCCTCCCGGGCTCCGACGCGACAGGAAGTAGAAAATGAGCACGATAAAAACAAAAGGAAGTATCCAACTAAAGATAGTGAGAAACCAATCTTTTTGGTTCACATATTTAATATCTACGGGTACTGCATCCTGGATCTGAGCCTGGACCGTGGAAATATTATTTTCAAACGACTCTACAGAGCCTATCGTGAAATAAAACTGTGGTCCTCCTGGTGATAGTTTTTGGAATTCGGTCAGTTCCAGAGCTTTTTCATTCAGATAGACCATCACCTCCTCCTTGTTGATGACTTCTAATCTTTCTACATAATTTTTTTTCAGGAGGTCAGCTGAAAAGCGACTCCAGGTTATTTCAGCTGGCTTAAAAGGTTGCATTAGATCAGGTCCCAAAAAAACCATGGCGACAAGGATGAACATCCAAAGCCATAGGGTCCAGATTCGGCTTCCTTGATTGGGATTGTTTTTATCTTTTTGAGGATCGATCATTTGCGGTCGTATCTCAGTATTATTATATATAAGGTCAAGTATTTGCACCGATATAGCTGTAATCATCATCACGGCGGCTTATGATTTCGATCATCGACCATGGTGGTGTTACTGGCTTATTTTCACAATTAGTTCAAATGGTTTCAGATGGGTGAATTAAATATTCAGGAGATTGGCAACCGACAGGAGCGCAATCAATTTTTTGATCAGATTATTGATGATCTGCAGGCCTTTGAAATCATGCTGGAGGAACGAATGATTGATCCCCATAGCAACCATATAGGGGCAGAGCAGGAAATATGTCTTCTTGATGAATTGGGTCACCCATCACCCATGGCAAATCAGATACTTTCCCTCATCAATGATCGAAGATATACCTATGAGCTAGCCCTTTTTAATCTGGAAGCAAATCTTGATCCCAAGCTGCTGACTGGCTCTTGCTTTAAGGAAACGGAGGCTGAGCTCTCAGGTCTTATCAAGGCGGGTCAACAAGCTGCTCTGCAATATGGAAGTCGCTTGCTACTCTGCGGCATATTGCCCACGATCCGATTTAGGCATCTTGACTTTAAGTTCATGACACCACTATCCCGGTATACCGTCATAAGTAATCTGCTGAGGAAACATCGAGGCAGAGATTTTGAGGTTTATCTCCAGGGGGTAGACGACTTTAATGTGGAATTTGAAACGATATTATTTGAAGCTTGTAACACAAGTTGGCAATGCCACTTACAGATTGCCCCCGAGGATTTTGTCCGGATGCACAATTGGTCTCAGTTGATTGCTGGCCCTGTATTGGCATCGGCCGTTAATGCTCCATTGCTATTTGGCAGGGAACTGTGGGCTGAGACGAGAATTGCCCTTTTTAAGCAAAGTATGGATACACGCAGTATGGAAAATTATATGCGTAAATCTAGACCTCGGGTATTTTTTGGATGGAAATGGCTGGAAGAATCTCCAGCGGAGCTTTGGAAGATGGGGCTGACTCGATTTCCTGTCCTGGTGAAGAGTGATCAACCTTCCAGTTTAGTTCAACTTAATAGGGGAGAGATTCCGTCATTGCATAGTATACGGCTTCATAATGGGACAACATATACATGGAATCGCATGTGCTTTGGCAAAGGTGGAGGTACCAGTCATCTTCGTATAGAGTGTCGTTATCTTCCTGCGGGGCCAACGATGATTGATGAAATGGCAAATTTTGCTTTTTGGACAGGTCTTATGCATGGCATGCCTGAGCAGAAATACCTTTTCTGGAAAACCGAAGATTTTAAGGTGGCTAAATCTAACTTCATTCGGGCTGCGAGATCGGGACTTGAAACGGTGTTCAATTGGTTTGGAAAATCTTACTCTGCTCAACGCCTGATACTCGAAGAGTTACTTCCTCTTGCTTATGATGGTTTGTATAAATTAAATGTGGACAGCGATGATATAAGCAGATACATGAAAATTATTGAGTCACGGGTAGTACAGAACAGGACAGGAGCCCGGTGGCAGGTGGATGCTTTCAGAATACTAGAGAAAAAGTATACTCCAGCCAGATCTGTTACGATTCTCACTAATGAAATGTGGGAAAGGCAACAGTCCAATATCCCTGTGGCGGATTGGTCCATGTTGAAATCGATTCATTCAGCATCGGCCTCCAAGGCGACGCTTTTGGCAGAGGACGTTATGCAAACGGATCTACTGACTATTGATACTACAATGTCTCATAAGATGGCAAAACATATCATGGAATGGAATGAAATCCACCATTTGCCTGTCGAGGACGAGAATGGAATATTCATTGGATGTGTGGTATACGAGGACATGCAACATGATCCGGCTAAGCATGCAGATGCACCTATTGAAGACGTAATTGTGCATCCGGTCATCGTTGCACCCACGTTATCCTTGGATAAGGTCCAAGAGTTGATGACACAAAACAAAGTTTCCTACTGTGCTGTGGTGATTGATGATCACCTGCAGGGCATTGTCACTACTACCGATTTGAAAGAATTGCATTAAGCGCCTCAAATGTTCTATGTGAGGTGTATCACATAGCATCACTTTCTTGGGAACATTAATATTAGCACCTTTGTTACCAATATATAACTACTGGCAGTGCTGCCATTAAAAATTAAGTGATATGTCGAAAAAGTCATCTTTTCAAAATTTAATAAATAGTGAAATTCCGGTATTTATTGATTTTCATGCAGAATGGTGTGGCCCTTGTAAAGCTATGAATCCTGTCATTAAACAGCTTTCAAAAAAGATGGGTAAAGATTTGCGTATTGTGAAGATTGATATCGATAAAAATCAGGCTTTGGCAGGTCGATTGAATATACGTGGTGTACCCACATTTGCATTATATCAGAATGGGAAGCAGCTGTGGCGACAAGCTGGCATGCAAACCCTGGATCAATTGATGCATGCTATTGAATCTAATGCAGTCAAAGCATGATGGATAAGAAATATGAGTATTTAGTACGGTTAGGTTGTTATTGATGATATTATAGGAAAAGCAGGTCTTGAGACGACCTGCTTTTTTTTGTGCCTTATCCCAGTTAGTCACCTATGCTCTTTCACCTACTTCTGATCGACCGGCAAGTTCTCTGAAAAGTGATTTCTCTTTCTCAGATAATTTAGTCGGAATTTTTACGCTCAGCTCTACCAGGAGATCTCCATTTCGATTCTCTTTATACACGGGCATACCCTTGCCTTTGATCCTAAGTTTTTGACCGTTTTGGGCACCCTGAGGTATTTTTACGCTTATCCTGCCATATGGCGTATTGACTTGTATGGAACCTCCCAAAATGGCAGTATAGAGATCAATCTCCTGTCTTACATACAGATTGTTTCCTTTTCTTTTAAAATCAGGATGCTCACTGATCTGAAAGGTAATATAAAGATCACCTTTTGGTCCACCAGCCATAGAGCTGGCACCCTGTCCTTTGATTTTAATCGTTTGATTATCTTCGACTCCAGCGGGAATAGTCAGCCGAATTTTCTTTCCTCCCACATCCAGGATTTGCTTTTGGTCTTTTAATATATCCATAAGACCTAGCCTTAGCGTTGCCTGAAGGTCTTGGCCTTTGATCGTGCGACGCCTACCGGAGCCATAGGATCGCTGTCCACCTCCAAACATTTCATTAAAGAAATCAGAAAACATTTCTGAGTCAAAGTCGCCGGAGTATGTGAAGGTCTGACCTCCAGAACCGGGACCACCCGCACTTCGCCTTTGTCGTTGTTGTGCTTCAAAGGCTTCTGCATGCTCCCAATCCTTTCCGTATTTATCATACTTTTTACGCTTCTCAGGATCACTTAGTACTTCGTTGGCCTCGTTGATTTGCTTGAATTTCTTTTCGGCTTCCGCATCTCCCGGATTCTTATCGGGGTGGTATTTCCGAGCCAGCTTTCTAAAGGCCTTTTTTATAGCATCCGAGGTAGCCTCCTTGCTAATACCCAATACTTTATAATAATCTATAAATTCCATTTCCGATGCATTATTTTAAGGGATCCATTATAAACTAGCATGAACTTCCCGGACTTTAGCAATCTTTTGTTTAGTTGTCATCTGGTCTGCTGTGTCAACACCAATGATGAGTGGTTTAAATTCTGATTTTCCAATGAGGTGTTCCTGCAGATGATTTTTTGTTTCTGCCGGTCCGAATATGTAGATGAAATCATAGTCCTCACAAGCCCTGGCAATTAATTCGAAATAGTCCTTTAACTGTTGCTTCTTTCGATTGAGAAATTTCTTTTCACTGATGGCATCATGAATACCCCATTTGGGATTGCTATGCGATCCACCCTTAGGAGTGGATGTGTCCACCGCCGATGGGATTGTCCAGGATTTTTCTTCATCTTTTTTCAGTGATATAATATCAGCCTGTTTTAGATCAAGCCATATACCTAGTAGACTTTTCATAATCAAATTATTTCGTGAAAATCTATGTGCTAAACTTTAATGTTTGGATGATTGATATCACTTATGATAGTAATCTTTATCAAAGATCATTTCCTCGTAATCTATGATCTTCATTTCAGTATATAAACACAATTTGTTACGAGCTGGTTCGAATTAGGTGGAGGTTGTGTTATTGGTTATTGCATTTAAAATCAGATGGTTATGGATATTAAGTATAATCTTTGTGATCACTATCACTTACTGTATCGTAGCCTCAAATTTCTCAATAGAGAATCTCAAACGGAAACCAACGAGGAACTCATCTCTATGATGCAAAGGAGTATCGATAAGCTGAATGCTTTCGTTAATTTGTTGGCAGTCGTTGACCCTACGCTACCTCTGCTGAGATGCCAGAATGCGATTGCTGCTTTTCATAGAGATGTACATTCTCTTTTTATGAATTATCGGGAAGGTAGATTTTTAGAAATGGAATCTGCCGTTATCGAAAATACCGAATCCATGCAATCCATGTGGCAGTTGGAAGGTGATGTGAAGAAAGATCGATTTCGTTCTGAAGCACATGATCTTTACCTGAATACATTGCATTCAACCGAAAAAATCATTGAACGTCATGTTAACAGATTGGACTCAGTCGCAATCCGCAACCGGATATTACAATATTTTGAGGATTTGGTGGATTCTGTGGTCGAACATCTAAAATTAGGAGATTATGAATTAGTCTTCGGTGCAGTCAATGAATTGTATTTCAATTTGCAGATGATCCATGGAGTTGGGAGTAAACATTTTGTAGAGCAATATCAGCATGTATCTGACCGAATCAGGATACTGAGAAAGGAGCTGGGATTACTGAAGGTTTATGATGATACGCACTATCGATTGAAGTATTATGGATATCGTGACAATGAGGTGCAGGCAGATCTGTCCAGTAAGATGGCGATGGCAAAGGATACAATAGAGAAATCTCTGGACCAGATTGATACATTGAAAGAGGATTTAGTGGATTATCTCTCGCTCCAGTTGTGGTCGCCTGATGAAGAGAAACCACCCAGGGTGTCTTATGGATCGAAAAACCTGGGTGAAGCATTTCAATGAAAATGATCAATTAATAAATACAAGTAAGATGAACGAGAACGGATTAGTAAAGGATATTATGACAGAAAATGTCGTGACCGTCGATATAGATGATCGATTTGTAAAAATCGAGGAAGTATTTGATATGCACGATTTTCATCACATAATAGTGCTTGACAATGGTCAGGTCGTGGGTGTCATTAGTAAGCAGGATTTGCTAAAGAGGTACCGTGATATTCGAAATGATCAATTGAATGTCGATATCACTCTGGCTAAACATGTCATGTCTAAAAACCCACTATATGTAGACCCGGATGATAATATCGGACTGGTAGCAGATATTATTCTTGCCAATAAATTTCATGCGTTACCAGTCGTCGAGGATGGTGTTTTGATGGGAATTGTTACTAGTCATGATTTAATAAAATATGGATTTGAAAGATGAGAAATTTAAGATTAGAACAAATAATGAAAGTCGATCTGGTGCGGGTTAAGCCCGATGATACGATGGAACAAGTGGCATCAATATTCGAGGAATCCAAATTCCATCATCTTCCTGTGATCGATGATGATGAGAATCTGGTCGGAATCGTTAGTACTACAGATCTCAGCCAAATCTCTTATGGTATGGGCTTGTTTGAGCGTCAAGGTGATGATGACATGTACAATCATGTGCTTTTTCGGTCACTATTGGTTCATGACGTGATGAAGAAAGATGTGTTTACACTAGGTCCTGATGCTACGATTTCTGATGCACACCAAGCTTTCAAAGAGGGGAGATACCGAGCTATTCCTATCGTAAGTAATGGGTTGTTGGTGGGATTGGTCACCCCATTTGATCTGATCGAACTCCTCATGGATGAAGTAGAGTCTTAAATGTGACCACTTGTAGGGTGGAGGGATGATCTTTGTCATCGTCGATCTGAACCTAAGTCATCGTATCAGGCAGGAGGGTGAAGTACCTTTAATTATCATTAATTGCAAAAACTAATTGTTATGAGACTTTTTGAATTGAGTATAGGTACCGTAATGGCACGATTCTATCTGATGATGGCTTTAGTAATCATTGGAGTGCTCACAAAAATGTGGTTTATTGTTGTGTTTGCCTTACCTGTTTTCCTAAGTATATTGATGGGAGCAACCTTTGGGAAATCCAAAAATGAAGAAGAAACACAGCAGAAGGCGACAAAAGATCGTACAATGAATCATGGCAAAGGAGTAGCCGCGTAAGCCCAGGAGGTCACAAACTAATATCGTAAATGAATAAGAGGATTCTTATCCTCGATTACAATATTGCTGCCGTCGATCTGCACCAATCCTTCATCTTTGAAGTCTGAAAGTGTGCGGATCACGGTCTCTTTTGCAGTACCTGCCAGGGCAGCTAAATCCTCTCGCAAAATGCTGAACTTGGCACATCCATTTTCGTCTTCATACTTCTCAAACAGTGAGATAAGCGCCTTAGACACTTTTTCTCTCACAGAATCATAGGCGAGATCGATTAGATGTTGTTCTGTTGCATTTACCTGGTTAGCCAAGATCTTTATAAACTGTATACCAAAGTCACGGTGCCCAAAGAGTAGAAGATTAAAGTCTGTCTTGGGTATAAGCAGCAAGGTTGCATCTTCGATTACTGCGGCGTTTTGCTCGTATGGCACATCTTTGATCAAAGGAAGATATCCGAAGAAATCACCTTCTCCATAGATATGAGTGATTAGTTCCTTGCCATAGTCGTTTGTCCTGTAACACTTTACTTTCCCTGACGATATGAAATACAACCAGTTAGCGCGCTGACCTTCCTCAAATACCTTGGACTTCTTCTTGAGAATCCGTTCTTCTCTGTTTTCAGACAATTTTTTTAATTCTTCCTGTGCCCGGGCAACGTTGTAGAAGCTATCGATCCCTGAACCCGAGCGGTCAAAGCTATTACGTATATGTTCAGACTTTTTAAGTCTGATTTGAATAGCATCAAGCAGCTCTACATCGTCAAACGGTTTGGTAATGTAATCATCAGCTCCCAGCCCCATCCCTTTCCTGAAATCGCTCTGTTCGGTCTTGGCAGTGAGAAAGATGAAAGGAATATCCATGGTATTTGGATTCTGACTGAGGATCCGCAGGGTACCAAATCCGTCGAGTTCTGGCATCATAACATCACAGAGGATCAAATCCGGCAACTCAGCTATGGCCTTTTCGACACCAATTTTGCCATTTTCGGCAGTTACAACTTCATATCCGGAAAACTGGAGAATCTCCTCGATGTTCTCTCTTACATCTGGGGTATCTTCAACGACAAGTATCTTCTTCATAATGGCTACTGCTGTAAACGAATCCTAAATATACTACCTTTATTTAGTTCACTTTCGAATTCGATCTCGGCATCCAATAGTTTCAGATAACCTTGCACTATATGGAGTCCCAGTCCGGTTCCTTTTATATTGATAGCATTGGTAGCCCGAAAGAATCGACTGAAAAGGTGTTTTTGATCCTCTGGAGGAATACCGATTCCCTGATCGATAACAGAAATCACAAAAGTGTCCTTTTCAAAGTGGGCATGACACTGAATCACCTTGTCCTCTTCACTATATTTGCTGGCATTGGATACCAGATTAATTAAAGCATTCGTCAGCACGCGCTTATCCGACTTGATCAGACGTCCTTTGGTATCGTCATGAAATTTGATCTGTTGACCCTTTTTGAGAATGCCCTGCATATCAGATATCAACTCATTACAGATCTCAGAAATGGGAAAACTTGAATGCTGAATCTGAATTCGCCCTTCCTCCAGTTTGCTCAAGGAAAGAAAGTCATTAAGGATGGCGTCCAAATGTTCTACCGATCTCCTTATCCGATCAATATGCTTCTCCCTTTTTTCTACGTGCTCATCCAATGCATATCGACGTATCAGTGAGACAGATGATAAGATCGTACTCAAGGGTGTCTTAAACTCATGAGATGCCATAGATACGAAGCGTGACTTGAGCTCGTTCAGTTCCTTTTCTCTATCTAGCATTCCGAGGAGAGCAATCTCATTTTTTCTCAGGGCTTCCTCAATCTCCTTTCGGTGTGCCAGTTCTTCTTCATATCTCCGATTGACATCTAGCAGTTCAGAGATGACTTCCTGCAGTTTTAATGTTCTTTGCTTTACTCGCTGTTCCAGGCTTTGGTTGAGTCGAATTAAGGTATTTTCTGCTGCTTTTATTTCTGTCAAATCATGTAAAATACCTGTGTAAATGGTCTTGCCCTCGTTTAGAAAGACCTCGCTTACTGCCAGTCTGATAGGAATCTCATGTCCATCTTTGTGTTGACCCGGGACTTCTCGACCGATACCGATGATTTTTGGCTCTCTTGTTTTCTGATACCTTTCGAGGTATCCATCATGATGACTTCGATGCTCCTGAGTCATAATCATGGATACGTTGTTGCCAATTAGCTCCTCGCGTGAATAGCCAAATAGCTCAGCCGCGGCAGGATTTGCTGATTCGATAGTGCCTTTACGATCAATGATAATTATACCATCAATGACCGTGTCGAATATCGCATTCAATCTCTTCAAAGCATCTTCCAAATCAGTTGATTTTTTTTATTTTCAGATGGCACTTCCGATGATTGACCCAAATCATTTTTTCTAATGAGTCGGATCACTTAAGGCAATCTCTGGGTAATATATCTTGGAGTAAAGATAAAAACAAAGAATCATGGCACTAAACATCCTGGATAAAGTTTCAACAATTATGTCCACTAATTTGATCACAGTTCATCCAAAAGATACCTTGTTGGATGTGAAGAAAATTTTTGACAAGCACCGGATCCACCACATTCCTGTGGTTGAATTCAAGAAGATAGTCGGTATAATAAGTCTGACCGATCTTTTGCACTATGAAAGGGGTTATCAGAATATACCCTATAAAGATGTATTTGAGAATAGTAGACTCAAGGCCTACTCGGTAGGGGATATTATGACAACGGGCATGGCAAAGTTAGAACCCAATGAACGTATTGACGTGGCTTTGGAGGTATTTAAGGAAAATCTATTTCATGCTATCCCCATTGTAGAAAATGATGAGTTGGTTGGCTTGCTGACCACACATGACATCATATCTGCCCTGGCAGATTCCTGATTACTAATAAAGAAAAATCTGAAGCTATGAAAAAGATAATTGTTCCCACTGACTTTTCTTCTGGTGCTGATGCTGCGGTAAAGTATGCAGTCCAACTTGCATTTTTTATGAAATGCGATGTCGAGTTGGTACATGTACTAAACCCTGCGACAGATCTCAATACAGGATATATGATTGATCCAGGCATAGAAACTGTCAAGCGGAAAAAACTCATAGCTGCTACGGATGCTGCCAAGGACATGTTGACAGATAAGATGGCAGACGAGGTGCAAGTATTTAGCAGCTTCATTTTAGGATTTCCCATTGAAGAAATTGTGGAATTATCCAAGTCAGATGATGCGTTAATTGTGGTCGGTGCCAGGGGAGAAACTGGTGTCCTGGATCGAATGTTTGGGAGTATTCCTTCGCATTTGGTCAAAAAGGCATCTGCTCCCGTTTTAATTGTTCCGCAATCTGCGACTTTCAGTCCTTTGAGCGTATTAGTGTATGCCTCCAGCGAAACGGATTTAGATTATAAAATCTCGGGGCATATTAAACGACTCGTCGAGGCATTCAATGCTCGTCTACATACCATTCATATTGGCAAGGAATACCCTGAATGGCAAATGGAAGCTGTGTTTTCGAAAGTGGCAGCAGAGAAACCGATAGTGATTAAAAGCATAGATAAAGAAGATGTGGTATCTGGATTGAATTCCTATTGTGACGAAGTGGAGGCTGATCTTCTAATGATGTCGACGAAACATAGGGGCTTTTGGGATTCAATAGTCCATACTAGTGTGACCCGAGAAATGGCTTTGGAGCCGCATCGACCCATACTAGTTTTTCATGAAAGTGATTCTGTAAAATTATAGTGTTACTGATACCAATATGAAAAAGTGCATAATTGTTCCTGTCGATTTTACGGATATTGCCTTTGATGCATATGCATATGCCAATGAACTGGCGTATTCTATGGATGCACGGGTACACTTGTTGCATGTGTCCTCCGGCTCGTTTGAGGTGAATCAACCTCTGGACATCAAAGCAGGTATGACACATGAGGAGGCTCTTCTCGAAAAATTAAAGGGTTTCGCCCGGTGGCATCCCAATGATCAGGACAAGCCATTGCATCCTGTAGAAACTACGTATCAGGTAGCTATTGGAAGTATTGTCAATCAGATTTTGAAGGTGGCGGAAGAAATGGATGCTTTTTTAATAATAGTCGGCACCAGGGATAAGCACACGTTGAAAGATAAATGGTTAGGAACGGTTTCTTCCGGGGTAAGTGCAAGAGCGGAACGTCCGGTCTTATTAATTCCCCATCAAACAAGTTTCGCACCCATCCAGAATCTGGTAGTAGCCTGTGATTATCATGCAGACAATTATCAGGTGATTAAAAAACTGAGTGCTTTCTCCTATCTGACCAAATCTACCTTGCATATTGTTCATGTCAAATCAGGCGAGGAGATCGAATTTGAATATCTCAAGGATGAAATATTGGATATGTTGAAAACGTATACAGATCCCAGGCTGGAAATTAAAACCGCTACACTGGAAAATACTGATGTAGTAACAGGACTGTATGACTACGCCGAGCAATACGAAGGTGCCATGATTATTATGATTTCACAAAAAAGAAATTTTTTAGAACGATTAATACATCGCAGCATGAGTAAGAAGGCTGCGATCAATGCAAAGATACCCACTATGGTCTTGCATGTAGAAGCTTAAATTGAAATTTATGAAAAGAATACTTGTTCCTACAGATTTTTCAAAAGTATCAGGAAATGCTTTGCAATTTGCCATTTACCTGGGTAATCATTTTGGAGGGCATATAGATGTAGTACACACTTATGATGTAATTAGGAAGACGGGACATTTAAAATCCATAGAAGGTATTTTACATGAGGATGCCAGAAAAGAAATGGATAAACTACTGGCCGGTATTTTTCCTCAATTGCAGCCTCAATGTACCGTAGGTAGCTATATTGCACAGGGAGATACCGGTGACATCGTAACTCGAAAGGCCAAAAGACAAGAATATGATTTTATTGTGATGGGCACACAAGGTTCGAGCAATACTTTGGAAGTGTTTATAGGTAGTACCGCCCTGTCAGTTATAAAAAAATCTGAAAAACCTGTCATTGTTGTGCCGGAAAGGGCAACATTTGGTGGAGAACTGAAAAATATTGTATTCTGTGTAGATAAAATTCCATTTTCCTATACACCGAATACATTAGCTCCTGTACCCACGATCACAGATCAGTTTAAAGCACATCTTCATTTGCTGCACGTAGGTGATTTAGATGAGGAGTGGTCAGACGAACGGATAGAAAATACAGTGTTGAAGGGCACTTCATATTCGTTTCATAATATCGAAGGCGATGATGTGTTTTCTAGCATAAATAACTATGCGGATGATGTGAGTGCAGACTTGCTGATCATGGTACGGCGCAAGAAAAGCTTCTTTGCTAAAATCATGGATGGTAGTCATACCAAAAAGGAATTATTCCATACACAGAAACCTTTGATGATTTTACATGATTAATGTGTCACTACATAGTTCTATAGCCGGGCTTAATAAATTTTAATTAATACTACGATGGAAGAGATCTCTGTTAAACATATAATGACGAGTGAAGTGTTTTTTGTAGGACCGAACGCCTTGGGTACTGAAATCAAAGAGGTTTTTGATGGTAGCAATATACATCACATACCGGTGGTAGATGATCGGCAGATGGTCGTTGGGATCATAAGTAGGTTGGATTATAATATGCTCTTAGACCACTTTACTATTTTTTCAGTCGAACGTGCTGAGGTGAGCAATAAGCAATTTTTAGGTGCAATAGTTGCCAGTGAAGTAATGCGTAAACAGGTGAGCGTGATAACTGCCGATGATGACATGAATGAAGTCGTAAAGATTTTTCTAGAAAATTTGATCCACTGCCTACCTGTGGTTGATAAGAGTGGCAAATTGGTGGGTATCGTTACTGCCCACGATGTGCTTAAATACTATCATGAGCATGCCAGTCAGCTTGCACTCAAAGCAGGAACCAAGGCACAGTAGAACTCTTCCTTTCAAGTATATAATTTAAACCTATGCTCTAGTGGCACATAGGCATGAGTCCCATTTCAATCAAAGGTTCAAAGCGGGGTGGAAGATCGATAGCAATACCTCGCATAATCATCAACATGCCTATGCCAATCATAACCACGGGAATAATTTTCTGGAGCTTACGACGCCAGGTAATATTCATGAGTTGACCTGACACCCCCATAAGTATCATCAGCGGTACTGTACCCAATCCAAATAGCAACATATAAAAAAAGGCATTTGCAATAGTGGTCTGGGTAATGGCTCCCATGATGGCCATGTATACCATACCACAAGGTAAGAATCCGTTCAGAAGTCCTGTGATGAAGAATGCAGATTTCCTTTTTTCCGAAATAAAGGACTTCATTTGGGTGGCTACCCAGGGATAAATTTTATTGATGCCCGGTATTACATTAGTACGTTGATCTAATGGAATCGAAAAGATCGCTGCTATGATAAGAAGTATCCCCAGGATGATTGAAATGTTTTTTTGCATACCCGCAAGAGAAATCGCCAATCCAAATACTGCAGGCAATACGCCGATAAGGCCATAAGTGATTATTCTACCGGAATTGTAGAGAAGAATATTGCCAAGTGTTTTGATTTTGGTCTCTGCCTGGTATGGTATGGCTAGTGCAATGGGACCACACATACCGATACAATGGAGGCTGCCAACCAGGCCAATCATAAAGGCAGTCCATAGAAACATAATTCAATTAGATTACTACTACCTGCTCGTGATAGTATGATTTTCCAGAAGCTTTGAAGTCAACTAATACTCTCCATAAGCCAGGTAAGAGATCCGTGGTATTAATTTCCATGGTACCCGCGTCATTCAATTTGACAGGCCATTTCTTATCCATCGATTGGCTACTGGGACGATATAAGGTGACTTCACCGACCACTTCCTGTAGTGTCTCAGGAAATTCCAGACTTATGGATTGGCTTCCAGCATTATAAGATATCATGGAGTTGGATACCAGCTCAGAGCCATTTTGTCTTGATTTTCGAAAAGACTCGTAATTTAAATCCTTCTCGTAATAGTGATCCTGCACCATATTAATTTCCTGCCTTGACGACATAATCACCATGCCGATCATTACGATCACAAATAAGCTATAAAAAATAGCAATGCCCCATCCCCAGTTAAGTTTCATAATACGACTATTTTACAGGTCCCAGAAAATTGGTTTTTGCGTCATCAATCTTTTTACCTTCCGAATATACTTCGATTTTTATCCGGGTTTTTCGATCTAGCAGTTTTTCTTTTTCGAGATCGATGAAGAAAGCACCTTCTGACATACTTTGTTTTGGGGCCAGGGGTACATCACCCACTACACGAATCCTTCCATGGTCAGGAGATGCCAGCCTGAATTCAATGTTTTCTATGTCTTGTGTGGTTTTATTGACCACCTGATAATTATACAAATTACTGATGTATGTGTCATCCACTTCCTGATACAACATACCCGGTGTCCGCAAAATAACCGCTTCCACATCTGTCCTGATTGAGAAAAGGAAGAGCAGAAGACCTATCATTGCCACCAGCACGCCCGTATAGGCTTTAACTCGTGTAGTAAATATACTTTTACGTCCTTCTTCAATGCCAGTAATTGAATCATATCGAATAAGTCCTTTGGGACGGCCTATTTTTTCCATTACACCATCACAGGCATCTATACATGCGGTGCAATTAACACATTCCAACTGAGTGCCATTTCGTATATCAATATTAGTAGGACAGACCTGGACGCATAACTTGCAGTCTATGCAGTCTCCAAGGGCAGGCTGTGTTTCAGGAGCCATCTTTTTTGACTTCTTGAGCTTTCCCCTGGGTTCACCTCTGATCCAGTCATAGGCAACTACAATGGATTCTTTCACTAACATGACACCCTGAAGACGACCATAGGGACAGACCACAATGCAAACCTGTTCACGAAATTTTGCAAAAACAAAATAAAAGACACCCGAAAAAATGAGGAGGGCAATAAACCCTCCAAGATGCTGTGAAATCGGATCGGTGATGATTTCCGTTAGCTGATCAATACCGATTATATAGGCAAGAAACGTATTGGCAATTAAAATAGCAATTGTAAAGAATATCACATGCTTCAGGGTTTTTTTCCGGATTTTATCAGGGCTCCAGGGAGCAGCATTTAATTTCCTTTGCTGATTTGCATCTCCTTCGATCCAGTATTCAATTTTCCGAAAGACCATTTCCATGAAAATAGTCTGTGGACAAACCCATCCACAGAAGAGCCTGCCAAATACTACGGTAAACAAAACTATAAATACCACCAGGGTCATCATGGCTAGGGCAAAGAGATGCAGGTCTTGCGGTGTAAAAACAATGCCGAATAGAATGAACTTTCTTTCAAGAATGTTAAACAGCAATAAGGGATCACCATTTACTTTTATAAATGGCATGCCAAAGAGTAATGCCAATAAAATCCAACTTACATAGGTTCTGGCATTGTAATAACTCCCGCTGGGTTTCTTGGGATAGACCCAGATCCGCTTTCCAAACTCATCTACCGTGCCTATGTGATCGCGATAGGTTCCTTTTTCGTCAACTATCGGTTCCTGCATGCTGGAGATTATTTTTTATTCTTAAAGTCTAAGCAAATTACTGTGCTTCTGGTGTCCATATTTCACCCTGGGGTTCCTTCGGGTTTGGCGGATTAGTGCCTTCAAGTGTCAAAATATAGCTGGCTACACGTTGCATATCCGCCGGTCTCATTTGTGAGCTCCAGGAGATCATGCCCTTTTCGGGCACACCGTATTTTATGGTGCTAAAAATATTTTTGATGCCACCACCATGTATCCAATATTCATCGGTCAGGTTCGGTCCCACCAGACCAGCACCTGTATTTAGATGACATACGGCACAATTAGTATTGTATAGCTGCTCACCCAGTGCCAACTCTGCTGGATCGTCCATTACAGTCACATTTGTCTCATCAATGGCTACCGCCTGGCCTGATCGGAAAGCTGCAATCGCCTCTTCTGCCTCCTGCATCTCCATAGCCCATGCTTCTGAAGAACTAATGCCATAGCTTGTCCAGTGATTGTAACCATAGTACACGATTCCAAAAGCTACTGTAATATAGAACATGGCAAGCCACCACGGGGGGAGGTTATTATCCAACTCCTGGATACCATCGTAGTTATGATCTAGAAGAATCTCCTTCTCCCGAGCGACCGGTACCGCTTTCGTTGCTTGTTTATACATTCTTTTCCACCATGAATCTTCCCCGGTTGCAGACGCTGCCGCAAGATTTGCACTAGTCTGTTGCTCTTCATAATCCACCGATTCTTTGGGCCTCACAAAAGATTCCACCACTTTGATTACGGTGAAAATGGCTGCCAGGCTGATGAATAAAGTGAGACCCCCCAGGAGATAAATTCCAAGATTCTCGTAGATGGAAGATATTTGATTGGCCGATTGTGCCCAGCTAGCTGCAGGGAGGATCCAGGCGACAATCAACATTTTTATTTTGCTTATTTTTTTTGTCATGATTGGTTGACTTTTCTGTTTCTGAAATAAAACTTACTATTCATCCAGGGGCATTTCTCCCATCTTCTTGATGTAGCCCTTGTTCTTACGTAAAGCGACAATAGTCACTCCCATGAAAAAGATGAAGAATATGATTAGCGGTCCGATTGCCAACCAATCAATGTTTTCGACAGAATCCAAAATATACTTATACATTTTTTCGCTTTTTTATCGGTTATTGCGTCTTCTTAATATCTGTTCCTAATCGCTGTAAATAGGCAATGAGAGCGACGATTTCTTTATTCTCAAGATTTTCTACATCCACACCATCGGTCTCAAGACTGGCAGCGATAGACTTAGCCTGGGATTGCAGGTGATTATTAGCACGTTGCACATAAGCATCGTCGTACGGAGTACCCAGCATTTGTAGTGCCTTGAGTTTTGCTTCTGTGGTGCTGATATCAAGATCATCTTCGATAAGCCAGGGGTATGGGGGCATGATAGAACCTGGCGACATACTTTCGGGATCCAACATGTGATTGAAATGCCAGCTATCCGGATATTTACCACCGACTCGATGGAGATCGGGCCCGGTTCGTTTAGATCCCCAAAGGAATGGACGATCATAGACATATTCTCCTGATTTGGAAAATTCACCATATCGCTCAGTTTCAGATCGGAAAGGCCGGATCATCTGAGAGTGACATCCCACACATCCTTCGCGGATATAAATATCCCGACCTTGTAATTCGAGGGCCGAATACGGTTTGACCGTTTCGATTTTGGGTACATTAGATTCAACCATCATCATAGGTATGATTTCCACTAAACCACCAATTGCTACGGCTACCACTGCAAGTACGGTGAATAAGAAGGATCTTCTTTCAAACCATCGATGCCAGTATTCGCCTTTGTGTGGAACATGGCGTTCGAGGGCAGGAGCTTCAACAAATTCCTCCTTAAGGAATTTACCGGCTCCAGTTGTCTTCAGCAGGTTGTAAACCATCACAAAGACCCCAGATATATACAGAAGACCTCCAATAATCCGGAGAGCATACATAGGTATGATCTGCGTGACAGTTTCCAGGAAGTTTCCGTATTGTAAGAAGCCGTCCGGTGTAAACTGTTTCCACATCAGCTGCTGTGTGACGCCAGCCCAATATAGTGGGATAGCATAAAATACGATACCTAGTGTTCCCAGCCAGAAATGAACGTTCGCCAACTGGACGGAAAAAAGTTTAGTTTGATAGATCCTTGGGATCATCCAGTATAGTACCCCAAATGTCAACATACCATTCCATCCCAGGGCACCGATATGCACGTGACCAATGGTCCAGTCAGTGTAGTGGGTAATGGCATTAAAGGATTTAATAGACATCATAGGTCCCTCAAAGGTGGACATTCCATAAGCGGTCACGGCGACCACCATAAATTTCAGAATAGGATCATTTCTCACCCGATCCCATGCACCGCGGAGCGTGAGAAGACCGTTCAGCATTCCTCCCCATGAAGGAGCAATGAGCATAAGTGAAAAAGCCATACCTAGTGATTGCGCCCAATCTGGCAAGGAAGTATAGAGTAAGTGGTGAGGTCCGGCCCAGATGTAGATAAAGATCAAAGCCCAGAAGTGGATAATCGAAAGTCGATAGGAAAAGATTGGTCGATTAGCCGCTTTAGGTAGGAAATAATACATCAGTCCGAGGTATGGGGTGGTCAAAAAGAATGCTACGGCATTGTGACCATACCACCATTGCACCAATGCATCCTGAACACCTGCAAATACTGGATAACTTTTGAAAAGACTCACCGGAAGCTCAAGGTTGTTGAAAATATGCAGGATGGTGACCGTCACCCAGGTTGCAATGTAAAACCAGATGGCTACATACATGTGGTTTTCTCGTCGCTTCATGATCGTACCAAACATGTTGATACCAAATACGACCCAGACCAGTGCAATGGCAATATCAATCGGCCATTCCAATTCTGCATATTCATGCGAACTGGTGATACCTAACGGTAGGGTGATCGCTGCTGCAACGATGATCAATTGCCAGCCCCAGAAGTGTATATTACTGAGAGTTTTGCTAAACATGGGTGCCTTCAGGAGGCGTTGCAGTGAGTAATACACACCCATGAAGATTCCATTGCCCACAAATGCAAAAATCACTGCATTCGTGTGTAGCGGCCTGATTCTTCCAAACGTAAGCCAGGGAGTTTCAAAATTAAGTGCGGGAAATACAAATTGGAGTGCCAGGAGCAATCCAACGAGCATACCCACAATTCCGAAAACAACACTGGCAATCGCGAATTTTCTTACGATTCCATTGTCGTAACTAAATTGTTCCATCTTAGACATGTGTATATCGTTTAGGTTGGTTGACAAACTGGATAGTAAATGATATGGTTTGCATGTGGTAGTCTATTGCTTGGTTTATTCTGAATCGACTACTTTGTCATCGAAGAGCATGCGTACAGAAGGGGTATAGTCGTCATCATATTGTCCGCTCTTGACGGCCCAGATGAAAGCCAGCAGAAACAAGATGGCCACTGATAGACTTACTAAAATGAGCGTAAATATGATTGACATAATGTGTTCCTTTTCATTGATTAATTAGGGTGCAAATTAGATCTCACGGCATTTGGGTTTGATGAGGATCGTCATCATAAATAGATGACAAATATCAGTCTCGATATTCGGTGGGTTCATGAAACCCGGACTTCTCTTGAGGTATTGATGCGAGTTTTAGTTGGGGAAATTTTCTTCGCATTCGCCATGCCAGCAGATTACTACCGGAGACTCCCAACAACACGATCGTGATCGAACTTAACGGCATTAGGATCGCCGCGATCACCGGTGATAGTAATCCCTGTACAGCGAAAGATAGTCCCACAATGTTATAGACTATAGCCACCAGATACGTCAGATGAATGAGACGCATATTGTTTTTGATATACTCCACGTACATGGGTAGATTGATCAGTTTGGAAGCATTGATGACGGCATCACAGGCAGGGATGAAGTTGTTGACATGCTCTGAGACGACGATGCCAATATCACTCTGCTTAAGCGCTCCTGCGTCATTGAGCCCGTCACCAATCATAGCAGTAATTTCACCGTGTTGTTGCTGAGTCCTAATAAATTCTAGCTTATCCTCGGGCTTCTGATTGAAGTACATATGATCGGCCTGGAAGAATCGACCCAGGCGTTCTTTCTCACTGGGGTGGTCACCGGTCAAAAGAAAGGTCTCATAATCCTTATGATTTAGGCTTTTCAGCATCTCTCCCAGGCCTTCCCGATAGTGATTTCTTTGTATAAAGTACCCCAGGTAGTGATCATCAACGCAGAGATGTGTACCCTGAATATCAGGGGCATGGCCCCGCATGAGTGATGCGTTACCTACTCGATATCTCTGTCCATTCACCACACCGGTGATGCCCTGGTTCGGGATTTCCACAAAGTCGAAAACATAAGGGAGTGTACTTGACTTCCAATGTCTTGTGATGAGCTGGCTGACCGGATGCGTAGATTGATTGGTAAGTGCTACGATGGCTGTGCGATCAGCCTCGGCAAGATCCACCCCATGATACTCCAGATCATAATCCTCAGAACGGGTGATGGTACCCGTCTTGTCAAAAATGATTTGTTTGATCTGAGTTAATTTTTCAAGGACATACGTATTCTTGACATAAAACTCAAAATGACCCAGGATCCGAAGTGCATTGCCCAATGTGAAAGGGATAGCCAATGCAACAGCACAGGGACATGCGATGATGAGGACTGAGGTGAAAGCATTAATAGCAATCGACAGATCTCTTGGCCACCAGAAAAGTAACGTAACGACCGCAATCGTAAGAATCACTGCGGTGAAGTATGCGGCAACTTTATCAGATAGGATACTCGCTCCTGATCGCTTATCCTCTGATTTTGAAAATGCTTCATCATTCCATAATGAAGTCAGATAGCTTTGATCCACCTTCTTCTGCACTATCAGCTCGATCAAACCGCCTTTCTGTCTGCCTCCAGCAAAGATCTTTTCCCCGGCTCCGATCCTGACCGGATCAGATTCTCCGGTCACAAAGCTGTAATCCACGATTCCCTTACCAGCCTTTAAGATGGCATCAGCAGGTACGAGCTCGCCATGTCTGATTACTAAAACATCACCCATTTTAATTCGGTCGATGGTTCTGGGCTGTTCCAGGCCATCCACCAGCACCATAGCAGACATAGGAAAGTAACTCTTGTAATCTCGATCAAATGATATCTTTTCATAAGTCCTCTGCTGATACCACTTGCCAATCAGAAGGAAAAAAATGAGCCCGGCAAGAGAATCCAAATAACCCGCCCCGGTGTGCGTGGAAATATCATAAATACTCTTTCCAAATAAGGCCAATATGCCAATAGAGACGGGTACATCGATGTTTAGGTGCTTTTGTTTTATCCCATAGTAGGCCGAAATAAGGTAGTCTCTTCCACTGTAGAAAACTACGGGAAGAATAAGCAAGACATTAAGTACTCCAAAGAAGTTAGCCATGCTAGGATCCTGCTCTGGATCCAGGCCTAAATATTCGGGAAAACTGATGAGCATGATATTACCGAATGCAAATCCCGCAACTCCTAGCTTATAGTACAAACTCTTATCTCTCTTCTCCGTCTTCTTGTCAAGTTTGTCGAGATTGAGTACCGGAGTATATCCCACCAGATCCAGAGTCTCCACCACCTGTCGCAAAGTCGCCACTGATTCATCATATTGGATATGTACCTCTTTTTTAAGGAAATGTACCCGGGAAGTGACGATTCCATCCAATAATTGATGTAGGTTTTCCAGAAGCCAAAGACAAGACGAACAGTGTATCTGGGGTAAATAGAAGTGTACCCTCACCAGGTTGTCCTGTCGAAAGTCTATGATCCGATCGATAGTTTCGGGAGCATCTAAAAATGCAAAAGATGCATTAGACTTTCTCTTTTGACTGATTCCTGCTGCCTTGTTTAGAGTATAGTAATCGCAGAGGTCCTTGTCATTTAGAATAGCATAGACCGCACTGCAGCCGTCACAGCAAAACGACTTTCCATCCGCATGGATCAAATGGTCTTTGCATTCATCACCACAATGATAGCATAGCGTGGCCGGTACAACCTCAGTTAATTGATCAGTGCCCATATATAAAGACGAAGTTATTTCAATGAAGCAACCGGCCGAGTGATAGACATAAGAACAAATAATGATCCTGATCATTGGTTTGCTAAAGAAGAAGCCCTTTCTTCATTTTCATTCCTCAATAAAACGAATGACAAGTTTCCGACTCCGCCCGCGTTTTCAAATACAGACTGAAGAATCTGAGGATATGATCGTGTCGAAACTGAGGTCAAAACTTGAAGCGGACAATCACCCTTTTGATGAAGTAGTGATTCCAGACCACTACATTCTCAAAGTCAAAAGTGAAAACCAGCATTACTGGTCACCGCAGCTCAATCTCAAATTTAACCGGGAGGAGGACGATAATAGTCTTCTGATCAGCGGAAGGTATGAGCCACATCCGAACGTCTGGACCTTGTTCATGATTTTGTATCTGGCTATTGGTGTATTGGCTTTATTTGTTGCCGTATTAGGCTTTTCACGCATGAGTCTGGGTCTATCGGCGCCTATACTCTGGATTTTGCCAATATTGACTGCGATCGCGATTTTTCTATACGTACTCACTCAGTTGGGTCAGAAGTTAGGTGCAGAGCAGACATTTGATTTGCACCATTTTTTTGAAGAGGCAATAGAGAGAGATATTCACATTGATTAGGGAAAACTAAGCAGTCTTATTGCACGGGTTGGCGTAGGATTGTCTTCCATCGGGAAGGTGCCGCCCGGCGGATATCCGATAGATAGATTTCATGATGCATCCCCGATAGCTTATAGCCCAGGTTTTCAATGAATTGGTGCAGCCGTTTGATCGAAGGTCCTTCCTCACTAAAGGGCCCTTTGTGCATCAGTTGTGCTGACTTACCTTCTTCGTAGGTTTCAAAAACCACATCGGAAAGTGCCGTCAGTGCTTTTTTCTTTTGAAGAGCTTCGAGCGAGTCTCTAAAGTACGATTCGGTCACAACTTCTGGCTGCATGATCATCATAGTCCATTTCCACTGACTTTTATCGTCGCCTTTGAAGACTTCCATGTCATCTGCCCACCAAAGTCCTTCAAGGGGCATCACTCCGTAATTAATACCATGCTTACCCTTTTTTATACTAAACTTAATATGATAAGACAAGGAAAATAATGATTCAACGGCCTCCTGGTAGACCTTTGAGGTGTTGGGGTTACCTTCACCTGAAATTTTTAGGAACTGCATCACCGGCACATCCACGATCACGGGTTCTTTACCCGCATGGTAGTAAGAACTAAGTTTCTTCTTAAAGTCAATTTTTTCCAAAGTTCAAGCTAGCTGGCCACCTTTTTAGTCTCCGCAGGATCATATTTCACAAAGAAATGAATCCATAAAGATCTGCTGAATCGAAAGGCCAAATTATGAATCAGGATGGTAAGTAGGCCCACTGTAATGATGGTAGCTGTCACACTCCAGCCCAGGCCAAAGACAAGCACAAGACCAATGACGATAAATAGCCAGCCAGTGAGAATATAAGATATGAACATAGCTCCAAAGTAAAAACCAGGCTCGGGTTCAAAGTTTGCTGAGCATTTAGGGCACTTTTCATGCATCCTATATGCATTTTCATAGTTGTAGGGTTGTTTGAAAAGCTTGCCTGTTCTACATCGAGGACAGGTCATAGTGACAATGCTCTTGATACTACTCATGATGTTTCAAAAACTTGACTCGAAAAAACTTAAAATGTAAAGTTAGTACAGATATAATGGAGTTTATGTGATGGAGATCACGGCTGGGTTTTCCTATCGTCTCCAATGAGACATTTAGATATGTTTTGTCAGAAAATTCATGTTTTCCACGTCATAGATACCTGCTTCAATGCGCTTGATGAAAGTACCTTTTGGGATCATTACAGTAGATTGGTTATTAATGATCTCCACCTCGTATCCTACCGGTTTTTCACAAATAATGCGTACGGGAATTCTATCTTCCATCATAGTCTGTCAGTTTAAAAATTCTAAATAATGAGATATTGCCAGATATCAAAAGCAGTTCCTTGAAGATACTGAATTTCGGAACGATCACAAAACTCTTGAGGGCTCAGAAAAGACGTGATCTACGACGTCCAACTTTCTTCACAAGGCCTATTACCAATTTGTTTATAATAGAAAAAGGCCAGCTATTGAACACATAGCTGACCTTTCATCCCATTATGAGCCCTTTCGGACTATTTACGCTGCTTGACCATTTTCCTTCTTAAGCGGTGGTCTAAAAACAAGGTGATTTTCGAAAGCATCCAAAACTACTGTGCTATTTGGTTCTACTTTCTGATGTAGCAACTGTTTACTTAATTCATTCAAGACTTTTTTCTGAATGAATCGCTTGACCGGTCTCGCTCCAAATTGAGGATCAAACCCTTGTTCAGCAATAAAATCAATCGCCTGTGGGGTAGCCTGTAACACAATCTGTTGCTTTTCCAGCACCTTGCTTAGGCCTCGTAGCTGTATCTTGACAATCTCATGAATGTGTGACTTGGAAAGAGGCTGAAACATGATGATGTCATCAATCCGGTTGAGAAACTCAGGTCGCAGAGACTGTTTTAGTCGCTCGAAAACCAGGGCTTCAGTTCGCTCGAGTACCTGAGACTTATTGTCCTCATTAATATCCTCAAATCCTGCCTGAATAATGTCGGAGCCCATATTTGAGGTCATAATGATGATGGAATTCTTAAAGTTCGCCACACGCCCCTTGTTGTCTGTCAGGCGGCCATCGTCCAGCACCTGCAACAAGATGTTGAATACATCAGGATGTGCTTTTTCAATCTCATCCAGCAGTATGACTGAGTATGGTTTTCGCCTTACTGCCTCAGTAAGCTGGCCACCTTCATCATAGCCAACATATCCGGGAGGTGCTCCTACCAAACGGCTTACTGCGTGACGCTCCTGATATTCACTCATGTCTATCCGTGTCAGCATCTGCTCGTCGTCAAAAAGAAGTTCTGCGAGCGCACGAGCCAATTCGGTTTTACCTACACCGGTTGTACCCAAAAACAGGAACGAACCGATGGGGCGCTTTTCATCACTAAGCCCCGTACGATTTCTTCTGATCGCATCGGCTACTGCTGCTACTGCCTCATCCTGGCCCACGACGCGTTTGTGAATTTCCTCTTCCAGATTTATCAATTTTTCTCTTTCTGACTGTACCATTCTGGCCACCGGTATTCCGGTCCACTTACTTACTATGGCGGCGATGTCTTCGGCATCCACCTCTTCTTTCACAAGCTGACCTCCACTTTCCTGCATTTCAATCAACTTGGTGTTGTAGTCCTGAAGTTGCTTTTCAGCTTCGGGGAGTCTGCCGTACTGTATCTCTGCCACATCGCTAAACTTACCTTCGCGCTCCAATTGGCGAGCATGTAGTTTGAGTTCTTCGATTTCCTGTTTGGTTTTCTGCATACCCAATACTATCTGCCGCTCACTTTCCCATTGAGCCCTTAGTTGATTTCTTTGATCTTCAAGGTTCGCCAGTTCCTCGTTTATTCGCTTGATCTCGTTCTTCGATTTTTCCCGTTTCATGGCCTCCCTTTCAATCTCCAATTGACGGATCTTTCTTTCTACTTCATCTAACTCTTCGGGCATTGAATTCATTTCCAATCGTAGTCGCGCTGCGGCCTCATCAATCAGGTCAATAGCCTTATCTGGGAGGAATCGATCGGTGATGTATCGGTGAGATAGTTGTACACTGGCGACAATCGCCTCATCACGGATGTTTATCTTATGATGTGTTTCGTATCGCTCCTTAAGTCCTCTGAGTATGGAAACGGCATCTTCAACGGACGGCTCATCTACCACCACAATCTGAAAGCGTCTTTCCAGTGCCTTATCCTTTTCAAAGTATTTCTGATATTCGTTCAGTGTCGTGGCTCCGATAGCCCTTAATTCTCCCCGGGCCAAGGCAGGTTTCAGGATGTTGGCAGCATCCATCGCTCCCTGACCACCGCCAGCACCTACCAGCGTGTGTATTTCGTCGATGAATAATATGACGTTTCCTTCAGCGCTGGTCACTTCTTTTACCACTGCCTTTAAGCGCTCTTCAAATTCTCCCTTGTACTTAGCTCCCGCAATTAGTGCTCCCATGTCCAGAGAAAATATCTTCTTATCAAGGAGGTCATCTGGCACATCTCCATTGACGATCCTATGGGCCAGGCCTTCAATGATCGCCGTTTTACCGACACCTGGTTCGCCTATTAGTATGGGATTGTTCTTTGTCCTTCTGGCGAGAATGTGTAATACTCGTCGTATTTCTTCTTCTCGTCCAATGACCGGATCGAGTTTTCCACTTTCAGCTCTTTCATTGAGATTTATCGCATACTTATTTAATGCGTTATAGGTTTCTTCCGCCCCATGACTGGTCACCTTGGATCCTTTGCGAAGGTCTTCTATGGCTGCCATCAGTTGTTTCTCCGTGATACCCTGATCTTTGAGCATCTGTCCCACATTATCTCCTGAGTTGAGTATTCCCAGAAGTAAATGTTCAATAGACACGTATTCGTCACCCATCTTTTTCATGTAGGTGTTAGCTTTCTGCAAGACACCATTGGCTTCACGAGTCAGATAAGGAGTCCCGCCGGATACCTTTGCATAGCCTGCCAATATTTTATCCAGTCCATTTTGGATAGTGGCAGGGTTTACTGAGAGTTTCTTTAGGAGAAAGGGAGTGACATGCTCATCAACCAGAAGGATACCTTTCAGTAGGTGCCCCGTATCGATGGCCTGATGCTCCATCTCCGCTGCATACTGTTGTCCCTGTTGAATTGCTTCCTGGGACTTAATTGTTAATTGATTCATAGTGGGATATTATTTCTTTCTTCCTTTAAGTTTATTTTCAAGTAGTTACATATGGATGCATGTCCGATATGTACATCTTTTACCCTGCAATTCAAGTACCATTTTAAATTTTGAGACATTAGGTCATGATGATGGATTAAATACTGACATTATTGCAGTATTAAGTAATTTACGTATGACATATTGTCTTGACTGTCAGTTTATTAAGCTATGATGATAGAATAGTGGATGCCGTAGCGCGCAGTTGTCTGATCCCAAAAGACCGGAGGCATGGGAGGAATCCAACGGTTCAACGTTTGATTAATTCTCTGATGGGACTCCGGAGTAAATACCGATCAAATGAGTCCTAACCTGTGCGGAGGTTTCCAGACCTTGATCGCCTAACTGAAACGTCATCATTTTCGATGGTGTAGTGGGCATGTGACACGCGATGCAATTGTTACCCATGCTATTCCTTTGATGGAGGGCTTCTGAGCAAGTCACGGTAGCGGAATGATGACATCCGCTGCATTTTTGATTAAAGAAGGCGCTATCACCCCGCTGATTTTCATGTGGATTATGGCAAGTGCTGCAATCGAGTGTTGAGGAATTTTGAAAACATTGGCTACTAGTCAGGAGACCGTATTGATTTCCGTGTACATCCAGGTTGGCATCGGCAATGCCAGTGTAATAGTTCCTTGAGTATTCTTCAAGAGGCTCACCCGGCAAAAAGGAAAACGAGGTGCCCTTGATGACCGCTGATCGCAGACCGGAGTGACATTGAGCACAAACATCCAGGCGAAGTTGCCGGGAAAGAGTATCCAGCTTTAACATATATTTTGCGGTTTTGACTTCCGGGTTTTCGCGGTGATAGATCACGTGTTTCTTTCCTGGCCGATGACATCTCTCGCAATCTACACCATAGATCATTCGGGTTTTGTCATACTGGTTGCCCCGACCTGAAAAATCTTGATTAGTAGCAAAAGTGACGTGACATTTCAGGCAGCCGTCCTGGATGGGTCTCTTTAATAACTGAGGCGGATACCCGGGGCTGTTAATCCATTGATCCAGGGCGGGATAATAGGAAGCCTGTAATTGAAATAGATGCTCTTCCTCCCAGGTCAAATAGGACTGTCCTTTAACGCCTGATCCAATGACCACATCGAATTTTTGCGGTGGGATTGGCAGTGCTTCCCGTTTTGATTTGATGTGCTGGTAGAATGACTTACCCTCCTTTTGCATCTCAAATTCCACATCTTCTAACGTCAGAGTATTGGAACCAGGCTCGAAACTGCCCTTGATGTTTTCTTCATTAGCGATTGCGGAGGTATTATAGTGTGCGGTGCGAACATGCGTATCGTAAATGTCGCGATGGCACTCCCTACATGTTTGTGATCCAACAAAGTCTCCACCCTCAGGATGTGTAGCAAGAGTCTCCGGATTATAGTAATCCAGTCCTTTATAAGTGCTGATGCAGTAAAAGGCAAAGCCAGCCAGGAAGAGGAAGACCAGTATTGATAATTTAGTTCTCTTCATAAATTCGTAGCTCTTGATTCCTGGTCCACTTTAAGTGAGCTGCGTTGGTCGTCATTACAGGCCACGAGCAGAAGAGTGTACCTAGTCCAGATACATCTTCTTTGACTGTTCAATCTTGCGATAGACGTAATCCTTCCAGGGGTTCATTTGATCTCTAATCAATTGCTTATCGTTCGGTGCGCTTTCTTTTGAGGCTTTTTCTATCTCTGCCTTTTTAGAGGCATCGATGGCATCTTCATTACCGGATACTCGAAAGCTCTTCTTGGTAATAGTTTTCGAAGAAAGCAAATCTTCCGAGTCAATCTCGGTATTCCTGTAATGATCCAGGTAGCTGATAGTACCGCGTAAGACTACCTTATAGTCTATAGCGTCTTCGGTGACCTCAGCTCGTATTGTACTCACTTCTTCAGTCTTCATGTCATTACCATTGGCATCTTTCTTTACGTTACCATTTTCGTCCATGACATACTTGGGAGTACGGACTTCCTTTTCATAGACGTTGGTCTTGGATGTCCCCGTACTCTTCTCCACATTAATACTATGAATGGTTACTTTCACTTCACCATCAGCCGGGCGAGGGTCGGTAAGTGCATAGCGAAGATATCTGTCCCGGTTAAGATCATCCAACTTCTCATTTTGCAGAAATCTTTGTAGCGTGTCTCGGAATCGTATCCCGGATTGGTCATTGATATTAACCCAGATCGCCATGACTGCCAGCTCTTCCGCGTCAATTATCCATCGGTTGATATCCGGAAATTGAGGATCCACTCGCTTTAATACGTGTAACCTGTCAAGTGCTGCCCGGTGATCGTCTTTATTGCGTGACTGCATGAGCGCTTCTACCTCTGCGAATAGTGCCTGAGAGGCATCATCCCTTGATTCCTGAATTTCAACCGTATAATCCTTGACGTCCAATTGGCTGGAGATTGAGGATGGCAGTGCTGAAATTCGATCCTTTTGACGTTGCAGGCTGATGTATTCGTCAAGTATACTTACGAGCGCCTCGCTATTGCCCTGACCTGTCAATCTTTCGATTATGGCAAGTGACTCCGTGGTACTCTGACTCAGGGCAGTCTTTAAAGTTTCTAGCTCTCGTTGATCATCAGGATTTTTTTGGAGTACTCGTACTGCTTTGTTGATGGCACTTTCATAGGAGCCGCGAGATAGACGTTTGGTCGAACTACCACCGCAGGAGGATATAAGTAGTGAGCAAGTAGCCCAGATAAGTAAGCAGAAGCTTATTCGTTTCATCGGAGTCTATTTTCAGTTTACATCAAAAATACTAAATGAACTGAAAGTCCTGAATATCCACAGCATGCTATTTCGCAATGCATTAATTGCATGATGCTATCATATCCTGGCTGTTGATATTAAAGATGCAGGTTATTCGTCCCTTAAACGATGCTGTTAATCGATTTGTGAGTCCTTTCACGTAACGCTTAATAGAGAAGGCCCGTCTCTAGCAGTGAATCAATGATGAGAAAAAACCAATTGTTCAATTATGAAAAATGCCTTCATACTATTCATGTTTCTTTCATTTTCGACAGCTGTCTTGGGTCAGAATGCACAAATAACCGGACAGGTTCTCTCGGATAAGGGAGAACCTATCAGCTACGCAACCGTTCAACTAAAGAGCAAGCTGGACTCGACTCTGGTGAAAGCCGCTATTACGGAGTTGGAAGGTGACTTTGCTTTACAAACGGGTCCTGGAAATTATTTTCTGGAGGTGTCCTACATAGGGTACCAAACCTTGTTTTCTGAACCCATCGAGATAGAGGAAGGACAGTCTTATCAAATGGGTGAGATGAGAATTATGGAAGCCCCTGAAGAGCTACAGGAAGTAGTCGTGAAAGCAGCCCGGGCCCTTGTCGAAGTGCAACCTGATCGCACGGTATTTAATGTGGATGGAAGTATTAATGCAAATGGTAGTGATGCCCTCGAGCTACTTAGAAAAGCTCCCGGAGTAGTAGTAGATAATAATGAGTCAATTATTCTTCAGGGTAAAAATGGCGTGCAGATATATATTGATGATAAACCTTCACCATTGAGCGCGGATGATTTGGCGAGTTTTCTTAAGACTATGCAATCATCAGAAATTGATGCAATAGAAATAATCACAAATCCCTCCGCCAAATATGATGCTGAAGGAAATGCAGGCATTATTAACATTCGACTTAAGAAGGACAAGAGCCTAGGTACCAATGGATCGTTGACCACCTCACTTCGCCAGGGTGTAACCCCAAAAACCAATAATTCAATTAGTCTGAATCATCGAAATAAGGAAATAAATGTTTTTGGCAGGTATGGCAATAACTTCGGCGATTATCGGAATACCAACAATATCTTGAGGGAGCAGGTAGGTATGGGATTTGACAGTCAGAGTGGGCAGATATCAGAAAATAATGGCCACAATTTTAGATTGGGAGCCGATCTATTTGTTAGTGATAAGTCAACAATAGGTGTGTTAGTTAATGGTGCTGTTAATGACAATGTATTTTACTCATCAGGCAAGACTTCAATTTATCCGTTATCAACAGGAGTGACCAGTCAGATTCTTGATGCAGAAAATACAATTGACCAAACCCGCGATAATTTAAACGCTAATCTAAATTACGTATTTAATAATAAAAAGGATACAAGACTAAATATAGATGCAGACTTTGGCATGTGGAGAAATACGGGTGAATCATATCAACCGAACTTCTATCGTGATGCTTCCGAGACTCAGATATTGCAAACCAGAATATTTGGTAGTAGTACTCCAACAGACATCAATATCTATACACTTAAAGCAGACTATGAGACCAATTTGGGATCTGGAAAAATAGGCTTTGGTGCCAAGTCTTCCATCGTACGTACTGATAATACCTTTGACTTTTTTGATATAATAGACGAGATACCTATTAAAAATCTGGATCGTAGCAATAATTTTGTGTACAAGGAAAACGTCAACGCTGGCTATGTTAGTTATCAGACGCAAAAAGGAAAGTGGAATTTAATGGGTGGTCTTCGACTGGAACACACACATTCTATCGGTGAATTGTCGGCACAAAAAGTCGTGAATGATGAAAAAGTAGAACGAGACTATGTTAATCTTTTTCCCAGTGCTGGAATTACCTGGCAGGCAAATGATAATAATAGTTGGAGAATTAATTACAGTCGTAGAATTGACAGGCCAAGTTACCAGGACTTAAATCCTTTCGAATTTAAACTGGATGAGTTGACCTTTCAAAAAGGTAATGCATTCCTAAATCCTCAGTACACAAATAGTATTTCTCTGTCACATACCTATAAATATCGATTGAATACCACTCTCAGCTATAGTGTCACAGATGATTTGATTACAGAGATTACGGATACTTTCAGTGCTGATGCCACCTTTATTACCTATGTAAATTTGGCGAAGCAGAAAAATCTCAGTCTAACAGTCAGTTATCCTTTCTCTGTCACAAAATGGTGGAATGTCTACGCGAATGCGACCGCTTACCATGTGAGTAATAAAGCTCAGTTAGAGGTGGGAAAGACGATAGATCTTTCTGCAAATGTGTTCACTTTCTACGGTCAAAATACTTTTTTGCTTCCAAAAGGATACAAGTTTGAAATCTCGGGATTTTATAATTCACCTGGCTTATGGGGAGGTAACTTTAAGACGGAGTCCATGTATGGTATAGACCTTGGGTTGCAAAAGAAAATATTTAATGAAAAGGCAGATCTAAAGCTCGCCGTGACGGATGTATTTAAGACTCAAGGATGGACAGGTAGCAATGAACTGGGGGCTCTGCGTGTTATAGCTTCCGGAGGGTGGGAGAGTAGGCAGCTTCGAGCGACACTTAGCTATAATTTTGGCAGCAATGAGGTTAAAGCTGCCCGTCGCAGGAGTACAGGAATAGAGTCAGAAAGCAGCCGAGTCAAATCAGACTAGAAAATATTGAGATTACTAAAGGTTGATGCAAATTGAAGGCAGGCATTCCAAAAGGGGTGCTTGCCTTTTGTGCCTCTATAAAAAAAGGAAAAAGCATCTGGGAGATACTTTTTCCTCGTAAACACACTCAAATCCAGAGAAAGTCTTTAGGATTTACCTTTGAATGCCCAAACTTCATGCCATTAAAAGTTAAAGAAACATTGGTTTCTGGCTATCTGATACTTCGACTGATCAGATTGTACTCATTATCAAGTATATAGGAATTGATAAGCTGAATAGAACATGAACCCGGATTATATATTTGAAAATCTATTATGCACTTCATTGCGCAGTTCTAATACATAATCCGGGTTACATAGTAGTTTACAATTTCGGAGCCGCTGCACTAATCTCGGCATTCACCTTGGCTTCGAAGGCTTTCCAGTTCTCATTAAAGAGCTTGACCAGCTTTTCCATGGTTTGATTATAGGCAGTTTTGTCTTCCCAGGTGTTTCGGGGAGTCAATACTTCAGAAGGCACCACTGGACAATTTAAGGGGATTTCCAATCCGAAGTGCGGTTCTTTTTCAGTTGCAACACCTTCGAGAGCTCCACTATGAATGGCGTCAATGATTGCTCGAGTATATTTCAGTTTGATTCGACTACCCACACCGTATGGACCACCAGTCCAACCCGTATTCACAAGCCATGCATTCACATTATGTTTCTTCATTTTTTGAGCCAGTAACTCCGCATATCGATTTGGGTGCCACATCATAAAAGCAGCGCCAAAACAAGCAGAGAATGTCGCCTGTGGTTCCTTAACACCCATCTCAGTCCCCGCTACCTTAGCGGTATAACCTGAGATAAAGTGGTAGCTTGCCTGCTCTGGAGTCAATCTACTCACAGGAGGAAGTACACCAAACGCATCAGCGGTCAAGAAGATTATATTCTTTGGATGCCCAGCTACACATGGTATCTGAATATTTTCTATGTAATTAATAGGGTAGGACGCACGAGTATTCTGGGTGATGGATGTATCAGAATAATCCACCTCCCTGGTGTGCGGATCGTATACTACATTTTCAAGAATAGTACCGAAACGGATCGCATTATAGATGTCCGGTTCATTCTCTGCGCTTAGGTCAATCGCCTTGGCATAACATCCTCCTTCGATATTGAACACTCCTTCATCCGTCCAGCAATGCTCATCATCACCAATGAGTTTCCGTTTGGGATCTGCACTTAGGGTAGTCTTTCCAGTACCCGATAACCCAAAGAGGATGGACACATCACCTTCTTCACCCACATTGGCTGAGCAATGCATGGGTAACACCTCTTGCAAAGGCATCAGGTAATTCATCACGGAGAAGATGCCTTTTTTCATTTCACCGGCATACTCAGTACCCAAAATAACAAACTCCTTTGACTCGAGATTAAGATCCACACTGGTAGTAGATGTCATTTGTGAAGTATATCGGTTGGCAGGGAATACACCCCCATTGAATATGACATAATCGGGCTCACCAAATGCTTCTAATTCTTCCGCTGTAGGCATGATCAGCATGTTCTGCATAAATAAGGCGTGATAAGCCCGGGTACAGATAATCCGGATTTTTAGTCGGTATTTCGGATCCCATCCTGCAAATGCATCCACCACGTACACTCGTTGAAGGCTGTTAAGGTAGTCCAGTGCTCGCTCACGATTGATCATGAAAGTATGTTCATCAAGTTCGATGTTGATTTCACCCCAGTCGATGTTTTCCATCGAAGGTTCTTGCTTGACGATTCGCTTGTCTTTAGGACTTCGTCCTGTCTTTTCGCCGGAGTATGCCATAAGAGCACCCGTGTCAGAGATTGCTGTACCCTTTTCCAGGCGAAGTGCCTTTTCATACAGTTCGGGGACGCTTAGATTACGATAGACCTCAGGAGTGTGAATTTCATATTGGCTTAAGTCGAAAGGCATAGTTTATATGTTTTAGAAAATTAAAATGTGTTTGATGGCAGGCAAGGTATTGCTGGATGCAGGGACGCACGATGATCGTCATCATGACACAAAATGATTAGAATGGTTACTTGAAATACCCCATCATGAAGCAATGTGGTATGAGGAATGGACCGTTTACCCTCAACTGATACTTTAGAAGGCAAAAACGAAAAGTGTTACCACTTCAGTACCAGCGCCAATGTAAGGTAGACCCAAGAAAGGTGCCTTGAAAGATTTCTACATATTCTTTACTTCCTGCACCAGTTTCTGGATTGAGTCTTTGGCATCTCCAAACAGCATTCGGTTCTTCTCATGGAAGAATAGCGGATTTTGAATACCAGCATATCCGGGACTCATACTCCTTTTGAGCACGATGATATTCTTGGCATTCCAGACTTCTAGTACAGGCATTCCATATATTGGACTACCCGGATCATCTAAGGCTGCGGGGTTTACTACATCATTGGCACCCACGATCACTACCGTATCTATGTCCTTTAGTGCGGCGTTTGCATCCTCCAGATCCAGAAGTTTGGGATAGGGTACATCTGCTTCTGCCAACAATACATTCATGTGCCCGGGCATACGACCAGCGACCGGGTGGATGGCATATTTAACATCCACATTATTGCCTTCCAGCAGGTCATCCAGTTCCTTAAGAGCCTTTTGAGCTTGAGCAACAGCCAGACCATAACCTGGAACAAACATGACTGAGTTAGCATAAAATAGCTGGATCGCAGCATCTGTCACGGTAGCTTCCTTAGCTACCTGATCACCACTTGCACCCTGGGCTGAGGCACCCGCTGAACCAAATCCACCGATGATCACGTTGAGCAATGATCGGTTCATGGCATCACACATAAGTACAGTGAGAATCGTACCTGCAGCACCTACTAGAATACCACCTACCAGCATGATTTGATTCCCATAGATTAAACCAGCGGCCGCTGCAGAAAGACCGGTAAAAGAGTTGAGCAGAGAGATCACCACAGGCATATCCGCACCACCAATTGGAGCTACAAATGAAAATCCATATAGTAAACTCGCTACCAAAAAGATAACCATCAGTCCTATGCCAGCTGCCGAGCCTTGCACCATCAGCCACACTGCAAGAGCCAAAACCACGATTAAAAGAATAAGATTAATGATCGTGTGTCCAGGAAGGATGACATGTTTGTCTTTTATACGGCCATCCAGCTTTCCGAAGGCCAGCATACTACCTGTGAAGGATACGGCTCCGATCAATAGAGTGAACAAGACAATACCAAGCTGTCCGAGACCCATAGTCATCGTACCATCATAGTATTTGAGGAGCTCAGCAAGTGCCAGAACGGTTGCGCAGGCTCCCCCTAATCCATTGAATACAGATACCATTTGAGGCATAGCTGTCATCGCAATTCGTTTAGCGGCCACCCAGCCGATAGCACCTCCGACGACCAGGCCGATAAGGATCCATAGATAATTGTTATCACCTCCCGACATGGGAGCCACCAGTGTAGCCAGGATTGCAATACCCATCCCGATACTGGCCAGAATATTTCCTCTCCGTGCTGTGTCAGGCGAGCTCAGTAGTCTTAAGCCCCAGACGAAGGCAACAGCACCAATTAAATAACTGAGATTGATTAAGCTGATCAGCATCGATTATTTCTTTTTCTTTTTAAACATTTCTAACATACGGTCAGTCACCGCGAATCCACCAATCACATTGGTCATTCCAAGGATGACCCCCAATGTACCCAGACCAAGCTGTACAACATCCCCGGCATCTGCCTGTCGAATGAGTAATATGGCACCTATGATAACCACCCCACTGACTGCATTTGCTCCCGACATCAATGGTGTGTGCAGTACGGTAGGTACTTTGGAAATAACTTCGAAACCCAGAATGATCGTGAAGATCAACAGGTATATCATGATCAGTTGTTCATTAAAGAACTGAAGAACGGTATCCATAATAAATCATTAATGCGTGATAAAGGCAGACTGAACGATCTCGTTCTCAAAGTCGAGATTCAGTTCACCTTCCTTGATGATCAGTTTCAGAAAGTTCAGCAGGTTATTGGCATACAGAGTACTAGCATCCTCTGGCATCTCATCGGCCAGCGCCGAATTTCCCACGATATATACCCCTTTGTGTTGGATCGTCTGTCGATCCTTTGTGAGCTCACAGTTTCCTCCTGTGCTGGCGGCGAGGTCAACGATGACCGATCCTGGTTTCATTTTTTCAACGGTAGAGGAGGGCACCAAAATAGGGGCCTTTCTTCCGCGAACCTGCGCTGTGGTAATGATGACATCTGCATTCATAGCTCTCTTCTGCACCTCTTCGCGCTGTCGCTTTATAAAGTCTTCGTCTTGTTCTACCGCATAGCCACCGGCACCTGTGTCCTCTTTGGCACCTGCCACTTCTACGAAACGTGCTCCCAGACTTTCCACTTCTTGCTTAGCTGCGGTTCTTGTGTCAAATGCCTCAACCTGTGCTCCCAGTCTCTTGGCTGTCGCAATCGCTTGTAGACCCGCCACACCTGCTCCAAGTATCAACACTTTAGAAGGTTTGATACTACCTGCTGCCGTGATCATCATGGGAAAGTATCGGGGCAGCAAATTGGCTGCGGTGAGTACCGCCTTATATCCGGCGATACTTGCCATTGAACTCAATACATCCATAGATTGAGCCAACGTGGTTCTGGGAATCATATCCATGCTGATAGCCCGTAGTCCCTGTGTTTTGAGTCGCTCAGATACATCCTTGTCAAAAAAAGGCTTGAATTCGGAAATCAGCAAGGTATTCTTCTGCAACGATTTCAGCTCATCCTCAGGTAGTGGATTGATAGATATAAGAACATCCGAACGCTGTAATACTGCAGCTCTATCGATGATATTCGCACCATCATATGCATTATTGTCATATCCAGCATTGGCACCGGCACCTGATTCGATCTGTAATGTGGCACCAAGATCCGCTAGTTTTTTAGCTACAGCAGGGACAATGGCAACTCGCTTATCGCTTTGTTCTTTGAGTACGCCTATTCTCATAAGTTGGTCTAAATGTGGCTGTGAAAATAGATAAATATCCCAAGTTTGTGGCAAAGTCGTAGATGTTTACCCATGAGATCATCTATCTTTTACACTCCTGTTATTTTTCAAATGATTCTGATACGATTGTCATAATCCGACTGTGACGTCCAGTGGTACTGAAAGTTGCAATTTTCACGAGCTGTCCTGCTTGAAGTTCAATCGGATTCTTATATAATGCAGATGATTGTGTCGGATCTGATCCATCCAGGGTATATCGAACCGCCAGGCCTGGAAATGTAGCGCTAGCAAATAATTTTCCATCCTGAATCATCGCGCCAGGGGGTGGTAGTCGATATCCATATCCACCTTCCAAATAGTCGAGGCGGGGCAATTCCATCTGTCCCAGCCGATTGGCAAATTCGTTCCAGGTCCGATCGAGCTGGCTTTCCACCTGATCTCGGGTTGATGCTCCTGACCAATCCGGAGCCGGGCTCCATGCTCTTTCAGCCAGCGCTAGCATTTTGGGAAGTAGCATATACTCCTGTCGCTCATCATTCCAAATTGTTTCGGACCACATCTCTCCCTGAATTCCCAAAATGTTATCACGTGCATCTTTTTGCAGTGGAGTTTTCTCACGTGCGATAGCGAGGCCATCGACAGGACTTCCCTCGTCATCATAGAGCACTGATGAGAGGATGTTGAACGGGGTAAATTCAAAGGCATTTCGGGTATCTACAAATCCGGACCAATACAAACCATCTTCCGATGGGTCGTAATCATAAGCCATGTCAAAATAGAGATTGGAAGAATTGCAGAGTACCACTTTATAACCCATGTTTGCCATCTTGTATGCCATGTCCTCATGGCCACCACCTAGTGTGGCGTTCCATACATAGGGTATTATGTTTTTATCGGTCAGGGATGGATCTGGCGCCATTTGCATCAGGCCATCGGCCTCTTCTTCATGCATGACGATTTCTTCCCAACCTGCCAGTTGCAGATCATACTTCGAAGCTATTTCCTGATAGCGTAGTATGAAGTACTTGAAAATGTCACGCTGATCGTCAATAAGGGGTTCATCGCTCATCAGTCTTTCACATTCAGGTGAGCCCATCCAGGATCCAGCTGGTACTTCATCACCTCCCATGTGAATCACTTCCAGGGGCACTTCAGCTTCCTCATGCATTTTTACTAATTCTCCTATCACTTTGTCGAGGAAAGTATAGGGAGATTCCAGGCAGACACAGATTACGTTGTCTGAGTAGTTTTGGGCAGATATATACTGTGACTGATCATTAGGGTCGTGCAACTGATACACACGTGCCTCATTCTCATTGCCTGCTTCCATCGCTAGCTCATAGCGTTTTTGCATAGCTTTGATGGCGGCTCGTGCATGTCCGGGACCATTGATTTCTGGTATCACTTCGATATGATGCTTCTTTGCCTCGCGGATCAGTTGCATATACTCATCCCGAGTCAGATAGCCACTACCTGCTTGATTAGATCCTCCTCCCGATCCATATGCGGGAGGCAGTCCATCTTCCAAGGGTCCTTTTCGTACTCCATAGGTGGTGAGTTCAGGTAAGCCAGGGATTTCTAGCCGCCACCCTTCATCATCAGTCAGGTGGAGATGCAGCTTATTCAGCTTATAGAATCCCATCAGTCGCACTATTTTGATCAGCTGTTGTACATCTGAAAAGTTACGCGCTATATCAATGTGCAACCCTCGATATGTAAACCGGGGTGCATCACGTATCTGAAGAGCAGGAACCGTCAAAGGGTCTGATATGACCCGGAGATTACCTACAGGAAAGAGTGCTCGAAGACTCTGGATGCCATAGTAGACACCTGCAGGGTCTGAGCCTGTGATTCTGACGGGATTCCCCCGAGCAATGTCCAGCGTATACACAGACTGTCTTGAACCATTGACGGTCAGACTTGAGTCCAGGACCAGCTCGAGCTGTGAGACACCTTCCTGATCTGGGGAGAGAATGCGTACTGGGTTTTGCTGTACCTTATTGAGGTGAAGAGCCAGGTAGTCGGCCTCATCTTCCAGCCCTGCATCATATCGTATCGAAAGGTTATAGCTGAAAGTGAATGTAGACCCGCGATAGTAGGTTTGAAAAGGGGAAGGAGTAATGTTTCCCATATTTTCCCGGTCCAGAAGGGAAACCGTTTGTTGTGATGCAAATCTTTCCTCCGCGGAAATATGCACCTTTTTCACGTCAGAGGCAGAATTGAAGGTCATTTCAGCGGGGTGCTCCAGGATCTCGTAGGAAACATCGATCAGGGACGGATTATCCCCGTCAAGTCGCAAAATATAGGGTCCCCTGGGAGCATGAGATGATTTAATAAATCTAAAATTAGATTGATATGTGATGGTCACGGATGAATCAGGCTCAAGGCGTGGAAAATCCTCCAGAGGTTTGATCTCATACAGGTCACCGCCTACATTGTTCATGATATACTTTTCCTCAGAGCCCACAGGGAAATATAATTGCAAAGGAAACTGACTAAAGTAAAGAGCCCATCCTTCCGCTGGCAAAGAAACTGTGCCCTTATTGGTCAGTGTGAATGTTGCTGTGCGCTTATCATCTCCTTCGGCAGCATCGTCTGAGAGTTGCCACGTTAATTCCAGATCTTCATCATTAGGCCATGGTGTGGACTGGGTCTTTTGATTTTGACATGAAAAGAAAAGCACAGGGGTAAGATAAAGTGCAAAGAAAAGTACTCTCATTTGATCAGTAATAGCTTGCGTACAAAGTAAATAAATTTCAAGTCAATCGTGAGAGCAGTAAGCCTCAGCCTCCATCGTGTATTAAACACTCTTGATGGGGGGCTCGAAGTTAGAGAAGATCAGTATTTGTCTGAGGAAATCAATCTGGAAGGTTGACTGACAGAGCAAAGCAAGCAATTGATTGATTTGCACCGATTCACTCGCAATAGATTTTCTAATGCATCTTTTGAGTAGAAGGCTGAGTCTCGACGAATCATTAGGATAAGTACTAGAAAAGTGGGATTACAAATTGAATGGTAGTGGGTTATACATTAGACCATCTTTAATGTCTACTTACACATATTTAATTAATTCTTAACCATCAAATGATATCGGACAGCCAGCTTTTATCTGTAATTTATGCTACAAATCTGGTAAACTTCAAATTTTCTGACTATGCAGACACTTAAAAGATGGCGTCGATTAAATGGTGAGGTGATCGAAAAGCCGATTATTGAAGCTGTAGAGGAAACGATTTTACGTGAAATGGCCCTAGGAAACCGGCTAAAAGTATGTATCGGTACGGACTCCCAGGGATATCAGAAGCATGTTGAATTTGCGACGGTTATTGTCTTTCTGAGAGAGAAGAAGGGAGGATTTATGTACATCTGCAAATCAGGTGTTCAGAATTCCATGGGTATTAAGGAGCGGATGATTTCGGAAGTGGCTAAATCAGTGGAAATTGCCTATGCTCTATGTGATATCCTTGATAAATATGCTGTGGAACTGGAAGTGCATGCTGATATCAATACTGATCCGCACTTTCAATCAAATGTGGCGCTTAAGGAGGCTATGGGCTACATCCGAAGTATGGGATTCATCTTTAAGGCCAAGCCTGATGCATTTGCCAGCAGTAGTTGTGCCGATAAGATGGTTTGACCATGAGGGTTAGGTATACTGAAATCACCTCTATGATAAGGTGGGTGAATACTGTATTTTGGCCACATGATAAGAATATTTATAACCGGTGGTACTTTCGATAAGACATACAATTATATCAGTGGTGAGTTGACTTTCTTTGAGACTCACGTGAATGGAATGCTGAAACGTGGTCGGTGTTCGTTGGATATTGAGGTAGAGACTCTTATGATGAAAGACAGTTTGGAGATGACAGATGAAGACCGACAATTGATTGCGGAAGCGTGCAATCGAGTCTCAGAAAACAGAATGGTGGTCACACATGGGACAGATACTATGGTACAAACAGCGGCCTATCTGTCCAAGCAAGTCAGGAATAAGACCGTCATTTTGACTGGAGCGATGATACCTTACACTTTCGGCACATCTTCCGACGGATTCTTCAATATTGGAGCTGCATTGGCATTCGCCCAGACGCTGGATGCAGGTATTTATGTGGCTATGAATGGACGGTATTTTGATTGGAATAATGTCCGTAAAAATTATACTACCGGATACTTTGAAACCATCAATTCTCTTTCATAATCCATCAAGTGGAACCCAACCAGTATTTTCCTAATCCATTAGTCGCAATGTGCCAGGGTAGTTTCGAGTGGGAGCTGAGTTTGATCCGACTCTATGTCTACGGTTCTTGATTGCTGGACGTTACCCTTCTTATCCAAAAGGACCAGCTGGTAGGAAGCAAATGGGGAAGACTCTTTGTCTATCACCATAAACTGCTGACCATCTTTTCTTGAGGTGATTTCCAGCGACTCGACAATACTTAGCATCTCATTATGGCAAATCTTATAAAGGACGAAGCGATCTGACTGTTTTGGAAGGTCCTTTGATTGCCAAACGATCAGTATTTCTCCCTGATGCATTACTTTGGCTTCTAGCGTAGATGTGGAATTGTACATCATTGGATCATCATTGGCCTTCATTGTCCCCATAGACAAGCATAGAGAAAATGTAACCAGGAATATTAATTTCTTTTTCATCTTAATTCATTCGGAGTTTATAACTACATGATAGGCTCATTTATGGGATTTTGCAGATAATGACGATTTGTGCTTGGGAAAACTCGACGAAGGCTTACTTTCGCACCCATTTTTCGAACCAACAAGGTATTCCACCCTTTCAGCAACATGAATCGTCGGAAGATCGTTGTATTGATCAAAGAGACTAGATTGGAATGATTTTTGATTGGAAATTATTGATTTTTAGTTGGTAATGATTTAAAATAATTCTTTATTTGTATTGTCTATGCCCACTAAAGCATGCAATACCGTGAATATTGATGTGTTTGTAAATCCTAAACGTTTGAAATGAAATCCCTTTACTTTTCCCTTTTATTAGTGCTTTTGCTGAGTATTGAAACTCAAGCCCAGAATCCTTTGAGGCCTGATGCGTTAAGTTTTAAGGTATTGTTTCTGGACTATCAAAGCCCTATCACGAGTGACTATGGAAATCTGAGAAACTATAAAAATGGATTTGAGGTTTCCTATCAAAGAAACTTTCATGATTACATCAATCTCTCAGTGCCTTTCCGGGCAGGAGTTGTAAACTTCAATGATGAGTTTAAAAATGATGCAATCTTTAGCCTGGGAGGTCAGGTGCAGGCCCAATTGTGGAAAGCAGGTAAGCCTGCCATCCCTTATATCTTGACAGGTGGTCATGCCGTATATGAGAAAAACGCGGGTGAGTTTAATATCGAAATACCTATTGGAGTAGGGATTGATATCAAGATGGGAAAGAATGCATACTTCAACTTACAACTGGAGTATCATTTGGGCCTGGCTGACAATAGAAATAACCTGCAGCATGGTATTGGATTTAAGTATTTGATTGGTAAGAAGTCGAGTGAACCCGAAGTACCACTGAAACCTAGCGATAGCGATGGAGATGGAGTGCCCGATGAGCAGGACATCTGTCCCGATGTTGCTGGGCTGGTTGAATTCAAGGGTTGTCCGGATACAGATGGTGATGGGATCGCTGACCGTGAGGATCAATGTCCTGATTTTGCTGGCTCCATTGAGCTGAATGGCTGTCCTGACAGCGATGGAGATGGAGTATCTGATAATGAAGATGAATGTCCGAATTTGAAAGGTACGATTGAAAACAATGGGTGTCCTGTTGTAGATAGAGACGGAGATGGAGTGATTGACTCGGAAGATGCCTGCCCGGATGTAGCAGGAGCCATAGCCACCAATGGATGTCCTGACAGTGATAGTGATGGTGTGCCCGATACAGAGGATCTTTGTCCAAATGCAGCCGGATTTAAGCAGTTTAATGGTTGTCCTGATACCGATGCTGATGGTGTGCATGATGGTATAGACCGATGTCCCGAAACCATCGGTTTGGCTACCAACAATGGATGCCCGGTAGTGGAGAGGGAAGTGAAAGAATTGCTGGAATTTGCTCAGCGGGCAGTACAATTTGATGTGGGACTTTCGACACTACGCAGTGAGTCTTATCCTGTTTTAAACCAGATCATTGATATATTGAATAGATATGAAGACTACGGCATTGCCATCAGTGGTCATACGGATGCGACAGGTGATACATATCGAAACTTAAGTCTCTCAGAAAGTCGGGCAAAGGCTTGCTATGACTATCTGGTTTCGCGAGGTATTGATGCTTCAAGATTATCCTACGTGGGTTATGGTGAGGCTCGACCTATCGCCACCAACGCAACAGCCGAAGGACGAACACTCAACCGCAGAGTCGAGTTTGAAGTGAAGTTCAAGTAAAGAGAATTGATAAAGAAAGAATTAAAAGCCACTATGCAGATGTATAGTGGCTTTTCATTTTAGGACATTAATAAGCGTCGTATCCTCGCTCGTTGAGTCTATTGACTTTTTCGTATACGGCATCCTCGAGGTCGGACTTATATTTTAATATTTTCCCCTGGACATACTTGTCGGAAGTGCCAATGATCTGAGCCGCTAGGATTCCGGCATTTTTCGCTCCGTTTAAGGCAACCGTAGCGACAGGTACTCCGCCAGGCATCTGAAGGATCGAAAGCACAGAATCCCAACCATCAATGCTGTTTGAAGACTTTATGGGTACTCCGATCACAGGTAGGGGGCTCATCGAGGCAATCATGCCCGGTAGGTGTGCAGCTCCACCCGCACCCGCGATGATCACGTAAACACCACGCTTGTGTGCTTCTTTCGCATATTCCATCATCCTGTCGGGAGTGCGATGTGCAGAAACAATTGATATTTCGAAGTCGACACCCAAGTCATGTAATATGTCAGCAGCCTGCCGCATGATCGGTAGGTCACTATCAGATCCCATCACGATGCTTACTTTTGGGGACTTATTATCTTTCATGGTTTCTATCATATTGCTTGTTAATGAGTTGATGCGTCGCTTATTAGCATTTGCATTTCAATATCTTCCTTACTTGTTGCGCTTTCTTACGTGCACTTTCAACATCCTCTGCCAAAATTGTGACATGTCCCATTTTACGGAAAGGCTTAGTATGGGATTTACCGTAAAGGTGAATGTGAACATTGTCCATCGCAAGACAAGTCTCAAGTCCTTCGTAGTAAGCCTCACCTGAATAGCCCGGTTCGCCCAGTATATTGATCATCACGGATGGACTGGTGACGGACGTATTTCCTAACGGCAAATCAAGAATGGCACGTAGATGCTGCTCATACTGAGAGGTCATGTTGCCCTCAATAGTATGGTGTCCACTATTGTGTGGGCGAGGGGCGATCTCATTGATCAGTATATTTCCTTCCTTTGAAACAAAGAGTTCAATCGCTAGAAGTCCCACGATGTCAAAAGCTCTCAGAATCTTTTGAGCTAGTTCGTTTATATTGGAAAGCTGATCTGGCGTGATACTGGCTGGAGAAATCAATTCCTCTACGAGATTGGCGGTTGGATGAAATCGCATTTCTACTGGAGGGTAGATGGCTATGTCACCACTTGGATTCTTGGCACCGATGACCGCGATTTCCCGATCGATAGGTACCACCTTTTCTACCACGCTTTTTACATCCAACAGCTTTTCCAAGTCATCTTCGACCCTCACAATGTGGACTCCTCGACCATCATAGCCTTCCGTCCTGGCTTTTTGAACGAATGGAATGCTGAGTGATCCGTCTTTCAGGGCCTTGCGGATTGCCTGGGCATCATCAAACAATTGGAAGTCTGAGGTGGGAAGATGATGCTCACGGTAAAATTCCTTTTGCAGGCCCTTGTCCTTGATCGTATCGATAATGGATGGCTGGGGATAGATCTCCTTACCTTCTTCTTCAAGTTTATGAAGTGCAGATGTATTTACGTTTTCAATTTCAATCGTCACAATATCCACGTGCTTTCCCAGTTGGTATACCAGTTCTTCATCGGTAAAATCGCCTTTGATGAATTGATTGGTGACCTTACCGGCAGGAAAGTCAAATTCCTTATCCATCACCCAGGTATTGAGATCCCATCGGCTCGCTGCCTGCAAAAGCATCTTACCCAGTTGACCTCCTCCCAATATCCCAATACGTGTATTCACAAACATGATTTGATCTTGATTTTCTATCAGGCTGAAAATAAGAAATATCGGCTGGTCCCCTCTAACTACGAACAATTGTTTGAAGGTATTGGTAAGCTTGTTTATTTGAAACGTGATATATTTTGGTCACCTTGTGAGATCTTGAATGTCGAAGTTTAATGTCTGGATATGAATAATAGCGTAGTTATAAAGAATGGATCGATCGTTAATGAGGGGCAGATAATTGAAGGAGATCTCCTGATTAAAAAGGGTAGGATAGAGCAAGTAGGTGGTATCATTGAGTCGGAAAACATGGAAGAAGTAGATGCTTATGGCATGTTTGTTTTACCAGGTATTATTGACGATCAGGTACACTTTAGAGAGCCGGGATTGACACATAAGGCAGATATCAGGAGTGAATCATATGCGGCACTCCTAGGTGGCGTGACCTCTTTTATGGAGATGCCAAATACAAAGCCCTCTGCTCTAACACAGGAACTCTTGCAAGATAAGTATGATATCGCGGCCAAAACTTCATATAGCAACTACTCTTTTTTTATGGGAGCCTCAAATGACAATATTGAAGAGGTTTTAAAAACAAATCCAAAGACAGTCTGCGGTATTAAGGTATTTATGGGGTCCAGCACAGGCAACATGTTGGTGGATGATCGACAAGTGTTGGAAGCCATCTTTTCACAAGTCCCATTTCTCATAGCTACACATTGCGAGGACGAAGAAACTATTCGCAAGAACCTGGAGGACTATAAAAGGAAGTATGGTGAGCATGTTACACCCGACATGCACCCACTGATTCGAAGTGTGGAGGGTTGCCTCCTAAGTAGTTCACTAGCAGTTGAGTTGGCAAAAAAGCATCAAACGCGATTACACATATTACATATCAGTACTGAAGAAGAACTAAACCTGTTCAGAAATGATATCCCTCTTGTTCAAAAGAATATCACGGCAGAAGTCTGCGTACACCACCTATATTTTGATGCAACTGACTATGCTACACTCGGCAATCGCATCAAGTGCAACCCAGCTATCAAAGCTCCAAAACACAAAAGGGCACTCTTTGAAGGGCTGATGGAAAATCGTCTCGATATTATTGCTACAGATCATGCGCCCCATACAGCAGAAGAAAAAAATCAACCCTATCTTGATGCTCCCAGTGGACTGCCTCTAGTGCAGCACAGCCTCAATATCATGATGGAGTTTTATCAGCAGGGAAGGATCAGCCTGCAGCGGGTGGTGGAGAAAATGAGCCATGCTCCGGCAGATTGTTTTGATATCAGTGATAGAGGCTATATAAGGGAAGGCTATCATGGGGATGTCATTGTATATGATCCAGAAACCTGGTGGACGGTTGCAAAGGATAACATACATTATAAATGTGGATGGTCCCCTCTTGAAAGCAAGGAGTTTAAAGGTCAGGTAAGAGATGTCTTCTTAAATGGCCAATATGCCGTGAAAAATGGTCAAATGCAGTTCAAGCCAAAGACAGATAGATTGCAGTTTGATCGGAAAGCTTAACCAAAGACGCTTCTCTTGCAACCCTGGTCAGAACTCAGAGTAATCCGTTGACCCCTAGAATTCAGAAAAGAGAACTTATAGTCCGTACCTGAAATGTGACGAGTGAGGATCTTCTGCGGACTCAGATATTCTCGCAGCATATCTTCTGAGATACCCGGATTATTTGACACCATGGAGTTTTTGAGATCCTGTAAATGAGTATCGAGGGGTGTTTTTTGAACATCCGCACAGATGCCAGGAAGTAAACTAACTGAGCCTATCCAGAGGATATGTCGGAGCATCTCTCTGCGACAGAGAGTGGATTTTGTGTTTTTCATGCGTTCGCCTCACATAAGTTAAGCTATATGCGTAGATCGTAAAATATTCAAAAAATCCAGCATATTAGAATATTTTTTTATAACTTATTTTTTACGTAAGTGTTCGGTTCAACATCCTAAGATCGATTTTGTAAGTTTGGTTGATCCCTCTTGCAGTTCCCCGCAAGAGGGATTTTCTTATTCCATAATTTGGAAAATCTTATATACGTATTTTTTCTAATAATAGGATCCGGGCGTATCTTTAAGGACAGATATCTCCGAAAATTCCGATGGGCGAACACCTTTATTTTCTGGCAGTAGTACCGCCGGAACCGCAAAGAACTGAAATTCAGTATCTCAGGGAAGAATTCAGTAAGCACTACAAGTGTAAACATGCCCTGAAATCTCCTCCACATATTACGCTGATTCCTCCTTTTTGGATGGATTCATCTCGGATTGCAGAGATCAGTACTGCGCTTACCGCGTTTGTCAATGACTATCCGGTGCTGGAAATTCGACTGGAGGGATATGGCGCATTTAAACCTAGGGTAATTTATTTAAATGTTGAGGCCAGTAAATCTCTGAGTGACTTCAGGAAGATACTTAGTGCATTCATGTTTCAACACTTTGGAGTAAAACCTGATCCAAGAAAACCCTTCACGCCCCATCTTACCATTGCATTTAAGGATCTCACGAGGAGTATGTTTTACAAAGCCTGGGATTTATATCGTGACATGGAGTATCAAAATGCTTTCCTGGTGGAGGGACTGACGCTTCTGCAATATAGGGATCGATCATGGAATGAAGAGGCTATTTTTTCTTTTGAAATCTAGCTGTATCAAAATCGTTAGTGGCTACTCTTATAGAACTTATTGGATTGCATCTCATGATCTTTCCAACGGACCGTCAGATGATATATTCCGTCTGGAAGAAATTGAACGTTGAGTTCTCCCGATTTTATTTCTGCTATAGTGATCTCCTTGACTACTTTTCCACCTGAATCCAGGATTTTCATTTCGCGGATCTCAGATGATTTATCAGCATGGAAGCGTAAGATGTCATTTGCCGGATTAGGTAGCAATTCAAATGCCTGTTTGTTTCCATCAGATTCTCGGGTTGGCACCGTTTGGTCCTGGCTCAGAACCTGAAAATCATCGAAATACCAGATGTCCGAAGAGAAGGTATTGGGAGCAAATAAAATAGCAATTTGATCTACTGATAAGGGGGATTGATTTTGATCCGGTCTGTCTAGAAATGGAATCTGTAGTGTATGCCATGCATTTTGCTGCTGTGTGACCACCTGGTAGCGACTATGGCGCCCCGTTGGATACTCGACAGAAGCTCGTGCTTTTGATTCCAGTTGTACTAAAATGGTCGAACCGATTGGAGCATCAGTATATATCTTCATGCTAAGTCTCTTCTTACCGTCCACAAAAGAACTAGCATCATGGATCGCGTCGGTGTCATAAAAGAGTACATCGTATTGGTCTTCATTACTTCGGATATACCTTCCTACCTGTTCTGAACCATTTATAGAATCCATAGCGGGATTCATGGCTTCATCCGTGAATGTGCCGGTGGAAAATGAATAATCGATTAATCCTCCATCATCGAAGTTCTCAAGGACAAATTCCGTAGAGAAAGGCGCTTGTATCACGACGTCAAGACCTACAGTATCAAGACCACAAGAACCCTGAATCAAAGCCCGGATTTGCGAAATTGGTTCATCTGAAAAATCTACATAAATCCGATCATTTTCGGGGTCTTTTTCAAAAGTACCACCCTCTACGAGCCAATCAATAATGGAGTCATTTTCTTGAAGATTTTTCATGGCATAGGCCACATTTTCTTCACCTGCCACTACAACGGACCTGCCATCCAGGTAGGGTAGAAACCCATCGTAAACGCGCACGTAATCAATAATGTATGGCTGCGGAAATACAGTCGAACCACTGGGTTGTCCTGGCCAGTTGCCGCCAACTGCAAGATTTAGTAATAAGTGCATATTGTGATCGAATGGCCAGGGTTTTCCCTGGAGATCCGACTTTGTCTTGCGCGAATACATTTGACCGTCGATAAACCATCGGATCTCTGCTTCCTCCCACTCGACTGCAAAGACATGAAAATCAGCACTAAAATCACTATTTGGCAGAGTATAGGATGCGGTGGTCATTCCATTATTTGGCCAAGGTTCCCCATAGTGAAGAGTTCCATGTACCACATTTGGCTCATGACCGACTAGTTCCATAATATCTATTTCGCCACTGCGAGGCCATCCTCCATAAGGTTCATTCGTGGAAAGCATCCAGAAAGCTGGCCAAATGCCCTGGCCTTTGGGTAGTTTCAATCGTGCCTCAAACCGACCATAGGTCCAATCGCCCTTGTAGCGTGTATTGATGCGTGCCGATGAGTATGATATGCCATTCTCTATCGATTTCTCTGCTATTATCGTCAGAAAACCATCTTCCACCGAGATGTTTTCAGCGGCGTACAACTGAAGTTCATTATTTCCCCAACCGCAGTTACCAATATCACAACCATCACCCAATTGGATATTCCATTTTGAGTCGTCCAGTGAGGTTCCGGAAAACTCATCGGCCCATACAAGGTTTGGACATTGGGTGTAGCCTGAGTAGAGATGAAATAGTAGAAGAAAAGTAATACAGATCCTCATAGCAAACTTAAATGGATCCTACAAAATATAATTCTAAACGAAATCGACCAACTGGGAATAACTTGGTTAGATAGCACTTTCATGCGGCATCGTAACCATTTTAGGATTTGATCACATATCTCCCTGCCCCATCTTTTGCAATACCGGTGATTTCGGTGAATGGATCATGCTCGTAGAAAATTCGCCAGTTTCCATCAATACATTCTTCGAGTAGGCGTTCTTTCTCCTCAAGAGTGACCATCGGTTGCATGTCATAAGCCATGATATATGGCAAACGGATATGCCATATGGATGGGAAAAGATCTGCCGCATACACTATTCGTCCTTCTTCGGTATCAATCAGCAATATCATCTGGGCATGAGTGTGTCCATGCACAAACCGTACATATATACCAGGCAGCCATTCCACATCATCTTTCTGCACATCAATAAAGGAGAGAAGACCCTGTTCTTTCAAAGGGACAAAGTTCTCATGGAGAAAGGAGGCGGCCTCCCTGGGATTACCTTCCAAGGCGTAGTCATAGTGGGACTGGTTGGACCAATAAGTGGCATTGGGGTAGGTGGGTTTGATATTGCCTTTTTCATCCTTATAGAGTGCACCCCCTACATGATCGAAATGAAAGTGAGTGATAAACACATCAGTGATTTCCTCCGGCCTGACTTTTTTGGCAGAAAGTGCGTCCAAAATTTCTATTCCATGTGGATAAAAATGCGATCTGAATTTAGCCCCCTGCTTGAAGCCGATGCCTGTATCCACTAAAATCTTTCGGTCACCGGTCTCTATCAGGAGACTCCGCATGACCCAGGTACAAAGGTTCTCATCGTCAGAGGGGTTAAGCCTGTTCCAGATGCGCTTGGGCACCACACCAAACATTGCACCTCCATCCAGTTTGAATCTTCCTGCTTCGATTGATCTTAATATCATGAGAACCCAATAGTTTTTGATGTTGACTTTAATGTCTTTTTGAGTCGGGCCATCCTAATGGCACTTACAGCCGCTTCTACACCCTTATTACCGTGCTTGCCGCCAGCGCGATCCTTTGCCTGCTCCATATTGTTAGGAGTAAGGACTCCAAAGATGAAAGGTTTTCCCCGCATGACACTAATTTGTGTTAGTGCAGTGGCGACTGCATGATTGATGTATTCATTGTGACTGGTTTCACCCTTGATCACACATCCTATGCAAATTACGGCATCCAGCTGGTATTTATCATCCAACATTCTTGCTCCTAATGGCAGTTCAAAAGATCCGGGAACGCTGGTTTCGAAATAGTTCTCCTCTTTAAGTCCATGCTTCATCAACGTTTCTTTACTGCCCTCTGCAAGTGCCTGGGTAATTTCAGTATTCCACTCAGAAATTACGACTCCTATTTTCAAATCTTCACAGTCGAGAGAAGTATTATCATCATACGAAGAGAGATTTTTGTCTGCACTGCTCATAGCCAATTTGATTAGTTCTGTAAAATAAAAAAGCCCGGCGATTTGCCAGGCTTATAACTTAATTCAGTGGTTGTATGTTCATATCAATTGAGGGCAGCTTCTGCACGCTCAATAAACTTGTCAATATTAAAGCCATCCTGACTTTGAGAGTAGTCTTCTTTTATCTCCCGGAAAACATCTACAGCCGCCTGTGGGTTTCCTTGATGTTCATACAGGAGACCTAGTTTTTTTAGGTAGTAAGGAGTAAGGAAATCATTGTCTTCGGCATTTGCAGCTTTCCGATACTCCGAAATAGCCTTATCAAAATTTCCCAGCTCAGAATACGCATCACCGAGTGCACCGTGCTTCATGATAGGCGTGACTTCCCCATCAGGACTGAAATCTTCCAGATAGCTGATAGCCGCATCAAACTTACCAAGATGGAGATAACAGATACCAGCATAATAACTGGCTATGTTAGCTACATCTGTACCGGAATACTCATCTATAATATCCAGGAACCCAGAATAACCACCACCTGGATTTAACAGGGCCAGTTCGAAAGAATCCCGCTCGAACTGAAGTTCAGCCTGAAACATTTGTTCAGCAGCCTCACGTTCCTTAGGAAGCTTGAAGAAGGTCTTATAAGCAAAGAAACCACCCACTACTAATGCAATAGCTCCCAGAATACCTAGAATTACACTTTGATTGCGTTCAAAAAAATCGGATGCCTGATCGGTAACTTCTACAATATCGATCAGCGTTTCATCTTCCGCTCTGCGCGTTTTCTTTCTTCGTGCCATACGATTCTCAAAAATTTGTGCAAAGATAGTTTTTACGGGCAAAGTTGCACCCGTTTTACTCTTTTGTTTTTAAGAGATTGGCCAGGAGGCTATGAATTACATGACTGAATCACCTAATATGTAGCATACAGGTTCACAGGGATCCAGCAATTATCCAGTTAGTCGCGAATGAAAGGATAGTCTTCCTGCACATAATTATCGGTGTACAGCTCAGATGGATCCGGATAATCAGAAGCTTCAGCAAACTCCACTGATTCCTTCACAATTTCCTTCACTTTATCCTTTATTGCCTTGATTTCATGCTCTTCGGCGATGCCTTCCTCAAGAATTTTACGCTCGATTTGCTTGACGGGATCGCGCTCCTGATATGACTTCAGTTCTTCCTTTGTACGGTATTTCGCGGGATCAGAAACTGAATGTCCTTTATATCGATAGGTTTTTAACTCTAAGAAGTATGGACCATTACCCGCTCGGATGTGCTCAGCAGCTTTCGTCAGAGCATCATGCACTTTTTCAGGATCCATTGCGTCAACGGGTTCACTTGGCATATCAAATGCAGAGCCAATCTTGTAGATATCTATCACGTTACTGGTGCGTTTGACAGAAGTCCCCATGGCATAGTGATTATTTTCACATATGTACAAGACTGGAAGTTTCCAGGTGGCTGCCATGTTGAAAGACTCGAATACAGCACCCTGGCGCGCAGCACCATCACCAAACATAGTGACACAAAGATTGTCAGTGCCCTTATATTTTTCTGCGAATCCAATACCTGTACCGATGGGTACCTGTGCACCCACAATGCCATTTCCTCCAAAATAACGATGCGCCTTACTAAAGAAATGCATCGATCCTCCTTTCCCTTTCACCACGCCAGTCTCTTTGCCAAAAAGCTCCGCCATGCATGCTTTAGGATCCAAACCTCTTGCCAGAGCTATACCATGCTGCCGATAGGCGGTCACAATTGCATCCTCCGGCCGGATAGCAGAAACAAGTCCAGCAGCGATCGCTTCCTGACCTATATATACATGGCAAAATCCACGCACTTTATTTTGGCCATACGCCATTAGTGTTCTTTCCTCAAATCGCCTGATCAAAAGCATGATGTCATACCACTTGAGGTAGGTCTCTTTACTGAATTTAGTCTTCGGTTTTTCTGCTACTTTTCCCATATGTTATTTGAAACGATTTGTATTGGATTGTCTTCTCAACCTCGTAAAGGTACGAAATATCTCTTTTTGAGATTCCGTCAAAAGTAAAATGCACAGAGTATTATACTTCATTAAGAAGGTAAAAACACCCCAGTTTGTTTACTACTTCTACTTTAAAATCAGATAATCGAAGCAGTTTTTTACAATACATAATGATTTATGTGAATATGTAGATCATTGCACAATTTTTTTCAAGGAGAGTAGTTACATACATAACTGCCAACAAAGTTACCATTCAGCCTCTGAGCGGAGTCCTACCAGTCTTCTGAGATCAGAGTCCCCACTGCAAGCTTTACAATACCAACATGTACGTAGATGTCACTCTCATGAAAGGAGTGATCAGGAAGCAGACTTCATTTATCAAAAGATTTTTCAACCCTTTTCAAAATTTGATATAATGAATTCTATTTATCCTAAATGGCGTAGCATACTCATGCTATGGTTTCTTATGCTGTTGATGGCACCCACATCCGTTTGGAGTTTTCAGACCTTGTGTGATAAAGCCACCAGCCTTGCTGCCACAAATGTTAGCGATCATGGTGCTGATCTTTCCTGGGAGACATCCTCACCCGGACTCGAAGCAATCGTTGAGGTTCGTAATGCGGGGCGTACTCCTGAGCTCATGTGGAAGGCCAGTTCTATGTCAGGAGTCATCAGTGTAAACGGTCTCATGGCGGGAAGCAAGTACAAATTCAGGGTGCGAACTGTGTGCGCAGATGGTAGTACAAGTGGTTCTACAAGCTGGATGAAGTTTGAAACCACAGGGATGCGGCCGGAAGAAGCTTGCCCCAAAGCTACTGACCTGATTGTAATGGATCTTAGTGATGCTTCTGCTTTACTTTCGTGGACAGGCGATGTGTACAGTGACCATTTTGAGGTGGAAGTACGAAGTAAGGGAAGTACACCTACGTACTTTTTTGAACGTAGTGTCCGTAGTAATATGGTACGAGTTGGTGGCCTGAGTCGTGGTGGAAAGTATCAGTTTCGGGTGCGCACCATTTGTGTGAACGGAGCGGTAAGTGGTTCCACTTCCTGGACCAAGTTTCAAACATTGGAAGATACAATTGATGTGCCTGACTGTGATCCTCCAGAAAATCTCAATGTGGATTCCGTAAGTACCAATATGGCCACTTTGTCATGGAGTGGATCAGCTTCTGCGTATGAGGTTTCTCTGTCCAGTGAAGATAGTTTGGTAGCAGATTCGATCTGGACTACCACCGACTTGAGCGCATCGCTTGGGGGCTTATCTCCTGGCACATCGTACACGTTAATGGTAAAAGCACTGTGTGAGGTCGGTAGTTCGGATCCCATCTTTATCACCTTTATGACAGGGGAAATCGAAGAGGTATCCTGTCCGGAGCCAATCAATCTAGTAGTAGCTGAAATCACAGATAGTTCAGCTGTAGCTTCCTGGCAAAGTAGCCTGGATTCAGCCCGCTATTCACTTAGAATAGTATCTGAGACAGATACCCTGCTAGGTGATAGCACCTATGTTGTCAATGCCACTTCGTTTGATCTCGAGGGATTAAGCATTGGCAATGAGTATACAGTATTCCTCGCTACTATTTGTGATACACTGATCTCGGATGAAGTCAATGTGAGTTTTGTCATCGAAACAGAGGAGGTCATGGATACGTGTGCGATTCCTTTTAATCTCTCCGCTGCTGACATGGATTCGCTCTACCAACTTTCATGGATGGCATCGGCTTTGGCGGATAGTTTTGCTTTGGAAATCAGTGGTCTTGATTCTGCCACTGGAACCGAGGTGGATACGATTCTCACGGAGAATATTTATCTCTTCACTCCGATGGTTGATTCGATCTTATATCAATTCAGAGTGCGGGCATTTTGTGATTCACTGGATGCCAGCGAATTCTCTGATTGGATGCTCTTTCCCACTATGGTGGACAGTGTAGTGGTTTGTGACCCTGCGACTGATCTCATGCTTCGGTCTATGACGCCCACAAGTGCCTATATAAGTTGGTCAGGTCCTGACTCAGTAGACTACCGGGTTCAGGTAGCGGCCGGCAGTTCACAGTATGGACTAATAGTAGAAGGAGGGATACCTGATAGCTTGGAAATCAGAAACTTGACGCAAGGAGAAACTTATCAGATAAGCATACAGACTCTTTGCCAGGATGAGGAGAGTGATTTCACTCAGCCGCTGGTCTTTACCTTGGGTGAGGAGATGGTTGCCTGCGATACGCCGGCCAATCTGGCGGCAATGATTCTTACTGATTCTTCGGCTCAATTGAGTTGGTCCGGTCCGGATTCTGCCACCTATCTGATTGAGGTGAGTTCGACAGATACAAGCTCCGTGACCAGCCTTAATCTTGAAAGTGAAACTATGAGTATCATCGTTTCAGGACTCAATATGTCGGAGAATTATCAATTTAGAGTGCAGAGTGTTTGTGATACAAGCGAGATGAGTCCTTTCAGTGAATGGTTTGAGTTTAATACTACCGAGATTGACACTCCGGAGGTGATGTGTGATGCACCCGAAGATTTAGTCCTGGACACGGTGGGTACGCACACGGCTACGGTATCGTGGGATGAAGCAGAGGAAGCCCAAAGCTATGAAGTGATGCTGAGTAAGATAGACAGTACAGGTAGTGTGGATCTCATGAGCCTAACAACGGGCAATACCCGTGTCACGTTTGACTCTCTTATGGAAGCCGCCATATATGAAGTACGGGTGAAGTCTATATGTGATGCTGAGAATGATAGTGAGTATTCTGAAGTCCTTGAGTTTAGAACCATGGAAATGGGGGATACCATGGGTGTTGAGTGTATGCCACCGACACTGGTCACTTTAGATTCTGTGGATGCGACGAATGCATGGATTACCTGGACTGAAATCGATACACCGCAATATCGGGTAGGTATTGACACTCCTCAATACAGAGTCACTGTAAGTGCTACTGATACAGGGATAGACTACGAATTTGATGAGATAGTCCTCGAGCCAATGATTCATCTGGACAATCTTGCGGTAAATCAAACCTATTCTCTGGTAATACAAAGCATATGTGCGGCTGGAGACACCAGTGCTTTTTCTGAGCCTTTTATCTTTCAGACGCTAGATTCGATGGTGGTTGAAATTGATAGTTGTGCGACACCTGAAGCCTCTTTGGTTACAGTAGATGACACTACAGCGGTTGTGTCGTGGACACCTTCTTCGGAGGAAGCTATTTATCTAATCGAAGTGGAGCATATTGGATTTACGCCTGAATATCGTTTGGTTGCCACGACCTATGATCTGGGGTACTTTATTGAGGGATTAAGTCCTGGAGGTTTATACCAATGGAAAGTGACAGCATTCTGTGGTACGGATGACTATAGTGATTGCACGCCCTGGATGCTTTTTGAAACGACAGAGGAATCTTCGGAAGGATGCAGAGCTCCTAATGGACTGGCGGCCACTAATCTGACAGGCACCAGCGGCACCCTGGTCTGGAATGGAAATGAGGGAGACATTGATTATGAAGTGGAGGTAGAGAGTTTGGATACCACTCCATTCTACAGCACCAGTAATCTGGTACTTTCTTCATCCATTGATGTAGAAGGATTGACTCCCGGAGGTGTGTATCAGTTCAAGGTCAATGCCAAATGTGCTTCGGGTCAGATCAGCGAGGATAGTGATTGGTTCATTTTCACAGCTAATCCGAACGGTATGCAAGCCGATGCGGGTAGCCAGCAGACTGCCATGGCATTTCCAAATCCGGTGGTTGAGACCATGCGTATTAAAATGCCGGCTGAGATCACCGATCAGGTCGTCATCGAACTAAGTGATCTATCTGGCAGGTTGGTATTGCAGGACCGAAGACCTTCTGTACTCAAGGAGGAATTACTTCAGTTCAAAGTAGGCAATCTGAGAGAAGGAGTATATCAGCTGCAAGTGAAGTCACTAACAGACTCTTACCATCAATTGGTTTACATACAAGGTCAATAGAGCGACTTGTGAGATGAGTTCCTAGTAAGAGCAGACTTTTACGCTCCTGAATAGAACTACTATCTATGCCACCGGGATTCTGACAGCTTTTGTTAGGTCCAGGTGGCTTCTTATTTTAAATTTTTGTCATATGAAGCTCCTGCTTGTGTTATATTTGGAGGTAAACCACAATCGATGGACAAGATATGAAGCATGTTGCCATACTGACCGGTGGACCTTCGGCCGAACGAGGTATATCGCTAAAAAGTGCAGGCCTGATTGAAGACTTCTTAAATAGGGAGAAATATACAAGCAGAACGATCCTTTTGGACGGCAATGGGTGGTTTGAAAAGGAAACAGGGTCGAAAATAGATTTGAATGATTTCAGCCTGACCATGGAAGGTGAAAAAGAAACATTTGATTTTGTTTTTTTTATTATTCATGGCACACCGGCTGAGGACGGGAAGCTCCAGGGTTATTTTGAATATCTGGGTATTCCGCATAGTACATGCAGGACTTTAAGTGCTGCCTTGACTTTTAATAAACAGATGTGTAAGAACTATCTTCGCGCGTTTGACATACCATTGGCTCCATCTATACTAATACGACCAGAGGATGGGATTGACGAACCTGCCATTTTATCGCTGGGTTTGCCGGTTTTCGTTAAGCCCAATAACAATGGATCAAGCTATGGCATCAGCAAGGTAAGCCAACGGGAAGACCTCTCTTCCGCCATTGAAAAGGCATTTGAATATGATAATGAAGTGATAGTCGAAGCATTTCTCGAAGGCCGCGAGTTCGGTTGTGGCGTAGTAAAAGAAGGAACACAATTGCATGCTTTTCCTATCACGGAGATCATTCCCGATGCTGAATTCTTTACCTATGAAGCAAAGTATGAAGGTGCCAGTCAGGAAATTACACCTGCTGAAATATCTGAAGTGCTCAGCATACAATGCCAGGCCTTGTCGAAGAAGTTGTATACCGTACTTTCCTGTCGAGGTATGGTAAGGTTTGACTTCATCTTGGTAGGAGAGCAGTTTTATCTATTGGAAGCCAATACCATACCGGGTCTGAGTCCGGCCAGTATCATTCCCCAACAAGCGCAGGCCTATGGTTGGACCATTGAGCATCTTCTCGATGTTGTGATCGAAGATTGCATGTGTGATGTATGATTGTCAGTCTTCAGTCTTCAGTCTACCAGTCTGCGGTTCTCAGTTCTCAGTCTGCAGTCTCCCAGCGTGACTGAAAAACTGCCCACTGTAAAGCTGCCTACTGAAAAACTGCCTACTGAAAAACTGCCCACTGTAAAACTGCCCACTGACAAACTGTAGGACTGCCCACTGTAAAACTGCCCACTGACAAACTGTAGGACTGCCCACTGAAAAACTGCCCACTGACAAACTGCTGACTGCCTACTGTAAAACTGCCCACTGTAAAACTGCCTACTGAAAAACTACCCACTGTAAGACTGCCCACTGTAAAACTGCCCACTGACAAACTCATATCTTCGAAAGAACTTAATTTAGTAAAGGTAAATTGGAGTTGTCATAGTAAATCGAACTATTGCAAGCAAGCACGTGAAACGACGATGCAGATCGGCAGTATGGACTATGGCAACTTTCTTTTAGAGCTAGAACAGTACTTAAAGCTGTTGATCTATATTGCGACAAGCTAGGATAACTGATGAGTCGAAGCGACGGAGGAGTCCAATTTGCAATTTCCATATTATTATCACAAAACGGGATGAATTATGAAACCTAAAGTAATTAAGTATTGCGTGGGCTGCGATGTTGATTCTAAGAAAATTAAAGGAGCCATAGTAAGGATAGATGAAAATCTGTGTATTAAAACTATTGCCTCCCGGAGCTTTTCGAACACGGCCAAAGGTCATAGGGATTTGCTGACATGGACACAGGCAAAGCACAAGATTCAGGAGGCTCCTTTGTCCTATGTAATGGAGGCTACAGGTACTTACTATGAGCAGCTTGCGTATTATTTGGATAGTGAAAATCAAAGCTTGAGTGTAGTATTGGCAAATAAAGCCAGGAAATATATGCAGTCAGTGGGATTGCGATCCAAGACCGACAAAATGGATGCCCAGGGATTAGCGATCATGGGTGCTCAGCAGAAATTAAAGGCCTGGGAACCGATCAATGGTTTGTGCTATGATTTGAAGAAACTGACTCGCCATCGAGAGAGCCTACAGAAGCATATCACCCAGATTAAGAACCAGTTACACGCTGAATCATATGCACAACGACCCAATCAAATAGTCATCGATCAACAACAACAATTGCTGGAAAACTATAAACAGATGGTCAAAAAAACAGAGGAAGCAATAGAAAAAGTGACCACATCAGATCCATCCTTCGAAAGAAAAACAAGGCAAATAGCAAGCTCCATTAAGGGTTTGGGTTTTTTAAGTGTGGTGACCGTAGTAGCGGAAATGAATGCATTTACTTTTATTGAAAATAAACGGCAACTCACTTCATATTGTGGATATGATGTGATCGAAAATCAAAGTGGTAAACGAGTTGGGAAAACTCGGATTTCTAAGAAAGGAAATTCACACGTACGACGCTCGCTATATTTTCCGGCTATGAATGTTGTCAAATTCCATGTGACACCTTTCGAGAATCTATTTGATCGTGTTGCAACACGCACCGGTATCTATAAAAAAGCGAATGTGGCAGTTCAACGCAAACTTCTTTGTTTAATCTATACACTGTGGCGAACCGACATGGGCTACCTTGAAGGTTACTATAAACTTCAGGTTCCAAAAAGCCTAAGTCCTCTTTCCCTGAGTCATGTTGGAAAAGGTTATAAACAAAGTAGCCCGACGATGCAGGCTACACGAGATGAACTTCAGTATACCAAAGCACCTGAAGTCCTCTTTCCTAAATAAAGTTAGGTTTTTCACTTGACATTTAAGACAGTACCTGC
>JBNKUI010000021.1:0-47371 GCA_050298535.1 Saprospiraceae bacterium
TCTTATCAAATCTTTGCTTTACGCTTCCTTCAGATTCCACCTCACGATGGACACCCTTGCGATCAGCTAGCGCTTCCTGTCAAGTAGGCACGCGCAGGACTTTAACCTTATACGTATATGGCATGCATGGCACACAAAGAAAAAGGGACTATCACAGACAGTCCCTTTTCACCTATATATTAACAGAGTTCTAATGCAAAATTGTAACATTGCCTTTCTCTATATGCTGATCACCTCCGATACATTGTACCATTAGGTAGTAAGCATACACATCAGGATCCACTAGTTTCCCACTAAAAGTACCATCCCATCCAACGGCCTGTCTCGTAGTTTCAAAAACTTTTTCTCCCCATCGATCATAGATCACAAGTTCCATGGCCTCAATGTATTCGCCTCTTACGAAGAGTACGTCATTCACACCATCGCCGTTCGGACTAAATGAATTAGGGAAGAATATGAAGGGAGGCTCACAAGTCACCGTTATCACGGTGATAGTGGCTTGTTTCTCCGTCATACAGCCATTAGCATCGGTGATGGATACTGTATAAGTTGTCGTCTCCGGTGGGATGGCAACTGTCGTTGCCTCATTAGGAGATTGTAAATCTTGCTGAGGGGACCACTGGTAGGTAGCACCATCCTCAAACGTAGCACTCAATGTAGAAGATTCACCAAAGAAGATGGAATCTGGATCAGCCACCGCATCAAATCGAGCATCTATATCACTTACCTGAACCACCACAGAATCCATCACCACACAACCATCTCCAAATGTCACCATTGCTGTATAGGCCTGCGTGACATTAGGTCTCACCACAGCTACCTCATTTCCCTGTCCTTGTAGGATAGAGTCTTCAGGCATCCATTTTATAGAATCGATTCTAAAATCGGTATTATTCGTTATAGTAATCTCCACCGGATCTCCTGGACATACCGGCATATCTGGATTGAGGCTAAAATCAAGCATTCTAAGCTCCATCAATACACTATCAACAAATGTACATTCACCCTTAATACCTTTCACGGTATATAATCCTGTCTGAAGAATAGGCACTGATATTGTATCTCCAGTCCCAATCACATTTCCACTAGGATCACACCAGGTCATGGAATCTACAAGTTCACCCTTTGCCGTAAGTGTGAAAGTGTCCCCAGGACATATCATATCCTGACTTTCAGAAGTGATCAGAGGTACATAATCATCAATGATCACTTTCACTTCGGTATTAACATTGCAAGATGGATCTTCCGGATCTTCAATATATACTGTAAAGACAGTGGTTTCATCAACGGTCGCGGTTGGATTGAAACTGGTCGGATCATCCAATAATCCAGCAGGCTCCCACATATACGTCACATCGGGATTACCCATTGGGTTGAGTTCAAATGTACCCGGCGCACAATCGATAATAGAGTCCGGTAAATTTCTGACTAATCTGTCATCAGCAAAGACAACAACTTTACCTTCTACTGTACACGTATCGTTTAATGGATCTGTGATAGTCACCATAAATGTCCGATCCTCGGTCAGCGATACAATTGGATTTGCTTCCGTAGTATCTGCTATCGCCGGATCAGCACTCCATGCATAGATATAGTTAGGATTTCTATTAGGATTCAAAGGAATCGCACGTGGATCACACGTGACGATCGTGTCCATGAAATCCATAAAGTCATCCCCTGTAAGTGTAATCCGCATCGCACTTACAGCAGTACAATTGGGATCGTCATTAGATCGCACCTCTACATCAAAAGTTCCTGCGTATGGATATGTATAGGTAGGACTTTCTTCTGTAGATACGAAGTCGGGATTTGTTGGATCACCGAAAGTCCACTCGTATGTCTGTGCACCACGACTTAGGTTTATAAACATGACTGTAAGTGAATTGCACTCCTTGGATTTATCAAAATCAAGAAGTACATCTGATTCTACAATCTCAATAAAAATTGACTTCATCAGAGAACACTCGCCACTACTGTCACTCACCGTCACCGTGTATAATGTACTTTCCAGTGGTGAAGCGATCGGATTAGGGTGCGTTGGGTCATCAAGGCCTTCTGCAGGACTCCACATATACACCAAATCAGGATTAGCTCCTGGGTTAATGAAGAATGAGCTGCTATCACAAATTATCAACGTATCTCCATCCTCAAATCCACCATCATCAAGCCCAAGTCGCACCTGCAATGGAATTCGTACCATACAGGTCGAATCATTAGGATCCGTGATCTTAGCCACAAACCTTACATCTTCTTCTATCTGTGCAGTTGGATTAAAGCTGGTTGGATCATCAAGGGGTTCTACTGGCGTCCACTCATAAATAAGATCTGGATCACCATCAGGATTTAGTTCTAATGGGCCAGGCAGGCAGACGAACATACTATCTCCCAGATCAACCACTAGCTGTGAATCGATCTCGACATTGATCACACCCATGATTTGGCAGGTCTCGTTTAAGGGATCTGTCACAGTGACATTGAAGGTCGCATCTTCTCTAAGGTACACTTCAGGAATAGCTTCTGTTGGATCAGCGATCAATGGGTGATCTTCCCACTGATAGATGTATAATGGATTGAGCCCGGTGTTCAGGTCAATTAAACTGGGTCCACAATTATAGAGATCCAATTCAAAGTCGACAAAATCATCTCCTGTCACCGCAAGTCTCTTAGTTCTGATGGTATTACAATCATCACCCGGAATGGTTAAAACCACGTCATACGTACCTCCGGATGGATAGGTGTAGCTGGGATCTCTTTCGTTTGAAACAAAGTCAGGATTTGATGGATCTCCAAAGGTCCAGATAAACTCGTCAGCACCGGTACTAGTGTTTATAAAATTTATCGTCAATGATCCACAATCCTTCTGTACATCAAAATCTGCGGTCACGCCCGGATTAGGAATTACCATTACATACACAGATTCTTCAATGAAGCAATCATTCACCGGATCATATACGGTGGCTGTATAGGTAATGGATTCTTCAGGCTCGGCAATCGGGTTTGGACCATCTGCATACTGCAAATAAGTCGTTGGTGACCATGTATATGTGTAATTCGAACTAAAGTTAGGATTCAATGCAACGGAACTACCCTCACAGATGATGATGGTATCCATACCACCCAGACCTGTGTCGTCTACATCGATGAATATGGTCTGTGTCTTATTCGTTGTACACAGATCATTCACCATTAATATCTGTCTGATAAAAAGTGTCTGTCGACCATTGACTTGAAAAGCAGGACTCGGCTCATTAAAAACCCATCGTTGGCCCAAATCAGACTCAACAATATATTCGTAAGGAGCATCCTCAGGAATACTTGAAGAAATATCTGTAATCTGCACATCCACAACGTCCGCACAAACCACTGAGGTTTCTACTTCGAATCCAGTGATAGTCAGAAGATCACAATCCACCACATTATATTCAAAATCTCTCCTTGTTTCACCAATTTTCACACCATTTCGATACTCTTCTACACAAACACCCACCAGGAATTGTCCCATAGTGGTAGGTGTACCGGTAATGAGACCATTCTGATCAATACGCAATGGATCTTCTCCACCCAGCAAATTATCCAGACTGTATGGACTCTTCCAAATAACCTCATCGTACGGTGGTCTCAGTGCGGGCTGTGGTGCAGGTCTTTCCATTGTGGCACCCAGGAATGGTGTACATAGTCTGTAAACCAATGAATCTCCATCTTCGTCTACTGCCGCATGCTCATACTGCAAGGGTTCTCCCAGACAGATATAAATCGGAGGCCACTCTCTAAAAGTAGGTGCACTGTTGCATTGAGCCAGTGCTTCTTCAGTAACCACCGTCACCCAGGTGGCCCCAGTTTCTAATGGATCTACAATATTCGTTAAGCTAATATTTCTACAACAACGCTGATATACTAGCTGATAACCACCTGCTAAAAACGGTAGATCTACTACCATCTTATAGATAGTTCGCTGAACACAAACCCCATTTCCGTCTACGAAACAATCACTCTCCTGTCTGAGTGTGTCATCTGCATTGAAGGGTATAAGTATCTGCCCTAACTGTCCCAAATGTACCTGCAAATTGTTTCTTGCATCAAATATGGCAATGGAAGCAGGATCATCATAGTCAGCATCCGGATTTGCATTCAGACAATCTCGATATACCATCAATGTAACTTCGTACTGATCATTTCCGAGACAACGATACGATATATCACCTCCCACAATATGCGATGCAATTGCTGAGGATGGCAGCAAAAGTACCATCAACATAACCACCAGAAGACCGTAAAGGTGCTTGCTGCCAGCTGATTTTATTATTGAGAATAGCTTCGTCATCTTTTCCATCAATCGTTTGATCTTCTTACATCAATGATTTCAACACGTCGTTCTCGTGATGCAGGTACACTATATATGGAGTTTCTTGTATCTGCGATCTCATCACTTACATACAATGGTGCCTTGGTCTCACCAAGAGGCTCTTCTATGATTTTTAGATCACCAGCATTTATTGCACGGATCAATTCTCCATCTCCATATCTTCTAAATTGATTGATTACCGTACTGATACGTCGACTACTCAATCTATCATTGTAAGAAGAGGGAGCCCTTGGTGATGCAAATCCTTGAAGGACGACCTCGATTTTTTCTCCTTTAGCAATTTCTTCTACAAGAATCTGGATAAATGTGATCATGTCATTTCGTCCTTCACGGACACCGTATTCAAAGAATCGCTCAATGTCATCCTCTGCTTCGGCCTTTGCTCCATTAATCAAAGGCTCAGTGTATTGCATCTTAAATTCGTCCTTACGATCCATATAGGGAGGATAGGTATCATCATACGTATTCCTCGATGTGCGGAAGTAAGTCTTTGGGTTGGGATAATCATTGTCAAAATATAATGCCAATGGCAAGAAATCTTCGAGATTACCTCGTTTTAAATATATATTCTTAGTGATTCGGTTACCAGGTACATCAATTGTGCTGAGATTTAAAGTGTCAGGCTTGTATCCCCGCTTGGATGTGATAATCTGATATGATTTGTCACGATCAATGGGGAAGATAAAGCTGTTACCATCTTCATTTATTTGCACGACAATCTCATTCTGGGGATCTGACAGATCCAGGAGATTGACCGTAGCTCCACGAATAGCCTCTCGGGTGGAATCATCAAACACCAGCAACTCCAGATCCAAAGCTTGAGACCTTAGATATAAGCGCTTGGTAATATCTGTGGCTTTATTAATTCCTCTTGTACTGAATTGAATAGTATCAGGAAAATAACCGGGCTTACTCGCTATGACCTGATAACTTCGATTTCTATCTAATGGAAACAAGAATTCATTCGTGTTGTCCTTAAACATGGAATCAACAAAAGTAGGTTCACCATTGATTTCAAAGAGTTGCACTGTGGCCCCGAGTAAATCGGCCTGCGTAGCCTGATCAAAGGTGAGCGCCTTCAGGTTGATATCCAGTTTTTCGAATGCTGCTTTATAAATATCGTTGCAGCACGCTTCATCTTCTTCCTCTATGAAGAAAGATCCCTGACGATTAGAGGCAAAGAAGGCAGTGTCCTCCTGATCGGCCAGGAAAAAGTAGAGATCATTATAACTACTATTGACAGGTGCTCCCAGGTTTTCAATGAAGGGATCAACCATATCACGGGTATACACACTGTATATATCATATCCACCAAAACCCTGATAACCTTGTGATGCAAAATAGAGCGTTTCGGACTTCTTATGATAGAAGGGTGTAATATCGTTTTCGATCGTATTGACTGGCATCAGGTTTACTGGATCTCCAAACTCATTATTATCCAGAATTGTACTATACCATATATCTAATTTCCCTTTGGTACCTGATCTATCTGAGGCAAAATACAAAGCTGGCTCATGATTGATCGGATCAAGACCGAGCGATGGTTGGGTACTGGTATGGGTTGTGTCATTTATAGTACCTGGCAGCAAAGTTGCCGGACCAAATGTACCATCACTCTCCAGATCTCGATAGTAAATATCGCAGCGTATCTCTGTTGCATTCTCATACTCACAAATGGTATAATATACGCGGTCCTTATCTTCAGTAAATATTACATGTCCCGTATGATATTTCTTATCATTAAATGTTGAATCAAATTGTACTCCTTCTCCTCCCTTTATCGACCATAGGGCGTTAGAAAAGTAACGGTCCACCTTCGATTCGTCTTCTTCTGATGGAAATCTCAGTGAGGAATAGTATAGAGTGTCACCAATTTGGACAGGTCCGAACTCTGAGAATGGAGTATTAATGTTTGAGCCCATGTGTTCTACCGTCACATATTCTCTAACGGAGTCCTGCTGTGCTATAGCCCAATCACAATCTTCAATCTGTTGTTCTGCTGCATCCGTGTAGTATGGATTCTCTAGAGAGTTTTCAGATAAATAAATTTGATAGTTTGATTTGGAGGCTTCATACTTACCCAACCGCTTCTGCATCTCCGCCAGCCAAAAAGTAGCCAACGGAAATTCACCGTTTTGCTGAAGATCGACTACTTTTTGGTAGTTCGTTTCGGCAAGCTTGTAAGAATTAAATTGGCGGGCGGATTCGGCAGTTTTGTACAGTACCGCAATATCTTCGCTAAATTCCAATACAGCTTTGTAGTAGTGAAGAGCCGAATAGAAATCTTTCTCCTCGAAAGACTTTTCAGCGGCTTCCAAAAAGGCCTGCCTGGTCTGACCAAAACTGACAACAGTGGTCATGAACAAGCTTAAAATTAATATGATCCTAAAGTTCTTCATCAATCAGCCTTCTTCAGTACTAGAATATTGGACATGTTTTAAACATCCCCAATGGTTTCACATTCACAATTCGGTATGAGAGCCAGATTTCAGGTCCTCCCCTGTTATCTGTGGCTACATCAAGATCTGAAACGTTAATATCGTAACTTACACCTACCGCCAGTGTTCGCCAATGTAGCTCTACAGCTGGTGCGATAGCATCCGTAATATTATTTAAGCGCCAATTGCCTCCCACCTGGAAGGCTAACTCCTTGCCCCTGTTCTGATTTAAATAGATCCGAAAAGCTGCGCTCGGCACATATTCTCTAAATGGACCTTGAAACTGGGCGGTACCGTTAAGTAGCAGGTCAAGTGCTCCGCCTAACTTGATAGCCCCAAGTGCATGAATGGAAAAACGATTATCCAGTCTGATATCGCTGGCATCGAAATATTCCTGCCGTGGCTTATTCAAATGATATAAGCCAATCCCAAAATCAAGCTTGGTACGCCTGTCATCTTTTTGCAATCTCAGGTTAGCACCCAAAGAAAAGTCAGCAAAGAAAAAAGAAGTATTATCAAAATTCTCTCCAGTGGGTAGTGAAGGATCAAACTGTCCGACATCAGTATTCCATTGACGATCAAAAGTCAAATCATCTTGCTTGAAGGATCGATTGGCCAGCCCGACCTGAATGCCTCCAGTCAAGAAGGTATTTGTAGCAAGTTCTTTGCTGTACGAACCTCCAAACTGGAGCTGTGCCAGACTCAATTTGGAAAATCCGGCATTATCGTAATTGAAGTTCACTCCAAAGCCAAAGAAGTCATTGCCTTCGGCATTCTTAGGATAAATCTTGCGATCATATGTACCTGAGAACGTCTGAAAGTCCACTGGTACATTGGCCCACTGCTTTTTGTAATGCCCCATGACGCGAACATCTCCGTAGAAGATCCCCGTTAAAGCGGGATTCATAATCTGCGGAGCGTTATAAAACTGTGAGAAATGGATATCCTGACCTCGGACCGTCCATACAAGGCAAAGGCAAACGACAAGGGGGACTAACGTGTTCGGTAAAACTCTGTCCAAGGTGCAATCGTTTTTGGTTATTATCTTAAGATACGTCTACAAGAATTATACCATATGTTTAATCCCGTAGAAAATTAACACTTGAAAACACTTGAAAAATTTTCATTGTGTTAACATAAATGTAGTTCTTAACCTTAGGTGTGCAAAAATCTTTTAATATTTTAACCTATATGATTTTCCTTAAAGTGTTAACGTTTAGAGGGGTGTTAATTACACATATTGAAATTGTTTAAAGACTGAGCCAATCGAAGCCTTTCATATATTTACAATTTCTATATGAGGAGGTATGTCTTGAATATCCATCATAGCAATGTTATCCATGAAAATATTAAGTGCTCAACAAATAAGGTACGCTGATGAGATCACAATACACAAAGAGCCTATTCGCTCTATCGATCTTATGGAGCGGGCCAGTATTAAGGTGAAAGACTGGATTGTCTCACAAATACCTGACACCGACCTGAAAATTGCCGTCTTCTGTGGCCCAGGAAACAATGGTGGTGATGGTCTGGCTGTAGCCCGACTTCTCAATAATAACGACTACATCGTCGATGTATATTTGCTCAACATCGGATCCAACCGAAGTCCCGATTACCTGGTTAATTTAAAGCGATTACCTAAACGCAGTTATGTGCAGACCTTTCAACTGAAGGAAGGAGATGCAGCACCTGATCTCGATCAATATGGTGTATTAATAGATGCTATTTTTGGCAGTGGGCTGAGCAGACCTATCACTGGTTACTGGGAAAGTATAGTGTCGCACATCAACGCATCAGATGCTTTGAAAATTTCGATTGATATACCCTCAGGGGTTTTTGCAGATGCCCCAATGAAAGGTATAGCGGTCACAGCAGATCACACCTTGAGCTTCCAGTGCCCGAAGTTGGCATTTTTCATGGCTGAAAACGATCCTTACATCGGAGAATGGACTATCCTGGACATTGGGTTGAATGCCGAATATCTAAGCAATGTGGAAACGAAACATTTCGTGATTACCCGGGAGCTTACCAGTGCGTGTCTCCAGGCAAGGAAGAAGTTTGATCATAAAGGAACATTTGGACATGCGTTGCTGATATGTGGTGGATATGGAAAGGTCGGAGCTGCCTTGCTTGCTGCCAAAGCGTGCCTTCGGGGTGGAGTCGGAAAGCTCACGGTACATGTCCCGAGATATGCCTACCAGGTGATGCAAGTAGGTATGCCAGAAGCAATGGTGCACATCGATAAACATGATTTTTGGTTCTCCGGAATCAAGCTGGATGAGTCATTTCAAGCCATTGGTGTAGGCTGTGGTATAGGACAAAAGCAAGTGACTGTAGACGGACTTAAATCCTTGATAGACAATAATAATGAACCTCTGGTGCTGGATGCTGATGCACTAAATATTCTCGCTGGGAATCCCGCTTGGTTGAAGGAGGTACCTAATGGCTCTATTCTTACCCCGCATCCCGGTGAGTATAGGAGACTATTTGGCAAGTTTGAGAATGATTTCGAACGTCTAACTCAACAAATTGAGGTTAGTTCCACTCTTAATCTGATTATTATTTATAAGTGTGCTAACACATGTATTACTACTCCTGATGGTCTGGCTTACTTTAATGTCACAGGCAATCCGGGCATGGCAACTGCAGGTAGTGGTGATGTTTTAACAGGTCTAATAACCGGACTTTTGGCTCAATACCGAGATCCTTTGAAAGCAAGCTTATTAGGGGTGTATTTGCATGGTCTTGCCGGTGACATTGCTGCTAAAACAGTTGGACAACACGGTTTGATTGCCAGTGACATTATTGATCATATACCCCAGGCATTCATGACACTAGAAGCAGGAAAAAGCAAGTATGGCAAGTAAATTAAAACATATTGTAGTGCTGAGTGGAGCCGGTGTCAGTGCTGAGAGTGGGTTAAAAACCTTTCGAGATGCGAACGGATTGTGGGAAGGACATGACGTTATGCAGGTAGCATCCCCTCAAGGATGGGCTGCAGATAAATCTCTGGTGTTAAAATTTTACAATGATCGGAGAAGGCAACTACTTCAATGTATGCCTAATGAGGCTCATTTCGGACTGGCTCGGCTGGAGCAACACTATAAGGTGAGTATCATCACTCAGAATGTGGATGATCTGCATGAGCGTGCTGGAAGTACAGAGGTCTTACACTTACATGGAGAACTTAGAAAGGTACGGAGCACCATTAATCCACAAACCATTTTACCGTGGGATGATGATCTAAATCTTGGCGATACGTGTCCTGAAGGTGGCCAGCTGAGACCTCATATCGTATGGTTTGGTGAACCCGTACCCCTCATCGAAAAGGCTGCTTTTATCACATCTACCGCAGATATTCTGATTGTCGTTGGCACCTCTCTCCAAGTATATCCAGCTGCTGGACTTATACAATTCTCTCCCAAGAAATCTCCAATTTACTATGTTGATCCTCAGCCATATATATCCAGAGAACTAAGTCAACGCTCTAATCTGAATACCATTTCTATGAACGCAACAAAAGGTATCAGCAAAGTGATTGAGACCCTTCAGAAGTGACCGGCCATCCAACTTGGTCTAACTCATGATACTAATCATTCGGGTTACAATCTCTTCATCCACTACAAACCGCACATGATAGACACCGGGTGCAAAATACCTTGAATTAATCTTAAACCAATTCTTTCCCTCCTTCAGCTCATACTGTGTTTTCATGACGGATTTACCGGCTTGGTCAATCACAATTACGTCGGCCACCCTGGCTGTCTTGGCATCTATTTCGGCATAGAAAAAATCTCTGTGCGAAGGATTCGGATATATGTTTACTGCTGAAAGATTGTAACAAGATCCCTCCACGCTGCTTAGTGCCAGCATTTGGGCCACCTCATCGTTACTGACTTTGATCAGTCGAAAGTAATTTTCTTCGTTTAGTTTACGGTCCAGCGATTTTTCGTATTTAACTGTATCTGTATATGAGTTGTCAGCATGCCAACGAGCTGCTTCCGCAAAATTGAATCCATCGTAGCTGTATTCAAGGATGTACTCCTCAACACCGTGTTCGTGGACAGTCATCCATTTGATGATCGGTTTGCACGCATCATCTCTCTCTACTTCAAAGGTCACCAAATCCATAGGTCGAAGATTTGTACCACCATATTGAAAATTACCAAATAGGCCAATCCCTCTCCCACCGGACTGTGGATTTGGATCATTGTCCAGATAGTAAATTGTGACTGAATCTATATATGATGTAGAAAAGTCGACGCGAACACTACCTGCATCATCTCCTCCATATGATGCGCCTGTTCTGGATCGACCCGATCCGATATCTTTGGCTATGGCACGATTTCTTTCCACTGAAACTACCGGATCGTCCCCAAGTACCAGCAGTGTGGGAAGAACGGTCGAATCATTACCAAACACAATCACTTCATCCTTGTGATGCCCGGCAATATCAATGTCAGATATATCAAATGACACGCAGGAAAGTGGCTTGCTGAAATATGCCTTGACCTCGACGATATTGGCATTATTGTTATCAGCCCCAGTGAACAGAATTCCAACATCATCTGAAGTACCAAAGTGCTGCTCTTCTCCACCATCTATAAAGGGGGTGATCAACGAAGCCGTCTTAAAATAACCAGGATTGAGCGATCTGATTTGAAAGCTGATTGCCACTGAATCAGCACTATTTGGTAATGGCAAACGATAGGTATTGTATCTACTGCCACTCAACCAATTCAGCTCCTTCCATTCCAAATCGCGTTTCACATCTTCAGGGCATGACTGCGCAAATACATTAGACCCTAAAAAAAGCAAATAATAGATTACAAGGGTTCTTGCAACCCATAGCACCCATTCCTCGTCTAATCTTCGATGTTGTCTACCAATCATATTAATAATTCATTTAATATGATTGGCAGCAAATTGTTTGCCAAACATTAATACTTTACAATTAATCTTTATGTAAAGGAGTTTGTGTGATGATTTTAACAAAAAGTGGGTGGAATTTCAGGGTAGAAATCTACTGTCATCGGAATTATCATCTTAATACCATACATTTGAAATGATTGATACGGTAAACGATATGGCTTCTAAGCGTCAACTGGCGGCAATCATGTGCACAGACATTGCAGGATTCTCTCGGATCATGCAAACTGATCCAAAACTTGCGGACGAGATCCGTCAACGACATCTGGATGTTTTCAACCGGATGCATGAGAAGTTCAATGGTAAACTCATGCAGAGATTTGGGGATAGTACTTTAAGTATATTTTCCAGTGCTGCCGAGGCCGTAGAATGTGCATACTACCTGCAAACTGAACTACGTAAATCACCGGAAATACCCGTAAAGATCGGTCTACATACGGGTGAAATTATTTACGACGAAGCCGGGGTCTATGGTGAGGGTATTAATGTAGCTTCTAAGGTTGAACATCTTGCGGAGCCGGGTTCGGTATTGTTGACCGGTAAGATCTACGATGACATCAAGAATCACCCCTGGCTGTTAGGTACTTCCTTAGGACAGCACTCTATTGATGATCAGAGACATTCCATCGAACTTTATGCTTTGACAAACCGCGGACTGAATGCACCTAGTCCACGCATTCTCAGAGCAAGCCGTGTACTGGAAGACCGTAAGCCCCAGCATGAAGGGAGGAAAGAAGAGATAGATGACGAACCCTTAGTGGGTTTGAAACGCAAAAGAGTTGCTGCCATTCTGGCCTTTTTGCTGGGTTTTTCCGGAATTCACCGATTCTATCTGGGGCAACGATTCAGAGGATTCCTCTACGCGTTTGCATCTTTCATTTCTCTGATGATAACGATCGAGGAAGGATTTCCCGCCATTGCGATCATGGGAATGGTCACATTAGTTGACGCCATATTATTTGCCGTGATGCCACAGGTGGATTTCGATCGAAAGTACAACAATACCGTCCGAAGTACCTCGACAAAACGAAGGGGAATCAGGTCCAGAATTCAATCCAGAACGCAATCGAAGAATCCGGTTTTCGCGAAGTTAAAAAGAGCACTTAAGAAATACGAGTCCCGAAAATTTGAGGAAGCCATCCATCGCTTTGATGATGTACTGGACGAAGATCCATCCAATTATGCAGCGCATTACTATCTGGCCTGCTGCTTCTCTGAACTGAAAAAGGAATCAGATGCATTCTTTCACCTGGATAAGGCCATAGATCTCGGGTTTGACGACTTCGACCGGATGGAGCGGGATAAAGCATTGCGATACATAAAATCTCGAAATCAGTTTAAGCAATTTAGACGAGACAAGTATCAACTGACACCTAGTTTGCCTCCACCCTCGCATAATATCCTAGACAATGATAGGCTAGAGTTATCTCCCCTTGAGAAAATCGAGGAACTTGGCGAAAGATTAGAGCGCGGAGAATTATCGCTCAACGAGTTTGAGCTCGAGAAAAGGAAGATTCTCAATCGGTAGATGCAGACTTTAAAATTAGTCACCATACTCGTATTCGGCGTGTTTAGTCCGTGTACCCTCTGCTGTCAGATGATGCATTACCAGAGTCGCAGCAACAGCACCTGTCATCGGCCCAACGATGGGTCCCACAACCGGAATCAAGATCAGGAGATACATAATTAAACCAATCCCCGCTGCTGCTCCGGGATACAACAGTGTTTGGCGATAACTTTCTCTGATTTTCAGCTTCCTGATTTCGTTGAAGTTGTCAATCACTGCAAAACCCAGGAAAAAGCACTGAATTAAAAAGTTGACAGGTGCCTTTACTATGCCTTCAAGCGAATCCGATAATACGATGGAAATAATGATAGAAACTAGAATTACAGTTATCTGCTCCATAATGAAAGTGAAAATAGACACTTTGATCATCCGTACTTGAGCAGAGAAGAGCAGTTTTATAGTCAACTCTTCCTGAACCCCAGTCTTAATGGCATTTGTACGAAGTGCCATATGAAAGATCAGGAGTTCCATGATAATGAGGATAATATACTTGTAAGCTCCGGCAAATAGAAATTCATATCCCGAACTGGCAACGTCTGATACCAATGTTGCTGCTTGGACGCCTACGTCGAGCATATTATCAATATGCACATTGGACCACCAATTGAGAATAGAGCCAATGAATTTCAGGCCAAAAATCACACCAATGATAGCTATCGCAAGTAATACCACGGAGTGACTGGCAAACCCTTTCCACAGTTTGTTGTCTCGAATAAATGCAGGTACCGTCGAATAAATACGAACCGCCTGAAGAAAGTCCTTGATAGAGAGGACAAGTACATCCATAATGTTTTTAGCCTTTCACTTTTTGCTGTGCGATTAATTTATGTTTTTCTTAAGAAAACCTGCCTTCTGATTCGACGTAATTTTGACTATTTTCCGACCAAATTGATAAATTATGGAACGAATATCTAAGAAGGCTTGGATATTAGGGTGTCTTGTGATGCTGGTAAGCACAGCTTTTGGGCAACGAAGAGAACCCCTTGATATCACAATCGACTGGGAGTCATATGACCCACCATCCACCCTGGTGGTACCCGAACATCCTAAAACTCAGGCTAAATTTCCATTTGTGGATATACACAACCACCAATGGCGCATGGGTGAAGGTGACCTTTCAGGCCTGGTGGCAGAGATGGATTCACTCAATATGCAAGTAATGGTCAATCTAAGTGGAAGGGGCGGCGCACGCTTAAAAGCTATGACTGACAATGTCACAAAGCAAGGATATGATGACCGGTTTGTGGTCTTCACTAATATCAACATCCAAAGTATTGATGACCCTGATTGGACTGAGGCTACAGTGCAACAGCTTGAGTACGATGTAGCCAATGGTGCCAAAGGTCTCAAGATTTTCAAAAACCAGGGTATGCACAATACCGATTCCTCAGGCAATCGAATTCCAATTGATGACCCTCGTATTGATCCTGTATGGGCCAAGTGCGGTGAATTGGGTATTCCTGTGCTGATTCACTCCGCTGATCCCAAACCATTCTGGCAACCCCATGATAGTCTCAATGAACGTTGGCTTGAACTAAAGCTAAGACCCGGGAGAAAGAGAGGTCCGGACGATCCCGCTCCCTGGGATACTATCATTGCCGAGCAGCATCATATATTTAAAAAACATCCGAATACCACTTTTATAGCTGCACATTTCGGTTGGTATGCAAATGACCTTGCCCACTTAAGTACACTCCTGGATGACATGCCAAATATGTATACCGAATTTGGGGCAGTCATTGCAGAATTAGGTCGTCAACCCCGGGCAGCCGCCGCTTTCTTTGAAAAGTATCAGGATCGTATCCTTTTTGGTAAGGATGCATACAACCCAGAGGAATATTTTACCTATTTCAGAGTACTTGAAACGGAGGATGAATACTTCCCCTACTATAAGCGGTACCATGCTTTCTGGAGAATGTACGGGCTGGGATTGTCTGATGAGATACTGAAGAAGATTTATTATAAGAATGCTGCTAAACTATTAGGGCTTGACCTGGATCAATTTCCTCAATAATGGGGCAATAAATGAGGGTCTCTTATTGAGTCACTTTTGAAGTCCAATAAGGTACTCACTCCAGGATCCTGGGTAGAGCAACGCATCTCCCAGGCAGGCATATTTTATAGATAGGATGTCATGGCAGGCGGTCACGCCCGATCCGCAGTAGCAAACTGTGCGGGCAGCGGGTGTATCCTGCAAGACCTTCTTCCATTCTTCACGAAGGACGGAGGGGGACTTCCAATGGCCCGTTTCATCCAGATTGCTTGGCCAGGGCTTATTCATTGCACCCTCTATTGACCCGGCGATCGGATCGATAGGCTCCTCGATCCCCAAGAATCTATTTTCGGTGCGTGCATCCACCACTCTATATGCCGCGTCCTGCCGCATCTTATCCACATCTGATTTCAATCGTATGAGGTCATTGTTAACGATGGCAATAAAGTCACCGCGTTCTCTTTGAGGTATGGAATCATCTACAGGCAGACCTGCATCAGTCCATGCACCCCACCCCCCATCGAGTACGGCCACATCCTCGTGTCCCAACCATCGTAGCATCCACCAGAGGCGGGCAGCAATACCACCATGTCCATGATCATATACGATGAGCTGATGATCATTACTTACGCCACAGGTTCTTAATCTTTCTTGAAAATCACTGACATCTGGTAAGGGATGTCTACCCGTGACCCCCTTGATGATGGGAGATGATAAATCTTCATCAAGATGCAGGTAGTGACTTCCGGGTATATGAGAGTTCATGTATTCACTTCTTCCTGCATCCGGATTTGCAAGATTGAAACGGACATCAAATATCTGCCAGCCCTCATCATCGAGGTGGTGAGCTAATTCCTTTGTAGTAATGATGGTATCAAACATGATCGCTAATTTTAAGTCTCAATTATCTGAATACAATTTGAAAAAAACTAACAAACTTTCTGAACGCATTGCTCGCCAAAGATATATGTTATTAGATGGAGCAATGGGTACTGAATTGGAAAGGAATGGATACAGGACAAAGCTCCCTTTGTGGACAGCAAAAGCAACCCAGGATGTACCTGAACTTTACCGTCAGTTGCAGCAAAAATATATCGATGCCGGTGCCGAGATTATTACAGCAAATACGTTTCGCATTAGTTACTACTTATACGAGCAACTGGACCTAGAATCACAATTTACATACGACCTTGGGCATGCAATAATGTGCTCCCTTGCATTTAAAGAATTTGACGAGAACCTATTGGTAGCGGGCTCTTTAGCCACACTGGAAGATTGCTACCGTCCCGAATTGCGTCCCAATCAGGAGACGCTGCACAAATACCACAGCACTCAGATACGACACCTTGTGGGTTACCCCATAGATCTCATTATAGCCGAAACCATTAATAATGTGTTAGAGGCTGCTACAATAGCCCGGATTTGTGCTGATCTTGACTTCCCTTTGTTTCTCAGCATTATTACAGATGGAAATGGTAATCTACTTGATGGCTCACCGATCAATGACCTTATCGACAGGTTAGTACATTTCCCTCCCGCTGCCCTATTAATAAATTGTAGGCACATACCCATCATAAACCAAGACCTGGAAATACTTCTTGAGGCACCCTCCCTACCCATCGGTATCTATGCGAATGCACCCGGTACGCCCCATCCTGAAAAAGGCTGGTCGACTTCTAACCGCTCCACTAACCAATTTGTGGAGGCATGTATTCAATGGCATCAGGCGGGTGTTAAGATTCTCGGTGGTTGCTGTGGCACAACACCTGAAATGATCAAAATGCTGCATGAAGCCTTATCGAATGAAGTCTGATCATCAGCCTAGTTGAAAGGCCAATAGCGCAGCAATATAGGCTGTGACAGTCATGAATGCAAACTGGATAATAGGCCATTTCCATGATTGGGTCTCTTTCTGCACGACTGCCAATGTACTCATACATTGCATGGCAAAGACAAAGAAAAGAAGCAATGACAGGGCCGTACGATAGTCGAAGATCAGATCGCCTGTTTCCGGATCTCTTTGTTTGGCCAGATGCTCCCTTATCCGGTAGTCATCGTCCACACTACCCACGCTGTAAATCGTAGCCATACTTCCCACAAAAACCTCGCGTGCAGCAAAAGCACTTAATAGCGCTATTCCGATTTTCCAATCATAGCCAAGAGGTTGTATGATGGGTTCTATCTGCTTTCCAAGAATTCCTGCAAAGCTGGCTTCCAGTTGCTTGGATGCAATTAAATCTTCAGTTTCCTGCTCACTGAGGTTTTGCTCAATGGCTTCTTGCTCACCTTCTGTCAATGCCTGATTCATCTGTCTTGGAGGCCCGTAAGAAGCGAGAAACCAGAGGATAACCGAAATAATCATGATTATTTTTCCCGCTTCCATCACGAAAGACCCCACCTTAGATTTGACATTTCTCCATACATTTCTCCAGTCAGGAACACGATATGCAGGCATTTCCAATACGAAGAACGATTGCATGCGTGACTTCAAGATCTTCTTGAATACCCATCCCGAGATTAATGCGGCCACGATACCTAATACATACAAACCGGCAAAGGCCAGTCCTTGACTATTAAAGACACCCAAGACTCGCTCATATGGTACTACAAATGCAATGAGGACGGTGTAGACGGGTATCCTGGCACTACATGAAATAAAAGGAGTCACCAGAATAGTTATCAACCGTTCCTTCCAATTCACTATGGTTCGCGTAGACATGATGGCTGGTATAGCACAAGCTCCCCCCGATATTAGAGCAACGACGCTGCGGCCATTCATACCAAAACGCTGCAATAGTCTGTCAAAGAGATATACTGCCCGGCTCATATACCCCACTTCCTCCAGAATGGAGATCAGAAAAAATAAAATGGCGATTTGCGGAATGAAAATTAAGACACCACTCAGTCCGGCAATTAGGCCTTCAGTAATCAAGTCAGTAAACCATCCCGCCGGCAGTACCGAACTGACGGCTTCACTCAAAAACCCAAAACCGGCCTCAATAAGATCCATGGGATATGTAGCCCAGGCAAAAATCGCCTGAAAAACAAAGAGCATGACGACAGCAAAGATCAGTGGACCCCACAACCAGTGTGTAAGGACTGCATCCCACTTTTCGGTGGCTGACCGATGTGCACCTGACTTTTGAACCACCGTGGATGCCAGGTTTTCCAACTCAGCCAATTTCTTGAAGGTCTCATCCACTTGTTCCTTTAACGGTTCGAATTGATGTTTTTCATAGAGATCCTCCCATGATTCTTTGGTGCGTCCCGTGTCGAAAGGAAGCCATGACCAATGATGCACTAACAGCCAACGCCTATATAAGTTGGGGGTGACTTCAATCTGGCCGACATCCGACAACATTTTCAGAGCGTCCTTGTGCAGATCCGGAGGAGTCACTTTATGCGTTCCCTTTTGTAGCGTCTCCGCTATCACCCTTCGCAGTTCATCAATATTTTGTCTTTTACGGCTGCTGATGGGTACAACGGGTATACCAAAATGTTTCTCTAGGGCCGAAATATCAATTTCTTTTCCAGCCGCCCCCAATTCATCGATCAGACTCAATGCAAGAACCGTTGGAAATTGCAAATCTAAAATCTGGGAAAGTGCAAGAAGTTGACTATCAAGGTTGGTAGCATCAGCTACGTACACTACCAGATCGGGAAAATCTTCGTGCTGCTCATTCAGGAGTATCTCAGTAGCAACTCGCTCATCCTGTGAGTTAGGAAAGAGACTATAGCATCCAGGGAGATCAATTATTTTAACCTTACCTGTTCTGGTAAGGTTAATTTCACCAAATACTCGTTCTACCGTTACTCCTGGAAAGTTACCAACCTTTTGATTACTACCTGTAAGTTGGTTGAATAAACTGGTTTTACCACTATTGGGATTACCCGCTAGAGCAATGACTCCTGAATAGGAAATCGCCATTTATATTTTCACTCTGATTTGCTTGGCCTCTTCGTGCCTGAAAGCCAGGTTTCTTCCATCAATCTGAACATAAAGACTGCCTTTAAACGGAAGTCTTCTTAGCACTGCAATTGATTGGCCGGGCACCAGTCCCATGGATAACATTTTCTTGTGCAGGGGACTGATCGCGTATGCATCTAAAATACCCACTTTTCCTACTTCCAAGTCGTTCAATGTCGATAACATCTATTGCAGTATTTTACCAATGGCCCAAATATAGGCCCTCAGATGTCCCCGTACAATCCCCATTATTTAGATTCCCACATACCTAACATTAGGTATGTCCTACTGGAGATCCCCCACTCCTTGCGATAACTCATCGGTCGCAGGGACTGCCTTGGATCGGTTTTGTATCAGAGAAAAGGTCATAATCAAACTTGAAATAATAATCACATACAAAAGTATTCCACTATTGAATTCAGTGGAAACATATTGGGCGGGGATGGCAAAAAACAAGAGGATTGTAATTAAACCCCGTGGAGCAATCCATAACTCTGGGATGATACCATTTTTAAGAAACAACTTTAAGAAGAGAAATCGCACTATATACAAGATGCTGAGAACACATGCGCTGATGATAAATACATCCATATTGACCAATGCATCTAGATCAATGGTCATTCCAAAAATCACAAAGAAAAATGTACGAACAACGAAGGCAGTTTCCATGGTGATCAGATGAAATTCCTTTTCAATCTTTTCAATGGGGTCCTCATCTGGATCTGCGAAATCATTCTTAAATATCTTGAAGACTGTCTGATGGTTAGAGAGGGCCATTCCAAAAATCAGGATAATCAGCAATGGGGATAAATGCATTAATTTACCAAGTGCATACAGTAGGAGAAGTACTGATATCAAAAGGAAAAGTCTGACATGACCTTTCATATCCTTGAAAAGAAAGACGAGAACATAGGAAGCTACAATAGCGACCAATATGGTCACAATAAGACTACCACCAAACTGGACGGCCGCCACTTTTCCACCCGACTCTAGCAGACTCACTACGAAGTAGAATAGCATGATGCCCAGAATATCAGAAAATGCACTTTCATAGATCATGAAATCCTTTTTAGGTGCAATCAAAGCTGATACACTGGGAATTATGATCGCGCTACTCATGATAGACAGAGGCGTGCTGTATAACATAGCATTAACAAATTCCATGGGAATAAATGCCTGAATTAATAATGCTATGCCGGCTGAAGAGAGAATCAGGCAAAGGAAAGCTATCAATAAAGAACGACCAATGAGTGGAAGCGTCTCTCTACTTAACTGTAGGTCGAGTGCAGCTTCTAGGACAATCATAATCAATCCAATAATGCCGAGGATTTCCAGACTCGGCATCAAATCGGCAACCCCTTCACCTGCTTTATCTAAGCCAAGTCGGATCAGAATGCCCGTAAGTATCAACATCAATACAGAGGGTATACTGGTCTTCTCTGAAAGTATATTGAAAAAATGCGAAAGCACAATCACGAGCGATGCGCCTATAATGAGCACATACGCATTCGTCAGGTCAAGATTAGCGGCCAGAGGTATCACCATTAATTTCACATTTCTAAAAAGGCAAAGTTAGACCAAAATCTGAAATGCCAATTTTACTACCAGGAGGACTGTAACATCGAGCAAGGCAGCATAAATTGGGGAATTAGTTTATGACAGGTCGAAGAGCCAATACCGCACAAATCACACTACGTATGGCTGTTGATGCCTTTTTTCCCGCATAAAGTGCGGCATGAGATCAAATTTATGGACTCGATTTGCATGTTACAATCCATTAGTCCACTGAATGATCTTGAGATCCTTGCTGTACCAACTCTTGTAGATCAGGCCAGACATAACGAAGTATAGTCGCTGATCCACCACCCACATTTTCAATGGTATCTCTCTCCGCCACATGACCTTTCATACGATCATAAAATGTACGGGCGCCATAGTTTTCTTCAAAAACCCATAAATACAGCGAACCCACAGGATCATGTTTAGCAACCCATTCAGCAGTCAGTGCCATCAGATTAGTACCAATACCCTGGCCCTGCCATTCAGCTAATACATGCAGGTTATCCAATAGCGCACCGTATTCCGGATCATCATTCAGATAGGTACATGCAAGACCGCAAATAGTCTCGTCATCTTTCGCTAACAACACATATTGGTCGGCGCTGGGATGCTCAAACCTGCGCTGCCAAACCTCCAGACGATCCTCAAATACATCTTTGTCCAGATACTGGTCTGAGAGAATTCCTTTGTAATGCCGTTGCCAGCTTAATGCATGTAAAGCTGCTATACTATGAGCATCATTACTTGTTGCCAATGAAAATGATATCACCTTCTGATTACTTTGCAGTCCAACCACCATCTACGGTCACCAAGGACCCTACCATATAGGATGATGCATCACTGGCAAGGAATAATGCAGCTCCTTGTATCTCCTTCAACTCCCCCCATCGGGCCAGGGCTGTCGCACCTACAATGAAATTCTTAGCTTCATCCGTCCCTGCAATAGGTATGTTCATTTCGGTCAAAAATGGGCCGGGGCAAATTGCATTCACGTTTATATTGAAGGGTGCCAGCTCGAGGCCAAGTGCTCGAGTCATCTGCACTACTGCACCCTTAGACGCTGTGTATGGTGTACGATTTGCCAATCCTACGACTCCCAATGTACTTGAGATGTTAATGATTTTACCGTGTTTCTGTGACTTCATCATTGGTGTCACGGCCCGTGAGGTTAGCCAGGTCCCATCTACATTAATATCCATCACCTTCCTGAACTCTTCGGGTTCTAATTCATCAATGGCTCCCCGAATGTTGATGCCGGCACTATTGATAAGGATATCAATCCTTCCGAATGCATCCATGGCTGCTTCTGCCATGGCTTGCGTCTGATTTACACTTGTTACGTCCGCTTCAAATGCAATGGCCTTGGTGCCATATAGGCGCGTAATTTTTGCAGCAGCTTCTTCTCCTTCCTCTAGTGTCCGACTGACGAGCATCACGTCTGCACCTGCCGATGCCAAACCCTCTGCCATTGCCAGACCAAGACCTTTCGATCCTCCAGTAATGATGGCTGTTTGTCCACTTAAGTCAAATAATTTTATTCCGGGTAGCGTTTCCTCGCTCATTGTTGGTTTTCAATTTTGGTTTGAATAAAGTGAAAAGATATCAAAATATCGAAATGCGACCGGATGAAAGAAAGATAAAATCCAACACCAAGCCCATACTTTTTACTAGCGGGCATTCAGGATGTCATCAATCTCCAGCATACGTTCATCGAGGTCCTCGACTGTCCACGGTTGAACCCGTCCCTGGGAGCGGTGACGGACTGATCCCACGGTCCCACGACTTACGGCCGGTGCAGCATTACCCCAGGCATTCCGTATATACGTCATGACAGCTGCCAGATTATTATCATCCATCACTGAATGAGCTGGCATCACAGGAAGTATCTCAGGTGCATCATAGGTCTTTCCCAGAACTTCGATAGGTCCTTCGATCCCATGTAGTAGTAGCAATGCAAGCCTTCGATCATCTCCCAGGACCCATTCTGATGCACGTAATGGTGGTGCGAACCTGCTAACACCCCGGCCATCCACACCATGACATTGCGCACAAGTTGAAAGATAATGGGTCCTACCCAGCACAAATTGCTTTTCTTCGGCTTCACTGAGGCTGGATTTCGTGCCTTGCGAAATCGTCTGTTCTTCTTTACCAGGCCAACTAAACAGTTTTTGTAGTCGTTGCAGTCGAGATTGAATATCCGGAACAATATTTTCCCGTCCAAAAATGGCCAGTTTCGAAGATACCCGAATCGTCGAAAGTGAATCATTGGTGGTGGCCTCCATAGCCATTCCCATCAGAATTGCGTCATTTGCTGATCCCTCAGCTAGTCCCTCTGCCTCGAGCATATTGACCAGAGCAAGAATCTCCCCTTCATCGGCCTTGCGAGTAATGGAGGTCGCCAGCATCTCTATGAATATAGATTGATCAGCGGTGGGCTCTTTCCAATCCCCCCTTGCGATCAGCCACTGGAGCAAATCAAACTCCCGATCCTCCAAACTACTTAGAACAGCATCTCGCATCAAAGGCAGATTCACATACTTGGTTATGATATCTCCCAGCAATGCAATCGCTTCATTATCGGCTAATTTCTGTGCCGCCAGGGCCATATGCAATACGACACCTTTGTCTTCATCAGACCAGGAGGATTGTATCATCTGCGCTACTTGATTACTCGCAGATCCTCCAGGTTCTAGCAGTCGATCCATGAGCCTCAATGCAGAGATTCGGACCCGAGGATGAGGATCCTTCATTGCAGTCATACAATCTTCTAGAGTGATAGCACCCAGACCTTCCAATGTCCAAAGCGCGTGAATCTTTGCGAGATGATTTTCCTGTACCGTCATTAATTCACGAAGTTGCGACACAATGGATCGTTCTCTTCTTTCCACCAGAAGTCGCTGAGCTTCATCACGATACCATCCATTATCTGCCTCCAACAAAGTGACTAAGTTCTCAGCTGACATCCCTTCCAGAGAGGTGACAGGATGTGGTGAGTTACCCTTAGGTGATATTCTCCAGATGCGACCATAATGTATAGGTGTATCTAACTTCCTTTGAGCAGTTTGTTCTTTGAGATATTCACTCATATAGGGTCCATGTTCTATAATACCTCTATACATATCTGCCACATATAGTGCTCCGTCCGGCCCGGAAGTTATGTATACAGGCCTAAACCGCTCATCTCTACTAGCCAGGAACTCCTCGCCGGGATAGGCATTCGATGCAGAAAGAATCAAGCCATCATCATCTACTGTATTGCGTTTAATGAGATTACCGGCAGGCTCACATATGAAGACATTGCCATAATAATCATCACTGAAGAGATCTCCCCGATAGACGTATGGAGCAGAGGCTGAAGTAAATTCGATTAATTTTCCGTCTTCGTCCAGGGTCCCGGTGATGTAACCCCTATTTACGGCAGGTGTTGATCTGACAGGGTACACTTTGCGATCCAATGTCAATCCATAATCAATCCCTGTGGTGGGTGTATGATTTTTATTTCTGCCAAAGGTATTGGGTGGAATCAAATCCGCATGCAATTGTGACCAATTGTAATTATAATATAGTCGACCATAGTCATCCTGGCTTATCCCCCACTGACCACGGAACTCAGTTTCATCTTTTCGCCATGTACCCCCTTCCTGCTTATATCTAAATGCGGCTTTGGCATTGTAATACCAATTGTCCATAGCTCGTAGAAGGCCATTAGGTGAATGTTCAATAAATCCACGGCCACCATATGTGGAATCAATCAAGGTCTTGCGATCGGCCACAAGATCACCATCAAGGTCCTCTACATACCATAAAGGGATCTTTTCTGCTACCAGGACACCTCCTTCTGCAAATGCGAGGGATCGCGGTAAAACCAAACTGTCCAGGAATACGGTAGATTTATCCATTTGTCCATCACCATCTAGATCTTCCAACACACTAATTCGTCCCACCGGTTCATCTTCGCCCTCACCTTCCAAATTTGGCATGAATCCTCGCATTTCGACTACCCATAGCCTACCTGCGGGGTCAAACTTCAGTATAACCGGCTCCTGAACCATGGGTTCGGAAGCCACTAGCTCAACATCCAGCTCTTCTGCAGTAACAAATGTGGATAATTCTTTAGAGGGAGTCTTTGGAGGAGAGGGTCCCTGGTCACTGCTACAACTATAACCCAAAACACCTGCTATCAGAAACAGATGAAACAAAGAACGTAATTCTGGCATGAATTGATGCGAATTTTATTGATCCGATTTCCTGGTCTCTGAAAATACAATATATGTTTTAGTGGTCGATAGAGTAGGTAAAGTAATCGTAAAAATCTTGGGTTACGACGATCTTTCACTCCTATCCTACAATAGCTAACATGGACATATTGCAAACTTGTCTATATTTGTAGCCGAGTTTTTCCTGCTTTTCCACAATCTTATTTTCCTATAGAGAAGTAATTGTCTCTGAGCATTGCCTTGGCCAATCTATGGTGGGGGCAACTAATAATTGTGATATATTTTGAAATAATTTAGAAGATATGCGAATTACTCCTTTTTTGCTCTTACTCTCATGCATGGCTCTCTTTTCAACTTCCATCAATGCTCAGGAGGAATCGGCAGACTCCACAGCCACCGATAGCTCCTCCACAAAAAAAGAGAAAACATTCCATGATTTCGTAACCGACAGTGCCGTTACAACACTGGGAATGATCAATGTTCATCTTGATGATGAAAAGTATTACTTTGAAATCCCCGACAGTGTTTTCGGTCGTGACATCATGGCGATAACCAGAGTGGCAAAAGCTCCAACAGGTGCAGGCTATGGTGGTGAAATGGCTAACAGAGAGGTTATTCGCTTTGAAAAAGGTCCTAAAAAGAATGTATTTATTAGAGTAGTGAATTTCATAAATGTAAGTGCTGATTCCTCGGCACCCATCACTACTGCGGTGCAAAATTCAAATTTGGATCCGATTGCCGCAGCCTTTGACATCATGGCTACAAGAGAAGACACATCAGTACTCATTGATGTGACCAAGTTCTTTGAGGAGCCAAACGAAGCTTTCACCTTACCCTCCATTGCCAAACAACGCTTTAAAATAAAAGGCATCCAAAAGGATCGTTCCTATATTGACTACATACGCTCTTATCCTATCAATGTCGAGGTTCGGACCGTCAAAACCTACTCGGTAGCCCCACCATCTCTAAGCAGCAATGGACGTGATCGCACGGTGAATCTAATGGGTGGTGTCAGTGCAGGAGCTGTCACGCTGGAGTTAAATACCTCCATGATTCTGCTACCAAAAACTCCGCGCCGAAGACGACTCTTTGATCAACGAGTGGGTATCTTTGCCACCGGATATACCATCTTTGATGATGACCAGCAGCGAGCTGAAGATCAGGTTTTCACTGTCCGCTGGCCCCTCGATCCCAAAAGTGAAGCAGAGGCTCGGAAGCAGCAAGCAGGAGAATTAATTGAACCACGGAAACCTATTGTTTTCTACATCGACCCAGCAACACCTGTAAAATGGAGAAGCTATCTAAAGCAAGGAGTGGAAGATTGGCAGGTTGCCTTTGAGCAAGCCGGATGGAAGAATGCCATTCAGGCCAAAGACTGGCCGGAAAATGATACGACCATGAGTCTGGAAGATGCCCGTTTCTCCGTGATTCGCTACTTTGCTTCGAGTATACAAAATGCGTACGGACCAAATGTACATGATCCACGTTCGGGAGAAATTCTGGAAAGCCATATCGGCTGGTACCATAATGTCATGCGTCTACTTAAGAACTGGTACACGACGCAAACAGCCGCTGTTGATGAGCGGGCTCGGGAGAATATTCTGCATGATACGTTGATGGGGACATTGGTCCGATTTGTGGCAGCCCATGAAGTGGGACATACCTTGGGACTGCGCCATAATTTCGGTGCCAGTCATGCCACACCTGTCGAAAAATTGAGAGATCCGGCCTGGCTAGCAGAAAATGGCCATACCTCTTCCATCATGGATTATGCCCGGTTTAACTATGTAGCTCAACCTGGCGACGGTGTCACAAATTTCCTTCCCGGCGTAGGTGCCTATGATAAATGGGCCATTGAATGGAATTATAAGCCTATCTATGGTACTGAGGATGAGAAGGAAGATCAAAAGATTCTCAACCAATGGTATAAGGAAAAAGCTCAGGATAATCCAGCTTTGCATTTTCTGACCGAACAAAGTAGCTATGATCCCAGGGCTCAAAGCGAGGATTTGGGAGACAATGCCATGCTTGCCTCTGATTGTGGTATCAAGAATCTAAAAGCTATTTTACCGAACATTCTCGATTGGACGTATGAAGAGGCCAATCAATACGAATGGGCAGATGAACTGTATAATAATGTCTTCAATCAATTTAGACGATATATAGGACATGTGACCAAATGGGTGGGAGGTATATTTGACTCGCCAAAGACCTATGATCAGGAAGGAGTCGTTTTCCAGCCGGCACCCAAAGATATGCAACATGACGCGGTCAGATTTTTGCATCGGCAGCTCTTTGAAACCCCCACCTGGTTGATGAACAGGGATATCCTCGCCAGGATCAAACCTGAGAATGGAACAAATGCCATAGCAAACCTGCAAGAAAGGACAATCAATAGCCTTTACTCAACGAGCAGACTACAAAGACTCATTGATGCTCATGCTATCGATCCTTCAGCTTACGGATTGGAGGAGTTTTTTATGGATATGCAAAATGGCATCTGGAGAGAACTAAATAGTGGAGCAGCCACTACAACTCCTCGTAGAAATGTGCAGAAGATGCACCTGAATAAACTCATTGAGCTGTTGGAACCTGCGGAAGCTTCATCTGGACGTATATCAACTTACTTTCGATCGACAGCCTCAGTAGATCCTGTAATGTCAGATATCTCTTCGATAAGTACCGGAACTCTTATCGAGCTCTATGAATCACTTGAAAAGGCTGCGAAGAGAAGTGACCACAAAATGACAAAATACCACTACCAGGACTGTGCCCGAAGAATTAGTGAGGCACTGGACATGGATTAAGTGGTATAAAGTGAAAGAATTAGCAATAAAGAGAAGAAGGTCAGGCCTTGTGCCGGACTTTTTCTATTGGAGTCTAGCACAGATCCTTCGTTAGCACCTTCTTAAAATCTTCAATTCCGTCTGGAAATTCATTATCTTGAGAGCATCCATAAAATAGAATTAAGATGATAAATTCAGATCAAGGCAGAAGAAAGTTTGTTAAGCGTACAGGTGCAGCTGTTCTAGCTTCCACCGTGGGAGTCAATATCATTTCGGCTAAGACACCTAAGCACATCCTCAATACCGATACTCTTAAAGTGGGGCTCATCGGATGTGGTGGCCGGGGAACCGGTGCGGCACTACAAGCCACACGAGCCGACGACAATGTAGTTTTGACCTCTATGGCAGATATCTTTGAGGACCGGATGAAGGAATCCCACGCCTTACTTTCCCAGGAGAATGGGGCTAAAATTAAAGTCGAACCTGATCAGATGCATCTTGGATTTGATGGATATAAGAAAGTACTTGAATCGGATGTAGATGTGGTCATTTTGACTACGCCTCCCTGTTTTCGGCCAGCACATCTGCGCGCAGCAATCGAAGCAGGAAAGCATGTGTTCTGTGAGAAACCTGTAGCTGTCGATGCTCCCGGTATTCGACACGTAATTGAGTCAGCCAAAATGGCAAAATCAAAAGGACTTGCACTCATGTCAGGATTTTGCTGGAGACATGATGATCCTAAGAATGCTACATATGAGCGTATTTTAGATGGAGACATCGGTGATGTACAAGCCGTATATAATACCTACAACACAGGGGCCTTGTGGTTTCACGATCGCAAACCTGAATGGTCAGATTTTCAATTCCAAATGAGAAATTGGCTATACCAGACATGGATGTCAGGTGATCATATAAATGAACAGGCTGTTCATAGTCTTGACTTAATGTCATGGGCCTTTGGTGATCAGCTACCTATCAGTGCAACCGGCACGGGGGGTCGTCAGAGTCGTACAGAGGATAAGTTTGGCAATGTGTATGATCACTTTGCCATTGTCTATGACTATCCCGATGGTCGTAAAGGCTTTCACTTCAGCCGTCAGCAAAAGGGATGCTCCAGAGCATATGGTGTAGATATGTTGGGTACCAAAGGTCGTTGTAACATCCACGTCAGCAACAATCACGAGATCATTGGACGAAAGACCTGGAAGTGGGAAGGAGAACGAAATAATATGTATCAAACAGAACATGATACATTATTTGCCTCTATCAGAAAGGGAGAGCCCTTTTTCGATGGCATACGTATGGCTAATTCGACCATGCTTGCCATCTGGGGACGAATGGTTGCTTATACAGGCCAAACATTAACCTGGGAAGAAGCATTAAATTCTGACGAGACTCTAGGTCCAAAAATCGATGAGTACAGCTGGAATTTAAACTGGCCCATGAAGGAAGTCGCACAGCCAGGTATTACTAAGTTTGCCTAAAGTCCATTAAAAGATATGATCCGCAGAGATTTTATAAAGTCCGCAGGGGCACTGGCGATGGGCGTCAGTATGGGAAGACTTCATTGGGCAGATCAACCGCTCAACAAGAAGAGCCTGAAATACGGCATGATAAAAGTCGAGGGTTCTGTAGAAGACAAGTTCGCCCTAGTCAAGTCGCTTGGTTTTGACGGGGTGGAATTAGACTCCCCTTCCGATCTCGACCTTAAAGAAGTCCTTATGGCCCGCGATAAGGTGGGTATTCAAATACCTGGATTGGTTAACTCACTGCACTGGTCTTCCCCGTTGTCTGATCCCAATCCCGATGTCCGAAAAAAATGTGTCGACTCTATGCTCAGTGCCTTTGATGAATGCAAGGAACTGGGTGGCACCACCGTTTTATTAGTACCGGGCGTTGTCAACAAAGAAGTGTCTTACAAGGATGCCTGGATGCGTTCTACAAAAGAGATCGAAAAACTCATTCCTAAGGCAGAATCGACTGGGATTGGGATAGCTATTGAGAATGTCTGGAACAATTTCCTGATTAGTCCGGTAGAAGCGGTTGACTATCTGGATCAGTTCGGAAGTAAGTCCATTGGATGGTATATGGATATCGGGAACATCGTACGATATGGATGGCCTGAGCATTGGATTGAAGCATTGGGTGAACGAATTATGAAAGTTGACATAAAAGAATACAGTCGCGACAAGCAAAGTAACGAGGGAATCTGGAAAGGTTTTGATGTCAAGCTGGGAGATGGAGATTGCGACTGGAACGCCGTCAATAAAGCATTAAAGTCCATTGGCTACTCCGGCTGGGGCTCTGCTGAGGTGCCCGGTGGTGATGCTACCCGGCTACAGGAAATATCAGACCGAATGGACAAAATTTATGCACTTTAGTCACCTGCCGGGAGGCTGTGATATTATTACCCTAAATTTTTAATTAAATATGACTTTCAATCGAAGATCGTTCATTCGCTCAGCATCGCTTGGCATGGGTGCTGTACTCATTCCAGATTATTCCGCTCCTTCCCTATTCAGACCTCCTGATCGAAAATTAGGTATCGCTCTTGTAGGACTGGGCAGCTATGCCAGAGGGCGATTGTCACCCGCGCTGCAAGAAACTGAGTACATTCGACTAGCGGGAATCGTCACAGGTACACCAGAGAAAGAGAAAGAATGGGGCGAAAGATATAACATCCCAGAGGAGAATATCTACAACTATGACAATTTTGATCAGATAGCCTCCAATGATGACATCGACATCGTATATATCGTCTTGCCAAACTCGATGCATGCAGAGTTCGCCATCCGAGGAGCACGGGCGGGAAAACATGTCATCTGTGAAAAGCCTATGGCAACCTCCGTTAAGGATTGTGAGGCGATGATCAAGGCGTGCAATGATAATGATGTGAAATTGCAAATTGGATACCGGCTTCTCTACGAGCCTAACACTCAAGAGCTTTATCGCTATGCGCACGAGAATGTGATGGGTGAAGTGCGTGCTGTGGAAAGTAGTAATGCATTCTATGCTGGGGATGGTTGGGACAATTGGAGATTTCATGGTGAGCTCTCTGGCGGTGGACCACTCATGGATATGGGGGTCTATTCCTTGCATGCAGTTAGGCATGTGATGGATGCAGAACCTGTATCGATCACTGCTCAATCATACAATGTGAGACCAAAATTTAAGACGGTAGAAGAAACTATATTATGGCAAATGCATTTTGAAAACGGAGTCATTGCCAATTGTATGAGTAGCTATAGTGCACGTGTAGGCGAGATCGAAGTCCATGCTGACCAGGGGACTTTCAGATTAGAATCTGCGTTTGGCTACGGACCGGTAAAAATGTATGCGAACCGCGAATTTCTAAATATCAGGCACACCAATCATCAGGCGGTACAGATGGATGCCTTTGCAAAAAATATACTCGATGATACGCCCGTCCTTTCAGATGGTATGGAAGGGCTAAAGGATATGAAGATCATTGAAGCGATCTATCAAGCGGCAAAAACCGGTAAAAAGGTAATGGTTTAAAAAGCCTGTAAATGAGAATATGCAGCCGTCCCTAAAGACGGTCTGCAGTTCTCAGCTCCAATTAACTCACTCGCGTACGGATTACAATCACCCCAAATGCTGCATCTCGACCATATACGAGTGTTTCGGTAGGGCTTTTCAATACCTCAACAGAAGCTATATCATTTACATTCACAAGGTTCGCTGCGGCCTGATAGTTATGACCTACTCGAGTACCGTCGATTACATAAAGAGGTACACCACCACGAATTAAAATCTCGGGTCTGCCTCCAAGATATTCCATTCGTACTCCGGGTAGTCTCTCGATTAGATCACTTAATGTCAAAGCATTACTTACTTCGATTACCCGCTTACCATCATATTGTGATTTCTGATCTTCATCTGCTATATATGTGCCTGATGCACATGAGAATAGCAGCGTCATGACCATTAAGGGAATTAACCACATTAACTTTTTCATGATTTGCTATTTTTCGGTGAAGTATCGTTGCTTTCAAATAAGATAACTTTACACCTAATAACAGTCTACAAATCAAAATCCTTCCGACAAGCCCCTGTTTAACCAAAGATTAGTACATCAATTATGGGAAGTGAAGGTTATGTTAACTGAAAGGGCAGATGTCCCCATCTGCCCTTTGTCATATTATTGTAAGGGATCTGAAAGAGTGCGGCCGTTGCACTAGTGTCCACCATGATGAAGGGAACATTGAGCCTTGAGCTGCTCAACTTGTGATTGTAACTCAATGATAGCCTGCAGTAATAATGGCGTCATTTTGGAGTAGTCAACTGCAATAGCATCTATGCCGTTGGCTTCGTAGGATACTATTTCGGGGATAACAGATCCGATCTCTTCCGCTATAAATCCAATGTCATGTCTTCCACCGTGATCTTCATTCCAATCAAAGTATACCCCTCTTAACTTGAGAACTTTCAGTAAAGCATCATCGATTGTTTGAATGTTTGTCTTCCAACGTCTTGATGATGACGATCCATAGTCCATGCCCAGACCGCTTGCATAAAAATCATACTTTGTTGGTTCACTGGAGTTGCCTTCAATAGCATTGCCAGAAAGAGAAGAACCATAAACACCGGTGACACTACCACTTCCATGGACTCCTGTTGCTCCCTCACCAAGAATCCCTGCTGCCAGTCCTGAGTCAGATGTACCATATACACCATAAGTACTGGAACTTTCTCCAGATATACCATATCCTAGAGTGCTACTTCCCGCGACTCCTATATCACTATAGCTAATGCCAAATACACCTGCTCCTGCATCGCTTTGCCCCTGCACACCTCTTCCATTGGAGGCTCTTCCAAAAACACCTGGCGAATTTTCTTTCCCTACGCCACGAATTGCCCCCTCATTGGAATTGGAAGTACCGTAGATAGCTGGTTTCGCTGCTCCAAAAGCCTTAATGCCTGCGGAGTCCTGGGATAAGACAACGAGAGGTGTTTTTGAAGTATAATCCAGTGTCATTGTGCCATCCGAAAATTTGGAATCTCCACCTACATAAAATCGTTCAAGAAAAGTGGTGGGAGCGTTAACTCCGACATTTCCATCCTCGGTAATAAACATTCTGCGAAAACCACCAATATAAAAGTGTAATGGCGTTCCTATATTTGTAAAAAGATAACTGATATCGGGACCAACCGCGATATTCGCACTATTGCCTATGCCAATATCCAGCACCGCACTGGCATCACTATATAGCGAAAGATTACTTGTACTTTCTGCCCGACTATTAAGTATAGATAACCCAGACTTGGGTGAATTTAATTCCACAGCATGATGACCGGGAATATATTGGGCATTTAGGACGGAAGAAGAAATGATTACAGTTACGAGAGCACGAAAAAAATTTGCGAAGTCCATAGATATCGTGTTTTAAGTCATTTTGAATTTTCTTATCAAACTGACAAAAAACAGAAAACAAGTATTTTCCCAAATCGGACATTGTGTTGCTCGAATAGGACATCAACTACATCATATTGATTATCAATCTATTACAAAAGACTCGAATTGGTATTTATGTAATTTCCTGTTCGATAGCGGTAGATTGATTCTTACTACTATTAATGAAGAATACCCCCAACAGCATGATACATGCCGCCATAATCGATTGAATTGAAATATACTCATCCTTCAACCACCATCCCAGTATCAAGGCAATGACGGGATTGACATAGGTGCCTGTAGCAACCTTCTCAGGTGAGACATTCTGCAAAAGGTAAGTAAAAGCTGAGTAGGCCAAAATACTGCCAAATAGAATCAGAAAAATAAGCGATCCAATAGTCCGGGCATGAAGGTCTTGCCAGGATGTATCATGGGGCTCAAGAAAAAAGGAAATAATAAATGCCATCACACCCCCAGCAAACAGTTGGAGGCCGGCACTAAAATGTCGATTCCTAGGCAGCGTAGCTCTGCCTATATAAATGGATCCGACACCCCAGAATGTCATAGATATAAGGATCGCAATAATACCAAGCCAGTGATCATTATTCACGATGATCTCATCCTGACTCACCAGCAGATAGATGCCTCCCATCCCCAGAGCAATACCCAACATTGAGCGGGGAGTGGGAGGATTCTTATCCCACAACCACAGCATTAGCACAATCACCAGTGGTTCCGCCGAAATCATCAAAGCCGTAAATCCACTGTCCACGGTCTGAAGGGCCCAGGCCACACCTCCCGTACCGGCACCCAACATGATCATCCCCGTTATAACTGCGTTCGTGATTTCACGAAGCTTTACCTGCTGCCATTTACTGAAAATCAAAGCTATTGATCCCAGTAACAAACCAGCACTGGTGTATCGTACCGAAGACATCAGAAAAGGTCTAATTTCTTCCACTGCGTACGAAACAAACAAGTACGTCGCACCCCAGACGATGTAAATCACTCCAAAGGCGAAAATGATCGAGATTCGCCTCGAGGGTACAGTCATAGTATTTTTGAACGTCAACATTAGCGTGTAAAACTACAAAGCCCCTAGCGATTAAGATCTTATGAAACACAAATTTAATACAGGAATTGTGATGCCTAAATCAATGAAGACTTGAATTTTTGAAGGATCCTATAAAGGTTATTGACATGGTGCTTTTTCACATAAGTTTGACCGACCACTACTCTGATCACATAGGTGGGACCTATGCGGGTATGCGACAAATAGGCATCTCCACTAGCGTTTATTGCCTGCAAGTATCGCTCATTAAGATGATTCAATTCATCCTCAGTCTTTCCCTCTGCTACCAGGCGGAAGCAAAAAAAGTTTAGGAAGGGCTTTCTGACTATTTCAAAAGAAGAATCTTGCTTTAATATGGTCGCCAAATCCAGTGTCCATTCAATTTGATTTCGCAGAGTGTGTTGAATGCCTTCCAGCCCAAAACTTCTCAATACAAACCATAGCTTGAGAGCTCTGAATCTTCTACCCAGGGCAATACCCCAATCCTTATAGTCATTGACCTTACCTCTTTTCGGAGTTTTTAAATATTCTGGTAAAATTTCAAACGTCCGGATAAGGATTTCGGCATCCTTGACGAAGTAAGCACTGCAGTCAAAGTTGGTAAATAGCCATTTGTGGGGATTGAAGACAAAGCTATCAGCCAATTCAATGCCTTCAATCATCCAGCGATACTCCGGTAGAAATAAAGCTGTACCAGCATAAGCTGCGTCGATATGCAGCCATAAATCATAATTTCGAGCCACATCAACGATCTCCCGCAAGGGATCCACGGCCAGTGTTCCTGTGGTTCCTATCGCCACAACAATAGCACATGGAACATTGCCACCTTCCAGGTCTGCCTTAATGGAGCTCTCTAGTTCCGACACTAGCATTTGTTGTGCTGAGTCTACCCCGATTTTCACCAGGTTATTTCTTCCCAACCCTGATATGGCCATAGCCTTCTCTACTGATGAGTGTGTTTCAGTAGAACAGTATACCCTTAGATTGCCAGGAACTCCATCAAAATTAGAGCGAAAACCTGTCTTCACCTCTCGGGCCGTGATTATGGCTACCAAAGAGGCGGAGGATGCCGTATCTTGAATGACACCCTCCCATTCAGATGGAATACCCATTGCATCCCGCATCCACTCCATCATTCGCTCCTCCAATTCGGCAGCCGCGGGAGAGGTAGCCCAAATCATGCATTGGGCTGACATAGCGCTGGTCAACATCTCACCAAAAAGTGATTCAACTGAACTGTTAGCTGCAAAGTATGCATGAAAATTGGGATGTTGCCAGTGTGTCATTCCTGGCAAGATAATCTCATCCATGTCCTTTAAAACTGCCTCCAAGGATTCTCCCTTTTGGGGCAAAGCAGCTGGGATTTTACCATATATCTCCCCAGGCTCAACCTGAGATCTTACAGGAAAGTCCTCAATCTGATCATAGTAACGGCTGATCCAATCCGTAATCAATGCCTTATATTTCTTAAAATCGGATCTGTATAGCAAGACGTGTTATTACCTTTATTCTAATAAGGTGAAGATAATTCTATTATGCCAGAACCGGCATGTTTCATGATCTGAACTGAATGAGTATCGGCTGATCAAAAAAGTCGAAGGTGAGATAAAAAAAAGAAGATGCATCTCTGCACCTTCCATTTCGCAAATACATACTGCCTAGTATATTTTTCAGTCTCTTTTGTCTGATATTCCTACGAAAATAATAATAGTGTAATAAATACACTTATGCAAATAAACTGTCAAATTCTTATGAGTTGAACGCACAATATTTTAACGATCCCATCCACTCATATCTATTGAGTCGTCAACCCTGGCCTGTAAGAATAAATCTGTATCTTAATTCACGGAATCTTCTCTGTACTAGCTGCGATAGGCTTGTACCAATCGGAATCAAATGTTTATGAACTCAAATTATCCAGCCGAATCCAAGGCATTGATTGCCGTTGACTGCATCATTTTTGGATTTGATGAACATGAAGAAGTTTTAAAAGTACTTCTTATTAAAAGAGATATGACTCCGCACAAAGGTGACTGGTCGCTAATGGGTGGTTTCTTGCGGCGCGAAGAAACTGTGGAAGATGCAGCAAGTCGTGTACTACATACCCTGACAGGTTTGGACAATATATATATGGAGCAGTTGCATGTATTTTCTGACATAGCACGTGATCCTGTAGAGCGAACGATCTCAGTTGCATACATTGCCCTCATCAACATAAATGATCACGACGAAAAGCTGATCCAACAATATTCAGCAAGATGGTTCACCTTAGATGACAAGCCTGATCTGATCTTTGACCATGATAAGATGTTTCAATTGGGCTTAAGTCTTCTGCAACAGCGCGTATCTACAAAACCCATCGGCTTTGAACTTTTACCTGAGAAATTTACCATGCGTCAACTACAGAAACTATACGAGGAAATTCTTGCCACCGACCTTGATAAACGTAATTTTAGCAAGAAGATAAACTCTTTGGAAATACTGGAAAAGCTGGATGAAAAAGACAAGCGATCCTCCAGGAAAGGATCGTATCTCTTCAAATTTGATCAGGAGAAATATAAGGAGAAATCGAGGCAGGGATTTCACTTTAAGATTTAGTCTTCCGATAAAAGTAGATAATATAAATTCGCGGCAAATTACCAAGCATCATCATTATTGTTCCTGGTATGATGTGAACATAGTGAAAGTGGCACCGTATGATAGGAAACTGGAAGGAACGATTTGAAAAACTGTCAAAAGCGGTAGAACATGAAAGGGCGGCAGAGGAGGTATATTACCGAAATTTATCTGCATCCAAATCACTAAAAGAACGGATTCAGAGTGGCATACTGTGGTATCCGGTAGAAATCAAACGACAGCATTACACGGTAGGTGAACACGTGGAGTTAGAACTTGTACCTACGTCAACTGGCGCGTACCGTGTTAATAATTCCTTTCGTGTGGGAGCCAGCGCAATACTCTTCATTAATAAGGCAGAACGCATTGAATTAAAGGGAACGATATCGCATGTCACGAGAAGGAAAGTACGTATTGTATTGGGGACAGACACACTTGTAAAGGATTATCTGTTGGAGGGAGGAAGCATCGGCATCGAATTGATTTTCGACGACCGTCCCTATCGTATTATGCTGGATACTTTACAGCAGATTGTACGCTCGAAGGATATACCTGTGGCAGAAATGAGATTAATGATTTCAGAAAAACGGACTATCAGTAATCAACGTGAGCCAATTGCCAATTTTCCACCTAATCCTGGACTAAATCCATCTCAGAACGAGGCTATTCAGATGGCACATCTGACCCATCGAATTGGGATCATTCATGGACCTCCGGGCACTGGAAAGACCACCACACTGGTTGCACTAATTAAGCAGCTGGTGACCTACGAGAAGAAGGTGTTGGTAGCAGCACCGAGTAATAATGCCGTGGACCTCCTGGCGAGACTATTGGACGAACAGGGTCTGAAAGTTCTGCGCATGGGAAATGTAACCAGGATGGGCGATCATATTTCACAATTGTCTCTTGACGAGCAGGTGCGCGGTGATCAGGAATGGCAACGCATCAAACAAGTAAAAATAGAAGCAGAAGAAGCACGACGGGAGGCCGCAAAGTTTAAACGAAAATTTGGATCACAAGAACGACAAAATCGAGGGCTGATGTATAAGGAAGCCCGACAATTACGCAATTGGGCAAGGGATCTGGAGGATCGATTAGTCGATAAAATTGTGGAGCGAAGTGAGGTTATTTGTGCTACGTTGGTGGGATGTGGATCAGAACCCATCAAAAACATGAAATTCGAAACGGTAATAATTGATGAGGGTTCTCAAGCCCTTGAACCCGAATGTTGGATTGCCATGAAACTTGCGGATCGGGTGATAATTGCTGGCGATCACAGACAGTTGCCACCTACTGTGAAATCCAAAGCTGCCGAAGTATTGGGACTACGGGAAACGATCCTTGACCGGATGACAGAATGCCTTGAGCAAAGCGTCATGCTCAACACCCAATATCGGATGCATCCAGTCATCATGGAATTTTCAAATCGGCTCTTTTATGATGGAAAATTGAAATCAGCCACAAACATTGCACAGCGTCCTGAACACGCCCTCGCCAAGGAACCTTTTACATTCATTGACACCAGTGGATGTGGATTTGATGAGACTTTTAACCCGGAGAGTCGCAGCCGATCAAATCGCCAGGAATACCTGATCATCAGGGAGCACATGCTTAGCATGATGAATAATCTGCAGTCATCCGAAATTGGTGTAATAAGCCCCTACAGCGAACAAGTCCGATTGATAGTCCAAGAAGTCGAAGAAGATGAAATACTTCGATCACTTGATCTTGATGTGAATTCTATCGATGGGTTTCAAGGCCAGGAAAAGGACGTTATCTACATTTCGCTGGTGCGTTCCAATGAAGATGGAGAAATCGGCTTTTTAAGAGATTTAAGGCGATTGAATGTAGCATTGACACGTGCTCGCATCAAACTTGTGGTAGTAGGTAACCTGGCAACACTTAGTGTTGAAAAGACCTATGTAGATCTTGTCGAATACGTGGAACGAAATGGCCTGTATCAGAGTGCCTGGGAATATATGGCAATGTAGCCTGGATATAATACCACCCATCAATCAACTTCTTTTCTCAACACCTCTAGAGGTGGTTTTGAAATAACCTCCCGGGTGTTGAGCAAACCAACAAGCAATGTCAGCCCGGTCACAATCACAAAAGTGACCAGAAGGGGTAGCGGCTCAATAAAAAAGTCAAGATCCATCTGAAAGGTTGCCATTAAATAACTCGCTACTAGAGAAAGTCCAATACCTGTAGCTGCAGAAAGGGCCCCAAGAAGGGCATATTCCGTTGCGTTGATCTTGAGAATTTGATTTCTACTGGCTCCAATGGTTCGCAGTAAAACACTTTCTCGTATGCGCTGATATTTGCTCAGATACAGCGAGCTGATGAGAACGATAAGCCCGGTCAAGATACTAAACACGGCCATAAACTGTATGATGTATGATACCTTCCTCACGATCTCAGCGACTGTTTCCAGCACCATACCCAAATCAATTACTGATATGTTGGGATATTTTTTTACCACTTTCGTTCGAAATGAGCTCATTACTTCTGCCGAAGGAGATTTCGTAACCAGAACATGAAACTGAGGTGCGTCTTCTAATACCCCCGTGGGGAAAAGAATGAGGAATCGGGCCCGCATATTGGCATTGTCGATCTCCCGAATACTTCCGAGATACGTTTTGACCAGAGCTCCCTGTACATTGTACACGACCTCATCTCCAAGACTCAGGTCCAGTGCATCCGCATACGGTTCTGCCAGCGAAATAAAAATGCTATCTGTGGGCAATTTTCGACTGGTGGTAAATGTACCCTCTATCACCTCCTCATTTTCATCCAGATAGTCTCTGTATGTGACCCGACCTTCCCGGTGAATCGGCCAGGAGCGAGTGGTTCGATTCGTGTCGGCAAGCCATTCATCTCTCGTCCTGCCCTGCCAACCTGCCAGTCGCATTGTCACGATGGGGAGTCTTTGTATTATTTGCATTCCATCCGCTTCAGCCATCGCTGATACTGTGTCTAGTTGATCTGTCTCAATACTATAGAGAAACATATTGGGCTGATTGCCGGCATCCATAGATGCAAAATTGGTAAGGATCAGACTTCGGACGATAAACAAAGTTGCCAATACGGCAGTACCTAATCCGATACTCACCAGCAGTATCTGAGTTTGATTATTCGGACGAAATAGGTTGGCAAGTCCCTGACGAAGCACGAAATCAAATTTCCGAGGAAAGAACTTCTTAAGAAACCACATCACTAATCTTGCAAATAAAAACAATGATGCAAATCCAATGAGTAGTCCTATCGTAAAAGCGAATCCATCACTCCAACTATCGGTCAACTTCGACAAGAAGAGAAATAGGAACAAGGCAATTAAGAAGGATACACCCCATAAAAGAGGATCTTTCCATACGCGCTGCGAGTCACCGGCATTGATCCTAAGCACTTGTAATGGTGTGATTCGCCGAATCGAAAGCAGAGGAATGGCGGCGAACAAAAGGGTGAGAATGGTGCCAATAGCTATCCCCTCAAGAATGGCTCCCGTGGAGATCGACATCTGTACTTCAAATGGTAAAAAGTCAGATAGTAGGAAGGGTAGTACCGTCTGAATTAGAGAACCAAGAGCTGCTCCTATCAGTACACTCAGAATGCCGAGAATCAGTATTTGCACCAAGTATACCAGAAATGCCTGGTGACCTTTCATCCCCAAACAGCGAAGGATGGCAATAGATGCCACTTTTTTCTTTATATAAATGAAAACGCTGCTAGCCACACCGATACAACCCAGTAGCAAGGAAACCAGGGCCACAAGATTCAGAAAGCTACTTAAGCGATCAAATGCTTCACTGACGTTTTCTTGACGATCAGCTACTGTTTCCAGGCGTACTCCATCATTCCTAAGTGCATCCTCCCTCGTGTTGCTCCAGTCCTCGATATCAAAAGACGCCGGTAGTTTCTTGTAATAGAAGTAATTGACTACGCTTCCTGGTTGAATCAGTTCGGTACTGTCAATATACAGCTGGTCGACGTATATGACAGGAGCAAAATTGCTACCTATTCCCGTTCCCCCAAAAAGGCTATTCAACTCTCCACCAATCTCGAATGTATATTCACCCAGTTTGATGCTATCTCCGATCTCAAGCTCTTTCTCCAACATCATGCCCTGTTCTACCAGGGCCTTGGATGTTCCCCGAAACTGACTGCCTGCCTCCTCAGGAAATGTCTTCAGCGTTCCGTAGAATGGAAACTCTCCAGATAGTCCTTTAATGCGCACGAACTGAGATTCACCACGCTTTGGCAAGAATGCCATAGACAGGAGCTCCACTTCGGAAGCAGTCTCTCCCGGGAGTGAGTCGAAAATCAACTTACTTTCATCTCGAATGGGTTGATTACTGCGGAAAGAGAGATCCGCACCCAATAGAGAAGCAGCTTCCTTATCAATGTCTCGTTGCAGATTGTCATTAAACGAAGTGATGGCCACCAGGGCCGCGATACCCAGGATAATGGAGGACATGAATAGGAAAAGTCGGCCACGTTCACGGCGACTATCTCGAAGGGCAGTACGAAGTATGAACTGAAAATTAGCCATCGACAGATGTGGCCTTTAAGCGTTCGTCCGATATGATCTTACCACCCTTCAATCGGATAATCCTGTCTGTCTTACCCGCCAGCTCGAGGTCGTGTGTCACAATGATTAGGGTGGTGCCCTGTTCTCTGTTGAGATCGAAGAGTAGTGCTTCTACCCGATCGCCGGTTTCTTCATCAAGGTTGCCGGTAGGTTCATCTGCAAATAAAATTTCGGGCGTATTACTAAATGCCCGCGCTAGCGAAACCCGTTGTTGTTCACCGCCTGACAACTCCGTTGGATAGTGATGTGTCCTATCACCCAGACCGACCCGAGACAATAGATCTTTTGCAACTTGCTCGACCTGCTTCCTACCCTGCAATTCCAGGGGAATCGTCACATTTTCCAGTGCGGTGAGTGTCGGTATCAACTGAAAATTTTGAAATATGAATCCAACCGATTTATTTCTTACCACTGCCCGTTCGTCTTCACCCAGATTTTCCAGGGTAGTTCCACATAGTGACACACTCCCTTGGGTCGGTCGGTCTAATCCCGCACACAAACCCAGTAGAGTCGTCTTCCCACTGCCGGAAGGCCCCACAATAGCTACTGTTTCTCCTCTTGAAATCTCAAATGAAACATCCTGTAGTACCATTAGATCATTCTCACCACTTTTGTAAGATTTTGACAAATGGTCTGCACTTAAAATGAAGTCTCCCATGAATCGTTTAAGGAATTTGACTGGCAAATGTAACAGTTTAGCATTGCGGTTGTTTTACCCTGGTAATCTTAATACCTTTTCGGGCATGAAATTTCGACAAAACTATCCATTATACATTATCAGTGGCATGCTGCTTCTTGTCGTAAAAGTATCCCTGCTGGTTTTGGTTTTTTCCGCCTTGGGCTGTGGTGATTCTATGCAAGAAACTGCTAAAACAAATGTTCCTGTGCAAGAAACGGTATCTGAGCCCGTAGTTGACAACAGTGAATCTGCTCGTAAGAACATCCTTTTTTTTGGTAATAGCCTGACCGCCGGATATGGCCTGGAAATGGATCAGGCATGGCCCGCACTAATTCAGTATGTCATTGACTCATTGAATTTAGGGTATCAGGTCATTAATGCGGGATTGAGTGGAGAAACCAGCTCCGGTGGATTGAATCGGATCGATTGGGTGACACAACAACCCATCGACATTTTTGTCCTGGAGCTGGGCGCTAATGATGCCTTGCGAGGACTAAATCTCAAAAGCACACGTGACAATCTCCGGGGAATCCTGGATTTTGTGCAGGGGAAGTATCCGGAAGCACGCTTGGTAATAGCCGGCATGAAGGCACCACCCAATATGGGCTCTGATTATACACAGGAATTTGAATCGATCTTTCCTGCCCTGGCGAAGGAATACGATGCCGCGCTGATACCCTTTCTTCTGGAAGGAGTAGCCGGTGATCCATCATTAAATTTAGAGGATGGAATTCACCCGAATGTCGAGGGCCAGCAAATCGTAAGAGATAATGTTTGGAATGTCTTAAAAGATCTCCTTGAAGCTTCCTAATTTGGAAAAGCAAAATCGAATAGCATGCGCAAAATTCTGCTGGGGCTTGGTGCCGTAATCTTTATCGGTGTTATTGGGTATTTTTCCGGTCCCAAAGCAGAGCCGATCAGCATTGATCCTTTGCTGCCTGAAAACCATTATCAAATCAATACGGTCGAAGAGAAAATTCGGGCATCAGAAGAACATTTTGATACCAAACCTAACAATGCTGCGACGATCGTATGGGCTGACAGTTCTGGAAAGAAGACGCCCTACTCTATTGTATATCTGCATGGATTTTCAGCATCCCATGAAGAGGGAGCTCCCCTTCATCGGGAGATGGCCAAACGCTACGGGATGAATCTGTATCTCAGTCGATTGGAAGGTCATGGCTTGAGGGATGAAGAGCCCTTGCTTTCCATGACTGCCGAAGGTCTCCTCCAATCAGCCAAGGACGCTATCAATGTGGGTCAGACGATCGGTGAGAAGGTCATACTGATGACATGCAGCACGGGTAGCGCCCTAGGTCTTTACCTGGCAAGTGCCGCACCCGAAGTGATCGAAGCTATCATTTGTTATTCGCCGAATGTTGACATGGCGAATCCTGCCACTCATCTTCTGGATGATGCCTGGGGTTTGCAAATTGTACGTATGGCAGAAGGTGGACAATACCACATCTGGGAGGCTCCCGAGGAAGCATTAAATTATTGGTACACGAAATATCGGGTAGAATCACTTATTGAATTACGTCAATTAGTGGATGCTACAATGCAAGAAGAAGTCTTTGCAAATATCCGACAGCCCACACTCCTACTCTATTATTATAAATCAGAAGAAGATCAAGACAATACCGTATCTGTGGATGCCATGCTTACCATGTTTGATCAATTAGGCACTCCGGATGCTCTAAAAAAACAACATGCCATCCCGGAAGCGGGAAAGCATGTTATTTGTTCGCCTATATTTTCAAATGATGTAGAAAGTGTCAGAAGCTACACCCGGGATTTCTTCGAAGACATCCTCGAAATAAGTCCGCAATAAATCATTTTGTAAAGGTGATCCGCTCGTGCTGTATCACATCACCTTGTCGGATGTGAATAATAGCTTGTGTATTCACGAAATTGCTGCTGGAAATTTCTTCCTGAAACTCTCCATTAAAATCTTCAACCGTCCGCCTGTACAGGGACTTCCCTGCGATATCAAATACTTCGATCACCATCGGCCCTTCCTTCCCTTTAAATGCAAGATTAAATGATCCTTTGGCCGGATTGGGATAGATCTGTACATCTGAAAAGGCCTTCACTTGACCCGTCAACTGCAATTTGTCCACACTGATAATCTCTCCACTCACTTTTGTATCCTTAGAAGAAATAATAATGGCACCATGCCTTCCCTCTTCACCATACTTTTCCACAGAATGCGGTGGTTTCAAAACCTCCATGGATGCTATATTTTCGGGATCCAAAGACGAGATTTTATCTTTTCCAACTCCTAATACTTCACCATCCAAAATAATCAAAGGTTCTTGATCTGAGATTTTAAGTTCTGATCCATCAACACGTATTTTGAGTTTATCTTCTGCTCCTTTAGAAGTAATAACTATTACTCCATTTTCACCCTGATCTCCATATTCCTCCACGGAGGTGGGTGGCTTTAATACATACATGGATGCAATATTTTCGGGATCCAGCGATGCGATCTTGTCTTTACCAACCCCTAAATTCTTTCCATCCAAAATAATCAAAGGTTCCTTATCGGAGATTTCAAGCTCTGATCCCTTGACACGTATTTTGACTTTATCCTCGGCTCCCTTGGTCGTAATAATTATTACTCCATTTTCACCCTGATCTCCAAATTTCTCGACGGAGATGGGCGGTTTTAATACATCCATACGGGCAATAGTTTCCCGATCCATATTTTGTAAGATCGAAGGATCGTGGCCTTTCTCTTCTCCATCGAGAATAATTAAGGGCTGGCTATCCAATGAAATCTCGGTATTTCTCTTGCGAATTAACAACTCCCCTGTTTTTTGTGTACCATCACCTATCTTTGTTGTGATTTCCATGGCTTTCTGGTTGACAGTCTGATATTTTTCTGCTGCCATCTCCTCGTCCAGGACATTTATTGAAGCCACTTCATCCGCATAGAGGTTGATATCATCCTTTTCGGTAATTTTTCCATCCACAACGAAAATCGGCCTTGGGGTGATTTCAAACTCACTGAGAAGGCTTACCATCTCACGGGCTGCATTTTCCTCCTTCACCAGATCTTCGACAGGCTGTTCGGTTTCCCCTCTCAGGAAAGCATCATTTCGGGCTGAAAACGGTTTCTTAGTGGCGAGACCTCCTAATTTGAATCGGATGGGCACTACTACTTCTGAGGCTACGTATTCACCTTTGTGCCTGGCTGGCATCCAGTTTTTAGAAAGAAAATTCATATTGTGAATCAGGTATAGAGCTTCTTCGCCACATCCGCCTCCAATATCTTTTACGATTTCGGGACTTGCTATTTTCCCTCTCTCGGTAACGATAAACTTCACTAGCACTTCTCCCTCTACATTCTGTCTACGGGCTTCTTCAGGATACTGCATCATTTCCGCAATATATTCCTGGAACTTTTCGGTTGCACAGCGAGTGGCCTCCTCCCCTTCGATATCATCACATCCTGGATAGAGTGCTGGTATATCGACTTTTTTCTCGATCTTGTAGGGCAGTATTGATTTATCCTTCAAACTCAACACCACACCACATCTTGCGAGGTCTGTTTTCGAAAAATCTGCAACCGTCAGATTTATTACACCTCCAATAGCTGCTACATCACCATACATACGCTTTGCTTCCTCAGGTGGTGTATAACTATGCTCAATTATTCGATCTGGATTAATATTAATAGCTGCAGCTGAACCCTGAAGTATATTTCCATTAATATTAATCAAAGGTACTCTGCCTCTCGTTTGCTTTAATTCTTTACGTAGCTTATAATTAGGAAGCCCTAAAAAATGATTCAACTTCTCATAGTATTCCTCATTACTTGGCATTCTTCCAGCAACTGACACCCTTATATTGCCATCCACTTTATAAAGTATCAAACCAGTTTCATTGAAAATTTCAACCAACTCTTTATCAAACTGTTCTTCCGATAGCTCGTATTCGTCTGCATATTTCGCCGCTATAGATTCAATTTTCTGCCACGGGTTTTCATGTAGACTCTTATCCCCATTGATTAGCTCAATGATCTGATCCTTCAAAGGCTTGGGCCCCTGATCAACGATCATCGAATTAGAAAAAAGAATCAGCGCCAGGAAAAGTAAAGGCACCGCCATCAGATATTTCAATCTGGCCGAACGATTGGATTTCTTTTGATACATCATACGTATACGTTGTTTTAATTGTGAATTAAAGAATTGATGAGCCAGGGCAATCTCAAGTCCGGATGCGGATTGCCCCAGCAGAATTCGGCCATAATTCTTTGGATCTTCACCCTGCAAGACACAAGCATCGGCAAAATACTCATGTGACTCACGGAGTGACTTTTTATATAAAATGAGAATGGGATTAAACCAGAAAAAAACCTGTAGGATTTCGACCAATAAAACATCGACACTGTGCCATTGCTGCACGTGCGAAAGTTCATGTTTTATTACCTGATGAAATACAGGCTTCAGATCTACCATTTCACTAAAGAAAACAAAATTGAAAAATGAAAAAGGCAAGTGCTCCTTGTTCGTGTAAATAAGTGTGTATGATTGCTTTTTTTCTATCCGTCCCTGTCGATAAAGCTGCCATATTTTGGAGAGACCATAAAGGAGGCGTATTCCCACTACCAAAACACCGGATAAATAGAGCGTGTATATGGCAATATGTAACCAGTCGATCTGAGGTCGCGACTCCAATGTTTGAGAAATATACATTGGCGTCTCTGATAAGAGATAAAGTACCTGCCCCATATCCGCGGGCGATGTAGTAAAGAGCTGCTTGACCCAATGTCCCAAAGGGGGAATCAAGAGACTTCCCCAAAGGGATAATAGCAAGTACCATCGATTAGTCGAGAAAAATGTCTCCTTTCTTAGAATCAAATGGTAGATAGAATAAAAGAAGATCCAGCACAGGCTGACCTGTAGTAAATAGATTATCATTCCTCTTCGTTTTGGAGTTGTTGACGAATGGATTCTAATTCTTCCAGAGAAAGATCCTCCTCCTTTACCAGAAAAGACACTAATTCATTCATGGATCCTTCAAAATAACGGCTTACCAATCCTCTGACCGAAAACCGTGAATAATCTTTCTTTCGAATGGTTGGAAAATAAGCAAAGGATCTTCCCTGCTGCTCATGGTCCACAAACCCCTTCTTCTCAAGAATCCGCACAATAGATGAAACGGATGAATGAGGA
>JBNKUI010000022.1:0-255005 GCA_050298535.1 Saprospiraceae bacterium
CTGGCGGTACGGGAACATTAAGCTACACGTTCAATGGGGAGACCAACACGACAGGCGTATTCACGGGGGTGAGTGCGGGCATGGATCAAATGTATAGCATCACGGATGCGAATATGTGTGGACCGTTGACAGGAATGATCACGGTGACGGAGCCACCATCGATTAGCTTAACAAGTGCAATGGTAACCACGCCGACTGCATGTAATGGAGGTACAGCAACGGTAACCATTGTAGCTACTGGCGGTACGGGAACATTAAGCTACACGTTCAATGGGGAGACCAACACGACAGGCGTATTCACGGGGGTGAGTGCGGGCATGGATCAAATGTATAGCATCACGGATGCGAATATGTGTGGACCGCTGACAGGAATGATCACGGTGACGGAGCCGCCGGCATTGACCTTTACGAGTGCGACGGTGACCAGTGCGATCATGTGTAATGGAGGAACAGGAGAAGTGACAATAGTAGCGAGTGGAGGGACAGCCCCTATTAGCTACACGTTCAATGGGGAGACCAACACCACAGGCGTATTCACGGGGGTGAGTGCGGGCATGGATCAAATGTATAGCATCACGGATGCGAATATGTGTGGACCATTGACAGGAATGATCACAGTGACGGAGCCAGCCGAACTTGTTGTGAACATGGTCGATTTTACCAATCCAACAAATTGTGATGACAACAATGGAACCATTACCATCATGGCCAGTGGAGGTACCGGAATGTTTGAATACAGTGTAGATGGTGGTATGAATTGGCAAAGCTCACATATTTTCTCCGGTCTCTCTGGTGGAACCTACCAGATTAGTGTTCGGGATTTGAACGAAACCACCTGCATAATATCGGCACAAGATGTGATTTTGCAAAGTGCCATATGTGGGATCACACTTACTAAAGAACAAACTGGAGGTCCTAATCCTGCGACTGACGGTGGACAGATAATAACATATACAATAACCTTGGTCAATGAAGGTAATATTGCTTTAAATAATGTAGTCGCTACTGAAATTTATCCAGGTATGGGTATGGGAACTTTGGGTGATCCTATGGAGGATATGATGGATGACGACATCCTGGAGCCCGGTGAAACCTGGACCTATATAGCAACTTATGAGGTAACAACGGCTGACATAGAGGCCAATATGGACCTAGTGAATACTATTAGTGTGGTTACTAACGAAATCCCGGGTCCAACTATCGCAACAGAAAGAACTCCTGTTTCTACCATGCCTGAAATGAGAGTGACTAAAACACAAGTGGGAGGTCAAGATCCCGTCACGAGTCCAGGTATATTGGAGTACGAAGTCGAAGTTGATAATGTGGGAACTGTAAACTTGACCAATCTCGTAGTAACAGACCTGTTACCAGATGGATCAATTATTATGCTGACAAATCCCCAGGAAGAAGATGCTGTACCTAACGATGGTATTCTCCAGGTTGACGGAAAGTGGGTATTTTCAATTTCCTATTCAGTGACGCAAAATGATATTGATAACGGAGGCCTTTTAGTAAACTACGTGAGTGTGACCAGCGATGAGATTGTTGAACCTGAAGAAGATGAAGTAACTACACCAATTAATCAGAATCCACAGGTATCACTTGAAAAGCAAGCAGTAGATGTAGATGGGGATATGACAGGTAATGGTCCTGTGGATCAATCGGGGGAGGTAATTACCTATGAGATCACCGTTAGAAATGAGGGTAATGTGAGCCTATCTGGAATATTGTTGCAGGAAATATATCCAGGTGCCGGTGCCGGTATGCTGGATGCTCCAATAGAATCAATCACCTCGGATGGTACCCTAGAGGTTGGGGAGGAGTGGTTGTACATTGCCACTTACACAGCAACACTTCAGGATATACTAGATGGACAATCCCTGGTGAATACAGTGATTTTAACTACTGACCAGACAGCAGAAACACTGATGGCTACTGAGACAACGCCTGTTAATACATGTGTACCTCTCGATTGCTATGGTAGGTTAAATCTTTCTCTGGGTCCAGATTGTATGCTGGAAATCACTCCTGCCACCTTACTGGTAAATAGGATACTTTTTGATCTATATCCCGAATATTTCGAGGTAGTGTTGACATTGGAAAATGGTGCAGTTATAGCTGACAACAAACTTCGACTTCAGCATGTTGGGCGTACTATCTATGCTCAGGTAAGTTGGGTTGGACCTTATTCCTGCCCGGCAAATACTTGTATGTCGGAGATAACACTTAATGGGGATAAAATACCGGTGATTGATGGTACCCATAATAAAACAGTCTATTGTTTCGATCCATATTTGAATCTGGATCCTGAGGGATCAGATTACATCCGACCCACTGCGTCGATGAGTTGCACAGATCAAGTTTTGAAGGTGGATTACAGCGGAGATTGGGTCGAAATCTTTGAATGTGTTCCGGGTGTGCAGGATACTGTTAAGATCATTTATCGAGAATGGTCGACTACCACCTTGGATGGGGTACGGGCTAGTGCATTTGATACTATCGTTGTAGTTCAGCCTCCACCTATAAGTGAGGAAAACCTGTTTTTTGTGGAGAAAGATACTACCTATTGTGGACAAGGGTCATTTGGTCCATATCTTATACTACCTGACGTCTGTCCAGACGATGGAGAGTCTGATTGCGATACCTTGTACCTGCTGAATAAGGATGGATCTCCCAGGCCATTAGTCTCAAATATATGTGGATTGCTAGTACATACTGATGCTCATTTGTTTTCTTCAGATGCTTGCGAATCACTGACAAGATTCAAAGTAGAAATCAAGCAAAATTGCTATGGTGCGGTACCAAATACTTCTTGTTCTGTAGTTGGTAGTAATTTCGAAATCCAAGGCCAGATAGGAGAGTCGCTTTATACCCTTTTTGAGTTTTGGCATGTAGATCTTGATACAATTGCACCGAAAATCGTTTGTAAATATGATCAGTTTGGAAGTGAACAGGTTTTGTGGCCCCAGTCTCTTGATGGTTTGGCCTCCAATAATACTCATTGCTTTGAGACGGGTGGCAAACCCGTGATATTGATCTCCGGTAATGCTCATGATTGTGGTGCCAATCTGATTCTACCAGAAGTTTGTGTTTTTGAGGATTGGTCTGGAATCAGCTATGTAAAGGCTCGTATCGAAGGTGTTGGAACGTATTTATTTGATCCTTCAGGTGAAATCTGTACGGTAGACGATAGCACTGGAAATTGCTACACAAGCGATATTGTATTAACGCTCTATAATACTGAGCTTCCAATTCCTGTCATATATGAAGTCGCTGATAATTGTTATAATATCAGCCGCGACACCTGCTTCATTCTAGTGAAAGATCAAGTGGCTCCTGTTGTGACAACACTTAAGAAAAGTAACATTGATCTTGGCACAAAAAAGGTCTGGGTAGATGCCACAGCATTTGATGAACAAAGTTGGGATAATTGTGGCATCAATCTAATGTTGGCTCGTCGGTCAGAATGGGAATCCATTTTGATAGCACTTTGTGATAGTGTGGAGGTTTGCTATGTGAGTAGTCATGGTGATACGATCTGGAAACCGTTCCTAAATACTGGAGGAGCTGAAGAAGTTTCACAATATTATGCTGGTCAACTCCAATGGTTGAAGGAAGATGAGGCATATTGTGGGTCACTGTTATATAATGCATGGCAGTACGATCTTATGCGATATGCGACCCAGGTATGCAAGGGATCTGGAGAGGTCGGTGATGAGTACTTCTACGATCTTGTTTATCATGCGATTGAGGAGGATTTGGATTTTCGAAATCACTTCGATACCCCAGAATCAAGTTTGAGACCCGGTTGCATCACCGAGATATTCAGCGAATTGGACTTATTAAGAGAGTTACCAACCTACCGTCAATTGGGTGGTGGCTGGAGTCAATCCGTCGTATTTGATTGTTCAGATGCTTGTGGTCTTACACAGGTCGAATTGCTTGCTATCGATTACTGGTGCAATTGGAGCAAAGGGTGGACAGATGTATGGATAGAAGACAAGAGTCCCATCCAAGTGGCCAAAGATGTGAATGAAGATATAGAGATCAGTTGCATCACCTTCAAGGAAACAGGATTGGACAAAGTAGTGGACTCCGCCATAGCGGGAGAAGCAGATGCGAAGGCCATACTGGATTCAATTTTTGGTGGGTATGAGAAAGCATGGGTGGATCCCTATGGCACCTATGTAGATGCTGAGGGCAACCCAATTGAACAAACATTGAGCTATGTAGACAGGAGGCAATGCACCTGCACGACTACTGTGGTGCAGGTAGAAGTATATGATGAGCACCTGGGATACTATGAAAAGGACAGTGTCATCTCTCATTGCTATACGATTGCAGATACATTGGATCTATGGCAAGGAATTGTCTTGGCCCAATGTGCAAGTGAAGTGAATTGTGAGCAGACCATCTGGTCTGATTTTGATGCATGTGGACAAGGGTACATATATAGAAAGTGGTCACTGTCACAAGGATGCTTTGTAGACTCCGAGACAGCTTCAAGCCATAGACTTGATACAGTTATCCGTATTCAGCGGATCTGGGTCGGCAATAGCTGTACATTGAATAAATATATGTTTGAGCTGCCAAAAGATACTATTATTGATGCCTGCAATATTGAGTACGCAACGGACGGTAGTGGATATGTAGTCGGTGCAGCAGATGTTTTGATTACTGGTGAGCCAAGGTATACGTTCGATGATGATTGCAGGGTGGTAGGACTAGGGCGAAAGGACAAAGTGTACAAGGTCGTCGGAGGAGATGATGCATGTTACAAGATCTACCGCACGTGGTATTTTGCTGACTGGTGTAGTGGAAAGCCTGTAGATGCAGGATGGTGGAGAGATCATGAATCTGTTCAGGATAGTTTTGTACAGGTAATCCTAGTGAGAGATACCTTGGCACCGTTATGCTCTATCACCGGTCCGGATGTGGATGGTGGACTCATTGAAGCAGGTGGATGCTTCTATAATCTCGATGTTTCGGTAGTGGTAGAGGATGAATGCAGCGTATCGGGCTATGCCTATTCATTGCGTGAGATCTCCGATCCTACATCCCCAGTCTCTATAGAGTCAAATGTGATCGAAAGTGTCAGTGAGATATTGGATCTTACTTTTGAAGATTTGAGCTCAGGCAAATATGAACTTCGAGTTCGGGTCACAGACAATTGCCAAAATGAAAGCTTCTGCACGTATACTCTCACAATTGTCACGGGTCAAAAACCAGCAGCGGTATGTGTGACGTCGCTTACAGCAGAGTTAGTTGGCTGGGATCAGGATGGTGATGGAATCATAGACAGCGCTCATGCCGTTGTGTGGGCCAAAGAGTTTAATTCCAGCAGCCAGGCTTCCTGCGGAGGAGATACCTCTGACTTGACTTATTTTATCGAACTATTGGATGGTGTGGGAGATGATACCTTTGATGATGATACAACCTATCTTACACTTGACTGTGATGACCTGGGACTGCAACCAGTACGAATGTGGGTGTTGGACCCCCTGGGTACCTTCGATTTCTGTGATGTGATGCTAGAGGTTCAGGACAACAATAATATTTGTGATGATCTTTCTGTGACAGACATTAATCAGGCCATGACTTCAGAAATTGAAGGTGTTCTAGAAGTCCATGATCGCAAAAATGGGGATGCATATGATTCTCAAGATGTAGATATCAATCGACGGTTAGATAGTGAGGGTTCGGCATTAAGATCAGAGGATGGCAGGTTTGCACTGTATCAGAACAGACCTAATCCTTTTCGGACGGATACGAAAATCGGCTTCTATTTGCCCAGAGCTATGAAAGCAAGACTATTGATTTATGATGTAACAGGTAAGCTCCTAAAGGTAATCGATGGTGAATTTATCAAAGGTTATCAGGAGGTGGAAATACTGTACGAAGACCTCGACACGGAAGGTATGATTTACTACCAGCTTGATACCGAGGAGTTTACTGCAACCCGAAGTATGATTCTTATGAAATAGTAAACGTTCAATCGATAGTGTAAATTTGCATGAACATGCACTGCAAATAATTTCCATATGAAATAAAATAGATAGCAACTACTTACATATTAAAATAAATCATATATTAGCTTACAGATTATGTAATGTCCGAATGATTGTTCATTGACCATGGGACAATTGAAAATCAATGAAACTTTGTAGATCCTCGGACTACAAAATTTACACCGAATGCACTCCTAGATCTGCTATAGCACCTTTAAGGTTCTTGATTGATTCTTTAAAGGTGTTAGCAGACGGGAGACTTCCCCTCGGCAAGACTAATACTTAGAAGTCAAGCAATTCGCTATAGGCCTGCAGCATTTTTTCGGCAATTCGATTCTGGCTAAACTGAACCGCATGACTATGACCACGATTAGCCAATTGCAATTGTAGATCCTTATCATAAAGCAGCTCGCAGATAGCGTCCTTTATGGTTTCAGGTTCATGAGGATTGATGAGTAATGCGCCGGGACCCGCTGCCTCAGGCATTGAGCTTGTCCTGGATGTGATGACCGGGGTGCTACAAAGCAGTGCCTCTACAATGGGTAATCCAAATCCCTCATAAAACGAAGGATAAACGAGCGCGGTAGCTAAATGATAGAAAGCCGGCAGCTCAGAATTATTTACATGACCTACCCAATGAATATCCTTAGAAAGATCATGATCAATTGCATATTTCTTAAGCAGTGATTCCTGATTTCCGGTGCCCACTATCACAAGAGGTGGACGTTCGCTGGGGGGTATCATGTGTAGGGCCTGGAGTAGTCCCGAAAGGTTCTTTCTTTCTGTGATTGAACTGACAAAAAGAAGGAATTCACTAGGCAAGTTAAAAGAGGTCCTGACTTCCTCCAATGTTGTCGCTGATACCTCAGCATTGAAGTCAACCGGGGGAGGAATGACCTTAATCCGCTCTGGGTCTGCCTGGTAGTATTCTATGATATCATCTCGTGTATGCTGGCTTACAGACACAATGAGATTGGCATTTCTACAGCTATGTTTCCACTTTTTATCATAAATCCACCGATCAATGGGGGAGTAGAGTTCAGGATTGACTTTGAAAATAGTATCATGAATGGTGACAACCGTCTTGCATTTTAGATATCGGGAATTGAAAGGAATTTCATGGCTTAGACCATGGTAAATGTCGCATTGATCCTTATTTATATCCTGTACAATACCCCAGCTACGCCAAAATGGCTTTTTTGATGAGCGTATCGAATAGTCTGAAAATGGATGATACCATTGACTTTTTTCCGGTGTGCGGGCATATAGGATATATTCATTTTCTGGAGCATGGGACATCACACCCTCTAGTAGTAATCTACTATAGACTCCAAGTCCCGTTTGATTGAAAAAAAGACGTTTGGCATCGAAACCAATCCGCATCAGATGTTAAAATTAGAACCGGTGGTGAATGTACATGTTTATTTTCCAAGTAGGAATCTGTAAATTGAAGGATGCGATCTCCTAAACCAATCATAATGTTCTTTCTGTTGGCCTCTGCTTTTCTATGTAGAGCCCAAATGGTCGATACCACGATTCACGTCAAGAGTATCTATTTTGGTGGAGGTAGCTACTATATAGATGAGGGTCAGGTGAATGAGTTATATCAATGGCTGGATAGTTTTCCTCAGATTGAGCAATATGAAATTATTATCCAAAGCCACACGGATAATATCGGAAGTGTGGAATTTAATCGGCGTCTTTCCGAGGGAAGATCGCGGGCTGTTTGGCATCGCCTGATCAATTATCAACTGGTCCCGGAGTCTATTGAGATAAAGGATTTTGGGGAATACCTTCCTACATATCGCAATGACTCTCATCTGGGAAGATTAAAGAACCGAAGAGCTGACGTCATACTCAAACCCTTATCGATGTGAATATTCTTAAAAGTGGTTTTATCTGTTCTCTTATTTTTTTTACTCCATTTCACGCACTTAGTCAGATTTCAATAGAAGAAAAATTGGCTATAGATAGTGTCTTTCACAAGAATCAGCGTGTGGACTGGCCGGGATGTGCAGTGGCGGTCATGGAGCACGGGAAAATTATATTTTCAGAAGGCTATGGCATGGCCGATTTGGAGAGGGATATTCCCGTAAGACCCAACACGGTATTTTATGCGGGATCCCTGGCAAAGCAGTTTGTCGCGGCAGCTGCGCTATTACTGGAAGAAGATGGAAAGCTTGATTTGTCCAGGAATCTTCGAACCTACCTTCCCGATTTTCCTACCTATGGTCAAGACATCGAAATCTCTGATTTGATACACCATCAGAGTGGCATAAAAGATTATTTCCAAATTTTTGAAGAGAAAGGGCTGAATTATCTCGATGAGATATCGATGGAGGAGGTCTATACCTTGATAAAGGCAGAACCAGGTCTTGAATTTTCACCAGGTGAAGATTTCAGCTACAGTAACTCCGGATATCTGGTTTTATCGATGATCCTAGAAAAGGTCTCTGGAGAATCACTAGGTGTATTTATCGATAAACGGATTTTTCAACCTTTGAAAATGAAGGATTCTCGTTTTGTTGATAATTCAGAGCAAATCATCAAAAGAAGAGCTTTGGGATATCGCAAAAACGTCTACGATGAAATAGAGAATATGACTATGCGGTTTCGGCTGGTGGGCAGTGGCGGTATGTATACCACCGTGGAAGATCTGGCGAAGTGGGATCAAAATTTTAATACTCCCGTAATTGGCTCCCCCGATTTCCTCAACAAATTTTTGAAGACTGCCACATTAAATAATGGCCGAGATACCCGGTATGCCTTCGGAATTCGTCGCGATTCTTTGAGAGGATTACCCGTCATCGGCCATAGCGGTTCTCTGGGAGGATATCGTACCCAATACCTCCGTTTTCCTGACCAGCAGTTTTCTATTGCCATTATGTGTAATATGGCAAACTGCAAGCCCGGAGAAAGAGCGCATGATATAGCGGGTATCTTCCTATCGGATGTCTTTACCCGGTAGCGATTTTAAGCCTCCTGTAGCTCAGCCTGATATTCGTCAATAAGCTGCTTTTGTAGATCGGGTGTTACCGCCTGATATTCAGAAAATGCACGGGTAAATTTTGCTTTGCCTTGCGTGATGGATCTCAAGGTACTACTGTACTTGTACATTTCCGCCAAGGGAACCTTCGCCGTGATTTTTTGGTAGTGTCCATCTGCCGCCATGCCCATAATCATGGCTCTGCGAGATTGAAGATCACTCATTACATCACCCATGACGTCATCAGAGCAGAGAATTTCCACTTCGTGTATAGGCTCTAATAGTTGCGGTGCTGCTTTCCCAAAGGCATTTTTAAAGACCATGGTACCAGCTATTTGAAAAGCCATATCATTGGAGTCGACAGGATGCATTTTACCATCATAGATGCTGACTCTGATGTCCAAACAAGGTGAGCCTGTCAATGGACCTTCCTGCATTTTTTGCATGACACCCTTTTTAATGGCATTTGAATACTTGGAGTCTATGGATCCTCCCACGATGCACCAAAGGAATACCAGTTTTCCCCCCCAGGGTAATTCAGTGACATCTTCATTTCTGACTGTCAGATCAGCGGGCGGAGCCATACCTTCATAGTAAGGTTCAATGCGCATGTGGACTTCACCAAATTGACCGGCACCTCCACTTTGTTTCTTATGACGATAGGAATCGTTGGCCATCCTTGTGATGGTTTCGCGATAGGATATCTTTGGCCGCGTGAATTCCATTTCTATGCCATTGGTCTTCAACAGCCGATATTTAATCAGGTCCAGATGCAATTGCCCCTGTCCATGTAAGATCGTTTGCTTTAACTCCTGGGAATTTTCAACAATTAATGTAGGGTCCTCTTCCTGAATGGTATGAAGTGCTTTTACCAGTTTCTCAAGATCTGCTTTAGATGGTGGCACCACGGCGGTCCTGATTCTGGGAGATGGAAAATGTATAGGGTCAATCGGTTGCACCTTCCCTTTGTGACCCAGCGTATCATTTGTGTGCGAATTCTTGAGTTTTACGGTGACACCTATATCACCGGCTACTAACTTGTCCACAGTCTCGCGGCTTTTTCCATTCGATATGAAAATTTGGTTAAACCTTTCTGAAGTGGAGGTTCGTTCGTTGTAGAGTTCATCACTATGGCTCAGACTTCCGGAGTATATCTTGAAGTAGCTGACAATACCAATTCTGGGCTCAGACATGGTCTTGTATATAAATAGATTGGGATCTGCATCGGCATCACACACTAATATGCCACCGTCTGCAAGCTTTGCCGGAGGTCTATCGGCGGGTGAGGGAGCGATGTCATTCAGAAAACCCATAATTCTACCACTACCCATATTCTCCGTGGAGGAGGCACAGAAGACTGGAAAGATCTCCTGGTTGGCCAGTGCGATGGTTAGTCCCTGAGCTAGTTCTTCTTCGGTGAGAGATCCTTCTTCAAAAAAGCGCTCCATCAAGGCTTCGTCATTTTCTGCCGCAGCTTCTACCAGTGCATTATGCATTTCCTGAGCACGCTCGATTTCCGAATCGGGTATTTCTTTTTTCTCAGGTTTACCTCCACCTTCTGGAAAAACATACATAGTCAATCTCAAAGCATCCACAATCGTATTGAACCCGATCCCTGCATTTAATGGATATTGAACCGGCAAGACCTTATTACCAAATCTTTGCTTGATCTGATCCAGGCTGGTTTCAAAGTCAGCCTTCTCATGATCCATTTGATTTACGACAAACATGGCCGGAGAGTGAAACTGATCCACATATTCCCATACGAGTTCTGTACCCACTTCAACGCCACTTTTCCCGTTGATAATCATAAGAGCGGTGTCGGCAACCTTGAGAGACGAGATGACCTCGCCTACAAAATCGTCCAGACCTGGAGTATCAATAATATTAATTTTATTTCCTCGCCAGTTAGCATGCATTAATGTGCTAAAAATAGAATTGCCTCTTTCCTTTTCAATATTCGTAAAGTCCGATACAGTAGATCCTTCTTCTACTACACCACGACGAGTTATATTTCCTGCCTCAAAAAGCATGGTCTCAGCGAAGGTCGTTTTGCCAGATCCTGAGTGACCAAGAAGTACTACATTTCGTATTTTTTTAGTTTCTAATGCCATAATTTCATTCTATTTCAAGGGAAATAATTGGCAGATATCTCCAATATATTTCGAAAGATCAAAATTATATTGGGAATAGCGCCTTTGTTTCAAAATAGGTATTTATGGCATAGATTCCTAAAAATTCACAGGCATGTATATCGCTTTTTCCGATTACAAAAAGCTGTGATATATCACTATCCTGACTACGAATAGTTTAAAAGTTAGAGAAGTGTTTAATGTGTTAAGCGTCTGGAGGATAGGTCGCAATGATAATAATCATGAGCTTGGACTCGAAGATCAGTCGAGCTGAGTATTTCAAGATTCCTAAGTGAGTAAGGAAATAGTTCCTTCTGTCCGATTTGATTTTACGGACTCAAGAAGTGCCGTAGCTGTATCCTGAATGGTTTTCTCCATGGGTGTATAGCTCAAACCCAACCTCTCCATGGATCGCGTATTGTCAAATGCGAAATCATAGCTTGCATTGCGAATGCTGGCCCGGGTCAGTACCTTACTACTTAGTCCAAGAGCTGACTTCATTTTAAATTGCCAGTAAGCGATCTCATTTAATAAGGGCGTCAAAAGGATAGTTGGCTTTTTTACGGATAATGCAGTGGCTATGCTATCAAAAACAAGCTTATAGCTAAGATTATGTCCGTTGATGATAAAGCGTTCATTTTCAATTTTCTTCTCAAGGAGGAGGACTGTTGCATTGGCCACATCTCGTACATCCACGAAGCCAGTACTTCCCTTAGGGTAAAACTTGAGTCCTTCATGAATTTGCTTGAAGATACTTGCCGATCCCTGGGACCAAAATCCCGCTCCCAGCACCAACGAGGGATTCAGTATACCTATGGAGAGTCCTTCGCCACCTCCCCGAAAAACCTCCATTTCTGCATGATACTTTGACCGGGCATAATAGGTAGTCAACTTACCATCTTCCCAGCCGGTAGATTCATCGATGATTTTTTCATTCGGTTTGCGTTCGAAAGAAGCGATTGAACTAATGTGGACGAAGCGCTCCACCTGGTGCTGAATGGCTGCATTCACCATATTGGCCGTTCCTTCGACATTTACTTTCATCAGTTTATCCGCATCTCCTTTTGCAAAAGAGACCATGGCTCCACAATGAATCACGGCATTACTTTCTGCCGTAATATCATAGATACCCACTACATCCAGCAGGTCGCAGTCCACCCACTGCACCTGATCTGCGATAGGACCAAGAAGCGCCAGACTACTTGATGGTCGCTTGATGGCAGTTATATTATTATAACCCGCTCTTACTAAGGTTCTGATGATATAACTTCCTATAAAACCAGTACCACCCGTGATCAATATGTGCTTGTCTTTTCTCATGATAATGGTGAGGGATTTGTGGGGGAGGGTATATAGCAGCCGCCCACGTGATCATAGGAGGATCCCGTGACACTGCTGTAGACATTGGGTACACCTTTGACCAGTAGAAAGCCCATCAATGCCATGAGTGCGGCTTCTTTAAATTCAATCCAATCGGTAGTGGGTTTTTCAATTTTATAATGGATACTACCCCTTTCCAGATATTGGCCTAGCAGCCGTATCATAAAGTCGTTATAAGCTCCACCACCAGTGGTTATGATAGGTGCCGAATTCATGATGGCAATGGGGGCATTTTTTATATCCTCAGCAATCATGGCGGCAATATGGTGAGTCATTGTACAGATCTTATCCTGTGTTGAAATGGGTGATTGTTCCACATAAGGCCAGAAAACCTTTTGTACCCAATTATTATCCATCGACTTGGGATAGGGCTGTTTGTAGTAGGATATTTGGGATAAATCTTCGAAAAGTTCCTGATCCAATTTTCCGGAGGCTGCGATCTTACCACCGTCATCATACTCCATTCCGAGATTCATAGCCAGTCTATTCAGGATCTGATTACAGGGTGAAACGTCATAGGAGCGTAATTGTTGGTCCTGATCCAGGAAAGAAAGATTGCTTATACCCCCGAGATTTAGATAAAAAGTAACGTGAGGTAATAGCCATCGATCGGCTAATGGAGCCAGAGGAGCACCCTGCCCCCCCAGGGCCATATCCATATGGCGAAATCTGTAAGTCACGGGTATACCGGTTTTTGCTGCAACGGCAGCACCATCTCCAATTTGACAGGTAGCATGTTTTTCAGGATCGTGAAATATCGTATGGCCGTGCCAGGCAATCAAATCTGCCGATTGCTCCCTTTCTCTAAGAAACTCGGATGCCATATCACCAATTAGGTGACCGTATTCAACGTCCAGAATATAGTGCTCATACCCTGAATTATCAGGTGCTTGCCGTAGGCGACGGTACCAATGTTGAGTATATGGTATAGTCGCAAATTCCAGAAATTGGAAGTTTACCTCAGAAAAGCTTTTTTTTTAAACGATAGCTCGCATAAGGCAAAATCTACACCATCCAATGAACTACCTGATATAATGCCCAGCACTAGCATATAAACTAACCCTGCTTAAGGGTCAAAGTATATTCTGCTACCGCCTGTATTTGCTCTTCACTCAGAATACCCTTAAAAGGAGTCATTAAGTTTTTACCCTCTGTCACCTGATTAATTCTTTCTTCAAGCGGTAATTCTGAAACACTCAGATCCTTGGCACCATTTAGTTCAAGTTTACCATCCATACCATGACATGTGATACAGTATGTGCGATAAATTTTTTGACCATCGGGCTTCTCTGGCTCGGCAGGTGCGGCTGATTCAGTGGAAGCAGTAGTATCACTGGAAGATGAATCCCCACCACCTGAACAAGAAAAAACAACCAACATCATTAGTGCCGATAGTAAAAAAGTGTACTTCATAGTAATCTATTCAACAATTGAGGGCCGGAATATAGCAAATGTTTTTACGCTAAAAGGCCTAGGTATTTCAATAATGCAACAAAATTTCAACATCCGCAATTGTAGTATTGTTGAAATGATTATGATTTGATAAATGTAAATTCGTCCGCCGAAATATAAAACATAATTCTATCGATGCGATTTGTCGATCTTAGCCATACAATTACAGATCAGACCATTACTTATAAGGGACTGCCCGCACCCATCATTTGTGACTATTTAAGTCGGAAAGATTCAGAATCTCTCTATGATGACGGTACTACCTTTCAGATAGGCAGCATCGAGATGGTGGGAAACTCCGGCACTTATCTGGACGCCCCCTTTCATCGATATAAAGACGGGAAAGATCTCAGTGAACTCTTTCTTTCAGATGTAGCAGAACTGAACGGAGTTTGTATCCGGATTCCAGCCGATGTTCGGAGGATTGACCCGCATTATTTTCATAATCACGATCTCAAAAACAAGGCAGTGATTGTACATACGGGTTGGTCCAAACACTGGAATAAGGATGAATATTTTGAAGGACATCCTTTCCTCACCAGAGATACCGCCCAGTATCTCCTGAATCAGGGAGTCAAGTTGGTGGGTATCGACTCGCACAACATAGACGATACAGCGGATGGATCTCGACCCGTGCACAGTATTCTCCTGGGAGCTAATATTCTTATCGTTGAGCACCTTTGTCAGCTACACCTGGTGCCTGACGACGATTTCTTTTTTTCAGCTGTACCTGTCAAGGTCAAAGGCATGGGTACCATGCCTGTCCGTGCCTACGCAAAATTTGAAGTAAAGCATGCCACTGGTAGTACAAAGTAATTACAAGCCACCTTCATATATGTTTCATGGGCACCTGGAGACTATTTTGCCCTACCTCGTCAGAAAGATAGAGGAGGTACAGTATCAGCGTGAACGCATCGACATGCCGGATACCGATTTTTTGGACATAGACTGGGTGAGGAATGGGAGTGACAGACTTCTCATACTCTGTCATGGCCTGGAAGGAAGTAGCGAGAGTCAGTATATGTTGGGAATGGCCCGGGCAGCCATGGCAAAGGGATATGACGTCCTGGCCATTAACTTCAGGTCTTGTAGTGGAGAGATGAATCGCCTGTTGCGTATGTATCATCATGGAGAAATCGAAGACCTCACTTTTATGATTGAATATGTCAATAGAAATTACGACTACGCTTCAATTCACCTGGCAGGATATAGTCTGGGAGGCAATGTGATACTAAAATACCTGGGTCTTACAGGGGCCAAAGTGCCTCTCAATGTAAGAAGTGCAATGGCAGTATCTGTTCCCTGTGATCTCGGCTCATCTTCTGACCGTCTGAGTCAGTGGTACAATTACCTCTACACGCGAAGATTCATGCGTTCATTGAAGAAGAAATTTGATATAAAAAATCAAATGTTTCCCGGCGTACTTGATCTCAGCGGATATCACAAGGTAACCTCCTGGAGAGAATTTGATGATCGTTTCACGACCAAAATTTCTTCGTTTTCAAGTGCTGAGGAATATTATGATCAGGGCTCAGCAAACAATTTCCTTAAGGGTATTCGCACAAATACTTTGTTGATCAATGCTAAAAATGATCCCTTCCTGGACAAACCTAGTTTTCCTTACAAGACTTGCGAAAACCAGGGATTCGTATTTTTGGAGACTCCTGATCAGGGAGGACACGTTGGATTCTGGTCACCCGGTCAGGAACGGACCTACACAGAAAAAAGAGCCTTCGAATTCTTTGAGCAGTACGCCTGATCTAATGAATATCAACCTCCGTGTATACCGGAAAATGATCTGAGACGTGATGTCCTCTTGACGGGTATTGTATTACTTCAAAGGATCGCACATCTACTTTGTCACTTGAAAATATGTAGTCAATTTGCTGAATGGGAAGGGGCTTTCGGGCATCAAATCCTGAAAAGGTACCTGCCGGACCGCTATTAGAATTTGCCACTACCCGTGTATCCCATATTGCATGATCATCATAATTTGTCATGGCCAGATAAGGAGCAGTCTTTGGACTGAAGTTGAAATCACCCATTAAAAGGATGGGATGCTCACCGGCTATTTCACGCACCTGACGCTTCAAGAGGAGCACACTTTCATATCGGGCGTGCTCTCCCCGGTGATCAAAATGCGTATTAAATACGTATATAGTCTTACCCGTAACCTTCTGTGAGAAGCGACCCCACGTGGCTATTCTGGGCAACGCGGCATCCCAACCGGTCGAGGGTCTGAACGGTGTTTGACTTAACCAAAAGTGTCCCTCATCTTCTAACTTCCATTTCTTTCGGTTATAAAACAAGGGGGCAAATTCTCCCTTTTCTATACCGTCTTCACGTCCCACACCAATCCACCGATATCCTTTGACACCACGTTGCATATCGTTGACCTGATGCAACAGAGCCTCCTGAAGGCCAAAGAAATCCAATTCTAGGGAATCAACCACTTGCACTGCACGATCCTTTCGATTGCCCCACTGATCCTCACCATCACCAGGATTGTCATAGCGAATGTTAAAGCTCAATACCTTAACCGGGGCTGAGGTCTTCACATCTTCCTCCATGATCCAACTCCAGTATCTACTGGCCCTGTGCATCAACGAATGGACATCGTCCGGTAAGACCAACCGTTCTGCCACCAGTGAATCCACCGCCTGACGAATCTTACCCAAGTAGTCTTTCTTAGCGGAGTAAAGGGTCTTTATGGCAGGTCGTGGGTCATCACTCTTATCAGTTTTAGGAAAAGGTATATACGTCCCTCTAAAATCCCGCAGCTCCTCGGGCGATCCCTTTAACCCGGTCCTCAGGCTATAGGGTATATAGGTGGCTAGAGGTACCATTAATTCTACATTCCGAATGCCTCCCAATTCATTCCCGAAACGGTCCACTTGTGGAACCTTCATTCCATATGAAGCGCCGATAAGAGGAGGTTGATTTGTGATGATGCCCTTCTTCGACCATTGGGCTCCATAATCAACCTGATGAGCAGTTTGCATTACATTTGCTGGAGTGAAGTCAGATATCTTAGGATAATTAAGGCTGGAAATATCCGTGAGTGTTCCGTCTTCTATTTTAGGATAATGACTCTCTGGTGGGTCCTCTTCATATTCCACCCAACGTTGTAGCGCAATGGCTAAGGCTCTATAATTAGGTTTGAAAAATAGAGGATTGCCAATATATGGAGGCTCTGAACCATTCGGAGGAAATTGATCTACAAAGTGTTGGCCACTTGCAAGATGATAAATACGTTCATGTGACATAGGAGGAAGGTCCTGCAATCCATCTGGTGTCGTATGAATCAGACTTGCAGCACGCCCCCAGTACTCATAGCCTGTATTGATATAGAAGGTCTTTGGAAAATATTTTCGTTCGATATGACTGAGCAATCCATCAGGAAGACCACCTTCGATGTCCGGCTGTTCTTGACTGGCAAAAGGGAAAATATCAGTAGGATAAAAAAAGGCGGAATATCGATGGGCGTCTCTGGAAGGTTGAGCAAATCTATGATTGAAACTGCCTCTTCCTGCTCCAGCCGTCATGATCATGAGTCCGTCATATGCTTTTCTACCTTCTTCATCCTGGTTAAGACCCAGGTACATCAACATGCGCAAGAATCTTCCGGTCTGGGATACTCCCGTTGCAATTCCTTTTTGTACCGGGAACAGACAGTTTGTATCATACTTCGCATAGGAAATAATATCTCGAATAGCAGTGAGACCCAGTCCAACCAGGGCAGGATCCACCGAATGATATACGAGCTCATAGATATAGCCTGCTTCAAAACCCTCCTTGCTGGCAATATGTGTGGTTGACGGTTCAATTTCGCCGTTTGAATAATTGCCAAAATCCCAGGAATCTCTGCTTACAGGTATTCTCGGCGCATATCGGCCACTACGTTTTGTCAAGGTATGTATGTCTGAAGACGGGTCATAAACAGGATATCCTTGCATAGTTCGATGGCCTAGACCAAGTTCATGAGTGTTCTCGTCGACGACCCAGTCACTACGCACCAGACCTATGATCGGGGCTCCTTCAGGGTATTTGGCCGTGGGCGTTATGAAGTTCAGCAAGTCTTCACTTTCCGGCAAATCAAATTGCCATCCTACCCAGATCATCGTAATACCTTGCTTCATTAACAGACCATCCCCAAATTGCTTCGGATCATTCACATCATTTAGGATCCCTGTTCCTTCCAGAAAATAAGCTGGGGTGAATTTGCCTCCCCGATTGCTTACTTCCACAAATGCCAAAGTTGATATTGACGGATCGAGGGGTTTTAATACCGCTAGATCAGCACTGGATCGTACCATTCCTTCATCATCCTGAGGAGCCAGATGTAGGTCTGTAATGCGGGCATTGGCAGGATTTGCCGGGTCTGTGGCAAAAATCACCACTCCACGGATCAGTTCATAAGCCCCTGCATCGCCCCAGGACTGACCATTCATCACCGTATCTCGCGAATGTACCTGTACTTCCAAAACCTTCGCAGATAAGGTGTGTGGAAGTACTGTTAGTACTATCAAATAGATCAGGATATTTTGGAGAAGGAAGAACGTATGAGATCTCATTGGCTGGTCTTTTTCATCAATGACCACATGTATCGTGATCGTGAGATCCTCAATAATACTAAAGTTGCTGTGGATTCACTTACAAAAGTAGTCAGTGATGGATGGGCTTATTATCGTCCACTAGACGTTTGAAATAGAGGATGCCCGGCACGATCAAGATGATGCTGATGAGTGCTGATACCAGGGAGACCGAAGGCATCATCTCTTCGGCACCGGTCAGCATTTCCTCGGGATATAGGAAGCTGGCTACCACCATCAAGCCATTGTTAAACAAATGAGCAATTATGGGTAATATGATGCGTCCGGTCCAGTAGTAGAGATAACCAAGAAATAGACCTAGTAGAAATCGGGGAATAAATCCTTCAAATTGAAAATGAATGGCACTGAACAGTACGGCTGTAACCCAGACACTCGTCACCGGCTTCTTAAATAGTGAATACCCGTATCGCTGTACAATGCCTCTAAAAAGGAGCTCTTCACCCAGGGCAGGCAGGATGGCAATAATCAGGAGATTGATGATCAGTGTACCTATGCTATCCATTTCAATGAGCTTGCTGAGCGTATTGGCAGCATCGCCCTCCATGCTTTTCATCCAATCAGGTAGAGGCATCATTTGATTGAGCTGATAGCTGTATTGTATCAAGGGCATCATGACCAGCAACATCAGAATACTCACGAAATACCAGGATATCTGTGTTTGTGATCTGGGTTGTAGAAATGAGCCTACCAGTCGCCGGTGTTTGATAATTAGGAAAAGGGCCGAAGGTGCCAGGAAGCTAAAAAAGTGGAGAATCAACAAAGACCATCTTAGTGTGGATGCACCCTCATTACTTGCCATGATCTCAGACGCATCGATACCAAGCATCAGGAAAACAGCTCCATTTACCAGTGTGCCCAATAGGATCGATCCTATCAATATCACGAGAAACTGAATCAGATGACGGATCGAAATCTGTCGGTCTATGATCTCTATTTGTTGATTATTCAAGTGTATCTTTGTGTGTATGGTGAATCTTAGTGTCAATATTAACAAAGTTGCTCTGATTAGAAACTCCCGTGGGGGAAATCTTCCCGATCTGGTGCAAGTGGCGAAAGATTGCGAGGCTTTTGGAGCGCAAGGTATTACGGTGCATCCCAGACCAGATGAGAGACATGTCCGCTACAGCGACGTGCCCGCACTGAAGGAGATTGTCACCACAGAGTTTAATATCGAAGGAAATCCCACTCCACGTTTTATGGAGTTGGTGTTAGAAAACCGCCCCCATCAATGTACCTTGGTACCCGATGCACCAGAAGCACTCACTTCTGATGCGGGTTGGGACACCATCACGCATCAGGCATTTCTAGAGGATATAATCGGTCAATTGCAGGCGAAAGGTATACGCACTTCGCTTTTTCTTGATCCGGACCCCAAGATGGTCGAAGGAGCCAAAAAAGTAGGTACAGATCGTATTGAATTTTATACCGGTGACTATGCTAAAGACTATGCGAAGGACCCTGCCTCAGCAGTAGCGCCATTCACTGCTGCAGCCAAAGTCGCAGGGGAATGTGGATTGGGGATAAATGCCGGACACGATTTAAACCTTGACAACCTAAAGTATTTTCAACAGCATATGCCGGGACTACTGGAGGTTTCCATCGGCCATGCTCTCGTTTCTGATGCCTTGTATTTTGGTCTGCAGAATACCATCCAAATGTATTTGTATCAATTGAAGGTGGAAGATTAATGCCCTGGTCCATTTATTATTTGTCAATATTAATATACGACGACAATTTATATTCCTGCCCCATTTTCTTCCACAGGGCATTTGCCGCAATTTCCCATTTTAATCCGGAGACTCCCGGGTCCCCTCCGATGGCCCGATATATTTTATCGCCATAGATGATTTCAATTTTTTCATGCACCTGGGGATTGATGGTGAGTAACTCGTCAAGGAGTAAGTTTTCAATTTTTTTAGTGACATCGTATTTGATCTCAATTCTGTCGGTGAACAATGATAGTGTGGCGTTTCCTATTCGTTTTAATGGGATGTCTTCGGCACCACAATAAATGGCGATGTTTTTATCTTCAAAAATTAATCCTTTGTCATTTTGGATGTATAAATTGAAAATATGCTCAACCATCCATTTTTCCTGCCAATTATACCATTCTCTGATGTTGTCAAAGTAATGCCGATGGTCACTTGTCGTACGGAAGAATGAATAATAGTCAATCGAAATTGAGTACCCACATCCTAGGCAGGTGCACTCATTACCTTTTGCTGAAAATGATCCTATTGCATGACATGCCGGACAGACGAAAAGTACATGATTTATGTGCTCCGCGCGTCGACTGGATCGAATTAAGTTTTTTTGACTTTTTTGCCATTCTATTTCATCGTGCTGTAGTGCCGTCTTAATTTTCGCATTAATCTCATCTACTTCAAGGCTTTGCAGATCTTTTTCGGTGAAGAGTAATTGATAGTCTACTTCGACATAGGTTCTTCTTACTTTCTTTGACCACCGAGGATTGAAATGATGCATGCCTCTACTGACTGAGACAATAACGGGCACTTTCAATAGTTTGATTAGTTTACCTATAGAAGGATCTATGGGTAGGGTCTTTCCCGCCCAGTTACGCACGGCCTCTGGAAATATGCCAACTCCCTCCCCATGCTCCAATACATGCATAATGTCCCGGATTACCTGTGTGTCACGCATATTCTTTTTCTTGGGGATGACCCCCAGTCGCGGTAGAAAAAATCCGGCAAGAGGTGTGCGAAACGCAGCATCCGACGAAACAAAGTGAGTAAATCTGGGCAAAAAATGGCCAATAATAAAAGGATCCCAGTATCCCACGTGGTTGGAAAGAAGTAGATAAGGTCCTTCTATTTTTCTTACTTCCTGGGGTAAGGATTTTCGGATGCGGTAGTATCGGGTGAAGGCCCAGAAGACTACGAATATGATCAGGCGGACATATTTCAAGGGGCGAAATTTAAATGTCTTTTTCGATCTCCTGTTTTTAGTGGGCATCACATAGTTGATGTGGCACCTAAAGCTACTGATATTATTGAATTACTAGTTTCTTCTGATGCTGGGTCTATAACGAGTGTCTATACGAGTCTTTTAGTTTGTTGAAGCGAGTTAATTATTGATTTCCAGGAGTCCAAAGTTCTCAAAAGTGGAAGCACCATTGATGGAAAATGGTACAGTTCCTCCTTGAATTGTCATGGTACAACCCACTCTATTTTCATTGGATGAAGAAGTACTGGTACTGTATCCTGTATTGGATGCTGATACATCGATGAGTCCTCCCGAGTCGTTAATTAGTGAAACGTTGTTAGAGATACCAGCTGCGCATTCGTAAATCTGCAAGGTACCACCAATATTTACAAGGGATGCCTGATTAAGAAGACCTAAAGTCAATGAGGTCATCTCAATATCCTGGTAATTGTTGATTGTGCCGTGGTTGGTTATACCTACATCTTCAAGCAAAAGAAAGGAGTCAACACGGATGACTCCGTAGTTATCAAGGATGCCTTCGTTATATAATCCTTCACATGAATAGTTTGTCGAATTACTGAGAAGGCATTCTCCACCATTTTCATTGAGCAATGATTCTGATACATTAATTCCCTGAATAAAAATATCATGAATAAGAAGGTATCCATAATTTTTAAAAACATCACAAATAAGACCCTGTGAAATACCGTCTATTATAATACTATCGTTATTTAGTATAGTATCACTGGAAATTCCGGAGGCGCAGTCCCAGACTTCAACTTTTTTGAAGTTTTCACATTTGCCAGAAATGATGCCACCCCCTGATGCAACTACAGAGATGTAACTTTCATTTATAATTTCATCACAACTAATGGCATACCCGGTAATATTCGTCATTTCAAAATGACCATCGTTAGTGATTTTTCCTGCAACTATGCCTCGCGAGAAAATTCCATTTTCATTTGGGATGAAGTCTACCTGAATGTAGCCAGTTGACGTATTACGAAGTTCTCCGTCCATACTAATTGCAGACGGACTACAGGAGTCGATCGTCATCATGCCTCGGTTTTCGATATAGGCTTCGGCAATTTCCTCAATGCCGTAGTTACTGTTTTTGATTTGGAGATTTCCAATATTCAGTAGAGAAGCTCTAGTAATTTTGATGCCGGAATCATTGGAAGTGTCCGAATTAACAATATTAATACTTAACGATCCCCCATCTAATATCGCCAGTCCGGTTCCGGCTGAGTCCACTACTCCCAGCTCAATGCGTCGGGCAAAAGCATTTACTCCACTGGAAATGATCACAGAGTCATGTTGAATGTAGACGGTGTCCATTGCATTGGGCACACGATTCTGTGGAGTACCACCTGGTACTATCCAGTTATTGGCTACATGCCAAAATCCATTTCCTTTTTTCGCCCAATAGATACTGGATTGTGCTGTCAGGGGCATTGTCAGCATGAAGGCAAAGGCATATATAATGAGGTGACGCATAGGTATACTTTCCTGTGAAAGTAGGCATGCTTTCATACCTACGACCTACCCCTGGGGGTAGTATTGCTGATTTTGCCATGATCATTCTCAGAGAGTAGCGAGACGATAAACTTTTTCAATTTTTTTCCTGAACAGAAATCAGATCGAGTTCAAATGCCCTCCGGACAATGCCTGCGGAATTCTTAACATTTAGTTTCTTAATGATATTTTTTCTATGACTTTTTATCGTTTCCGGGCTCAAAAACAACTGCTGAGCAATTTCTATAATTGAGTATTCCCATGAAATGAGTTGAATTACTTCATACTCTCTTGGAGATAGGTTTTCTTCATTCATTTCTTAATATTTATTCAGTTAAAAAGATAATTAAAATGGGCAATTTTGAATCAGGTTTGAAAACATAGTCTGGCCAGGATCCTGACAATTCGACAAGGACTTCTTCAGAAGCTATTTTCCCATCGACCGAAAGTTTAAAATTGGTAGCGGGTTGATTTGTACCAATTACTACTGACCATTTTGCTTGATCTCAAACAAATGTGTGTCATCTTTGAATACTGAAAAACCATGATCTCCGGATATTCCATTTCCATTATTGTCAATTCTAAAGAATATACCTCCTGCGGCTTCCAGTAATAGATCGTCCTTATCAGATCCATTGGACTCGGAGATCAGATCTACCATTTTCATGGCACCGTATTTCGTCTGCGAGCTATTATTGCCTATGAGTTCGATGATGCCAGGTCCGGCAGTTCCTCCGACAATGACCGAACCATCTACTCCGAGATCACCCTGGGCCTGGACTGCAGAAAGGAATAGAATACACAATAAAAAATGAATAAGTAGTGGGCATGTAAGGTTAATGCGTTTCATGATGAAGTGTTAAGAAGTGAGGAATGAGAATAATTTTGATCTAAATTTCTGACCAATTGACTCTCTGTCCTATCCCTAAAATTGGGGGTAGTGGTGATCCTACTTAATGATCGTGATGTCACTCACGTATTTTCTGGTACGACCCTCTCTCATTTTTATTTTGAGTACTGACATCAGCACGTAGGGAGCCATAACGTCCTGGGTTATTTGACCAAAGTCACTTAAGGCTTCATTTGCTGCAAATCCTTCCTTTTTATAGACGAGGGTACCTCTGCGATCGAAGACTTCAAAAGAGATAATATGATCCACCAGGCCTAAAGGGTCATAAACCTGGAATGATTCATTGATACCGTCCCCATTGAGCGAATAGGCATTAGGCACATATACTAAACCACTTTTGTCAACACGGACTCTGGTCTCCAGGTAGCCGTTGCAACCCTCTTTCAGTTGGTAGTAAAAATGGTAGGTATTTGATTCTTCAGGTTGGATGTCTACCGTTGTGCAGTGACTGCATTGGGTACCTGATCGGTCGGACCATCCAAAGGATTCTAATAGCGATGTATCAGCTGAAGAGTGTAAACTAATCTGCTGACCAAACTTTATCGTGGTATCGGGTGTCACAGTCATATCGAAGTCGGAATATATTTCAATGGTATCTTTTACACCACAAAATTCACCTTCGGCCTCTAAATAATATGTTCCCGCAGGCAATGGTTGAAATTCGGAAGGTGAAACTTTAATCGTATCGTTGAGCATGATGTGAAGAAGACTTGCTCTATCGACTGCTCGGATTTCTATTCCGCCGGTTTGATCACATTGATGAGGGTAGACTTGAAGATTTATCTCCAAATTTTCTTCAGGAACAAAGAGAGAATCCGTCAATGTGCACGATCCATCTTCGATCAAGAACGGATAGAATCCCGGCGCAAGATTTTCCAGATAATTACTCTTGATGTTAAGATGTGGCCAGGATACTTCAGGTATGCCAACAGCATTGATGACTTCCAGGAAGATAGTACCATCATCATGCCCGCAATGACTTGAACTGATTTCCGCCAGAAAGTCAATGTTGCAAGATTCGGCCGGTGAAATCACAACGGAATCCGTGATTGGACAAATATCTCGTCCAGTGATTTCAAAAATAAAAATACCGGGACTCAGTGAATCAAGTACCCAGCTCTTTTCACCATTACTCCAAAGGATACTTACATGCGAAGTATCTGCTGCTAAAACCTGTATAGAACCATCTTTTGCTCCAGAAATAGTCTCATGGCTTTCCTCAATCCAATATTCAATCCCTGGCCTGGATATTTCGAATTCCAGGGTATCTGAGCACCCTGAGCCATCTGAAACGACCACAAAATGTACTCCTTCAGTGAGTCCCACCAGATCAGGGGTCGATATCTGAGAATCAAAACTCCAACTAATTTGCCAGTCACCACCGGGATCTACAACTCTTGCCGTTCCTCCAGAATCACAATGGTATTCAGCATACACAGTTGGACTGAAGCTGCATGGGATAGATTGCGCGTGAAGGGAAAAGTGAAATGTATCACGACAATTATTTTGATCAGTAACAATCAAGTCATAGTTCCCAACAGAAAGACCTTCAATGACCGGAGCTGTGTCTCTGGTCGACCATTGAAATTGATGGGAGCCAGTCCCTCCATAGGGCGTAACCGTGATTTGCCCATCATCACTCAGGGAATCAACTGGAAACTCTATGCTGGATTCTATCGTGATAGCTTCCGGACTAGCGATCTCGAAGTCATGCGTCACTTCACAACCACTACTATCACTTACCGTCACGGTATAAGACCCAGACGGAAGGTTCGATACCGAATCGCTTTGGAGAGTCGGATCATGACTCCAATTGAAGCGTACCATTCCAACGTCCTGAACAGAGATCTTTGCCATGCCATCATTTGAATTATGGCAAGATGCATCGATCGTGACCAGGGATGCATCTAGAATACACGAAACCTTAGAAATAGTTACCGTGTCCTGTACGGAGCACCCACCCATGTCCTCGACCACATATACATAGGGTCCTGGGGCTAGGCCTAGGCGTTGCATGTCCATGCTAAGGTCATCCCAAAGAACGGAGTAGGGGCCCGTACCTCCTTCAATCAATAGATCTATGGTGCCATCGTGGGCACCTGCCTGGGTCTCATCTGTCGATGAAATTTCTACCACTAAAGAATCAGGCTCATCTAAAAAGATGGCAAATTCAGCGGTGCATCCAGATGTATTTTGAGCAAGGACCTGGTAGAAACCGGCATCCAAGCCACTAGCAAAATTCATCCCTAGTACTGAATCATGTGACCATGAATAAGTCATTGAAGAGTCAACTGACATCAGAGTTATTTCACCATCTGAACCTCCAAAGCATGTAATGGGAGTAACGCTTGTATCAATCGCGATAAGACAGGCATTTTTCTTAAGCTCCATCGATAGTACCTCGGAGCACCCGTTTGCATCTGTCACAGTCACTGTGTAGAGTCCTTCACTCAGTCCATATACTGAGGAATCTGTGTCGCCACTATCCCATTCATAACTATAAGGGGAAGTGCCACCCTCCACCTTGATCTCTACTTTGAATAGACTATCATTTACCGTGGATTCTTCATGTGAAAGGGAAATTATCGAAGGTGCAGCTAAATTAATAATCATGGTGTCGCTACATCCCAACTGATCATTAATTCTTACTTCGTACACTCCGGATTTTATATTAACTATTTGATTTGTATCATCCATGTCACCAAACCCGTCGTTGTCCCAATCGAAGGCGAAGGGAGCGGTGCCGTCTATGATTTCAATTTGAATGGCTCCATCTTGACTATCGTAACAGCTGGGAGGCGTTTTAAAATAGGAGGTGTTAAATCCCGGATCGATTTCTATACTGGTCGTGACGGGTAGTTGACAAGTACCTTGATCTGGAATAAATGTGACTTCGGATGATGTCACGGAACTATCCGGAATGAATCTATATCCAGTGATAAGATCTCCTGTATATGATCCCGATATACCAGATATTGTTCTGGGTAATTCCAATGGTGCAGCAGAAATACATACAACGGTCGGGAGTGCTAGTAATGGTTTGGAGGGTTCTTCAATCTTTATCTTGACTTCTGTTGGCTGGGCACAAAAACCTGGATCTGGTGTGAAATTCAGCCGTATAGATCCGTGTAACCCTTCAGGGTCCAGAATGTCCCCTTTGACACCGGGTCCAGACCATATACCCTCAATATTTTCGGGTTTTGAAGGTAATACGAGGGGAGGGTCATTGAGGCAGATGGATGTAGGAAGAGAAAAGTCCAAAGTTTCCGTCGATATCACCTGTATTTCTAAAGTTGCAGTAGTACTACAGGCAGCATCAGGAGTAAAGGTCAGTTCGATGGTGCCATCCAAAGTGGCGGGATCAAAAATATTGGAGTTAACTCCGGGTCCATTCCAATTGCCGGTAAGACCATCTTGCTCTTCTGGTAGTTCGATCGGAACAAAATTACTGCATAGTTCAGGTATCGGATCCAGTTTGGGTGTGATTGATTCCTTTACCTGGACTGTCACATATTGGGTAGCTGCACATTGTCCTTGTGAGGGGACAAAACGTAAATCAATTTCCCCCGATAGTCCAGACGGATTAAATCGTGAGTTATGCACACCGGGTCCCAGCCATCCACCATTAATGCCGTCATTCTTTTCCGGCAATTGAAAGGGTGGATCTGAATCGCAAAAGATGGGTAATGGTTCAATTTCATAATCTCGAATGTCCGTGTTTTCAGGGACTTCTATAGGGCCCAATTCAGATTGGCAATTTACCCAACTTAAATCTGATACAGTGACCGAATACGTTCCCGCCAGCAGTCGTGAAGGATCTTCTGTATCATCAATATTTGAGGGACCAGACCAATCAAATTGATAGGATCCTGAGCCACCACTGACTTCAATTTCGATACTGCCATCTCGTTCTCCGGTGCAGGAAGTCTCCTCTACACTTAATAGAGCTGTTTCAACATTCTCTATAGCTGAAATAGATATTTGTTCCCGATCAATACAAGATGTTGCATCCCGGTTTCTGACTTCCAATTGATACATCCCATCAGACAAACCTGAGAACAATGGATCATTGAACCATGTGTCCCCATTATCGATGGAATATTGAGCGTCAGGTCCGGAGGTTTCAATTTCAATCGACCCATTGGCATCCAGACAGTCAGTTATTGGGCTTGTTTTTATTTGTAGAATGGTTGGACTTTCCGGGTCAAACAGGGTTGCAGTTGTTTCATCAATGCAGTTGTCCGATCCCCCGGATCTTATCATGATATCATACGTGCCCGAAACAAGTCCTGTGAAAGAATTGCCTGATTGAAAGGTTTGTCCTTCGTTGATACTATATTCGATATCTGCTCCATTCACTTCAATACGAATCTCCCCATCCGAAACATTACAGTCGGACAGATCTTTAACATCAACATTACTGATTATCGGTGGATCTGGATCCCTGATTTGAATCGAACGTTCTTCCCGACAAGATGGGCTTACTTCGGCACGAACGACAATGGTATAGTTGCCAGGAGATAGGTTGTTAAAGATTGGACTGGACTGCCAGCTATCGCCGTCTTTCGAGTACTCTAATCCCGTACCCACTGCCAACACTTCTATCATAGCATCATTACTTCCGCAGGATGTTGGATCAGAGATGACGACCTCTTCTAATTCGTAAAGAAAATCATGGTCTCCCAGATGGCTGAGATCATTTTGTGAAAATTCTATCCATTCAGAGGAAAGGGTAGGGAAGGGACATCCCGCGTTGGGAGGATCATTGCGGACACCTTTTCGAATGCAGGGTTTTCTGACCAATGTGACATCACTGGTGCTGAAGCCACCCGATTGCCAGGCATCCATGGGTACATCAATACCACATTCGGGATTACCAAAGATATCAATGGCACTTCCATTTTTTTCCAGAATAATGGCATCATTCCCATTGAATCCTGCCACTCCCAGCGATAAATCAAAAGGGAAGGAGGATCCCGAAGTACAGGTGACCAGAGTGGACTTGGGTGAGATGGAGCCCGAGAGGTTTCTCAAGGTACTTATTGGATTACCGTCGCTGCTTTTCCGCAATCGATACAATCCACCCAAACTAATGGTGTGATCCGTGGGATTAAAAATCTCAATGCACTTATTGGAAGTACTTTCGACATATTCTGATATGAATAAGTCATTCTGTGCACACAATGCACAATAGACCCCAATGAGGACAAGGGTCCATGATAGACGATGGTGATGGCGTGGATACATAGGGGGTTATGTATTACCCCATTAAATTAAGTATCATTTTTTGAAAGTAAAAATGAAATATTGTAACAACTTTGTGAAGATCAAATTTTGCAAAGAGCAAATTCTTTTATTCACAAAGGCTTATGAGTCAGTTCACACATTCGCAAAAATGCCCAGAGCTCTCTGCTGATCCCAAGCCCCTCTTGTAAAATCGGGTACCTGCACAGGTATATTTCCTAGCTCAATTGAAAGCTTGGTAAGTGGAATCAATGAAGACCAGCTTGCGGCATCATATACATCCATATCCAGTGGCCAGCCGTTATTGAGACAATCGATCAGGCGGTAGATCTGGACAAAGTCCATTCCACCATGCCCGCCATGTTCCTTAATGCCATCCTCAAGTTTTGCCCAAATAGGATGACGGTATTTTATCTTGTACTCCTGGAAAGCATCCGGATCAAGCCATTCATGACCCTCTCCGGCCACAGATAGTCGACTGGGGTATCCTTCATGATAGGCCTTGGTGCCCGCCAGTGCATTGATACGGCTGTACGGTCGGGGGCTCACCACATCATGTTGTACAAGGATGGTTCTCCCTTTGGCAGTCTTTATCAGTGTATTATTCATGTCACCATGCGCAATATCGTCTTCCTGGTAAAAGGGATGGTTTGGATCTAGGGTTGGGGTGATCTCACTGAGGCTGGCCTCCAGACTACTCATGGACACCAATTTTTCAAACTTATCCCCTCGGTTTATATCCATATACTGAGCCACGGGACCCAGGCCATGGGTGGGATAGAGATTACCATCCTGCTCCATATTGGCTTTCATCCGCCAATTGTTGTAGTAGTGCTGATCTCCTAGAAGGCTGTCTCGTAGGTTGTGTATGTACGCCGCTTCACCATAGGTCAGGGTACCAAATACTCCCTGTTGCACCATATTGAGCACCCATAATTCTTCCTCACCATAGCAGACATTTTCCAACATCATGCAGTTGAGCTGTGTTTCCTCGGCCTTGTTTACCAATGCCCAGCACTCATCCAAAGTCCACGCTGCAGGTACTTCCACCGCCACGTGTTTTCCCTGATCCATGCAGTACAAGGCCATCGGCACATGTTCTTTCCAGGGAGTACATATGATCACCAGATCAATATCATCGCGTTGTACCATCTCTTTCCAGGCATCTTCTGATCCGGAGTAAGTGGCAGGATTTTGTCCTTTTTCCTTGAGATGAGTTAATGTTTTTTCCACTTGTTTTTCCTGCAAGTCACAGATGGCAGTGATCTGGGCTTTGTCTGGGAAGAGGGCATTGACCAATTTCGCCTGACCCGTTCCGCGATTACCTAAACCAAGCATAGCCACTTTCACGGTCGAAATGGGAGGTTTCTTCAAGTTGATGACGCTAAGCTGCTCAGCGGGTCTGTTGGACATGCGTTCTTCGAGAGAAATCAGTTTTTCCAAAGGACTCATGGCAGAGTGCCCCAGACCAAAGAATGCCGCTGCTGTCGAAGATAGTTTGAGGAAAGATCGTCGATTGTTTTTACTTTTCATGTGATTCCTGACTTTTTAAGTAATTGATACCAGGGCCTCAGGGTAAGGTTGAGAGTATCACCTAAAAGGTAAGAAATCACACGCATTCTTCAGACACAAATAGCCATTTTGGGTGATGTGGCTGGTAGATTTACTCATTATTTCTTCACGTAAATTAGAATATTCCTTGGTCTCAACCCTCATTCCGTGGTCTCCCAAGAGCCCACCCTGCATCAGGGGTAGTTTAGCCTTTTTTGTGAGAATCCTAACCTGCCCCGAAGTTCATTTTAATATCCTTGAATCTTTAGATGCCAATTCAGTTCCTACCTTTCCAGAAAGACAGTACTTTTGCGCCCGCAAGCAAGAAGCAAAAACCATGAGTGAACACTTGAGCGAACAGGAACTTGTACGTAGAGAGAATCTTCAGAAAATCAGGGATTTGGGCATTGATCCCTACCCACCGGCCAAATTTCCCGTCAATCAATTAGCCAGGGACATTAAAGAAACCTATGAGGAAGGTGCAGAAGGCTATGAGTCTGTGTGTCTGGCGGGTCGACTGATGATGAAACGTATCATGGGCAAAGCTTCTTTCGCTGAGCTGCAGGATAGTTCAGGCAGAATCCAAATATATGTTTCCAGAGATGACATCTGTCCTGGTGAAGATAAAACCCTGTATAACACGGTATTCAAGAAGCTATTGGATATTGGTGATTATATCGGAGTGAAGGGGTATGTGTTCAAGACCAGAGTGGGAGAGACCTCCGTGCATGTTACTGAATTGGTATTGCTGAGTAAATCACTGAAACCTCTGCCGATTGTAAAGACTAAGGTGGATGAAGCGACAGGTGAAACAAAGACATACGATGCCTTTACAGATCCTGATCTTCGGTATCGTCAGCGTTACGTGGATCTGATCGTGAATCCTCAGGTCAAATCAATTTTCAAGGCACGCACACAGGTAGTTTCGGAAATGCGTAAATTTTTCGATGAGCAAGGTTGGCTTGAAGTAGAGACACCTATCCTTCAGCCCATCCACGGGGGTGCGGCGGCAAGACCTTTTAAAACCCATCACAATACCTTGGATATGGAGCTCTACATGCGCATTGCCAATGAACTGTACCTGAAAAGATTGGTAGTGGGAGGTTTTGATGGGGTGTATGAGATCGGAAAGATGTTCCGAAATGAGGGGATGGATCGATCCCACAATCCCGAGTTTACGTCCATGGAAATCTATGTTGCCTACAAGGACTACCACTGGATGATGGAAATGGTGGAGCAGCTGATTCATCAGATTGCGCTCAAAGTGCTGGGAAGTCCTCAAGCACAGGTAGGTGAAAATGTAATTGATTTTACACCTCCTTTTAGAAGACTCTCGATGTATGATGCCATCAAAGGATACGCAGGTGTCGATGTAGAAGGCATGGATGAAGAAGCCTTACGAAAAGTGTGCAAAGATTTGCATGTCGAATTAGATCCTTCCATGGGCAAAGGAAAAATAATCGATGAGATTTTTGGAGAGAAAGTGGAAGAACATCTGGTACAACCTACCTATATCACGGACTATCCTATCGAGATGACCCCATTGGCGAAGAAGCATCGTGACAAGGAAGGTCTGGTAGAACGCTTTGAGCTTTTTGTCAATTGTAATGAGATCGCCAATGCGTATACCGAGCTCAATGATCCGATTGATCAGCGCGAAAGATTGGAGGATCAATTGAAGCTGGCGGAGCGCGGTGATGATGAAGCCATGGCATTGGACCAGGACTTTCTCAGAGCCATGGAATATGGGATGCCTCCCATGTCCGGTTTAGGTATTGGTATTGATCGATTGACCATGCTGCTCACGAATCAGACATCTATTCAGGAAGTGATTTTCTTCCCACAGATGAAAAAAGAAAAGAAGGATAAAAAGTGATTTATCCGGGTAGGTTGGCGATTAGGGTCTGATTACCCTTTACTTTTTGCTCGAGGGTGACCAGGATTTCAGTGTCGAGTGGTACAAGAATATCAACTCTCGATCCAAACTTGATAAAGCCCATCTGATCACCTTGCTCCACAGTTTGTCCTTCTTCCAGATAATTGACAATACGTCTGGCTACAGCTCCTGCGATCTGACGTACCAGGACCTGGCGATTACCTGATTGGTAGACCACTGTGGTGCGTTCATTTTCTGTCGAAGATTTTGGATGCCACGCCACCAGATATTTACCTGGATGATGTTTCTTGTACGCCACGAGACCAGACATAGGATTCCAATTAATATGGACATTGAGGGGAGACATAAAAATTGAAATCTGCTTACATTTTCTATCGAGGTATTCTGTTTCCATTACTTCTTCGATCACGACGACCTTCCCATCTGCCGGAGCATAGAGACTTCGTGTCTTTTTGGAAGGTATTTGCCGGTCGGGATGGCGGAAGAAATAGAGGATTAGAAAGAGAAAAATGAGCAGGCCAATGGCAATGATAATTCGAAAGGGCTGAGCCATGTAGAGGGATAGTGCCCCGACTATGATGATCAATATACAAACGATCAGGATGGTGGTGGTCCCTTCTTTATGTAATCGGAACATGGGTCTCTGGAGTTTAGCTCCTTACAAATGTAGGAAAAATCATATGTAATCTGCTATAAAGAGAAATAACACGACAAAGGGCACCGCAAAAAGTAGAGAGTCCAGTCGATCCAGTAAACCACCATGCCCTGGCAGGAAGGTCCCGGAATCCTTAATGCCTAATTTACGCTTAAAGAGAGACTCCACCAGATCACCAATGGATCCAATAGTGCCTACAATAAATCCAATCACCATCCACTCCCAAATAGCCAGGTGATCCAGTATAAAATGGATAAGAATACCCAGTATAACGGTGGCAATATATCCAGCAATCGAGCCTTCCCAGGTCTTTTTCGGAGATACATGGGGGGCAAAGGGTGTCTTGCCAAAGCGACGGCCTACTAAATATGCCATCACGTCATTGATCCATATCAGACACAGGATGGCAACGACCATGCGGGGTCGGTACTGGCCATCAAAGCTCGCCAATCCATATAGCAATGCAATAGGTATCGCTATGTATAAGACAGAGGGTAACAATTGAATTTGAAAGTTAAAGGGATTCCTGGCTTTGAAGAGGCGATAAAGGAGTAGCAAGTCAAACAATACACACAATAGGGCAGAGTATCGCACAGCATCAACAATGCCCTGAGTTAGTATCAAGCCACAGATACTGATGTACATAAATACTGCAAAAAGTACTATTAAGTAGAATGCAGGTGTCTTCACCCGCTGAAGACTAAGGTATTCGATGACCGTCAATCCACACAAAATCCCCATCACAATCAGCCCGGAAATACTGCCAATGAAGATAGGCACCAGGAGAATGACTCCGAAGATCAGTGCTGTGATAACCCGTTGTGTAAAAGGCGTTCGTTGACTCACCGTTTTAGTTGCCTGTCACCGATTCTTGCGTGTCCGAGCCTTTATCAAGCGTCATTCTGGCCCTTGATTCGGTTAAGATCTAACCCGAGTGGCAATAGAATCGGTATCTGTTGTTTGGATGAAGATAAGGAAACTTGTTGCTTCCTCAACAAAGAGATCTGGGTATCATAGACGTCCTAAACAAGACAGGATTTCCATGCGAAACATATAAGGAGAAAATAAATATTTGAAAGGCAGTAACATTTTAGGCCATTTTGCAGACTTACTTATGGATTTCCTTCAAGACAGATCTCTTATAGAAAAATCCATAGAGAAAATGAAAAAAATAATTCAAAACATCCTTCGCAAATATCTGAATGGGAAAGCTTTTCCAGGCATGCATTTAGTCGATGGAAGGATAGGAGCTACGCCCAACTATGTGTTAGGTGGAGAGGCTATGCCCTATATCTACATGAAAATCTGAGGTCTTTAACGGTTGTTAAAACTACGGATACCTCTTTTTTATCTCAGAAAGTCTTTATCCCCGACACATGTGGTATTATATTTGTCTTCTTTAAGACTAATTGTAACCCATGATTAGGAGCGCACTCACCTTATTTTCAGTCATCCTCCTACTTAGTGCCTGCCAAAAGGACGAAGATAGTGCGGGTGCACTTGACAGAGAACTAGAAGACCTTCTTCTTAAATTCTCAGAAGGTCAAGGCCTGGCTTTTTTCCAATTACCAGAAAATGGCGACTTTGATCGCATTCCTCAGGATCCGAATAGTCCTCTAAGTGCGGAAAAAGTTGAACTGGGTAAACACTTATATCACGAAACGGGATTGGCAATAAATCCTCGCGTACCTGAGGGAAAATTCACCTATTCCTGTGCAAGTTGTCATCATTCTCGTGCTGGATTCCAAGCAGGAAGAAAACAGGGAATTGGTGAGGGTGGTGCTGGTTTTGGGCAGCATGGTGAAGGTCGGAGTCCAGACGATCGATATCTCATTGATTCTATTGATGTTCAACCCATCCGAACACCCTCTGCCATGAATGCAGCCTGGCAGAAAATTATGTTATGGAATGGGCAATTTGGAGCTACTGGATTGAATGAAGGTACTGAATCTCAATGGACTGCGGGAACTCCCAAAGAGGTAAATCATCTTGGGTACGAAGGAATTGAAACGCAGGCGATCGCCGGATTATCTGTACATCGGATGGGAGTTGATGTCAAGTTTTGTGAGGATACAGAATATAAGAATCTATTCGAAGCAGCTTACCCGGGTTTAGAAGGTGAAGACTTGTACAATAAAGAAAATGCAGGATTAGCTATTGCTGCCTATGAGCGAACACTCCTTGCTAATGAGGCACCTTTCCAGAAGTGGTTATCCGGAGATCAAAACGCTCTCTTTGAAGTCGAGAAGAAGGGTGCTATACTCTTTTTTGGAAAAGCGGGTTGTGTCAATTGTCATACCGGTCCTGCATTGAATAAGATGGCCTTCGCCGCCCTGGCTATGTCTGATCTGGATGGTCCTGGTATTTATGGGACCGCGCCTGATAAAGTAGAAAATCTGGGTCGTGGGGGCTTTACCGGAGTTCCGGCAGACAACTACAAGTTTAAAATACCTCAAATCTATAATCTAAAGGATAGCCCATTTTATGGTCACGGTGGTGACTTTAGAAGTGTGAGGGAGGTAATCGAGTATAAAAATTTAGCGATTCCCAGAAATTCGCAAGTGCCGCAAGAACAATTGGATCCCTTATTCATCCCTCTGAATCTAACAGATGAAGAAATCACTCAGCTGACGGCTTTTGTCGAGAATGGACTCTACGATGCAAAGCTGGATCGATATAATCCGATTTCTTTACCATCAGGATTTTGCTTTCCAAACAACGACGTGGGAACCAAGAATGACATCGGTTGTGAGTAGGGCATAATTTAAGGAGCCAGGCGATCAATAGACCAGCTGCTACCCTGTTTGGTATACCTAAAGCGATCATGCAATCGACTAGTGCGACCCTGCCAGAATTCAAAATACTGCGGCTTGATCTGATATCCTCCCCAATGTTCCGGACGTCTCGGCATCTCGCCAGCTTTTACTTTTGCTTCTTCTCTTGCTACGGCTTCATCCAGTAGCTCTCTACTTTCAATCACCTGACTTTGGGGAGATACCACGGCACCAATTCTGCTACCGATAGGTCGGGTATTAAAATAAATGTCTGCGTATTTGGCATCTAGCTTCGTAGCCAACCCCTGTACTCGCACTTGTCTTTGAAGCATTCGCCACCAAAACACGACCGAAACATGACCGGTCTCTGCGATGTCAATACCTTTCTTACTTTGGTAGTTGGTATAGAATACAAGATGTCCGTCGATTATATCCTTTAGTAGCACCACTCGTGAGGAGAGTAGACCCTGGGCATCTACCGTGGAGAGAACCATACCGTTTGGTTCGATCTCCCCTTCCGTATGGAGAGCCAGCTCAAACCAATCCTTAAACTGGATGATGGGATCCGTCTGGAGATCAGAAATATCCAGAAGGTCTCTCCCATAATCCAATCGTAAATCTTTTAATTTTTCTTCCATACAGGATTCAAAGCATGTGAAACAATATACTAACTGACTTGAGTAGATGGTAATGCACCTCTCCAGTTTCGTATTTTATAATTAGCTCGATAAGCCATCCAGAACATCGTGGGTACTACGATCAATGTCAGGAATGTTGCAAAACCAAGCCCATAAATAATCGTCCAAGCCATAGGACCCCACATGGCAGTATTATCACCTCCAATAAAAAGGTGAGGGTCCCATTCAGAAATCAAGGTAAAGAAATTGAAGTTAAAACCAATAGCTAGTGGGACAAGACCCAATACCGTAGTGATGGCTGTAAGCAATACAGGTCGAAGTCGTGTAGCACCTCCTTCGATGATGGCTTCCATCACCTCTGCCTTGGTCAAAGCATACATGGTGTCCAGGTTTTGCTCTTCCAGTTTTCTTCTAATCAATAAATTAATGTAATCAATCAATACAATGGCATTGTTTACCACCACCCCGGCCAGGGAAATAATTCCCACTCCGGTAAAGACCACTACGATGTCCTTTCCGCTAAACGCATATCCCAGAAATACCCCAATCGTACTAAATAGAACTGATAGGATAATAATGAATGGTGAAACAACCGAATTAAATTGTGCCACAATGATAAAGAAGATTCCAAAAATCGCCAGCATAAAGGCGGTGCTGAGAAACTCCATGTCTTCGGCCTGTTGCTCCTGTTGTCCAGTAAATTCATAGGTGATACCATTTGGGAAATCATAGTCGGCCATCAGTAATCTCAACTCATCTACAATTTCATTTGCGTTATATCCTTCCAGTACATTGGAGTAGATAGTGATCATTCGCTCCTGACTTTTTCTTTTGATGGAGCTGTATGTACTGGTATATTTAATTGACGCAATAGCAGAAATGGGTACCTGTACGATTTGACCGTTGGCAGGATTTCTAAACGTAATTTTCTGGCTCAAAATATCCGTGATATTGTTTCGGTATTTCTCGTCCAGCCGGATAGTGATGGGATACTCGTCTTCGCCCTCCTTAAACTTAGAAACTTCTTTACCAAAAATGGCAGTACGCACAGCATTAGCCACTGCAAATGTCGAGACCTCATAACGCCTCGCTGCTTCCCGATCAATATTAATGAGGAGTTCGGGCTTCCCAATTTCCACATCCGCTTTCAATTCCTCGATACCAGGGATGTTTTCATTATTTATATAATTAATAACATCTTCTGATAAAATCGCCAACTCTCCGATATCTTCTCCTCTCAATTCCAGGTTGACAGGTTTTCCTGTAGGAGGTCCCGCAGCATTTCGATCCACTATGATACGGACTCCGGGATACCCTTTTAGGTTTTCCCTAATCTCTTCCATGATCATAGCCGTAGAAATACCTCCCCGCTCTTGTGTCGGTACAAAAGATACGGTAATCCTGGCCTTATGTGGAGTAACACCCGGTTCTGGAGGACTGTTGGGGTCACTGGTATTTTCCCCTATCTGTGTGAGCACTTCCTCCACGATATGCTTGTACGGATCAATAGTACGTGTGATGTTTTGTTCTATATCCAGTACCAAATCATTGGTCGCTTCAATATCCTTACCCATAGGTAGCTCTACAAAGACATTTACGTAGAAAGGCTCTGGTGCTGGAAAAAACTCCACTTTTGGTTGATTAGCGGCAAGTAACCCAATTGCTCCAATCATCGTTAGAATCGTACCTCCAAAAACATAATATGGATTATACTTTCGAAGCGCTCCCCGAATAAATTTATCATATGCATTTTCCATAATCGGAAGAAATCGATTTTGAAATGCAAAAGCAGCGGGTCGCAGCGCGAAAAAATTGACGAGACTCACAACGGTTATAATACCGAATAGATGTCGCAGCCATAATACATTCGTAAAATGCCCTAGCACAGAAATAGCAAAGAAAATGGCGGAACCAATTAAAACATTCCTACGCTTTCTGGCCCTCACATTTGCATCATCTGCTTTCTCATCGACCTTCATAAATCGACTGGTAAAAACCGGATTTATCACTAGCGCTACCAAAAGCGATGACGTCAAAACAATAATAAGTGTAATAGGCAAGTACTTCATGAACTCTCCCATCAGACCCGGCCAGAATGCGAGCGGTACAAATGCAGCTAATGTTGTAGCGGTAGATGCAATGATCGGTAGTGCTACCTCCCCGGTTCCCAATTTGGCGGCGGTAATATTGTCGACACCATTTTGCATATACCGGTAAATGTTTTCCACCACCACAATGGCATTGTCTACTAAAAGACCCAGTGCAAGAATTAGCGAAAATAATACGACTATATTCATAGTCACTCCAGTAGCACTAAGCCACATGATAGCCGTAAGCATGGAAAGTGGAATGGCAATACCCACGAACATGGCATTTCGTAAGCCTAGAAAGAATAGAAGTACCAGCACGACCAAGATAACACCTGAAATAATACTGTTTTCCAGGTTCGAAACCTCATTTCGAGTGTATATAGATTGGTCATTAAATATGGTAACCGTCAGATTTTCAGGTAGGTCTGCTTTGCGCAATTCAATCAGCTCTTTGATTTTGTCTGACGCATGTAGTAGGTTTTCACCTTTTCGTTTAATTACATCCAATGAAACTACCGGAGAATTATCAGATCGTGCATAGCTCGTCCTGTCCTGAAATGCATAAGTGGCTTTGGCTATGTCTTTTAAATAAATAGGTCTTTGATTTTCACTTTTTACAATGACCTCATTTATCTCATCCACGTCATCAAACTGCCCCATGACCCGTACCGCCCTGCGAAAATCATTATTGATAATTTCGCCTGCTGACATATTCATGTTCTCAGAAGAAATAGCATTTTCCAGGTCTTGAAAGGTCACCTGAAGAGATTGCATCTTGTGCAAATCCACATCGATTTTTACCTCACGTTCTAGAGCCCCTTTTATTACTACATTCGATACTTCATCTATTTCCTCAATTTCGTCTTCCATGAACTCACCAAATTTTCGCAATTCATCCATCGTGAATTCACCCGACATATTAATGGTCATGATGGGAATTTCAGCAGTATTTACTTCCAGGACGGTAGGGTCCTCATCAAGATCAGTTGGAAGTTCACTCTTTGCCTTGTCCACAGCATCCTTTACCTTTCGGATGGCGTCCTCCATCTCCAATTCTGTATTGAACTCTGCAGTGATTACAGAATAATCCTGCATGGATGTGCTCTGCAGGTGCTTTAATCCAGTGATAGATGAGATCTCTTTTTCAATAGGTCGTGAAATAAGATTTTCGATTTCACTGGCTGAGTTTCCAAAGTATGGTGTATTAATATATACAGTCGGAAATGATGCATCCGGGTATTGTTCCTTCGGCATTTGATCGTATGATCTTAATCCAAATATTAAGACCATGAGTGTTAGGAGAAATACTGAAGTTGCATTATCGACTGCAAGAGATGTTAGTTTAAACTCTCTTACTTTTTCTCTTATCTCGTCTAGTTTCATATTTCAGGAGTTTCGGTTGCCGCAATTTCAATTAATTCATTTGGCGATGTGCTTCTCGCACCCTTTAGAATTAGCTCATCATTTTCGGTGAGTCCTGAATTAATTATAATTTCTTCTTCATCGCTTTCGCCAGTATCCACATATACCTTTTTTGCAAGCTTTTCGCCAGCTTTATTTCCACTCACCAGCACAAAATCCTTACCTCCCACTTCTTGCTGTACAAGCTCGATAGGAATAACGATGACGTCTTCTTCAGTGAAGTCATTCACTTTTATTTCGGCCAATAGATTAGGTTTGAAAATTCCTGATTTATCATTCAGATTCATTTCAACCTTAAATGTTCTATTGGATGGGTCAATTTTCCTTCCTATAAGGGTCACTTTTGCCGACTGCGTTTGATCGAGGGCTGGGAAATATATTTCCACCTCATCACCACGATTTATTGCAGTAAGCAGATCTTCGGGAGCATCAGCTACGACCTTAAGATTATAGGTATTTAATATTTGTACTATAGGAGCTCCAGGTCCGGCAAGCTCACCCTCTTTAAGTAGCACCATATCTACGGCCCCAGAAATTGGAGCGTAAACGTTGCCTTTTGTGAGTTGGAATTCGAGTGTTTCCATTGATTTTTCAAGCCGCTCCTTATTGTTTTTTGCCTGGAGATATTGCATTTCTGAGCCTATCTTTTGTTCCCAGAGCCTGGATTGTCTTTCGTAGACATCGCTAGCTAATTCCAGAGATTTTTCGACTTCTGCAATTTGCTTATCAATAGCTTCCAAATCAATTTTCGCTATTAACGCTCCTTTCTTTACATATTGCCCTTCATCGACCCTGAGATCCAAAATACGACCACCCGTTTCACTACTAGCATAGACAATGTCGTCAGATTCAACATTGCCCTGAATAGTGACAAAGTGTTTAAAATCCTTTTTCTCCACTGGAATAGTAGTGACAAGCCTTCTAGCAACACGGATATTCGTATCTAATTTTGCTATACGTGATTCAATTTGCTCGATACTTTGGTTTAGTGACCGCTGCTCTTGTTTTTTAGTATCAAGTAGCGACTTCAAGGAAGCAAGATCATCCGGTAGTTCACCATCTGCACTGGATGGAGCACCACAGGCTAGAAAGAAAAGAATAATACCTGCCAACAGTAAGTTTTTCATGGTTTGATTTTTATTTAAGATTGCCCAGGGCTTTTTCAACATCAAATTTTGCTAATACTAAGTCGTAGAGTGCATTTATACGTGCACCTTGTTGTGAATAAAGGTCTCTTTCGGCTTGAGTAAGTTCGATACTCGAACCAACACCTTCCCTGTATTTTATGACCGAAGTGTCATAAATACTTTGCGCTAGCGATTCGTTACTTTCAGTAGCTTCCAAAGAACGCAACGCATTATTAAAATTAATTCTGGAATTTTTGACCTCAAGCGTAATGGCTTTTTCCAGGTTGTCAATTGTGATTAAATGCTGGTCGCGAGCAATTCGGGCTCTGGATAGTCGCGATTTTTTATCAAATCCGTCAAAAATTGGAACATTTAAGGAGAGCCCTACTACTGTAGTGGGAAACCATACTCCCGATAAAAATTCATTCCCCTGCAATACTTGAGCATAGGATGCAAATCCCCTAAGTACGGGCAAGTATTGATTTTCCACGCGCTTAATACCAAGCTCATTTAATTCATTTGCGGTCTGTAGCGCTACATATGCCGCACGATTATTAAAATCGGCTTCTATTGTAGAAATAGCTTGACCATTGTGGTCTATTAGAAGATCGTCGACAGTTTCTGAAATCAGAATGGTATCTTCCATAGGATAACCCATACTGAATTTCAAAGCATTTTTGGATAAGTCAATGACTTGCTTGACCTTCTCTTTTTCAAGCATCAAATTATTCAATGATAATTCCAGTCGATCCAAATCTTGCTTTTCGACGAAACCTTCTTCAAAAATGGCTTGCGTTTCTATTAGACTTTGCTCAAGGTTTGCAATGTTTTTGTCTAGAATGCCTGCATTCTCTTTTGCGACAGCTACTCCCAGGTAAGCCTTTGCTACATTATAAGCAATGTCTTCTTTCTTAATCATTCCTTCCTGAGCAACCAGCTCTTTAAAAAGTCTAGCAGCTTGTAAGCCAACAAAGAATGAACCATCAAAAAGCAGTACATCCGCTGAGATCTGTGCTGTTACATTATTCTTTACGCCAAATTGTACTTCCAGATCTTCTGCAGGGTTTGGTGGAATACCCTGGTCGGGATCTCCTGGAAAAAAACTTCCCCTTGGTAAAATGGAGGTTGGTACATCAATGAAGTGCTGAAGTTGTACACTTCCATTGACCTTTGGCATACCGGTCGCAGTGAACTCACGAACGTTTTGATCTGCGTCAGCGATGTCCAGCATAGCCGTCTTGACATCGTTGTGGTTTTCCTGACCATATAATATGGCACGTTCTAAAGTGAATGATGGCTGCTGCGCATGGATCAATGGGGGCAGAGCACAGAGTAGTAGTAGGATCACGATTAGTTGCTTCATGCTATTTCTTTTAGTAGGTGTTCATATTTTTCCAGCGTTTCTAGTCCCTTATCCGTGGAGATACCTCGAATGTGGTATCGAATAAATTCGACATACAGCTGAACTCGTCTTGATGGGGTTTGTTCCAGGTTCTCATCTGTCACAAACGTGGCCATCCGTAGGTATAGGGCAGATAACAAATCAGGATCGAGGTCGGTCCGGTACAAGCCTTCGGTAATTCCCTGCTGCAAGTTGTCACGTATCGATTGAAGTATAATGCGGTTCCTTTCCTTTTCAAAGGTCTTCCAGGTTTCTCGATAGTACTTCCGTAGGTCATACATGGTATTTGGTGACATTTTCAAAATGATCTCAGCCACATATTTAGATATCAGCACCATCGCATGAATGGGATCATTAGACTTCTTTTCCAATTCTTCAACCATGAGACATTCCTCTCGCACATGGTTATCCAGGATTTGTCCGATAAGTTCACTTTTGTTGGGTACCAATTGATACAGGGTCTTTTTGGAGATTCCCACGGACCGACAAATATCATCCATACTCACACTTTTGATCCCAAAGCGTAAGAACATCTGTTCTACCTTCCTCCAAATCTGTTGTTGTCTATCCATACGCATACAAAATTAACTAGGAAACTTCTGGAGTGTTCAAAGTTTCCTAAGTTTTTTGATGATGTGTGAATAGATATCTATGAATGGTATAAAAATGCCCACGAAATGCAGGATGGTAAATCAAAGGTGGGGATCACATGTTAATTCAGTGTAAAGTCTACATGTGGTTTAGGTAAAGCATGTAGTAGGAAAGACAAAGCGTAGACAGGGACAGATCAGCAGGGATTCGAAAGTGATCTTTCTCTAGGAGGAGTGGTTTTATGCCTCAAACTGTTTGAAGGGAGACATGATGTGCTTTGGGCATCGTTTACACTGCTTTCCTTTCTTGTACTTTTTACAGCATTTCTTTTTACGTGATCCCATGTGCATAACCTCAGGGTGCAGAAAGGGGAGTGGTATAAATGAAGAAACTGTACTTGGATTAATCATATCTGCAATGATACTGCATCGACGTTTCTGAATCAATCACCGATTTCATGAATTTGGAATACCTAATACTAGGTAGTGGTCTACAGAATATGGGGCATATGAATCTACAAATCATTGCTATTGTTCGCCGGGCTCTCGAGTTCTAGTTTTGTTGGCAAATACAGTTTGATGAAAATAAGTGTTTACGCTTTTATAGCGCTCGTCGCAATAATGCTAATATCATGTGAAAAGGATGACCCTATTGGTCCTGGAGCAATTTCGGTAGATCAACAGCTAGATTTTGAAGCACCTAGAGGAGAGACCGTTCTGGTTGTATCAACTATTATTGCTGAGGATGGTATCAGAGAAATCATGATGTCCTCCCTATATGGTGATGAAAGTGTTGATGTTCCTGAGGATGCTACTGAGTTCACTGTCTCTTTTGAATTTTCTGTACCGGCTGATGCTATTTTAGGTACGATCTATCCCATTGATATTACGGTGACTGATGACGATGGAGATCAGTTTTCGATCATCAAGAATGTAGTGACGGCACCATTAATCCAAGAACCAGCCCACTATATGTTTGAACGAAACGGACAATCAACAGTGTCCTATAGTGGGCAAAATGAAAGACTGGACATGGTGAGTGCCATGAAGGGCTATCTCTCCCAGGCAGATGGTGGAAAGATGATTGATGCCCAGGTTTTATTAGATGCCTATGAGAATGTTGGTGGAAATGGCAATGGCTTCTTCGACTTTAGTTCCAGCAAACAATTGAAGGACAAGACATTCGCACCAGATTTGGATGAGCAGTTCTTTGAGTCACTTTTTCAGGCTGTGGCAGATGCCAGTCAACAAGGTGCAACGGGTGTAGTCGCTGAAAACGGACAGGCAGGTCTGTTGATCAGAGAAAATAGTGGAAACACAGTTCTTGTAGATGCCCAGGGAAGGGAGTTTACTCAATTGATTGAAAAGGGACTGATGGGGTCTGTGATGTATAGTCAGATTTACAACGTGTACCTGACTGATACACGAATAGGCGATGACGTGGAAAACACAGAGTTGGTGGAAGGGAAGTCGTATACATCGATGGAGCATCATTGGGATGAGGCTTTTGGATATTGGAATCCTCCGCTCGATTTTACATCCAACTGGCCTGCCGATCGTGCCAATGAGGATCGTTTCTGGAGCCATTATTCCAATACTGTGGATCCCCTACTGGGTACGAATGACTTAATAATGACCGCCTTTAAGGAAGGAAGAACCGCTATAGTTAATAATGATTTGGAGGGAAAGAATGCACAAAGAGATGTACTGTATGAAAAGTTGGAATTGGTAGCAGCCGCTGTAGCTGTACACTACATAAATGCTACGCTATCCTCACTGAATGATGGGAAGACGGGAGAAGCTTTTCATACTCTTTCTGAGGCTTGGGCTTTCACCAATGCACTCAAGTACAGTCCCAACCGAATTATGAGTATTGAGGATATAGAACTCGTGAAGGAGTTGCATTTTGGTGCGGATGGAAATTTTTGGAATGTCACTCCCACGGGATTAAATACAGCCAAGGAAATAATTGTTTCAAACTATCCCGACCTGGCTGATGTACAGGATCAACTTTAAAATACCAATGAAGAAATTGCACATCTGTAAGCTGACTCTGGGGATTTTGATGATAATATCATTCCTAAATTGTGATAAGAAAAATGGTGGTTCAGATCCCGATCCAAATCCAACTGTGGATTTGACGCAGCAACGAAAAGATATTGCCTCACATCTTGCAAATCATCATATAGTCCCAGCATATGATGAGCTGCAACAATCTATGGTGGATCTCAGCGCGGCCTTTATTACTTTTAAGGAGGCTCAGGATGAGGAAAATATCGAATTATTCAGGAGTAGTTTAAAAGAAGCCTGGTTGGCATGGCAAAGGGCATCACTTTTCCAGATCGGACCTGCGGCGGCAAATGCGATCCGGGTAGTACTCAATGTGTATCCCACAGATATAGATAAAATTGCATCAAATATCGTGGGGCAAAATTATACATTGGGTACTATTGAAAATAGAGATGCCGTTGGATTTCCGGCACTTGATTATCTATTAAATAGCGAGGCTTCGGTTCCTCCATTTGATGAAAATACTCTCCGATACATAGGAGATATTATCGATTATGCCTCCTCAACGGTATCCCTGGTACAGGATGATTTTCAGAACGGTACTTATCTCGTAAATTTTGTTTCAGATCAGGCCAGTGGAACGGATGTTGGTAGTGCACTGGGTCAAATGGTCAACTCCATTGATAATCATTTTCAGCGATATGTGCGAGATGGTAAATTGGCAATTCCTGCAGGAATACGCAGTGCAGGTATTCCTCGGCCCACTACAACGGAGGCTTTCTATGGTGGGTATTCTGTGGAGTTATTGACAGAGGCCCTTGAAGCGTATCAAGATTTGTTTGAAGGGAGCGGATATGATGGAACGCAAGGCACCAGTATACTAGATTATCTAATTGCAATTGATCAGGATGATCTTGCAACTGATCTTCGTGGTCAGTTGCAGCACTGTATCGATGACCTGGATAAGCTTACAGATCCTTTAAGTACACATTTGGAGCAATCCACAGAAACAGCCGAAATGGTCTTTTTGACATTGCAGGAATTCGTCACCTTGATCAAATCTGATATGGCATCGGTGATGGGTATAACCATTACTAATCAGGATAACGACGGTGACTAATATGAAAATCACCAGTCTGCGCGATAAATTTTTTAATACATCAGCGTCAATTGCGCCACTGATTGTCTTCAGGATTCTTTTTGGATTCATGATGGCGGTCAGTATTTTACGATTTGCTCTCAAAGGGTGGATTTTCGAACTTTATATTCTGCCTGAATATTATTTTTCGTATTGGGGCTTCGAATGGGTTAAACCTTTACCCGCTATGGGCATGTACCTTGTCTTTGCGGTGATGTTTTTGGCGGCTGTTGGTGTTATGATGGGAGCTTTTTATCGAATTTCAGCAGGTCTATTTTTTATATTGTTTACTTATGTAGAATTAATCGATAAGACCAATTACCTCAATCACTATTATTTTGTGAGCCTTGTGGCATTGCTACTTTGCTTTGTCCCGGCTCATCGGGATTTGTCCACTGATGTCGCTCTTGGAAGAGTCAAAGCGCTCAAAAGACTTCCCGGCTGGTGTATCAATATTTTTAAATTGCAGCTTGGTCTTGTTTATTTTTATGCTGGATTAGCCAAGTTAAACCACGATTGGCTGATAGAAGCAATGCCCTTAAAATTGTGGTTGCCCTCCGTTTCTAATACTCCATTTATTGGCGCCTTATTTAATTATGATTGGACGGCTTATTTTCTGTCATGGTCGGGTGCGTTATATGATTTGACTATCCCATTTCTACTGATATGGCCTGTGACACGTGGAGGAGCTTATTTCCTGGTTGTGGTTTTTCACATAATGACCGCCACTTTATTTCAGATAGGCATATTTCCCTATGTGATGATTATTTCGACATTGATTTTTTTCTCAGAAAAATTTCATGAAAGAATTTTAGATAGGATAAGGGACTATATCCAATATAGACCTGTTTTACCAAGGCGAGCTCTTCTAAGCACGCGACCTTTGACCCGGCGCCTGGTTTTTACATTCTTCCTTTTGCAGTGCCTGATGCCTTTTCGATATTTATTATATCCCAATCATTTGTTTTGGTCAGAAGAAGGCTATCGTTTTTCATGGCGTGTCATGTTGATGGAAAAATCGGGACACACAACGTTTGAGGTCCGAGACAAGATGTCCGATAAAAAAGAATGGGTGGCAAATTATGAATATCTCACCCCACAGCAGGAGAAAATGATGAGTACACAGCCCGATATGATTTTACAATATGCACACTATCTAGCGGATCAATATCGTGAGAAAGGATTTACCGACCCCCAGGTGTTTTGTCATAGCAAGGTGACTTTGAATGGGCGACGAAGTCAGACATTTGTTGATGCTGCTAGAGATCTGGCAATGGAGAAGGAAGAGATCAGGCATAAGGATTGGATTACTCAATGGCAATATGATTAGAATGGGCAATTATTTATTTTTCTTGTTTGCTTTATTATCTTTTAGTATTGATGCGCAAATAGTTGGTAAATACACAATCAGGGGCGAGTTGTTGGATTCACTTTCTGGCACCACACTCCAGGGTGCTACAATTTTTCTGCCAGCAATCAGTAAAGGGACCGTCAGTGACGACTCTGGTTTTTTTATTATCCAGGATATTTCGGCCGGCAAGTATGACGTTCAAATATCTCATCTGGGCTATGCCACTCGCTTAATTCAAATCAATCTTGATCGGGATGTTGAATTACGTCTGTTTTTGCAACCCTCAGTAGATGTTTTACATCAGGTGACCGTGACGGATGAAGGTTCTGCTGGTTTTGGAATCGATCGACTGAGGAATGTTGAAAATGTGGCCATTTATGCAGCCAAGAAGAATGAAGTGATCGAAACAGGCGAGTTGGTGGTAAACAAAGCTTCTAATACAAGTAGGCAAATCTATGCCAAGGTATCGGGTTTAAATATCTGGGAAAGTGATGGTGCCGGCGTACAACTGGGAATTGGTGGACGTGGTTTAAGTCCCACCCGAAATTCGAATTTTAATACGAGGCAAAATGGCTATGATATAAGCGCAGATGCCCTCGGATATCCCGAAAGTTATTACACTCCTCCAATCGAAGCTATTGATCGGATCGAAATCGTGCGAGGCGCTGCATCGCTGCAGTACGGTACCCAGTTTGGGGGCATGATTAATTTTAAATTTAAGGAAGGCCCTGCTGATCGAAACCTTGCTGTGAGCAGTAAACAAACCGTAGGCTCGTTCGGATTTTTTAATTCCTTTAATAGCCTGGGAGGGACTGTTGGTAAGTTAAACTACTACACTTTTTACCAGCGAAAAGTGAGTGATGGTTGGAGACCCAATAGTAGTATTGATCAACATACAGGGTATGCCGGGTTAAGCTATCAACTCAGTAAATCAATTAGGATAAAGGGTGAGTATACGCATACACAATATGTGGCTCAGCAGCCGGGTGGTCTGACAGATGCACAATTTGAGATGAATCCCCGACAATCTCTTCGTGAACGAAATTGGTTTCAGGTCAATTGGAACCTGGCGGCAGTAACCCTGGATTATCGTATTTCTGACCGATTAAAGATTAATTCCAGGACCTTCGGCTTAATTGCAGGTCGTGATGCACTCGGAAATCTGGATGCAATAAATCTCCTGGATTTTGGAGACAATCGGGATCTACTATCCGATGATTTTAAGAACTGGGGTAATGAGACGCGTGTCATACTGCGCAAGGAATTATTTGATCAACCGGCTACTTTTTTACTTGGTGCCCGCTATTATCAGGGTAGAACTATGCGGAGACAAGGAGATGCGGATAATGGTAGTGGTCCTCGATTTAACTACCTAAACCCAGAAAACCTGGAAGGATCTGATTTTACCTTACCCAGCCGGAATATTTCCTTGTTTTCTGAATCACTCATTAACATAAATGAGAAGTTTAGCATTATCCCCGGTGCTCGGTTTGAATACATACGGACGGAAGCTGAAGGTTATTATCGAAGTACCCAGTATGATTTGGCAGGAAATATAATTGCTGATGAATTAGTCGAAGAATACAGGCAGCATCCCCGATCATTTGCTTTCTTTGGATTGGGCATGGGATACAGGATCAATGAGTCGTTCGAAGTGTACACGAATTTGTCGCAAAATTATCGGGCCATTAATTTTAATGATATTCGCGTAAATGTGGGCAGTCTCGTAGTGGACGAAGAATTAAAAGATGAACGAGGTTTTAATTTTGATTTGGGGATCCGGGGAAAGGCAAATAGATTTATTGATTTTGATGCTACAGTGTACTATCTATCATATAGCGATAGAATTGGGACCGTTTTAAGAAAAGAACCAAATCCACAATTTAATGGATTGGTGGATCGAATCATCCGATTCCGAACTAATGTTGCCGATGCGAGAATTTATGGCCTCGAATCCCTGATAGAAATTAATCTTTCGGATGCACTGGGTCTCAGCAATTCGAATATCGATATTCGGTGGTATAGCAACTTTTCACTTACGCATGGGACATACGAGCAGACTGGAAATGAGCTAATCGATGGTAAGGATGTGGAATTGGTTCCGCCACTCATTTGGAAATCAGGCTTACAAGTGGGGAAGGGAGCATTTACCTCCAATATTCAATTTGGATATGTGAAAGAGCATTTTTCAGATGCCAGTAATGCGATCCTCACACCATCGGCCATCGAAGGTATTATTGCCAGCTATCACACCCTGGATTGGTCCTTACAATTTAAGAAGGGATGGTATGTTATCGATGCTGGTGTCAATAATATGCTGGATGCACATTATTTTACACGACGAGCCACTGGGTATCCCGGCCCTGGCATTATCCCCTCAGATGGACGAAGTTTTTATTTTACACTGGGTATTGAACTCTAGATCGTCGATATACTGGAGTATTTTATATTCCAAATCACAATTTGATCGTCCATACTGCCGTTTTAGTCTTGAATTGATGCTCATTGGTCGTTTGTTATTGGGTTGACCTTGTACTCACCACCATAATTGCATACCTTCCTATCTCAATCTTTTCTGAAAAAGCTTCTCAATTACTTCGTGAATTATAGCTCTTAGAGTTCTACCAATTGGTCAGACTGTCTGCATGACGATTATGTCCTGTAGGCTCATCTGATTAATCTCTCCAACTAAGCACATCAATCACTCAAAGACTGTCAGTAATTTTAATGTCTTTTTGCGAATTTCTTCGTTACAAATCCTCACCATAGCGTTGGCTATGAATGCGGTTTGCGCCTCGAACTTCATAAAAAATCATATTAAAATTATCTAACATATTCAAGCGGTTGATGTACTAGCAGAACCTTTATTGTTTAATCGTAACCGACAGTGAAATAACTCTATCGGTGAAAAAATTCTATGAGCTATGAGAACTCATTTATTTCTATGCTTAGTGGCAGTATTTGCTGTCAGTTGTGCCCCAACCGGCCAGGTATCCAATAACAATTCCGGAAATGCGTACTATGCCCAGTTTAGCGATTTGGCAAGTGCTTTGAAGCAACATCCTGCGGTTTCTGTCACCGGCAATGGATCACAGGCACAAGTAGCCGTGCGCAGATTTGCGGCTAATGGTCAAAATGACCCACTGTTTATTCTAAATGATACTCCGATCGGTCAGAGCTACAACCGAGCACATGCTGTAGTCAATATGACAGATGTATATTCGATCAGGGTATTAAATAGTCCCAGTCAGTTGATACCCTATGGTCAGAGGGCAGCGCATGGTGCAATTGTGATCAAGACAAGGGATCAAAACCTACAAGCTAAGGGTGATTTAGAGCCGAAAAAAAGTAGTGGCATCGTGGTCAATTAATCAGTAAAAAGTACATCAATGAAAATCTCTCTACTGCCAAACTTTTAAGATACGGCAGTAGCATTTTTTTGTCTACGGAGGAGCGCATTTCCGCAAGATGTGCTCCTTTTTTTATCGTAAGTCGATGCTTTGTCGTTTCTTTGATCCAGTAATACAACATAACATGTTATCAAAGAGAATGCAGGATGCTCTCAATGAGCAAGTGAAAATCGAAGCACAATCATCACAAGTATATCTTGCCATGGCATCATGGGCAGAGATCCAACCGGGTATCGACAATATAACCATGTTTTTCTATCGCCATAGTGATGAGGAGCGTATGCATATGTTGAAACTAATCCACTTTATCAATGACCGAGGCGGTTTCGCCATGGTGCCCGCTCTCGAACAACCTGTTCTCACTTTCCCCTCTATTAAGCATGTCTTCAACGAGTTACTCAAGCACGAAATTCATGTTTCTGAGAGCATCAATAAAATGGTGGAGATTGCTCTGGAAGAGAAGGATTATGCGACACATAATTTCCTCCAGTGGTACGTGGCTGAACAAGTAGAAGAAGAAGGACTGGCCCGAACCCTCAATGACAAACTAGAGCTCATCGGTGATGACCGCGGAGGTATGTACTTGTTTGACAAGGACATTCTCGGTGTCAGTGTCGAGGCTGGAAATGGGGGTGAGGGGTAGATCACTTTCACAAAAACGGAAGAGAAAGAAAAGGAGACGCTGTCTGCATCTCCTGACCAAATCTGCTATATGAAAAAGGGCATGGTCGGCGGCGTTCTGCCACCACGTGAATGTGTTTTGGGTGCATGGTTCGGTTGAGACATTACTTTTAATGTAGCGTGCAGGTGCGGTTAAACATCTATTGTTATAGTACTCCGCTTCTGAGAAATGTTACCCCGAGTTTCTGCAAATATGATTGTAAACAAATTGTTTTTACAAAATAAGCTCGTTTACCTACCTGATCTTGGATAAATACTCACTGATCTTATGTGTGGTAACATCCTGAAATTCAGTAGATAAGAATCTCAAATGAATCGATTTGCTGGGGCTAACTCAGTCATTAGATTTGTTTGAAGAAAAATTGAATAAAATTTCAGAATAGGTGTGAGGGGCATGTTCTGGAAATAAGGACTTCGGTCCCTGCAGGATTGGCAGAAGCCCTTTTGGGCGACTGGACAGATGGAAAAGCCTGGTGGTTTGACTGCAAGACCGGTGAGACTACAGAGATCGGATCGGTATTAATGGACGGCATAAAGTCATTCAAGCCTGCCACACGTCTTAGGGGTAATGATTGGGTACTGGTGATCGATAATGTTGCCAGTAATTTTGATCCTCCAGGGACCGTCTCCTTAATTCCTTGACCTTTCTGAGGAGGGAAAATGGTTTGAGTCCAGATCAAAATGTGTGGCAAATTGGTTTGACTTGAGATCAAAATTCAAAGTGATATCTCTCAGATAATGATATTAAGTCTTCCGTTCATGGGAAAATGCCGATCTCTAAAGTTTGTAATATTAAGTAGTGATTTAATTCTACAGGGAATTGATAAGGAATATTGACCAATGATGAGAACGGCATGAGGGCCATTTCCCTGGAAGCTACTTAACTTTGGAAGAGGTGTCTGAAGGGTCGTAAAAATACAGTTGATAAATGCTGGAAGCCCATCCGGGGTTATGTATTTCTATCTTTTATGAAAACGGCTATGCGATCTGCTAAATAGAAGGACCTGAAAAATTAAAGTCCATTCCTGAAGGCTAAATCTCAATAATCAGAATTTGACCACCGACTGGGACCAATTTCCTATTCGAATAAAATACATACCTGGAGACCAGGTGGAAGTATCAATATAGATATCACCAAAATGATTTGAAATAGGAATCTCACGCATCATAATTCCTGTCGAGGAAAAGATCTCAATTTTATTATTAATATTTTTCAGAACCTCCGGTATGCTCTTGATGCTAAGATGATCCTTCACCGGGTTAGGATATAAGACTATATCAAATCTATCCGGTAGCTCCTCCGTCGGAGTGGTCATTTCTTCAGCCGGAGCATACACCCTCAGGTTGCGCCAATATCCTCGCATGGGACGTGGACCACAATTACACCACAGAACAAAGGATCGATCATTGTTGGTATCCAGGATAACGGTGTCACGCAAGATCTCCTGACGGTCAACATACATTTTCAGAATTCGGGATGTGGTATCGTAAGAAACCGCAATTTCATACCATCGATCATATTTGAATTTTACATGCTGACCTTTGACTTCATTCCAAAAATTGTAATTCAGACCAAAGGTTTGGGATGCCTGATAAATCACCGGAGAGACCCATCGCGAACTCTGCCCTGCCACAAATAGGGTGCGTTTATCACCGGCTGGATTATCTATGATGGAATCTAATTTAACATCCATTGAAATATAGAAATTGTGGACATCCATTTCATGTAAAATGGTCTGGATTTGGTTGAAGGTATCCTGATCATAAAGACCCGCTCCGAATAATCCTTTATTTTCTACAAGTGGTACATTTATCACCGTTAAATCTGGATGCGTTTGAAGACTGTCTCCCAACCCAGAAGTCATGGGATAGTAGGATAGGAGTTCGAGGTCTGTGGGTGGAGGGATTAGATCGACTATGCAGCTTTGAAGACTATCCTGGCTATCTGTCACAACAGCACTATAGGTTCCAATTACTAGCCCTTCTATTCGTAGCATATTGGAGTCAAGTGCATAGTCCTGTGATCCCTTGGAGGTGGTGAAAGTCAGTTGATAACCGGGTTTCCCACCTTCTACTTTATAGATGATACTTCCGTCAGATGACGATGAATCGAAAGGATGTCGCTCCACCTCACAGCTGAGCTGCATTGGAGGAAGTTTGAATACAACAATCTCCGTATTACAGGACATGTTTACTCCAAGCTGGTCGGTGACAATGACCTCATATGAACCGGCTGCCAGACTGTCGATGCTGACAGTACCTTCTACATTGAGCGTATTAATGGTGTCAGAGTCCAAGAGGATTTGAACGACATAGGGACCTTCCCCATCCTTTATTTCAATCTCGATACCTCCATCAAAAGATGCTTCATTGGAGGCATCTCTAATGCTATGGCACTGGACATTGAGTGGTTCAGCGCTCATATTGAGACTGTCCGGCCCATACACCCTAAAATTTCGCCACAGTCCCCGCATGGCATGCGGTCCGCAAAAGCAATCTAATTTGAAGTTTCGGTCATTTCCGTGTACAAGATCAAAAGTGGCACTCGCTACCTCATTACCATCAATAAACATTCTACCTGATTGCTTGCCGCGTTCGTAGGTAATGAGTACGCTGTACCATGTTCCGTAGTCAAAGTCAACGCGTTCGCCAGCCTGAAATGAATTATTGTATCCGAAGTGGAGCTGCTTTGTGACCTGATTGTATCGCACTGACAACCATCGTCGTCCGGAGCCTCCAACAATCACCGTTCTATTTAGAGAATCGTCCGGGATAGAATCAATTAAAAAATCCAACGAGAATGCCAGATCATCCAAATCCAGCGCTGGAAAGAATCCTTGAATATTATTGGCGGTATCAGAAAATGAGTTTGCACCATCGGAATAGAGGCCGGTGTCCCGGACCTCTATTTCGGTAATAGTGAGGGGATTCTGTTGTGCTGTGATGTCCAACAGGTCTCCTTGCAAGGGATAATGAGCCAATAATTTTCGATTTTCTGTTTGTGCCTGTATGTGGTAAGACAGAATAAAACAGATGAAGAGTGTGAGTATTCTTGATGCCATGCAATGTCAATTGTTGGTGAAAAGGTTAGCGACCTTTATCCATTGATTGCACGAATCAAATAAAGGTTACCCCATGCCAGCTGCCTGAATCAGAGCTTTAATATATCCAAAACCAAATGCGAACGCCTGTCTGCCATTAGGATCGTCGGGGTGTCTTGGCATATGATCTGGCATGACCATGTAGGGGTATTCTACTTCTTGTAGAGTCTTTATAATCCGAAACATATTCATATCCCCATTATCGGGATAGACTTCCATAAAGTCATCTCTTTTTCCGATTATATTTCTAAAATGAATATTAAATATCTTTTTTCGGGTTCCGAAATATCGAATGACTTCGTGAATTTCTTCATCGGGGTTTTGTAGCATTTCTGCCGCAGTACCCAGACAAAGATTAAATCCATGGAAGGGACTTTCCTGTATTTTTTCAAATTGCTTCAGGCCCTCTACCGTACCTAATACCCGATTGATGCCCTGGAAGCCCTCAGGTGGTACGCCGGGATCATGGGGATGACATGCAGCCCGAATTTTATACTCTTCACACACTGGAATCACGCGCTCCAAAAAATAGGTTATGCGCTCCCACGCCTCGTCGGCTGAGACTCTTCCTGCCCGTGTGAGTGGGGGTTCAGCAGTTGCTTCACTCAATTTCCAGGTGCTATATGTCGACCCACCGCGACCCGGTGTTCCTTCTGTCCGCAAAACACCCAAGAGACTCATATTGTATTTAAATGCTGGAATGCCAGCCTTGGCACAATGCATCGTCATGATATTGATGTGCTCAATATCCCGATCTCTTTCCGGGTCATCTGCCAGCATGATGGCCCCCCTTTTTTCTCGGTCAATATGACTGGACGGTAAGAATGGCAAAGCAACCATATCTAGCGTTATTCCGTGCTCTTCACATAGGTCTCTAGTTTTCTCCAGATCTTCAACGGTCCAGTATCCTCGATCTCCTGGATGAGGTGGATATCCACAGATATGATCCACACCATGTCTCTTGAAATACTGAAGTAATTCCGGATTTGTCGGTGATCGCTGAGTGCCCACATACATTTTTATGGGTTTATTGGAGAGATTGCTTCCAATTTGACCATGCGAACTTGACATCGCTAATGCACTAAGGGCGGAGGCCTCTATAAATTTTCTTCGCTTCATAACAGGGGATTTAGCATGTATAAAGGTGAATTTTTACAAATCATAAATTCACTTCTATTGTGTGAAGTCTGTATGCAGTTTTAAGTTAAGGTTATATCCCTGAAATGGAAAACAGAGTCAGCTTTTACTGGAAGTACGCTTGCTAAATCACTTTCTCTCTTTAGCCCAGGCGTTTAAAAAGGTCCCTTCTCCAGGATCCTGGTTGCATCTTTTGACGCTCCCGGTGTCTTTCCTCTGACTCCATGAGATTTTGTTTTTATATATCCTGGTTCTAAAGTATACCAGTCTGGAGTCAATTCCCCGGGTGTGCTATCACCCGTGGCAGAAATCCACTCATCGAGTATTGTACGAAGTGTTTCTAATTGATCTTGATGGGATGCATGTGCAGCCAGGCTGTTAAATTGCTCGGGATCCGTATTACAATCAAACAATTCCTCCTCGGGTCGGGGCAGGATGAATATTTCACCTTGCTTTTCGGAAATTAGATCTTGTTCTTTTAATTTGACCAGTGCCTCGTGTGCTGGACTCCCAATGGCATCGGCGGGACCCATCAGGGGTTTATGAATTCGAGAATTTCGGATGTACATGAACTCTTTATCACGGACCATCCTTTCATGCGCTTCATAGTCATGCCAATTATGCTCGGCAAAGACATAGTTTCTGAACGCCTGTTTTGGATCCTGAATTAAGGTAGAAAATGAATTTCCCTGAATCCCCGGGGATAAATCAACTCCCGCAACTTCTAGTATCGTTGGGGCTATATCAATGGCACTGACAAGGCTGCTGCAATTTTGATTTTTCATCGCAACTGCTGGCCAGTGAACAATAAAAGGTGTTTTCATCCCACGATCATTGACCCGAGTTTTACTGTGTGGAAATGGCCTGCCGTTATCCGCCATGATGATGATGAGCGTATTGTCCAGGACTTTCTGCGACTCTAACTCATCGATCACCTCACCTATAAAGTGATCGAAGCGATATACCTCATCGTAATACTTCGCCAGATCATTTTTAGTCTCTAGATCATTACTCAAATAGGCAGGGACAATGATTTCCCCTGGATCGTGCGTACCTGAAAATTCATTAGGCCCCCAGGCTCGATGTGCGTCAATGGCTGCAAACCACATGAAAAATGGTTTGTCTTTGGGCCTTTCTCTCACAGATTGTACCCACTGCAGTTCTCCACCATCTCCAAAAGTCTTCCCATCATCGTACATCACATCAAATGATCGTCGGGCATAAGGACCCATATGAAATTTTCCAGCTTGTACGGAGTAGTATCCCTTTTCTCGCAGTAATTCCGGGAAGCCAACCATATAGTCGGGTGGTGTCTGATGCAATTCGGGAGCTCCCGTATTATGTGGGTATCGTCCGGTAAGGATGCTGTTTCTGCTGGGACTACAGGAGGATGCTGTCAGATAAAAATTGCGGAACTTCAATCCGTTTTTGGCAAGTCGATCAATATTGGGTGTCTTGACATTTTTATTTCCATAGCAACCAAAATCATCCCAGCTTATATCATCTCCGATGAAAACTATAATATTGGGTTTTTCAACCTGAGTAATATCTTTCGTCGTCCGGCAACAAACAAATGCAAACAGCGTGAGAAAAACAAAATATCGAGCCACAGTCACGTTTTTAGAAAGGTAATAAAAGTAAGCTAAGAATAGGAGGCTGGCGACCGCTAGTATGCTATCTTTATTTCGATCCCATGTTCATCCTTTGCATTTTCATCGGATAGAAATTTTAATTCGTCATGTATAGCCAGCTTATTGACGAGGCAGAGGCAGATGGCGTCTATAATATCATCCCGACGTACCCGTTTTCTGGTTGTGCTGCTAAGAATATTTTGATAGAGATCTTTTATAGATGATTCATAATTGCCTAGTATCCTGAGTCGCTGTCTCTGTCCTTCGATTGAGGATTTTTTTGAAAGTAGAGTTTTGCCATTATTCAGAGACTTAAAACATAACTCCGGGTGACTTTCATAGATCTTAAGAGCTTTTTTGGGTGTATTAATTAGGTATGTATCGATCTGTTTGATTTTCTCCATGAGATAAAGTGACTGAATGGATAGACTCTTGCCCGTCATTTGCTTGTTTATATGCCGGGCTTCGTCAAATTGTGATGCATAGATAGCATCTCTAACGGGTACGTTAAATACGGTGGAGCCTCTTCCTGGGAGCTGCCACCTTAGTTTTTGATCTATCGTTCTAGGATATCCGGGCGATGCCAGACCAATAGGCATATCAACTAGAATGCGATCTACCGTGTGATTTGTAGAGAGTAATTTTTTAAAGCCGCTGTATATCTGATGATAAAACGTACCGGAATCATATGTGATCATCAACCATCCTGCGGGACAACCATCTACTCCGGCTACTTTCATGATTTACTGATTTCGGGTTCGAAGCTCACTGCGTCGCATCGGCATGGCATCGATGGTGCTAAATAGTTCATCCAACGATAAAACCTCACTCTGATTTATTTTGATGCCGCCGTCAAGACCAATTAGTATTACATTGAAATTATTCTCTGAATCTTTAAAGGCTTCAAAGGTATCGGATCCGTGTACCCATTCATTTGAGTTGATCCCCTTGCGATATGCACTCCCATTAATAGAATAGACAACTAGTTTTCGATCCTCTAGCTCTTCTTCGTCACTTTTCAATATTTCAATTTGCTTTTTCAGGAGATGACCACCCTCCTCATCTGCGAAAATTATTAGGACCCGATCCTGCCATTTATGTGTAGAAATATCTTGTGATAATAGGTTAGCATGGATCGTTAATGCTGACACGAAGAGCAAGATTGTTTTTATCATTATCATAAATATTTAACAGGGGAGTTGGAGATTGGTTCGGTTTTATAGTTTTTTGGTATGTGCTCTGTCCCTGTTATACGCGCTGCTTAGATAAAAGGGGAATCACTGGTGATTATACCATGAGGTTGCCGAATAGAGGAATTTATACTATCCGGATTTCTGGTGATTTTCCACGCACTTTATATTAATAATTCCGGAGACAAAGAAAAACTATTCAAGGTCGATCCATGTATGTCATCAAATACTATAGCTTTAGTTTTATACCCCAGCGAGTCATCAGGCCACCGATCCAGACTATAAATACTGCAAACACTATGGCTCTTAGAAAACCCAGAGCTCCTGCGCCGAGTGGATCAGGCCAAATTCCATATCCCACGATCGCATAGAATATGGATGGCAGGATATAACACAGCAATGGATTTTCTCCAGCAGGTTGTAGGAAACCAGCCCATGATTTCCACCCTCTCACATCCGTAATCCAATAAATGACTCCAAATATAACGGTACATATAGCAGCAGAATATAAACCCCATGCCGGTGTGGCTGCAATTTTTGATATGCCCCCAAAGTCAGTACTAACATATCCGAGTCCGAATAGTATCAAAGCATACACCAGCAAGACAATTAATACCTGGCGCCAGGATGTATCCGTGGGATTTCTTTTTAAGATCATGGACGCAGCGGTGCCTGTCATGACAATCAAGGTATGTGTCAGATGCATGATTTGTCCTTCGAACCATGATGCAATAGAATTTCCAGCAAACCAACCTCCCAGTAACAGGATTTCAACAGACCACAAAATCAAAATGATGACAAAAATAGAAATGGAGTTCTGTCTGAAGGGTACATAGAATAGCATTGAAATCAGATACGCCCAACCGATCAAGCCCAGAATACCCCACCAGCTAGTGGTCATACCCAGGGGGTCGTTTGGAGTTCCTTTTCTAAAGGTGAAGTATAGAACCAGTAATATCAATATACCTAGACTTTGTAAGGCTCGGAACCATGTCTTGTTCCCCTCAACAGCTGGATATCGGTTCCAGATTAGAATGATGGCCAGATAAAGGGCAATGGACCAAAGCGAGTGTGGAATTAGGTTGAGGCTGTCATTCATCTCTGCACTGTTCACCATATATACACCCATGATGAGTAAACTAAATGTCCGAATAAGGGTGTGTATAGTGAGATCGGTATAACTGTGTCCTTTTTCCAGACGCCGTTCGACAGCCCAGGGGATGGCCATTCCTACAATAAACAAGAAGGCAGGAAAAACTACATCTACGAAGGTCATGCCGTCCACGTCAGCCGGCACATGTTTCATCCAATCTGGAATGGCGCGAACTCCCGCCAGGTCATTGACAAATATCATCATGAAAATGGTAAAGCCCCTGAAGATATCAATTGAATAGATCCTGCCAGATTTCATAGTGCCCGCTTTAGTAGTGAAAATAGTAAAGAATTGCCTTTATTTATTGGGAGAAAACGAAGATTGGATTTGGAGTATCAGACACTTAAGGTGAGCGGGCAAGAAGCACTTAAAATAGCAGATGATCTTTATGACATAAAGGGGGAGGTTCGACCTTTACCGGGTGAAATAGATTTCAATTTTAAACTGTCGGATGGGAAGCACGACTATATTCTAAAAATTAGCCGACCGGGATATAATCCAGATTATGTAAGATTTCAGATCTCGCTGCTACAATTTTTGGAGAAAGGAGCGGATTATCAAATACCGGCAGTGATTCTCAGTAAGAAAGGAGCAACAGATGAAATTTATGTTGATGCTCAGGGTAACAGGAGAAACGTCAGATTACTGAACTGGATCGATGGGAGACCCTGGGGTACTGTGACACCAAAGCAATTACCCTTATACTATAACCTCGGTTTGGCGGCTGGCAGGATTACCAAAACACTCGAGTCGTTTGATCACCCGGGTGCACACCGAACATTTGAATGGGACCTTGCTCAGGCAGAATGGACCCACGCATATTGGCACCTGTTTCAGGATGAAGAATTACAATTGCTCGATCATTTTCGGGAAAAATATGAAAAACTGAAGGTGTATCCGACACTTCGAAGATCAGTAATTCACAATGATGTAAATGATAATAATATTCTTGTCACTGTCGAAGATCGAAATCCTGATATAGCCGCGATCATTGACTATGGCGATGCTGTCTATACACATACGATAAACGACCTCGCGGTAGCTATTGCATATGCTCTGGCAGACGCTACAGATCCCCTGCAATGCGCATCCAATATAGTGCAAGGATATCACGAAAGCTTTCCACTAGTAGATGAAGAACTTGCCTGTCTATATACGCTCATCGGAATGCGGATGGTCATTAGTGTAACTAAATCTGCCATAAATGAGAAAGAGGAACCAGAAAATAAATATTTACAGATCAGTGATCAGGCTGCCTGGAGGGTATTGCGATTATGGAGTCAAATACCTGAAAATTTAGCATATTATTTTTTTAGGGAGGCTTGCGGAATGATACCGCATCCTAAGGAAAATGATTTTCGGACCTGGTGTGCACGAAACAGATGCAGAATATCAGACTTATTTCCTAAAAGTGGCAAATCGGGTGTGCAGCTAGTGGATATGAGCGTTGGGTCATCCTGGCTGGGTCATTCTGAGGAATTTAATGATTTTGATTTAGTAAAGTACAAACTATCAAAATTAGACAATGCAAGACCGGATGCGGTCCCCTCTGGGGGATATTTGGAAGTCCGACCTTTTTATTCTACTGATGCCTACCATGCCGAATTGGGCAAAAGTCGAACTACCCATCTGGGAGTTGATTTTTGGTTGAAAGCCGGCACTCCCGTACATGCTGTCTTGCCCGGTACAGTATTCTCTGTACATGATAATAGTCAGGCAAAGGATTATGGCCCCACACTTATTTTGTCCCATGATATGGGGAAAGGTAATTCCTTTTTCACCTTGTATGGGCACCTGAGTCGATCTTCTTTGACACTTTTGAAGCCAGGCCAGGAGATTAAAAAAGGAGATCTCATTGGATATCTGGGCCATGAGGAGGAGAATGGAAATTGGGTTCCTCATTTACATTTTCAATTGATTCTGGATATGTTTGAAAATACAAACGATTTTCCCGGTGTGATGTATCCTGATGAAATAAAAGTCTGGAAGAGTATCTGTCCCGACCCTAATTTACTTTTTAAAGAAGGAGCACTTGAAGAAATCGCCCAAAATGAGGTGCAGTACATTAGAAATTATCGGGAGCAGCATCTGGGTAAAAGCCTTAGTCTTTCTTATGAGAAGCCACTGCATATTGTAAGGGGAGCAGATGTTTTTTTAATAAATGCAAGAGGTCAAAGATTTCTGGATACGGTAAATAATGTAGCGCATGTGGGTCATGAGAATTACCGTGTAGTAAAAGCAGGTCAACAACAGATGGCCCTATTAAACACAAATACAAGATATCTGCATCCGCTGATTAATAATTTGACAGAAAAACTTCTTTCCAAATGTCCTCCATCTCTTTCTGTCGTGCATTATGTGAATTCCGGTAGTGAGGCCAATGAACTGGCATTGCGAATGGCGGAGGTGTACTCGGGCACAAAAAATGTGCTGGCTGTTGAAGTAGGATATCATGGAAATACCAATCGATGTATCGATGTCAGCTCTTACAAATTTGAAGGTCCAGGTGGTAAAGGTAGATCTGAACAGACATTTATTTTACCCTTGCCGGATACCTTTCGCGGTAAATTTTATGGGACAGGGGCGGATCAACTATATGCTGAGGATGCAGGGGATGAAATCGACAGACTTCATGATAATAAAAAGAAAATAGGGGCATTTCTTTGTGAGTCTATTCTGAGCTGTGGTGGACAAATGATGTTGCCACAAAACTATCTCCGAAATATATATCAAAAAATACGAAAGAACGGTGGTCTGTGTATAGCCGATGAAGTGCAGGTTGGTTTGGGCCGTGTCGGTAGCCATTTTTGGGGATTTGAATTGTATGATGTTGTACCGGATATCATTACAGTAGGCAAACCTTTTGGCAATGGACATCCCGTTGCAGCTGTAATCTGTACCCGGGAGGTAGCCGAAGCATTTAATAATGGTATGGAATACTTCAATACTTTTGGAGGTAATCCCGTATCATGTGCCATCGCACTAGAAGTGTTGCAGACAATTGATGATCAGAATTTGCAACAAAATGCCCGGATTGTGGGGGAATATTTTAAAAAACAGTTGATGAGTCTTCAGCAGCAATATCCTATTATTGGTGATGTACGGGGTGCCGGTTTATTTCTGGGCTTGGAATTAAATGATCAAAGTAGAAATCCACTTGCGGAAGGGGCTTCTTACCTCAGTAATCGTATGAGGGAGCAACATGTACTTACCAGTACGGATGGAAGGGATCATAATGTTATTAAAATAAAACCACCTTTGACCTTTACAAAAAAGCATGTAGATCGCTATATAGAAACAATGGCCAACGTGCTAGGAGAAAACTTTATGCAACGTCACTAACGCTCTCTTTCTGTCAGAATGAAGGTGTGTTCTACGGGTGATTTTTCTCCGCCAATATCAGTATAGTCTTTTTTTAAGGTATTTCTGCCGAGTGTTAGTATTAAGTCGGACAGTTTGGGCAGATATCTTGTCATAAAAGAAGTGAAGTGCCCCAAAGGAGTGAGAGTCATCTTGTTTTTTCTTTGAATGATCATTTTGATGACATGTTGAGCAACTGAGTACCTGGTGGCAAGTTGAACATTTTCCCTCTTTGGGAGGTATACCCAATCTCCGTACTCGTCCAGTATTTTTTTATCAGGTTCATTTTCAGTAAATCCGACATAAATGAGACCAACGTGGATGTTGGCATCTTTTAGTTCTATTCTCAAAGCCTCTGCAAGAGCAGCCTGAGCTGCCTTGGACGCCGTGTATGCGGCATTGTAGGGCATACCTCTGAATCCACCTACACTATTTATAAATATGATATGTCCCTGCGTACCTCTTAGGTAGGGAATGGCAAATTTTGATAGATATACAGCTCCGGTATAATTTGTGTCCATCAATGTCTTAAAATTAGAGGCCACACTATCTTCCAAGGAGCCCCTGCTCGATACAGCAGCGTTATTTATAAGGATGTCAATGCGCCCGTATTGCTCAATAGTGTAATCTATGAGGTTACGACAGGCATTTTCGTTTTGTATGTCAGCAGTAAAAAAGCAAACAGAAGGTGAGATTTTGGACAACTCCTGCATAGTGGTGATAAGTTTATCGGTATCGCGCCCATTCAGTACGACAGATACACCCATGCTCAGTAATTGACGGGCAATTTCCTTACCTATCCCCATGCTGGAGCCGCTGACGATCGCAGTCTGATTTCTAAGCGCGTTATTAGGGGTGGGCATGATGTATCGGGTTTTACCAGTTTACAACAATTTTCCCCATGGATTTTCTGGATTCCAGGAAGGCATGTGCTGCACCGATATCCTCAACACTGTATTCACCTCCCACATGGGGTTTGATGATTTTATCAGAGTACATTTTGGTAACGGCTCTCATCACCCTCGTAATCTTATGGGGCTTTTTGTTAGCTACTTCCAGCATATTTACTCCTATCATTCCCTTTGAATTACTTAGAAATTGGACTGGATGGTAAATGCCAAAACCAGCAACAGCGCGTATCTTTCCAAAGATGGATGCGGCTTGATTCATGGCTGAAAAACCAAAACTAAGCACTCGGCCACCTGCACCTAGTAGTTTAAAATCCTGCTTAATGGATTTACCACCTACCGGATCAAAAATGGCATCCAGTCCATCGTCATCCCCGAGTATTTCTTTTACTGCAGTGGAAAATGCTACGGCCCGATAGTTAATAGGGTGATGTACTCCGTTGGCTCGAATATATTCGATTTTCTCTTGTGAGCCACAGGTTCCAAAAATCTCACATCCCGCATGAAACGCCATTTGTGTTAGGGCCGTTCCCACACCTCCTGCGGCTGCATGAATCAGGACCTTATCTTCTTTCTGAATGTTGGCCATCTCATGCGCAAGGAAATATGCAGTACAGTACTGGGTGGAGAGAGCTACGGCTTCGCCATTTGGAATTTCCTCGGAGATCTTAACAGCGACTTCATTTTCTGCCAGGGCATATTCAGCATAACCACCAAATCGTGTCAGTGCAATAACGCGATCCCCTACTTGAAGATTTATGACATTCTCACCCACCGATTCAATATGGCCTACCACATCGTATCCCAATATGGAAGGTAGCGGAGGTGCGGCTTTATATAATCCCAGGCGGGCCATCACATCTGCAAAATTCAGACCGAAGCCCTGCACTTTGATTCTGACCTGATTGGGTCCGGGGTGAGGAAGCTCTGTATTCCTGATTTCAAAGCTTTCCTTCGCATTCCCATTTTTTATCAAAATTGCTGCACGCATATTCAATATTTTAATGGCCGATCTTGAGTCTCCATAATGTAGTGGAGACATTTGGTTCATATAGTGAGGAAAGTCACTAGTACTTATGATCTACTGTCAAAAGTGTTTTTCCAGCCAGGAGGCTAATAAACCTGGCCATGCTTCGGCTGCAGGATTACCCGGATACATTCCATATCCGTGTCCACCTTCCGGCAACAGGTGTAATGTGACATTAGCACCCACATCGCGCATAGCTCGGGCCAAAGCAAAGGCACTCAGTACAATTCTATCATCCATGGTCTGGAAGATGAAGGTAGGTACTGTTTCTTTTGTCACCGTAAGTCCGGGAGACAGCGATTTATTAGGTCCCTGATCCAAATATCCTGGATAGATAATCATCATACCATCAGGTACTGATCTTAGATTATCGGCCTCATCTTGTCTGGGGTACTCAACGTTGGTACCTAGAGCACATCGCGCTACCAGATCGGCACCTGCCGAAAAGCCGATTCCAGCCACTAAGCCAGGGTCAATTTGATACTTATCGGCCATGCTGCGCACCAGCCTAAATGACCGATGTATATCATAAAGGGCTCCTTCTTTATTGTTGGGTACCTGATACTCTAATACAAAGGCAGTATAGCCTTGATCGGCAAACCACTTTGCAACAGTCTGGCCTTCTTTGTGTACAGCCAGACGAACATAGCCACCTCCAGGACAAACTATGATGGCTTTTCCATTTCGGTTTGAGTGATCAGGTAGAAATACCTCCAAAGTAGGGTTACTGACTTCTGTGGTTCGGGTCGAACCATCATCCAGTGGTGTTATTACGGGATCTCCCTTGGATAGTGTTGATCCGGGTACGTCGCCAGGCCAGATATGGATGATTTCATTTTGTGCCTGCGCCATAAGATGGCCCACAAGTAAGAAAAGTAGTATTTTGAATTTCATGGCAACTGTTGTTTCTTTATGGGAAGGTAGGAATTCTGTCCTAAAGAAGACGGTAAGATTCAAACAATGGATTACTTCCCATACTTCCTGAACCAATGAAACGTTAGTATGGTTAAGGTATGAAATGTTACTTTAGAATACACACTGTCCATTTGGTGTGATTCTTGCTTAGAAGATATTAAAAACACTATTTATATGAGATTCTCAGTATTGTTGGCCTTTCTAATTATGTCATCTTTTGTAGTCGCACAGTCAGATGCTCAGGAATATAAGGCCACTCATGAAGGTTGGTTGGTAAAAGTAGATGAAGCATTTGCAGAGTCTCAGAGCACAGGAAAACCTATCATGGCTAACTTTACAGGAAGTGACTGGTGCGGATGGTGTAAGAGATTGAGTGCCAATGTGTTCAATCAGCCCGGATTTAAGGAGTGGGCCGATGAAAATGTGGTTTTGCTTGAGCTCGATTTTCCCAGAAGGACTCAAATTCCTGAAGAAATTAAGCGCCAGAATGCAGGCCTTCAACAAGCTTTTAAGGTTCGGGGTTTCCCTACCGTTTGGGTCTTCGATCTTGAACGTGATGAGGCTTCCGGTAAGATGGCCATATCCGCATTGGGTCGCACCGGTTATACTAAAACACTGGAGGAATTTACCACGGGAGTGGACGAAATGATCGCTAGACGAGATCAGGCGAACTAACAAAAGCATATCATTTTCGAGATTAATACGGTATAAAGCATGAAGGCGGCTACCGTACATGAATTGAAGCGTCAGCTCGCAGAGGTGGATCGTGTCACCCTAATCAAGTTGATTCTCCGTCTCGCACGCTTCAAAAAGGAGAATAAGGAGCTTCTTACCTATCTTCTGTTTGAAGCAGATGACGAAGATACATATCGCAGACATGTGAAGGCGGTACTTGATGAATCCCTTAAAGAAGTACCTAAAAGACCCATGTATTATACCAAAAAGAGTCTTCGGAAAGTTCTACGTACGCTAGATAAAATGATTCGTTTTTCAGGGAGCCCTGAGACCGAAGCAGATCTACGGATTCATTTTCTGAGATTGATACACACAAACCAACTTCCCATCAGTCGAAGTAGGGTACTGGTGAATCTCTATGAAGGACAGATTAAGAAAGTCCGAAAGGCATATGCAAGATTACACGAAGATTTACAGTTTGACTTTGAAGAAGAACTCAATCAGGTGCTGGGATAAGTATCAGATTCTTGGCTTTTGAGTTATCTTAGTTTTGGGATACTGATCCTTTAAATCAAATCGACTATGAAAGCAACTTTCCTATCCTGGATTTTAACCTGCCTAGTCATTTCAGTGTTGGGTCAAGAAAAACTTGATCATCCTCTTATTGCAGAGGGCGCGGAACTTGAATGGGTGGATTCTTCATCAGCTTTTACCGAGGGTCCTGCTACGGATGGTGATGGTAATGTATTTTTTACGGACCAGCCAAATGATCGGATATTGAAGTGGTCTACTGATGGAAAAGTCTCTGTGTGGATGACTGGAACTAAGCGTGCAAATGGACTACATTTTGATCACGATGGAAATTTGCTGGCATGTGCTGATGAAAAAAATGAAATAATAAAGATTAGTCCTGATCAGGAAATTACGGTACTGGTTAAGGATATTGAAGGACAGAGAATGAATGGCCCTAATGACGTATGGCCCGATAAGAAAGGAGGCTTGTATTTTACAGATCCATTTTATAAAAGGGATTACTGGTCACATTCCGAAAAAGAAATTGAGCAAGAGCGCGTGTATTATATGGCGCCCGATGGAAGTGTAAAAATCGTAGCCGATGATCTCGTCCAGCCTAATGGCATCATAGGTACAAAAAATGGTAAGTCCCTCTTTATAGCTGACATTCGTGGTCGAAAAACTTATAAGTACAAGATAAATAAAGATGGTTCGCTTTCGGATAAGACGCTGTTTGTCGAAATGGGATCCGATGGAATTACTCTTGACAGTAAGGGTAATTTATATCTAACGGGTAGAGGAGTGACAGCCTTCGATAAGAATGGAGAAAAACTCTTCAATATTCCCATCCCTCAAGGTTGGACCTCAAATGTGACATTTGGGGGTGCAGACCGTAAAACATTATTTATTACTGCCATGTCTTCGTTGTACTCACTGGACATGAATGTGAAAGGTATTTGATAGACTCTCCAATCGAAAAGCCCATTGATCCTCTTTTTACAGATAAGGACCTGAGAATTGTAGAAGACAGTGACTTTTTACTAGCCAAACGCCGTATCGTGGAGCACGTAGTCGAGTCTTTCGCAGCTTTAAAAAAGGCATTAAAAATTATTATTCAGGAGGGTGAATATTTGTTTCCACCAGAGATCCCAGTCAATGGTGGTAAAATATCCAGAGGTGACAATTACCAGGGTCTACCGTATGTGGTCCTGGATTATCCAGCAGTCTTTTCTCGCAGTCAGATTTTTGCCTATCGGTCGATGTTTTTGTGGGGAGACTGCTTTTCCTTCACCTGGCATTTTAGTGGTGATGGTATAAATATCGTGCGAAAGAGATTGATTGCAAATGCAGATCAACTAGTGGATGCATCTATTTTCATTTGTATTAATTCGGATCCATGGCAGCATCACTATCAAGAGGACAACTATGTTTTATTCACATCTGATCTGTTTCCAATTTTGCAAAACCACTCCTTTATTAAATTAAGTCAAAAAATTCCACTGCGTGACTTTTCTCAATTAAACACTACTAGCGTTCACCATTTTAAATTCATTGCTGATATTCTCCGGTAATTTACCTCGCACTCAATCTGTGATCTGTGGCCTTAGCGTAGGATTACACCCAGATCCAAACACAAAAAACCAGTTATCCGTAGCCTTGCGTAGGATTACACTAATGTGAAAGGGACCCCATCACATAGGATGCAGTCCCCCGGTTTTGAATTTTATTGTATGAGTATTTTGAAGATGTGCTCGAAAAAACAACCTTCAAGCTTCGGACTTGCTGCCCCCTCTTGCGTTAATTTATAGGAGATCGGACAGGCATTCTCGAAGACGTTCTCACTGGGAGATTAGCTTCTTTCGGTGTACGATCCACTTGCAAACGCGATAGATTGCTGGAGCCATCTATACAAAAGGTTTGCGTTTCGCGATATCCATAGTAGCCGTCAGAATCCAGCAGCACCTGTCCTGTTTCATTTCTAAGTTCGTACCATCCAGCACCATAATCGCAGCATAGACCATCGCCATATGAATCAAGCATGATTAATTGATAGCAATCGTCAGGTAGGCAGAATGATTCTTTGATAATGGACCGGTCAAAGTCGGGATAGTCACCTCCTGATACTACTACTTTGCCATTGCTGTTTTTGATCTTCCAATTTATGTCTGCACCATAATCATCCGGTTTTATCACCAGTGTGTAGGATGAGTTTCCGGATACATTCACATTTATTGAAGTACTGTTATTGGAAGGGTTGCTATCTGTAGTCCCATTCGGATTTTGGGTGGAGATCGCAATGGTATGGTTACCACCTGAAAGGCTAAAGGCAGGTAGCTGAATATTTATAGAAGTGTTAGGAGCCAAAGAACCAGACCAAGGGAAAGAGGTCAATTTACTGCCGGCGGTTATCACATCGAATGTGACAGACTTCAGGATTGAAGTACCAAAATTTCGTAGTGTAGCAGTAAGGTAGATCTCTTGCGAACAGTCGCCGGTAAGTACTTGATATTCCACCCTTGCGATACCTGCATCCACAGTGCCGGAAGATTGGCAAGGCGCACAAGATCCGCCGCAGTCAATCCCGGTTTCGTCACCATTTTTTATGCCGTCATTACACGTGCTGCCAGGACCACCGGGACCCAGAGTGTCAGTAGGACAATCCGTGCGACCGGGTGTGATTAATTGGGCCCTGGAGGAGGTTAGTATCGACCGCATGTACAAGTTCTGGCCTGTAGAAAAGGCATTCATGCAATCATCGTCCGTATAGTCCATGTAGTTCATAAACATATCTCCCTGATTGTTGCAGGAAGGGCTGGGATGATTAGGGCATTCATAGTTTTCTTCCGCCTGGCGTGGAGTATCCGTGATACCATCATCGACCTGACATCCATCTCCCCATATGTGATCCAGCCCCAGATAGTGACCCACTTCATGAGTAAGGGTCCGACCCAGATTGAATGGGGCAAGAGCTCCAGATCCCGGGCCACCAAAAGCCTCCGTGATAACTACGACACCATCCTCATCTTCGTGCGGGAGGGATGAGGGCGTAGGTAAGTATGCATACCCCAGGCCTTCGATATCTGGCACCACCCAAATGTTTAGATACCGCTGAGGATCCCAATGTGTATTCCGCTTGATCGATAATTCATTGTTGTCAAAATTTTGGTTACTGGCATAGCGTGTGATGCCATTTGTTATGGCTCCGGAAGGATCCCTTGAGGCCAAACAAAACTGAATTTGCCCTCCACTTACTTCAAATTCAGACGGAGTGCGCGAAGCATCCGGATTTTGGCGTAGGAAATCCGCATTAAGCACCGCAATTTGGGAATGAATACGCTGCTCACTAATATTCGTCTGGCTTCCTACTCCATGCCCCGGCTGGTGTACGACGATGATGTGGACCGGTATTGTAAATAAGGGCAATTCTGCAGCACTGCGGCCCGTATTTTTTTCGTACTGCAACATTTGCTGAAAACGTCCTTCCACAATCTCACTACGATAGGCTGGGCGCCCCTGATAAATCGACTGCATGCGACGATCTGTGACACAGCGATTTCTCTTTATTGCCATTTCCTCGACTAGCATTTCTTCATCGCCATGTACTTCTGAATTAAGATCTTTTTGGCAGGAGGACATGAGTAGGACAAGACATGCCATGAGGCATATCGATACAAGAATTTGTTTCATGTTTTTAAAATTTTGGCTTACGCTCGTTAGAAATTAGATTCAGGTATGTACTACTGCCATAAGTTCTATTTTGACGCTTGTCTTTATGACAACAGCAGACATGGATTCCCCTATGTGGATGGTGATTTTTTTTTGAATTTTTGATCTGCTTCCCTTCTTCTTACTAGTGGAGCGAAAAATTATATGATAGGGATGGAATAAATGGCAGTCCTTCAGAGAGCCGTATGTCTGTGATAGGTGTACTTGGATAGATTCGAGGGAAAAGCACATTTAGGTTGTTGTAGACATTGAGCAGACTTACTTTGAATAAATGTGTGCTTTTCTCACTTTCGATTTTATAGGTACAGGTAAGATCCAGACGGTGGTAGGTAGGCATTACCAATAATTCTATCTCCTCATCTAGTACATCAAATTCTTCAAGCAGAAAATCATCCCGATCATATAGGTCATAGTAGCCGGGATTCAGATTGTACCGGGTTCCGCTGGAAAGCTGCCAGGTCAATCCAAAATGCCATTTTGCATTGAGGTGGAAAATGGATTGAAGGCTCAGTACATGCGGCACCTCATATTCGTAGGGCACCTTAAAACCCAAGTTTTTGTCAGAGAATAATCTGGAACTCTTAGCAAATGTATTGTGGACACCTGCACTCCATTTTTCCCATTGTCGATGGTAGCTATTTTCGATTCCCCAACTTTCTCCACTACCTGTGATGATATCCTCCTCCCAGATAGATGCGTCAATGTTATCCAAGGGGCCAAAATTGAGAAATCCCGGATCATCTCGAAATGCTACGAGATTCTGCATCTTTTTATAGTAGACTTTACTTGTTATTTGACTATGACCGGAAGGATGAAGGTAGTCCCAACTTATATCGGCTGTATATGATGTCTCGGGAGCAATTTTTCTTGTGGCGGGTACCCATAGCTCATTCGGTAGTCCATTGTCATTTGTAGTGATAAGATGTTGTGCTTGCAATAATTTATTAAATGAAAGAGCCACGCGACTGGGACCTATCCGATGTGAGACCTGAAATCTTGGTTGCAGTGAAAAAAAATTATCGTCTTTATTTCTAAAGTAGGTGGCAGATAATCCACCCTTTATTTCCCAGCGGGTATTAATTTTCCATTGGTCTTCAAAAAAGAGAGAAATCTGTTGACTCTTGAAATTTAATGTGTCAAATGACTCATTACCAAAAGAGGGAAGTGAACGGTTAATGTCAAAAGAGGGAGGACCTCCGTTTATATCCTGATAAGCAATTATTCCAGGAATATAATGATGTGCCGAAATTTGTATTCCTGTCTTTATTTGATGGTCGTATCCCGATAGCAGGCTGAGATGAATTTTCATTCCATTCTCTCGAATAGATGATTGAAATTCTGTCAAATCACTGATCCCATTTTGCTCGATATTATTAATTGAAAATTGCTCTGTATATCCATTGAGTGAATTGTATTCATATCGACTATGATAAATATTTATATCCAGAAAGGATCTGCCATTAAAGTCATGCAGCCATTTGAGACCAGATGCCCAATTTCCCCAATTATATTCGTCCCGATATTGATCTCGAAAACTCGTATCAGCAGGATTTTCGAGAAAATAAGTGCTAAGGTCACGATAATGATCTCCCCCTAGATATGTGTTGAGGATTAATTTATTCGAAGGGTTCAGCTGTACCATCATCTTACCGTTGAAATCCCAGAAATCAGGTCGTGAGTAACCGTCAACGTCAGCATCTGATTTCTGGCGACTACTGTAGGAACGAACCAGGCCACCCATTAGGCTTTTCTGTCCACTCAGCATTAAAGTGCCTCCCTTATTAAAAATGGGGGTTTCGATGGTACCCTGGATGCTCATAAGCCCCAGACTGGCATTAATCGTCGTATTGTGACGATGCCCATCCCGCATCGTAATATCCAGTACTGACGACAACCTTCCCATGTGCTGTGGAGAAAAATAGGACTTTGATAAATTGGCTTTCTGCATGGCATACCCGTTAAATACCGAGCTGATTCCAAAGAGATGAAAAGGATTATAAATAGGGATATCATCCAGCAGAACCAGGTTTTGATCTGCATTTCCTCCGCGCACATGCAGTCCTCCCAGACCATCTCCACCGGTAGTGATACCCGGTATGAATTGTAGATGCCGGGCTATATCCATTGTAGCTCCTAAGGAAGGGAGGTCCTGCATCTGAGAAAGGGGAATTTTTTCGGATGCTGAGTGAGTAGCTATGTCCGTATCATCGGCTTCCACAACAATTTCTGGAAGATCCAGGGAGGCGTCAAGGTGAAAATTAGCTAATTGATTTGCATTCATTTCCAGGCTAAGATTCTGTGATTGATAACCTAGATAGGAAACTGCGCAAGCATGGGTGCCTTCTGGTAACCAGAGCTGAAAGAACCCGGCATCATTACTGCTAGTGCCTCGACCCTGGCTATCGATCCATACATGAGCTCCGGGGAGGGATTCTCCGGTCGATTTGTCAAAGATATAGCCGCTCAGTAGGAACCTCTTTTTGGGGAATAGCAATAAGTTATCACCTACAATACGGGATCGGGCCTCTAAATGGGCTTCTATTTTGGTTAGATTCTTTTTCCATGATATACCTGGATCTAAGTGAACTGTTCCGGGGCGTACATACTTTAATACCGTTTCACTATAAGCGAGATGGTAGGGTATCATTTCATCGAATTCTTTGAGGAGCTTTTTTACAGACTTATGTCCTTGATCGCTCTGTCCGAGGAGTAGGAAGGGTGTGATAGACAAAAAGCAAAACAATAAAAAGTTGCGGAAGAATAAATGCCTAATATGCCATTTACTGTGGTTCATTTTTATTGACAACCATTACCCGAAATGGAATAATTTCCCTCAGATATCATATCCACTTCAATATCCAAAAGTGTTTCCAGTGTCAGTATAACTTCCTCTAGAGGTGGAAAATCCAGCATCATACTGAGCCTGCAGTTAAGTACTTGCTGATTATTTGTAGTGAAGTTAATAACGTAATGATTTTCAATGGCTGTCAGGACTTCGCCTAAAGATGCCTGGTCGAAAGATAGGGGTGCCATACGCCAGGCGCCTGCCGGTTTAATGGTTCTTTTTTTTTGAATAGCACCAGATAACACGACACCCACCTCACCAGCGGCAAGTACGACAGATGCCTCCTCAGCACTTAGGCGGACCTGACCCTCAGAGACAATCACCCTTAGTGAATCCTGACTAGAAAGTACTTCAAAGGCAGTACCTATGACCGTGATGATACCTAGAGTGGTCTCTATCTCAAATGTTTTAATAGCATCTGGCGCCACTTCAAAGTACCCCTGACCTTCGAGGGTAGCCTTACGGGATGATTCAGAAAAAGCAATTTCAAAAGTGCTACCCTCTTGCAGCCATATTGTGGATCCATCTTCGAGTTGTATAGCTTCTTGAGGTCCGGTATAGGTTTCAGTGTATGCTTCGTTGATTGAGAAATCTCGAATAAGCCAGACCACACCAAGAGCAATGAGTACACCGGCCGCTATGCGCCAAAATGGTGCAATACGTCTTGACTTACCCATTTTCGATTTCACCACACTATATTCGGCATCAAGATCAATGGATATGTCCTCCCTGGGCTTCTTTGCCGCCAGCAGTGCTTCCATAATTTTCTCTCCCTCCAGACGATTGGCCTCAGACGTCTGCATCCACGCCTTCAGTTCTTTTTGCTCCGCATCACTGATATGTGCCTCAGCTTTTTTGAGCATTAGTTCAAAAATTCTCTCGTCCTTCATGAGTGTCTTCCTTCTTTAAGACAATTTATCCATGGTGTTCCCCTATAGGGATTCTAAAAAATATATGAATATCAGTATCAATAATGTCAGTAAAGGCTTCAGATGTATCATTATAATCTTCCGGGCCTTTGTCAGTTGATTCTCCACAGTCTTTGGTGATATATCCAGGACCCTGGCTATTTCCTTTATTGGCAATTCTTCCGTGCTTCGCATCAAGTACACAGTACGACAAGCCTCTGGGAGACTGTTTATGGCATTTCGTGCAGCTCCTTCCAAGTCCCTTGCTTCCAGTTCTTTTTGGATCCCATGAGATGTATCCGATAGGCTCAGATCATCATCCAGTGTACTAGTTTTTCTCTTTTTGAGAAAGTTTAGACAATTGTTTCGAGTTGATTGGAGTAGATAGGGCCTTAGTTTACCCCGGACATTTAGCCGCACACGCTGATCCCATAGTTTTACGAATACATCCTGCGCCATATCCTTAGCAATTCCTTCATCTTGCACAAACTGATGAGCCCAGTGCACCATTTCACTGAAGTAGAGATAAAACAATTCCCTAAAAGCGCGTTCTTTTCCAGCTTGGATAGCCGTCCAGAGCTCACGGTCATTCATGGTTAGCAAAGTAGTAATTTTTTGACGGTATCGGATGGCACTAAAATTACTTTCGAAATATCGACGAGGGGCAAACTATGTCGTCTTTGTATCCTGTGTTCAATCAGCGGTAGGTTTCCTGCTTCAGTGTTCGACCGATTAGCTTATGATTGCACTTCTTCGCTTTTTAGATACATGTAATGGATGATAGAGAGCAACTACTAAATGAGATCCTAAGTAATAAATTTTCGGCTACATATTTGTATCTGCTTAAGATTGTAATAAAATTTGTTTGTTATAATAATTTATTACAATTAATAAACTAGACTTTAAAAACAAATAGTATTTTATGAAAAAGCTCTTATTCCTGTTGTCAATCATTGCCCTGCTTGGATCTTCATCATGCGACTCAGATGATGACATGCCTGAGATCACTTCAGATCCCATAATAACACCTCAACTTGGCCTTGGTGACATCACTTTTGAAGATGATGGCAATAAAGTAATACAGGAGTACGGTATGTATAGCCGTTTGACGGCTATCAGACTTCTGAGCGACGCCGCATTTGTCATGTGGTATGACAACGGCTTAGGGTTTCAGTTAGATTATGTAGATACCGAAGGGTTTTCTTTGCAGGAGGTTGTGGATATGTCAAGTGACCTGATAGATCTCGATCAAAAAATTATAACCATGGTGATCATGCCTCCATTCAAGGCAGAAACAAAAGAAGGTTTAGGTATCGGAAGTAGCAAGGAGGAAATCGTAGCGGCCTATGGTGAACCAGATAAAGTATTTTCTACTACAGAAGATTATGAAAGTCTTGGAGTGAAATTTACTTATAGTACTGAGGACAAAGTGAGAAGAATAGATCTGTACCGGTGATTAGGTGTGCCAACAGACTTATTTGGTACATCCTTTGGTCGGTTCCCCTAAAGCATCTCCTTGGTAAATAGGTGATTTACATGATTCAATTTTCCTGGTCGACTTTCCATGATATTGTGATTTGATAAACTCCTTTTCCAGGTAAGCTGTTCAAGGACATAGCACAGCCATTTATCTTATAGGTTGGATGATCTTGTTTCAGATCGAGGGTAATCTTGTGATCTTAAAAGCAGCCAAATCGTGATACATGACACATGTTACCCTCCCCACTCATTGTCTTCCCGATCTGCATCCAGTAATAATATATCAGGATCGATCACTACTTTTTCAGGTTGGTAGTTCAGGTCAATTGTGACCATAGTGTCAGGAGAAATAACTTTTATTAAATGTATTTCTTCCTTACCATTTTGATATGTGCCGATTCGGATATAATCTGCAAGTCGTGGCTCTTCAGTGATGTTTCCGACAGCATCAGTGCGGAACTTCTGGCAAGAGATGTGAATTTGAGCAGATCCTTCGTCCGATATGACATCCAGCAATTTTAGATCGTATAGCGTAATGGTTTCAAAGAGGTCCTTAATTAGGTATCTAAGAGAGTCAGGAGTTGCCTTGCGTAATGTATCTACAAAGTCGAGAGAGTTAGGATACGGTGGATCCTTGTGACGATGTGCTTTTTCAAAACCAGCCAGGGCATTATTTATATTTTCCTCGCCAATATACTTTGATAGTGTCGTAAGGGCGATTCCTCCTTTTACATAATTGAGATAGTCCTGCTGTAACCTTGCATGAGTGAGCGGTTGCTCATCATGTGATTTTGCCCGCATTTCAAAATAGATGTTCTGCTCTTTTCTTCGATTTTCTCGTATGACCTCCTTGCCAAATCGATTTTCGATAACCTGCTTTGAAATGTATTCAGCCATGGATTCACTAATAAGTTTTCCTCCAAAAACATTGGCTGGATCCACCATATGTCCCCACCAGTAGTGTGCTACCTCATGTGCTGCCACAAAGAAGGGGTGGTTATATTCGTCGTTTTTACGGTGATCAATGTCGCAGAGCATTTTTGATTCTGAAAAAAGAATTAGGTTTCCATTAATAGTAGCATAGGTACCTATTGTCATGGGAAATTCAATGAGATGAAGTGTATCATGCTGTAGCGGACTAAACCATTTTTCACAGTAGTTTAGAGAGGCCAGAGCCCCTTCTTCCAGGTAGGGGATATTGTCATTGTGCCAGGGATGATGATTAATATATAGTGATTTATTTCCAAATTCTCCTTCTCTCTTATCATAGGTGCCCGATAGCCAGGAGATGTTATTCTGTATGGGACCATCAGACTTGTAGTGAAAATAATTACGTCCATTTTCTTTACCGGATTTCATCAGATTGCCCATGGAAAATGCTTGTTGGTCGGAGGAAGTGGTTATGATTGTCTCGTATTGTATTCTTCCCATATTATTGGCAAAAAATGCATCGCCCAGCAACGTGGAATCTGAAGGATCAAGAGGACGATTTTCTTTTTCTCCCAAGCCATATTTTCTTCGTTTTCCCTTACTGGTTAGAAATGCCTGCCGAACCCCCAATGTGGGAATAATTTGATTTGTTATAAAGGTCCCATTGGTCAATACTCGACTATTATCATGTAGCAGATAATTGGGATGATTTTTTATGTCAACATCCAGTTGCAGTGTGTCCTGGTATGATAGAGGATTTGACAATATGTACGTGTAGTAGCGTAATTCCTCATCGCTGTTCATTAAAGTCGATGGAGTAATCATTTCTAACTGGACATCATCTTTAAAACTAGTGCCAACTAAGATCGTGTCGATAGGTTGTAGGAATGGATTGACATAAAAGAGAGAACCATGCAGGTGGTAGTCCCGCCTTTCAGGAAAAATGTCCATGTATAGAACGGCCTTCTTTAATTTTGGTTGCGGTCTATCCAATAGGTGACTGTATCTAATTTCATTTTGAGCATATACATAGTCTTCCTCTGCCTCTGTATAAAAGGTGTTGCTTACATAGTGTTCTTGATAGTACACATTTGCACCCATGGATAGGAAGGCAATTACACTTAAAGATAGGGCCACTCTAAGCTTTCCCTGAAAACGGGACTTTATTACTTGCCATCTGTCCTTGAGACTGAAAGTGAAGTTGCGTTTCCAGACGAGGAGCGCAAGCAAAAGAAATACCACTCCTCCCAGAGACCAGTATAGTTTGTAGAAGAAATAGACCGGTAGTGCGGTACCATACTGATTAAAGTCGGAATAATCAAAACCAACATATAGTCCTGGTACATGATTGAAATGGAGGAAATGTTCTTTGAGGAAATCCCATCCCAGCGTATCAGCAATTGCTGGTAGTAATAATACTCCCACTGGTATCAATAAGAGCAGTACAAAACTTACATACATGCTCTTAAATAAGCTATGGACAAAAAAGGCCACACATGCCCAGATCATAAAATGAATCAGTTGGATGATATACAGTTCAAATAAATAATGCCATAACTCATATCGGTAGTATCCCTGCACCGTTTGTACTATTAGGCCCGAAACAAGCACGACAGTTAATATGATCAGTTGCATTCTTAGGATTGCCAAAAACTTCGTGAGGAGAAAGGCCCAATTGGGTTGTGGTGTGCTATAGGTTAATTCCTGTATGCGAGTATTTCCATCTCTAAATATTAGTATCCCTGTATAAAGAAATGTCAAGAGATTGAATGCGGCAGAGAAGATAAACATGGGGATCCGGAGCATTTCAGAGGTAGTGGGTAAGATGGGTACGCCATGTTGTGGTGCCATTCCTCGTTGTTGAATAAATACCAGGATAAATCCAGAGATAATAATTAGAATAAATGGCCAACTCGATATAATCGAATGTAAATCAAAAGTTGAGAGCCTCCAGATGGTCTTTAGTCTGCTCTTGAGATCCAGGGAAATATTTGCTCTGGGAATTTTGCCGGTTGACACTTTATGGGCAGTTAATGGAATTTTGTGGTTGCTTTTCTTCCCGGACTTCTTTTGATATGTAAACTGCCCTAATCTGAATTTTCTTGCAAATATTGTCCCGGTGATTAGTGCGACCATCGTCCAAACAATGCGGTTAAGGATAAAGCCTTTAGAAATGGGTAGGTCCAGAGTATTTCGCTCACTAAGTGTCCAATATTTTGTTGACTCCTTAAGAGCAGAAGCTCCGGACGGATCAACCAGGCTGGCAAAGGATTCGGGAAGATATCCCACAATAGTATGGAGGATGATTACCAGTATGATCGCTACAAAACCTAAATAGATATTTCTAGAATGAGCTACTACTGCAAAAATAAAGACAGATATGAGAAAGAGATTGGGTATGATTTGCAATAGGTAGGTCGTCAGGTAGGTTTTGATTTCAAAGGGTCGCACTGCTTCAGGATTTACTCCGGACATTAAAGCGCCCAATGCAAATCCTGCCGCCATCATGAATAAAATCAGGGTGGTGATTAAAAATGCACTGCAAAATTTTGCCAGCAGGTACTCATTTTTGGAAAAGGGATAGGAGTATGTGATATGAAATATGCCACTGCTATAGTCCCGGTACATGGATACTCCAATAATGGATGGCAAAATAAATATCATCAATTGATTCATGTAGTTGGCCAGGTAGTTAAGACGGTACGGAGCATTTTGCACGGTTAGGTTAGGTCCGGAAACTTGATCGACAGCCATGCCCCACATAGCGAGTAAGGTGATGGCAAAAAGTATGAACCCATACGCGTAGGTGAGAGGATTTCGTTTCCAGAATATCAACTCTCCCAAGAAGATTACTTTAAACATTGCGATCATTTAAATGCGTGAAATAAACATCTTCCAATGTGGGACTGACAATTTGAAAGTTCTTGGATAATTGATTGGAACTAAACAATCGTATTTGTACGCTATTGTCGGAATTGAAGTGAGAGGAAAGTACTTGATGATTTTGTTCGTATGTGGGAAGTTCCTCTTCGGATATTCCGATACTGTATATTTTTCCATTCAATTTAGAAAGTGCATTTTCTGGCTTGTTATGATATTTTATCTGTCCCTCATTTAGGATCGCCATATCGGTGCATAGATCCTTGATGTCTTCAACAATATGTGTGGAGAAAATCACGATATTCTCTCTACCGATTTCTCTGAGAATATTAAGAAATCGGACCCGTTCTTTGGGGTCCAGTCCCGCGGTAGGTTCATCGACAATGATGAGTGAAGGACTATTTAGTAGGAGTTGAGCAATTCCGAAACGTTGCTTCATACCTCCTGAATAGCCACTTACGCTTTTCTTCCGGACTTCGGTGAGATTGGTGATTTCGAGACACCTGTCGATTAGTATCTGTCTTTCCTTTCTTGATACGATACCTTTCAATTGTGCCAGGTAGTCAAGGAGGTGATCTGCGGACATCCGGGGATATACGCCAAACTCCTGGGGCAGGTATCCAAGTACCTTTCGGAGAGATATTTTGTCTTTTGAAATGTCGTTGCCGTTGAAAATAACTTTGCCTTGATCAGGATCCTGCAAAGTGGCAATGGTGCGCATCAAGGTAGATTTACCCGCACCATTAGGACCCAGGAGGCCAAACATGCCAGCCTTTATCTCTATATTGACATGATCCAGGGCACGGGTTCCGTTGGGGTAGGTTTTCGAAAGATTATCAACCAGAAGTTGCATAGCTTTTGTATTTGATAGTCTCAAACTTATAGAGTAAGGTAAAAGCCATCAATTAATCATGTTGAACGGATCATATTCAATGATGAAAGGAAATGGATCCATTCATCATCGCTTTTAGGTCGATGGTCATCAATAATCCCTTGAAGAGATAGAAGGTTGTTTATTTGCAAGTATGAAATTAAGTAGCTGGCTATATATATCCGTCATACTATTCACCTCCTACTTTTGGATGCAGGTGAGTCAGACCGTGGGTATGAAGTATTATCTCTTCTGGATTCTAATTCATCTTATTTTATTATCCCCGGTATTGGCTTACGAGCACTGGATCGATCGTACTTCGAGTCGTAATAGGGGAATCATTGCCTGGTTCCTCGGTTTTGTCGGTGCTCCCTTGGTGATTTATTTCTTACTTATGTTGTTGGGAAGGTTGACTAATTTCGATGCCATCTACGATTTTAATTTATTGAAGCGTCTCGATATCGTCCTGCTCGAAAGTTTTGCGGTCAGTATGGGTGTATTTGTTCTTATTCGTTTGTCTGAAAGACGATCATCGGATGCTGTGGGCTTTCTCTGGATTAGGAGGATGAGTGTTTTCATGCTTGCCATGATTGGGGTCTTACTGTTGGCTCTGGTGCTGCCTTTAATTTCAACCGATTTTCAAATCATAGCATCCAATGCTTCATGGTCAAAGCTTGTCTGGATCTATTTTCGAAGTGTGCTTCAGATATTTTTAATCTATGGTGCATATTATATCTTCTATCACCTCAATCATCAATTCTTATTTAAGAAGATTTACACGAAGCTTGGTCCTGTTGCCTATTTATTAAGTTTGGTAGGTCTACTATTTGGATTAACTCCGCTGGTCAATTTTTATATAAGTATTTTTCCCGTAGTATATGAACTTCGAATACATCCTCTGGGTACGGGACTGGGTTTGTTCAGTGAAGTGAACTATATATTTCCAATCCTGGTGTTGGTGGTTTCATTTCCTGTCATTCTCATTATCGAGTGGAATAGGAAGACACTAGAGTTAAAGACCTTGGAAAAGGAAAAGACGACTGCTGAGCTATCTTTGTTGAAGCAACAGATTAATCCACATTTTTTCTTTAATACGCTAAATAATCTGTACGCACTGAGTCTGGAGAAAGATGATGCGGCACCTGACTTGATATTAAAACTTTCTCACTTGATGCGATATGTTATATATAAGGGGAAACAAGATCTGGTAAAGCTGGAGGACGAAGTGCAATATTTGAGAGACTATATTGACCTTCAAAAGCTGCGGGTGAAGCAACCCCTGGATGTGCAGTTTGCAGTCAAGCCTTTTGAGGAAAAAGTGGAAGTACCTCCGTTGCTGCTCATCATCCTTGTGGAGAATGCTTTTAAACATGGCATCGAGCCGAGTGAGAAAGGAGGGTATGTCTACCTGGATTTGGAAGTAAGGGATGAAAAGCTGTTCTTTTCTTGCGTTAACTCGATAGATCAGGATGCAGAGCAGGTAACTGAAAAGGGGATCGGTCTGTCTAATTTAAGTGAGAGGCTGAATATATTATATCCCAACAAGTATGATTTACTATTGGAGAAAGACCCGAAAAAATTTGTGGCAAAATTAGAACTGGAAATATGACTAATCTACAGGCGATTATAATTGATGACGAACCTTTAGCGCATCGCATCATCAAATTGTATGCAGCGGATGTACCATTCCTGGACATAGTAGGTCAGTCTTATGTAGCCACGGATGCTTATGCACTACTCTCTACGATGGAGGTCGATTTAATATTTTTGGATATTCAAATGCCGAAATTAAAGGGACTTGACTTCTTGAGAACCCTCAAATCACCCCCCCAAGTAATCGTAACGACGGCTTATGAGGAGTATGCGATTGAAGGTTTTGAATTGCAAGTGTCTGACTACTTACTCAAGCCTTTTTCGTTTGATCGGTTTTTAAAAGCGGTCAATGTGGTCAGAAGATCATTAGAGAGTAGAGATGAAGGTAGATTACAACCAAGAAAGCTATTTGTTAAAGTCGATCGAAAACAAATGCAGATTTCGACGGACCAGATTCAATGTCTGGAGAGCTATGGGAATTATGTCAAAATCTGGCTAGAAGGAGAGATGTTACTCACACCCAATACACTCTCGCATTTCGAAGAAGAACTATCCGGACTCTCTTTTGAGCGTGTACATAAATCCTACATCATCAACCGGGACTATATAGACTATGTCGAAGGCAATATGGTGCGGCTTAATAACGCAATGCAGATACCTATTGGCAAGAATTTTAGGAGTAGGGTGAAGGAGTGGTATCAGTGAGTCCTCTCATTATGTACATGGAGTCTGTACTTTTTAATGTACTGTCAGATCTTCTTTATATCTCCCGGGTTGTGGTAGCACTTCTATTTTTCTATTTTAGGAAAGGTAAACGGTAAAATTTACCAACTGAATAATCATGGATGTCATAACTATACCTGATGCCTTAGTAGGCAAGGACAAGGATGAGGTGAACATATTTTTCTATCTACGTGAGAGGGGGCCTGACCAGCTAAAACTGAAATTGATATATGCTCAGAATATGTTATGTTTCATGATCCGGGGCATGAAGGAAATCATCGATGGTGGTCAACATTATCAGATGAATACCCAGCAGATAGGTCTGGTGACGTCCGGAAATATGTTGATGACAGAACGTGTAACTTTGCGGCAGGATTTTGAAAGCTTGCTTATGTTTTTCTCAAATGAGTTCCTGGCTGATTTTCTTTCGAAGTATGAAATTTCACTAACAGAAACCGAAGTGGATTTCACCTCGGTGATGAATTTTCCGAAAGATGCATACCTTTCAAACTTTCAAGATTCTATGAAATTACTGGAGCGGGATTTTGCCAAGAGGGCTTTCAGAATTGCTAAAATGGAGGAAATACTTCTTTATCTACTCGAAAAGTACCCACATCAAATTAGAGGATTCATTGCCAGTTCGCTTTCCAAGTCCCAGTGTACGATTCCCAGAGTGATTCAAAATCATAAATTTAAGAACCTTAACCTGGAGGAGCTTGCTTTTCTGTGTAATATGAGCTTATCAACCTTTAAGCGTAAATTTCAGGACTTGTACAAGACATCTCCTAAGAAATATGTAGTATCTGAAAGAATGAAGAAAGCAGAGCACTTGTTACAACTTAGAAACAGGCCATCAGATATATACCATCAAATAGGATACGAGAATCTTTCATCTTTTAGTTTAGAGTTTAAAAAACACTTCGGACAATCCCCCAAAACCTATCAATTGAACTTAATGAACTGATAGCATAATTATATGAACCTATAGCATAAGACATAGTGATCAAGTCTGGCCTTTCTTTGTCAATACTATTTACTTATTCATTCATCAAAAAGTAGAAACAATGAAAGCGAGATCAAATTCACAATTGTACACCATCATCTCCATTGTTACCCTGATCTTCGGATACACGATCTTTGACAAGCATCCATACTACGAAATTGCGTCCCAGGAGTATGAGCAAATATCAGAGCAATATCTACAACACATTGCTAATATGGAGTGGGAGAAGTCTTATGCATTCCTTTCTGAGGATGTGGTCTTCCGAATGCCAGATGGAGACAAGGATACCCGCACTTCATTTACTGGCATCGATCAGGTAAAGAATTTCTGGAATAACTATGAGCAGGTATCCGGAAATGATAAAGCAAGCTTTAAAGATTTTGTGCACGTCCCAGTTAGAGCTAAGGAGATGAACCAGCAGATGGCTATGAAGGGAGTATTCAATCTCTGTTATTTTTCAGCTGCTTTGAGCTTCGGCGCCAATACAGCTAACGTGAGAATGCATTGGGCATTTCATTTTAATGAAGATAAGAAGATTGACGGCATCTATAGCTACTACGACCGCACTCCAATCATTGAGATGGCACAGAGGAATATTTTGAATAATAAATCAAAAAAAACAATTGAAGATATGGTAGTACAGTATATTAAATTAAAATCAGACCTCCCAGAGGAAAAGTTATTGGAAAGGGCTACAACAAGAGCAGAACAGTTTAGAGCTATACCTGGCCTGATTCAGAAGTACTATGTAAGGTTAGGTGAGCCAGGTACTTATGGTGGTTTGTACATCTGGGATTCTATGGAGTCAATGCAGGCGTTTAAAAATTCTGACCTTGCAGCTTCTATTCCACAAGCGTATGAAGTGGTTGAAAAACCTGAGGTCGAAATTTCGGACCTATTGTTTACATTAAGAGACTAGATCGAGCTTTCTACAGCTGGTGCGGGCCATTGCATTGTAGGTGCAATGGCCTTTTTATCTGAAGAGTCTGATAAAAGCACTTTCATCTGTAAACTGGATGGATCAATCGGTAGCAAAGAATTAATTTGCACGCACATAAGTAGACAAGTACTATGCTAGATGAATTCTGTCGAATGACTTTCTACATGCGTCAATCTAGTTTTCAGATAGCGAAATAAATTTTGAATATTAGCTCTAAATGAATCGAGATCAACTTCACCACCTCAAACAAGACCTTTCCCTTCGGGTCAAGAATGGAGTAGATTTTATTATCACTTCTTCGGTCATCTGAGCTGCCATAGCTTATATATGGACTTTTTCTTCCTATGACAAAAGTGTCTTGATATTTATTGTAGGTGCCTTTATGTTGCCCCTGGCATTCTTACTCTCGAAGGTGCTGAAAACACAATGAAAATCCCGGATAATCCCCTGCAACCTCTGGGATTAAGGCTAAAGTTCAAAAAGTAGGTCTCTCTGTAACGAAAAAATTGGTTTTGTCTGTATATCTTACTCCACTAGGCATCAGTAGGGTCATTCTGATGGATAGACTTTATCGGTGATCTTGGGGTAAATGGAGTGAGTAGAATAAGCTACGTAAACATGCTAAAATTATTTAGGAGAGTAAGACAGAAATTGATAGTAGGGAGCAAACTCAGACAGTATATCCTTTATGCTTTTGGAGAGATTCTCCTGGTGATGGTGGGCATCCTCCTAGCGTTGCAAGTTAATAATTTGAATGAGAACCGAAAAAAGAAATATCTGATCGATAGTCAATTACTAAACCTAAGCAATTCACTAAAGTCAGATAGTATGATGTGGTGCCGGGCCATAGATGTCAATGAATTTCGATTTAGTTCTTTTGAGTATTTACTTGAGAAGGCAGGCCAATCATTTGACAAGCTTCCTGCACTGCCAAAAGTAGACAGTACATTTATTTGGCAGGGACCCTACCCAGATACTATGGATAGAAGTTTCATCAGCAAGAGCTTTAGTTGGTTTACAAGGGGATTCGATAATATAATAATCGATCGAACGGCCATGAATGAAATAAATAATCTAGGGCTATATTCAGAAATTGAGGATGATAAACTTAAAACGAAGATACACGACTATTATATGCATGTGGATTTTCATTTTAGTGATGAAAATGTTAAAAAAAGAAGTGATAGAGACGACGAATTTCATGATTACTTAAGAGACAAATTTATAGTGAGAGCCAGTGATATACCCAGTTTTACTGATCCCATCGCATTTATAGAAGGTGATCAAGGTGTCATCTTGCGATTGAATGAGGTAAGGCATACGGCAAATTGGCACAGCTTGCAGGCCATCAAGGCTAGAGAAATGGCACATGAAATCATACAAATGATCGAAAGGGAGGTTGGGCCAAGAGATCAATGATTGATCCATTATATCATATTTTTGATTCAAGAAATCGTTATCTGTTGTTGCTGCCATTATGATCAGGATTAGAACCGTGGTAATTATCATTGATGGAGGGCAGGATCATGCCCGGATCTATGGCATTACAGCTGGCTATCAAAGTATTGTACTCAATGTCATATGAGTCAACTTCACCTCCGGGTTCCTCCGCATAGCCGTCTAATTTTGCAAAATGGGAACTTCTAGCTCTAAGCGATTGCCATTTTTCACGGCAATTTATGATCTATGATGCAAACTATTTTTTCACAAAATGTTATCTTTTGTTGATCGACAAAACTCATCTAAATACTGCCTGTATTTCTAAATATTATTAATTGAGACAAAATGAACAATAAAACTCCTTTGGGAAATGAAAAACCATCAAAATCCAAGGCCTCCCGCAGAGGCTTCTTAAATAGTATGGGACTGGGTGGACTCAGTCTTGCCGCTATGCCATTCGCCCGTATTGAAGAACGTGTCGAGTATACTACACAGAAAGTGAGCCGTGCCTCCGCACCGAGTGATCTCAAAATCACAGACATGCGAATTGCTGAGGTTGGAAAGGGTGTAGTTTTCCGAACACCTATTGTACGAATCTATACGAATCAGGGCATTGTAGGTCATGGAGATGTCCGTGATGGTGCAGCAAAAGAGTATGCCCTGTTTCTGAAGAGCAGATTGCTGGGTGAAAATCCTTGCAACGTAGAGCGACTCTTTAAGATAATCAGTCAATTTGGTCATCACGGAAGACAAGGAGGTGGTGTTTCTGGTGTCGAAATGGCTCTTTGGGATCTTACTGGGAAGGCATACGGAGTACCTGTATACCAACTTTTGGGAGGCAAATACCGTGATAAGGTCCGTGTATATTGTGATACAACAGTCTCTCAAGATCCACATGAATATGCAGAAAGAATGCAGGCACGCATCGATGCGGGATATACCGCATTGAAGATGGACATTGGTATCAATTTATTGAAGGACATGCCAGGTGCAGTGGTTAATGATCCTAATGGTAAATACGCCCCCTACAAGCATGAGTATCGCAATTATAATTTGACCAAACACCCCTTTACCAGGGTTCAGATCACAAATAAAGGTATTGACCGGCTGATGGAGTTTCTCGATATTATGCGCTCCAAGATCGGATATGAAATTCCTATGGGAACGGATCATTGGGGTCATTTCGGTATTAATGAAGCCATCAAGATTGCACGGGCTGCTGAGCCTTATAATCTTGCCTATATGGAAGACATCATCCCTTGGCAGCTCACCGATCAGTGGAGAGAAATCACTACGTCTACCACTACACCTACTCAAACAGGGGAAGATATTTATATGCTTGAGGGTGGCTTTGAAGAATTAATTACCAAGCGAGCTGTGGATATTGTGCATCCCGACCCTAATACAGCAGGTGGTATTTTGGAAACGAAACGTATTGGAGACTACGCATCCAAACACGGTATCGGCTTTATGCATCATCATGCTGCAGGTCCCGTATCCTTCCTGGGATGTGTGCACAGTGCAGCAGCTACCGAAAACTTTATGTGGCTTGAGCATCATGCTGTAGACAAGCCGGATTGGGAAAATCTGGTAACAGGTTTTGATGGTCCTATCGTTCAGGATGGGTATGTCACGGTTCCTGAAAAGCCAGGTATAGGTGTGGAACTTAACGAAGAGGTGGTGCAGGAATATCTCATAGATGGTGAAAAGCTATTTGCCCCTACTCCTGAATGGGATGAGATCAGAGCTTGGGACAGATTGTGGTCATAATCGCTTTATTTGATTCATAACTAGAGAAGCACACTTGCTTTTCACTGGATTACATATTGAAATCTGCAGTTACATGAAGTGACTGCAGATTTTTTTTTGAAAAGAAGAATAAAAAATCCAGGGCTACGGTAATAAAGTATTTACTGCAAATATAAAGTGGTGTTTAAAATCAAAATCACCATGCATTCAACAAATACTTACAACAAAATCCTTTCTCTCTTACTTCTACTTTTTTCATGCTCCTATGCAATAGGTCAAGCACCTGCTTTTCAGGTCGATGGAGCTATTCAGGTGGGTGACTCTCATGATGAGTCACCTGCAGCGGGTACGATGCGATGGACCGGTTTGGACTTCGAAGTGTACAATGGCGCTCGATGGGTGTCCCTCACCGATGGACAAACCGCTTCTGTGACTGATGTGGATGGAAATACCTATCCTACAGTGAAAATTGGAGAGCAGTATTGGTTCGTGGAAAACCTCCGAACCTCCGAATATAAAGATGGCTCTTCTATCAATTTGGTTTTGGATGGTACAACCTGGGCAAACCAAACTTCAGGTGCATACTGTTGGTATCAAAACAATAATAACTATGACTATCCACAAGGAAAACTTTACAACTGGTATGCAGTAGCAGATAGTCGTGGACTTTGCCCGGATGGTTGGAGAGTCCCTTCATTGGCAGATTGGAATATGCTGCTGAATACACTGGGAGGTCTCCAAGTGGCTGGTGGTAAAATGAAGCAGCAGGGTACTGAGAACTGGAGTTCAACGGATGAAAATGTCACCAATGAAAGTGGATTCACCGCCATAGCTGCAGGCTCTCGGCTTACTAGTGGTATATTCTCTGGTTCTTTTGGTTATCTGGCAGGCTTTTGGATCGCCGATAACTACTCATCAGCAGAGGCCCAAATCATATCACTGGGGGCACTTTCCAATGGGGTTTCCATCGTAGCATTACCGAAAGATTACGGTTATGCGATCCGATGTGTTCGGTCAGAAAATGACTAGTCTCGACCTGATCCTTCCTTCCTTTCATCACAATTCTGATAAAAGTATACGATCATGAAAAGTCCAATATATCTGATAGCTGCTCTCTTTCTCATCTGTAATCTTTCTGCTCAGACCACCATGATGCAGTTGGAAGGTTCCATTGAGGTGGGTTATATTGACAATGAAACTCCACCGGCCGGAACGATCCGTTGGGATGGTTTTGATCTGCAAGGGTATAATGGTGAGCGATGGGTTTCCTTGTCTTCCGGTGCCACCAAACCTTTGGAAGATATCGATGGTAATACATATCAAACGGTAGCCATTGGAGAGCAAATCTGGATGGCAGAAAATCTACGTACGACTAAGTATGCCGATGGAACCGATATACCGAATGTCACAAATGCTACCAGCTGGGATGGGCTGACTACAGGTGCCTTTTGCTGGTATGAGAATAATAGTGTGTATGATGTCCCCTATGGCAAGTTGTACAACTTTTATGCGGTACAAAACGCTAGTGGAATCTGTCCTGAGGGCTGGAAAGTCCCTTCTAAAAATGATTTTGAAGTCCTTATCAACTATCTAGGGGGTAGCGAGGTAGCAGGCGGGAAAATGAAGGAAGAGGGCACTGATCACTGGGCCAGTCCCAATAATGGAGCTACTAATGAGTCAGGTTTTACCGGTGTAGGTTATGGGGGGCGTTTTTACAATGGTGAATATAGTGATCCCCTGTTCTTCGGTTATTTTGCAAATTTTTGGACTGCTACTCCATTTGATGATGATAAAGTCTGGTTTCTCTATCTCAGCAAAGGAAGTGAGGATGCAAATATGTCAACGTATCTCAAGCGATTTGGACAGAGTGTTCGTTGTCTCCGTGAGTAAGTGATCTGAGACCTTGCAAGATCATTCCTTCAATAGCCGTATTTGCTCCCACTCGGGTGCCTCCGGAAACAGGATCATTTCGGCATCACTCACGTGCTTTACCGGATATTTGAAAGAAAAGGAAGGACCTTCCTCACAATCTGTCTTTTTTTCTTTGAGATTTTCTTCATAAAAATCCCCAGCCACCAACAGCGTATCTCCTCTGAATTCATACAATCCCACTCCGTAGACCGTGCGAATAGGGTTGCAGCCCCCGGGAATGATGACATCGCCCCACAGGTCAACGGTAAGAACGAGAAGTTGATCCGGTTCAAAGCAAAACCGATGGGTAGAACCATGAAATTGAGCTATGCCTCGTGGCTCTTCTTCCATCCAGCAGTTTTCAGGAATAACATCCGGAGGAAGGTAACCTTCTTCCACACAGCCAAATATCAGTGTGACAAAAATGATTATAACAAAGAGGTTTCGAATCGATTGATTGAACATACAAGAGGCTGTCTTTCGGATAAATAACGCAAATCCCGGTAGAGTTACCACAATTAACAACCCATTTTTTTGATGGTTACTGCATTTTAAGGATCCTGGTTACATGTAAGGTCGGATTTTCTTGATTTTCAATTTGAATAAAATACAATCCGTTAGGTAATGACTCGATTGAAATGGTAATTGGTGCAGTAGCGCTTGTGAAATCCTGCACCAATCCACCTCCCGCATCCAAAATCCGAATCATAGCGTTTGAAAAATCACCATCAATCTTTAACCAATTTGCAGAGGGATTAGGTCCCATCGTGATGCTATCATCATACACATGATAGGAAGCGGAGGTGATATACTCATGCCCTTCAAAAGCACCGATAGAAGGTGGATCATGATAAAATATTTCTGCGAAATCAGTCATAGGTTCTTCAAGTGAGACACCAGCGCTTACACAGGGACTAGTGGGAGGTATGCTGAAATCAGCATGGGTGGTATCCTGAAAGGCCGGGTCATCGATGATCTGATTTTGAACCGGGATATTTGGGAGGTTCGGACTCCAACTACCGTTGCTCTGCTCGTTAAACCATAGATTATTACTGAAATCAAAGGTCTCAGGTGCTGTGTTGGGACCAATGTTCACTTCTGTGAGATCACGGGTTAGATAAACTATGTTATTTTTAAATTCATTGTCACCACATGTGAGAAAACCAGGTACTGTGGTTTCTTGTAATATCCGCATCGCCCAGTTCGCTGGCTTGAAAAGCGTATTATTATAGACTTTCACTCTGACACATCCTACATAGGCAATAGGAGCGTGATTTCCGATGAAAACATTACTATAGACTTCCAGATCCGCGGCTTCAAAAGAGTCCTGCACTTCACTCAAGGGCGGTCGGAAGAATTGCAGGCCCGTGCTGCCACCCAGATTTAGAGCTCGTTGAGACATATCTCTTAGAGTGTTTCGCCGTATCAAGATATGTTGAGTACCCCCTTTTGCCTGTATCCCTGTCACTCCAGCATTATCAATGATGTTGTCTTCTATAACCCCAAGATGACAACCTACCATGTCGATGCCACTACCACCTGCACCACCATTGGTGAATGTGCAGTCATAGATCCAAAAGCTATCGAGACCTGAAAGCTTAAGAAAGTCGCTATTACCATTACTGTTCATATCCCGAAACTCACAATTGGCGATGGTGATGTGATGTGTCGGTGTACTGTAGTCCCCCCCGTCATCAATGTTAATTCCATTTCCGGATTGGCCGGTGATTACCAAGTCCCGAATTTCCAGGTAGGAGCAATTAACCAGATGAATCGCTTCGGTGCCACCCTGAAAAATGGCAGCATGCTCATTTTGCGCCATAATCACAATGGGTTGCATGGGTGTTCCATTTCGATCTTCAAGAAATTGAGTACCATCGCTATATGTGCCATTCAATATGAACACGGTATCTCCGGGGCCAATGCTGGATTCAGCCGCAACTAATGTGGCGAAATCTCCTCCGGCACCCACCGTGATGTTCTGTCCGGTGAGGGCCTGAATGGATAGTACAACAAAAGAAATAATGGAGTAAACATATTTTCCCATGAGAACGAAGTATTAAAGAAGTGACGGGAAAATAGTGCCAAGTGTATTTGTTAGCAGGACTTTGAGTTACAGGTGCGTTCTAATTGAAACGCTGAGGACAGGAATCCATTTTATTCCGGCCTGATTTTTCATCACAATTATTAAAAAGCCTGAATTATCTCGTTTTTTCGATGACTTCCCCCAAGGAAGATATCATCGAAGGATTGCAATAAATAAGGTGCCACGGCACCGCGACCAAGAGATAGTTTAAGGCGTTCATTTACCCTTGTCGACAAGTCCGTGTTCTTTTCATGCTCTTAATTTCCTTTGCAATCCGGGTTCAGCACCCAGGTGTCACCTTGCCGCGGTTAGATAATGATATTCCCTGGAATATTTGGTAGAACCTCTGATATTTAGAAAGAGTAATAAGGGGTTTTAGTGATTTTCGATGGGCTCTTATGGATTAGATTAAGTAAATTTTTGACCTGATCAAGAAGTAAATTCATTACATCTTCGGAGAAGGTGGTACTACGGGTGTCTTGATAGGTGAAACGCCTTTTGTTTTCAAGGTCCGTCGATATAGCTTCCCATTACTGACTAAATACAACATGTCCATGTCGGGTCCTCCAAATGATAGATCGCTTGGTTCGCTCACCGGGGTATTGAGGATATAATTGATTCGGCCCAACTGATCGGACACTTGAATACCCATACTGGTAGCTGTATATGTGCGATTTTCAGTATCTACTGCAATTCCGTTTGCACCCGGTAGTGCCTTACCGTAGGGAATATGGTAATGGATGTAATCCTGGCCAAACTGGATGGCACCACTAGATGCAATCTTGTACGATTTGCCAAAAACTCCTTCTTGAGTAGATATAGTTAAATAGGTTTGCTTTGCGGAAAGGGCAAGACCCGTGGGTGTCTCGTCAATTAGCTCGCTATTGAGCATATTGCGTTCCCTATGGTAGAAACCCAGTCGGTGATCTACACTACTGGCAAAGTAAATGCCCTTTCGGGATCCAAGAAGATGGTCGGCATGGATACCGTCAATCAGAACACTAGCATGACCCTCCTCATTGATTTGCAATATCCGCCTGTTATCAAGATCTGAAATTAATACCTGATTGTCAGCCCCTATGGTTAAAGCACCGATATCACCCTCCAGTTCATACAAAACCTCGTGTTGGTTATTGCGGATGCGATATAGAATATCAGTGTCAAGATCTAGCAGGTAAACCATGCCATTGCTATCTACGGCAATCCGATCGGGTGATAAATGTGGAAGGTATCGCCGCCATCGGGAGTTTTCTTCGATCAGATCGAGTCCCTGATATTGGTCGAAATGCACTTCAGGGGCCTGGGGATAGTCGGCCCATAGCCAGGCGAGGGCTTCTGCCATGATTTTCTTTGCCCCTTTGCTATTGTGTCCTTCTTCTCCCCAGACATGGTTGACTTCGTATCCAGCCCACTTTAAAGCAGAAAGCATATCCTGATTCGCAACCCACCAGTCACCGGCGTAGATATTCAAGTCTGTGCTTCCATCTTCAAGAAAAATCCGAAGGGGTTTCGGCTCTGTCTTTCGGACTAATGTGGGAAATTCATCACCACCTCGTAAACCGACATAGGTTCCAATGGTACTTAGTACGCGTGAGAATGCATCCGGACGTTCCCAGGCAGCATTGAAAGCACAGATGGCTCCCGAGCTGGCACCCGCAATGCATCGATCGCTAGCCTGCGTACTTAGATTATAGTCTTTTCCCACTTCCGGTAATAGTTCTTCCAGTAAAAACCGAGCGTATCGGTCACCTAAAGCATCATATTCAAAACTGCGATTAAAGCGCGGGAAATCATTCTCCGGGTTAGCTGAGGGTACCTTGCCATGGTCGACAAATATGCCAATCATCACCGGGATTACTTCTGCTGCGATAAGGGAATCCATAACCCGCGGCAAATTCCATCCTTCTGCACGCCTGAGACCATCCTGCACAATCATGGAGCAGGTCGGTCTGCCGGCATCATATTGTTGAGGCACATACAGCCAATAATCTCTGACTGTGCCAGGATAGATGTCGCTTGTCCACTGATAGGGACCTTTTATTTCGCCTGTGGGAAAGTCCTCCTGTGTCAAAACGGGAAGAGTCCACAATCCATTTAATACTAAGATGAGCAGAAACCGTAGGGTACGCATGATTCCATATTTTTTCGGTACCGAAAAATATGGAATAAATAAAGAAGAACTGGATCACTCGCTGATATGGGAGATAGGAGTCAGGTAGATTTTCCGAAACTCAACCTCTGATCCCTCTGCCTGCACTGCAATTTGACCCATGCTGACAGTGGCGTCATGACCATGATTTACTACGTCCCCATTGACCCATACTTTGATTTCATCTCCGACACATTCTATGGTCATACTATTCCATTGGCCCACGGGTTTCTCGGATCCATCTGTCAAATTCTTAATTCTTCGGAGCTTTCCCTCCGTGATGCCCCACTCGGCGGGATCTCCTCTTCGAGCTTCCATCTCTGGCACTTTAATATCTTCCACTATTACCCAGAAATCTCCAGCATTTTCGTGCATCATCTGTACTTCGATTGACTTGGGAAACATCTTATATAGTGCCCGCGGTGTAGAAGCATGCACTAACACACCACAATTGCCGGGTTTACCCGCAAATCGATACTCTACTTCCAGGCGATAGTTTTCATAGGTCTCATCGGTAATTAAATGTCCACCGGGAGTACCGAGACTTACTAACATGCCATCGCGGACGATAAAGGGTACCTGCATCTGTGCATTGGTGTCCAAAGCAGGTACATCCATATGCCATCCCGCTAAATCCTTTCCATTAAAAAGAGATTGGGCAGGGAGGTTACTGCAAATGGCCAGGGCCAGAATCAAAAGTCCAGTTTTCATTTTCGTAGTGTTTTCGCCAACAAATTCTTCCTAAGATAGGATAGAGATCTTATATATCTGTGCTGGTACATTCTCAGGGTATGATCTTTAGCTAATTTTCAGCCTCTGGCACTGACTCTGGATCCCCGACCGTCCGTCCAGAAAGGATTCCAGACCAAATACACACCATCGACGACCACATCTGCCCTTCGGGGCTTAACCTCGTGCATACTGATTTCTGCATCAATATTTGCCCATTTGTCCTTCAATTCATTGATCTGATCGTGCATTTCATTTTCCAGTTCCATATAATCAGCATGCAATTCCTCCAGGTCCATTTTAGTAGACTCTAGTTTTTGAGACGCCTTTCGGCGCATTCGGCTTTTTGTAGTTGCGCTGCTGATAGACCTGCGACGACCTTTGAAAAGAGAAAAAAGTGTTTCAGCCACACCTACAATTTCGGCAGTCTTTCGATGACTTAGTTCTGACTGATGCTCTTCTAACTGATACTCTTTCTTTCGGATGCGATCAGTGATCCGTTCGAGCTTGTCTTCAAACTTATCCTGGAGTTCATCCACGGCCTCATCACGAAGTTCCCTGGCTGCGTGGCTAATCCTCATTCTGAAAGCCTCCATGCTCTCGTCGGCAGCCTGGTAGATATTGAGTGAGGGTAACTCATGTATATTCATATGCTCGTGCTGGTATAAATAGTCCGAAAAGGTATCTTCTGCTTTCTTAAGCTCTTTGGCCGAGTCAATAGTATCTGGTAGATCATCATACGACACAGCAACTCCTTCCGGATGGTCGGGTGAATCTAACAAGCCACGTTTCCAATCTGGCAGGTGGATGCTCCGCTCCCAATCAATCCGTCCAAACTCATCCGGTAGGGTAGAGAGGATGTCGACCGCCTTCACAGAGTCAATGTCACGCTTGGCATCATAAAAGCGCACTTTTCCGGTCGATAAAAGCATGGGTTGGTATTGCAATGATAATTCAGACCCTCCACCGATTTCTGCCTCAGCTTCTGAAGCTGACTTCCATACTGCAAAGAAGCGTTGGTCAATATCGCTGTCCAATACGGGAGGCATTGCACGTTCCTTTGTCCTTACACTTTTAGCTGGTATATCTTTACCATGGATAGGCTCTGAGGGTTCATCCTCTTTCTTCCTGCGTTCCGCCATCAATTGCTTTACCTGAGGTCGGGTCAACGGACCACGCAGATAACTCATGACCCATCTGGTGTGCATCAGTATGGGTTCGTCCTCATGTACGTTATGCATCAGAAATACTCTGGACTTCAGGGAGGATATTAAAGTATCAAAATCAGTGTCATCTTTTGCACCTGCTTCTGCAATAGCACCCTCAAGGCCTTGCAAGACCCGATCTTTATCCCGTTCGGTCTGGAGTTTTCCGATGAACCACGTGCCTGCATTACTTAATCCCTTGTAATCAATGTCCACTGGATTTTGAGTAACTAATACAGCCCCAACACCAAATGCACGAGCCTGCTTCAGTATGGTCAGCAACGGACGCTTCGAAGGGGGTTGAGCGGTGGGAGGGAAGTATCCGAAGATTTCATCAAAATAGAGGAGACTCCGTAAACTGGAAGTTCCCGATTGGCGTCGCATCCAGGTGATCAGACTGTTGAGTAGGAGCGTCACGAAAAACATACGTTCACTTTCTGACAGATGTGCGATGTAGAAGATACTGTGTCTTGGCTTTCCCTCTGCGGTGAAGTAGATTTTATCAATATCTAAGGGATCACCTTGCAGCCAATAACTGAATTGGGGAGAAGCAACCAGGCTGTTAAAAGCCATGGCAAGGTCAAATCGATCGCTTTCTGGAAAGAAGGTGTCAACATCAAATACACCCAGTTTTTTTACCGGTGGATTTTGAATTCCCATGATCAATTTAGTCAGGTCCAGGTCTTCATTCTGTCGCCAGTGATGCTCGAAGATATTTGCCAGTAATATGCCTTCCCTGCTTCTCACCGGATCCTCTTTGCTGTTGATCATGCCTAAAAGAGCGGCGACAGTACCCTGGATTCTCTCCCGAAGCATTTCAGCATCCGAATCAAAATTGATACCTGGTGCAGAAAATGATCCCAGGATATTAATGGGGACACCGGCATCTGATCCTGGTGTATAGATCGTATAATCCACACTTTCTCTCAAAAGCTTAATGCGATCTGTTCCCTGACCCCAACTTTCGAGACCATCCTTCCAGGTTTGTGCAGTTTTGGCCGCATATTCCTTTAGCGTGAGTCCCTTTCTACCGGCATCATCACGATTGACCCAGGGTTCGAAGTCTGACGCATCCAACGATTCAAATTGCAAAAGTAGATTAGTCATGTCACCTTTCGGATCGATGATGATAGCTGGCACTTTGTCAATGGCAGCCTCCTCGAGTAGTCCGATGCAAAGCCCTGTTTTTCCACTACCCGTCATACCCACACAAACGGCGTGAGTGGTCAGGTCTCGGGCATCATAATTCACAGCTTGATCGGTTACCTGATTCTCTTTATCATCATATGTGGCTCCTAAATAGAACGAACCCAGTTTCTCTGGTGGAAGATTGATCATCGTATCATTTTTCTTTGCCTGAAAAATAACGATTTGTCCCCATAGTCCTATAATCGGATAAGGGACAGATTCTCAGCTCGTAGAGTCGATTCAGATGTAACATGTATCACAGAGTTTTTATTTCGATCTGTTTACCTTGTGCCGAACTTTAAAATCAATTAGAATGCGAGTATTGGGTATGATCGGAGGTACTTCCTGGCACTCCACTGTGATATATTACAGGACGATCAATGAGCTGGTTGGTGAGCGAAAAGGAACTCATCTTAATCCACCATTAATCCTGTATAGTCTTAACGTGGAGTTAATGCGGGCAGGTGATCGTAAAAAGATAAATGAGTCCTATCTCGATATTTCAAATAAGCTGATCGATGCAGGTGCAGAAGCAATTATCATATGTGCCAATACACCTCATATGGTCTATGATTTTGTTTCACCTAAGATATCAGTACCGATTCTACATATTGCGGATGCAATCGCTGCGGATGCTAAAAATAGACAAATATCCAATTTAGGTTTATTAGGTACCCGGCCCACCATGAAGGGAAACTTCATCAGTGGTCCGTTGGCGTCTAAGCATGCGATCAATACATTAGTACCTGCCGAGGAAGATCAGGCAGACGTCCATGCCTTGATTTCTAAAGAGTTAACGCAGGGGAAATTTACCAATGAAGGACGCAGTTTTGTAAAGAAGGAAATGGACAAACTAAAAGCTAAGGGTGCTGATGGGATGATCCTGGGATGCACAGAGCTACCTATGCTCCTCTCCCCTGGAGACTATGATCTTCCAATGATAGATACTACATATGTTCATGCAAAGATGGCAGTTGACTTCATTCTGGGAGAATAGAGTCCACGTTGTGGCAGCTCAGCTTATCAATTGGGGTATCTGGGAACTATTTGGAATAAAATTTCGATCTTGAAATATGCGAGGAGAAATTCCATCCAAGAAGAAGATAGCATTCCCGATTAGTGATGGCTTGCAGCAGTATCTGGATAAATATAATCGTAAGATAGATATCCCACTGCAATACAGTGACCTGCTCCGGCACCAGGAGTCTATTCCTCTCTTGGACCTAGATGGTGATGATACGCTTTGGCGTACGGTCTTCTATTCGGCCCAGGACCATACCGAGATCAGTAAATCCTTAAAGCTCATTTATGCGTATCTCAAGACAGATGGAGATGTGGAAGTCCTTGAGCATCTGTCCATCGATCGAATTGACTTCTGTACTTTCGGTAATACCCACCCCTTTAGAATCCGTATCATCAATCGACTCAATGATAACTATGATCATTTCTACATCAAGAAGTCTGATGCATCGCGTGTGTATGGTCTTGAATTAGAAAATCTGGTCTCCCCCAATCGTTTTAATTATTTCCTAAATCGGGAAACACTGATCGAGGAGCACATCGCCGGAATTCCCGGAGATGAATTCATAAAGCACAATCTGGACGTGAATGCTTTCAATCAGATTCGCATTGCCAAGGAGTTTATCAAATTTAATGAGCGGTGTTTTGTCCGATTACTTGGAGATATGCGATCATACAATTATGTGGTAGATGTCACCCCAGATATTGAAGGATCCCAGTATAGACTACGTGCCATTGACTTCGATCAGCAATCCTATGAAGGGCGTAAAAGTTTTTATTTGCCTCAGTATTTTAAGGATAATAATCCTATCATCTTCTTGGGTATCAATCATATGTCTCCCAAGACAGTGGAGCAATATCAGTTTGAGGAGCGGAGTCTCATCGCCCGACGTGTAAAGACGACCCGCCGAAAACTTCGGGAGCTCTTTAGAATTATGGTCGTAGACAAACTATCCTCTGATGATAAGATCGAGCAACTGAAAGAAGAACTAACCGCACATCACCGTACGAAGGCATTTTTATCTTGCGATAGCATGGGAGAAATTGTCCGTACCAACTTCATCCTGTTACTGCAGAAGGATTTCAAGCAAAGTATCGATTTTAGCAAGATTGCATAAAAAAACCGGCCCTTTCGAGCCGGTCTAACTTTTTTATAGTGCGGTAAAAAAGTTAAGGTGTGTTACTTTCTACACTACCAAGTTCTGTTTTCCAGCAGTTTCTGAATTTCTGCGGCAGGAACAGGTAGCTCATCAATGTGATCTCTAAGCCATTGGCTAAAATCTTTTTCTATTTCATCGGTCCATCTCGTATCGATTTGTCCCGGAGTGTATTTTCCTTCTTTAAGTCGAGTGATACCAAACATATCTCTCAATCTCACCACCTCTGATGTTGTAACCACTTTCTCTGCAAGATGTGCAGGTATAAAGACAACACCTTCTCGTTTTGCCAGTACTACATCACCAGGCAGTACAGTGGTAGCACCTATTCGTATCGGTACATTTAATCCGGAAAGCATCGATCCTGTCAAATAAGAAGGATGCCATTCTCTTACGAAGGCATTAAATCCCTCAATGTCGGAGAGACCTTCAAGGTCTCTACTTGAGGCGTCAAAAACTACACCATTTCCAGATTTCGCATAGATAGAATTACCAAGATTGTCTCCAATGAGTGTTCCATCCACAATTTTTCCATATCCATCGGCTACATATACATCTCCCTTTGATAGCATATCAATCGGCCACGAATTGGGACTACCTATACGACCGTCTTTTTCTCCTCGGGCTTTTATCTGATCATCAACGTCGGGTCTTAGAGGCATATATTGAGCAGTAAGAGCACGGCCCACTACAGGGACATCGTCATGGATAGGTTTCCATCCACCCTCAAACACATTGTGATATCCTTCACCACGTAAAACACCCCAGGCCTCCTCAATAGTCACCGACTTCATTCGCTCCAAAATACTCTCGTCGACTTTTGGTCTACCATCTTCAAATCGTTCTCCTTCCCATTTCGAAGTCAGAAAAATCATTTCATCTCTCGACATGGTTTGCGACTGAATTTGCGTGAATGCCAGACTACATAAAATAATTGCGACAAATACTTTTCTCATGTTTATTTCTCTTTCAGAATAAATTTCTGCGACTTTCATATTAACTGGTGTGGCGCTTAAAGTACTAAATTCCACAACAAACATAGTCCATGAAAGTATAAGAATTTATGAAGCTTCCTCCGCATTCTCTTCCCCTTCCTCATCAATGGTTTTTTCTCTCCACCAGGTCGCCAGTGACGATCCGGAAATGTTCATCCATGGTCCGAATACAGCGGCTGCCAGACCCACGGTACCCAATTTTCCCATTTCAAGGGCGATCCCGGAGGCAAGGCCTGCATTCTGCATACCCACTTCAAAAGCAATAGTGCGGGCATCCTGTTCGGAGGATCCCGTGAATTTAGAAGCCCAGTATCCCAGAAAGTACCCCAATCCGTTATGTAATATACCCGCAATGATCAATGCGATACCAATAGTCAATAGGCTATCTCTACCGGCGGCCGTTATGATGGCAATTATCAACGCAATACCTGCCATAGATACCAACGGCATGGCTTTATCTAGCCATTTGGTTTTTCCATGGAAGAAATGATTGAAAGCCAATCCTCCAAATACCGGAATGATCACAATCTTTATTATACTCCACATCATTGACCAAAAGTCAATGGGAATGTACTCTGCTGCCAGCCATTTCATCCAAAGAGGGGTCATGATAGGTGCGAGCATGGTCGCTACGGCTGTAAGTGTTACCGACAAAGCAATGTTTGCTTTGGCCAGGTACGACATGACATTCGATGCCAGACCACTAGGTGATGATCCAATCAATATGATACCAGCGGCTACCTCATTGGAAAATCCAAAGATCTTGGCCATCGCGAAACCAATAATGGGCATGATCGTGAATTGGCAGACTAGTCCTACACCGACACTTTTGGGCATTTTGATGACCCCAATAAAATCCTTCAAGCTCATGGCAGTACCCATACCAAACATGATTACCTGCAAAAGAGGTACAATCAACGAGCGCATTTGGAAATCTCCTATTTGGGTGAATGGTCCTGGGTAAAACATGGCCAATGTCACCGCCGAAAAAATGATGATACTGAAAGAGAAACCTTTAAAAAAATGATGACCTCGCAGTCCGATGGCCAGCAGTAAAAGAAAAATAGAAAGTGGTGGTCCAACTTGAGTGCCTTTTCCCATCGCCAGCATGATGAGTACTACCGCCAGGGCAGCCAGAGAGGCAAACAAGAGGTACTTGTAAATTGATTTCATAGCAGTTTGTAATAGGAGTAATAAAAATCGCCCGCACCTATTGGCACAAGCGAGCAATTAAAGTAAACAAAATATTTTGGCTGACGAAAAATCAACACATGGTTGTCAGGGCTTACTGCAAAAATACCTACTCATTGGCTGTGCTTTCTTCTTTTTTAGTTTCCCTCCTGGATTCAAGTTCTTTTAGGCGTTTTCCAAAATAAACAAGGACATCTCCTTCAGAAAAATCGCATTGAGATAAATCGTGTGGTATCAGCTTGAACTGCTCGTTCTTTCCCAAGACAAATAATGAAATACTGTTGGGTGCTTTCCGAAGGGCAGATATCATGTCTAGCATCTCATCCAGGCTGGCGGGATTTACTTCATATATCACTGGATAATCTCTGGCGGTTTCTATGAAGTTGATGTAATCATCAAAGGTCGGGAAATAGGCATTTCGGTCGTCTGAGTCGTCCCCGGTTCGAATTCGGAAAGTACCTCCTTTTTTAAATTGACGTTGATATTTTTTACATACATGGCGGTTCACATCCGGGCTACCGGTTAGTGACAGTAAGTGAGTCATTCCTTTTAGTGGTACTAGATCGTCTAGATCATCATGGAAGACATTGGCTGCATATGCTTCCAGGCCTTTCGCCTGTGCTTTTTCTATGTTGGTCACATTGTTGTCTATCAAAATGACTTTAGTACCCTTTTTTTCAAGATACGTACTGATGAGACGTACGGCAGAATTTGCACCAATGATGAGAATTGCTTGTTTGTTTTTGCTGGAGACCTTCAGGAAATTCGCCATAGGTTGAGCAATAATGGCGCTCAATAAGACAGTGCCCAATACCACCATGAAGACCAGTGGAGTAATATACTCAGCACCTGGAATGCCATCGACTACCAGCCTCAGTCCGAAGAGTGAGGCGATACCAGCCGCGACGATACCTCTCGGCCCGATCAATGATATATAAAGCTTTTCTTTTATACTGAGATCAGATCGCAACGTACTCAACCAGACCGCCAGGGGTCTTAAAAGAAATATAACCACTAAGAGCAGCAGCCCGATTCGCCAGTCACGTAGTAACATCAAGTCACTGATATTGATGTGGGCTGCAAGGATGATGAATAAGATGGAGATCAGCAGAATACTGAGAGACTCTTTAAAATCAAGAATATCACGCAGTTTGGGAATGTCTAGATTGCCCAGGACTGTTCCCATAGCGACCACTGAGAGAAGGCCGGATTCTGTCGCCACTATATCGGAAAAAACAAATACACCCAGAACCAGCGCCAGCGTGACTACATTAATCAAATAATGGGGGACAAAATCCTTCTTGAGAATGAAATAGAGTAGAAATCCCGCCAGCGTACCAATCGCCAGACCTATCATCAGGATCTGAATAAAGGTAATAAGGGCGTGAGGCGTGAAGGCTAATGCACCACGATTGGAAAGCACAAATTCAAAGACAAGAACCGAAACGAAGGCACCAATAGGATCAATAATGATACTCTCCCATTTTAGGATTGTCGCCAGATTACGCTTCAAAGCCACATTTTGGAGTATGGGTGCTATAACCGTAGGACCCGTCACTATAATCAATGCCCCAAATAGAAAAGCTACACCAACTTCCAGATCAAGCAACAAGTAGGCTGCAGTGCCAGCTCCCAGAAAGGTGACCAACGATCCTAAGGTGACCAGCGTGAGTATAACGGGTCCCAGGCCTCGTATCTCTTTACGTTTAAGAGTCAAACCTCCTTCAAAAAGGATAATTCCGATTGCTAGTGAGACGAAATAGAAGAAATACGATTCGGGAAAAATACCTACGCCTGTTTCTTCATTGTAGATAGGCTCAATCCATTTTACTCCGTCATTCCATAATGTAGAAACGGGACCCACTAACAGGCCCAATAAGATCAAAGGCAATATGGCAGGGATCCGCATTTTCCAGGAAAGCCATTGCGCTCCAATGCCTAGAATAATTATACCTGCCAGTTCGACCATTTCGCTTTGTTTTTCAGATCAAAGATAATTTCCTCCTGATCTTTGCAAAATCTATCTAAGTTTCCTCCAGAACAGATATCACAATTTCTATGATCTAACAAGGCCTATTCCCATTTGTTTGGATCACATATTCTCAATGGTCCTATACGAGAAAAAATAGTACATTAAGATACTACAAAGGAACAGGATGTGAAAAGACGGATCATACTATTATGGATTATCATCCCCATCAGCTTATTAGGTCAGGAATATGCCGACTACCCGATTCAACCCGTAGAATTCCATGAGGTGAACATTGATTCGGGATTTTGGAAGTCAAGGGTTGATACGGCCATACGAGTCACAATTCCATATTCTTTTCAAAAATGTGAAGAAACGGGTCGGATTGAGAACTTTAAAGTAGCTGGTGGATTGAAGATTGGAAAATTTGAGGGTGAGTTTGGTTTCAATGATTCGGATCTATATAAAATCATGGAGGGTGCAGCCTACGGGTTGATGACCGTAGAGGATGAGTCTATGCGAATATACCTGGATTCATTGATCTCGTACATTGATGCAGCACAGGAAGCTGACGGATATCTTTATACGTCATGGTCCACAAAAGCCAATGACTATACGGATTTTGCCTGCTGTAGTTATGATGAGAAAGGAAGGTATGTAAACAGTGAGTCCAGTCATGAGCTCTACAATGTAGGACATATGTATGAGGCTGCTGTTGCACATTATCTGGCCACCGGTAGCAAGGACTTTCTCAATATTGCTATTCGTAATGCAGATCACGTATATCGAATCTGCATTGATCAGAATCAGCCTTTTTATCCCGGACATCAGGAAATCGAAATCGGCTTAATAAAACTTTATCGGGTCACGCAAAACCAAAAGTATCTGCAATTAGCTAAGGAATTTTTAGATCGACGTGGTAAGGGTATTCGGAAATACGCTAACGAAGGACCACACCTCTATACGTATGATTTGTACTCACAAGATCATCTGCCGGTTATCGATCAGCAAACTGCTGTGGGTCATAGTGTTCGGGCGGTCTATATGTACGCTGCCATGGCTGATATTGCTGCAATCCTCGAAGATGATTCGTACGGGAAAGCATTAGACAAGTTATGGGAGGATATCGTCAGTAAAAAGCTCTATATCACCGGTGGATTGGGTGCCGGCAATGGTATTGAAGGATTTGATGAAGCTTACAAGCTTCCGAATGAATCTTATACGGAGACTTGTGCTTCAATTGCCAATGTGTATTGGAACCATAGGATGTTTCTACTTTCCGGGGAGTCGAAGTATATCGATGTACTGGAACGAACTCTTTATAATGGGCTAATTTCAGGGTTATCACTGGAAGGGGATAAGTTCTTTTACCCCAATCCTCTGGCATTTGATGGTACAACTAAATTTAACCGTGGTGAAACTTGTCGATCGCCCTGGTTTGATTGTTCTTGTTGTCCCTCCAACCTGTCCCGATTTATTCCGTCTGTGGCTGGTTACGTATATGCAAAGAGTGATGAAAACATTTACGTCAATCTCTTCATGAATAGTCATGTGGGTCTGTCATTGAATGATAAAAACATACGGATATCCCAAAAAACCGATTATCCCTGGAAAGGTGATGTTGAAATCAAGATTGAGGAGGGAGATGCGGTTGATGCTAAATTCAGGATCCGAGTGCCTGGATGGGCGGGTGATGAAGTTGTGCCAAGTGACTTATACGCTTTTCGTGAATTGGCTAAAGAACAAGTTACTATTTCCGTTAATGGTACTCCTTTTGAATTTGCGCTGGAGAAAGGTTATGCTGTGTTAAATGGTGATTGGAGTACAGGAGACGTAATCAAAATATCAGTACCTATGGAGATTCGCACGATCATAAGTCATGAAAAGGTAGAGGCCAATACGAATCGAGTTGCTGTGCAGAGAGGACCACTTGTGTATTGCTTAGAAGGTCCGGATGCTCAAATATTTGCTTTGAAACCCGAAAAACTTGCTTTGGGAGAATTTAATCCCCAACTGTTAAATGGTATCACCATTTTAGATGGGGAAGGAATAGTTAGTGGAACATCCTCAATGCTAAAATTGATTCCTTTTTACGCCTGGGGCCATCTTGAAATAGATCCCATGACAGTGTGGATGTCAGCAAGCAACTAGATTCAGGATATATCTCCATAGATGGAAAGATATCCGAATCGTGGGGAAATAATCCTATAAAATTAAATAGGTGATTCTATCAAAAAAGTATGCTTATGGCCATATCTCCTTTGAAGATTAAGATTTCTTCGGTCCTACTATTCCATACATTTTCCATTTTGTTAATGGCACAGGCACCTGCCGTAGAAATTGAAGGTCCAGGGCTAGTGTTACCTCGAATGAGCTTAACACAGAGAGACTTAATACAGGATCCCATTATGGGGCTTACCATCTTTAATACTACCAATAATTGTATTGAAGTGTATACTGGGGGAGGTTGGTTTAATCTTTGTTCGCAAACATCAAGCATTGAAAACCCGATTGACCTAACATTTGGTTGCGGCTGTGTTTATGACAATGATGCTGCTAATGAAGGAGGTATGGCTGTATTCCCTGATGGAAGCTTTGTTATTGTTTCTGCTTCTATTGAAGCAGCTTCAAGTCCCGACATTACGGACTCCTATAATGGCCCTCAGAATATTTTAATAGTCAAATTTGATTCAGATGGAAATAAGCTTTGGGATAACATCATCGGTGGTGCCATAGGTGAAGAACCAGCCAATGTAATTGCCTTGCCCAATGGGGATCTCTTGGTTGGTGGATATACATCCTCTTCAGCATCAGGAGATGTAGCAGGCATTAATAATGGAATGATTGACTATTGGATCGTGAAATTGAATGATGTCGGCTCGATCATCTGGGAACATAATTATGGGGGAAGTCAAAACGACGTATTGACAGAAATCATCACAACGGAGGGTGGTGGAATTATGGCTGTAGGTTTTTCGAATTCAGACCAATCTGGAGATGTGGGGAATAATTATGGAGGTTGGGATGTGTGGTTGGTCAAGATGGATTCGCTGGGAGTTCTTCAGTGGGATACTCTCTTGGGTGGCTCCTTGGATGAAACTGATCCATCGATATTACAGGATGACGATGGAAATTATGTGATAGCTGCAAGTTCCACTTCTACCAATTCTGGACTTGTCACTGATTCTGGGAATGGTAGCAATGATATTTGGGTAGTCAAAGTGGACTCAGCAGGGGTTATTCAATGGAATTATTTGTATGGTGGATCATCCACTGATGCTTCTGCTGTTATACGAGAAAGTTTTCAAAATGGGTACATCATTTCTTGTTCGTCAAATTCTTCCATGAATAACGACGTAACGGAAGAATCTAATGGAGGCAGAGATGCCTGGATATTACACATAAATGAGGATGGAATCCTCCTTTGGAACCGTCTGGTTGGGGGTAGCGAAGAAGATCATGTTCGGCAAATTTCACCTATTGAAGGTGGTTATATTGGCGTCGGCTATTCCTGGTCATCAGAGTCTGGACACATCAGGGATGTGAATCCCGATGCGGGTGTCGAGCGCCTAGCCTGGATCTTTGAGTTGGATGATTCCGGCCAGGTAGGTTGGTCCAAGCTGATTGCAGAAATCAAATGGGATACTCAATCAGAAACTTACTTTTTATTTGATGGAATGTTAGAATTTTATGATATCTATCCTCATCCGAATGGGGGATATATCGGAAGTGGATCCAACACTACTGGAAAGTTGGGTCACCGCGTCTTGCGATTGGACGGTTTAGGCAATTACTCAGACATCAAGCATTAAAAGCGGTATCATTGGTGACTTCGAGTTATTTCAAAGTGACTGATGCAAATATCGGTAGCGTTGCGATCCATCTTGAACCATGGCTAATATTGTACTGAAGGACTACATATATGAGGTTGCACTGTTGACAATTGAAGTATATAGAAGGTTTCAAAAGATCGCTGCCAAATGGATTGACTGTTCTGAAAGCCAGTGGAAAGCAGGATGGTTCTGCGGTGCCATTTGATTTGATACCATTTTATGCATGGGGCCACCGAGAAATTCATCCGATGACCGTCTGGATGACTGAATATCATTAGTTTTTGAAGGCATCACCATAGAAGGGGAATACCTCAGAGTGTGTCCTGGAAGCGATCATCAGCGAATCCATCATCCTCACAATGTCGGGATGATCTGCCGCTACATTAGTTTCTTCCCCCAGATCATTCGACAAGTTATACAGCTCGATATCATTTTGGGGGTGAGTAATCGCATCATTTCGGACGGCTTTCCATTGATCTTTCAAGACCGCTTGCGCTCCGGTCCCTTCGTGAAACTCCCAATACATGATATCATGCTTAGGCGCAGTACCACCTGCAAACAGTGGTGCCATTGATAATCCGTCAACTTCCTCAGAAACTTCTACCTCTGCCAGCTCTGCAAACGTGGGTAAAATATCCCAAAAAGCAGCGACATGGTCTGTTGACTGACCGGCATCAATCGTTTCGGGCCAACGCACGATCAAGGGTACGCGAATACCGCCTTCATAAAGGTCTCGCTTAAATCCCCGCAATGGACCGTTGCTATTAAAGAACTCTGTCACAGGGTGATCCTTGTAAGGTCCATTATCCGAGGTAAAAAGCACAATCGTATTTTTATCAATACCCAGATCCTGTAATTGCTGGAGAAGTGTCCCGATGCAGCTATCCATATGGGTAATCATGGCCGCATAATCCCGTTGATTTTTAGTCCAGGGCTTATCTGCATAGATTCCCTGATCGGGTACTTCCCACCGCATCGTGTCTGACTGCTCACCATTATCATGGGGAATGGTAAGTGGTAGGTAAAGAAAGAATGGGTTGGAAGCATTTTCCTTCAGAAAAGTTGATGCCTCCTCAAAGAACAGGTCATTGGAATATTCATTTTTTACCGTTGAAAAACTTCCCAAACCCTCATGCCATAGAGATGAATCCAGATACTGCACTTCGTTATCGAGGTAGATTTTTTCATTATTCTTCCATAGATATTCTGGATAATAATTATGTGCCAATACCTGATCTGTATAGCCATAAAAGAAGTCCCATCCGTGATTGAGAGGATTTCCATTTGTATTTGGGTCGCCCAAACCCCACTTTCCAATCATTGCTGTCTTATAACCCGCTTCTTTTAAAACACCAGCCAATGTGGTAGTGCCTTCTGACAAGGGATACTGCCCATTGCGAGTCTGGTACTGATAATTACCTCTAATCTCTGTATGGCCGGTATGTAGACCTGTGATTAAACTCGACCGGGAAGGAGCACAAACCGACGTTCCCGCATAGAACTGGGTGAAGACAAGCCCCTCCTTAGCCATCTGATCCAATCTGGGTGTCTTTATTTTAGTCTGACCATAAATGCCAAGATCGCCATATCCAAGATCATCTGCCATTATGTAGATGATATTGGGTGAAGTTGGTGATTTGTCAGAGTTTGCTTCTTGCTCTGTGCATGCAGCAATTGATAATAGCAGGTTTAGCAGTAAGAAAGTAAAAAAATGACGAAAGTCCATCCTGTAGATTTATCCATGAGTGAACAAGATAAATCAATTCAGCGAGTCTGACTTTCTACCACTATATGACTATTTTTTCACAGGAGTTCTTCTCTGTATTTAGAATAAGGACACCTTCCTCCTTCTCTCCCAATATCTGTAACAGCTGACCGTCAGGTCCCCATACTGCAGATTGTCCCGCTGCCAGAAAATTGTCGCTGGGACCCACACAATTTGACATAAGAACAGGTGTATTATGCTTTTTTGCAATCGCTGAAAGACGTGAATGCGCCGCTGTTACACCCTCTAAAGATTTAGCTACGGGTGCAATAATGATGTCAGCTCCCTGTGAGATGATGTCTTCCATGTGTTCTTCTCGAGAGATTTCATAACAAATAGCAAGGCCCAAATTCAAATTTTCCAGGGTCACCATAGGAGAAACCCGACCTACAGCAAAAAAGGAAATTTCGTCTGGGTGTAAATATTTTTTTGCATAATGAGTTGATGATCCATCCGAATGAAACATCACTTGTCCAATCTGAGGTGCCGAGGCACTGTGTAGTGGAACTCCTATGCCTATCAGTAGATTGAATTTTTTTGCCGCTGATTTGAATTTCGAAAGTGATGGATCATCAATCCTGAAATTTAAATTTTCTACGAGGGTTGGCTCGTATCCTGTGATTGACAATTCGGGGAAAAATATGGCTTTTGCCTCTACTCCTTTTATTAGATGGATAATCTGTAAATGTTTGCTAGTATTCAAGGCGATATTGCCCTTATTGGATGATATTTGAGCGACTGCAATTTGCATGGATAAAAGATATTCTATGTGTATTACCTCTTTGATTCAAAATATCTATAAAGATCAATATTGAGAGTAACCAAAAGAAATCCATAAAATGTATCCTCAAATGGAATTGTACCCATGCGAATACCCAGGTTTTCTGCATTGCTGTACCAGACTATTGGAGACTCCAGCAGTGAACCAGTCAGTAGTCCATTGCTGGCAAAGAAAAAAGGAAGAATTGTAAGGTAGCTCAGATAATTGAAGGAAATATCTTTTTTTAGAAATAGACAAACCAATAAATAAATCGATAAAGAAATAAAAGTGACAGCTGTATACGCTCTCTCAATATAGAATGCGGCTAAAGTTCCCAATATTAAGATGAGGATTAGGCTTATATATGAGTGTATGTATTGTAAAGGGTTCCTCCGTATTAGAAATCCTAGTGCAAAATATGTAAAGACACAGGCATAGGGAATGCAGAAGAAAAACAACACCTCCTCTAGAGGAAGATCTCCCAGATATAGACCTGTAAGATAATCGGGGTTAAATCCCCATATTTCCTTTACGGTAAAAAATTGGTCCCAGATCAGAAAAAGGACAGCCACAATGCAGGAGGCTTTAAAGAAGCTTGGCCAGGATTTATAAAAGGGATGTGGGCTATAAAAACTGGCAATAAAAGGGATAGTGACACAGGCAATATCGATCGCGAGATAAGTATATGCCTGCATTATTTCATATACTGCTTAAAGTATTTTTTCGGAACAAATAGCATTCCAAAGCATTCACCATCTTCTTTGCCTAAGTGCTTATGATGGACCTTGTGCGCTTTGCGAAGGGCCAGAAGATAAGACCACTTGACGTTTTGAAACCACTTAAATCGTCGATGGATTAAGACATCATGTACCAGGAAATATGCGATGCCGTAGAGTAAAATGCCCAGACCTATAAAAAAGAGATACGTACGAGGAGTCTCCACCCCCAGATAAAACAAGAGAATGCTCGGTACGGCGAAAATGACGAAGAATGCATCATTTTTCTCAAAGACTCCCTGATATCTTGGCTGATGATGATCTTCATGCAGATACCAACCAAATCCATGCATGACATATTTGTGTGTGCACCAGGTTACCATTTCCATCGTAACGAAGGTCAGTAGGGTGATTCCAATATATAGTATAGCTGTCATAGCAACTAGAAGTTCAAAAGATTCAATTTATACCTTAAAAAGGATTTACACAAAATCCATACTTTTCGAATATCCGAAATTCTTACACGCTTTGTCATAATCGTTTGACTTTCCATACGCTGTAGTTTAGCGAGTAGCTTCCTGTAGTAGCGATAGGCCACATAGACACCTAGACGTCCCTCACTGGGTAGTCTGATGATCCCTTGATAGGCCTTAACAAAATCTTCCTCTATTTCATTAATGATTTCACGCTTTGTTTGTTCATCCAGCCGATTGCCATTGATAGAGGGAAAGTAAGATCTGCCCAGTACCTCAATGTCATCTTTAAAGTCTCTCAAGAAGTTTACCTTCTGAAAAGCCGATCCTAGAGACATGGCCGGAGCTTTGAGTTGATCATACATTTGCTGGTCATTGCCTACCAGTACTTTTAGGCACATCAGTCCGACCACATCAGCCGATCCATAGATATACTTTTCATAACCCTCTTTTGTGTCATAGGTGTCCTTTTCAAGGTCCAAAAGCATGCTTTCTAAAAAGGAATCGACCAAATCATATATCTGGTATTCGTGTACGATCTTTTGAAAGGCATTTAGTACGGGATTCAAACTGATTTTTTGATCAAGCGCTAATTTATAATCCTCAATAAACTTATGCAGAAGATGATCCTGGTCATAATCATGAAAAGTGTCTACAATTTCATCCGCCAATCGCACGAACCCATAAATAGAGTAGATAGCTGGCCGAATGGATGGCGAAAGTAGCCGGATCCCCAATGAAAACGAAGTACTATAATTCTTCGTAATAAGTTCACTACACCCAACACTTGATTGGTCAAAAATTGATTTCATGCATGATGTTTTTGAATTAAGCTACTGGCGATTTTTCCTGATATCAAACTTGGTGGTACCCCTGGACCAGGTAAAGTCAGTTGCCCCGTGAAGTACAGATTTTTCACCTTTTTACTTTTGATCCTTGGCCTGAGAAGATGTGTTTGTGTCAGTATATTTGCTAATCCATATGCATTACCTTTCAGAGAGTTATAGATTGATTTGAAATCATTAACTGAAAAAGACTCCTTAAACAAGATATGTGATTTAAGGGAATTTCCTGTCATCTCTTCTACCCGGTCAATGACAAGATTAAAGTATCGGTCGCGAATTTCAGTGGTGTCCTCGATGTTGGGTGCAATCGGGATTAGAAAAATACCGGATTCATGCTCGGGAGGGGCGGTTTCACGGTCCGTAATACTGGGGAAGCTGGCATAGAACAGAGGTTTGGAAGGCCATTCCATAGTATCATAGATTGTCCTGGCATGCTCCTCAAAGTCTGCATCAAAAAAGAAGGTATGATGTGCCACATTCGAAAGCTTCTTATCGAAACCAACATAAAATAATAAGGCTGAAGGTGCCATTGTGCGGTTGTTCCAGAATCTGGGACTGTATTGCCGGTATTCTTTGGGTAGAAGGGATTCTGTAAAGTGATAATCGGCTCCACTTAGCAGGACATCTGATTTGAAGATCCCTTTGGAGGTGTCAACGCTCTCAATGGATTGATTAGCGATATTGAATTCGAGTACATTACAGTTGTGTTCTATTTTGACTCCAAGTGAGAGGGCCAATGACTCCATACCTTTCACGACCTGATACATGCCACCACGAGGGTGCCAGGTGCCCAGACCAAAATCAGCATAGTTCATAAAATTGTAAAAGGCTGGTGTGTTGGATGGTTTTGCACCGAGGAATAGGACTGGAAATTGAAGAATCTTCCGGAGGTACGGACTTTTCACACATCGATTGACGTCCGATTGAATGCTTCTGAAGAAAGATGGAAGCCTCATGATCGTATCCGGGGTGACAAGTTCGAAAATGCTCTCACCAGGTTGATAGACAAGCTCATCCATCGCGATTTCATAGTTGCGCGCAGACTTATCAATGAATTTCTGAAGCGCCTTCCCACTGCCAGCTTCCACAGACTCGAACGTCTTTTTTATTTCCCTCAGATTATCTGCTATCGACAATGATTGTTCAGGAGCAAAGTACACCTGATAAGCAGGATTCAACTTAATGATCTCGTAGTAGTTCTTGACACTTTTTCCAAAATCATTAAAGAATCGCTCAAATATGTCAGGCATCCAATAGAATGTGGGGCCAATATCGAAGGTGAAACCATCTCTTTTTAATTGACGTGCACGACCGCCGCTCACTTCCAGTTTTTCAATGATGGTAACATCAAAGCCATCTCTTGCTAGGTAGCAACTCGCTGCTAGTCCGGCGAAGCCTGCACCAATAATTACAACCTTATCATCTCTACTGGAATTCACCTGCATTATTCTAATAAAAGCTTAGGACCAATAAAGTGGTCAATTAGCGAGCGTAGAAATCTACTTCGCTTGGGTAAAAATGCAAGTATTGAGTCGTTAGGAAAACGTCTAATGTTAGTCATTTGTTCGTTGGTATCCTAATCTTTCAAAATTATTTATAAAGGTCGAAAACTACGGTATATCAGCAGCAAGGTGCTCTGGACTATTCTTACATAGTTTGTTCTCTAATTTTGGCCGGTACACTGCACTTGACAGCTTTTATTATCTTGATGATCTGCTTAACTGGAATTGCGCTCGATTATCTCTGCTTAAATATTTATATGTCAATTTTTAAAACAAAGAAATTATGAAAACTCCTTCAGAAAAGTATCTGGAAAGGTACGGCATCACTTCAGAACCAATGAGCACAAAGGAATCCAGAGAAGGATCAGAGGCTCCCAGGAGATCTTTTCTAAAGAAGATGGGTGCAATGGGCGGTCTGTCTCTAGGAGCATTTATGTTCAGCCCTATGGAAGAGACACTGGCCCATTCAACCTCTAAAGTGAACCGTTTTTCAGCACCTTCTGACTTAAAGATCACGGATATGCGCTTTGCGGTGGTAATGAATGGCCGAGCCAGATGTCCGGTCATTCGTATCGATACCAATCAAGGTATATATGGACTCGGTGAGGTGAGAGATCAGGGATCTTACAGATATGCCATGTTTCTCAAAAGTCGAATTCTGGGTATGAATCCCTGCAGCGTTGAGTTGATTTTTAAAAGAATCAAGCAATTTGGATACCATGGTCGGCAGGCGGGAGGTGTGTGTGCCGTTGAAATGGCGTTGTGGGACCTTGCAGGAAAAGCATACAATGTACCTGCATATCAGCTGATCGGAGGAAAATATCGCGATAAAGTGAGACTATATGCTGATACGCCTATGGGAAGAGATGATGACGATTTCACGGCTCGCGTCAATAAAAGAATGGATGAAGATGGATTTACATTTTTAAAAATGGATTTCGGAATTGAACTTGCGGCTCGACGGGATCCAAATTCCATCACTAACAGCAATTTTTGGGATGTCACAAGGCAGTGGACCAATGAACCTATGACGTATGGTGCTACACACCAACTGACGCAGGTTCAGATCACAGATCAGGCACTCGACATCATGGTAGAACGAATCGAAAAAGTGCGTAATAAGATCGGTTATGGCATTCCTTTAGCTTCAGATCACTATGGTCACTTCGATCACAACAATGCGATAAGGTTAGGTAGAGCCGTAGAAAAGTACCGATTGGCTTGGTTAGAAGACCTTATTCCGTGGAACTTTACAGACCATTGGAAAATGATTAGTGATGCCATCGAAACGCCGACAACTACCGGGGAAGATATTTTCCTCAAAGAAGAATTTATCAAACTCGTGGATGCCCGGGCGATAGATATCGTTCACCCGGATCTTGCAAGCTCCGGTGGCCTCCTGGAGACCAAGAAAATTGGCGATTACGCTGAAGAAAATGGAATAGCTATGGCCATGCATTTTGCGGGTACTCCTATCTCTTTTATGGCGAATGTACATTGCGCTGCAGCTACTCAAAACTTTATGGCGTTGGAACATCACTCTGTCGATTTACCCTATTGGGAAGATTTAGTGACTACCAAGCATACAATGATTGAAAAGGGTTTTGCCAACGTACCGGATGCTCCTGGATTAGGGGTAGAACTAAACGAAGAAGTAGTGAAGGAACACCTAGATCCAGAAAACCCTGGCTACTTTGAACCCACTCCAGACTGGGATGTGATCAGATCATGGGATCGTCTCTGGAGCTAATTTTTTCAATGATTTGAACTGATAAAAAAAGCGTCTGCTGTTGGGCAGGCGCTTTTTTCATTTAAAACAAAGTTTACAACTCCGATCGGTTTATTTGGGAGGAGGGGTCATCCTTAGATAAGGTTTCACAGTTTTAAATCCCTTCGGGAATTTCTCCTTTGCCTCATCATCTGAGACGCTGGGTAATATGACCACATCCTCACCTTCTTTCCAGTCAGCTGGGGTAGCTACTTGCTCGTAGGCTGTCAATTGTAGTGAATCAATCACTCTGAGTATTTCCAGAAAATTTCGCCCGGTAGACGGAGGATAGGTCAGTGTAAGTTTCACTTTCTTATCAGGATCGATTACAAAAACTGTACGCACTGTGGTTTTAGCCGCCATCTCTGGATGAATCATATCATACAATATGGACACATTTCGATCTTCATCAGCTACGATTGGAAAATTCATTTTCACATTTTGAGTCTCTTCAATGTCTTTGATCCACTCGTGATGAGAGTCCACCGGATCAATACTCACAGCCAGGGCTTTTACATTGCGTTTTTCAAATTCACCTTTTAAGGCGGCGGTGCGTCCTAGCTCTGTAGTGCATACTGGAGTGAAATCAGCGGGGTGGGAAAATAGTAAACCCCAGCTATCACCTAACCACTCATGAAAATTGATGGTTCCTTCAGTAGTTACCGCTGTAAAATCTGGAGCTGTTTCTCCGAGTCTAATTGCCATTGCTTAATATTTATTTGATTATCAATTGATTGTTTCTTTTGGGGATCGGGATCCGAAAATAAAATTTCGGATTCCTTGTCTGCCGACTTAGTACTTAACGGATATTAAAAATGTATTGTTTATTTTCAAGCGAAATCCTTTCTCCTTTAACTTAATAAGATTCTGGGAAGGGGTGGGTTTTAGTTGACGACAGACTGACTTATGTACATATGGATCTACATTTAAAGGATAAGGTCTTCATAGTGACCGGAGGATCAAAAGGTATTGGCGCTGCCATCACCCGTACACTTTTTGAAGAAGGGAGCAGGGTGATGATTGCCACAAGATCACTAGAAGCAACAAAGGAATTTATCAATGAACTTGATCCCTCAAGGTCAAGATTGAGTAGCATCATTGGAGATCTGAAATCTTCCGATCAATGCAAGAAAGTGATTGAAGATACAATTGAGTACTTCGGAGGTATCAATGGTATCGTTAATAATGCCGGTGTGAATGATGGAGTGACGCTTGAAGATGGCCCGGAGGCCTTTAGAAGATCCTTAGAACTCAACTTATATCACTACTATGACCTGGTTCACTATGCCCTTCCATACTTAAAAGCTTCAAAGGGTAGCATTGTCAACATCAGCTCGAAGGTGGCTTTGACCGGCCAAGGAGCTACATCAGGATATGCCGCAGCCAAGTCAGCCCAGCTGGGGTTGACAAGAGAATGGGCTGCTGCGTTGTTAGATGCTGGCATCAGAGTAAACGCAGTACTGCCTGCAGAGGTTATGACACCACTCTATCGGAAATGGTTAGACAATTCATTTGATGATCCTCCTAGTAAAGAGGCAGAAATTGTCTCGAAAATTCCCCTAGGTAAAAGGATGACCACTGCGCAGGAGATTGCTTCAATGACAGTCTTCCTTCTTTCTGACCAGTCTGCACATACTACCGGACAATTTATGATTGTAGATGGTGGATACGTACATCTGGACCGATCCCTGACCTAATTTCATTTAGCCAAATATCGAAGCGCTTTTCTGATGAAAAACCAAAAGACTCCTTTGCTCCCCTTTATTCTGGTGACCAGCCTATTCCTGATGTGGGGACTTGCCAATAACATGACGGATACTTTGTTGGCTGCATTTAAGCGTATCCTAAGTATGACTGACTTCCAGACATCCTGGATTCAGGTGGCTTTTTATGGTTCTTATTTTTGTTTGGCGCTTCCAGCCGCATTATTCATCAAGAAATTCACTTATAAAGCGGGTGTACTTTTGGGCTTGGGATTATTTATCGCAGGTTCACTGCTCTTTTATCCTGCCAGTAAGACCATGGTATACGGGCACTTTTTGGCCTCCTTATTTATTCTAGCGGGGGGATTGTCTATTCTTGAGACAACTGCCAATCCCTATATCCTGGCGATGGGACCTGCCGAAAATGCTACACAACGACTCAATTTTGCCCAGTCTTTCAACCCTATAGGTAGTATCACAGGAGTGATATTGAGTAAAATTTTTATTCTAAGTCATCTTGACCAATCTTCTGCACAGGAAAGGGCGGAAATGACAGCTGAACAACTCAATAGTATTCAGACTGCGGAAATGTCAGCCGTTATGGGCCCATATGTGGGTGTGGCCCTGGTGCTCGCTATTCTTTGGTTGACCATATACTTTGTCCGGATGCCTAAAGCATCCGATGAGGATCAGGACTTGAATCTAATACCTGCAGTGCAAAGGTTGGTGAAAAAGAAGCATTATGTGTGGGGAGTGATTGCACAGTTTTTTTATGTCGGAGCCCAGATTTGTGTGTGGTCCTTTACGATTCGCTATGTCATGCAAGAATTGGGTGTCAATGAAGACCAGGCTTCTTCCTACTACATCGCTGCGTTAGTACTTTTTACCATTTCTCGATTTATCTGTACGGCTCTGATGAAATATATTAGTCCTTCACGGCTCCTCACTATTTTGGCTGTATCAGCCGTCGCTCTGACTGGAGGTGTGATTTTCGGTTCGGGATATCCCGGCGTCATTTCTTTGATCGGTATATCTGGTTGTATGTCATTGATGTTTCCCACCATTTTTGGTTTAGCCAGCGTGGGTCTGGGAGAGGATACAAAAATTGGTGGTTCTGGATTGATTATGGCCATCCTGGGAGGGGCTGTCATCACTATGATTCAGGGGCAGGTGTCTGACGCTACGGGAAGTATAAAGATTGCCTATATCGTACCTTTGATCTGCTTCTTGATCATTGCCTATTATGGCGCATTTGTCGCCAAGAAAAATCCTTCCTATTCCTAATTAGGTAGTTTTCTTGACGCATCGTCGGGAGGTTTGAAGCGGTGATGCAACATCATTGCGCTCCGTAAACAGTACATTTGTCTATCTGAAATAACGGTATGGGACACAATCATATGCATCATCACCACCATGATTCAGAAGACTCTGGTCGAATCGGATTTGCATTTTTTCTTAACCTGGGTTTCACGATCATAGAATTCTTTGGTGGACTGTGGACGAATAGCGTGGCCATTATCTCGGACGCATTACACGACCTTGGTGACAGTATAGCCCTGGGCATGGCATGGTACTTCCAAAAGCTGTCACATCGAAAGAAGGACAGCGTTTATAGCTATGGATACCGTAGATTTTCTTTACTGGGGGCGCTAATCAATAGTATAATTCTCATTATTGGTTCGATTTTTATCATCCGGGAGGCAGTGATTCGTTTTAGTGATCCGGAGCCAACACATGCTCCTGGCATGATGATTCTGGCTGTGTTGGGCATTCTTTTTAATGGTATAGCCGTACTTAAGCTCAAGAAGGGAGATTCTCATAATGAGCGGGTGGTCACCTGGCATCTGCTGGAAGATGTTTTGGGGTGGACTGCAGTGCTCATTGGTAGTATTGTTATCTACTTTACGGAATGGTATCAGATTGATCCCTTTTTGTCCATTCTAGTCGCAGCATTTATTCTCTTCAATGTGTATAAGAATTTGCAATCAACCCTCAAAGTGGTATTGCAGGCGGTTCCAGATAGTATTGACCTTAAAAAGATCAATAACATTCTAGAGAATATTGAGGACATTGTATCGATCCACGATCTGCATCTCTGGAGTCTTGATGGGACACGAAATATATTGACTGTTCATGTTGTGGTGGATCGTGACATTACGAATGAGAGCCTGGCTGATATCAACCAGGAGGTACATCAAAAAATGCATGAGGTTGGCATAGATCATTGCACGGTTGAAATCGAGCATGTGAATATGCCGTGTGCTCTTGTTGATTGCTGATTTTAGTGTTTCGGAGCTTGGCGTAAGCGTTTTATACAATTCACGAAAGACCGCACATTGTGATAATTTACTTTCCAGATACCTCCTTTAGGCGCCGATTTTGCCCGGGGTTGCTCATCTATACCACTCCTATAGATACCCGGATACTCCGGGTCAACTAGGTAGTTTTTAATATACTCCCACTGTTTCGTAAAGAATGTGCCGTACTGAAGTTCATCCTCGGGATACATATCATGCATGATCAGCAAGGTATTCATAGCTTCTACCTGCGCCCACCAGGCTTTATCAGATTTTGTAATTGTGATTTCATCTTTGTCTTTAAAATAATAACCCGCATCGTATATGCCTCCATCTTCTTCATCCCACCCTTTGTGCAGCGTGTGATCAACCATTTGTTTGCCCATCTTAGCCGTCTTTTGATCCTCATCGTGATCAATGATATGGGATGCTTCCATGAGAAGGTAGGCTGTTTCAATATCATGACCGAATGATACATGATCCAAGTGATGGTGAGTTTCCCTTGCCTGTTTACTGGAGTCACGATAACTGACAGGACTCCAATCAGCATTAGAAAAAAGGGTCAAATATCCGGGCTCTACAACGATTACGTCGCGAATAAGCAAAAGCATCTCTTCCACTCTTTTTCGTACTGGTTCCACCGGCCAGACCTGATACAACTCCGTGAATGCTTCTAAAAGATGAATCGAACTGTTTTGATCCTTGGGAGGTGCGGTATATCCCTCTTCCATGGGGGTACCATCTTGTAGCAAGAATTGAAAATAGCCACCTGCACGGGGATCGTGGCTATTATTTTCTAACCACATGAATGCCTTTTTGGCAAACTCTAATGCTTCCTCATTTTTGCTGGCTCTTGCATATGCTGATAATCCATAGACTCCAAAGGCATTTCCATAAGCAGTTTTTATCTGGCCCAGCTCTTCATCCGCTCCAATGGGATCTCCTTCCCGGTCAACCATTTGAAAAAAACCACCAAACTCATTATCCCACATTTTATCTCTTAAAAATTCAAATCCATGCTGTGCATATGATAGATAGATGTCCTTTTTCTCAGGATAAAATTCAGCCAAGATGGCAGCAGTCCAGATCAGCCTGGCCTGCGAAACAATCATTTTGTTCTGCCTTTGCTGTTGCTGCCAGGTGGCATCAAAATTTGTGATATAGCCACCTGACTTTTCATCAATGCAGGCAGGATACCAGGAGTCAACACTGGCCTTCATCATCGTCGATTCCATTTCGTCAGATATACTCTTTCGGTCAAAAGTTACTTGACCTGCAAGTGACATGCTTAGGAGGGTGAAAACTACGATTGGCAGCACTAATTTTCTCATTTAAACAATGTACTAAATACAAAGAATAATAGTGCAGTAAAGTGGGGTCCAAAAAAGAAAGGCAGGCCAAAGAACTGGCCTGCCTTAAACTTAAGAAACCCTGAACCTAATCTAACTCTTTGCCCCTGGTTAGAGTCCAAAGGCGTAATAATATCTTTGAGCGCTATCAGGATACACTCCCTCAAGCATAACTCCTCCTTGCTCTTGAGAAAGAATCTTCTCCAGATCCTTCACTGATTTAACGGGTGTACGATTGATTTTCGTTATGATAAATCCTTTCTCCATATTCGTCTCCTGACTGAGTTTTCCCCGGCCCAGATCCACGACCTGTACACCACCATCAATGTCTAATCCGCTGATCTCATCGGCTGAAACATCTTTAAAAGTGGCTCCTAGCGAAGCTACCAGTTCTGCCGAGACTACATCCTCTTTCCGAATAATGTCAGTGGTTCCTTCGCGATTTCGCAAAGTGACCAGAACACTTCTTTCATTGCCATTTCTCATGACAGTGATCGGTACTTCGTCACCGGGTCGATGTCTTCCAATATGCTCCAGAAGCTGAGGAGATGATTTAATTTGATAGCCATCAACGGCTACAATCACATCTCCCGATTTAATACCGGCATCTGCGGCTGCTGAATTGGCGGTTAAGCTGTCAACATATACACCTTCAACAGTACTCAGACCTGCTTCTTCAGCAAGATCATTATCTACATTTCTAATCAGAGCACCTATAAATCCACGCTGAACCACGCCATATTCTTTCAGGTCAGCTACAACTTTATTTACAATATTGCTGGGCACTGCAAACGAATACCCCGAATACGAACCGGTAGGAGATGCAATGGCTGTATTGATACCAATGAGATGTCCATCAAGATTTACGAGCGCCCCCCCACTGTTACCAGGATTGACCGCAGCGTCTGTCTGTATGAAGGACTCGATCGGTGTACGACCCCGCATGATATTGATACTACGACCTTTGGCACTCACTATACCCGCTGTGACTGTCGATGAAAGATTGAATGGATTTCCAACTGCTGCGGCCCATTCACCTACCTCAACATCATCCGAATTAGCGAATCCAATAAACTCTAAATCATTTTCATCGATCTTAATCAAGGCGATATCTGTAGAAGGATCTACACCAATGACTGTAGCCGAATAAGTCCGCTTATCATTCAGAGTTACTTCCAATTCGCTGGCCTGATCAATGACATGATTATTGGTTACTATGTATCCATCTTCACTGATGATTACTCCAGAGCCGCTACCTTGACGCATAGGGGCCTGACCTCGTCGCTGATTTTCGCGAGGAATGCTGAAAAAATCACGGAAGGGATCTGGAATCATTCGCAAATCCAATTCTCTGTCAGCCTCACCACCCTGATACCTGACTGATGAACGAATATGTACAACAGCAGGAAGTGTGTTTCTCGCCGCTTTTCGAAAATCTACTGGAGAACCTTCGTTACTACTGTCTTCAGCATATCCAGTGAATTGTACTGGGGTTGAATGATCATTACTGTGTATGGTCGTTTTCTCTATGCCAAATCCGAAGTACTTAATTCCAGCAAACATTAAGAAACCACCAAGTGCGATGGCCAATGCTAATGAAACTATCTTCTTCATAATTATCTTTGGTTTTATTGTACTTAAGTGAATTTAAGACGCTTTGGTTTACATATGGGTCTAGTTCGAGAGCCCTTTAATTGTTTTTTAACAAAGCAGATTTTAACTGTTATCATTTATTAAAACAGCCACCTGTTCTACTATGTTCCATTTTCCACCATAGAGGCGGAAAAAGTGATTTTTTGCGAAGCCGTCATACAACAACACGCTTGTTTTTACCATTCTTTCGTAACTTCCTTACTTCTGCATCCTTTAAATTGATAAGGTACTTTTCATCAAAAAAGTAGATTAAACTTGTAGGCATATGTGTTGTTTCACAAACTTAGGTTTCAGGACCCTGGAGCTTATGGTTTTCATTGTTTCTATAATTCTCATGGGGTGCTCTTCCTCCAATGAGACCGCGAAGGATCCCAATGAGGAATTCCGAAAACATGTTCGCGATGTAGATGCACGTACACCTGAAGAGGAATTAGCAGGATTTTCGGTACCTGAGGGATTTGAAATTCAATTATTTGCCTCAGAGCCCAATATCGGTAAGCCTCTCAATATGGCTTTTGATGACAAGGGACGCATGTGGTTGACCCAATCTTTTGAATACCCCTTTGCAGATACAACGGGTACTCCCGCAGATCAAATCAGCATTCTTGAAGACACGGATGGAGATGGCAGAGCAGATAAGTTCTCAGTTTTTGCAGACAGTCTTAATATCCCGATTGGAATCGTCACGATGCCAGAAGGTGCGATAGCCTATAGCATACCCAATATTTACTATTTGCAAGATATAGATAGAGATGATAAGGTCGATGAGCGTAAGATATTATACGCAGGTTTTGGACACCACGACACACATGGTATGATTAACAATCTGATCAGGGGATGGGATGGTTGGATTCATGCTGGCCATGGCTTTTCTAACACATCAATAGTAGCTGGAAGTGATGGTGATAGCGTGACCATGGTTTCTGGAAACACATTCCGAATCCGCGAGGATGGTAGCAGAATAGAGCTTACGACTACCGGTAGGGTGAATCCCTTCGGATATGCCTATGACGAGTGGGGATATACGTACTCTGTCGACTGTCATACGAGTCCTATCTATCAGTTGATAAAGGGTGCTGATTATCCGCACTTTGGGAAGAAGCCAACGGGCATAGGATTTGGCCCGGCTATTATGGACCATTCCTACGGTGCTACTGCACTGGCAGGACTCGAGTACTACCTTGGAAATCAATTTCCTCCCGAATATCAGGAGTCATTTTACTATGGCGACGTAGTGAAATGTCGGGTATATCGAGCCTCTCCCTCCTTTAATGGCACAACTCCTGAAATCTATCAAGAAGAAGATTTCATCGTTAGCAAGGACCCCTGGTTTAGACCCGTCGACGTGAAGATGGGTCCAGATGGTGCCCTATACATAGCTGATTTTTACAATCGAATTATTGGCCACTATGAGGTAGCACTGGATCATCCTGGCCGGGATCGTCAAAGCGGCAGAATCTGGCGGGTGGTGGCAAAAAATGCACCGTCTGTAGATCATATTGATCTCCACACACAGAGTCTGGAGGAGTTGGTTGCATTGCTTGATGACCCATCACTACCCTATCGGATGTCTGTTTCTGATCAGATCGTGGATAGATACGGCAGTGATGCCGTCAAGATCCTCCAGCAAACCATCCAAGATGATAAGGTCGAGAGTAGTGCCTATATCCAGTCCTTGTGGATGTTGTATCGATTAGATGCTCTCACCCAAGATATTTTGATAAAAGCCCTTGCTGCTGCTGATCCTAAAATCAGAGTGCATGCACTCAGGATCATATATGAATTCGATGAAATGGATCAGCAGTTGATCGAAGAGATAAATCCCGCTCTGACGGATGATAATGTACATGTAAGAAGGCAGGCCGTGATGGTTGCCTCCAAATATCCGAACCCGGATCGTGTCTCGGCTTTACTAAATATGCTCAAAGAAGTAGACAAAGGGGATTCTCATTTCTACTACTCAATTCGGCAATCTATCAGAGATCATCTTAGGATACCCGCCATTTATCAATTTGTGACTCAGGCCTCATGGAGTCAGGACGAGCTTCTTGTCATAGCAGAATTGTCCAGGGGTGTCCAATTACCATCCGCTGCGAGATTTTTACTCAATATTCTGCCCACAGTGAAGGATAGTCTAGATCTTGCTCTCCAGTTTACCAAGCACATTGCCGTGAACTTACCTCTCGTAGAACATGGTGATATTGTAAGTTTATTACAAGGTTTTGGGGACCAGAAAAAGGGCGATGCATATCTGTATTTTCAAAGTTACCAGGATGGAATGGAGCAGCGTGGGGCTGATCTGGGCTCCGCGGCTCAGAATTGGGCCATTTCTCTAGCTCGTTCTTATCTCGATCAATACTCACGAAGGTCGGGATGGAATCTGGAACCTTGGGATGATCGATCATACGATGGCAATATTTGGGTTATGGATTCCCTGGAGCATGAATCAACGCATATATTTGCCATTGCCAGTGGAAATTGGAAGACTAACAACGGGGGACGTGGAAGAATGTGGTCGCCTTATTTCACCCTCCCGGCTGATTTGCATTTCACATTGGTCGGACATAAGAATGAACCAGATGCGGGGGAGCAACCATCACCACCTACGTGCTTCATAAGACTGGTCGCTGATGACGGAACCATCCTTCAGGAGATCGCTGTGGAACGACCCTATCAGATCGAAAAAGTGGAGTGGAATCTCCAGGAACATGCAGGGAGAACAGGTCGAATCTTGCTGGTAGACGGATCTCGTGGCTGGCTTGAATTTGTGGGAATAGCGGATCTACCAACAATTTTAAATCTTCCTGAATTGTCTCCTGACCTAAGATCTGATTACTTACAATTTGCCGGTGAAATCGCTGGGAAATATCAGGTTTCTTCAGAGGAAGAGAGGCTGCGACGTATATGGAGTGATTCCCTGCAGGATCCGCATGTAAGGCTGGTCATCGCTAGTGCCTTGATGCGAATCAATCCGCAGAATAATGCTTTATTGATGCAGGGGAAGGGATTACCCACCAATGTAGTGGGCCATTTATTTGAGGTTTTAGCGGAACACATTGACGGATCGCAGGTCTCCATGATTTTGTCTGAGCTGGATAAAATACCTTACACTTCGCAGCAGAAAGCCATCGTACAATTGGCGAGTCAACCCCATGGTATTGATCGCATTTTAGATGCAGCAGATGCCGTGCAGATTAATCCCAGACTGCTTATGGAAAATAGTGTGACCTCCGCATTATTTGTCATGATGTCTCCAAATCAAAAAGAAAGACTGGGGGAAATAACTGCCAATATAAAGCCACCTGCAGACGGAATCCAGCACATGATTGCAGAAAGGATTTCAGATTTTGATGCTCAAACTGCCTCCGTGAATCTTGGGAGCGTGATCTTTGAAAGATTTTGTAGCAGTTGCCATCAAATAAATAATGAGGGAGGTAATATAGGGCCACAGTTGGATGGCATCGGAAATTGGGGTATTGATGCTTTGACGGAGAAAATTCTAGATCCAAACAGAAATATTTCCACTGCATTTTCAAATTATATCGTACAATTAAAAGATGGCACCATTATGCAGGGATTGTATAGACGCGATGAAGGTCAAAGCAAGATATTTGCTGACGCTACAGGTTCGGAGTTTTCGGTAGCATCCGCTGAAATTAATAAGATGGAAAAATCACCCTATACGTTGATGCCTGATCATTTTGGGACGATCATAGAAGAAGATGATTTTTATGATCTTATCAATTACTTACTACAAGAAAAATAATCTTAATGAAGTATTTTCATATCCTATTTACAGTATGCCCCATCCTGGCAATAGTTTTTCTGAAAGGTTTACACAATGAGGGACCTGCTGATATTTCCTTCCGTAAGGAAATAATACATAGCACATTTATTTCAGAGGGCGTAGCCTGTGCTGACTTGAATAATGATGGATTAAAGGATATAGTGGCTGGGCACTATTGGTTTGAAGCGCCTTCATGGAAAATTCATGAAGTTAGAACCCCGGAAACTTTCGATTACACAAAGGGATATAGTCATTCTTTCTTAAATTTTTGCCATGACATTGATCAGGATGGATGGCAAGATTATATATGTTTTGATTTCCCGGGAGAGGGAGTATACTGGTACAGAAATCCCGGTATAAGTGACAAACATTGGGAAGAGTTCCTCATCGATTCCAATGCTTGCAATGAATCCCCCATGTTTATCGATCTCGACGGAGATGATCTAATGGATTTGGTATTTGGAAGAGAAACTACAGGTGAGATGGTGTGGTACGAAGCCCCAAGAAACAGTAAAGATCTGCAGTGGACCGAAACAGTGATTTCACTTCCTGATTCAAAAGGTACCGATAGATATTCACACGGTCTGGGTGCTGATGATGTGAATGGCGATGGACGCAAAGACATCATAATCAGAGAAGGTTGGTGGGAAGCACCGACAAAACCGCATAAAGTCAAATGGACATTTCATGCGAAAGACCTCGGAGAACCTTGCTCTCAAATGTATGCCAGGGATATTGATGGTGATGGAGATTCGGATATATTAAGTGCTTCCGCCCATGCCTATGGTATTTGGTGGCATGAACAAACGGATGGAGATTTCAAACGGCATTTGATTGATACCAGTTTTTCGCAGACGCATGGAGTGGCTATGGCTGATTTAAACGGTGATGGAGTGGAAGACTTTATTACTGGAAAAAGATTTTTTGCGCATCAGGGAAAAGATCCGGGTGGATTGGAGCCGCCAGTTTTATTCTGGTTTGAGAAAAAAAAGGGGGAAGCCACCTGGCATCGACATTTGATCGACGATGATTCTGGAGCCGGGCTTCAAGTAGTGGTTAAAGACGTTGATGGCAATGGTAAACTGGACATTTTGAATAGCAATAAAAAGGGAGTCATTATTTTTTACCAGGAATAGCTATTTCTTGAAAAATTCCATAGGGTTTTCCGGCATTTTTATTTGAAGTCGCTCTTTACTAATTGGTTTGTCTTCCATCTGTATTAAAATGTAATTTATTACGTCCTTCTGAGAAAATGTGGTGCGATAATCTGCCATTAATTCCTTGGAGTCGGCAAAGCAGGTGTTTTCTACGGTGTCATTTTCCTGGTAGGTAATCTGCAAATGACCTGACAACAGTGCAATAAAGGAGGGATTGAGGGGTAAGAAATGGATTTCTTCCTGCCTATATTTTTCTTGTGTTGATGACGTCAAAAAAATATCCTTAAAGTCTAGCATCATATGTAAAAGTTAGCGACTTTTTTTAAAACTTATTTCCACAATAAGTCAAACAAAAGTTGACCTACTATTTGATCCAGATCGATACCTGCATCAGAGCAGTCCTGATATATACACCAAGTGGTAATCATTTCCAGTCATTGGCCTTTTATTTTTTTGTGTCATCTTGAGTGAGTTCTTGTCGCTTGACTGCTTGATTACACCGACTACCTAGAAATGTAAACATGGTTGAAACATGTAATGAATTCTACACCTATGAACTCTTTTTTTGCCAAAAAATGTCGTCCCACATATCCGGATTTGTACTATTTCCTGTAGGTATTTGAATTGCCTCCAATTCTTCGGAAGATAGTTTTTCCTGAATGCTCATAAAGAGGATACGTTCTTCAAATCGAATATGATTTACCAGCTCACTCTCGATGGTAGAAAGGGTCGGATAGTCCAGGGAGGGTTGTTTGATTAGATTTTCGATTCTAGTGTGTTCTTGTTTTGCGCGAAGGACGAGCGGATTTTCATCTCCAATTAAGGGAAAAACATATTTTTCCTCAACCTCAAAATGCTCTTTAAGGATGGTTTGCCAAAACCACAGAACGTAGGCCCTGATACGGTCTGGTGAGACTTCATTCTGCTGTCCAGTTCTAATCTTCCATGCCAGCAGTAGTCCATGATGATGCTCTCTACTCAAAGGCTGAAGTGAAGGATGTCGCTTAAGAGGTGCTGTCATTTTTTGCTCTCTTTGTAGAGTTAAACTATTGGCCGCATATTTGAATTATCCTTCCTTGAAAGAGACAACTTGATTTGAAAGATTTCGGACATCTTACGAGCTCGCCACTTAGCTTCTTCTGCTTTTTTGCCTTCAAAAAGCTCATCAACAGTCGTGTAGAAGATACTTTCCCATCGGTCGAAATGAATCTTCTCTATCGGGAGATTGACATGTTTTAGAAAGGGATTTCCGTAATAGGATCGATCTTGCAATAGAATCGACTCCCAGAAGCCATACATTTTATCCAGGTGTGAAGCCCATTGATCTTTAATCTTGTCGTTGAAAATTGGGGATAGGATCTTGTCTTTACGCACTTTCTCGTAAAAACAGTCTACCAGTATTTTAACATCATCTTGGGTCAGTATGTCCATATAAACTACTATATCGAATAAATTTATCCGACTTTAAGTGAAAAAAACTACCTCTTCAAAAACGCTAATCCTTCCTGCAATTCCAAAGTTAATTCATGCAGTGTGGTGGACTGTAACATCACTCTTAATTCGTCTCTGATTGCCTTAAACTGAAAATGCAGAGGACACGGCTTTTTAGCATTACATTTCCTCAGGCCAAGTCCACATCCCTGATAGATTTGATCTCCATCAATTGATTTTACAATATCACTTAATTTTATTTGATTCAGCTCCTCAACTGGAATTTCATAACCTCCATTAGGCCCCTTGACTGAGATGATAATACCATCTTTCGCCAGGGACTGTAAGATCTTAGCGGTGAAGGCAACGGGTGAATCAATGGCCGTTGCGATATCTTTCAATCGACCTCGTTGGCCATCCTCAGACAACTGGGCAAGATGTATTGATGCCCGAATACCATATTCACAAGCCTTGGAAAACATATCTAATTGCAGGCAAAGATAAAAGGAGTTATGAATAACGGATATTTTTGTCCGATATTATTTTTGAAAATCGATTTCTTTGTTGGATAGGATGGGTTGAATCCGACTCGATGTGGGATACTGGGGTCGGTCGTGGGGACCAGAGAAGAAAAATGACAAACCGCGCTTCTGAATAGAAGCGCGCCGTTTGCCGGGATTATGTTGATCTTAATTTTGTTCAAATTCGACGACAGAAGCAAGGGAATCACTTAGATTTTTACCTCCCTTGATGTCGAAGTCAATCGTCCTGATAGGGAATGGGATAGTAATATCATTTGCGTCAAAGGCCGCTTTAATTGCTTTTATTCCTTTACTCTTTTCATGCAGATAGTCTTTCAGGGATGGATCTTCCAGCCAATATCTTACTATGAAGTTAATCGAACTACTATCGAAGGTAGTGTAGATTAGATCTGGTTTTCTGGAAGAATCAATTGAATCCAGTGAGCCGATAGTGTCAAGGACCACCTGTTCTACCCTGTCCAAGTCTTCACCATAGCTCACTCCACATTCGAGATCCACTCTCCGTTGACCAGAAACTGTGAAGTTAGTGAGTGGATTTTGAATCACATCTTTATTGGGAATGACCACTTCCTCTCCAGTGGGCAATCTAAGTGTGGTACATCGGAGGTCTATACTTTTGATAGATCCGAAGTAACCGTTCGTTTCGACCAAGTCATTAATGTTATAGAGCGAACGGACGGACAGGAAGACACCAGAAAAGAGGTTGGTCATTGGATCTTGTAATGCGAGACCAACCGCCAATCCAACTACACCTGCCGTAGCTAGCAATTTATTGATCGTATCATCCAGATTAAATATTCCTAGAATGAGAAATAATATAATGACTCCGAATATGACTGCTGTCAAGTTGCTGACCAGACTTAAAATAGTCCTATTACTCGTAAATTTGGCCACAGCTTTTGTAGCTAGCTTTCTAATATACTTGGAGATAAAAAAGGCGAAAACACCTATGAGAATAGCGATCACAATGTTGGGTAAGTAGGAAATAAATGTTTCCAACCAGCTTTCAATTTTGTCTACCACCATTCCATAGGCATTGCCGAATTCCAAATTCACTTGTAACATTTTGTGTAATTAAAAAATTTTAAGCATGATCGCGCATCTGCACTTTCTTCATAAACCAGACTAGTTCACTGTCTGCTGTAGGACCGTAGGGCATGAGTATCAATCCTCTTTCATTATCAATTGTTTCTGTTGCATAGAGGATTGACATGTCTCCCGGATTGCTCATGCCTTCAAAACGATGCTCTTCGACAATATAGATCTCATTTGGTCTATATGATTTACCTGTCGAGGTGTCCTGCAGCTGATTATCTTTTAGTCGATAATTAGCGGTAAATCCTCGAGCTTGTAATGCCTCAATTCTTTTCACTTCACTATCTCTACTTGAAAAATTTACCATGTTTAAAATGTTTACTATTGCTTAAAAGATTTATTATGCCCGCTTCAGCATCTTCATTACTAGTGATACTACCAGGAGTACAAGAAATACATAAAATATGATTTTGGCGATTCCTGCAGCTGCTCCGGCTATTCCACCAAATCCCAACAATGCTGCAATTAGAGCTATTACAAAGAATATTAATGCGTAACGTACCATTTTTAAAAGTTTTTAGATTATTTAATTACTCATCGTACCCTCTAATCTGTGGTATTGTTCGGCGGACACCACACATAGTTGGATTAAAAGGATGTTTTGTAGACAAAAAAAGACACACTCAGAAGGAATGTGTCTCTAATCCTTACTGTATTTGAGTATCCTTATCATGGAAGCTCAAACACAGCCAGAGTAAATATCTACTTTTTTAGATAGTAACTACCTTGGAATTAAGGTTGTATTTGTCAATCAAACGTTGAGCAAAGGCCTTATGACCATGCGGGGCCAATATATAAAATTCACCTCCACTCCGGCTGGCTAGCGTACTTAACAGCTTCCATTTGGAAGCGAGCTTTCGCACATCTTCTACGTTCTTATTAGCAACTTCTATGTAACGCTTTCGCGTACGATGAAAGGCTGTGATGGCAGGGGTGAATGTGATGTCTCCGGATTTGCCATGTCGGGTAAAAGAAGTCGGATCATCAAAATCATCATGCTTTGATCTGATCGTGTGCATACCTTTACTTTGAACCCAATTAATAGCTTTTTCCATGAATTTTTCACCCTGCATATCGTGTGTAATTTTTAGAATTTTAAAAGAATAATAACGCTTTACACTATAATAAACTGATTTTGAGCAAATTAGTTCAAATTAGCAGGATTTTCTTCTAAGCAATCTATGGTCTACGAGGTGGAATATTGAATAATTACGTGAAATCACACTTGAATTGAAAAGTAATTATCTAAGGTATATTGACTTTGTATTCACAAATTCTCGAATTCCAAAATGTGATAATTCACGACCATATCCACTAGTCTTAACACCACCGAAGGGCAGTCGCGGATCTGATTTTACAAAGGCATTGACAAAGCAACATCCAGCATCTATATGATCCCTTGCTATGCGCTCGCCCTTCACGAGATCGCGAGTGAAGATGCAGGCACCCAAGCCAAAATCCGTGTCATTCGCTATTTCAATAGCTTCAGCTTCGTCCTGAGCTCGGATGACAGAAGCAACAGGTCCAAAGATCTCCTCTTCATATGCAGGCATCCCAGATGAGACATTCACCAGAATGGTTGGGGGATAATAGGCACCTCTACCTTCCGGGATAGATCCTCCCAATATCAGTTGTGCACCCATTTCAACACTTTTTTCGACCTGACCATGCACCTCACTCCTCAGATCTTCACGGGCCATGGGTCCTATGGATACATCTGTCATCGGGTCTCCCATAGTTGCATCTGCCATCTTCTTTCTGAAACGTGTCAGAAACTCATCATATATGGCATCGACTGCAATAAATCGTTTGGCTCCAATACAGCTCTGTCCTGCATTCAGCAATCTTCCCGCCGCACATTCCGTTGCAGCCAAATCCAGATCGGCATCTTCCAAAATAAGGTAGGGATCACTGCCCCCCAACTCTAGCACTGTTTTCTTTATGTGCTTTCCTGCAATAGCAGCCACTGCGGAACCTGCCGGACCACTTCCTGTGAGCGTTGCAGCTCTTACGCTCTTGTTTGTAACAATATCTTCGACTTGATCACTCTTAATGATGAGGGACTTGAATAGATGCTTGGGAAAGCCCGCTTCTTCAAATACTTCCTGAATGTAGAGCGCACTTCCGGGTACATTAGAAGCGTGCTTGAGAATACCGGCATTGCCTGCCATTAAGGCCGGCGCTGCAAAGCGAAATACTTGCCAGAAGGGATAGTTCCACGGCATGACTGCCAATATAACTCCCAGAGGTTGATAGGCAATCATGCTTTTGGAGGCATCGGTGTCCACTATTTCATCCGCAAGAAATGCCTCTGCATGCTCAGCATAGTATTTACACACCCAGGCACACTTCTCTACCTCCGCCTTAGCTGATGATAATGTTTTACCCATTTCCAGGGTGATCGTTCGAGCATATCGTTCTTTATTCCTCTCTAGAACATCTGCTGCTGATCGCATCATTTTTGATCGCGTTTGAAATGGAGATTTTCGCCATTCTTTAAACGCCTGATCTGCATAAGCGATGGCTTTCTGCACCTCCTCATCAGTGTGTAGATTGTAGGTTGCCAGGGGTTCACCAGTTGCAGGATTTTTTGTTGTTATGGTGCTCATACTAGCTCTTTATTTTGAAAAATATTGCTCTAATTCAGTAGTCAGTGCTGTGTTGACGGAAGTATTGATAGGTATTTCGAAAAGGTGAATACCCTGTCCCTGTAAAGCTTTTTCCAGATCTCGTCTGAATTCAATTGCAGTCGTTGGTTTGTAGCTCCTAGCTCCAAAGCTTTCACCTAATTGTACAAAATTGGGATTGGAAATCTCAGTTCCCACAGATTTGTCACGACTCATCTCCTGTTTCCAGGTTATAAGGCCATAGTTATTGTCGTTGAGGACAATATATACGATATGAAGTCCCAAACGATGTGCCGTCTCCAATTCCTGAATATTCATCAACGCACCCCCATCGCCCATGATAGCAACTACTTTGCGGTCTGGGTACGCTAGCTTGGCTCCGATACCACCCGGCAAGGCAATACCCATGGAGGCCAGGCCATTCGAAATTATGCAACCGTTGGAGCAGTATGTCTGAAAGTTCCTTGCAATCCACATTTTGTGTGTACCAACGTCGCTAATGAGAATTCCGTCATCGGGAAATAAGGTTCGTACCGTTCCAAGCACAGTAGGAACACTAAATCCCCACTGTTCATAATCCTCAAATCGCTGTTTGGAGTGTTTGATTCGTGCGCAGATTGAATCAAACCACGATGAGAAATAAACACCTTCTAACCCGGACTGTATTTCCTCAAGGGTGTTAGCCAGGTCACCAATAAGCTCAAAATCTGGGGAGTAGTGTTCAAATACCTCGGCAGGTTCAAAGTCCAAATGGATAATGGTCTTGGAAACACCTATGTTCCATCCCTTAGGGTCATACTCTGCGATGTCATATCCTACACTTAGGATGAGATCCGACTTTTCAAACGCTTCTGAGATGTAGTCCTTGAATCCAAGACCAACTGTACCCATCGATGTAGGAAGTTTATCTGAAATGGCCCCTTTACCCATAAAAGTTGATACAACAGGTAAATTATAGGTCGTCGATAGTTTCGTTAAGGCTTTACTAGCCCTACTTCTAATGGCTCCATTTCCGGCAATAATGATGGGCCGAGTGGCCTGTCTAATGCGTTCGACGACCTCAGATAGGATAGATCGAGCTGCGGCAGCTCTGTGCATGCGGGCACTCTTCAGCGGACTTAGGTCATGGTTCTCAATAGACTGGCCGGCGAGATCCTCGGGTAATTCTATATGTGTGGCACCTGGCTTTTCATACTGGGCTATCTTGAAGGCCTTTCGGACCACCTCTGGAATAATGGATGTATGGGATATGGAGCTATTCCATTTAGTGATCGGCGCAAACATGCCTATAACATCTATCATTTGATGACTTTCGTGATGTAGTCGTTTGATACTCCCCTGACCCGTGATGGCTACGATGGGTGCTTTGTCCAGAAAGGCATCTGCTACTCCTGTCACCAGATTGGTAGCCCCTGGTCCTAGTGTGGAAAGACATACACCTGCCTGACCAGTCAAACGGCCCCAGAGATTAGCCATGAAAGCAGCTCCCTGCTCATGACGAGTCGGTATAAATTGGATGGTGCTTTCATGAATAGCAAAAAGAAGATCTTCATTCTCTTCGCCCGGAACTCCAAAAATGTAATCGACGCCTTCATGCTCAAGACATTTAACAAATAACTGTGCTCCATTCATTAGACTGCTTCTTTTTGTCCCTGTCCCGGTTTTAACTCAATGGCTTTACTTTCATGATTTCTAATATCTATGACACTACCGGGTACCTCGATATTCATTTCTTCCAGTGCAGAAGTGATGTCCCGTATAGCCTGGGTCTGCATGGTCAACGCGGAGTATTTGTTGTCAAATGTGTCAAACCAAAACCAAATAGTAAAGGTCACCGTACCATCATCAATCGAAGAAATAAAGGTCGTCGGTGCCTTCTGTTCGCCTAGCACACCCGGTATCTTGCCCAGGATATCCTTGATGCGTTCGGACACCTTATCGATATCTGCACGATATGGCACTTTAAGTTTGAATTCTTTGCGTAGAAAGCCATCAATGGTATAATTATATAAGGGCGCCTTCAATATTTGTCCATTGGGCACGTAGACATCTTTCCCATCAAAGGTTTTGATGTGTGTTTCCCGTAAACTCATTTCTGTAATGGTACCCTCCACTTCACCCGTTTTGACTACATCACCCATTCTGAAAGGGCGGTTGAAAGCCATCATTACCCCTGCCAAGAAGTTCTCACCTAAGTCTTTGAAGGCAAAACCAATGATGAAGGCAGAGACTCCCAGACCTCCAATAAGACTGGTGGCGGCTGCCCAGTAGCCAAGAAGATAGAGAAGTAGAAGGAAGCCTAGGATAAAATTGAGCGTTTTAAATACCCCATCCATGAAATCCACAAGCAAAAGGTCGTCTGATTTTTTGCGAATCCATCGGGTCGTACGAGATCTGATGATGCGCATGATGAAATAAACCAGGAAGACAATCGTAAGTGCCACTACAAGCTTGGGAAAGAAATCAATGATACCTGAAATGTAACTCGATATGCTATCCATTAATTGATTGAAAATATTCATAAGATTCTTCAATTTATCTTAAAAAGTACGCAGAAGTGAAAGACTGACACTTCCTAAAGAAGTAAAGAAAACTCACCAGGATTTGTTCGCCCCTCTATTCTTCTTCCATTACCAGATCTGGATAAATGCCTTGAATTAACTTCCAATTGGTGTTAATGAGTTGCCGTAGGAGCTCCTTGATGTTATCCCTCAGATATGTCATATCCTCCACTTGATCAGAGGTCAAACCCCCGGATTCAATTTCTCTGAAGGTCTCAAATCCTTCCAGGATAAGAGTGGTGTCATTAGTTTTCTGGATAAGTGCATCTAATTCATCCACAAGCATGGCACTCTCGGGAGTATGTATAGGTTCTACATCCACAACCATCTTAAAGGGTGATTCAGAAAGTGGTGCCTCAAGTATAAGTCGTGGATCAACATTGAAGATTTCGCAAAACTTCAGGAGGTTCTTTGTACTGGGTTCGGCAGCTCCTGACTCATAGGAGGCCACATTGTTGCGTTTCATGCCGATTTCATTAGCCAGAGCCAGCTGACTTTTCCCTTGCAAACGTCTTAGGAACTTCAGGTTCTGGCCAAAATGGGTCGGCTTGGGTATCTTTTTCTCCCTAGTAATCACCAATTGATTAGTTTAAGCACAAAAAAACAAAATACCCCGGGCTTATCTAAAAATATTCACAATTGTTTGCCAATGGCGAGAATATTTCGAACATTTGTAGTGTAAAGTGAGTCTGTGAAGTAGATTCTAAATAATATGTCAACTGAGGAAACTAATACACTTGAGACAATTCTGTCGCAAAACATTCGCTTCCTTCGTCGAAAGTCTGGGCTGAGTCAGGAGGAATTGGCTGATATTCTTGGAGTGAAGCGAAGTAGTATCGCGGCCTATGAACGAAAAAATGTCGAACCGAGACTGCGTGTCGTTCTGGAACTGGCTAGATATTTCGATATTAATGTGCAGGATCTTTTAGAGATAAGACTTGAAGCTAACACTAGCTATCGAACCTTTGATAGGACTGATGTAGCTGACACTGAGCTGAGTCCTAGTAAATTGCAACAGTCCCACTCATTAGAATTTGATCGTTTTGCGGAGCAAACGGTCAAAATCAGAAAGGTTCTTGAAGGATTCAGAGCATTTTACACATTTAAGCGTGAGCAGATGAATGGTATATCTCCTGAAAAGCAATCACTCCGCTTTGATATTGACAATTTTATTCAACTTACAGATCACCTCCTTACTTATAATGAATCGGTTCTGAAAGTGATCGGTCGCAGTAAATAGCAAATCTTCTCACAGGTCCTTCTATGCCCTTCTTAGTGAATCCTATTCACCTGGGCATCCTACCATCCTTAGCAATCCTGTATCCACCGTCAGAAGCAATCCCACAATCTATTATCTTCAACACTTCTCATGATTGGTTTCTGTATAACACCTAATAGGTATATCTTCAGACCAGGTGTTCGTACGTCCCGACTCGATATAATGCCTTCCTTCGTCAGGAGCCCAGTGCTCCTCATCTACGTCTCTCGATAGATTTCCTCTGCTTTGCTAGCGCTACATTGTAAGGGATTACCAATAAAATCAACATACAATGACAATCATATGCACAATTGAGTGATTTGGCTCGGATTGATGTCGCAAATTCGGTCATTGAGCTTTTTTTGTACAAATTATTTCGTGAAAACGGTCAAAATATGCACTATTTCGGCCTATATTGAAGGTTTATGACAAAAATTTACCCTTTAAATGTGAAAATATTTGACATTTCAGATAATAGTCTGTATCTTGTGGTCGTATTTATTAGCAAACATTAAAAATCAAATCATGACAACGCTGCAATTTTCAAATTTGATAGAAATGCACCACCAAGCCCTTCTTAACTTCGCCAAGCGCTTGACCCAAGATGTGGTAGATGCAGAAGATTTGGTGCAAGAAACTGCTCTTAAGGCATTCAGAGGTAGACACACATTTAGGACAGGTACAAGCTTCAAAAGCTGGGCCTTTACCATTCTTAAGAATACATTTATTAGTAAGTATCACCGCCGTAAGAGACGTGCAGTTGTAAGCAAACCTGTTGAAGATTTTTCATTTGCTATGAAATCGTCAGCTGCCGTCAGAAATGATGGTATCTCACAGCTAATGATGGAGAATATTGAAAAAGCCATCAATGAATTAGGTGATACCTGTGCAGTTCCCTTCATGATGCACTTTGAAGGATATCAGTATAACGAAATTGCTGATCACCTGGAAATTCCGATTGGAACTGTAAAAAGTAGAATCAATTATGCACGTAAGAAGCTGAAGGAGAAGTTGACACGAAGAGAAATCGCTGTTGCCTAATCGAACAAATGTCATCTTCTCATGGTAAGATGGATAGAACAATATTAATTCACCGTCGACAATCGACACCAAAAAAAATATAGAAAATGGAAGATCAGAAGCAAGAAAAGAGAGTAAGTTCACGAAAACCCTATATGTTCCTCGCAGGTGCAATTGTGGGTGGTGCTATTGCTCATTTCCTGAACACTCCCAAAGGTCGTAAGATGACCCAGGATATTGTGGATAAAAGCGTATCTCTCTCCAATGATGTACGAGATTCTGCAGAAAGCTTTTATGAAAAGGCTAAGGATCAGGCGCAAACTACAGCGGTGAAAGCTAAATCTGCTGTAGAGTCCCTGGCTGACAAAGCGGCTGAAACAGGTCACTATATAACTGAAAAATCCAGAACCTCAGCAGTCAATCATTTGGAATCATTGGAATCAGGTATAGCCACCGCTAAGAAAAAACTGGCGAATGGATCAGTACCTGAAGCATAAGAACTAAAACTATAGATGGGAGAGAAGCTATTAGATGATATTGCGGAAGACATAGGTGAGAACTATGTCTATGTCAAAACGATTGTAGAGAACAAACTTAAGCTTCTGAAACTGGATTTACTGGAATCAGTCAGTAAAATGGCAGGATACCTCCTCGTTTCAGCGCTGATAGCTTTCTTCTTTTCTATTTCTTTGATAGGTCTTGTTGTTGCATCCTCATGGTATATTGGTGCTTCCTATGATTCTCCAATTACTGGAGTTATAATCGGTTTTGCACTTCTAATACCTGTAGGCGTGCTAATCTTCCTGGGAAGACGCATATTCCTTTATAGACCTATCGCTAAATTTTTACTTGATAGATTTTCAGAAGAGGAAGTAGATTAAACGAATAGCATGAAACAACTTTTTTCGGTTAGAAGGGCACAGCTGCAGCAGGAAATAGATACTGCAGAGCATTTACTGAGAAATAATTTTTCTATGAAAAGTGCCAAAATCAGAGGGTCCGGAAAAAACATTTCGTATTCGAATCTTCTAGACTATGATAATATCTTGCGGTGGAGCAAGATGTTTGCTAGAGTCACGACAGTAGCTAAGATAATACTGGCGAGAGATAATAATCTACGAAAATTTCTGGAAGGTGTTAATACGGCACTCAAGACAGGTAAAATGGTCGCTCAGACTTTTGCCTAACCATCATCACATTTTTTAACAATTAAACTTTATTAAATACATGAATTATGTAGGTTTAAAGCCGACCAATATTGAGTCGGTTGTAGACGATTTAAATAGATTACTTTCAAATTATCACATATATTATCAAAATTTAAGAAATTATCATTGGAATGTCACAGGTCCTAATTTCTTTGATTTACATGAGAAATTCGAAGAGCTTTATAATGCTGCGAAAGTCAGTATTGATGACATAGCAGAAAGAATTCTCACACTTCGTGAAACACCGACATCCACGTTGTCTGAATACCTTGAAATGTCAGACATTGACGAGAAATCCACAAAAGATCCGCACAAGATGGTAGAATTTGTGTTAGAAGATCACAAAATGTTGATTGAAAATATGCGAAGTGTTATCGAACGTGCCGGAAAAGCATCAGATGAGGGAACGATAGACCTTATTGCTGGATTCCTGGCAACTCTTGAAAAGAAAAGCTGGATGCTTGATGCCTGGCATAGTCGGGTATATGCATAATATTATCAGGAAGTTATACCCCAATTAAATTTGCTATCCCCTAGGGATAGCATTTTTCATGTGTGCTATACATGCAATAACATCAGTTTTTCGGAACACAGTTACGGCTTCAGGAGGGGGAAGGGTGCACGAGCCTGTATATTATAAGCATCGGAGTATATGTCGCAGGGATATAGCAGCATAGTGTTATATAGACTGGCAAAGTTTTTCGATGAGGTAAATCATGATCGCCTACAAACGCGACTGAGGCAGCGAGTGGGAGACAAACGGTTATGGAAGCTATAGAAATTTACCTGAGAAGTGGCATGCTGGAAGGGGGACCGTGCAGTCAACGGACAAAGAGTACCCCCCAAAGGGAGTCCACTAACAACCTACTCGCAACATAGTCCTGGACGAACTTGACAAGGAACTAGAACGTAGAGGCCTAGACTTTGTACGGTATGCAAACGACATGATCATATTGGTGAAGAGTTGAAAGGCGTCCAAACGGTGATGCAAACCCTAGGGTAGTTCACTTGAAAAGGTATTGAAAACTACAATTCCAAGAAAGACAAGAATAGGATACGTCGACCAACAGAGTTGAATTTTCTAGGGCATGGCTTTCTAAGGAATGGCACAATATGCCAGAGTAAATGTAGTAAAGGCAGTCAAAGCAAAAGCTCTAAGAGAAGATGAGGCGCAACAGGGGTATCCGTATAGATCAAATGGTCAAAGAAATGAACCTACTGCTGCAAGGTTGGATCAATTATTTTGGGTGAGCGAAGATGAAAAGAAAGCTGTACTGACTAATGAGATGGCTACGCAATTGCATAAGTTGTTTTCGCATTGAAGCAATGCAAGCGAGCCATAGGGATAGCAAGGTTTCAGCAGAAATACAAAGTCCGAGAGTGGCAAGGTTGGCAACTAGCCCTATCCAGTAAAGGATGGTATCCTAAGTCAAACTCACTACAACCATAGGGCAATGGACATGAAATGGTTTGCCCATACAGGATTGTTTGACATTTACGCTTGTTATTGTTCAAAATTAATGAGTACGTGAGGTGTGCGCTGGGTGGTGTGAGAGGACGAAACGACCCATATATGAATTGTCACTCGTTTCTCCTACTCGACTGAATCGTGAGAATATGTATGATGGTCTGCAACTATTTTGATAATAGGTCGGTCTTTTTAAGAAATGTTGACTATGAATTTAGGCCACTATTTAAAACTGGCGATTCGAAAGGCACTCAATGCTAGATCATCTTACATCATTAAGACGGGAAGCATCACCATTGGCTTAGTTAGCCTATTTTACATTGGATTATATGTTTATCAAGAGTTTAGTTTTGACAACTTTCACTCAAAGAAATCCAATCTTTATCGGCTCAATACAACAATTTATACCCCTACTGGCAATCTTGCGCTTGCTCTCACCGCATTTCCAGTTGGGCCATATGTTCAGTCTAATTTGTTTGATATCACGGCCCATACAGCTGTTTCAATGTTGCATGGTAGCCATAGCGTGCAACATCGTGACAAATTGTTCTCTGAATCTGGTGGGATATATTATGCTGACCATCAATTTTTCAAACTTTTCGATTTCAAACTTTTACATGGTGATATTTCTACCATTTTTCAAAGGCATGGTGAGATTGTGTTGAGTGAAGACATCGCTATGAAGTACTTTGGAAGGCTGAATGTCATTGGTGAAGTGCTGGACTTCGATGGGGAACCATTCACTATCTCTGGAATTACTGAAAATACACCCTATAATAGTCAAATACAATTTGATTTCTTGATTTCCATGCCCACTTTTACTCAGCCTCGAGAAAATATTGGTAACAATTGGACGTGGTTTCCTATGACTACCTACATTTTGGTAAACCCCCAAGCGGATCTGGATGAGATAGGACAATATCTCAAAGATCTTCCACAATATAGTAGCGATAGTAATTCAAGTGAGAAATTTGTGTTGTCATTAGAACCTGTGCAAAATATCCATTTTAGTGAATCCAGACTTGGAGAGTTGGGCACTAAAAGCAGGATTTCAGACCTCTATATATTGTTGACTATAGCTGCTCTCATATTATTGCTTTCCCTGACAAATTACATCAGTCTTTCGTTTGCCGAATCAACAGTGAATGATAAACAGGTTATGCTAAAGCGCACACTAGGGGCGGGCAGCAAGCAGCTATTTTTACAATTCTATATGGAGGCATTTCTAGTTGCAGCCATAGCAATCTGTTTATCTGCGGTTCTTGTGATTGTTTCGCTTCCTATTATGGAGTCAATTCTTGGGCACCAGATTAGACTCTCCCTGATTTATGGTCCCAGAGCTTGGTTATCCTGTTTTTTAATTTTGCTTCTGTTGCCCCTTATTGTTTCCATTTATCCTATGCAGAGACTTTCACGCATTTCGGATAATCAGAAAATGATGGCCTTGAAGAATAGCGATGCAACTATATTGAAGATGAGAAGTGGATTGGTAGTAATCCAATTTTCGATAACAAGTATACTGATTATTGGTTCTTTTATTATGTATAGACAGCTCAAATTCTTGCAGAATCGAGATCTGGGAATAAATACATCTCAAACGCTAGTGATCGATTATGGATCTAATGCAGATGTCGCTGATTCGTATGAATCTTTGAAATCACAACTATTAGCAATTGAAGGAGTACAACAAGTCGCTTTTAGTTCTCATGTACCAGGACAGATGCCAAATGGAGTCACTACTAAAATAGAGACTAATCAGGGAGTAAAACGAAGCGGAGAAATTAATTTAAATTTGGTAGATCATGATTATCTTGAAAACTACCAGATAAAACTGATTGCTGGTAGAGGATTCGAAAAAGATAAGAATGATACCGGAGATGAGCCATCAGTGATTTTCAATGAATCTACAGTAAAAGCCTATGGCTTTGAGAATCCTGAAGAAATCTTGGGTGCTAAAGTTGAGCAATGGGGTGGTGCTGGAAGAGTGATTGGAGTGGTGGAAGATTTTAATTACTTATCACTTCATAATGAAGTCGGGTTATTGTCATTAAAAATATGGCCTAGTCAGTTTGAGAAAATAAGTATAAAACTTGATTTTGCAACCACTGGTGAAGTAGTTAATAGGATAGGTGAAAAGTGGAGTGATCTTTTTCCCAATCTGCCTTTCAACTATTATTTTGTCGATGAAGTTTTAAAGCAGCAATATGATAAGGACAGGAGATACACCTACATTATATCTTTATTTACTTTGAATTCAATTTTTCTTGGTATAATAGGCCTGATTGCTTTTGCCATATTTTGGTGCCATAGAAAACGGAAGGATGTTTCTATCAAGAAGGTTTTAGGAGCTAATCCCTTTCACTTGATTTGGTCTTTTTATAAGGACTTTAGCAAACCAATAATATTGAGTTTTATCTTGTCGACGCCTGTTGCTCTGTATTTGGGGGATAAGTGGTTACTTCAGTTCGTAGATGGAATTCAATTGGAACCGTCCATAGTGTTAATACCTTTGATTTTTATATTGCTTGTTACAGGATTATCTGTTGGTGTTCAATCTGTAAAAACAGTTTTTGCTCATCCAGTAAAATATTTAAATAACGAATAGGTAAAATACGAATTCAATTTATTACAGTTTGATGAATGGCAGAGTAAGAATTTTTCCACGTTTCTCAAGCACTGCATAATATACTCCAGAAGTAAGGTGGCTAATATTCAATTCATGAATTTCATTTACGCTTGAGGCCGGGTTGTTGGGAGCGGCCATCTGTCCGGTTCTGGAGATCACATGAAATAAAATTTGATCCGGGTTTTCATCCTGTATAGATAGCCGAAGGATATCCTGAACAGGGTTACCCAATATTTTGACAATAAATCCAGGATCATTTATTAAATGAGTATTAACGGTGCCATCTCCAATGGTAAAATCATCAATACTCCATCCCCACCCTTCTACAAAAGGATCACTGATCAATCTAAAACGGAGAAAAACTTCATCTCCAGCACTATAAAAGTCATTTAAATCAAACACCCGATTGATCTCAAGATTCTCCGAAGCAAAATTTTCATCCTCTTCATACGCATTAAGCCAGGTACTATTGGCTCTGGAATCATAAGCGGTGATGGTATCCCAGGTGAATCCACGATCTCGAGTAGCCTCGATAATGCAGAAGTCAAAATATTTTATTGAAGGAAAAGAAAAGGTTTCTCCTGGTTCAACCAATACGATTTCGTCAAATGATACGGTCGTACCCCCTGGAAGAATATTTATCGGCTTCTGAAAAATGGCAGTATATCCAGAAAGACCTTGGTATGGATGAATGGTCTGTAAAGCGGCATTGTCAAATCCGCCCGCAGTAACGATCTCCCAATCAAGTCGTGCAAAATCCCGATTGGATCCATCAAAATCATTAAAATAGTCGGAGGTTGGGTTTTCGTCAACTGAAAATGTGAAAAGAGTACTCTCATCGATCAAACTATCGCCATTTTGATAGGTTATGACTGCGATGTCAACTTCTATGATTTCCTCTTCTGGCAAAGGAGCCAATAGCATCTCAAATTCCTCGGATAAGGGCTCAATATTTGAGGTGATGGCAATTTTATGGTTGAAAATCTCTCCCTCGATCTCGTAGCTCAGTTTTACTATGGATGAATCACTGGCGCTGCGGAGGGTATACTTACCGAAGACCTGACCACCAAAAGCGTAATCATCTGCTTCGATTCTGGGTTGTGCAAAGGGCAGGACCTTAGGCTCGTATCCTTTCAGCTCAGGAAGCGAAACAGTCCAGATACCTCGTCCATGAGTAGCAAGTACTACCTCATCATTCACAATACGCATATCCCAAATTGAGGTAGGTGGTAGGCCATTATCGGCGTAGTGCCAGCTCTGACCACCATCTCCACTTTCAAAAAGTCCGATTTCTGTACCTGCCCATAATACACTTGTATCGAAGGGCATTACCAGAAAACTGTAGGTGGCCACGTCCGGATATCCATTTTGACTGGATTTACTTCTTAAAGAAAATTGAGTCAGATCCTCAAAGGTCTGTCCAAGGTCACGACTGCGAATTATTTTGGGACCCTTCGCCTGTGAAAAAAGGAAATAGACTGTACTATCTTCTAGTGGATGAGTGGTAAGATTTGTAATGAGACCAGGCGCCCATTCGGTAAAGTTTCCAGTAACTTCTTTAAAGGTCTCACCAGCATCAGTAGAAACCGTCATGCCCGATCCACTTTTAGCCAGACCAGATCCCGTCCAGACAATATTGGGATTTGCGAGGGAAATTCTAATGGGAATCCCACTACCCTCAAATGTCCATCCTGCTGGCATGGTAATCACCTCCCAATCATCTCCGAAATTAGTAGATCGGGCTACTCCCGTACGAGTAACCGCAAAGATCAAGTCCGGATCTTGTTTAGAACTAGCAATACGAGATAGAAAGGGCCCTTGACCTGGAGGGCTGATGTCGCGCCAGGTAATTCCTCCATTATCACTACGAAAAACATTGTTAAATTGACTTGTTTCTATGATCCAATCACTGTTCCAATAATGCCAGGCTGCCTCAAATCCGTCACCACTGGGTGCAGCATTCCAGGTAGAACCCTCATCGGGATTTGATCCAGATACCCAACTACCATTGTCCTGAGTACCGGCTACATAGCGACTCTGTCCATTCGCTTTGTCGACGCCATAGAATTGAGCTGTATTATATCCCGTAGAGGATTGATATGTTATAATCGAGTCACAAGAACCATCCAGGCATTCCCTACTTGATCCATTTCCCGTTTGAATAAATGTATTGCCCCCATCCCTGGAGATGGCTATTCCCCCATCATTCGCATTGAAAAAGAAGAAATTTTCATCATCCTGAGGATCTGGCAGGAGGATTATATTGTGGTGATCCACATGCACTCCCTTGGTTCGCGCTTCCGGGTAATTGATTCGGTACTTGGCATACCCATCAGTCACGGGCTCCATACTTGCAACAAAATTTTCTCCAGTACTATCTACTCCCTCGATCGTAATCTGCAGAATAGGACCTGCTCCACCTACGTATACGATATTGCTGTCGAAGGGGTGCACGGCTATCGTATTGTTAAACCAGCCCTGACCATTATATACATTACCAAAGTTATTGTCATCATCTTTGGGCAGCACATCCATCCAGGTTTCTCCCCCGTCTGGCGAGCATACCAGTCCAAATGATCCAGTCGACGAGCCTTGCCCTGAAAAATAGAGGTAATCTGGATTGGAAGGTGATACCGCCATCTCCATACGGTTGTATTTACTGGTGAGATGTACATATCTCCAGCTTTGGCCTGTATCTGTACTCTTAAGAATTCCCTTATTGAAGGCCGTGCCATATATAGTGCTAAAATCATCTGGCGAAGCCACTAACTGCTGTACGGCGTCACTATTGGGAAATGTCGAAGTAAAAGTTTCCCCACCATCATCGCTATAAAAAATGTCTGAATGCAAATCTCCTTCTGGCAGGCGTGGATTACTTAATACACTGAAAAGGAGCTCACGCTCATTATCGGGATTAACGATGATTCTATATATGGCGGCAATGCTATCTGTATTGACAGTCGAAGCAAGTTGGGACCAGGTTACTCCTTTATCTACACTTTTCCAAAGTCCACTGCCCAGGATATTTCGTGATGTACCAAATCCCTCCCCGGTACCAATGTATAGGACATCCGGATTAGCTCGACTGCCCGCAATGGTGGCGGTAGCAAGATTTGGCAATTCTTGTGTAAGATTTTTCCAGGTATTACCTCCATCAGAGGTCTTCCATACACCACCCCCCGCACTTCCGGCAAAAACTGTTTGATAGCTGGGGTCCGAAGGGTCGACCCAGAGACCACGCGTGCGTCCACCTACGTTGGCGGGCCCTCGCTCGATCCAAGGCAACTGCACTGCTCGTTGTTTGCGCCTCTCTATCTCTGATTTGGCTGATCGGAAGGCGGTGTGCTGATATCCAACAGGATACTCAGGACCCAATGCATCGGCTTTAGTGCGAATCGCCTCATGGTAGGCCATAAATTTTTCGGGTCCACTCATTTCACGCCAGTTTTCCATGTCTGAGCCTCTCTTTGTGACGGGAATATGTTGGGTCTTGTCAATATTCTGTTCGGCAGGTGAGCAACACCATAAAAGGGAACAGCAGAAGACTAATGAGTACAGTAGTTTCCTCATCGGGATATATAGGCTTTTTCTTTTTTCTCCACAATATTGTAGATGATCCGTGTAGCATCCATATTGGGTTGGTATACGCCGGGTTCTGTTTGCATCAATACCTCAGCATCATTCAGCCAACTGACAGAGGCTTTAGGAATCTGATTTTCGTATATGACCTGTCCGTGGTCGATATCAAAAACGAAAAAATATATCGTTGGTTTAAGTTGATTGGGATTCGCCCTCACTGGCTTGGTCACCAATGCGTGTGACTTGGAGGTATTCATCTCGATCTGATAGTCAGAGGTGAATTTTTCTTTCGCAGTCTCCTCGACAGTTGCCACGGAGGAAGACTGAGTGGCTTGTTGATTTCCCTGATTACAGGCGAACAAAACCATCGAGACCAGGATGTACATGCTTCTCATTCTAGTAGAGGTAGTTGAAGCTTCGCAAAATAAAAATTAAAAACTCCCACCTTGTAATGTCAAATTATTGAGTTATAGTGCTTTCACAGGATTCTTTTGAGAATTTATTAACGCTTTGTGTCCTTCATTTTACATTCAACACCTGCAACAGTGGAAAGGATATATTTTAGTCAAATTTCAATTTCTGATCAAAACTTCGTAAACTTGACAAAATTAGTCAGGACAAATTATGTCATTCTTAGGTGAATATATCCGGGATAAACGTGAGGAGAAAGATTTACTTCTCCGACAGCTGGCACATGCACTAGACATGGATGCCACCTTACTCAGTAAGGTTGAACGTGGTGTTCGCGCACTGAAGGAAGATAGACTACCCCTCCTCGCTGAGATGCTTGATCTTGACCTGAAAACACTCCGTACCCGATGGATTGCTGACAAAGTATATTTGCTCATAGAAAATGAGGAAAATCCTCGGGATGTCCTGAAAGTGGCTGAATCCCAGTTACCCTATCAAACAAACCAGTCAAAATAATCACGCATTGAGATGAAACAAGCCAGGACCATTTTACGTGAGGTGTTTGGATATGCAGATTTCCGACTGAATCAAGAGGCAATCATCCAGTCAACTATTAGTGGTAAAGATACACTGGTGATTATGCCGACAGGCGGCGGAAAGTCCCTTTGCTACCAGGTGCCTGCCCTGATGAATGAGGGTCTTACCCTGGTCATTTCACCACTTCTTGCATTGATGGCGGATCAGGTTACTGCTTTACAGGCGAATAACATTGCTGCCGCCTACGTCAATAGTACGCAGACAGCAGCCGAAAAGAGAGACGTGTTTCAGCAGATTGAAAAGGGTACACTCCGGCTCTTATATATTTCACCGGAAAAAGCGTTGGCACCGGCATTTCTAAAGTACATTCAAACGAAAAGTGTAGCCCTGGTGGCTATTGATGAGGCTCATTGTGTTTCGATTTGGGGCAATGATTTTCGACCCGAATATGCAAGATTAAGGAACCTGGTTGCAGCATTACCTGAAACACCGGTCATGGCGTTGACAGCTACTGCTGACAAAGCTACGCAGCGTGATATTGCAAAGCAGCTACGGCTTAGAGACCCGCAGTTGTTTCTCTCGAGCTTTGAGCGCAAGAATATCACTGTAAAAGTGCTGCCAGGTCAAAATCGATTGCAACAGATACATACCTTTCTCAAAAACCATCGAAAGGAACCTGGAATTATCTATTGCTTGAGTAGAAAAAGTACCGAAAAACTAGCAGGACAGCTCCAGGAGCGTGGATACAATGCTGCCTTTTTTCATGCCGAGATGAGTAATGGAAGCAAGAAACATGTACAGACCAGTTTTCAAAAAGATGAAATCCAGATTGTATGTGCGACCATTGCCTTTGGCATGGGGATCGATAAGCCAAATATTCGGTGGGTCATTCACTATAACCTACCAAAGAATATAGAAAGCTACTATCAGGAAATAGGCAGATCAGGGAGGGATGGATCATCTGCGGAGGCCCTTTTGTTTTTTAGCTTTTATGACGTCAGTATTTTCAAGAGGTTTATTGATGAAAGTGAATCACCTGCCCAGTTTCGGGAAGTGCAGCATTCAAAACTGCAGCGTATTTGGGAGTTTACCCAGGCTACAAGTTGTCGTACTAACTTTATCCTAAATTATTTTAGCGAATACAGGACTACTCCATGTGGTCATTGTGATCTATGCCTTAATCCTCCAGCTGGATTTAATGGGACTGTCTATGCAAAGAATGCCATACAAGTATGTCATGAGTCAAAGCAACAGGTGGGCATTCAAATGATGACCGATATTCTCCGGGCCTCCGGAAGGCGTGATATTCTGGAAAAGGGATATCACAATCTGCCATCCTATGGTGTAGGTAGAGAAGTCCCCAGGGCTGATTGGTTACATTATATAACACAGTTGATCAATCAAGGTATTCTGGAAATAGATTACACCGAAAAATCTGTACTCAAACTGACTCGATTATCCGCTAATGTGATAAATGGTAGTCTAAGCCCAACCCTCACAAGACCGCTCACTCAGGAAGACTTTGCCGCAAGGAAGAAACCTGCCAGCAAGAAAGGCTTGTTTGAAGATTCCTTTAAGGAGGCGCTGCGTAAAATTAGGAGTACTCTGGCTCGTCGGGAAAAAGTCGCGCCTTACATCATTTTTAATGACAAAGTACTTGAAGAGCTCGTGCAAAAAAGACCACTTACATTGGCTGAGTTTGGCGCCGTTCAGGGTATTGGCGTTTATAAACAAAAAAAATATGGACCAACCGTCATCCAGGTAGTACAGAATTTCATCGTCGAACAGGAACACTCTAAAAATGTAAAAGGACGGTCTTTTCTTCTGACCTTACATGAATACAAGCGAGGCAAGACTCCTCAAGAAATAGCCGCTGATCGAAATCTAAATGTTGCGACTATATTCGGACATCTAATTCATTTATATGAAAAGGATGAGAAAATTAATCTGGAAAAATACATTTCTGAACAGGAGATCGTAGAGATAAAGGATGCCTGGACCCGGTCAGCCCACAGTGAGAAGCTAAGTGACATCATGGATCATATGGGCGATGAAGTGCCCATTTATAAAATTAAACTGGCACTTGCTATACTTCGCCGGCAGGCAGATACTGTGAGATCCTAAGTCTTTCATCTATTTTTATTCCCCGTCCTTTGACGGATAGGCTTACTTTGATTACTCAAACTGAAGATTGCGTGCCCCCACTGATTTCAATTATTATGGCAGCCCGGAACACCGAGCAGTATCTGGAAGACTGTCTCGATTCTATTCGTAACCAATCATACCCCAATTGGGAGTTGATTGTTGCAAACGATCATTCCACAGATAATTCAGAGGCAATTTTGGACAGATATGCCCGTGAAGATCGACGTATCCGGATTGTTCAAAGCGAAGGGTTAAAGCTGATTCCGGCATTACAAACTGCCTACAAACATGTACAGGGCACCCTCATCAATCGCATGGATAGTGATGATAAGATGCCTGCGGATAAGCTGGAATCTATGTACAAGACATGGCGTCAGCATGGAAGAGGTACTTTGGTGGCAGGTGGCACCATGCACTTTGTGGATGAAGGCGAAGTGGGAGACGGGTTTCGTCGATATGAAGCCTGGCTCAACGAAGTTGCATCCCGAAGCATCCACTATCAAGAGATATACCGGGAATGTGTAATACCTTCCCATTGCTGGCTTATCCATAGATCTGATTTTGATGCTGTTGGAGCCTTTAACCCTTTAGTGTATCCTGAAGACTATGACCTATGCTTTAGGTTTTACAAGGAAGGATTAAAAGTAGTTGGAATGGACAAAATCCTACATCTATGGCGGGATCGATCTGAGCGGATATCCCGTACTTGGGACTGCTATCGCGATAATCGATATTTTCAGCTGAAAGTTCGGTATTTCTATCAGCTAGACCGAGACCGAAAAAGACCTTTGGTAGTGTGGGGTGCGGGTAGGAACGGGAAGGATCTGGTACGACACATACCTGAAAAGGAAAGCAACTTGCAGTGGGTATGTGACAATCCCGCAAAGATCGGCAAAGACATTTATGGGCATCGACTGCATCATTTTTCTTCCGTCAAAATGTTAATTAATCCCCAAATCCTGATTGTGGTAACTTCTCCAAATGCAAGAAAATCTATACGTAATATCCTGAATCAATGGGGAAAAGAACCCGTAAAAGATTTTTGGTTCTTTTTATGACCCCTTGATGTCATGTCACATGCTACAGAATGTGTATTCGTTACTCCATTCTGAATTCTTATATTTAGATATCGCCTCAATTCTTACAAACACACTGGAAAGTATGGGATCAAAGTGGACTTGGGTAGGTAGTATTGTTATCAGTGGAGTATTGCTCGCAATGCCTTTTATGCCCATGGAATGGTGGCAGGCATTGACATGGCGGGTCGTCGGCAGATTGCATCCAATTTTATTGCACCTTCCAATCGTGGCAGTCGTTGTCTGTGCATATCTGGAATGGCGATACAGTACGTATACAGTTAAAGGTGTTCGTTCCATACGTAGGATGTCCTGGATTTTTAGTTTCTATGCTGTGTTGTTGACTGTATTTGCAGGATTCTTATTATATAAATCTGGTGACTATACTTTTGAGGGAGTACGAAATCATTTCTATGGTGGAATTGCCCTGGCCCTCTTCATGGTCTGGAGTATGCATTTCCACTTAATGTATCAACGCTCACGGACTTGGCGGTACAGACAATTGTCCAGGATGCTACTCTTTACTTGTCTTCCCTTGGTATTGTACACCGGACATACGGGTGGCTCATTGACGCATGGCGAAGATTTTATCACCGAACCGATTGATGAACATCTGCAAAAACGGGCACTCGCTGCAACTCCCGCGATGAATGACCCTGCTTCGATGAAGATCTATCATGATATGATCACCCCCTTTCTGAAACAGCGTTGTGAGAGCTGTCATAATGACAAGAAATCAAAAGGTGGTTTGGATCTTTCATCTTACGATGCCTTGTTGAAGGGTGGAAAAAGTGGTAAACCCATGTTGACAGCTGGAAATCCTGAAGAAAGTGAAATCTGGGTAAGAGTGTCACTCGAGGAAAATCACGATGATTACATGCCACCAGAAGGTAAACAGGGATTGTCCCAGACTGAAAAAGATATTCTGACATGGTGGATAGAAAAAGGTGCTTCTCCAGCGGATACGCTTGGACCTGGTCCTGAAGATTCCGAGCTAAATCAGCGCGTTGAAGAGTACCTTCCCACCTTAGCTATTCAACAGGTATCAGCGGAAGCTAAGCGCTTGGAGCGACTCAAAATCGGACCAAAACTCAAACGGGTTGCCTTCGATCTTGGTTTCGAAGTGGATCTGGACGCGGATACTGACTCCACCTACTATGCCCTTTCTATGAAGCTACCACCAAAGATCATCACCGATGATGTATTGGCGAAGCTCATGCCGTACCGACATCTGTTTTCTAAGTTATCACTCGTTTCGGCGGATATCACTGATGATGGTCTTTATTATCTGGGACAAATGCCCAATCTAAGGACATTGATTCTAAGTAAAAGTTGTATAAAGGGTGACGGACTTGTGTACCTGCAAGATTTACCCAACCTGCAGCTGTTGAACCTATCCTATACGGACGTAAATGACAAGACGATCATGCACATCACACAATTCAAAAATTTGAAGGAAGTGCATCTCTTTGATACGTTTGTCCAGGCCAATGTGATGGAAGCCCTCAATGAGTTTCTGAGTGAGGCTGAGGTATCTGTAAGTGAGGGCCCCTATTACTAGTAGTACATTTTCCTATTTGATGATTTCGTTTTATTTTCTAGCCCCTTTAAGAGGCATAATTGCCAATAAATCAGTATCTTACTGGGCAAACATCATTGTTTTGAGGGACGTCATATTGGTTAGAATTATCTTGTTGGGAGTTCTTATGATCGGGGTGATCAGTGTGGAAGCTGACACCAAGGCTGATCAGAAGTGGAGAAAGACTACCCATCCCATATTCCAAAAATATTGTACGGAGTCCTGTCACAATGAGGCAGATCAAAAGGCAGGCATAAACCTGGATGCCTATGACTTCGTAGTGCAGGTGGTTCGCAGGGGGCAGCTCTTTCAGAAAGTGGTAGAACAAATAGAAAATAACCAAATGCCTCCTCCCAATAAACCCCAGATGACCCAGGCAGAAAAGGATTCACTCCTACATGCGATTAATAGTATTCTGGATGACGCTTTGATGGATCCAAATCCAGGACCCTCAATCATGAGAAGGTTAAGTCATCGAGAGTATACGTATACGATCTACGATCTGTTGGGTGTCCAATTTGATGCTAAAAAGTATTTTCCTTCTGAAGGATCTGGAGGAGAGGGGTTCGATAATCAATCCGCGGTACTTTATATCACACCTCTAACGATAGAGCGGTATTATGCAGCGGCTGATTCTATCATTCGAATGGTCAATCATGACCAGGATCGATGGAAAGATATTGTGCCTAAAAGCTACAAGGCAGGTTTTTTTAGACGATCAATCAATCGCGTGAAAGGATGGTTTGGAGAGGAATCACCCAAATGGAATAAGCCACACCGACTTGCAAAGGACGCAATTCTACCCTTTGCCTCAAAGGCATATCGTCGGTTTCTGTCAAATGAAGAGGAAGGAGAACTGATGCAGTTCTTTGATGAACTTTATTTTAGAGACTTATGGGCAGAGACGGATGGATTTGACATGGCCCTTAGTACAGTCTTCAAACGCATTCTTATCTCACCTAGCTTCTTGTATCGCTCAGAAGTGAATATTCCAATTAACAAGCCCTACCAGATAAGTAACTTCGAGCTGGCTAGCCGCCTATCTTACCTACTTTGGTCTTCCATGCCCGATGATACGCTCATCCAGGTGGCGTACCGTGAAGATCTTCACCATCCTGAAGTCCTAACCAGAGAGACACGGAGGATGATGCAAAATGAAAAATACAAGCGATTTTCAACCGCATTTGCCCCTCAGTGGCTCGGAGTCGAAGAACATATGACCAATCCCAAGGCTGATCCCACACTCTATCCTGAGCTAACGGACGAGCTGGCATCGGATATGAAAAGTGAAGTGGTGAATTTCTTTCACCATGCATATACAAAAGAAAAAAACCTTCTATTGTTGCTGGATAGTGAATATTCCATGTTAAACGAGCGTTTGGCCTCGTTTTATGGTATTGAGGGTGTGGAAGGAAATGAGTTTAGACCCGTACCTGTTGCTGACCACGGCAGGGGCGGTGTAATGGGTATGGGTGCAGTATTGACAGCAACCTCCCTTCCCGGTCGTACCAGTCCCGTGCTGCGTGGTCAATGGGTATTGGAGCAGATATTAGGTACTCCGGCTCCGCCGCCACCACCTGACGTTCCCGAACTCGAGGCCGCCAAAGACGGCGTTCATGACGAGCTTGATCTCAGAGCATTGCTGGAGAAACATCGAGCACCATCTGCTTGTGCTGGATGCCACCAGAAGATGGACCCTATTGGACTGGTTATGGAATCTTTCGATGCTATTGGTCGTCAAAGACAATATTATCGGGGAGAAATAGCCATTAATACAAGCGCCATTATGGAGGATGGCACCCCTATTGCAGATGTGGGAGATCTCCGAAAAAGGTTGGTGGATGAAAAATCAAAATTCGCCAAGAACTTTGCAAGAAAATTGCTCTCGTATGCTTTGGGGCGAGGTGTGACATTTACCGATTCACCCACCGTCAAAGAGTTGACAGAATCCCTTCTGGCCGATAATTTTGATACTGAAAAGCTCATGCTAACACTAATCAATAGCTACCCCTTCCGTCATCGCATTAGTGACATGGCTGACCTATATATTAAAACATAACTATGATGACTGCAAAGAATCAAATTTCCAGAAGAAATATGCTCAAAGGTCTGGGGGCATCAATCGCTCTTCCCTTTATGCACTCGTTGGCTCCACAATCCTTATTTGCTAGCTCATCAAACTTTCAACAGGCACCTCAGCGGTTTGCATGTCTCTTTATGCCGAATGGCGTACATCCGGACCACTGGAATCCCAAAGAAATTGGATCAAATTATACCCTCTCACCCATTCTGAAGCCTCTGGCAAATGTGCAAGATAAGGTAATGGTATTGGGGGGTCTAATGAATAGAAACTCTATCAGTAGGCATGATGGTCACTATACTAAGACAGCCAATTTTTTGACCTCCATGCGTATTGCCAGGACAGTCGATGCTAATGTGGACAGTGGAGGGATTTCTCTAGATCAGCTGATGGCCCGACATATTGGAAAAGGTACGCTGTTTCCTTCGCTCCAATACGGTCTGGATCGCATACGAAGTGGAGTGGATAAAGCGGTGGGATTTACCCGTTTGTATGGGGGAACGATCTCATGGCAGTCACGTACACAACCGTGCTCTCGAGAGATTGATCCCAGGATGGCATTTGATCGCATGTTTAGGAACTATGTGCCCGGTAAAAAGCCATTGCCCGAAGATCCCTACAAGAAGAGTGTTCTTGATATAGTTAAAGAGGATGCTAAGCGTCTGGATAAGCAATTGGGGATAGAGGACAAGAATAAGTTAGGTGAGTATCTTGAAGCGGTTCGATCTGTGGAAAAGCGCCTGCAAGATCAAGGCAATCTTGCCGATTTCGAAGCACAAATTACACCCGATATCCGAAAAGAGCTCAAGCGAATGGATATCAGAATCGATGAATGGGCTGAGTATGCAGAGGGAGTAGACGTAACCGAGAAAACAAGATTGATGATCGATATCATGGTGCTTGCTTTTTGGTCTGATGCTACTCGCGTGGCTACTTTCATGTTTGGTAATTCGGTGAGTCAAAGAAACTATTCGTTTATCGATGGAGTCACTGAAAATCATCATTCAGTATCTCACCATAAGAATGATCCACGCCTGATGGATCAGTATGAAAGAATTAACAGATGGCATATAGAGCAATATGCATACATGTTGGAGCGACTGGAAAGTATTAAGGAAGGTGATAAGACGTTGCTTGACAACAGCATGATTTTGTTTGGCTCGGGTCTTCGCGATGGTAACCGACATTCTCCCTACGATCTGCCCATTGTACTAGGTGGTCGTGGAGGTGGTAAGCTGAAGTCGGGAATGAATCTTCGATATGAAGATGAAACGCCACTGGCTAATCTATATCATACGATGCTTACGGCTATGGAAATTGAAGTCGATGGTTTTGGAGATAGCACAGGTCCCTTTTGTGAACTATTGGTATAGTGTCAAATTTGAAAAGGCTTTTCAAAGGTAATCAGGTTGGGTCCCTCTCCTGACATGACAGGTTGTTGTTTCTTGCCGTTCCAAAGCGTCTTCCACCACATTTTGGATTCTAATTTTTCAAAGAGTTCATCATAATTTCCCCGAAAACGGCCGTCGTCCCATACATCGAGCAGGTTACTGGTAAAAAAGCCATTCCTTTTTCCATCAGCCGCTGATTGATCATCGCGGCAGGCTGTGATTGACTTAATGCTGGCTTTGGTTTCGGGCAATGGATTTGGAATATCCCGCTTGATGTTATCGTAGAACTGACGGTTGGTCCGATAAGTGAGAAAAGCTTCCTTGGGATACATTTTCCGAAAACCTATGCCATCGGGACTCATATCGTCTTCCGGATTTTCTGCTCCCTCTCCTCGTTTAATAGTGCCACTGTGACAGCTGTCCGATACCAATAGCACCCGAACACCTTCGTCAAACTTACTTAGAAGTAAAGTTAGCTCATCATCCAAAAACTGTCCATTGTATAGACACCAGGTTTCATCAAATCCATCCGTCTCGTCTCCTGAAACATCAGGCAATTGCCCACCATGTCCGGCATAAGAGATGAAAAACAGATCCCCTGGTTGTAGTTGGTCCGACGCTAATGTGATTTCTTGTTTGACATTTTCACGAGTAGCAGATTGAGTTAAGAGTAAATTGGTTTTGAAACCTTGTGCTTTCGCAATTTTCTGCATGGCCTTTGCATCAGCTTCACACGCATTAAGCTTGCCGTCCCAATTATTATAAAACGCTGGATTTAACTGATTGATACCAATATGAAGTGATAAGCCCTTTGACATGATTTACGGTCTTTATGTGGTTATCTGGTTTATATAAATTTAATATAAATCTTGCTCTATTGCATTTACTATTTCAATAAAGTCGGCTGTATTGTCAGTAAAACAATTGTTGAACATAAATAGCTTGATCTGTTCTTGGGGATAGTAGCGGAAGATCCCGAATTGTCCATTCATTCCTGATTCGACTTGTTCTACGTAGGAGTGATCAGCACTTATTCTAAATGTATTGTAATTTAATAGTGTTTCAATATATCCGTGCTTATCGAGATATTCTTGCCATTTCATGACATCCTCAAGACAAGACAGAAGACCCCCAGCTCCTAAAATAGACCAGCTGGCAGCTGGCCAATTAGTGACTGCCTTGTCAGCCTGTCTTTTGCCGATACCCGCAGCAGCATTACTATCAATCCAATCTCGATGTCCTCTAATTCCGGTACGTATCATTTCGACTTCTCGTATCAGACTTTTGATTGAGTTCACATACCCGTCTTCGGTGATTTCATCTATAATCGAGGCAAGGAGTATATAATCGGTGTACCGATTGGATCTCACCAGTCCCTTCTTTGCTATGGGTTCGATTCTTGCAATACGTGTTTTGAGACGCTGCTTGTCAATATTTCGAAATTCGTCGTGGTTTGATAGATATTCAGGTAACCCCGAAGTGTTTGACACGAGATCTTTGATTGTAATCGACTGCACGTCCACTTCTACATCTGGGAAGAATGATCCAAGGGTAGAATTGAGGGTTAGTTTGCCCTCCTCTATTAATTGAACACAGAGAATAACTGTCATTTGGCGTGCAAGTAGCGGTACATCAAAAAGCGTTTCAGTATCAAAGGATTTCGGAGGCTCTTTTTGTGCTAGCCCAAAGCCCTGACGAATAATAAATTCATCTCCTGATTTAATAAATAAACCACCGGAAAGACCCTTTTCAACTCCATTGGTTATTTTTCTCTGAATGTTTACAATTTGCGCAGAAGCGTCTAGTTGTGATGACAGTCTGGAAATATTTTCTTGAAACACTTGTGATCGATCTTCATTCATCTGCACACTGACAGCGAGACTGTCCGTAGTATTTCGCAATCGCAAGTTGGATGCTTCCATTGACCTTAGAGTCATCGACTGTTCAGCGATTTTTGCCTGTGTTTCCATCGCAGTAATTTCTGCCCGGGCTCTTTCCAGAGAAGCTTGCTGATTTATGAAAAACAGGGCAATGACTGAAATAATCAATAAAGCAACTCCCGAGACTTGAAGATAGTATCTGTTTTTTCTTCTTTTTATATCACGTTTGCTATCTTCTATTAGTTTTTCTGCTTGTGACCCAGGGTTTCGCATGGCTTTTGCTCCCTTAAGAATGACATCAAGATCCGAAGAGGATAGAAAATTTGCACCGTTTTCATTTTTCTCAGAAAGGTGATATTTTAGAATGCGTATAGCACGTTGTGCAGGCAGTCTCGAATTCCTATATTTTTCCAAAATTACAGGCGCGAGAATATCGTGTGCCAGTTGATAGGTCGTAGTAGGAGTGTTTGTTTGGACAAGAAGATATTCCTTGGTGAGTAAATCGAGTAAATCTTGAATTTGGAATTCAGTGTGTGTGTAGGCATCCTTAATCTGTGCTAGAGATTTTGTTTCTGCACTTCCATGTGACGTACAATGAAAGCGTAGAAGATCCAGTGTGAGACCTGATTTTATATAGGCTGAATTAACGGACTCAATTTTACGAATTCTTTGATCTAAGAAATCAGATAATAGTAAGCCCTGGTTTCGTAATTGATCATATAGTTTTATAGAAAAATACCTTGTATCATCACTTGATACAGACCTCCACATCTTAGAGAGTAGGATCTGTAGAATGGGAGCGATCATATAATTTTTTTCTCGCAAGAGATCACTGGCAATCTTGTTTGATAAGCCTTTTTCAATTTCAACCCTATAATGCTTTTTGATGACGGGATTCTTCTCTATACCTGTGATCGCATCTTTAATACCTTGAAGATTTAACTCATCTAAAAATACCTTTTCATAATCGACTTTATTGTGGTAGAATCGGTTCTCAACTTCCGCCAGGTATTCTTTTCTGTAGGATAAGATTAGTTTCCCTTTTATACCATTGCCCAGTTTCTTAAGATTTAATATGAGATTGTCGAGATCTGTATACTTTTCTGATTTGTTGTGCTCAGAGTCGTAGAGTATATTTTCGAACTGATCAAGGATAAGTGTTAGGGGCTTCTGTTGTGTCTTCTCTATTTTGAGCCATTTTTGATATATTTTTTGAAACGAAGAAATACAATTTAAGTTAGCACCGATGGAGGTTAGTATCGGTTCATCCCTTCGTACTCGAATATATCGGATGGCTTGAGTTAGTTCGATCCTGGGTACAACACCTGCTGCCAGGAGACTGGATTTGCCGACACCGGATCGGCCATATAAATGTATGATCTTAGACCTATCTTCATCCGTGATGGCATCATAGAGTTGTCTGATCTCATGAGATCTTCCAAAAAAGATGGATGCATCTTTATTGCTGAAATATTTAAAAAACTTATAAGGGGATTCCGGAAATTCTACATCCTTTAATTGTGGTAGACCAAATAATGGATTTCCCGCTGCAGATGGTATTGAGAAACTTTTTGCGATCTCACCGCCTTTCGCATAGAAGATTTTCCAGGGAAGGACTTCGTCGTGCATTTCATCTGCCCAGTACTCGTTTTTTAGTGGATCTTCAGCATCTCCATATCGCATTTTTACAGCAGCTGAGGCCTCTAGAAATGCCTTCGATATGGTACTGCCTATTCCGAGTGCCTGATAAAAATTAATACTGAAGAACGTTGCCACACCTTCGTCGATTTTTCGGGAAGTAGCAATTACTGCACTTACTTGTGCCTCCATCAGATCCTCCACTTGTATCGCTGTACTGCAGGCATTGAGAAAGACCAATTGCAGTCCGGATTGATATGTTAGGAATTCGGCAAATCCACGGGCATTCGCAGATTCTATTTCGCCTTTTGAATTTTCAAGTTGAAGTTTATAGGCTTCAGCATGTCCGGCAAAGTGAAAAATGGCCACACGGTTTTTATAGGTATTGAAGGCATCTAATATTTGTTGTGTATCTGCCTGCTCAATGATTACTAATTCGCAGAGCTCAGCGACTACAAGGGGGCTCAATTGTTTTTTTATGCCGGCTTGCTCCGCATACAGAGAAAGAAGTGGATTATTTATATCGTTGGCAAAAGCAACAAGAATGACAGGTTTCATATCAATCCAAGTCTATTTCTACTTCCAGTATTCTCTGATATTCTCGATTATTACGAAGTGGCATCAGATCGGGATCGTTGTTGAATCGATGTGAGTTAAATTTTAATCCTTGTGCAACTGCTTCTCTCAAATGTCGTAGGGCAGTATTTGAATCTCCAGTGTGCAAGGCTGCAACCGCTTTTGAGTACGCTAATTTTCCAAAGTCCATTTTTGAAGTCAATGCTTCCAACTTGATAGCCGATTTCTTTGCTGATTCCATATCATATTTTGCCTGACTCATCGCTAGTCTTGACAGGACTCGGTGATCTTCCACTTCTCCTTTTAGGAGGGACTCCAAAATAATACTTGCCTCCTCGTATTGACCCAGATAATAGTGTGCATGAGCTACCTCCAGAGATGCAGCTGCCTCTTGAGTAGATAAGAATTCTCTAAAATATCCGTTGGCAATTTGTTCTTCGTTTTGATTTATAAAATTAATAGCAGCGTGATAATATAGTAAATTGGGATCCTTATTTAGGTTTTGATCTTTCGCTCTGGCAATAAGTGTAGAAATGGCATTAGTATCTTTGTCAACAGAAGGAATACGGAGCAGGGACTCATATAGGATAAATCGGTCCAATTCATAGGGCATAAGTTCTGATAGTTTTCGGGCTGCTCGTTCTTTACCAAGTTGCAAATAGGCCATGATCCCCAGGTGGATTCTAAACCGACAATAGGTACAGGCATCATAGTCAAGACTGTCATTATCTATTTCTTCTAGTACTTCTATTACCAGCCTTGGATTATTTACATTTTCCCGGGCGATTACCATCATACCCGTATTATTAAAGATATCCTTCGGACTATACCTGTACTCCTTGTAAAAATATTCGAAAGCAGATTTTAAGTCACCATCAGCATCTGCCATATAGTAGGAAAGCATATTATTTTGCCGCTCACTAAGGTCCGAATTGGATGCCTTTAGGAGTCTTACATGAGTCTTCATTTCGTCAAATCTTGATTGATTGTAATACAGACTTAGTAAGTAAAAATGTGCATCAATAAAGCTACTATCAAGAGAAATGCATTTGTTGAGAAGTGACTCAGCCTGCTCATAGTCTGAGGACCAGATGTCTTTAGCGCGCAGGAAGGCTTTATACGCTTCGTCATTGGGGATTGAAAAGGTCTTATCATCTTTGGCGGCTAGATATCCCTTAACGCTGCTTAAAAGTCGACCGATGGCTTCTCCGACATCAAGCTTAGATCCATATACTTCATCAAAAGCATGTTCTATATTCCCGCGTAGATCCTCCAACATGACGGTGAATCTGATCGAATCAGAGTTAGGTGGCCATGTGAGATAAGTGCCTCGCAGGATGTGTGATGTGCCGGTGAGTTTACCAAAAGAAGGAATATTGCCTAGTGATGCCTCTGTAGTTAATAAGTTAGAAGTGGTCTCGTATGAAGTGACATTTAAACTGTTGATCTGGGATAATCCGTAGGTGATAAAATGTGATGCTTGATCGCCAATATATGACAATGAATCCACGGCATCCAGGTTTTTGAAAAGAGGAATGCTTATTTGATCTTCTTCCGGGCTAAAAGAACTGGCTTGAAACTGATTTCCATCGAGATTGATGTCGAAGATCTTAGAGCCTCCAAATAGTAACAAAGCCAGAATAGCCGGATATAGCAGATCCTTCACCCAGGATTTTTCGAGAAAGAATTTACGTTTTTTGGGTGTTATAACTCCATCGGTTGTAATAGCGAAGACACGAACTCTGTCTCTCACATTTTTAAGCCGATACTTTCCCATATTTTTGGTTTTGATATGGGTATGACTTGTGAGTTCGTTTTTTACTTTTTCAGAAACATAGATAGAACCGGGTATTCCCAGGTTTTGAATCCGGGAAGCAATATTGACCCCTTCTCCAAATAGTCCATCTTCTCTCTGAATGATATCACCGATATGAATTCCGATGCGTACGGGTACTCCTTCTGCTGCTGTGTATTTTCTTTGCATTTCTATGGCACAGTTTACAGCATCTACTGCGCTGTCATAAATACTTAAGCTTCCATCACCATAAAATTGGATGATTTCACCATTATAGTTAGACGTACATTCGGTGAGGACATCTCGATGTGACTCAATCTTCTTTACTGCCGCTGCCTCATTTTCTTGTACAAACTTTGTGTACCCTTCAATGTCAGTAAACATTACTGCAGCCAGCTTGCGTCGTGATTGAGCAGCTAAGGACATATTTGCATGTTTTTTGAAAGTTACAAAAAAGGCTTATAGTTATTCGAATTGCGTTTTTTTAGCTACTTTACTTATACATTTCAATAGCTTCAAAATTCCAAGGTTATGAGTACAGCAAAACTAATCACTTCGACCCTTGTTGTGTCGATTGTCCTTTTCCTCTTAAATTTTGTTTGGTATATGTTTTTATTTCCGGACGCGATGATGCCGGAAGGTCTCGTTAAGGAGCCGCCCGACTACATGTGGTCGGTGATTGCCACCCTGATTCTTGGGTTTCTATTTTCATTCATTTATCCCATGATGGTAGGAGATGGAGGTAAAGTCACAGAGGGTTTAAAATATGGAATATTGATGGGTCTGATCATCTCGTTACCTTCCGCCTTGATGGGATATGCTACCTGGGAAGTAACGACTCTCGATGTATGGATTATAGACGCATTCGGAGCTCTGATCATATTTGCGATTGCCGGAGTAGCTTTGGCTTTTGTGAGTGGTATACCTGATGGAATTCCTGATCGTGGTCCCGGTCGAGAACCAGACGTTGAATAATGTAGATGCATGGAATTAATTACCTTGTCTATTGGGTATATTGTTAATACCCTGGCTAAAAATGCTGAAGTCCAGGCTTCAGTGGATGATTTTGTTTCAGCTTCGGCGAAGTGGATTCGAAGTTGGTTCAGTGGATCAGATGATGAAGAAGTACTGGATGAATTGCAGGAAAATCCTGACAACGTAGAGGCAAAAGAAGCCTTGAAGGATAATCTACAATCGATGACTCAAGATGATGACTTTAAAGAAAAGTTGTCCAAGTGGGTCCGGGAGTATGAAAAACCAAATCCATCCTTGAAAAATGTGTTGGACAATGTGGAGTTGGAAATAGAAGGAAATATTAACATTGGAGATAAGGATGGCGGAGGTCAACATTTCGATCAAAAAAATATAGTAAAGAAAAGTAAGATCAAAGGAGGTGGTGATTTTAATCTCGGAGACCTGTCGAGTTGAAAAAAGCGCTAAAACTTTATGGTATGGCAAAGTCCAAAAATGTAATTCAGGGGTCAGAAATAGAAGCAGGAGGAGATGTAAATATTGGGGATAGAACGACGATAAATGTGTATGGCTTTGAAGCTCGAAAAAAGGATCTTGAATTTGTGATAAAACTCTACATGGGGCTCATCGTACTTTTCGCCATTGCAGCGCTAGTCTTTTTAGTGTACCCGGCTCCAAAAGAAAAATTACAGGACTATGCAGCAGCATTTGCGGCTGGAGGTTTTTTTGCACTAGCTTCGCTATTGCTCGTCGTATTTGTTAATGCCAATCGTCAACCCACAATTCCAAAAATAGATATAAAGTGAAGTTTAGAATCCTGGTTAGTATTCTCACCCTATTAGTGGTTGGTTTGTTTATCACTGCCATATCGCTATCTAACTCGTTAAAGAACTCTAAGCGAGAACTGGAATCAAGCTACGAAGATTTAAAATTGAAGGATTCGCTGCTTCAAAATTCGAAGGACTCGCTTGTGTCAGTGATGAAAAGACTGAATGTGTGGGAATCTGCTGACCAACAGGCTCGTGAAAATCAGGTAAAACGTCGTGGATTTAATATCGGTATTACCGCACAAGCCAACAATAAAAACTTTCACGACCTCATTGCGTACACCATCGGTTCGGGCTTTCAATTAGCATATGCCAATCAGGAAAGAGGGGGCATTGGAGGTCCTCCCAGAATATTCTATTATTCTGACAAGGGGAAGGAAATTGCAGAGTCATTAAAGACCGAGCTGGAGTCCGAGTTTTCTAATCTTGCATCAATTGACCGCATTCAAAAGGGTAGCAGTGCCGAAGATCCTAACACGATCACCGTATTCTTGAGATTTACTCGATGAACGTAGTGTCTAGTTTTAAAATGACTTTGTAGCACATTTGATGTAAATAGATGACCTTTTCTATCTTGTCACAAGTGGTCGAAACAAGCTAAATGGAAACAGTTAGATACATTGATCTTAGTCGGTCAATAAATGATGAAATGAATGGTGTAACTATAGAAACCGCTACGAGAAAATCTGTAGAGGGTTGGAATGCTTCAACATTGCATCTTTATTCACACAGTGGAACCCATATGGATGCACCCTGGCATTTCGAGGTGAATGCGCAGACGATTGATGAGTTCCCGGTAGACCGGTTTTTTGTTGATGCCTGGGTGGTGGATATGGCACCCGTAGTGCCTCAGCAACTTATTCATGTTTCAGACCTGGGACCGGTTAGAGATCAGGTGAAGAAGGGTGAGGGAATTATTCTGAAGACTGACTGGAGCTTACAGGCTGGTACAGATATTTACCGGGATGGCCTACCCAGAATAACTGAGCAGCTAGCAGTATGGCTTGGGAATAAAGGTGTCGGCTTAATAGGTGTTGAAGGTCCATCAGTAGCCGATGTCAATAATCTGGAGGAGGTGACACGAATTCATGAAATTCTCCTCGGCAATGACATCATCATTGTGGAGGGCTTGACAAATCTAAGTGAAATATCGCAACCTAAGGTGCAATTGGTTGCCTTGCCACTCAAGGTCCAAAAAGGTGACGGCTCACCGGCCAGAGTGATCGCCATTGAGTCACGGCTATAGATCTTCAAAGTCAATATCAGTATAAATCTCACTAAACCTCTTGAGGGTGTCCTTAGAGCCCAAAACAATGAGATGATCATCGATGCCAATGAATGTATCGGATGGAGGCCCGGGTATTAGGCCTTTTATATTGTCCTTAACCCCGATTACAATCACATTTGCTCTTGCTGAGATATCGAGCTCTTTCAAAGTCTTATCTCGAAATTCTGGTTTTAATTGCAAATAGCTCACTTCTTCCAGGCGATAGCTGTCACCTGATACTCCGTTGAGAAGATCGAGAAACTCGATGACAATTGGCTTGGTTACGAGTTGTGCCATGAACATGCCGCCTAGAATGTCTGGCATAATTACCTTGTCAGCACCGGCCCTGCGGAGCTTTGTCTCCGTTTCTCGGTTTGATGCACGAGCTATGATATTTATCTTGTCATTGAGATATCTTGCAGTAAGTGTGATAAAGACATTGGCGGCATCAGAAGGTGTGGTGATGATGATCACACTAGCCTTTTCTATGCCGATTGATCTCAAATTCTCATCTTCCGTAGCATCGCCGATATACCAACGCATATGCTCCGGGATGGACTCTTTGATCTCAGGGTCCTTCTCAATGATGATAAAAGGTTTGCCACATTTGTCCAGTTCTTCACAAGCTCTGCTGCCATTTCTGCCATAACCACAGACTATCACATGATCTTTCATCTTACTTATTTCCATACCTGATTGGTAGCTTTTGAAAATTGATTTAAGTTTTCCTTCAAAGAAATAGCTGGAAACGACCGAAACAACATAGGCAAATAGGCCAAGATTCATCAGGATATAGATTGAAGTGAAGATCCTTCCTCCGGGACTGAGTTCTTTCACTTCTGTGAATCCTACCGTGCCTACGGTGATGATTGTCATGTATAGGGCATTGATAAAGTCAAGTCCCTCGATTATGGAAAACCCCAGCAATCCAACACAAAGACTGAAGAGGAATAATCCAAAGGCTGTGATGAGACTTTGCAATTGCTTATTTATCTTACCGCTGATTCTGACAATCATTTACTCTAACATTCGGACTGAAAATATAGGAAATTCTGATTTTGATCCATCAGGGATCTCTCTGTTGATTCGTGATATTCAAATCGCACTTCCAGTAAATTCAGAGAAGGCCAAACAAGGATGCCTCTCTTCATGTTTGATTTGTAATATTATGCCTTTATTCAAATCCAGAAGTATTCGTAATCGAAAAGATCCAGTCATCATCATGCCCTATGGTGGCTACGCCAATACGACTAAGCTGTTTGCCCAGGCACGGGTTCTTGAAGATGAAGGCATTATTCACTCGGTCAAGGACTCAAGACTACGAAACCTCTACCATGCCTTCAAGCGCTTCGAATCCGATGAGGTGCCTGGTGTTTCTGTGAAGGCCACTTGGGGCACTGATGAGAAAGTACTGGTCTCGGATCATGAGGGATACATACACCTGGAGGGTTCTCATTCATTCAAAGAAATTGGACAAGATATTTCATGGTTGCCTTTGCAATTTCAATTGATCCATGAGAATGAAATAGTTCATAAGGCTAGGTCTGAAGTGATGTTACCTGCTTCAAATGCCCGATATGGGATCATCAGTGATATTGACGATACCATTCTTCATACCGGTGTCAATTCATTGCTTAAGTGGCGGTTAATTGTCAATTCTTTGTTGACACATAGTCATCACCGGATACCTCTGGATGGAGCCCCTGAATTCTATCAGTTACTGCATAGAGGGCGAAAAGATGCTCCCAGGAATCCGATTTTTTATTTGTCAAATAGTCCCTGGAATATATTCGATTATGTGGAAGAATTTCTGATGAAAAATGATTTTCCAAAAGGTACACTCATAATGCGGGATATTGGGTTGGAACATTTCGGCAAAAGGGATTTTACTGAGAAAAACAAATACCAGAAGGTTGTTCATATCCTGGAAACATATCCTCATCTTCCATTTATCCTTATAGGTGATGCAGGAGAAATGGATACAGATATTTACCTGCACATTGCCAGACAATTCCCAGGACAAGTCCATTGTATTTATATACGGTCTGTCAAAAGGGTGTCGAAAGTACGACGCGTGCAGTCATTAATTGAGCAACAGGGGGAGGATCAGGTAGTTCTACTGCGTCATAGTTCAGATGGGATCGCACATGCCAGGGAAATCGGGATAATAGATTAGTATATTAGGTAGATAAATTGAACTTTCTATGCCTATTGTACCTATTAAATTGCTCCTAAGGTCATTTCAATTGACCCTATCACTCCTTATCATAGTGAGTGTGTCAGCTCAGTCGGGAAAGGTCAGACTTGGAATAGCCGGCATGTCTCATGGCCATGTGAATTGGATCCTCAATGAAATGGAGCGGCCCGATGTCGTAGTAGTTGGTATCTATGAAAAGGATAGACAATTAGCTGAACGCTTTGCTTCCCGGTATGGCTTTCCCATGTCGTTGGTGTATGGCTCCCTGTCTGAAATGATTAGTGAAACGAGTCCCGAGGCTATTGCAGCGTTTGGACCTACTTTTGATCATCTGGAGGTCGTACAGGCAAGTGCTCCTGCCGGTATTGATGTGATGGTCGAGAAACCTCTGGCAGTCAATATGGATCATGCTGCGGAGATTGCAAGTCTCGCAGAGAGGTATGAGATCCAGGTGATTACCAATTATGAAACCAGTTGGTACCGTACGAATGAGAGGACCTATGACATGGTGCAGCGGGGTGATATCGGTGCATTGAGAAAGGTCGTCGTACATGACGGTCATGGAGGCCCTAAGGAGATTGGAGTAGGTTCTGAGTTTCTTTCATGGTTGACGGATCCCAAACTTAACGGAGGAGGTGCTCTTACAGATTTTGGATGTTATGGAGCCAACCTGATTACGTGGTTGACGGGTGGTATCAAACCCGAAAGTGTATCAGCAACTTTGCAGACTTTGAAGAAGGATGTGTATCCGAAAGTAGATGATGAAGCCACCCTGGTACTTCAATATGCGCAAATGCAAGGCATTATCCAGGCTTCCTGGAATTGGCCATTCTCACGCAAAGATATGGAAGTCTATGGCCAGACCGGTCAAATCATGAGCCGGGATCGATATAATTTGAGTTATAGATTGCAAAACGAAGAGGAATCTACAGATCTGATGTTGGATGATAGAGACTATCCATTCAATGACCCATTCAGCCTATTTGCAGCGGTGGTACGAAAATGGATCACTTTACCTCCTTTTGATCCCTATACTTTGGAAAACAATCTGATTGTCGTAGAGATCTTGGATGCTGCCAAGGAAAGTGCAAGAGTCGGCAAGCGGGTGTTTCTCCCCGACTAATTTGAGAATTGGCCCTAGAGCTATGTAGCAGTATGTAAATCAAAAAGAGGCTATGTTGTATCTTCCTAAGAGAATAAATTTATATGAAACAAATAGCTAACCTACTCTCAGTGTTTGTATTGAGTTTTTGGGTTCTTCAATCTTGTTCCCATAAGCGATTTGCGTTTAAGGAGTTGCCACTATATGCATTTAATGAAAATGTGACCCCCAGATGGGTATCTTTTGAAAATATTGCTGGTCAGAAAGGAGCTGGAGGTAAAGAAAACAATGGTGCAAAAGGTCATCCCTTTGATCGAATAAATGCAGGCGAAAGTAAGGTATTACTTGATATCGAAGGGCCGGGAATTATCAATCGGATCTGGATTACGATTCAGGATCGATCACCAGAGATGCTTCGTGGCCTGGTGATACGGATGTATTGGGATGGTGAAGATAAACCCGCCGTGGAAGCACCCTTTGGTGATTTTTTTGGTATCGGTTTGGGTAAAACTGCGGTGTTCGAAAATGTGCTTTTTTCGAATCCGGAAGGTAGGTCCTTCAACAGCGTCATTCAAATGCCTTTTAGAGAATCTGCCAAGATCGAAGTGGTAAATGAGTGGGATCAGAATCTTGACATGATCTTTTATGATGTAGATCTCCAATTGATAGATACCTGGGATGATAGGTATATGTATTTTCATACATTCTGGTATCGAGATACCCTTACTACCTTAGGTCATGACTTCGAAATTCTTCCTAAAGTTGAGGGTAAAGGTAGATTTCTTGGTACCAATATCGGAGTACAGGCCAACCCAATCTACCAAGATACATGGTGGGGAGAAGGGGAGGTCAAGCTTTATATCGATGGTGATGGAGCACTACCTACGATGGTTGGTACTGGTACCGAGGATTATATTGGTACAGCCTGGGGTCAGGGTGCCTTCCATTCTGATCTGCAGGGTAGCCCCATTGCCGCTGATAGTAGTAAGCAATGGTGCTTTTATCGTTATCATATTCCTGATGCAATCTATTTCAAGGAGGACCTCAAAGTAACTATTCAGCAGATGGGGGGGACCTTTAAAAAGGATTTACGTGTGATGCAAAATGAAAACGTGCCCTTATGGCCCGTATCAATTCAGGACGCCGAGACATTTGTACCTCTCTTTGTGCCTGGTACGGTGGTTGATCTTGATACGGTCTCCTTTGAGTCGGGTTGGACCAATTTTTATCGACAGGATGATGTCTCTGCCACTGCTTATTTTTATTTGGATCAGCCATCAAGCAATCTAAGCAGAATCCAAAATATTCGAATCCGGCAATACAATTTGGATGGGACAAAGTAAAAGGCAGACCAATCTATTTCTGATCGATAGTTAAGTTATGATATGTGGATGAAAAACTTACTAAGAGGACTGGTAAGTCAACTTTTCATCGGCTTTGGCCTACTAAGAAGCATTGAATCATTTGAGACGGCATAAAAAGGATATTTTCATATTTTGTCGTAATCAATATAGGATCTATTATGACTAATAATCATATCAATTATATTGAATTGTGGGCCTCAGATCTCGAAGCCGCTAAGACCTTCTATACACAGGCCTTTGGATGGAAGTTTACTGATTATGGGCCTGAATACACGGCATTCAGTGAGAGTGGATTGGCGGGAGGCTTTTTTAGATCTGATGATCCAGTAGTGAAGGGAGCACTGGTAGTCTTGTATCATAGCGATCTAGAGTCAATTCAGAAAGTTGTGGTCCATGCAGGAGGAACGATTGTAAAAGCAATTTTTTCATTTCCTGGTGGAAGAAGGTTTCACTTTGAGGATCCGGGAGGGAATGAACTTGCCATTTGGTCCGACAATTGAATCACTGTACAAACTGTGTACGTGACTCATAAGGTCTGCAAGCATACGAATGTGTGTATGAGATCTTGGAATTAGAGGATAAACGAATCTCCTGGAACGCTTTGAATTGGCTACCTTGTTTACCCTTAGTAAGGACCAATACAGAAGGATATGCAATGTTTAATAATTGATGATGATCCGATCATTTGCGATCTTCTCAAGCATTTTTGTGCTAAAATAGATCAGATTAGTGCGGTTACCACCACAAACAGTGGATTCGAGTCCATCAACCTGATTAATCAGAACTCCTTTGACATCATCTTTCTGGATTACCATTTGCCAGATGTCACGGGTGAGGAAATCCTGCCCCTGATACCTCCACATACTGCTGTGATCATCATTACTTCGAATGAGCAGTTTGGTGCAGCTAGTTATAATTATGACCAAATTGTCGATTTTCTGGTAAAGCCCATTGACTATGCACGATTTGCAAAGGGTATTCTAAAGGCTACCAAATATCTAAGTCAGAATTTAGCATCTGTTGACCAGGATCCACTATTCATTAAAGATGGAAATCGGTTGGTAAAGATATCACTACCCGATGTCCTTTACATTAAGTCGGCGGCTAACTACGTGCAGTTTGTACTGCAAAATAGAAAAGTGATGAGTCTGGGGACTTTAAAAGACCTTGAACAAAAGCTGCCTGATAATTTTCAGCGGATACATCGCTCATTCATCGCAAACATTCATAAGGTCGATAGCATTGGGACCGGACATGTCATGATCAATGGTGAAGAGCTGTCTGTTAGTGAGCGATATGAGGAGCCCCTTTTAAATAAAATAAAGTTATTACAATAGAGGTTGTCAAAATTAAGGCACGACCTGGTTTTTAAATTGATTTCTCTGTACCTTGAAGTAACATAGGCAAAACCGGAGTTGGTTGGTTAGTTTAGCTAATCCCTCTGCGGTCATTTCAGTAACGTTTTTCGGAATTTTTTCTAGCACATTTTCGAGACTCAGACTGCGAAGATGAGTGGATAGCCGGTGACGTTGAGCATGCCAAAGATCTTGATTTTTTTCCTGATATATCGCATCAAAGCGGAGGGTATATCCTTCGAATTCATTTATTAGAATATTAAGATACTGCATGATACTGTTTTGGTCATAATCGTACTGTTGATACATCCGATCCATACTAGGAATGTCATAGTCATGTGCACCGAGAAGCATAAATAAATAACTTGCGACCATATGCTGATCAAAAGGCTTTTGAAGGAAATCCTGGGATAGTTTTCCCATCACTTCATAGTCAGCAGCAGAGACCAGGAGGATAGGTACTTCTGTGTACTTCTTCCGAAGCTGTTTTATTTTCTCTTTGATATTTACACCTCCAATCATTAAATCAGAGATGATCAAATCAAATTGATGTTTCTCCAGTATTTCTTTGGCCTCCTGAAAATTTTTGACTTGCGATAATATAAAGGGGAGACCCTTTAATTCGTGTTGCATGAGTAAGGCAGAAGCTTCATCATCTTCAATATGCAAGATCTGGTACGTCGTTTCCAGGGATGGAAAGAATAAATGATCTGCCTCCATATGTTCAATGTTTTCTGCGATGCGGCTGGTGGAGATCAGAGGCAAAATCACCTCAAACGTAGACCCGGTATCAGGTGTAGATGTGATTTCAAGAGAACCGTTGAATAGGATCAACAACTCGCGGACAATAGAAAGACCCAAACCAAAACCCTCCTCAGAGCTGACACTACTGTTTTCTCGATAGAATCGATCTCTGATTTGGTTGAGATTTTGAGATTTGATACCAATACCAGTATCACAAATTTTGATCGAGTATTTCTCCCCATCTTCAGAGATATTCGCCTTCATTTCAATCGCACCTTTTTCAGTGTACTTGATCGCATTTACCACCAGATTAGTAACAATCTGTGTCAGTCGAAGTGCATCTGTCAAATACTCCTGATTTGATAATCGTCTATCAATTTGATGGGTAAATTTTAATCCCTTTTGGACTGCGGCATATTGATAAGTAGCATGAATGTCCAATAATATTTTTGCAATATTTCCTGGTTGTAGATCGATCGTGATGGCTCCCTCTTTGAGTTTTTGATGATCAAGCACATCATGTAAGAGGCCAGATAAATTGTCCGCACTTTTTATTAAAGATTTTATGATGGGTAGCTGAGCATTCGATGGATTATTCTTTTCCAGTAGTTTACTTAAGCCAATGATGGAATGTAGTGGCGTTCTTAACTCATGACTCATGTTCTGTAAAAATTCATCACGGTCTCTAATTGCTTTATGTTCTTTTTGGAGCGCTAGCTTTAAAGCCATCACCTGTTCATCGATCTTGTTTTTCATATCCTGAAATGTCCGGGCCAGGATCCCGATTTCGTCTTGTCGCTTTATGGGTAATCTGTCGCTGGAAGCAAGTGATTTATTTGGATCCGAATAGCTCGCTATTACCGCTGTAATTTCTAGTAGGGTTTTCGAGAAAAAACGGGTAAACAGGATCGCTGCCAATAGGGCCAGAAGTGAGATGATCAATACTAGTTTAAAACTTTTTTGCTGTACCAAACGGAGGCTACGAAGCAATAGACTTTCCTTCATTGATACAATCAAGAATACATTGCGATGACCTTCCGCATACGTTATTTGTTCTATATCATAAATGCTGATGATATTGTTACGATCCACAAGCTGTTCGATCTCCTGGCGATATTGATACAGATCCAGAACGGATGTATCAAAGTCATTTTTAAAAGAGTGGGCATTCATGAGTTGTCGTCCAAACGCCTTACCCATATCGGGAGAAAATAAATATTGATCGTCCGCATCTACGATCATGATTTCAAAGTTGGCACCCCCAATCTGACGGAGCTGATCGAAATACCTGGACATATCGACATTAATAATCAAGATGCCTAATGCATTCCCCTCCTGATCTTCTAACGCACTTGCAGCTCGCAATGTGGGAGTAAACGGGGTGCTGATGATTCCAAAATCCTCATTGAGATTGATGGGTGAGAAATAAAAATTACCCATTCCAATCTTTAAGGTTTCTTGAAAGTAAAAACGGTTTCCTTTGTTTTGAAGTTGATCAGCAGGAATTCTTACGATTTTTTGATCGATCTTGTCAAATCGAATGATTTCCTGGCCATAGTCGATTGCGCTGATTAATCGAATTTGAAAATAATCGGGCTTATTCACCAAAAAACTTTCAAATAGATTACTTGTTAAATTTGCCTTCTCAGGAGAAGGATCTAGGAAATAATTTACTAATAATTCATTCGCGGACAATACTGCTATGTCATTAGATACTTCATCCAGGAGTGAATAGTAGCGCTGCACGGATAGATTCTTGATGTTTTCCAGACGCTCCATGGCTGAAGCACGTACAGTGATAGCGGATTCTCGATACACCAAAAAACCTGAAAGTAGCACAGCCAAAAGCAAGAGGAGTATGAAGAAGACTCCAAAGCGAGTGACAATTGAATGTCGGATTTTGACACTATTCCTGGCCTTCATTTGCTGGTTTACCTATAATGAAATTACAAAATATATCTTCCTTACTGTCAAGGTCATAAAACGTAGTATCATAATGATTATATGTTAAAGAAGGATCGATATTCACTAAACGGAGAATTGAAATCGTTTTACGAGTGCTGAAATCTTGGATGTCATGTTTCGATTTTCCCTCTTCTTGATCCCGTTAGCAATGCTTTTGTTTGGTTCATGTGCATCTTCAAAATATGGAGATGTGATGACCCCGCGATCAGTGGACTTGACGGCTGACCCATATATCGGACGTTGGGATTTTGTGGTTTCCAATACGCCGAAAGGAGATGCGGAAGGTGTGATCATCATCGCTCGTTCGGGTTTCAACTATGAAGCCGATCTCAATAGTGAGCTGGGAGAAGTCAGTCTTGAGAAGTTTGACATCGAAGATGAACGTCTGAAGGGTTATTTTCACTACAATGGGATGCGCATTAATGTGAAAGGACGCTTCGAGGGTAATACTTTGGAGGGTAAGGTAGGAGTAACACTAGCCAGTTTTCCTTTAAAAGCAGTGAAAAGAGCCATCTAGCGCACACTATTTTATTATTTGATTCAGAAATTATTCTTTTTTTATCTAAGCAATGGTTGTTTGATTGCGGCAGGTAATATTTTCCTATCTCATTATTCCAAATTGTATTCTACTATCTCCGAATTTTCGAATACAATTCTTGATGCAGACATTAAGATGTATTTGCGTACCTCCGCTGATAGTATTTCTGTTTGGGAAATTTTGCCGAAAGGTTGATATTTTCGCGGATATATGGCCGATTCAAGACGAGCTTCCGTTTCAAAACTTAAACAGACCGAAAGGGTTGTTGAAAACCAACTGCGTCTGATCCAGTTCATGGGGAGTATCTTGATGGCTTTGTTGATTACATTCCTGATAAAAGATGAAACCTTCAACAGTCCCCAGCTTTATGTCTCCTTTCTTCTCTTCTTTGCTATAGGGTTATGGATTACTGAAGCTATTCCCCCATTTGCAGTCGGGATTATGATTATTGGATTCCTGGTATTCTTTCTGGGACAGCCCAGTCTGGAACAATATCACATAGATGTTGAGAAGTTTGTAAATACCTGGTCAGATAGTGTTATATGGCTATTACTCGGTGGTTTTTTTCTGGCAGAAGGTATGCGTAAGACGGGGCTGGATGTCAAGGTTTTTAAAATAGCCACCTCCCGATTTTATCATAGGCCGCCTCAAATGTTACTGGTTCTCATGTTGGGTACTGCTATCGTATCCATGATCATGTCAAACACAGCAACCACAGCCATGATGATAGCTGCCCTCATGCCATTAATTAATAATTTGGGATCGGGAAGTAGTATGTCTAAGGCCCTTCTTTTGGGTATTCCTGCATCAGCTTCCATTGGTGGTATGGGTACTATTATAGGTTCTCCTCCGAATGCAATTGCTGTAGATATAATAAATCGCATGCCTGGAGTCACGAATAAGATTGACTTTCTGGATTGGATGATATATGGCGCTCCTATTGGCTTAGTACTAGTGGTCCTCTTCTGGTACATACTGATTCGCAAATATGAATTACCTGCAAATCTGGATCGCTCACTTCTCCAAACTGAAAGTGAGGGAGAAGAGACGGCTCCCTATTTTGGAAATTGGAGTCCAGAAAAGGTTATGATCATAGTGCTGACTACTACCGTCTTACTCTGGTTAACTGATAGTATTCATCCTATTCCTATGGCTGCCGTTTCGGGAATTCCCATCATCGTGTTGACAATGCTCAATCTTATTACTGCTGAAGACGTGCGAGGGTTGCCCTGGGACACACTCATGCTGGTCGCAGGTGGCCTGTCATTAGGTCTTGCCATCGAGGAGTCAGGCCTTATGGACTATTTTTTAACTCAAATTCAAGATCTGAGCTTACCCATGGTAGCGCTGGTTGTGGTATTTGGGGGAATCACCGTATTTGCCTCCAATATCATGAGTAATACAGCCGCAGCCGCTATACTTATCCCTGCTGCAGGACTTTGGGATGGTGTCAATCCCATTGTGCTACCTCTTATCATCGCTTTGTGCGCCAGTTGTGCCCTGTTTCTTCCGGTTTCAACACCGCCCAATGCAATTGCCTACAGTACAGGATATTTGGATCAGAATGAATTCCGTTTGGGTGGTATCACCATAGGTTTGATAGGACCCGTACTTATTGCCCTTTGGATCTTTCTTCTGCTATAATTTTCTACTCGCTGATCCCCTGCTGGCCAGTAAACATTGTTATTTTGGCGATCGTCAGTTGATAAAGCCTCTGGCAAAAAACATATGTCTAAAGATCTTGAAATTGCCAGCAAGGCAGTACTCCGACCGATCACCCAAATCGCGGATCAATTAGGTATAGAAGAGGGTTCTCTTGAGCTATACGGTCGCTACAAGGCAAAATTATCTCTTGGGTTGATCGATCAGGAAAAAATAGGCCGTAGCAAGTTGATCTTGGTCTCGGCTATCTCACCAACTCCTGCCGGTGAAGGAAAATCCACCATTTCTATTGGATTGACTCAAGGTATGGCACGTATTGGCAAGAAAGCATGTGTAGTGCTGCGTGAGCCTTCGTTGGGACCTGTTTTTGGCATCAAAGGAGGAGCTACGGGAGGTGGATACTCACAAGTATTACCTATGGAAGATATTAATTTACATTTTACGGGTGATTTTAGTGCTATCGAAAAGGCACATAATCTGCTATCCGCATTAGTTGACAATAACCTGCAAAATAAGAAATCAGAACTCCGTATTGATCCTCGTACCGTTCTATGGAAACGAGTGATGGATATGAATGATAGGGCACTTCGGAAGATCATAGTGGGTCTGGGTGGAACTTCCTATGGTATTCCCCGGGAGACAGGATTTGATATCACAGCTGCATCCGAAGTCATGGCAATCCTATGTCTCGCTGATGACCTTAAGGATTTGAAGCGAAGACTGGGGAATATCTTTGTCGGATTTACCTTTGGTGGTGATCCTGTATATGCCAGGGATTTGAAGGCACACGGTGCCATGACCGCACTGTTGAAAGAAGCCATCAAACCTAATCTGGTACAAACCATGGAAGGAAATCCTGCTATACTACATGGAGGTCCATTTGCCAATATTGCTCAGGGGACTAATTCTGTGATTGCTACGAGAATGGGCCTCTCTCTCTCTGACTATGTAGTGACTGAAGCAGGATTCGGATTTGACCTGGGTGCAGAGAAGTTTTTCGATATCAAATGCCAGTCGGCAGGTCTGGAACCCCACGCAGTTATTCTGGTAGTGACCATTCGGGCCCTAAAGTATCATGGAGGAGCAAAGCTTACGGAGTTGACAATCCCGGATGCTTCACGTGTAGCTTCAGGACTCGAGAATATGGAGAAACATTTGGAGAATATCCGTTTATTTGGCTTACCTGCAGTTGTAGCCGTCAACAGATTTACGAGCGATACGGAAGATGAAATTAAGGTGGTCACCGACCGATGTAAAGCAATGGGTGTAGCAGTGCAGGTTGCCGATGTTTGGGCAAAAGGCGGAGCGGGTGCTGAGGATCTGGCAAGAGAGTTAGTGCAAACTATGGAGTCATTTGGTGGTTCGTTCAAGCCCTTATATGACTGGAACGATCCGGTGATGGATAAGATTGAAATTATTGCTTCAAAAATCTATGGAGCGGAAGCAATTGACTATGCGCCGCGCGCTAAGAAGGATTTAATGAAAATCAAAAAATTGGGACTGGAGCACCTGCCTGTTTGTATTGCAAAGACGCAAAAGTCGCTGTCTGATAATCCAAAACTCTTGGGTCGTCCGAAAGATTTTGTGGTAACAGTCCGAGAGATAGAGATTGCTGCAGGGGCTGGATTCCTCATACCCATTACGGGTGATATTTTGAGAATGCCGGGATTGCCCTCAACACCCTCTGCAGAAAAAATTGATGTCGATGATTCCGGAAATATCGTAGGCTTATTCTAGCCCGGTTACGGGTAGCAGAAAAGATGTAATGTCATCAGGCTTGGGTACAATAAAAAATCTCCCGAAATAATCCGGGAGATTTTAAACAAGTCTTTGGATATATTAGAAAGCATTTTCTTTCATTCCTTTAGAAGCAGCATCTCTTAATTCATCATCGGCTATAATTACTAACTCGATGCGTGCATTGTGCATAGGAGCCACATCAGGATGTGATTCTACTATAGGGTCCATCTCGCCCAGTGCGGAAGCATGTAGACGATTTTCAACCACATTATTCGATATTAAAGTGTTTCGAAGACCCTCAGCTCTTGCTTTCGAAAGTGCATAATTGAAGTCTGATGCACCTACGCCCTTCGAGTGTCCTAAAATCCTAATTTCAGTTTTGTCGAATTTATTAAAAATTCGTGCTAACTTATCTAAGGACGCTTGTGAACCATAATTAAATTCGTCAGAACCTTCTTTAAAAAGGTAGTCAACATCATATGATAATACAAGTCCTTCAGCAACACGCACAATACTTGCGCTTTCAAGGCGCTCTTCCGCTTCTTCAGCCTGCCGGTCCATGTATTCATTAATTATTACGCCAGCATGTCCACCCATGCTTGCCCCGATGGCAACTGCTACGGCTCGATTGTCAGTAGAAAGTAATGTGTCAAACATGATGCTTTCCGGTGCTGACTGATCCGCCACTGTCTTAGACGATGAGCATGAGGATGCCATTAGCGCTAAAGCTGCAAGCGGTATAAGGAATAGAGAATTAAAAAATTTATTAAATGTCATTTTATTATTAAAACGCATAAAGTTTAAATAGAGTTTTTTGTTAAACAATTCTACTATTCTTACTTAATTTGCTGCCTTTTTGTTCGGTTTGATCAAAGACTTTTACTATAGTCCGTATGCAATACCAGCTGACAACTGAATGGTTCGATTTTTATAGTTGGTGTTTTTCTCGACTTCCATGAGCCCGAGAATGGCACGGAGATCGGCATTTAACCAGACCCTGCTTGCCAGTCGATAATTAAAACCAATGCCACCTATTACATCTAGTGTAGTGCTATTGAATTGATTTGAAATATCATTATTGTTGGTTTTGGCGGATAATAAAAATGATGGTGCAAAACCAGCATAAATTTTTGGTCTGAAGGACTCACCCAGTGAACCGAAGAAGGATGTATATAGTATGGGTACTTCTAAGTAACTAGCTAGCTTGGTTGTGCTTCCTAAATCAAACCCACGTTTGGAATAAAGTCCATCAATTGTTATCCCTGATTTCTCATTGATGCTGTAGGTTGATGTGATTCCGAGAACCAGATTTTGTGTGGTGCTACTTTGTGATCCAGTATGATTGGTGAAATTTATACCTACTCTTGGACCAATGGAAAATCGATTTTCTAATTGTGCGTGTACTATGACTGTGCCTGCCATCAGAATTAGGCAAACTAATAATATATTTTTCATAATATTTTTTGTTTGGATATTTATTTAATTATTTAGACGCCTGGTATATCGCCTTTTTTCGCATCACGGATCAGCTTATCACTGGCTACGATGGTGATTTCTACGCGACGATTATTCTCTCTTCCAGTCTTTGTTTCATTTGTGGCAATTGGATCTGATTCTCCGTAGCCCTGAGTTTCTAGCCTCTTTCGATCTATGTCTGCAACTATCAGATAGTTCTTGACGGCCTCTGCCCGATTTCTGGACAAGTTTAAATTATAATCTGTGTTTCCAATGTTATCTGTATGGCCTAAAATATGTACATCTGTGTCTGAGTATTTCTGCAGTGTATTAGAAAGTCGATACAGATTTTCTCTTGTTTCGGGCTTAAGTGAATATTGATCGAAATCAAATAGTAGTCCGCTTTCAAACGTCACTACAATACCTTCATCCACTCTTTCAACTCGGGCTCCCTCCAGGTCTTTTCTGATCTCTGCAGCCTGACGATCCATATAGTCACCTATCAAGCCTCCAGCTATTCCTCCTATGCTGGCACCTAATATGATCGATACTGCCTTATTTTTCTTACTCGCTAGTGCACCTGTCGCTGCACCCACTGCACCGCCAATAATGGCTCCCTTGGTTCTTTTGGAGGTATTGCAGGCATTAAAGATGAAAAGTGAGCTGATCACTACCATAATAGCTATGGCTGCTCTTTGAAAAGATCGTATTTGATTCATGGCTTTCTTTACTTTTGTCAGAAGCCAAACTAATTTCAAGGTTCTTTTTGTTCGATGGCAGTCGTCAGGATATTTAAGTTGAGAGTGATTAGTTATACAGATTTTCTGACTACCTGATGGGTATACCGATAGGGTCGAATTTAATCGTAAATCTCTCATAGTCAATATGTTCCTGCTGGACTAAGCTCGTTCCCCGCAGTATAAAGCCACTGGGATTTTCGAAGATTGTTTTTATTCCATTTGGAAAATAATCTCCAGAGGTACGGATCCACACAGGAGTACCAATTAGATTCGTTTTAATACGCAGAACATTCTTTCTTCCCTCTCCACAACTGTCGGTTTCTTGCGGCAGTAGTATTTGGTCTCTCGATGTCACAAAGATCTCACTTGACTGGTCAGTTTCGGGACCTCCGTACTCTTTAGCCAAGCAAACAACACCATTACCGGTACATTTCATAAGATAGAGATGGCAATTATTATTTATGGGTGAGGGTGATGTGTAGAATATCAGAGTAATATCATCCAACAACGCTTGGCAGTCGATGTCATAGCCTTGTATGATGAGAATAGGCAAAAGATGACGCAAGGACATGATGGAGTAGGTGTGAAGTCAGTACTCAAATCTGCAAGAATAGGATGCAGATGCTTCCATTTTTTAACCTAGCGACGCAGAATAAGGGCTTTTCTTCCTGCAAAGGCTTTCCTCCATAGTCTATAGTTTGGATGTCACAATATGCCCTCTCTGAAACTATCAATGTGTGGAAGTCATCCTTGGCTACATGGCAGATTTTGGTGTGATGTAAAATATGTGTTGAGAATAGATAATGGAGAATATCTTACCATTGACCCACCTTCGATTGAGGTGATTTTAGGGTTTCATTAACATTTGAACTTCAACATGTTGTCGGCTAGTATATTTTACCACGCCAAAAAATATTTGGTAGATTATTGAATGGAGAAAATTTATATGGTGGAAGATTCGGTTGATAGTATAATATCTTGTTTTATCTGAGATGTGCTGTAAGTGCACAATTCACAAAGTTTGGCAAATCTGACTTTTAATTGGCTTCCTCAGCCATTATCATTACATCAGTTAAGTTATTCTACTGCTCACTAAAAACATGTTATTATGAACCCAGTAAGACATTTGTATGTATTGCTATTCACATTTTTGGTAGTACATCTTTCTGGACAATCTGCCTCCGAAGGCATGCTTAAAGGCGTTGTGAAAGGCGCTGAAGAACCTCTCATCGGAGCTACGGTGTACCTCAAGGGTACTAGTAAGGGAACCATCACCGACTTTGATGGTAATTTCGAACTTTCACTGGAAGGACAGGAATCGAAAATTTTGGTAGTATCCTACACTGGATTCGTTACCGAGGAAATTGAGCTCACTGGTCAGGACTTTATAGAAGTGACTCTGAGTGATGAAGCTCTTGATCTGAATGAAATTGTTGTGACAGCGCTCGGAGTCGAGCGTGAGAAGAAAGCCCTGGGATATGCTGTACAGGATGTCAACTCCGAAGCTTTTACCACCAACCAATCTAGTAATCCGGTCAATAGCTTGGCCGGTAAGGTTGCTGGAGTGCAAATCACTCAGGCCAATGCCTTAGGTGGTGGAAGCCAGGTGACTATACGTGGCAATTCCTCAATTCTAGGCAATAACCAACCGCTATATGTAATCGATGGAGTACCTATGGAAGGTGATTTTGCTTCTCCAGGTACCTCAGGTTCCGTAAGTGCTTCCGACAATAATGTATATGGTGGAGGTATTTCTGAAATCAATCCGGACAACATTGCTTCCATGTCGGTATTAAAGGGACCGAATGCTGCGGCATTGTATGGCTCCAGAGCCGCCAACGGAGTGATACTGATTACTACAAAAAATGGCTCTGAGACGAAGGGCTTGGGTGTGGATTATTCAATTTCCTATGTTTCTGACAGGCCTTTTGTCGTTCCTGAATTTCAAAACACATATGGTGGAGGAAACGGCTATGTAAGCTGGTATACTGATGGTCGAAATGGTGGAATCACCGATCCCGGAGAGCTGGCTCAATTTCAACAAGCCTATGGATCACGCTATACACCCCAAGGTACAGCGGGTGTTGACGAAAGCTGGGGTGCACCGATGGACGGACGATTAGTGCGTACCTGGTGGTCTGGTACTGAAGTTGCTCCTTTAGTGCCCGTACCTGATTCCTGGGAAAATTACTTCGAGACAGGACAATCAGTAAATCACTCACTTTCACTGAGTGGAGCCAACGAAAGAGGAAGCTTCCGACTTTCCATGTCTCAGCAAGATCAGACAGGAATCATGTATAATAATGATTTCAGTAAAACAAATTTTCGAATTAACTCTGATTATAATCTGACAGATAAACTAAAGGTTGCCGTTCGGTCAGAATATATAAAGTCCGGTTCAGATAATCGGCAACAAGTAAGTATGTCGTCACCGCAAACCTGGCATCACCGTCATGATGATTGGGGCCTTTTAAAAGACTGGAGAGATTATATGGATGTTCACATCACCCGGGAAGGAGACGAGTATCCTTATGCTAACTGGCAGCACTCTTTCTTTAGCAACCCATTCTATATCCAGGATTTCCTGACAAATTCCAATGATAAGGATCGGTTTCTGGGGAATATTGCCTTGAACTATCAATTTACAGATAACCTGAGTTTGATGGTTCGTACAGGAACAGACTTATGGACTGACACACGTATTAACATTACCAGAAATGAACGCGTGAAGAGTGGTGTGGTACGAACGCAAGCTTTCTATGAGGATGTTCATAGACGCCAGGAAAGTAATTCTGATGTAGTGTTATCCTACAATAAATACTTTAATAATACTTTCTCGATCGATGCAAAAGTGGGCGCTGTACACCGAACTAATTTCTTTAAAAGAAATCGCACAACCGTTAATGATGCGACCATCAATGGTCTATATAATGTTGCAAATAATGCGACACCTAACTCCAATATTAGTCGTATCGAAAATAAGACAGTGAATTCTGTGTTCGGGTCTCTTAGCATGGGCTATAAGAATTTCCTCTATGTGGATGTCACTGCCCGAAATGACTGGTCAAGTACACTGCCAATAGATAATAATTCGTACTTCTATCCCAGTGTATCCACTAGCCTTGTCATTTCTGAATTAATGGACTTGAGTCCTACCAGCGTCTTGTCTTTTGCAAAAGTCAGAGGAAGCTGGGCACAGGTAGGAAATGATACGGACCCGTATCGTCTTTCACAGGTATTTACTGCGCAGAATGCATGGAATGCTTCCACTCCGGTATTTTCTGAAAATACAGAGCTTGCAAATAGTGACTTAAAACCAGAAAAAACTACGGGTGTTGAGCTGGGTTTTGATGTTCGTTTATTCCGAAACCGTTTGGGATTTGACTTCACTTATTATCAGCAAACTACTACCGATCAGATCATGAACATAGCCGTTTCAAGATCTACAGGATATGAGAGTAAATTGATCAATGCGGGTGAAATTCAAAACAAGGGAATCGAGGCTGTACTCTACGGTACCGTGATTAAAAAACCGGATTTTTCCTGGGACCTTTCTCTGAATTTTGCTCAGAATAGAAATAAAGTAATTGAATTATTTACGGATGCAAATGGCAATGTCCTGGAAACCATCGTACTTTCTTCCAGAAGAGGACTGAGCCTGGAAGCTAGAGTAGGTGAGGCCTACGGAACTCTCTATGGATCAGCATATAAGCGTGTGCCAGACGGACCCCTGGCTGGACAAATCGTTTTCAAAGACGGCGTCGCTCAAAAAGAGGACGATCTCAAAGTGATTGGAAATGCAACGCCCGATTGGATTGGCGGTATCCAAAACACGGTTCGTTGGAAACAGTTTAGTCTGACTGCCTCCATCGATGCTAAAATCGGAGGTGATATCTCTGATGAAAGCTCATCCACAGGAATGCAAACGGGTATTTATGCCATTACTGCTTTAGGACGTGAGGAAGGTGTCATTGGAGTAGGGGCTAAAAATATCGGCTCGGAAGAAAGTCCTGTTTATGTACCCAATGATGTCGTGGCCAACACTAAAAGTGTAGTGAGACAACTCAGTGTGCGCTCTGTAAATGAGGGTGCTGTATTTGAAGCGAGCTACGTGAAACTACGGGAGATGAAATTGAGCTATGTTTTCAGTCCTAAGGCACTCAGTAAAGTCAGTTTCATACGAGGCCTATCTATCTCCCTTATTGGTCGAAATCTGGCCATGCTGTATAGCACACACTCGCAGATCGATCCTGAGCTTAATATCTATGGAGGTAACCTGCAAGGAGCTCTCAATTATGCAATCTTGCCTTCTACTCGAAGCCTGGGAGGATCCATCAATATTTCATTCTAATCAAAAAATTCAGCAGAAATGTTTAAAACAATAATATCAAAAGGAACCCTGCTGATTTTAGCAGGAATCCTTCTAATAACTTCTTCCTGTACCAAGGATTTTGAAGCTACCAATACAAACCCCAACGAACCCACCATTGTGCCGCCAGATGTAATCTTTCCATTTGCAATGCGACGAGCTATCGATAGATTGCACGGTCACAGAACAAGATTAGAAAGAGTTAATCTAGACGGGGGCATGCTATGGGTGCAATATCTGGCCCGCAATCAGTATACGAATGAGGGAGATACATACGATCCGGATGCATCGATGCGAAATAATAACTGGGAAGGGTTTTATGTCGATGGACTGAACAATTTCCAGAAAGTGATTGAACTTGCCAGTGATGAGGACGGACCTTACTATAATACTAATATGGCCGCCATTGGCTTGATTTCCAGAGAATTTGTCTACACGATGGTATCTGATATCTGGGGGGCCATTCCTTATGTGGAAGGATTACAAGGTCCTGTAGGAAATCTCACACCGGTATATTCTTCTCAAGAAGATATTTATGCCGGTGCAATGGCGAATCTAAAAATGGCAGCCGAGATGTTGGATGAGTCAGGACCTAGATTAAAAGGCGATATCCTATTTAGCGGTGACATCCTTCGCTGGAAAAAATTCGCTAATTCACTTCGGTTGAAATTGGCGAATCGGCAAGCAGGTATGAACATGGGCATGTCGTCTCAGGTCTTTACTGAGATAATGTCCAGTCCCGCTACCTATCCCATTTTTGAAGGCAATGATGACTACGCTGCATTAATCCATGAATCTCGTCTTGGCAATAATAATAATAATGCCTGGCACGAAGTCATGGTACAGGGAGCACGTGAAGACTGGTCTATCAGTCAGACACTGATCGACCATATGACCGATGGAAATGGAGTAGCAACAGATCCTCGACTCACAGTGTACGCTGAGCCTGCTTTGGCGGGAGATATGGCAGGTCTTTATGCCGGTGCAATTAATGGATTACCGGAGGCCCTTGCCAGTGTTTATATTAATACAGCTTCGCGACCGGGTAGCTTCTTTACCGCCGAAAAAGCTCCAGCTAACTTGATGACATATTCTGAAATGCTTTTTGTACTGGCAGAAGCAGTTTTAAATGGTACTTATTCGGGAGGCTTATCCGCCAAAGAATATCTGGACATGGCAATTATGGCTTCATTTGACCAATATGGTCTGGAAATGCCAGCAGGATACCTTGATGACAAGACGGCTGACCTCGAAACAATTATGACAGAAAAATGGAAAGCTCTGTTTAGTCAGGGTATTGAAGCCTGGACTGAATATCGTCGTACGGGATATCCCATACTACCCAGTGCAAGTCCTGATGCCATATTTTCTAATAGTGGTCAGGTCCCCACTCGTCTTCGATATCCGGAATCCGAATACTCGCTCAATCGGGCAAATGTAGAATCAGGCTCATCAATGAACGGAGGAAGTGATGACAAATTGACGAAGCTCTGGTGGGCGAACTAAGTATTAAAAAGCAATAAAAAAATATAAAATGAGAAAAATATTCATGATATGTCTTTGCAGCTATTTATTACTGTCAAGCTGCGTTGAAGATGAGCTGGCATTTGATGTCATTGAGTCACCTGTACTGGCTACATTCGACCAGATGAGTACTTCCTCTGATGCCAATTTAATGGTAGAGGCGACTTTTTACGAATTGGATAAATCCGGAATCCTGGATCATACGATTGGCATTGATTCAATCGAATTGGCAGGAATGGAAATTACAGTATTTATTAACGAAGATACAGAAATCACTACTCTGACTACAGATGGTCAGGGTAAAGCCGTATTTGATTACAGCAAAGAAGACCTGATGGGCGCATCTCGCCTGGAGTGGGTCGGGACACATAATGAAACTCCTTTTAGAATCTACTATAACTTCTAATTAATCACGACCAAAAAAACAAAAATTATGAAAAAGATAATGAACAGGCGTCAACTACTCAGAACTTCATTAGCTGCTGCCGCAGGTACTCTCGTAGTACCTCAGATTAAAGCGAAACCATTATATCAATATGATAAAAAGGTGGGTATCGATAAATTGAGAATTTGGGAAGAATTAATGGCTCCTCCTTTAGATCGCTCAAAATTAAAAGCACGTCTCCTTGCGAACGAAAACCCCTATGGCCCCAGTCCAAAAGCACGTCTTGCTATGATGGAAAATGTCCAATACGGAAATCGATATGGACATTCACAGTCGGCACAATTAATCCAGGCAATATCAGAATTGGAAGGCGTACCTGCCGATCATATCCTCTTGGGTCCTGGATCCTCAGACTTGTTGGAAAAAACGGCTATTGTTATGTTTCAAAATGGGGGTAACATTGTGATGGCGGATCCATCCTATATGTCGCTGGTCAAGACGGCGATGTATTTCGATGCTACTATGAAGGCTGTACCATTGACGGACGATCATGCACACGATCTGGATACAATGGAGGCTTCCATTGATGACGATACTAAGCTGATCTATATTTGCAATCCTAATAATCCCACGGGATCGATCACCGATGCAGAAAAGCTACGTACCTTCTGCAGAACAGTCTCTGAAAAAGTGCCTGTATTTATTGACGAGGCCTATCTTGAATTTATGGAAGATGGCAGAAGCCAGTCAATGGTGGGACTTCTTTCGGAAGGTAAGAATGTTATTGTCTGTAGAACCTTCTCGAAAATCCATGGTATGGCCGGCCTACGGGTTGGATATATGGTAGCCTTGCCCGAAACAATCGAAATGGTAACTAAACTTTCGAGACCGAACATGGGCATGAATAGGGCTTCTGTTATGGCAGCTTTGGCCAGTATGGAAGACACCGAGTTTCAGGAAATGACTAAGGTCAAGACCAAAGAATGCCGCGAGTATGTATATGAAAACCTCGAGCAAATGGGCATATCTTATATTCCGTCACATACCAGTTTTATTATTTTCCCCCTGGCTACTGAAGGCCAAGGGTATTTGAAAAATATGTTTTCTCACGGCGTAGGTGTTCGATTGTTTAACATCGATGACGCTCCATGGAGTAGGGTGAGTATGGGGACGATGGATGAAATGAAATTATTTGTAAAAACACTTAAAACAGTATTAGCATAATTATGGATCCAGCGATACACCAATCTCTTGGATTCCTATCGCTTTTAATAATTGGTTTATTCCTGAAAGCAAAAATCAGGGATAAAAGGGAATTAAGAGGGATTAAGACGGTGATATTGTCAGTAGCTCTGCCCGCAACTATTTTTGTGGCATTGCTAAAAATAAAGCTGACAAGTTCACTAATAATTCTCCCCATATTAGGACTTGCGGCCAATGTCATACTTTACCTGCTTGGTACCCTCTTGATTGTTCCCTTATTTGCAAAAACGGAATCTGAGGATAGAAAAAGAACCTACCGTCTGTTAATTGCTTCTTTTGCTCCAGGTTTGTCCTGTTTTCCATTTATCATTGAATATTTGGGAGATCAGGCACTGGCAAGTGCTGCACTGGTAGATGTGGGAAATAAAGTCTTTGTCCTCATTGTCTTGTACCTGATCGCCATGAAGTGGTATCAGGATCGAAAATCGAAAAATTCTGATGATAAAGTTGACATCGCCGGTCGAGTAAAATCTCTTTTAATTTCACTGGTAAAGGAGCCAGTGAATGGAGTGATGATTGTAGCCTTAGTGCTTTTGATGTTTGGGATGAATCTAATGAGTCTTCCATTATTTATCCAGCAGTTTGTGACTAAGGCACATGTACTCACTACGGGTCTGGTGCTGATTTTTATTGGGGCAGCATTCAATATTCAAAAAGCGGAGGCTCAATCAATATTCAGCATTTTATTGTTGCGATCTGGTGTTGCTTTTTTTGTGAGCGCTATAGCTCTCCTGTTGGTAGGAAAAAGTATGTTGCCGGCACTGGCTTTATTATTAGTGATTTTTCCACAAAGTTCTTGCAGCTTCTGGCCATTGGCGCATATGTCGGCGGTAGATGAATTAGAACAAAAGCAGTCTTTGGACAAGACATTTAATATTCAGTCTGGATTAAATGTACTGGCATGTTCATTACCATTTTCATCCATGCTGATTTTAGGTATCTGTACAACAGGTGACTTTTTTGTCGCACCTCTTCCGAACCTTGTATTGGGAGCTTTAATGACATTAGGTGGTATTGCACTTAGGTATTTACCGCAGCCACTTGGTGTATTCCTACATGATTACAAAGAAGAAGTACTTCAGATTCGGTCGGAAAAGACGAAACATCGCCAGCATGTACATCACTATCATTAGATAACGAATAAAATTAAAGTGGTAGAATGTCCGTTTCATCGATCTTTTGGTCGGAAGCGGACATTCTTATCTTGTCCCTATGCAAGCTTCTAAAAATAATCTTATTTTAGGGAAGAGTGATAAAAATTAAGCTTTGCCGTGCGTCTCTACCTATACCTTCTATTCTTAATGATACTATCGGTAGGTTGTAAGAAACCTGAAAAACTTACATACCAGCCTGGGAGTAGAAATATCCAGGAGGTGATAGCCATCCTGCCGATTGATGTTTTTAATAATCATAGGAAAATATCTCAAAACGAAAGTCTGGCACAATTGAAGGCGGAGGATGAACGAGAGGGCCGTGTACTCCAACTAGATATGTATCGCTACTTCCTCCGAAAGATTGGGAGCATGGGTTATCCCCAGAGTTTTCTCCAGGATGTACGCACCACCAATCAATTGTTAGACGAAAGTGGTTTGGATTATGAAGATATTCCAAAAATCTCTAAGGAGCGATTGGCGAGAATTCTGCATGTCGATGGAGTATTGTCAGTCACTGTAGACCAGTTTGGACCCCGAAAGCAAGTAATGGGTATTCTGAATGGAGACATACGATCCTACGGAGTGATCGCGAGATTCACATTTCACGATGAGGGAGGCCATCTCATATGGAAAGTAGATCGTAAGAGTCGAGGTGCAGACGACGAACTCACGTACGGTATTACGAAGAAGATCATGCGGGAAATTCCTGAGAAGTTTCCATTTCGCGAAATCTGATACTTCCTTAGAGTAGAATCTCCTGAATAACATGGCCTTCGACATCTGTAAGTCTGAAGTCCCTTCCTTGATATGCATAGGTAAATGCTTCATGATTTATACCTAAGGTATGAAGGACGGTGGCTTGAATATCATATACTGATACGGGATTTTCAATGGGGTAGTAGCCAATTTCATCTGTCGCACCCAAGGTGAATCCTCGCTTGATTCCACCACCCGCCATCCATATCGTATAGGCATAGGGATGATGATCTCTACCTTTAAAGGGTAGATCCAGGCCATTTCTATTTTCTTGCATGGGAGTTCTGCCAAATTCTCCTGCCCAAATCACCAGCGTTTCCTCCAGTAACCCTCGCTGCTTCAGATCTGATAGAAGTCCCGCGATGGGTTTGTCAATCTCATCACACTTCTTTTTAAGTCCCAAATCTACCGACCCGTCTGCACTTGTGCCATGAGTATCCCATCCCCAATCATATAGCTGGACAAACCGAACACCATTTTCAACCATTTTTCGTGCTAGCAGTAAATTGTTAGCAAAGGTTGCTTTGCCGGGTGTGGTGCCGTACATGTCATGAATGTAGGCAGGCTCTCTGTCAATCGACATGACTTCGGGCACCTCAATCTGCATCCGGAAAGCCATCTCATATTGCTTGATTCTAGTCAGTATTTCTGGGTCATTAAAGGTTTCGTAAGTCAGTTTATTAACGCTATTGATCGCATCAATGGATGCCTTTCGCAGATCCCTGCTCATGCCGTCTGGATTTTTCAGAAAAAGAACGGGATCTCCAGCCGAACGACATTGTACTCCCTGGTAGACAGAAGGTAAGAACCCACTTCCCCACAAGGCTTTGCCTCCGTCCGGATTGCTACCACCAGAAGTAAGTACCATGTACCCTGGAAGGTTGTCATTAATAGAACCCAGTCCATATGTTACCCAGGAGCCCATGCTAGGACGTCCCAGAAGGGCGCTTCCTGTTTGCATAAGTAGCTGAGCAGGTGCATGATTAAATTGGTCGGTACTAAGACTCTTTATGAAGGTGATATCGTCTGCATGATGAGCCAGGTGCGGTAGAAAGTCCGATATCCAGGCACCACTTTCACCCCGTTGTTTAAAGTTGCCGACCGGTCCCAGCATGTTGGGTACACCTCGGATAAAAGCAAATCGCTTGCCTTCAAGCAGTGATTGTGGGCATGGTTTTCCATCCAGTTTTTGCAGTTCGGGTTTGTAGTCAAACAATTCGAGTTGTGATGGAGCACCTGCCATATGCAGGTAGATGATGTGTTTGGCTTTACCCGGATACATGGCGAGATTGCTTCCCACGTCCATTTGCTCTGATCTCCCACCCGAAAGAAAGTCTGGCCCACTTTGACAACCCAATGCTGACAAAGTCAGTGCACCTAATCCCAGACTACAATTTTTTAAAAAACATCTTCGACTCTGAAAACGTGCATGCTCTAACAATGCTTCTGACCTCAACTTTTCACTCATATCCTTAATTCTTCATTATAAACTCATCCATATTCATGATCGTATTTGCCACCACAATCAGAGCCGCAAATTCTTCCTCTTCATCTTTGGCAAATTTGGTAAGTGACCTGGCATCTGATCCTCCAGTTCGAATCTTTTCAATGGAGTTCTCAAATAACTCCTCCAAAATACTGAGCTCTGCAGTAGAAGCCCCATGACCAATGGCCTTTTGATAGCCGTACCGGATCTGATCAGTGAGGGATTCGGATTCTTTTTTCATAAGTTTTGCAAGATGACTTGCTGCCTCAAAGTATACGGGATCATTTAAGGTGACCAGTGCATGTAGGGGTGTGTTGGTTCGTATTCGTCGAGCTTCACAAACACTTCGTTCTGCTGCATCAAAAATCATCATGGCAGGATATGGACTGGAGCGTTTCCAGTATGTGTAAACTGCTCTTCTATATTGTTGACCATCTGTACTTTGGATCCAATGTTCATTTGAATAAGGTGTGGTCCATTTTGTGGGTTGAAAAGGCATCACACTGGGTCCGTACATTTCAGAATTCAACAGACCACTGACCATCAAAGCCTGATCCCGGATTTGCTCAGCCGTAAGTCGTACCCTGGGTCCACGGCTCAGAAACTTGTTTTCGGGGTCCTTTTCCAAGCGATTTGGAGAAGCTATGGACTGTTGCTGATAGGTCCCTGAGGTCATTATCATTTTTAGGAAAGATTTAAGGTGCCAATCATGTGTATGCATTAATTGCCATGATAGCCAATCCAGTAATTCTGGATGGGAAGGCGGGGTACCCTGAGAACCAAAATCTTCTCCTGTCTTGACAATGCCCTGGCCGAATAGTTGTTCCCAAAGTCGATTCACAATAGTTCTCGATGTAAGTGGATGCAGCGTATCTGTCATCCAATAGGCCAGATCCAGACGATCAGTAAGTGTGTTGCTCTCAGTCACGTGGTCAAATACCTCCGGCACTCCGGCACTTACTTGTTGCTTCTCCACCATCCAGTTGCCACGATCAAATACATGGGTTTGACGACGCATGGTTTTGGGGTTTTCGATCATGATTGGAGTAGTAGGTAAGTCTTTAGATAGTAAGTCCTTGTAGAGCTCCCTCCATGCATCGTTTTCTTCTTTATCCCAGGGGAATGGATCATTCCTAAATCCAAACCAGTCGATCATGATACCTGCGGTTTTTTGATCTTTCAGCGATGAATTGGTATAGGAAAAATGTACCGTATGTTGGCCCTCAATGGGGTCCATCGGAAATCTGAGAATTTCCCAGCCATCAGTTTTGGGTAATTGGATCGTTAAAACTTCCTCCTTTGATGCCGTTGTAATTTTCAATTTGCCCCCTTCCTCAGTTACCTTACTTCTGAAATACACAGCATTAGCATCAGTTAGATCAACTCCTCGGAGTAGGCTCGACCCATTCTGTCGTAGTCCCAGATCCTTGGTATCATAAAGGGCGGCATTGATAAGAGAATCGGTTTCAATTCCATAGTAAACGGGCTGCCAGGTTTTAATAAAACGCTTTAGACTCTGTACTTCGGCACTGTCTGTTTGTTGTGCAGCCCATCCCAGCAGTTTTACCAGTTCGGTACTATCCTCAGCGGTCATGGAGCGCAATAAAGGGTAGTCTGGGGCAGTATCGGCGTCCCGTGTATTGTTGAAGAAGGCCATGAACTCATAGTACTCTTCATGCATAATAGGATCGTAGGGATGGCTGTGACATTGCACACAGGCGAAGGTGGTACCCATGATCCCTTCCCATGTGGTATTCACACGATCAATGACAGCATAGGTCCGATATTCTTCATTGTCAGTACCCCCTTCGTCATTGGTGGAGGTATTACGATGAAAAGCAGTGGCTAATAATTGGTCATCAGTGGGGTTGGGTAACAAATCACCGGCTAATTGATCAATGAGAAACTTGTCATAGGGCTGATCACGATTGAAAGCCCTGATCACCCAGTCACGATATTGCCAGATGTCCCGATGTGGGTCTCTTTCATATCCTTTAGAGTCTGCATAGCGTGCTATATCAAGCCACATGGAGGTCCACTTTTCACCATAGCTTTTCTGAGCCATCAGTGAATCCAGCAGTACTTCATAGGACATATCCCCAGATAGGAATGAATCCCCAATATTACGCGGGGCCGGCATACCAATCAGGTCAAGACTGGCACGCCTCAGTAGTGTCGTGTCATCTGCTCTAGGACTTAGTCCTTCAATTCCATTTTCCTTAAGCTGATTCTGTACGAAAGCATCCAGAGTTAACCGCGATTCTTCCGCATCTACTGATCCTAATAATATGCCTTGAGGAAGAGTCGGTTCCTGAGAAATAGACTGGTAAGACCAATGGAGTCCCCATGGAAGATCCTGATCAATCCATTTTGTTAATATTTCTAATTCATCGGTGGTTAATGGCTCACCACCCAGGGGCATACGTAACTCCGGATCTTCATGGCTCAGTCGTTTGATCATTTCACTCCTGGCTGCATTACCTGGAATAATGGCGGGTTTGCCCGCCTCAGTGTCACGGAGTGCCAAATCTCGGGTCAACAGATTAAATCCTCCACTGGCCTTTACACCTCCATGGCACGAGAGACACTTCTTGTTGAGGATTGGCTTGACTTCAGTATTATAATCTACAAAGGAGGTATCTCCACAACTCAAGATAACCGCGTAGCAGAAAAGCAAATAAGAAAAGCATCTGGATCTGATCATCAACGATGACTATTTGTAACTTGCCCAGAAAATACAAAGGTTTCGAATCCAACACAAACCTAGGGGAGACGATCTTTCCAAATAGCTTCTCTATTAAGAACCTGAGGCTGCATCAATGCTCTATTTGTGCAGATATTTCGGCGGGAAGACTGGTGATTTTTCGAATACGAATATTTTTATAAAATGCTTCCGCACCCTCCGATTGCAGTTGAATTTTACCCCGGGTCAGCGGGGTGGGTTCATCTGTACTGCGGTCCATGGAGTTCTCTAATACCATGACCACCTTACCATTTACAATATGATAAGCCGTGGAGCCTATACAGATAAGATCTACCTGATTCCACATGCCATGCGGTTTCTCTGCATCAAATTGCCTCCTGCAACGACTAATCTCTGTATCACTTTGGAAAGTTCGGATCTCACCCTCTGGATCATAAAACCAAAAGGAACGATCATTCTCCACTTTTTCCGAGGATCGAATATCCATACTAACTCCGGCCAATGGAAAAAAATCGCCGAAATCCGCTTCCTGAATCTGCATTTCCGGCGCTCGCATCCATACATTCCAGAATTGCCCATGAGGTTCCTGACAATGGTATAAAATACCATTATCACGCTTCCGGTCCAATCGGGGTTCGTATTTGTGTTCACCCCATTTAAATTCAGCACTGAAATGATAATTTTCATAATTCTCCTTTGTGCTTAGTCCCCCATAAATTTCACCGGAAACATGTAGTATGGTTTGACCCTCTTCGTCAAATGTCGAGAAAACATCCAGGGGATCATTATTAAGCCCAATAGGTGTACCATGCATTCCATCTCCTTTTTCATAGCCGGCGAGGTCTAAAGAAGTATGTGGGACACCAATAAATTTATCCCAATTCGAAAGATTTTTGTCGAGCAAATTTTCCCATTCCGATTGGGCGGAAACCCCATTCATAATTATAAATAGAGCTAGTGATGTGTAATACGCAACAGTTTTCATTTTTAAGTAGTTTGTATGTACTTAAGATAGAAAGAAACAGATTAAAATGCTTTATTTATAAAGAAAGAAAGCCCGAATGGGAGTTTTGGTAATTTAGGTATATAGTTACCCATCTCAATATTAAACAAATCATGGTCACAATGTGCTGTGACTAGAACCTTCCTTTTGGAATGTTTTTGAAAGGTATCATGAGACAGCGAGAGTATACAACTTTAATTTTGTCTTCCCCTAACTACTGATCCAGTGCTTTTCGTAGAGCACTCATCCGGTCATGGACATCCATTTTAGCAAAGATGTTCTTAACATGTGATTTTACAGTATTAACTGAAATGAAATGCTTCTTGGCTATTTGACCGTTATTGAGACCTTCCACCAGATCTAGATAGACTTCGTATTCTTTGCTACTTAGTGGAACTCGTGAAACACTGTCAACAATAGATTTATCCAATTTTTTCTTTTTAATCTGCTCACTCCAATTGAAGATTGCAATTTCTATGGTGCTCATGAGATCTTTGTCCTTGAATGGCTTAACGAGATATCCGGAAGGTCTGGCTTGCTTAGCACGTTCCAAGGTAGTACGGTCAGAATGTGAGGTGAGAAATATAAAGGGAAGCTTGTGTTTTTCATTGATGATCTCTGCAACTTCGATTCCATCTTTGGTCCCTCGTATAGTGATATCAAGGAGTACGAGATCCGGTGAAATTTGATATATTTTGTCCAAAGCACTCTCACTGTCATAGGCAATAGCTGGAACATCGTATCCCATTTTTATCAGAGAAGATTGAATATCCTTTGCTATGAAAACTTCATCTTCTACCACTAGTATTTTAAAGTTGCTCATGCGGCTAGTTTATAGTCCTGAATCAGAAATGTCGCGGTTGTCCCGTTCGTACCGTCTATTGTATATTTTGATCGAAGTCTTTCTGCAAAAGCAATGATTAGTTCTTGTCCAAAACTAGTGGATTTCACGTTGGCAGGATTATAACCCACACCATTATCACTCACTTTCAAGTACAGTCCTTCATCCGTTTTCTTTAATTGTATTTCAATTTGACCATTCTTGTTGTTTGGAAATGCATGCTTCATGCAGTTACTGATAAGTTCATTAATAATTAATCCAATGGGAACTGCAGAATCAACATCTAGATAAATATCCTGCACATCCATTTTTATCTGAATTCTGTCATCCTGGATTTGATAGGAATCATGCAATTCGTCAATGAGCTGATCTAAATAATTTTGCATCCCTATCCCTGACAGATTATCTTTCTGATAAAGATTTTGGTGAATAATCGCCATGGATCGAACCCGATTTCTGCCCTCATCCAGTGCTTCCTGAGCACGCTTATCGACCACGCGCTCTGATTGAAGTTTCAGGAGACTTGAAATGACTTGCAAATTATTTTTGACACGATGGTGGATCTCTTTAAGAAGAAGTTCTTTTTCTGTAAGTGATTTTTGAATGATTTCAGCCTGAGTTCTTATTTGCTTCGATTTCTTTTGATTTTTGTAGAGAAGGAAACCCAGGGCAGATACGATAACGATCGAAAGAATGAGTGCCAATCGTTGTTGATTTAACTTGATAGAAGAAAGTTCCTGCTCCATGTTTAGTCGCTCGATTTCAGTCTCCTTTTTGGAAGTCTCAAATCGGGCATCCATGTGGGCTAGCTGCTCGGTGATATCCTTATTGAGTAGACTGTCCTTCACATCACTAAACAGTTCAAATGAGCTTAGTGCTTCTTCGTAATTGCCCAATTGCTTATGACTATCTGAGATAATTTTTAATGCTTGCCGTTTTTCCGGTAGGATCTGATTTTCCTCAGCACCCTTAAGAGCTTCAGTGGCTAATTCAAGTGCAGTTTCCGGTTGGTTGTCTAAATTATGTAGGATTGCAATCTTATTTTGCAGCTTCACGATGTTTTCTGTCCGCTGCAGTTTCTGGCAAAGGACTAAGGATTTTTGATAATTATCCATTGCTTCTTCAATGGCACCCATATTTGTGAAGACATTTGCCTTGTTCTCATAAAGAAAAGCGATGTAATATTCGTCATTCAATTCTCTAGCTATAACTTCTGACGAATCATAATAAATCAAGGCCTTTTCATTCTCCCTCATGTCTCCATACATATTTCCAATATTCATCAATGCTCCCCCTTCTCCGCTTCTATCGTTTTCACTTCTGAATATTTCCAAGCTAAGTAATTGGTCACTTAATGCTCTATCAAGTTGATTTAGAGATCTGAAAAGACCTGCCCGCACACTGACTGTAGTAGCCATACTACTCATACGTCCGAGAATTTCATCAAATTCAATACATTCGTTAAAACACTCAAAAGCTTTGGGATAATCCCCCATATAACGGTATACAACCCCCAACTGATAAAGCACATTGGCTAATTGTATTGTATCATTCATTGATGAATAGTAGTCGTGATACCTTTTGAAATAATCAAGGCTAAGAGGATATTTTCCCTGATTTTTGTAGTTGGAACCAAAGTAGTAATTGGCCAGCATTTTGGCCTTTATATGATTATGTTTCTCACCAATAGCCTCCAGTTCTCGTGTTAACTGTAGTGACTTTTCGGGATTTGGTCTGGTGTAAGCCCAGATGACCGTCCTATAAATTTGAATCTTGTTGGTGTCTGGAATATTGGATTGGAGCAATTCTTCCAAACTGTCCAATTGACTCTGCTGAGCAAAAAGGCCGGCAGGTAGCACTAGGAGAAATAGTGCATAGCAAAGTAACCTCATCTGTCGCATTATATTGGAATTAAGTGGTTATCAATTAAATTACCAAATCTTTGTTACTTTACTATCATCGCACTACACTTTATTCGTGTTTTTTGAATCGACGGATTTGCGAATTAGGCTTTCGAGGTCCTCCAGGTCATTTTTGATTTTTTCAATTACATCTTCTTCCTTTTCACCTTCATTTTCTGAAGCATTGTGAATTACTCTGAGACGGTCAGATTTTGTTTCAGGAGGCATTTTTGATCTATCAGAATCTTTCATTTTTCAGTTATTGATTGGACAGCGATGAAATTTTGTCTTTTAGCATTTCAATAGTGATCTGTTGTTCCCTGAAGGCTTCTAATAGCAAGAGAATCACTCCCTCACACCGGACACCCAGATATCTATCTACTGGATTAGTAAATACCAGCTCTGGTACGACATCTTTGACTTCCTGAGCAATGAGTCCTAGTCGTACCTCTTTCGAGCGGTCTTCTTTCCAATTCTGATATCTTTCTCAAGACCTGGTAGGGTCTTAATCTCGTTCATCATCTTTAATGACTTTACCATTATGTCGAATTGTTAGTATGAGTAATTATACAAATGAAGCGTATATGAAAGCCATAAACCCCACCCATACAGGTGATTTTGAATCACTACCTGTGTATTTCTCGTTTAATTCATACTGATTTGTCCTCCACAAATGGAAATTGACCTCAAAATCTCATACAATATCAACCCGGTGCTTTCTAAAAATCTATCAGGGCTTACCGTTAGCGTGGCACACTATCTTTATGTGAAGATTGAAGTGAATTTTCCGAAAGTTCAAGTGTTTACGAGTGATGTAGACATTGGATTGAACAATTTCCTACTTTGTTTTATAGTGGGTAGCTGAAATGTATTACATCTTCTTCAAGAACTCTGGGTATTGATCTATAAAATGCCAATGCATGGTCATCCATTTTGTCCGCTTGTACGAAGATTTCTTCATAACCCAGGTTTCTCCCGTATGCCAACACGACTTCCATTAGTCTGGTCCCTATGCCTTTCCTTTGATGAGAAGAAAGTACAGCCAGGTCATAAATATATGCCTGGCTTTTATTACTGTAATAAGGTGGTAAAATGTATAGAGTAATTCCCCCCATCACTTGACCATCTTCAATAGCTACAAAAACCTTGAAATTTTTATTTTTCAATGTTTTTAACAGGTCTTCCTGATCGGGAATCTGAAAGTTTTCCATTTCAAATTCCTTTTCAAAAACTCGAATTAGTGCTTTAAAAAGAACAATCTCTTCTCTTTTTAGAATTCTGATATCCACAGTGATTTATTGCTTGATGATGTTTTGAAAAAAGATGGTTTCTTCACTGGAGAAGCCAATTTTAATAAAGTGAATTCCACTAGGAAGGGTAGATAAATCAATTTCTAGAGGTGGAGAGGACAAAGTATGATCCTGAACAATTTGTCCATTCATATTGATTACTTGAATATTGAATCCATTAAAATCACCATCGACGATGATCTTGTCAAAGAAGGGATTAGGATAAATGCATATACCCGCAGATGGATTTGTGACGATATGAGCATCAGTGGTTACTGCCGATTCATCAGCACCCTGATCTATTCGGTCGTTTAGTACTCGGGGGTCCCCATCGATATCCAATTCACCCACGCTAGTAGTATAGTTAGGATCACCTCCATCTAAAGCAGGAGAATTCCCAGTCAGGTGGTAGTCATCAGTAGCAATATTTGTAAATAGGGGATCTTGAAATGTACTTTGTAGATCCTGATTGCTACCGGCTTGATAGGCAGCAAATGAATTGTAGATCGATCCATTTATATCAAAAGTACTAGCTGAATTATTATAGTACAGGTTATAATTTAATGTGAGATTTTGAGAACCTACATCGTCAATATATAGTGCCAGCCCTGAGGAATTGTTTATGAAGAAAATGTTATTGATTATCTCACAGTTTTCGGTATACGAAATATTCATTTCTCCCGTTACGTCTCCCGGATCATGATCATTTCCGTAACAAGAATTATTCGAGAATTGACAATTTATGACTTTTCCCGATCCGCCCGGGAAGTCAAATCCGCCCATGACGATACCTGCATCGTCATTTTTAAAAATCCAGTTACTGCGAGCGATGACATTGCTGGTAGTTTTTCCAATATTTTCACACCCTATTTCAATACCCCATTGACAGTGAGAGATCTTATTGCGTTCGATAATGAGATCTTTACCTCCATCAACATAAATTCCAGCCGCTGTGGCATAAGGTGACTTACATTGATATACATGATTACCTGCAATGAGACCGTTTCGTGCCTGATCATTTTGGGGCGCCTCTCCTTCATGACCGATGATATCTATACCGATATTTGATATATTATAGACTTGGTTATCTAACACTTCAAATCCATCCACGTTCCCATTCACCGCGAGTCCTTCGCTAAAACCTGTTCTTGAATCATGTATAGTATTTCCCTCGATTAGCAGATTTGTAATCGGGTCACCTCCATTAGTACCATACACGATCAGAGGCTGACTATTACTATTTTCATTGGGAATATCCCCGGGATTACTGGAAAAATGTATATCGTGAATATTATTATCCAGAATTGAAATCCAATCACAATTGCCCGATATAATGATGCCGGTGGCATCGAGCTGAATATTGTTCCTTATTTCGAGTCCTTGAATCGTGATATAGCTCTGGTCAAAGATCCCAATCATAGCATCCAGGTTGGTCAGACCGGTTCCATCCAATATGGGGTGCTCATTTTGATAGTTTTTAAATACTATGGGTTCATTGGGCATACCTGTAACATTAACCTCTACTTTTTCTGAGTAGATCCCACCGCGGATTAGTACTGTACTACCGGAAGTGGCTTCATTCATGGCTTTCTGAATCGTGGCCCACGCCTGATCTATTGAAGTCCCATTATTGCTATTGCTACCTGTGATTGATACGTAATATGTGTTCTGACTGTGACCCAGCATGGTATGTATCCATAGAAAGACGAAGATTCCTATTTCCTTCATGATCCAAATGTATGTAAACTGGAGTTATAATACATTTTTTGCATCACTGGTGCCGCTTCCTTGCACAAGAGATTATTTATTCAACATTTGTTAATATAATATTTATGTTTACATTTGTTAAGTAAATGGAAGGAAATGAATATACCATCGATAGGAGAGTTTGAGGAGCTGGTCTTACTCACCGTTGCGGCTCAACACGATGAGGCCTATGGAGTGTCCATAGGAAGTGCATTAGAAGAGCACCTTGATAAAAGGGTAAACGTAAGTGCAATCCATGTGGCACTAAAACGGATGTCTGACAAGGGTCTGGTGGAATCTCGATTTGGAGGTATTACTAATGACCGCGGGGGCAGAAGAAAGAAATTCTATGTGATAACCGTATTAGGTAAAAAGGCATTGGACAGACAATTCGAATTGCGGACTAGTCTGTATCGAGCGATTCCTAAAATAAATTTTGGGTAGATGCCGCTGCAGCCTCCAAAGAATGCCTTACGGTTTTTACGATGGTTCTGTCGTCGCGATTACCTGGAGGAGATAGAAGGTGATTTGATCGAAATTTTTGATGGACATGCGGACGACAATCCCCGTACTGCACGACGTAAATTTTGGTGGCAGGTGCTACTCCATTTTAGACCTGATTTCATTCGGTCGTTTTTTTCAAATCATGTAATACTAAATCCCGATATGATTCTAAATACTTTCAAACAGGCCTCAAGAACACTCACCAAAAATAGAATATACACTTCGATTAATGTCATAGGTCTTGCGCTGGCGATGGTGAGTGGCATTTTTGTGCTCCAGTATGTCAGATTTGAGACTTCTTATGACACTTTTCATCCCAATGCCGATCAGGTATTTCGCGTAGCAACCTCTTATGGAGAAACTTTCGATGTGGATAATGCGGATGCTATGAATTCGGCTCCATTTGGACCAGCGGTAAAGGATGAGCTTGCCATTGTGAAGGAATACGTTCGGTTAGCCCCTGAATACGGCCGAGTAGTATTTCAATATGGAGAGAAAAAGTTTGACGAGAGCAAAGTATACTGGGCAGATAACTCCTTTTTCGATGTATTTGGCCTGAAGTTGACTGAAGGAGATCCGCAGACTGCACTTAATATACCGAATAATGTGGTTTTAAGCCTGGAAGCTGCAGAGCGATATTTCGGAGCTCGGGAAGATTGGCAAGACAGTCCCATTGGAAAGACGCTACGTGTTAGTGACTTATTTGACGTGCAAGTAAGTGGCGTACTGGAAAAAATACCCGCTAACACCCATCTGAAATTTAGTGCCATGATTTCCTTTCCTACCTTCATCGCACTACAAGGTGATCCATCAAGTCAGTGGGATTGGAACGATTTCTACGCCTACCTTAAAGTAGAGCCTGGAGTTTCTCAGGATCGATTGCAAAGTGAGTTAGATCGTTTTGCCATGCTTAGAAATCAGGATGCAGCACCTGGTCTCAAAAAACATTATTTGGCACAACCCTTACCCTCGATTCATCTTGAATCCAAATTACCGTATGAGACAGAGGAAAGTGGAGACAAGAAATCACTGGGGATTCTTATGTTGATTGGCATTTTCATGCTGGCCATTGCTTGGGCCAACTTCGTGAATCTGGCCACTGCAAAAGCCAATGATCGGTCTGAAGAAGTGGGTGTACGAAAGATATTAGGTGCTGGAAAGAGGTCCCTAATGAGCTTGTTTATGGTAGAGACTTTCCTGATTAATCTTTTTGCAGGCATTGTGGCTTTCTCTTTGATATTATCGCTTCAACCCTGGGTCGATACGATAGCTGATCAGCATCTGGATGCAGCGCTGCAACATCCCCGAATGGTCGCTGCTTGTTGCCTCCTTGCTGTTTTTATCGGTACGCTGGTTTCCGGTATTTATCCGGCCATAGCTCAACTAAGATTGTCTTTACAACGCTCCAGGCGAAAAGGTGTGCGTAAAAAGGCCTGGTTGCGGGGTTCGTTGATATTGTTGCAAAACACGGCATCTATAGTATTCATCATTTGTGCTTTTATGATCTTCAAACAACTCAGGTTCATGCAATCCATGGATGTAGGGTTTTCCAAAGAACAGAAGTTGGTGCTAAAGGCACCGCCCGTCTATCAGGATTCATTGGAGAATGTGTTGTTCACAACTTTTCGCAAGCAGTCTATGCAACTGGCTGGAGTTGATGATGTGGCTGCTTCAGGCGCGATTCCAGGTCGTAATTATTTGGATCTCAACTCTTGGGGAGGGATTGGTTTGGAAGGGTCGGATCCCAGTGATCTTCAATCCTTTAGCAACTACGAGATTGATGATTCTTATATGAATGTATACGGACTGGAAGTATTGGCCGGCGAGCCCTTTGCCAGAGACAATCCTGCAGATGATCTCGGCATTGCTGTGAGTGAATCCGCTATGCGCCGCTTTGGCTTAAAAAGTCCATCCGAGGCCATTGGACAACGCGTCGACTATCAAGGTGATATAGTTGAAATAAGGTCAGTTTTTCGAGATTACCACCATAAATCTCCCCATTATGCCATGGAACCCATGATTCTGTGGAATAATCCACGCAACATCCTTTATTATACCATAAAGTACAATGATGTAACCGGAGCAGATATAAGCAGTTTGGTCACGGAAGTGGAGTCTATTTGGAGGCAACTTGTTCCGAATGCTCCCTTTGATTATTTCTTTTATGACGATCAGTTCGATCAGCAATTCAAAGCCGATCAACGGTTGGGACAAATCGTATTGATCCTTTGTATTTTGGCTATCATTATTGCTTGTATTGGCTTGCTAGGACTCACATCATACATGGTGATTGTACGACGCAAGGAAATTGGCGTCCGTAAAGTGTTAGGTGCTTCAGTTGCCCAGGTGGTCGGAAAGTTGAGCATGAGTTTCATGCCTTGGATTGGCTTAGCTTGCCTTGTGGGCATTCCTCTGGCGATCATTTTACTGGATCACTGGCTGGATAATTTTACCTATCACACGACGATTTCTGTCGGAATAATTTTCAAGTCCATTGCAATCTTGACGGTAATCTCTTTATTATCAGTCAGTGCAATCACTTCAAAAGCTGCTTCCGAAAATCCCGCAGAAGTTTTATGCGAGTAAGAAGCCAAAAAGCAGTTAGTTACCAGGCACTTTGCCAACCACTGAACAGGTTATCGATTGTAACCTTTGCATGATGCTATTAAAAATATAGATACCGAGCATAGAAGAGTCCAATTTCTTCATGATTCACATGTATTTATTTGGGTCTTGGTCATATACAGTGGGTTTCCTGAATATGGAGTAAATTCATGTTGTATGTTAATCTTGGTGTAAATGCTAGATTGGTTAATATAGGGTTAGATAAAGAATTGGATTGTATTACTACAGATGCCTCCGGCGGCCAACTTTTTGCAGTCCCGATAATTATCGGGATGCCTGCTGTCAGCCTTGGTCGGTCACACTATATGCTTTTCCGCTATGCTCTATAAACTCGCGCATCTTACTCCCCAGCAATGAATTCTCAGAGGTTAGCTATTGCAGGTGCTCCGCTCTACTTCTTACTTTAGCTCATACAGTATAGAGCATGGCCGCTTCAAAACATATGTGTGACGCTCGCCCAATCCTGAAGGCAGGAATCCAATACATAAAAACCGGCCAGAATCTTAAAAAATCTATCCCTAAATCCTTAAACCCACTAAATTTGGATAAGAGCCATTTATTTTGAGGTTATACTACATTTTTGTCAAAAGAGGCCCTAATAATCGAAGATCTGAATTATTTACTTGACAATTGTTGATATAATACTTATGTTTACATTTGTTAAGTAAATACTTTCAAAAATGAATATACCATCAATAGGAGAGTTTGAGGAGCTGGTCTTACTCACTGTGGCTGCCCAACATGATGAGGCATATGGAGTGTCTATCAAGAGTGCTCTGGAAGAGCATCTTGAAAAGAAAATAAATGTTAGTGCCATCCATGTAGCTCTAAAGCGAATGTATGATAAGGGCTTGGTAGATTCTAGATTTGGGGGAATTACGAATGATCGTGGAGGTAGAAGAAAGAAGTACTATGTAATCACTATGCTAGGAAAGAGGGCACTGGACCGACAATTTGAACTACGGACAAGTTTATATCGAGCTATTCCTAAAATAAATTTTGGGTAGATGCAGGTGAGGCCTCCAAAAGCTGCCTTGCGTTTCCTACGTTGGTTCTGCAGGCACGATTATATAGAAGAAATCGAAGGTGATCTGATAGAGATCTTCGAGGATCAAGTGGACAATGGGTCCTCAAATGTCCGATTGAAATTTTGGTGGCAAGTGATCCTTCATCTTAGACCCGACTTTATTAAAAATTCTACCAAAAACCATTTAATCTATTCTGATATGTTGATTCACTATTTGAAGGTTGCCTTTCGTAATTTATCGCGTCATCGATTATATTCATTTATAAATTTAGCGGGTTTGACAGTGGGTATGACTTGCTTTCTACTAGTAGCATTTTATATTCAACATCAACTGAGCTATGATAGGCATCACCCAGACAGTGATAGAATATTTAGAATTGTTCAGCAGCAAGAAGGTAATACCTTCCGAGGTTCGGATGTATTTGCAGTGACACCTAGACCACTTGCTTCTGCCATACAGGAGCAGATGCCCGAAGTGGAACAAGTGGTGCGTATGGGTATTGAAACTGATATTTTTTATAAGGAAGACCTTTTTTTTTCTTCAACACTCCTATATACCGAAGCCTCATTTTTCGATATATTTCACCTGAATATTTTAAGTGGGGAAGGACGTACAGCATTAGAGCAGCCGAATGCTCTACTTTTAAGTGCTTCCGTATCGGAAAAATATTTTGGTCAGCAGGATCCGATTGGAAAATCTCTCTTATTAAATGATGATAAGGAATTTATAGTACGTGGAGTTTTTGAAGATCTACCCCCGAATCAACATTTTTATACGGATGTCATCCTGCCTATTGAAAATCTTGCAAATTGGGACCATGAACTTGGGCATTGGGCTAGCAACAGTTATTATACATATGTAAAATTGGCAGATGGCGTAGATCATAGAGAGGTCGAAAAGGGGTTTAGTATTTTTGATGAGAGAGTAGAAGCGGCATATCAGGGATTTCCTTTCAGAGCAGAATATATGTTGCAGCCAATTACCAGCATTCACCTGGATCCAAGTATTAATGTTGAAAATCAACCGAGGACTGATATTCGATATATATACTTTATGGGTGTAATCGCTTTGATTATCTTACTCATGGCGGCGATAAATTATATGAACCTGGCGACAGTGCGGTCGGCAAAGAGAGCCAAAGAGATCGGTGTTCGCAAAGTAATGGGCGCGGTTAGACATCAACTGATTGAACAAATACTGGGTGAGTCATTTTTATTGACATTTTGTAGCTTTGTATTTGCTTTATTTCTAGTGAGACTGCTTTTGCCAATTTTTGGAAATTTCTTAGATGTAGATATTCCCTTCGAGATTGTTGGTGGCACAAAGATACTTGTCGTTCTGCTATTTATTTCAATTGCTATTGGAGGTCTTGCTGGACTCTATCCGGCTTTATTTATTTCCGCATTATCACCTGTGCAGGCGTTTCGAAATAAAATTATGGGAAGAATGTCTTCAAATTTTTCTCTACAAAATGTACTTCTGACTACTCAGTTTGTAGCTGCGGTGGTGCTTGCCATCTGCAGTGTAGTAGTATTTCAACAGTTGCAATTTATACAAAATAGAAAATTGGGATTTAATAAAGATCAGATTGTCTATGTTTCATTCTTTGGACAGGAAATAAATCAGAAGTTAGATAATGTGAGAACCAGGCTGTTGACAAATCCCAGGATAAGTAATGTGAGTGTTTCTACCAATTTAATGTTTGATACCAACAATCAGGGTATTGTTGATGAATGGGAAGGTAATGATGGAAGTCAAACTTTACCCTGTTACCGATATCACGTGGATGAGCACTTTTTAGATATGTATGAGATACCTCTCATCTCGGGACGAGATTTTTCGATGTTGTACCCAACGGATTCTACAGAAAGCTTCATTTTGAATGAAACGGCTGTCAAAGCGCTTTCCTGGTCTGCTGAGGAGGCTGTCGGAAAGGAGTTTTCTGGTGGCAGGGTAATTGGTGTGGTAGAAGATTTTCATTTTCAACCGATGGACATGCGGATTGAACCGATGTATATCCGATATCGACATCCGTCTAATCAACCCACAGATTTTGGGTATGTGGCCATGAAGACAGATGTGCAAGATATTGACAAAACGCTCACATATATTATGGGAATTTTTAAGGATATAGCACCCCGCAAATTGTTTAATTATAATTTCTTTGATGAGTCCTTCGCTCAGCTATATTCCACTGAGAGAAAGACCGGACAAGCTTTTTCCATTTTTACAATTTTGGCATTATTCATAGCCTGTTTAGGATTGTTTGGGATGGTTTCTTATCAAATCGTTCAGCGCACCAAGGAGATTGGAATTAGAAAGGTGTTGGGGGCATCAACCTTGCGACTGGTGGGATGGCTTTCTTCGGATTTTCTAAAGCTAGTAGCTCTGTCTACTTTGATCGCTTTTCCAATTGCCTTCTATCTTATACAAAAATGGTTGCACAACTTTGCCTATCATATTTCAGTTAAGTGGTGGATATTTCTCGCAGTGTCTGTACCTGCTCTCCTACTGGCCTTGTTGACAGTTGGCATTCAAAGTTTCAAGGCTGCCCGGACTAATCCTGTTCACGCGTTGAAAGAGTAATTTTTTACATAATTGCCAGTGATAGACTAAGACATGCCAGTATCACTGTAAGCATTCCAAAACCATGTTTTTCCCACTTGTTGGAGGATTGTAAATTGCCCAAGGTGTTTATTACAAACATTGCGAAAATTATCCACATAGATCCTCGGTCGATAGAGGGGTTCTTCCATATGATTATATATTGTACACGCTGCATGGCTAGAACCACTATCATGACTAGACGGCTAATGCCAGTGCCTTCATAAAGCCATAGTGCCTTGCTTCATGCAGGTTATTATATTGAAATGCCTCGCCCCACTCTGTAAAGGTGAATTCTACCTGATCATAGCGATTGCTTATCGATTGGTATCCCTGAAACTTACCTCCTCTATAGTCTTCAATCGTTTTCTCCGTGCTCTTCTCCAGATGATCTATGATAAGGGTAAGATCACTGCTATCTCCATCCGTGGGAAAATTTCCTGAACTGTATTTTGCCTGAAAGGATTCGGTAAAGCCTGGTGAGATTCCGGCCAGCTGATACACTAGTACCTGTTGTACCCAATATATATGTCCTGCATTCCAAAGGATGTTGTTATTGAATCCCTCAGGAATACGACAAATTTGCTGCTCACTGAGGTCGTTTAGGAGATACAGGATGTTCTCACGCGTCCATTGGAAAAATTGCAATTGTTGCTCCATTTATAGAAGAAGTTTTCCCCAAAATAGGGAAAGTTGGACGATCAGGCGGTGATTTGAACGGATTGTGTTAGGATATGAACGCTGGGCGTTAATAGGCTTGAAAAGGGTTCGATATCTTAGTAATGTTAGTTTTTATTAAAATTTCAAATACAAGATCGATGACAACAATATCAGCAGAATCACGAGGTGTACTTCATAACATTGAGGAAGTCTTTAGTCGTTGCGAAGGACGGGCACAGGGATATGATGAGAACAATACTTTTTTTGAGGAGGATTTCCGAGAACTAAGGGAGGCAGGGTATTTACTGCTTTCGGTGCCCAAGGAATTCGGCGGTCTGGGGATGCGGATGGATGAGGTAATGCAGTACCAGCGTAAGTTGGGATATCATGCTGCAGCGACCGCTCTTGCCATCAACATGCATCTTTACTGGATAGGCCTTATTTCAGACTTATGGTATGCGGGTGACAAGTCACTGGAATGGGTGCTGAGAGAAGCGGCAGCAGGAAAGGTATTTGCCGCGGGGCATGCTGAAAGTGGTAATGATCTGCCAGGTATATATTCTACTACCAAAGCTGAGAAGGTGGAGGGGGGATATCGATTCACAGGCAGAAAGTCGTTCGGCAGTCTAACTCCGGTATGGTCATATCTTGGACTCCATGGTCAGGATAATAGTGATCCGGAAAATCCCAAGATTATTCATGCCTTCATGCCCAGGGACCTTGAGGGTTATGAAATCAAAAAGACATGGGATGACGTGTTGGGTATGAGGGCTACCCGATCGGATGATACGATTCTGGATGGTGTTTTTATTCCAGACCAATACATTGCACGGGTGGTGCCAGCTGGATTTGGGGGAATGGATGGCTTTGTCCTGGGTATTTTTGCATGGGCTTTGATGGGCTTTGGCAATGTGTATTTTGGGCAAGCGCGTCGGGTATTTGATAAAATCCTGGCGACACTGCAAACAAAAAGCTCCATGTCTTTGGAAAGTGGATTGATGTCTCATCATCCGGGGGTACAACATGACATCGCAGAAATGTTACTCAAGTTGGAGGCGGTCGAACCGCAGCTTGATACAGTGGCCAGAGAATGGACGGAAGGCAAAGATTATGGACCGGCCTGGGCGATCAAACTCATATCAGCCAAATGTAATGCAGCAGAACGCTGTTGGGAGATAGTTGATCGTTCACTGGATATCGCAGGTGGCTTTGGAATATTTCCAAAATCCGGACTTGAGAAGATGTTCAGAGATGCCCGATTGGGTCGAATGCATCCGGCTAATCGATATTTGAGCAGAGAGATATTAGGAAAGGCAATTCTCGGGCTTGATCTGGATGGCAAACCCAGGTGGGGATAGATCATCCCTTCCAATACATTAATTTATTAACATTAAATAATTTATTAATGGATAAATATCTCTCCATTTGATAGAGATCTGTCGTCCCTAATTTAGGAAATATGAAATGATTTAAATAAAGTAGTGATTATCAGATTTCTTAGTGATTTTGGTATTGTATCAGGTCCGAGGGCTAAGCTGGAGATGGCATCTTAGACGAATATCCTGCTAAACAGCAAGAAGTCATGGAAACCATGCAAGGCATTAAGCAGAGTGTCAGGATGGAGATATTGACAAACTGATTTCATTCCATGCTATGGACTAGAATTTGCTGAATTTAAGGTGCTGAACGCCGAGATACCGTTTGAGTCTAATACCTCCTCCTTAAAAACCTGAAGATGGTATCTTGCATTTCCCAAGAAATATTTGTAACGGAGTGGAGATCGACCCGAATTTTTTATCACCCAACATAAGGTGGTGACCATCTGAGTGCAAACTTTTGCCCGTCTAGATATATGGGCACTAATTTAAGAATCAATGTAGTTCAAAAGCACAGGTCATGTAGATGAAATTAGGATCATCTGTAGTTGGATCATCAGCGCCTGATTCAAACTTGACAGCAATCAGATCTCCTTGCGATACGTTGGCCGATGTCACTAAATCTGAATAAGTCCGACCATCACCTTCCACCATTGCATGACTAAAGACAGAGACTCCGTTTACGAGCACACTCACAGTGATGCTAGCAGGATTGTCCACAGCAACAGTAAATGTTATGTGGAAATTCTTGAGAGTACCAGTTCGAGTAGCAGCAAATTCAGCGTCTTCTCTTTCAGACCGACCGGAGTTACCAATTCCACTATAACGAATGTTGCCACCCGCATTGATTGATGCTCCTGCATGCAAAACTGAGACACTTCCTCCTCCCGATGCTGCGGCTACCGCAGTCCAACTCGAACCATCGTAATAATAAAACCCCTTATTGCCGTTGGTCTGATAAACCATCTCTCCCTCAACGGGGCTGGCAACCGCATTCTTCTGAGCCTCGGTCATTCTGGGTATAACGATTCCTTCTGATGTACTTTCAATATCTAAAACTTGAGCATTGGTTGATGTTACAAAAAACAGCATCAAAAGGCAGCAAGTGGTAAATATCCTATTCATGTTGGGTTGTTTTAGATTCAAGATCGTAAATAATGATGGATTATTTATATAAGATGCGCAATTTTCTTCCAATAGATTGAATTCTCGAAAAGTCGCACCAACTCCTCAAAGCTTTTAATGTCTAACATCAATTGTTTGATATTAAAACAATATCATTCCTGATTTTAGAATTTACCAGGTCAATTTTACATCCCGATGTCGAGTCAAAGAAAGTTATTACTTGATAAAAGTTCAAATTACGCAAGACTTGTGGGCCCTATTTGCTTATGAAATTTTTCACTATTGTGCCGTAACTTGGACTCTAAATATTAATATTATCTAACATGCCAGGGTCATCAAAAGATCCAAACCCAATTGATATTAGACAGGTACGGCGAGTATTTCATAAAATATTGGCAACACTTTAGAATAAAGGCTATGTCTTTGGAAAGTGGATTAATGTCACAACATCCGGGGGTACAAAATGATATTGCCGAAATGTTGTTGAAGTTGGAAGCGGTAGAACCCCAATTGGATACAATAGCCCGAGAGTGGACACAAGGAAAGGATTATGGACCAGCCTGGGCTATAAAACTCATAGCTGCTAAGTGTAATACCGCAGAAAGGTGCTGGGGATAGTAGATCGCTCACTGGATATCGCAGGAGGCTTTGGAATATTCCCCAAGTCAGGACTTGAGAAAATATTTAGAGATGCCCGATTGGGTCGCATGCATCCTGCCAATTGATACTTGAGCAGAGAAATATTAGGAAAGGCAATTCTCGGACTTGATCTGGATGCTAAACCACGCTGGGGGTAAATATCAAGTAATAGCTTTCATCCAAAGGCCAGTCTAATCGTAAATATTCTGGCCTTTACTTGATCGTGCTCACTAAATCTTTGATGTTTTTCTCTGAATAATCTTGACCTTTTTTCCAATTATTTTCAAAATCAACGTCGGAATGACCCTTACGGATGGCTAACATTAATTCATCATGCTCTTCTTTCCATATGGGGGGTACGGGCATTTGGTAGTCTGCCCTCAGTTTTTGAGCATAAGAGAAAAGTTGAACAGCAGGGTCGTTATCCCCAGATTTACTATAGATTGATGCCATTAATTCTAACTCATCAGGCAGAACTAATTTAATGCCGCTATCTAAAAGATTTTTAAGATTTTTTGAAGTCAGCAGCCTTGCATTTTCTATGGAGCCTGTGAGCTGGAGCCATTTGGAACGTAATTGTTTTTCCCAAAATTGGAACGTCTTATCTATTGTTTCAATGAGGCCCTCATTATATTTTGAAAATATGATATCGAACTCATCGTATTTCCCGGTTTTTAGAAATGCCATGCCCCGTACAATGTCGCACATAACGTTACCGTATTTGTTTCCCGACTTTTGCCAGAGTGGTATGGCAAGCTCTACCAGATCGACTGCTTGCTCGTATTTTTTTAAGTAGCAATAATTAAAAGCAAGAATTGTATTGCCGAATGCAATAAGTTGCTTGTCATCGATCTTATTTAGAATTTCAACAGCTGTCTCTGCAGTATTAGTAGATTTGATATGATCTCCCAGAAAGCAATATAGCCAGGCCAGCCCGCATAAATTATAGGCATAGCCACGCATGTCTCCTAGATCCTTCATCAAATTTGCTGCATTTTCATGCATGATTAGTGCTTCGGATAGGTTGGCTTCAAGTCTCAGCTTATTTCCGGAGTTATTGTAAATTGAAGCAATGTCCCGAGTATTACCCAGTCGTTTATGTAATGCAAGAGCCTCTGATGCATGTTTTTCATAAGTCGCAAAATTACATTGAAAATAGTGGATCCAGGATACATATTTTAATGCTTGCGCTATTCCTTCCTCGTATTTAAGACTTCGAGCCATCTCTAACGATTGTTCGAAAATCGAAAGCGCATTTAGTACTCTTTGTGTAAGGCCAAAAAGTACTCCGTAAGCATTTAATGCCTTACACCGAATGATACTTGCAGTTTCCTCACAAGGAATTTCGAGCATTCGCTGAAACCAATCTGAACCCTCTCGCATCATGGTTCGGATTGCCCAGAAGCGCCAGAAGGAGACAGCAAAGCTTAATCCTTCATAGCTTTTCCCTTGTTTTTCGAACCAGGTCATCACGGCTCGAATATTATCCAGTTCGATATCAATCTGATTTAACCAATCCTTTTGCTCAGGACCGGTAAGATGCCGGTCAGAGTCCTCTAGGAGTTCAGTATAGTAGGCTGCATATTGCCGTGCAATCTGCTCCTTTTCCAGTGATTTCTCTAATTTGTCCTGACCGAATGTTTTCAGTGTTTCCAGCATGAAGAATCTGGGTTCTCCATCCTCCTGATCTCCTCTCTGTAATAAGCTTTTATCGACCAGACTCACTAAAACATCAATGATGTCGAAATTGGGAAGGTACTCTTCGAAACAGATTTCTTCAGCAGCGTCGATAGTACAACCACCACTAAAAATGGATAGTCTTCTAAAGAGGGTTTTTTCCTCTGGTGCGAGAAGGCCATAACTCCAATCTATAGCGTTACGTAGGGTGCGATGCCTATCTGGTTGTTTAGGTGCATTACTTTTTAAGATATCCAGATTATTATTTAACCTTCTGAGTAATGCCTCTGGTGAAAAGATTTTTATTCTTGCAGCTGCTAATTCTAGTGCCAGTGGCAATCCATCCAATCCTATACAGATCTGTTCTATTGCATCTTTATTTTCATCAGAAAATTGAAACGTCGGTTTGACATTTTTAACGCGATCAAGAAATAACTGAATTGAATGCACGTGCCCGAGTTCTTCCAATGTGTAGGTCCTTCCCGTGTCTGGCAGGGCAAGTTGAGGTACGGAATACTCCTGTTCACCCAAAATGTTGAGAACGGTTCTGCTGGTGGAAATGATTTTGAGATTGGGGCATTCCAGGAGGAGGGCACTGACATATTCTGCTCCTTCCAGTACATGTTCAAAGTTATCCAGTATAAGAAGGGTCTCCTGCAAGTTTATCGACTCTATAATAAGATCCATCGTATCCTTGGTAGGGTCTTGTTGTAATTTGAGCACCTGGGCAATTTTCGGTGGAACTTGTTGGTAATCAACCACGGGTGCGAGTTGGATAAAATGGACACCATCTTTAAAGAGGGGACCTATACGATGCATGAGTTCTAACGCCAGTCGGGTTTTGCCGGTGCCACCCGGCCCGGTAAGGGTAAGTAAACGTGTTTCTTCAATTATATTGAATATTTCTCCTATTTCCTCTTGCCTTCCCACCAGTTGAGTTAAAGCTGCCGAGGATGTAGTGGTTTTATTCTGATTCTTCGAAAATTCGGACGGACTATTTCCAAAACGTTCCTGAAAAACTTTACTGAAGTAGGAAAGATTATTAAATCCCGTTTTGAATGCGATTTCAGAGACATTTCCTGCTTGATTGCGCAGTAATTCGGCTGCCTTTTGTAGTCTGATTTCACGGATGTAGTCGCTGGGTGACATACCCTTGATCGCCTGCAGTTTTCGATAAAGTTGTGGTCGACTATAGCCCACCTCCTTGCAAAGTGTTGTGACTGAGAAATTGGTATCCGAAAGGTGTGCTAGTATTATTTCCTTCAGCGAACTTTCAAGGCTAGCATCCTTCGAGGTGATGCTATCGCTATTTCTATCTGGAATCTCTAGCTTTCCACTCAGGTCTTCTGGGCTGGGTATGTAGAGGGTGTTTTTGGCAATAGCATAGATGTCTCTCGGTACTTCATCATTCTTAAAATGATAGGTTCCCAACCATTTACTGGGTATTTCCTGATTCGTAATTTCTTCCCGCACTTTATTTGAAATCAGTATGGCTCCTGCACATCCCAATGACTCCACTCTGGAGGCGATGTTGACACTGTTGCCAATGATATCGGATTCAGTCATCATCACATCTCCTAAATGAATGCCTATGCGTAGGGGTATAGACGAATCCTGCTGCAGCATTTCTTGTAGTCTGATTGCACATAAGACGGAGTCAGCCGCGCTTTCAAAAATACTTAGCGTTCCATCTCCGTGATATTGAATCACTTTCCCTCCAAATTCCTTATGGGTGCTTTCTATTGCCGATCGATGACGTTGACGCACTTCTAGCGCTGCAGACTCACTCTGCTGCATTAGCTTCGTATATCCGACGATGTCGGTAAACATGATAGATACTAGTTTGCGTGAGTAGGTCATGATGTCTTGAGATTGATATTACTCTTAGTTACACCTGATGCACGCACTTCAGTAATCAGTTGATTAATATTAGCGTCTGGATTTCCTCCCTCCGCAATGGACTGTAATTTCGGATCTATTTGAGATTTAATTTGTACCAGAAAAGATTGGAATACTTTAGGAAGTGGCAACTCTAATTGTTTGCGATAATAGCAAGCGGCATTAAAGAATTTGCTGGCTAATAGATGTTGATCGCTTTGCTGCAACAGGTGACACATTAATTCCAGCGCCTGTGGGAGATAGATATTTAATCCTTCTTTTATAATAACCTCAAGATTATTTAGACTGAGCTCCAATGCATCTTCCAGATTTCCACTCATGCATAATAATTTTGCATAGGTCATGTGGACAGAAGGTCCATGCATGCCCGCATAGGCTTCTGTTCGGGAAGTTAATTCTTCGAGTGTTTCCTTTATGCCATCCAGCTCGTTCCGATTCATTTTTATTTCGGAGGAAATTACATCGGTCCAGTAGTATCCAAGATGGGTCCCAATCCTGCTCCAAATATTTCTTGCCTGTTGTAGATTATCCAACGCCTGATCACATTGGTCATTAAAATATTGATATACCCCCTTCATTGTTAGGCACCAAGCAATCAGTTGATCATCAGAAAGATCCATAAGGATTTCCATAGCCTCATTAATTTGACTCAACGCACCCTCCATTCGACCATAATGAACATTGCACATCACTTCATTGGTCAATGCGAAGGCATATCCTCTGACGTCTCCTACTTCGAGTCGAAGATCCTTGCTTTTTCTGTAATAATCGATGGATCGCTTGTAGTCTCCTTTCCAGAAGCTAAGCCAGGCCAAATTATTCAGGCTCACGGCGATACCTCTTTTATTGTCTAATTTTTGATAGATGGCTAATGCTTTTCGACTTCGGTCCTCACCCTTGTCAACAGTAGGAACCAAAACATAGGCCCACCCCAAATGATTGAGTGCCTCTCCTGCCAGCCGATCGTATGATTTTTTACTGGCAATTTGGTAGGATAATTCTAGCGTCTCAATGGAATCATGCCAGTTTTGAGTCAAGGACATCATAATACCATACGCATTCATGGCAATACATCGCGATTCGGTTTCCAGGTCGTCGGGTGCTTTTTGCAAGAATCGATCTAGCCACTGAACACCTTCCCGCATCATCGATCGAATGACCCAGTATCTCCAGATATAACTGCAAATTTCCAACCCCACTTCCACTTTATTGTCCCGGTCAGAAAGTGAGAGAAGTGATCGGATATTGTCGAGCTCCAGCTCCACCTGGTTTAATACTTCTTTGACATTACCTCGGGTAAATTGGGGTGGCTTGTTGGATAGAAATTGTCGAAAATAATTCGTGTATCGTGTGACTATGGTTTCTTTTTCATTAGAAGCTTCCAGTTTTTCCAGGCCGAAAGCCCGTAAGGTTTCCAGCATAAAAAAACGGGGTTCCCCATCTTCCTGCTCGACCTGGTAGATAAGACTTTTATCCACCAGGCTACTCACATGATCAATTAAGGCCAGATTATCCCTATATCCCTCAAAGCACACATCTTCAGCAGATTCAAGGGTGGAGCCTCCCCCGAAAACGGAAAGTCTGCGGAAAAGCGTTTGCTCCTCGGGCTGCAATAGATTGTAACTCCAGTCAATCGCTGTGCGAATCGTCTTGTGTCGATCCGGATGCGTGGAGGCATTGGTGCTTAAAATGTCCAGGCTGGAAGAAATACGTTTCCACAGAGACTGTGGAGAAAAGATCTTAATGCGGGCGGCTGCCAATTCTATGGCTAATGGCAATCCATCAAGCCTCTGGCAAATGGCAATGATGGACGCCTTATTTTCATCGGTAATCACAAAGTTTGGCTTGACAGCCTGAGCACGCTCCACTAAAAGTTTTACGGACGGAACCTCCATCAAATCTTCAATCTCGTAGGCATAATGCTCCTCTGGAGTTGCCAATTGTGATACCGGAAATTCGCGTTCGCCCGGGATTGCCAGAGCCACACGACTCGTCACTAGAATTGTGAGGTGATCACATCGCAGCAAGAGTTCACCCACATCTGCTGCTGCGGCCATCACATGTTCGAAATTATCCAGTAGTAGCAGCATTTTTTGCCCCCCTATGAAGTCAGTGATAATTTCCAGCGTATCCTTGAGGGTATTCTGTTTAATCTTTAAAATCTGCACGATCTTGGGAAGTACTCCAGAAGCTTCAGTAATAGGGGCCAACTGGACAACATGAAAACCATCCGGGTAGTTCGAACCCATTTCATTGATGACCTGTAAGGCAAGACGTGTCTTCCCCGTTCCTCCTGGACCTGTTAGGGTCAACATTCTCGAATTTTCCAATAAATCCCCAATAGATTCAATTTCACGCTCACGACCAATAAGTGAATTGAGCGTGCTTCTTACATTAGGAATTACCTTCTTTTTGGCAAACGCGGAGGGCACCGTCCCAAATCGTTCTTGAAAAACTTTGCTGAAATACGAGAGGTTATTGAAGCCGGTCTTGTACGCGATCTCCGATACATTCCCTGCTTTCAGTTCTAGTAATCGGGACGCTTCTTTCAGACGAATCTCGCGAATATAATCTGAGGGTGAGAGTCCGTGTAAAGCCTGGAGTTTACGGTACAACTGAGGTCGACTATACCCTACTTTTTTGCAAAGTACAGTGACGGAAAATTCAGGATCGTCAAGAAATTCCATGATAACCTGTCGCACCAGGCTATCAAAATCCTCGTCAGAACTTACTGATTGATCAGATGATGTTGCATCTTGAATTGCATGCTCCTGAAGTTGGTCTTCTGCTAATTTTCCTGAGATCCGATTGATATCAGGTCGGGCAATACCCTTTTCAATCACGGCATAAACTTCACGTTTTCGTCCATCATTTTTAAAATGGAAACTACCCAGTAATTCCAGCGATATATTCTGGTTGCTGATTTCTTCCCGTATCTGATTAGAAATAAGGATGGTACCAGATTGCCCCAATGATTCGATTCTCGAGGTGATGTTCACACTATTCCCAATGATGTCTGACTCAGTAATGAGGACATCACCCAGGTGAATGCCAATACGCAACGGAATAGCAGGTTCCTTTGAGAATTCCCGTTGCATCTCAATGGCACAAAGCACACACTCGATAGTACTGTCGAAAATACTCAGTGAACCATCTCCATAGTACTGAATGACCTTACCGTTTCTTTTTTTGTGAAATGCTTCGATCACATGCCGATGGCGGGTTCTGATTTCTACTGCTGTAGATTCACTCTCTTGCATCAATTTCGTGTAACCGACAATGTCGGTAAACATGATGGATACCAATTTGCGTGAGAATGCCATTAATTAATTCGATTACTGAGTGTCATCAAAAATAAGAGATTTCAACTCGATAATAAGATCATGAATTTCTGATTCACCTTCAAGAGAATGCTGACTTTCTACTAATTCATCCTGTACCCTCTCAAATTTGTTTTCAATTTTAGTGATCATTGGTTTGTACACTTTTGGTAAGGGCATGTCTAATTTAGTTCTGTATGCTCGTGCATTTGCAAATATCGTCGATGCAAATTGATATAGATTTTTCTCCAGTAATAAGAGCGACATTAGTTCCAGTGCTTGTGGAAAATATATCAGTAATTTTCTTTGATAAATAAATTCTATATTTTTCAAGCAGGTTTTTAATGCTTCATCCAGATTGCCTGAAACATAGAGAAATTTAGCATATGCAAGATATACAGAAGGTGATTGCATCCCTGCATAGGATTCAGTCCTGGATATGACGCCATCTAATAGTTCTTGCACCCCTTCCAAATCATTTTGATCCAATCTAATTTCTGAAGAAATAACATCGGTCCAGAAGTAACCTACCGGCGTGCCAATTCGACTCCAGATTTTTCGGGCTTCTGCCAGATAGTTCAGTGCTTCATCGATTTTTCCATTAAAGTAATAATACACACCCTGCATGGTAGTAGCCCATGCGATTAGCTGGTCATCTGAAAGGTCTATAAGAATATCCAGCGCTTCACTAATTTGGCTTAGTACCCCATCAAAACGGCCAAAGTGAATCTTGCACATAGCCTCATTCGTCAGAGCATAAGCATATCCTCGAATGTCACCAATTTCCAGTCGGAGCTGTTTGCTTTCCTCAAAATCACGCATAGCTTGGGTATAATCAGCAGTCCAAAAACCGAACCATGCGAGATTATTGAGACTGACTGCAATACCTCTTTTATTTCCGCAGCTACGATTAATTTCCAGGGCTTTTGTATTGCGATCTATTACCATATCGATGATAGGTACAAGGAGGTAGGCCCATCCAAGATGATTGAGTGCTTCACCTGCCAGGTGATCGTATCCCTGTTCATGAGATATTTTATACGAACCTTCCAAAGCCTCAATAGCATCACGCCAGTTTTGCGTTAGTGACATCATGATACCGTACGCATTCATAGCAACACAGCGCTCTTTCGATACCAAATTTTCAGGTGCATGGTTCAAGATCCGATCTAACCACTGCGTGCCTTCTCGCATCATCGATCGAATCACCCAGTATCTCCAAATATAACTGCCAATTTTCAGGCCAATGTCAATCCTTCCTGTCCTATCAGCATACGCGAGGAGCGAACGGATATTATCAAGTTCGAGTTCGACTTCATCCAGTGCTTCCTTCACATTGCCCTTGGTCAGCTCCACAGGTTTGTCCTCGAGCAAATGCAGGAAGTAAGCAATATATCTTGACATAACCGCCTCCTTTTCCTGCGATGCTTCCAATTTTTCCAGACCAAAGGCCCGGAGCGTTTCCAGCATAAAGAATCGGGGCTCACCATCTTCCTGATCCACCTGATAAATAAGACTCTTGTCCACCAGGCTGCTCATATGATCTAAAAAAGCCAGATTGTCCCTATAACCTTCAAAGCAAACATCTTCCGCAGATTCCAATGTACATCCGCCAGCAAACACCGAAAGTCTTCTAAATAATGTTTGTTCTTCGGGTTGAAGCAAATTATAACTCCAGTCAATAGCCGTCCGAAGTGTCTTGTGCCGGTCAGGATGGCTCGGGGCACTGGAGCTCAGAATATCGAGACTGGATGATATCCTCTTGCAAAGTGCCTGAGGAGAAAAGATTTTAATACGAGCGGCTGCCAATTCAAGTGCCAGTGGCAATCCATCCAGGCGTTGACAAATAGAAATAACCGCTTCTTTGTTCTCTTCGGTAAGTGAAAAGTTGGGCTTTACGGACTGTGCACGATCAATCAGAAGCCCAACGGCTGGAATCTTTGTCAACTCCTCAAGTGTATACTCCCTATTTGTATCAGGTGTCCCAAGTTGTCGTACCGGAAATTCGCGTTCTCCTGCTATAGACAATGCAATACGGCTGGTGACCATAATAGTCAATTGAGGACATTCCAACAGCAACTCATGGATTTCAGTAGCAGCATCCAACACATGTTCGAAATTGTCCAGCAAAATCAGCACTTTTTGATCCCGGATAGACTCTATGATAGATACCCGCGTTTCTTTCGAAGCATTCTGCTTTATTTTAAGTATCTGTGCTATTTTAGGAATAACACCAGAGACTTCACTAACTGGTGCCAGCTGAATGACAAAAAAGCCACCTGGATACCGGGAGTTTACTCGCTCCAGCACCTTCATCGAGAGCCTGGTTTTTCCTGTGCCTCCGGTTCCCGTAAGCGTCAGGAGTCTATTTCGCTCCAGAAGATTCGCTATGGCTTCGATCTCTTCCTTACGACCAATGAAGGTGTCGAGCGTACTTTTTAGGGTAAATCGATTGGAAGTATCTTTCCCATACGCGGAAGGTTGTTGACCAAATCGCTCCTGAAATACCTTACTGAAATATGAAAGATTGTTGAATCCTGTCTTGTAGGCGATTTCAGAAACATTGCCGGTTTTTTGATCCAATAGTTTTGCAGCCTCCTGCAAGCGCACTTCCCGTATGTAGTCTGAGGGTGAAAGACTATAAAGAGCCTGTAGTTTTCGATATAATTGAGGTCGACTACAGCCAATCTTTTTACAAAGTACGGGTACTGAAAAATCAGGATCATCCAAATGCTGTAATATGATCTTCCTTACTTCTTCACCAAAGTCTTCATCTGCATTCTCGGAAACAGATGGCAAATCAGTGGTGGGACCAATTGTTTCATTTTCTAACTTACCTGTAATCTTGTTTTTGTCTGGAAGTAGAAGGCCCTTTTCCACTACCGCGTATATGTCACGTTTCTTGTCATCATTCTTAAAATGGAATGTCCCCAGGAAATCCAACGCAATATTGTGATTGCTAATCTGTTCTCTGATTTGATTCGATATAAGAACTGTGCCCGGTTGTGCCATTGATTCTATTCTGGATGTAATATTGACGCTGTTGCCAATAATATCAGATTCCGTGATGAGGACATCACCTAGATGAAGTCCAATCCGTAAGGGTATGAATGGTTCCTTTGAAAGCTCAATCTGAATGTCTACCGCACATTTTACACTTTCGATGGCACTGTCAAAGATGCTCAGAGATCCATCGCCATAATACTGTATAAGCTTGCCCTGGTATTTTTGATGAAGTTGTTCAATGACTCCGCGGTGGCGGGTCCTGATTTCTACCGCAGCTGACTCACTCTCCTGCATCAACTTTGTATACCCGACAATGTCAGTGAACATGATGGATACTAGTTTGCGAGAGTACGACATGTTTCCTTGATACGATTTTTGGGACTCCTGCCTAAAAGCGCATCCAGTATGTATCGCCGATGACTATAGAATCCACACCCATTTCATAATAGGAATATTTGTCTACTATAGTGTCCTATTAGGGTCAAAATGTTATTGCTTGAGAGGGGAAACTGTGTAAAACAATGCTTTACATGAGGGTAACTAATACCGTACCTTAGATTCCTTGTTTTTCCCCTATTATCGTAATCCCATCCCGCATAGTGGAAGGAATAATCTTCTCCGATCTGGAAAAGAGCCAATGAATGGGAGTCTGATGATTGTTGAAATAGTTTTTCATGTGGATGGATTGCACACGAAACCCCGCCCTGCTAAGCATATCCTGCAATTCACTTCGGGTGTATTCGCGGAAGTGACCCATTTTCGAGGGCTGTAAGAGGTCGTAGGGGTTTTTGCCAAGCATCATTCGGATGCGTTTGTGTATGGCTGCTGCATTAGGTGTCTGAATGACAATGCTACCCCCCGCCACCAGTGCCTTCTGAAATCTTTTCAATACTTCATCAGGTGGTGTATAAAGGTGTTCTATCACTTCACAAAAGACGATCAGGTCATACGCTGATTGAGACAGGGCCCAGGCTTTCTGCGTATTATTAAGATCTTGCTGTATATGCATTTCGTGGGGTCGGGGAGGAGCCACCGGATTGGGAAAGCCCAATGTGTCCACGGTAGCATTGGGGAAAGATTTGCGGATCAACACGGTCTGAAAGGAAGGTCCAATATCCAGTATTCGTACGTTTCGTTGGATATCCCCGCCCATCATTTGATAAATAGTCTGTAGGAGAAACTGATACCGGTATTGATGAAATTCAATGTATTTGAGACTCTTTTCAGATTGTTTCGGAAAGCTCTCCCTTATTTGTTGGATCGTGATAAACGTTTGTGACATGCTTTCCTTGACGTGCTGTTTTATTGCTTTGTTCTGAACAAAGCTACTCATTAACGGGGAGACCCGGGCCAGGCTTTCACAAGCAGGTGAAATACCTTAGAATTGGATATCCAGACCGAAAACCAGCTGCCTAAATCCTCCTGGAAAAATACCAGATGTCGCCCGGTTAAGCCTAGATGCCTTATAGATTCGATTTGTGAGATTCTTACCATTCATAAATAGACTCGCCTGCAATCCATGGCGGGCTCTCAAATGGTAGCGCATATAGGCATCCATGGTATAGTAGGACGGCAATTGACCTATTGCACCATCTGCTGATTCATTGCTAAAGTTTTGAAATTCAGTGAACTGCGAACCAACATAGTGTAGTAACCAACCGGCAGAAAATGTCTTGTGTGCATAGTCCATCCCTACACTCGCATTTATCCTGGGAGTGTAGGGTGCTTCAGCATTCTTTATACCGTTATCACCAAATGTCAGAACACTCCTCGTAATCAGTGGAAAGTCTTCTATATCCAACTGTTCCTCTTGCAGAAGTGTTTCTCCATCATTCGATCTGATATAGATTTCATATCCATTACGGTCGGTATTCACACTATTTATAAATTCTTTCATGGTAGCATTACTATGGATTACTTGTGAGAATAGATCCCTGTCTTCTAATTGTCCACTAAGTACTTTCGATTTCATCCAGCTTCCATTCATGGACAGATCCACTCGGTGATCTCCTCTTTTCAGAACGGATTTCTGCATTGAGATTTCCAGTCCTTGCACGTTTATTTTGCCCAGGGTAGTAAATACCTCATTTCGACCACCTGCATAGAAATTTCGGGTCGTGTTATGAAAATACGTGATTTGACCCGTCAAATCTCCTTTAATGAGCTCACCCTGCCAACCGAGTTCCTTATTCCAACTAAGTTCCGGTCTGATATTTATTGATTGAGCAGCAAGTGGATTTGTTATGATGCCATCCTGCTCTACAAGAAAACCGAATACTTTTGAGGGGGAGATCATACCTTGATAAATGCCACCATAAATAAGTCCGTTTTGCACTTTTCTATCTAGTGAAATACCCGGTAGAAACTGTGTGTATATATTAAATTCTCTCCCTTCTTCTGTGCTGGTTAAAGTTGGATTATCAGCGACGGCAATTAAATCCTGACGGAACATGTTTATGTGTTCCATACGGATAATGGGAATCACCTTCCATGGTCCAAAACTAAACTTGTTTTGAGCATATATATTAAAGGACCAAAGGCGATACCATAGATCTTTAGTGGTCGTGCCATTGCGTGACCATCGACTATTGTCCGCGACCAAAAAACGATCCTTAAAGGTTTCCCGATGTAGATTGATGCCAGACTCAAATTCTTGCGTCCATCCCAACGCGGACCACTTGTATTGAATCGTTTCTTTGAGACCTGAGACAGTATAAGCCCATCGACTGTCAGAAGTACTCTCATGACCATCTCTCAAACGACCGACAATTACATAATCTTCATCGTTTATTTCTGCATTTTCAAGATAGCCATAGCGTTCTTGATATAATTTTTCTCCTAGATAGTTTTTCACCTCTGAAGCTTTGACTTTGTGGGTGATTTGTCGCCACCAATCCCTTTCAAAATCAGAACCATATATCTTGGAAGTAATATTCAATCGCTTATTGATATTCCATTTGTGTATGATGTCCACGCCATATCGCCGCATGGTAAATTGATCTGCATCCAAGGGGTTTTGTTGAGGATCCGTCTTAAATGTGAAGGGAGTTTGTGAGCTCAGGGATGCCTGATTATCTTCAGTCTGACCACTTACCTTAAAATAGAGGGATTGGTTTTCTGATAATTTTGAAAAGATTTTAGCATTTAGATTTAATACTTCAATGGATGAGTTTTGTGTGAATCCGTCAAATCTTTTGTAGACGCCTTCGACTAATGCACCTAAGTTATTCCAGGTGCCGCCATAGGATAGTAAGCCCGTTGCATAATTACGCTGACCGCCCATTAATTTCAGCCTTAACTGGGGTTTTTGAGGTGGTAGGGCCGTAATATAATTGATCGCACCATACATGTTGTTAGGTCCATAGCGGAGGAGCTCGGCTCCTTTGTACACCTCTATAGCTGTAATTCGATCGCTTACAGGATTATAATATGCACCAGGAGCAATATAGGGTGCAGGTGCTGCAGCAGTGCCATCCTCGAGTAGTAACACCTTTTTAGATCTTCTTCCCCATGATCCTCGAATGCTAATGTTGGGTCGATTGGATAATCCCATGTCTCCTACAATGTTTACACCAGGAATCATCCTGAGTGCTTCCTCTGTGCTAAGTGGATTTATTTGTTTTAATTTCTGTGGATTTAATCTAAAATTAGATCCTTGTACATCCGATTTATAGAGTAGAGGAGAAGCGCTTACCAGAATTTCATTGAGTGTAGCACTGGATCGAGACACGTTGATTTTTAATAGAGGTGATCCTTTTTCGACTGGCATTTGGAGATTGTCGTAACCCAAGTACCGGATTCGCAAAATACAATGGTCGTGTGCCGAGATTACTTTAAAATGACCATCATTGTCTGAGGTAACCAAAATGCTGTCGGGAAGTACCTCAATAAAGGCACCTGAGAGGGGTTGTTGATCTTCCTTGTCCAGTACGGTACCTTCGATAATGGTTTGTGCGGAAAGTGCAATGGATGATACGCGAAGAATAGTAATGCATAATAATGCTATGTGAAACAGTTTCATGATAGTTTTCTTGTTGATAGTGCAGATTATCCGTGGAACAATTTTGCATTCTGCGATTGATTAACCTGCTATGAATTGTAGTTGTAAATCTAGAATGGATAAAATGAAATGCCCCTGTCACTTGTCAAATAAAAAATGCAATTCATACATTTCCCTCGTGAAATCAATAGACATGTTTGACTTTTAATCCAGAAGCTCTATCTAAGGAACCATCAACTACATCAATACGCCATTTTTTGCTTCAATAGCTGGTGGTAATTCAGTTTCTCCCAGCATTTCTCGTAGGTCGATTTCGATGGTTCGACATAGGGATAACATAGGAATGTCATTTGCCATACCCTGGAATGGATTTTCCGAATAGTCTCCCACAATCTCCATGACAATGTAGATCCATCCGATTAAAGTGGCCGTGAGGATTGACAGCGCAACACCCCAGTCTCCCAGATGGATAAGTTCGGGGATCATGCTGAAAGGCAGTAGGAATATAAAAATGCCCACAAAGTACCGACTCATATTTGCGTACTGGCGTGGTAGCGGAAATTTTTTGATGCGTTCATTTTTACCCTGGAGTGTGAAGAAACTCTTCAGGAGGTTTGCTAATTCCATGTGACGAAAATCCTCAATAATGCCCTTTTCTCTAAGACTTTGAATGTCTCTTGATTGTTCATTGATAATTTGAGTTGCCGTATTTTTATATTGTATCAATCGAGCATATTCCTCTTTAGGAAGAAATGTTGATAATTCAGATCGGGTGACATCATCATCAATTAATCCTACTCCAAATTCTCTTTGGTAATAACGGGCGGTTCTTCCTATGGCGCCTCCCTGGCTGGCATGTTCCCATGGAGTAGTTACCAAGAGTTGACTGCGATGGGCATACAACCAACCAATATGCCGATAGATCAGTCGTTTCTTGATTTGATATATTGCTTCCTTACCTGACTTCTCAACTGCGAAGTAATCGCTCACGAAGCCGTCTACCATCATCCCCCAGGTACGGCTATCGTTGACAATGCCTCCCCAGATCTTCCGAGCCTCCCACATTCGGTCATAAGACTGATTGTTTTTGAATCCCACGTAGAATGCAACGGCTGTACCAATCACCGAAAGGGGAAGCCAGGGTATTCCCACTGTGAGTATTTCACGGTGATAGAGAAATGCAACAAATGACATATAAACGGAAAGCCAAATGATGTGGTGCCCCGTCCAGGTTAGTGTCTTCTTGAAGTTTAATCCCTTGGTGATTATCATTTTGTATAGTTAGGATCCTCTGGAAGATAAGATTTCCATTGTTATCTTCTGATTCATACTGAAATACATCCGTAGGTTCCGGATTATTCACTAAATTAATATCAACACCAAAAACGTGAAGAAAGCATGGCTTCCCAAAGGAAACTTGCATCGATAATGTTTGCAGATATAGTGGGTTATACTGCTCTTATGCAGCAAGACGAAAGGCAGGCTAAGGCTTTTAGAGATCGTCATCGCTCTGTTGTCAGCAATAAGATTGAGGAATATGATGGTGAGTTGATTCAGTATTATGGTGACGGAGCGCTCGCAATTTTTAATAGTGCCAAGGAGTCCGTGCTTGCAGCAATCGATATTCAGGAATCACTTCGAGAATCACCACAAGTACCCGTCCGAATAGGCCTACATATCGCTGATATAGTACATGATAAGGATGGAGTCTTTGGTGATGGAGTAAACGTAGCATCCAGAATTGAATCAATGGCAGTTCCTGGCTCGGTCCTTTTGTCAGAAAGAGTATTTCAGGAGATCTCAAATCATCCTTCTATTAAAGTGCATTTACTGGGTGAATTCACTCTTAAGAATGTTAAAAATCCTGTGAAGGTTTTTGCACTGAAAGATGATAGACTGGTACTACCTCATAAAGATGATCTGGCAACCGGCAAGCACCAACAGTATTCGAAATGCATTGCGATCATGCCCTTTCAATACCTGGGGCCGGCAGATGAGTCCGATTACTTTGCTGATGGCGTATGTCAGGAAATCGTCAACGGTCTTTCCACGGTTGAAGGCGTCTCGGTGATTTCTCAGCGGACATGCACCGCGATCCATCAAAGTAGCAGCGACCCGCTGGAAATGGGTCGTCAACTTAATGTTGCATATTTTCTGGAGGGCAGTGTCCGAAAAGCGGGACATAGAATAAGAGTCTCAACACAATTGGTGAATACTGCTGATGGTTTTCAGGTCTGGGGTCAGACCTATAATCGAGATCTAGATGACATATTTGAGGTTCAGGATGAAATAGCTCATCATATCGTTCATGCACTTAAGCTACGGTTTGATATTTCGGCTAAGGAGGAACCGATCATACCGAAAGTGACCGAGGATGTAAAAGCGTATACGTTGCACCTCAAAGGGATGCATCTCTTGAGAAAGAACAATCCAGCTGATGCACAAAAGGCCATTGAAAAACTAGACCAGGCATTGCAAATAGATCCCACCTTTGCATCCGCACAATGCGCACTTTCTTATTGCTACTCGTATCTGGGATCATGTGGCACTTTTTCACCTGTTGATGCATATGCCAGAGCACTTCGGTACGCCATGACAGCGATTGAGAATAATCCTAATCTGGCAGAGGGCCATTTAGCGATGGCCAAAATCAAATTTTATCACTTTTGGGATTGGGACGGCGCACGTCAATCCTTGGAGAAGGCAGAAAAGTTAGGTTTAAACTCTGCAGACCTCTATCAGTCATACGGACTATATTTTGCGGCGATAGGTGAGCCTTTTAAAGGAGTGAAAAAAGTGGAGAAAGCACTGGAACTTGATCCATTGTCTGTACCGATTATGAGTACATTGGGTACGCTTTATCTATTCGTGGAGGAGTATGAAAAGGCAATTTCCATCTTTACTGATATCCTGGAATTGGAACCTTCATTCAGGGGAGCCCATCAATACCGGGCCATTGCCCTAAGTTGTCAGGGAAAGCAAGAGGAAGCGAGGAGAGAATTTTTAGTCTATCATGAGAAAGTTAATCATCCAAAGAAGGCTGTGGCTGGATTAATTATTACTAACCATTTATTAGGTGAGGAAGAAAAGTCCAGGGAATATTTGCAGCGGTTGTATGACCGTTTGGAAGAAGAACAATCAGCTGCCGTAGAAATTGATATTGCCATATCTCATGCCGGTATTATGGAATACGATATTGCCACCGGATTTTTGGAGAGGATCTATGAAAAAAGGTTGAGTATTGCATGCATGGGAATGATCTGGGTGATGCGTTGTCCATATTTTAAGGGTTATTGGTCGCATCCTGGATATTCCCGCTTATTGCAAAAAATGGGATTTGAAAAACAGGCCTAACTTTGCAATGAAAAATGGCAACGGAATGTATCCATTGCCATTTTGTGAATTAATCTAAAAACCATTGTTGCACATTAGATCTTTCGATGGTGCGCTAAAGTTGTCAAAGGGAGATAAGAATGATCAAAACGTTCTACCCCAGTTAGTGTCCTTTGATCAAATATTCCTGTCCTACGCACGCCCCCATCATACCATACACACGCTACTTCATGGTCGCTCACATACGATCCGTGTAAAAAGCCTCGCTTCAGACAATATTTCTGAACGATCATTACCTTATTGTCTCCCCTTCGACGTACTCTTTCGCCGGGCTTAAATCTTCTGATTTGCATCGCTAAATAGTTTTTAATAAAAATAGATTTCAAGGGCAGATCGACAAATATCTCGACCTGTACTTTCCCTATTCACTAAGCAGTTTTTCGGCGAGGATATTCTTCAGGTAGCTTAAAGTATCCGGTTTGCAACCTGGAGTTAAAAAAATCATGATTCATTTTTACAGGAATTTCCAGGAATGGCAGTTTGACTTTGACAAAGTCTTCTGCTGATTCCAAAACATGAATTTTTATCGATTTGTTTTTCATCGAATAAAAAATTAAGTAAAAAAATAAAATAAATCGAGAAACAACTTAAGCAATTTTTATCTGTCGTGGAGGCAGTGCTTTAGCTTCTTCCTTTTTTGGAATAAGTATTCTAAGAATACCGTTTTCGTATTTTGCCTGTATTTTTGATTCGTCCACGACTGACTTTGGTAAATGGAAAGACCTGTGGAAGGCCTGATAGCTAAATTCATGTCGGCCATAGCGCTCACCTTCTTTGATTTCCTCATTGTGTTGTTTTTCGGAGGATATTTTTAAGACTTCATTATCGAGTTCGATATGAAAATCCTCTTTATTCATACCCGGTGCAGCCATCTCAACCCTAAAGTCATCATTACTCTCTATAATATTTACTGAGGGCAATGTGGTGCGCACCGGTGAATAGTTACGATCACTCCAGTCGAAAAGTTCTCGTGTAAAAAAGTCATCAAAGAATTGGGGTAGGACAGGTAAGAATGAATTCCTTTTGATCAGTGTCATAATACCAGATTTTAATAGTTAAACAATAAATTGCGAAACAATTAATAAAATGGTCTACAAAACCGATAGTTTCGATATCACTTACTAATATATTACATCTGTAATTTATGGTCAAGTTGACTTGGGCGGTACTGGAAAATTTTAAGAAAAAATTAAGATTCTAGTCGTTAGAATAATATCTGGGACTGCAGATGGTAATCGATAGAAAGACTCATTGTCCCGAAATGTGATCGAGGTATCTGATAAAAAATTGGCCCATATGGTTGCATATGGGCCAGGAGGTTACTTGGGTACGGCTTCGATTAGTGCTCTGATTTTATGAGTGCATAAGCCTGAACATACACTTTTTCATGTACACTATTTATGGTACTCATGTTAGGAAACTCAACATCATCTGAGAAACTGGTTCCCGGCAACATTGCTTCACTCATCTTATCATAACCATCGGCAGTGAGACCATTAAAAGGTAAGTCAGTTCCTGCAGGCATCATTAATTGGGCAAGTCTCCAACTTTTCTGGGTGGTTTTGCCCGATTCCATAGCATCTTTGATAAAGGGTTGCCAGATATTTTGTTCGTGTTCAATCCAAGCGTCCATATCAGATACCTTTGCGAAATTTATCCTGGCAAAGGGAGCAGGTGCCTCCCCCATCAGACCTTCTCCGGCTATCCCCTGTAGAACCAGTTGGTGCTTCAAAAAGCCCAAATGGTCAGTTGAAATTTCAGACATCGGAGTGTTGGGGAATAATTCGGGTACACTTGCCCAGATTTCATTGATCCCGTCAATATCCTCTGGCTTTTCAAATGTATTTACAAAAACATAATTATGTCCATCCGGCAAATCCCAGCCACCCACTCTTTGCCAAAGTGACCAGTTTACCATTTTCCCATCATCGATTGCCTTTCTAGCGACCTGTGACCAATAGTTCGTTTCGCGGTAGATAAATTCCTCAGCCTGATCCGCAGGAATATTTCGGAACTGCATAAAAACGACAGGTTGAGCGTTAGTAATTACGGTACCTAATAAAAAGCATAAAATGCTCAGGTGGAGATAAAGTGTAAACTTTTTCATATTACAGAGATTAAAGTGTTATTAAAATTTACACAGCTTTCTCTGGTGACCAAGAACAGATTGGGAGACCGATTTTCAGGAAGGAAGTATATTAAGATGGTCGCCTGTTGAAAATTCTGTGTTTGCCAAGCTTAAAATACACATTTATTTCTGGTCTGATACACTTTTGATCCGAAATTCTACCAGGAAAGATTCGTGAAGGTTTGCACAGGTTGAATTGTTTCCTCAAAAGATATATCCACAAACTGTCTACGATATCGTTCTCCTCCCAGTGAATCACCCCCCCATTGATAACCCACCATCGTTGAGGGCATCATCAGACCATCTATATCGGTCCATCCTTCATATCCAATGGCGTTGTATTGCTCTGCCCGGGATGCGTCAAAATAGGTCACGGAGTAATTAATGTATTGTAGTAAATCAGTGGCAGGATCATACCAGAGAATATACTGATCTTTGGGCGCGACACCTATTCCCTCATCATAAGTCACCTTCACCCGATTATACATTTTGCCATTAAGCATCCCTGGCGATAAGGGGGTTTGATGGGCACCCGGGTCTGCAGTCACGAATGGAAGGGCAAAGAAGTAAAAGCGAAGATTGTGATAGAACTTTGGATCATCACCCGGGAAACTATCCCGGTGTGGGAATATGTGTGTTGATTCATTGGTGAATCCCACTTTAAATCTTCCAGGAAGAGTAATTAACTCATTTCGATTTTTCAGATCTACCATGTAATATGTGGTGTCTGAACCGCTTACTTCTTTAAATGACAGCGTATTATACTTATTCCAGATATCCAGTCCACCATGTGCTTCCAGACCTTCTTCGAATATTTCTGGAAAGGATCGATCTTCCTGCGGCTCTTCTGGAGCAGTCGAACAAGAGACGAATGTAGCAGCAAGGATAAAGAGTGCTTTGTACAATCTATATTTACTTAGGGGCATATTACAATTGATTAAATAGCATGAAAACTATGAAGTGATAAAAGGCTACTCAGGAATCATGGGTACATCCATTAAAAGTATGGTGCCGCTCTGAATGGTATTAATGTCAAAAGAGTCAGTTGCTTTAATCCCGAGGCCATCTCTTTTTGCCAGCGTCTGGCCAGCAATTTCAAAGGATCCCTCAATTACAAAGGCATATACACCGTTTTGTTCCGATTTAATATGATATGTCACTTGATGGCCGGTATCAAAATTACCCAGGTGAAACCAGGCATCTTGATGGACCCAGACTCCTTCATCATTAGGATCGGGAGAGAGAATTTGTTGTAATGTATTGCGGCTATCGGCAACATTGAGAGTAATTTGATCATATCTTGGCGTAACATTCATTTTGTTGGGAAACATCCAAATTTGTAGAAATTTTACTTCCTGGTCAGGGTTCTTGTTAAATTCACTGTGCTGTACCCCGGTACCTGCACTCATGACCTGTATGTCTCCCTGCCGTATTACGGTCATATTTCCCATGCTATCTTTGTGTTGCAGATCACCTTCCAAAGGAATGGAAACGATCTCCATGTTTTCATGAGGGTGCGTATTAAAGCCCATTCCCCCAGCCACTACATCATCATTTAATACACGAAGTACCCCAAAGTTCATTCGGTTGGGATTATGATAGTGGGCGAAACTGAAAGTATGATGTGAATTTAGCCATCCGTGATGGGCATGCCCCCGGGTCGTTGCTCTATGTAATATCAGTTCCATTTTATTTTGTTCATTAGACATACATTAAAAAACTACATGACAGGGAGGAATGTTCATATTTAACTGAAGATGATTGCTGTCGGTCCAAAGATGGGGCCTGATTTATTTCATACAGGTCTTATATAGATACCTGGGAAACAGATTACTCAGATACCAAGTTGATAATATCCATGGCGCTTTTTTGTAAATTTTGATGAATATCTGGTCCAGAGGTATTCGTGACAACAAAAACACCAATTTCTTGATCAGGAACCGGTGTCAACCAACTTGAGGTTCCGAATGCACCTCCATTCTGAAAGATTATTACGGATTGCTCTTCTCTCAACTGAATTTGCCAGAAAAGATCTGTTTCAAAACTCCCATATTGACCACCCTAAAGATGTTGGCGTGATGCTTGAATAAATGGGATTATCTGTCAAATAGTATTGCATATATATTATCACATCGCTGATAGTAGAGATTATACCACCTTCAGCATTCATGTCTTTAATCGTTCTGCTTGGCATCTCTATACCGTTAGCATTATAAGCTTCGATTTAGGATTTAGATGACTAACTTATGCCTTTTCTACAAACCACATTTCCATTTCGTTTTTTCCTTTGACAAATATTTTTCCTCTAGGTTCGAATGCAAATTGTGGATCGTTTTTTATTAGGTCATAGGTTGATTTTGAAATATTCACTTTACCGACACTTCCATTACTTTCCATTCTGGAAGCTGTATTGACTGTATCTCCCCAGACATCGTATTGAAATTTTTTCACACCAACGATGCCGGCAACGACCGGGCCCGTATGGATACCAACGCGCATCTCAAACCCCTTCTCACCTTGGTCTTTCTTTTCTTCAATTCGATGTGTGATAAATGCCTGCATTTCCAGAGCTGCAAGAATCGTATTGGTGACAGAATTGTCGGAGGGCACCGGTAAACCACCTGCAGCCATGTAGGCATCTCCTATGGTCTTTATTTTCTCTATTTCATACTTTTCACAGATGTAATCAAAAGCCTGGAAGCACTCGTTTATTTCTTCCACTAGTTCTTGGGCGGATAATAAGGCAGACTGTGCAGTATAACCCTTGAAGTCGGTAAATAGTATGGAGACAAGATCGAAGTCCCGGGCATCAGCTTTTCCTTTTATTTTTAATTCCTCCGCAATCTCAGCGGGAAGGATATTAAGCAGCAGATTTTCTGAACGCTGTTTTTCTTTTTCGATAATGGTTTTTGATCGGGTCACATACCGCCATCGACTGAAAAAACCAGCCGAGAGAAGAAGAAAGAAAGCTCCTGAACCGATAGCCAGATTCCTATTTTTTTCCTTTTCTCGGATCTCCTCCTGGTGTGCCATTTCAATCTTTAGGTCCTTCTCTACCTGGAGAAGACTATCCTCCAGCACCTGTCGATCGAACTCCATCTGTTGAAGTTTGATGGTGCTCTCCTCTGATCGCATGCTGTCTTCCATCTCCAGCTTAACCTCAAGATAATTGAGAGCATCCCGTATATTGCCTGCCTGACGGTGAGTTTGATACAAACAATCACAGGCATACTGCTGGTTGCCGATATCTCCCAATTTCCTGGCAATAGTAAGTGCTTTCTCGCAATGTGATTTCGATTCGGAGTATTTTTTTTGATCTCGAAACACCTCACCCATCGTCACCAGTGTGGTGGTTAAACCCTGCATATCATCGACTTCACTACTTAGTGCAAGACTCCTCCGCAAATATTCCAGCGCTTCTTCATAATTACCCTGATCGATCAGTATGCTGCCGATACCAAGAAGACCTGAAGCTATATCCAACTTGTTATTTTGACCTTCATAAATAGCAAGCCCCTTTTGGTAGTGCTCCATAGCTAGGTCATACTCCTTTTGATTCTCATAGACAGATCCCATATTGAGATACATGGGTGCATTTCCATCATCCCGACCTATACTATTATTGATATCAATGGCCTTCTGATAGTAAAAAAGGGACTTTTCATAATCACCCTTACTATTATAAATACTACCAAATTCATTGAATATGGAACTCATACCGATGGAGTCCTGGATTTCTTCAAACATCTTTTGACTTCTTTCGTAGTATGAAATAGCCCGTATGAGATCCTCATTATCGTGGTAGATATATCCGGTGCGAAGGAGGATGCTGGCGGCGCCTAACTTATAATTGATTTCTTCCGCCTTGTCCAGACCTGCTCGATATGCCGCCAGAGCTTCTGGATATTGCCCCATACGAAAATGCAGATACCCTTTCAGACCGTACGCATCTACCAACATTATTGATAAATCTTGTTGGTCTACAAATTCGATGAGACTATCCGTGAAGAGGACGGCACTATCTGGATTTGTGAAGTAATATCCTTCATTGATGAGATCAAAGAGTGCTTCAGATCGAAGTGAGTCTGGCATGGTCACATCACGCCATATTGCCTGGAGTGAATCCAGATTATCCTGACCATTTACATGTAGACATGTAAGTAAGAAAAACAACAGAATCTGTACACTTTTCATTGCCATGGATATCTGGGCCCATGATAAATATACAGTTTCTGAATGGTTACCTAATCCTGTCCATCGCCCTTTAGCGTCCTAAACGAATCCAAACGCAATGGGAAATATAAAGACTACGATCAATGTCCACCCCCAATACACAGGAAGAAAAATAGCCATATTCTTCTCCACCGCCTCCAGCATATCACCATGCTGAATACATTGGAATAATTGATAGGATACCATCATAAGGTTCGTCAGTACCAATACGTTTGCACCCAACACTGCCAATCGATTTGGCGTGATACCCCATTCAGAAATTCTGAATAAAATGGCCGAAAGGGCAATTCCATTTAGTAAAATGGTCACCATGGAAAGTGTGAACAGTAGCCAAATATTAATCTTGTCCGCCGTTTGATTGGTCTCCGCACAGGCAAATAAAATAATAGCCATGACTCCGATCAGCAGTATATTAAACACCAGCAAAAACTCCCGGTCATTATAAGGATCTTTGCCTGTGAAAATGATGGCTCCCAGATAGATGAGCAGCATACATAATACCAGAGGAGTGAAGGCCCTGGCAACAATGGGAGAAATACTTTTAACAAGATGAGGATTGTTCTTAATCAGGTAGGTACTAAAAACCGGTACAGAAGCTAATCCTGCGAATGCAATATATTGCATATAAGTTTCGAGGGAGATATTGATGAGCTCAAACAATCCGACAGTTATTGCGCTAAATAGTCCACCTGCCAATAAAAGTATGGTGCTCATCACCATGAGATCGCCATTGTATTTTAGAAAATCAACACGTAGACTGTACTTTGAGAATTGATCTCCAGTAAACGCATAGCCGGGTAGAGCCCATATGAAGAGCGGCATATGAATACATGCCAATAGCAGCGTATCACTTTGATCATCAACGGGTAGTATGTTTATATAAACTACACTAAGCATCAATATCAAAATCATGATAATTGCATGTTTGTACGGAATATTTTCTTTCCAACTGAAATAGATGGCGAGCATGGGAAGGAAAAGGAAACCGATATTTCGGAGATAGAATGAATCGTCATCTATGCCTGTAAAGAGTGGAATGTTGGCTACTAGCGCTGACAGAACCGAGAGAAAAACAATGATTGAGGTTTCCAATCTTGTACCCCATTGGATGGCGGATCGATCAAATTGTAAGCGCTCATACCAATATGTAGCCAGGAGGTGATTTTGGATTTCCGGATAAATGGCCATGAAAGCCGGTTTAAATTTTCCCTTATTCTCCCTATATATTGTTTCCAGTTTTAAAGGAGAGTCCAGACTGTTTTTTATTTGTTCAATCATGGTATTCATTTTAAAGTACTTTGAAATACAAAGTGAATGAATAAAAAAAAGTTTTTATTTCTGAGATTGAATGAGTTTTTCCAGGGCTTCTATGTGCTTTTCAAATGCTTTTTTGCCTTCTTTAGTTATAAAATATTTGGTATTTGGTTTTCTTCCTATGAACGATTTTTCAACACGAATGAAGTTTTCTTTTTCAAGTGCTTTTAGATGACTGGCAAGATTTCCATCCGTCACCCGGAGGTATTCTTTCAGTGCATTGAAGTCCAGGGACTCCTGCATGGTCAATACTGACATGATACCAAGCCTCACCCGGTTTTCAAAGGCCTTATTTAATCCGTTCAGCAGGGATCTCACCGTTCGTATTTAAGATGTATATAGATGCCATAGATCATGTTCATAAGACCAAATCCAATGGCCCAGATCAACACACTGTAGGATACGAAAATCACAGCAAGCAGGCCCAACAATGCTTGCAACACACCTAACATTTGGACTTCACGAAAAGTAAAATGACCGGCATTGAAAAGTGCCAGGCCGTAAAAAATCAAACTAACCGGTGCAAGAAATGCAGTGAGATCCAAAGAAATAAGTATTAATAGCAGTAAACCTCCGACTACGAGTGGTGCGGCCATCGAAAGTAACATTCTGCGCGAGGTGGCATTCCAGGCACTTTGACCCTTTCTTTGAGCCCGCTGACGGGATAGGATCATGGCGGTAACAATCGATATAATCAAAATGATGCTGGCAAGTAACAAAACACTTCCAAAGTTGGGTGCCTGATACAGTATATCATTGGGACGGAAGTTATATAACGTATAGGCTATATACGCCCCAACCAGAGCATAGATTCCTGCCATGATACCTGCCCATCCCGACAAAGACAAAAATTTTGAAGATCGTTGCATCATGGTGCGGATTTCCGCCAGATCTTCCAAATAGTCCCTTTCTTTCATCTAAAAGTACTTTGAAATGCAAAGTATACTAATACTGTGAATTTTCCAAATGCAGACAAACATCAAAATAGATAATGTTCTAAGGTCCGCAATCGAATATGTTGTAAGTCAAGAACAGTTCATGATATATCGATGGGAATGTCAATATCGATATGGGTTCCGTTATTGGGCTCTGACTTGATTTGGATGTGTCCATTGAGATAATCCACACGAGACCGAATATTTCTCAGTCCGATGCCGTCAAAATTGCCATTATTAGAGTTAAATCCGATACCGTTGTCCTCAACAGCGATTTTAAGTAGATCATCTTCCCGGGTTATTTGAACAGTGACCTGTGATGCATTTGCATGTTTAGAGATGTTGGTTATGATTTCCTGAACAATCCGAAAGATGGTGTCCTCCTGGCTCTCATTAAGAAAATAGTCCGCTCCTTCAATCTGCAAAGAGAGAGCCCAATTATTATGTTCCGCATAGTCATGTACCAGGTCTTTAAGTGCTCCCACAAGTCCCACATCAATGAGAGATTGTGGCATCATGTTGTGTGATATCCGTCGCACTTCATCACAGGCTTCATCTATGAGATTTTCGGTCTTATATATTCTTGGATCCTTATTCTCAGATCCCCTAAACAATGCATTGTAATGCAGCTTTACGCTGGCAAGGAGGCTTCCCAGACTATCGTGCAGATCGGTAGCAATACGCCTTTGTTCTGCTTCCTGACCTGTCAGCATGGCATCCAGGGAAACGATACGTTTTTCCTGCTGAAGTTTTTCAATCTCTTGTACGTGAAGAATTTCCTGCTGTTGGGCTATCTTTCTTTGATCTTCAATTAATTTATTCAAAACAAAATATAAGCTCACTCCCAAAAGGACCAGAATAATAGCGCTGGAAAGAAATACATTTCGCTGCCAAGTTTTTCGTTCAATTTCAATTTGTTGCGTCAAAATTTCTTTGTCTTTTTCAGCGACTCGGTAGGCTGTTTCCAGGCGATTTAGTTCGTTGGTTTTTTTCATATTGAAAATGGAGTCCTTCAGTGTAGAAAAAAGTAATAAGTATTTGTAGGCACTATCCCTTTGATTTATTTCATTGTAGTTCTTTTGAAGTTTGTTGTAGATCTGAAGTAATTCTTCCTTATCTCCTATTTCATAGGACTTAGCCTTTGCGTTTTTAAATGAATTGATGGCTGCCTGATAATCTTGATCTTTTTCATTAATGGTCCCTTCAAGAGAAAGCGATCGAATGACTCCATTTTGATCACCATGGCCATTTGCTATTTCAATAGCTCGTTGATTGAGTGATCGTGCACTATCTATATTATTCTCAATGATATATAGGTCGGTGAGGTTATGTAGTTCATCAACAAGCAAACTTGTGTGATTTATATCTTCTGCAATACGGATACTATGAATAAATCGGTTTTTTGCTTCCTGCAGATTTCCTTTGTTCTTGTGGATAATTCCAATATTTGCGGAAATACTCGCTATCGTATATTGGTCCTTTAGTCCTTCGGCAATGGACAACGCCTGTACATAGTATTCCAGGGCCTTCTCAAATTCCTTCAATCGCTCATAATTGATACCGATGTTATTACAGGCAGTGAGACGGTTTCTTTCCTGACCAAATTCATCCACGAGATTAAGAATTTGAATGTTTGTCTCTATACCTTTTTGATACTGACCTCGATAATATTCGACGATTCCACGGAGATTTAAAGCCTTAATTCTCACATATCCGAGCTCATGTTTTTCGGCCAGATCCAATGATTCCTCAATATATTGGACTGCTTTTTCGTACTCTCCTTTAATAGTGCAATTACCACCCAGGATAGAGAGTCCTCTTTCCCATCCCCAGACGTACGACAAGTCTTTGCTTTGTAGCAGTGCAGCGCTTGCAATACTGTCAGACCGGTCAATGTCCTGGTACCTGATCATCTCAGATACCGTGATCATGAGATTGATCCTCTGGGTGTCAGTTTCTGCCATGCATGCCAGCTGCCAAAGGCTATCAGCTTTGTTATGACCGAAGGCCAAACTGGTAAACAGCAAGCAGTATGTGAAAAATTGAAATTTCAGGGTCGTGTCTTTTAATTAAGGTAATAATCAGGAAATGGATTATACAGTGTGGTTTTTACCTGTTCCTAATGCTTTTTAATTCTTTACGTAATTCCTGTACTGCCATCCACAATACCATAATCACCTCATTTGTATTAATTTCTTTGTCACTGCCCCGTCCCAGGATTGTATGGAAATCTTCTGCGATGAGGCCCATTTTATTCTGTCGATCTTTTTCCTCGCCAGAAAATACATCGGGTCTCCAGTCGTAATTCTGGACGTCTACTTTAGACATTTTCTCCAGAATATTTTCAACGTCCACCTTACGAATGTTTTCCTTCAAACTACGCGATGAGCTCACTGTGAACATAGCGTCACCTGCATTTATATGAGAGTAGGTGCTATTTCGGGTAATATCAAAATCGGCATCCGGAGTTGGGTCTCCCAAGCCGACATCACCTGACTGGGCGTTAATACTAATCTTGGATTGAAATGACACTGATTGCGAAAGATCTTTGATTTGAAAGCTTTGAGAGCTGGTTTCAATTCCCCAGTCCCGGTCTCCTTGTACATTATCTGTGACACTCATATGAAATTGAGTAAGACTTTCATCCTGGATATGTAGTCTCGCCGCGGGATCATCGACCCCAATACCCACATCTCCTCCTTCGTCCAGTGTCATCCCAATTACGTTGTTTGTTCCAAAGTTGAGATTATTCTTGTCGCGGTGGATGATTAGTGCATCTCCATTATCTTCTACTCCTAGTTCCAGACCTTGTGTGATGTTACCGTTCGTAGCCCTCACAAGAGATTCATTTGACCCAGATGAATGAATATGTAATTTCTCACCCGGTGAGGCGGTTCCTATACCGACCAAACCCTGACTGGAAATAGTCATTCTCTCCTGATTGTTTGTGCCCAATTGCAATCTGAGATTTTCCTTCTGTAGAATAGATGCAATGCCACTACTCATAATACCGATATGAAGTCCATCGGAATTTGACGTCCCCGTATTAAAGTTTGTGATTTGCATGTAGTTACTACTAGCACTTCCCAGGTGAGAATGAATATTATTCAACGGAGAATCTGTTCCAACTCCCACGCGTCCCCGGAATACTCCAGCTGCAAGAAAGCCTTGTGCATCGACACCAAACATACCTGAGGAACTAACTTTCAGTCCTGTTCCTAATGCTTCGTCGATGTGTATTCCAGTACCACTCACCTCGCCAATAATAATGCCATCATCCGCAGATTCTATTTCAAGGCCTATGTCGACTTGTCCAAAAGTCAAGGAAATAAACAAGCTAATTGTTAGAAGGGTAAAGATTGATTTCATGATTTTATGAGTTTTCCTAAAGTTGAAGGGAAAACGATCATGATCCATCACCCAAATCAGGGGTTTTAGGGAATCCCTGAATTAAGTATGATACTAATTATCAGAAGGAAATAACACTATCCGTGATTTTTTCAACATACATAATGCAAGTCTCTCTTTTTTCTCTAGGTGAGTCCCATTCTCCAACAACAGAAAATACATGTGACATCTCCACCTTAGCCATTCTTCAATTGTGTCTACTGTAATGTATGAAGATAAATAGCTAGCCTAAAATTGCATGGGCCTTATTTTTAAGATCTGCAAGATCGTTTTCTTCCGTAATTGTATTTTTTGCTAATCGTAAGATCATCTGTGCCTGTTTTTTGACTGCAGTTTTCTGTTCATCTGTTTCTGTGAAATCATAAATGGTGGTAAGTGATTCCATTAATCTAATGATGACGGATGTGCTCCCACCCGCATATTGTCTAATTTTGTTGAAGGAAGTTTCCAATGTGACTTTAAAATCCAGAGAATCCATTATGATTCTGAGGTTGTCCTCTTTGTCGAATTGGTATTTTGCAGGAAATTCTATCTTAGCTATCTGGCACATGGTTGCTTTTAGATTGTCGATACAGGTGATCGCTGTGTAGGGATCATTTATACCCGGTGATAGTGCACGTACCGCTATTTCAACCATTTGATGCAGGGAGTACTCAAGATCTTGTTGTGCCGTTTTTGAATTGCCAATGACGAGATGATCCGTGATCTTATTTTTCTTTTTCGTATCCCACTCTGTCTCTGTGTGGAGCCAACCCAATTGAAGTCCCAGGACCAGGTGTGCCCCTGGCCGAAACTGTAACTCAAGAAGTGCGTTTTCCTCCTGCAAGAATTCGGTCAAGGACTCCTTATCTACATATTGCAAATATCCATTTACCGGAGAATAAATAGGCAGGCGATACTTGAATTGTTTCAGCACACCTTCGGCATTGATGATTTCAGTCTTTATAGATTGATTATTGTCTGAAAATTTGTCAATTCTTTTGGAAATAAAATCAGAGATATCAGCAATCACATGATCAGCCTGAATACTGGTGGCGATTTGATGGATAAATACAATGAGCAAGATAATGTTTGCGATCGCCGCCAGTATGGCGACCAGTATAGAAATCGATGGAATAAAGGCAAAATCTTCACTATCCCGAATACTGTTAAGGATTAACAAGCAGTATAGGTAGGTCGAGATATACGATCCCAGTACCACTTGATTTAACCTTACATACATAAAGTTCCTGATCAGTCGGGAGCCAAATTGTGAGGAAGCCAATGTGAGTGCCACTAAGGTTACTGAGAATACGGTCCCGGCTACCCCAATCATTGCGCCTGATATGGTAGTCAGTATACTCCTGGCAGAATCTGAACTTTTTACCAGAAAGAATCTGGTGATTCCATCTTTGGACACATCAACCATTCCATCAAGAGTCACTAGAGCCATCGACAACAGTATGGATATTCCTATGATGATGACGGGGATAAACCAGAATGTGGCTTTGAGTTGACTCCATTTAAATAGAAATTTATTCATACCCTGTCTATGTAGCTGTCAGCCTTGTACTACACATCTTGTTTGATTTTCGCTGCAGTTTTGTCACTGCTATCGCATCAAGAAGATGATCAGTAACAGATCGTGCCTTAGGGTAACTTGTGGAATGAGGCAGGTGTTCGCTATGTGTATATCTGAAATCTTATTCCTTCGAAGAAATACTTGCACTACTGCTCATAAATCACTAACACCCTGACGGGTTTATTAAGTACCGAAGTACTTCCGGCGCTGGCACTATTCTGGATTGTTACATTGTAATCATCCCAAAAATAGGTATAGTTCTGGTTTTCAAACGGCATTCCTGCTGGATAGTAGACGTCGTTGCCATTAGGCTGAAAATTCATATGTACCTGGACACTAAGAATTCTGTTGGCATCCCCCAGACCATGCGGTAGCTGTCTGCCTCCATTTACTGTGCCTGGAGAAGTGCCATAGAGCATTTTCATCTTAATAGACGGGGCATCATTACCCAGATTAGTATATCCATAATGATCAATACCTACATGACTGATACTACTTCCACCGGTTCTGAAATCAATTTTAAATAATGAATTCAGTCGCATAGTTCCCAGATAGTGATTTGACTTTAATTCCATGATGGGTCCAAATGGATAGTATTGATAATTTAGGCTTCCATATTCCGAGTTACTGATTTCAAACCGTAGACGATCGGAGTCTAGTGTGAGTTCCTGACTTTGCAGGATGTTAGACAATGTAATGAGACACATTATGTTGTATAATATTTTTCTTTTCATAAATACATCGATTTAATAGATTTTTCATTGATTATTCCATACGCCGGGATGCAGATAACTGCCCTTTTTTTCGTCTTCTTTCTCGACTTCTACCTGCAGTCTGTGGGCATTGGCATATCTATCCTGACGGATTCCGGTGACTTGCCAGGAAACTTTTAAACCACTTTGCCCTCCTGCTATTTTAAAGTTTCCATCCACGATTTCCGAGGCTACATATAGATCGGCTGGTGCCCCGATGGGCGTCAGTTGATATCGGAAGTCACGATTGAGAGGCTGAAACCAGTCGGGCATTTGAATGATGGCTTCACCCTTGTCATCTAACACTGCATTGCCATTGTAAATATTCATCATGTCCGGACTCTCCACAAAGGAGTGATACAGGTATTTATTTTTAGGATCCAGCGGATGATCAATCTTAAATGATCCGCTGCCTTTTGAGAGATGTCCGGCTACCGCCAAATTCCCACTTTCACCAAGAACCAGCGGTAGGGTCCCAGATGAGCTTCGGATTTGAAAGAAGGCATCTCCAATTGTATTGTCACCGTCCAGTTGAATTTCGAAATGACCTCCAGCTTTCACATTTGCATCTCCTCCAATCTCTAGATCAATTTCATCATCATTAGAATGCGTCACATATACTGCTGGATCCGTTGAGGTAGCTGTTGATATAAATAGCCCTGCACTGGATCCGGCCCCATTTACATGAATGCCATCACCTAATGGGTTTATGATATTTATACCATCATCCTGTGGATCTGAAATGGTGAGACCATCATCTGCAGCATAATTGACTCTGATACCGTCTGCACCGGCCGTATCAATGAATATACCTTCGAGTCCCGAGTTTATGATATGTACGCCCTCTTTCTGAGGATGAACAAGGAAGGCTCCCTTACCTTTTGATGCCAGACTATGAAAGGCGTGACTGGAGGACGCATTAACAAACACTCCCTGTGCTCCGGCATCCTTAATTGAAATCCCGGCTGCTATGGAGGACTCCACTTCCACGCCAAAACTGCCGGACTCCTCCACTTTAATTCCTGATGCACCCGTGTTGAAGACTCTTACACCATAGCCTTCAGAATTCCGAATAAAAGCTCCGTTTTGACCTGCTGATGAAATCTCGATACCTTGAGAATATGGGTTGATGATACTGATTCCATTGTCAGCGGGCTGTGTAATTCTCATACCTTCTGTCACATTAGCAACATTAAGTCCACGTTGTCCCCCGGAAATATTGAGACCGTATTGTGTGCTTTGACTTATCACTATACCATGCACGGATGCATCTTCTATTTGTATGCCGTGCTGATTTGTGCGATTGATCTGTATACCATTGAGTTCCGTTGAATCGATCCATATCCCATGCTTTCCTGACCGATGCAGGTACATACCATGGTTTGCACTTTTGGCAATTATCTGACCCGTTCCCTGTGACTCGGTGATTTGGCTTCCGATGATGGCACTATCTATAATAAGTCCAATTTGTCCGGGTGCCTGGACGAATATTCCATTTGCAGGTGCATGCTCAACATGAAAATGATGTTGGGCGAATGTTCTTGAGTGGGTAAATAGCATACATAGGGTTATAAACCAATGAATAGGTCACATATGTCTCTTTTTTTGTTTTGGTAATTTTGATGAGTATCGCGGATTACTCACAATTGAATGAGGTCAGTCAGGATCTATTTCCATAAATCGAGTATTCATTTTTTATTCATATAGATCAGAGATGCGACAGTGTAAATGGGACCAGCGGGGGGGACTGATGGGCTTTCCGTTTTAGTCAAATCAGAGAGAAAGCTGGGATATAATGTTGTATTTAACCAAGAAAGGTATTCTTTCCTGGATGCTATGGAGAATCTTGGGCATCTAGTATGGGGACGTCCAGTGGCACCGATGTTTAAAAGGTTGTTGTATGACTTATATTCTAAACGATGATACTGAGTTTTAGCGGCTTATCGTATTGTAACTGCTCTTCGATAATGATTTTAATTTTTCTTATCCCTTGGTATCGGAAGCATTTTCATGGACAAGGTTTCCCCTGTTATCTATTAGGGTGAATGGAGAATAGCAGAGATATCTAGTCAATTTATACTTAGGTATGACATAAACTTTATTGCCTTATTCTCAGGAATATACGAGCGATCTACCATTAGATGGTCATTTCCCTATATAACCTTGCTTTATCAGATTCATATGATTTTAATATTCGTTCTCCGGTGAAATCAAATTGGTCCCATTTTGGAAGTGGATGAAATGGAGAAGCTTGTACATCCCTAAATATCCTTTCCAGTCCGTTAGATCGATAAAAGCTTTGACCACCTATAGCTTCCATAGCATATTCCACTGTTTTCTTGGCAGCTTCACCTACGTTGGTTTTATGTGAAAGCATGGCAATTGTCCTTTCCTCATTCGGGCTAAATTCTAAATCATTTGTCAATTTATACATGGCTTTCCAGGAGGTTCTGCAGCTTAGTAACTGATTAAACATTCTTCCAATGAGGATCGAGATATAATTATGGTTTCGGTGGTATTTCTTCCCCTTTACCACTGCAATTTCAAATGCCTTATCTGCTAAACCAACATAGGCAGCCATGATTAATGGTAAAGCGACAGTAAGGACCACATTCCAAACGGGATGAAATTCATCTTGTGGCCTTTCTAACGTAATTGCTGAATCTGGTACAAAAACTTGTTCAAAGACAATGGTCTGAGAACCGGTTGCTCTCATTCCCATGACATCCCAATTTTCTAAAAGAGAAACACCCGTGGTATTCATCGGTACTGAGAAATGTAGAACAAATCGTTCTCCTTGCGCATTTTCAAAAGGCGCACTTGTTACTACTACATCTCCTGCAGCTGATTGACTAGCAAAATGCTTCTTAGCGTCTAGTAAGTAGCCACCTTTGACCTTTGATAATTTACCGTTGGAACCAAGCCAATCACGTGCTCCGGTACTGATTAGGACTAGCTCGTTTCGAGCAACTGCCTTAAGTAAGGCCACACCTTTACCTGTTTGTTTATACTTCCACAGGGCCGCAGCAATAAGATGCTGATGCATAGAAAAGGCTAACGCTGTAGAACCGCAATATTTTGCAATAGCCCGGATGATTTGACAGATCTGGGAGTGAGTGAGTCCGCCACCACCAAATTTCTTCGGAATAGCAGCAGAAAAGAAATTGTATTCCTTCAATCTTTCGTAATTCTCAAAGACAAATTTACCCGAAAGATCATGTTCAATTGCTCGCTCTTCAAACTCTTTTCCTAATTTTTCGGTAAGTTCGGTCCAATTAATTTGTTCTGTAGAAATCGTTTTCATGACTATAGATTTATTTGATGATTAATACATCAAACTTCAGCAGATTCAAGCGAATAAACTTTGCTGAAAAGTCCAAAAACTTGTAAAATCGATTGAAGATTACACGGTAACAGATTTCAGGTAAGCTCGGGGGCTTAATCCATACTCCTTTTTAAAAGCCCTGCTAAAATGTGATACATCTGCAAAGCCAGCATTAAAAGCTACAGAAGTAATATTACTATCTCCACTCATCATGAGGCCCATGGCATAGTTTAGGCGTTTCTTATGTAGCCATTTACCTGGAGTCATATTGTAGTGATTGAAGAAGTCCCGTTTGAATTTAGAGAGACTACGATGACACATCTTAGCATATTCAGAAAGTTTAAGATTATAAGAAAAATTCGTTTCCATAATCTGTGTCAGTGAAGGCTCTCGATTTAAGACTACACTTCGCAAATAATTAACCAAATTTACATCACCACTATGATAGTAAATATTAATAAGGAGTTCTTTCAATTTGAGTTTAAGGAGGGCATCAGGCACAGGTTGACTGGAATTCTGAAAATAGGGATATAGCGAATGGATAAATCCATCCAAATACTGTTTTTTATTAAGCTTGCTTGCAGTAAAACGATGCACACTTGTAGTTGTGTGAGGAGGACTGTCGATGGTGGCAATTCCTGATAGAGAGCTTCTGATCAAGTCATCAGGCAGGAAGAATCCTAGCATGCAAAATTCATCGTCAAAATCCTGTTCTACAATCGTTGCACCCTTTTTTATAAATAGAGTCTCCCCCGCGGTAACTACTGACTTTCCATCAATAGTTTGCCAGGTCTTCTTACCACTCAATACATGAATGAGATAATCCGTCTGCGAATAGATTCCTAGGTGCTCTTCCTCAAGTGGACAGGTGTATTCTATACAGACAATATCATCCAATACAAATTTTCGGAAATGTAGATGTCCTTTAACAATTTCATACAGATTTTGCATTTACCTTCCTTTAAATTTGATTCAACTCTATTGTTCCATGGCCTGCTCAGTACAACAAGTTACAGATATTTGATGATATATGCATGTCGGCCAAGTATCTGACTTTGGATTGTTAAATATCTTATTTATAGGTAAATGAAAAACTAGTGATATTTGAAATGATCTAGAGGCCCCACTCTAAACCGACCAATAGTCTTGACCTCTTTTTATACTGTCCAAAGAATCCATTCTGATTGCCATGGAAGATTGTGGAACCTAAATTTACTTGTAAGTTGCTTCGCAAGTAATAGGATACCTTTGGCCGAATCATTCCATCTCCTCTATTTAAATTTTGTACCATCTGAAGTTCAATCTTCAAATTATCATTTAACAATTCCTGGGATCCAAGCAAGGAATAATACCTTTCATATTGCTCTCGATTATTTGCCGACATATTATGCAGGAGAAAATCATTAAAAAACTGAACACTCAACATTGTTTCCTTGAATAGCCAGTCAGCTCCTATCGCTAACATAAATTGATCACTCACCACTTTATTATCTGAGGTATTTATAGAGCTTGATATGAAATATCGCCGGAAGTTATATGCGATCTCTCCTCTGATACTGATGGGGCCAATTGCGTTGTTAAAAGACCCCCCAAGAGTATGCATTCTATGATATTTCATCTGAACTTGAAGCTGATGTTCATCATCTGAGTCTTGGTTAAGATGAAAATCAGGGACTGGAAGATCATCGTAATGATATAAGTAATTAAGGGATATATCCCAACCCTTTAGGAAAGTGGATACCTTAAGTCCGATATCAGAGTCTTTGATGATTCTATCAGGCTTCCCACCATCGAGAAATTCAACAGGTTGTGTCGGATTAGCAGCAGGCATCATAGCTGTAGGAAAGTATGGAGATCCGAAGCTGGGGATTTCATGATAAGTAAGGTCAGGTATCCAGACGATCTCCACATCCACATCACGAATTGGGAATTCACCCTTGATTGACCAAAGCGGTATGCGAGAATCTTGAAAATCCTCCAACATAAATTCTCTGAAATTTTGAGGATTTATAACATCTAAGAGTTTAAGTCCATCCGTTTCTCCCCAGACGATTTGCTGCTTTCCAAGTCGCACAGTACTTTTTTCTCCCACAAACCAGTCGAGGTATAATTCTCTTAATTCCAATTCTATTCGATCTCCTATTAACCAGGGTTTAGAAATCTTTGAAAATCCAGTTTGAGGAGGCCTTCCTTTTTCAAGATTATCTAATACATCTCCATAAAGCCGAAGAATGCTAGTCAGTCTCCATTTTTTGTGAATTTTTACCTTTAGTTCGGGTTTTAATGAGAGCTTTAATAATTGACCCGTATTGTCATCAAGCTCATGGCCATAATTAAATTGTGAGATCATACTCGTTTCCACGTAATTCTTCCAAAGGTAATTCAGTCCCTTTTGTTGCTTTTTGATGATGTCCTGACCCAATACTGGGCCTGGAGTAAGTAAGAACATCAGTTGTATCATATTCCAATTCAATGTTTTCATGACTTCTGTATTAAATGCCTCTAATGAGTGCTCTTTCTGTAAAAATTTCATCGACAATTTCATGGGTGTAATCTATATTGCTAAAAATGAAGTCTGTCATATGTCCAGTTTTGTGATTGATTATGTGAAATTGCCGAGGTGTCCAAATACCTTCAATTTTTTCTATATCCTTGACAAATATGGTTTTCAAACTATTTCCACCAATATCCCAGAACTCTGCTTTGCGTACTATCCAAATATCTTTATCGATCCATGATTTTGTTTTACTATATCCTAGCTCCTTTGACGTTCTCTGGTCAGTGGGCGTTGACTCAATGATGTAGCATGGATGTCCATCGATATCTTCCATACCTGATGTAGTATGAACATAGTCTTCATCGCTAAGCTTCGGTCCAAGCTTGATATCCTCATAAGTCAAATCAGTACCCAGAAAGTAATCTCCTCGGTTGGCTGCGGAAATTCGTCTGGTTTTTCGCAGAGCGGGTAGATAAAGCCATTGATCATCATCCTTATCCTTGACCGGATAGTCAATAACCAGAAACCCTGTTCCCGATATATTGCTGGGAGATGTATAAAATATTGCCTGTCTCCGTTCTTCTCCGTAATACTTTCTGTATACCTTGGTATCTTGAATTCGCGATTTTCCATTCTTTGAGATTAGCACAAGTCTTACATCTTGTGTAAGAAAATTTCCATCGTCTCTAATTTGAGTTTGGTGTACAATGGCATTTGCATCTGGCAATTCTTGCGAGGTTAGCATTAAAGGGGTGATAAATAGAATGGTGCCTAGAAATTGAATTAAATTTTTCATAATAGTTGATTTGTTTATTTAAAAAATAATGTCTTGATTATGCTGCTTTGCCTTTTTGTCGTATCTCATTAATGGCTAACGGATTTCGATACTGGAGAAATGCAGGCTGCAATATTTTGATCAGAACCGGGAGTAGTGTTAAGCTGGCTATGAAACTGACGGTCACCATTGTCATGACCAGTAATCCGAATGTAGCCCAGGGCGGTACGGAGCTAACAATATTTGTCCCAAAACCCAGAGCTAGCGCCAGGAGGTTAAATAATAGGGCTCTACCCGTATTCGGATACAAAAGAGGCAATGCCTGATTGATTGAGAATCCTTGCTCACGCGTCAATACCATCAACCGATCAATGGTGTGTACAGAGAAATCTACGGCTACACCTATGGCAATGGCCACCGTGATGGATGTTGAGACTTTTAGCCATATCCCGGCAAATCCCATAATGGCATAGTTTAGGAAAACGGCCATTGCCACAGGTATTATCGCCAGGAATCCTGCATAGAAAGATCTAAAGCTAAATGCTGAAATCATCCATACTATAATCATCGCCAGGATAACTCCCAAATAGTGGCTAAGTCTAATGCTGCCTATCCAGTAGTCCATAACATTTAGCCATCCTGAAACCTCAGCCGTCATTCCCTCCCCGTCAAACTGATCATGTATATAATTTCGAGTGTTTTGGAGGACAGGAGCTATATACTTGTATTGCCCATTGTCCATCATTACCCGAATATTTGCCAACTGATATTCATGGTCTACATATTGCTCAAAATCTGTGGGTGAACTACTGGCTGAATACAATAAAAAGTATTGAGCAATTAGATTATCACGATCAGGCAGTCGATATTCTTTCAGACTACCGTTGGTTACTGACCGGTTCAATTGTTTCATAATATCTACGATAGAAGTAGACCCTTTGACATGTGGTTGTTTCTCAAGAAAATCTTGGAGCGATTCAATTTTTTTGAGGCGAGTGATATCAAATAGACCTTCGGGCTCCTCAGTGTCAATTACAATATCAAAGAAGTTGGTTCCATTTAATTTCTTGTTTATAAGCTTGTCTGCCTGATATATATCTTCTTGTGGATTGAAGTATTCAACCATAGTATCATTTAGTTCCATTCTGGCCATGCCAACAAGTCCAAGAATACAGATGATCACAGCAATACCAATCGTGATTCTTGGATTCTTCAGTACTTTATTTCCAATGAACATCATAAAGACTCCGAAGCTATCAACACTTGCTTTTCCCCTCACGGTAAATGCTTTGGAGGGTTTTATATTTACGCGCATTAATACCGATGGTAATACAAACAATGAGAATACTAATGCAACTACGACACCCAGTGAAGAATACAATCCCACGGCTCGCATGGGAGGCATGGTTGATGAATATCCCATTGCAATAAATCCAACGATATTTGTTACTGAAGTAACTAGAATGGGTCTCCACATTTCCACCATCGTTTTAACCACGATTTCTCGTTTCGTCTGATAGGTTGCCTTTGATTGCAATTCATAGTAATGGCTTAGGATATGAATTGAATCTGCAACAGAAATCGCAATAATTATTACAGGAATAATGTTTGAAATAAGGTAAAAAGGTACATCTGTGGCAACCATTGTACCGATGGCAATCAATAATGAACCTATGATCACCATGTTTGATATCAAAAGTCCACCAAGTGTTCTATAGGCCAAAAACAAAATAATGGTAATCACTAGAAATGCCAGGGGAGTCATCAGTTTGGCATCGTCCTGAACATACTTGCCAAGGTGTTCGACTACAGCACCTTCTCCAGCTATGATCAGATCTTCTTTGCAGTCCATGGCATTAATTAGGGTATATAAATTGTTATATACTGAAGACCCAAACCGTTGCTTATCTAATAGTTCAATGATGATTAGACTGACTGTGCCATCCTCACTTACTAAATTTCCTACATATAAGGGAAAATTTTCAACCGCCGATCTAATCTGTTCACCATTAGACTTTTCTTTCAGGAATGACTCGATTAGAATATTACCTTCATGACCTTGAATGGTATTTTCTGTCGCCAAACTGACAACACGTTCAGGATCAACACCCTGTAATTTCTGGATCGTGTCAGTGAGGTTTTCAATCAGCTGTAATGTTTTTTCCTCCTAAATGCCTTCTGGCCCATTGTTCTCAACTGCCAGAATTATTGGGTCTGAAAGTCCAAAGATTTCTTTTAACCGATCCCTGCTAACCAGGGAGGGGTGATCGGGGCTGATGAATGCTTCCACTGAGGTATCGATTCGAATGTTGGGAATAAATGTGGCCATACCGATACTTGCCACTATTGCAAACCATATGATCGTTTTGCCATGCCCAATGACTTGGTCAAAGAAAAGATGAGCTTTTTGGGAGTATTTACCTTGGTGAGAATTTGGACGTTTCATTTGCAACAATATTTTTGATTCTTCTTGTTACAAAGTAAATGCAGGCAGTACGAGCATGCTTTGCATTTATGTTCAACTTATTGACTTAAAAGTTCAATGCACTTTGAAAACCCAGTTAAACATCATCCATGAGCTGTCGATTGACACTGTGATTTGTTGATGAACAGATTTAAATTATCTATTCGACCGCACTTCTAGTACGAAGGTGCCGTTAATCACTTTGTGTTAGCAGAAAATCAGAAATGATTGGCGCTATGCACAATCTTAATTGGACCTCAAATATGGCTCCAGGCCAAATCTTCCAAACTCTTCCACGTTAACTCCTGATGCGCCCATGTTGAAGAATCTTACACCATATCCTTGAGAATTTCGAATAAAAGGCTCCGTTCTGACCTGCTGATGAAATCTCGATACCTTGAGAATATGGTTTGATGATACTGATTGCATTGTCAGTGGGCTGTGTAATTCTCATGCTCTCTGTGACACTGGTATCGTTGCGTCCACGTTGCCCTCCTGAAATATTGAGGGCATATTGAGTGCTTTGACTTCCGATGATGGCGCTATCTATAATAATGCCAATTTGTCCGGATGCCATGACGAATATTCCATTCGCAGTTGTATACTTCACCTGAAAATGATGTGGCGAAAAGCTTTTGTTGTAGACATAATTAGACATGGAGATATTGATCAATGCAGTCGTTGCATATTCCTTTTATTTTTGAGTGTTGGAAAATAATATTAGCATCGCGGTACTGATGTTGATGGATGTCTTTTGGTTCATATTCCCATAAATAGGCCTATAAAAGATGCCAACTTTCACATCAAGATCTACCCTTATGATCAGAGAGAAATTTTTTTTCTTTACCGAGGGACTGTTGGTTTGGAACTGAAGGCAACTAAATATGCAGATTAAGGGCTGGATTAGAAGATTTCTTATTATTCGTGGGTCGACCTGGGCCATTGCCATGCAAACCAAACGATGGATGCGGTGAGCAGACTCTCCAGAAACGCCAGAAGGACATAGAACCCATACCAGGGAGTGATCGAATTGAATCCAATGAAAAGCATCATGGCCGTATAGAGTGACCCCAGTATGATATTTAGCCATCGACTTACCGATGATGGGAGAATAGATGAGAGTGTGATCATGAAGGCTGGTATCGCAAGTACGATCGCTGCAGTAAGCAATTTTGTGGGATCATCCAGTATATTATTACCATTGAGTAAGTCTTCTACTTTTCCCGGCACATATAATTCAAAGTAATCACCATAGACATAGCAAAACATGACGGATGTCCAGAGTAGTGACAGCTTTATACGTACGTTGATTTCGTATTCTTCTAACATGTAGCTTCGGCTTTGCTTTCGTTGATCATGGGTTGAGACGGGGAGGAGATGCTATAAGTTACATCTTCTGATGTGATTTGTACTTTTCTGAGTCGTATCTAGAAGATTAGTGTTCTAGCGATTCAAGGCCACTTTGAATGCGATGTCCCATGTTCCGAAAGTTTCCCGGCGACCTGGTACCCGGCACCCGATGACCCTTGATAAACATAGACCCCCGGCCCCTGCTTGTCTTCCACTTCGTTTCAGAAAAGCCGGGGAGCGAATGAAAAACACCAAAGCTACCTTAGGTTAGCGGGAAAGCAAAAAAGTCAGCAGTTCCAGAATGACTAGTAACAACAAATATTCTTACGAAAATTTCCCAGTGACCTGGCACTCGGAACTCGGTACCTTTTTATCCACTTTGAATCCGACATCCATCTTTAGAGATAGCAGACGGACTCCCGGTTTTAGGAGCTTGTGAGCAACCTTCGCTTCGGCTACGGTTGCCAGAGAAAAACAGGGCCGGGCAAGCAAGAAAGCTGTTTCAACGACTATCGAATCAACAATAAAATGGATTTTCTGGGTCCTGTTCTTGTGTCCAATCTTCCTGCATTTTTATTTAAAGTTTATTTAAGTTTTGATCGTAAGGTCCACTGCGTGGGGCCTTCTTTTTCATTGCCAAAAAGAAGCAAAAGTCTAGTCGAATTCAAGGTGGCGATTTCTTACTTGGTCCAGGGTGAGGGGATACTCTGCCTCGTGTCATTGTCCCGAGCTTGAAAGCTGGCATAATCGCTGTATTTTCTTATTGAAACTCTTGTATCCCGTAAATATGAGTGCAATGAAAAGTATTAAGATATCCGCTAAATACCCCAGTAAGAAAATAAGGCTCTCGGTACGTGTTCCTTTGTGATATTTGTAGGAAGCAAAAGCGGATGGGCAATAATTTAAATTTGATTCATGCCATTTTCTCTCAAGGCCACTTTGAATCCGACATCCTATATTCTTATGAAATTTCCAACACTCTGGCGACCTGGCACCTTTTATCCACTTTGAATCCGACATCCATCTCTAGAGATAGCGGGCGAACTCCCGGTTTTCGGAGCTTGCGAGCAACCTTCGCTTCGGCTACGGGTGCCAGAGAAAAAGAGTCTTTCGCCAAAGCTTTAGACCCTGGACAGTGACCTATGCTAAGCTACGGTCCCTGGCGAGGCCGGGGTAGCGGGCAAGCAAAAAAAGCTGTTTCAACGATTCACCGACTCGACAATAAAATGGATTTTCTGGGTCCTGTTCTTGTGTCCAATCTTCCTGCATTTTTATTTAAAGTTTATTTAAGTTTTGATCGTAAGGTCCACTGCGTGGGGCCTTCTTTTTCATTGCCAAAAAGAAGCAAAAGTCTAGTCAAATTCAAGGTGGCGATTTCTTACTTGGTCCAGGGTGAAGGGATACTCTGCCTCGTGTCATTGTCCCGAGCTTGAAAGCTGGCATAATCGCTGTATTATCTTATTGAAACTCTTAGCTACCGTAATTATGGGTAAAATGGAATGAATCAAAATATCCGCTAAATACCCCAGTAAGAAAATAAGGCTCTCAGTACGTGTTCCTTGTGATATTTGTAGGAAGCAAAAGCGGATGGGCAATAATTTAAATTTGATTCATGCCATTTTCTCTCAAGGCCACTTTGAATCCGACGTCCTATATTCTTACGTTTTCGACACCCGACACCCGACATCCAACACCTGGCACCTTTTATCCA
>JBNKUI010000023.1:0-4963 GCA_050298535.1 Saprospiraceae bacterium
CTCCCATTACCCAACCACTATTCCATACTTTGAAATTACATACTGCTAAAGGTCAACGACACCCATAGGTGTTCAGTACAACAGCAGTGAAAATGCCGTGGGCTGACCCTGCACCCACAGGACATTTGTCACTAATTGTTAGCGACAGGCTCGTACATTTCTGCCAAATATTTAACTATTTCAGCTTCCAATCTGTGAGGCATTAATATAAGAAATAGTGGAATTAGTTTTCTGAAATCATCGATCAGCTTAGGGAACCGTACTCTATTAATCTCTGCAGCCGTCTTAACTAGGTCCGTATATTGGGTCGGAAACTCAATCAGTACTGTATCATATGTACCATGGTCACATCTATTTCTAAACCATTCATAGTGAGATTCAGGAGTGAATTTTGATTGACTTATTTTTGTTATTGGTCCCCAATTTTCTGCCAAAAATTCCTTTTCCCCTTCTCTCGCGAGTAATTGAATGCAAGCATCAATGGTATACGAATCTCCCTTAAATTTTTCTTCTATCTGAACAGCCTGATCACCATAGATAAATAATAATACTTCTTCTAATGAGTAATATGGGTTTGGAAAAAGCACTTCTCGATCATCACCATTAACAGCTATCAAGAGAGACAAATACATTTTTAATAGGTCGGAACTCTGACCTTCGAAATTAGTACGACGATGATACAAATAAATTATTAGTAAATGTGGAAATGCAGACTCTCCCCATATTCCTATTTTATTCAAATTATCGGAAAAAATCTTTTTAACCAGATGTCTCTATCTTCATTCTTGTAAAGATTACGAATTGCCAATAAGCTCAGAAGAATTGTGACTCTATAACCTACTACAAAAGAGTCAGTTAAAGGATCTCCCTCCAGGATTCTCCTGTTCTTTTTAACCTCTTGATAGAGATTCTCCAATGAGTTCTCAATTATAGTTTGGGCCAGATTGACCTCCTTGATGAAGTACTTTTTTGGAATGTCATATTTTATTGCAAAACTTAGAGTATATGCTATAAATGATGTCCAACACTCAATCTCAGCATAGTGGTTGTTTACTTTTGAATAATTAGATGAGATCAATGAGGTGAGAAGTGCAGCACTTGAAATCATTCTCTGGCTCCTCGCTTTCGAAATTTTCTTTGATACCTTGAGGTTGTAGTGCTCCTCAATTATCCTTTCGTAAATAACCTTTGGAAAGAGATCTCTCTCATCTTTAATAATTATCTCAAGAATTTCCTTTACTGTTCGAAGTTCAGTCGGCCATAGTCGACTCCCGATCTGAATGAAGTCATGAAGTAACTCGCCGAAGGTTATTACATGGAGGTTCTTTTCGTCAGTTGTAAAGGTTTGCACCTGACCACGGTTATACTTGTTTATTGCTTCAGTAACTTCTTCTTCTAGTTCTCCGTTTATCACCAGAAAAGACTTGTGCCATCTATTTGAGGAAATACTTGGATGTTCGAGTGGAAGATTGGTTAAGTCCCGAATCTGGTGACTGATCTCCTTTCTCCAATCTCTTAACTTAAGCTTAGCCTTTCCTTCAAGCTGAAACGCAGTTGGACTACCATCTGGTGCAATAGCAAGAATATCCTTGCCAAGTTCCATACCACAGTGCCTTGAGACGTGGACAATCTTATATCCTTTCTCGAGAAGTATATAACAAAACGGTAGCTGAAATGACCGTTCTGACGCTTTAGATAACCAGTTTTCTATTATTCTCTCTTGCAATAAACTCTTGATATTTTTGTTGAACTAATTTATTATACTTTTCCAGTAGATCAGGATCATTATTTATCTGATCTAGAATCGGTTTAATCTTAGATTGTGAAAATGGACTTTCATAAAATCGAGACAACATCTTACCTTCATTATCAAATTGAACATCGACTTTCTCCATTGCTTGAAAAATCATATCCGGTGTATAGTCAAGCGGTATCTGATTTCCAGTAGTTTCAGTTGCAGCTTTTATCTTTTCATGCATAATTGCAATTTGAAAATTTGCTATTTTATATGAAAGCAAATCCAACTTCTGGAAAATTTCATTGGTATTAGCTGCCCTTATTTGATCCAAATCAAATTCTAACTTCGACTGAAAATGCTGCATAGCAGATTCCTCAAACGGCTGACCCTTTCTTGTAATACCAGATTTGTGCCCTTCGTGTAAGATTTTTAGACCAACATCCTCAAGACCAGTTTTGTAAAAGTTAGTCCGAGCCCTTACAAACTCCATTAATTTCTTATGGATTAGAACTTTTACTCTGATTAAATCTGGTAACATTGCAGTAGTTTGTTTTAAATAGCTTGTCGCTAACGGTCCGGCTGCATCCGGAGTACGAGTGATAGCGAAGTATTCCGTGATCGCAGCTTGTTATCGGTAGGATTTATTTCCAAAATTCCCACCACTTCTTAGTTTCAGTCGTTGCCTTCGATTGTAGGTTTTGTTTTGACTCTTTATTTGATTTGGTGTTTGACATTTCTTCTTTCTCAATAGGTTGTTTCCTTATATACTTCAATCTAGTTGTGGCAGGATTTAGTTTCCGACATCTATAGGCTTTAGCTGACATGTCGATTTCATGAAACGATTCACCGAGTATATCATCAATTAATTGAAATATTATGGCATCGGTCGACATGTTTTGATCTTCATATGGTATTCTTTGTCCTTCTGCTATTGTTGTTTCACCTTCATTCGTAATTAGGAACCGACCATACTTTTCTTCAGTATTTGAGTAGCTGATAAAAAAAGTCATTGAAGTTGCAGAATATGCATAACACAATGAAGTTGAGGTGTGAGAACCATAACGTTCCATTACCCACGAATGTGGAAAGAAAATCATTGTTGCCTTGTCAGTAAAAAATAATCTAAACTCCTCTTCCGGAGTCCAATTTGAAGATGCTTCTTCAAAACTAATTTCTTCCAGAATCTCAATATCCCAAGCGATATCATCTTCTAATTTGGAAATTTCCTTTTCATAATTATTTGCAATTACTAATCCTGCTATATTAAATCCCATAATTATCTATTTTTCTTACCGATAACGTTTGAGTGTAGCCGACCGGCCGAAGTGATAACGAGGCTGGCGTGCTGCATGGTGTTGTGCCGTAGAGCTCATCTATTCCATTTCAAGACATGCCCAGTCCTTGCTGTCCCTATTGTTTAAAAATTCGGCGACTTGATCAACTTTCCTTAAGAGCAAGTTTGCAATCGAATCGGTTCTTGTGTTCCCAGTTCGTAGCCAAATAATCTTCGGTGGGTGTCCCTTGAGATTTGATATATCCATAAAGTCTGAATCAAAGGTCACAATGGTATAGCCATTCTGCCTTGCATATTCCCAAAGTTCCAAGTCTGTTGAGTTCTCGAGTCCCAATCTTTTGACCTGTTCTGACTCTGGATATTCCCTTTCTAACTTCTTGACTACACGGTATGAGATGTTCTGGTCAAATAATAGTTTCACGATGCCACCCTAACTTTGTGTTCCTTGTCTGCCGCATATGCAAGACATGCTTGAATCTGTTCCAAGTTCAGCTCTGGGTAGTCTTCGATGATATCACTAGGGGTCATTCCATTAGCAAACCAGCTTAACACATCATATACAGAGATTCGAGTTCCCATGATACATGGTTTGCCGAATCTTGTGTTTGGATCAATCGATATATGAAGCCTATAATCTATCATTGTGAACTTCTTGATGAATAAAGTTACAAATTCCCGGGTTCAATGTCAGCAAAAGCACCTAAAACAGCCTTTCGAAAAGCTGATTCCAAAGTCATCATGAAACCTTGCTACTGCCTTGGCTACCATGACATCAGTCCAGATGTCGGGTTAAAGTTGAAATGATAGCTCTCTGTAGCTTTTAGCAGAGATCCATCTTCCATTCTGCATTCGGCACAACGGTCAGCTATCATCCGTGAGATGGTCGTTTTTTAGCTTCTATAAAAGTATCGGATTGCAATAGTCTTTGCAAATAGCTAAGTTAGCTTATGGATGATAGTGTTTTGTTGTGCTTAGTTTTTCTCTCCAAGTTCACATCTTTAATTAATCAGAAGGATTATGAAATTTATTGTATTGTTTACATTATTACTTGTCACTCGATCCGCTAGAACTCAACACACTTTTTCCATAGTGGCAATAGATACATTGACAAGGGAGGTTGGAAGTGCGGGTGCAACGTGCCTAGATAACGTAATGCTAAATGGTGAAGAGGGTGCATTGGTAATTAGTGATATCATTCTGGGAATAGGTGCGATTCATACTCAAGCCAGGTGGAATCCTGAAAATCAAAAAGCGGCAAGGGATAGAATGAAGTTTGGAGATTCTCCAAATGAGATCATTGACTTCATGATTAGAAATGATTTTGAAGGAGATGGCGGAACTATTTCAAAACGACAATACGGTATTGTAAGTTTAGAATTGCATGATACCAGGTCAGCTGCATTTACAGGTAGCCAAAATATTCCTTATGCTAGTCACCGGTTGGGTCCGACCTATTCTATCCAGGGTAATATATTATTGAATGAAGAAGTTCTTAATGACATGGAACTCAATTTCCTTGAAACCCAAGGTTCACTAGCGGAAAAATTAATGGCTGCAATGGAGGGGGCAAAAAGAATAGGATCGGACAAACGATGCTTTGCACAAGGAGTTAGTTCCTTATCAGCGTTCATTCGTGTCGCTCGACCAACAGATACTGACTCAGATTATGAAAATCTAAGTTTGGATATTAATGTCGGGGCTACACCTGATGGTGTTGATCCAATTGATGTGTTGAGAAGAAAGTTCGACATGTGGCTGTTGGAATCTAAAGAATAAAGTACAATTAAGCACAACGCCTAACTATCGGTTTGTGTGCCCACAGTTGGCAAGTACAGCTAAAATAGCGGAAGTGCACCACAAGCACAACGGTAACTACAAGGCACTGCGTTCCACAAGTAAAATCCAGAACCACTGAAGTATCTAAAAGCGAT